>NZ_UWYY01000056.1 GCF_900608595.1 Promicromonospora panici | reverse complement strand
GCACGCGACTTGAGCTCGTCGAGGTCGCGGACGACCTCCGAGCGGAAGAACTCGTCGTCCTCGAGCGCCGGCTCGTACACGATGACCTCGACACCCTTGGCCTTGATGCGCTTCATGATGCCCTGGATGCTCGAGTCCCGGAAGTTGTCCGACCCGGACTTCATCACCAGCCGGTACACACCGACGGTCTTCGGGCTGCGGCGCAGGATATCGGCCGCCACGAAGTCCTTGCGGGTGGTGTTCGCGTCCACCACCGCGTTGATCAGGTTCTGCGGCACGTCCGCGTAGTTGGCCAGCAGCTGCCGCGTGTCCTTGGGCAGGCAGTAGCCCCCGTACCCGAAGGACGGGTTGTTGTAGTGCGACCCGATCCGCGGATCCAGGCCCACACCCTCGATGATCTGCGCCGTGTCCAGGCCACGGGTCACCGCGTACGTGTCCAGCTCGTTGAAGTACGCCACCCGCAGCGCGAGGTAGGTGTTGGCGAACAGCTTGATCGCCTCGGCCTCGGTGGGGTCGGTCAGCAGCACCGGGGCATTCTTCGTGATCGCGCCCTCCAGCAGCAGGTCGGCGAACTTCTTGCCCCGTTCGGACCGGTCACCCACCACGATCCGCGACGGGTGCAGGTTGTCGTACAGCGCCCGGCCCTCGCGCAGGAACTCCGGGGAGAAGACGATCGCCGCGCCGTCGTGCTCCTCGCGCATCCGCTCGGTGAAGCCCACCGGGACCGTCGACTTGACCACTACCGTCGCCTC
>NZ_UWYY01000055.1 GCF_900608595.1 Promicromonospora panici | reverse complement strand
GGGACTGCTGCACGGATAGGTGACAACTTACTTGTGGTGTCGGCAGGCACTGCTGGAAGGATGTTGATCGTGCCCAGACCCCACCCCAAAGAGTTCCGTGATGACGTCGTGGCTGTCGCCCGGCGTGGTCAGGCTCCGGTCCGGCAGATCGCGAAGGACTTCGGGATCTCGGAGTCCTGCTTGCGTAACTGGTTGCATGCCGCTGACGTGGAAGAAGGCGCCAAGCCCGGCGTCACGTCGAGTGAGTCGGCCGAGTTGCGTGAGCTGCGGCGGCGTAACCGGCTGCTGGAGCAGGAGAACGAGGTGTTGCGCCGCGCGGCCGCCTACCTCTCCCAGGCGCAGCTGCCGGGAAAAGGCTCTACCCGCTCGTGACAGAGCTCGCCGAGGCGGGGATCCCCGTGACGGTGACGTGCCGGGTCCTGAAGCTCGCCAGACAGCCCTACTACCGGTGGCTACGCAACCCCGTGACGCAGTCCGAGGTCGTGCAGGCGTATCGCGCGAACGCGTTGTTCGACGCTCACCGCGACGACCCGGAGTTCGGACACCGTCTGTTGGTCGACGAAGCACGCCAGGCCGGCCAGAGCATGGCCGACCGGACCGCGTGGCGGATCTGCACCAGCAACGGGTGGTGGAGCGTGTTCGGCAAGAAACGTGGCAAGAACGGCAAGCGGCCCGGCCCGCCCGCGCACGACGACCTCGTCCACCGGGACTTCACCGCGCTCAGGCGGCCTAACGCCTTGTGGCTGAGCGATATCACCGAGCACGCCACGAGCGAGGGCAAGCTCTACCTCTGCGCGATCAAGGACGTCTACTCGGGCCGGATCGTGGGGTACTCCATCAGCGACCGCATGAAGTCCTCCCTGGCCGTGGACGCCCTGAGCTCCGCGGTCGCCAGACGCCGGATCGACGGCACCCACGTGGCCGGGTGCGTGGTCCACACCGACCGCGGATCGCAATTCCGGTCCCGGAAATTCCTGGCCGCGCTACGCCGCCATGACCTGGTCGGATCCATGGGCCAGGTCGCCTCCGCCGGCGACAACGCCGCCATGGAATCCTTCTTCGCCCTGCTGCAGAAGAACGTCCTGGACCGCAAACGATGGGCCACCCGTGACGACCTGCGGCTCGCGGTCATCACCTGGATCGAACGGACCTACCACCGACGACGCCGCCAGACCCGCCTCGGACGATTGACCCCGATCGAGTACGAAGCAATCATGACCACTCAGGTCGCACTCGCCGCCTGAGAAACCCTGTCACCTATCCGTGCAGCAGTCCC
>NZ_UWYY01000054.1 GCF_900608595.1 Promicromonospora panici | reverse complement strand
TCCTGCTGGACTGTCTTCCGAGTGATCCGCCCGGCCCCGGGGACCACCCGCAGACGGTGCCGGCCGGGCGGACATGACCTCATAGGAGCTTGGGTAGAAGCCCCCACCACTGTCCTGTCTGCTGCCCGACCGGCACCTACCTTCCACGCAGAAGGCAGGACCATCTTGTCAAACACCACCGGGCCAGTGATCGTGTTCGCGGGCGCAGATACCCACGCGGACACGATCCACATCGCTGTCGTGACCGAGCACGGCCAGGACCTGGCCGACCAGGAGTTCCCGACCACCGCCACGGGATACGCCCGGGCGATCTCGTTCATCACGACCCACGGCGTCGTGCGGGCCTTCGGTATCGAAGGCACCAGCAGCTACGGCGCGGGCCTGGCCCGCGCGGCCCGCACAGCGGGTGGGAACGTGATCGAGGTCAACCGTCCCGACCAGCACGAACGACGCCGCAAAGGAAAGTCCGACCCGCTGGACGCCTACGCCGCCGCCCGCGCAGTCGCGTTCGGACGTGCCACGACCCCGCCCAAAGACGAGACGATCGAAGGCATCCGCGCCCTGCTGAACGTCCGCCGCTCAGCAGTGAAAGCCACGACCGTGGCGATCAACCAGATCCGGCAGATGCTGATCACCGCCCCCGAACCCGTCCGCGCGAAATACTCCCAGACCGAGCCAGCCGCGCTCACGCAGGCCCTGGCCCGCTCTCGCAGCACTCACCCCGACCCGGTCACTGCGGCGGTCCTGGTCTCGCTGCGCGCCCTGGCACGCCGCTACCGCGCCCTGCAGACCGAGATCGAGCAGATCACCGACCAGCTCGACCACCTCACGGCCCAAGCCAACCCCGGGCTGCGCGCCGCCTACGGCACCGGCCCGGTGACCACAGCTCAGCTGCTGATCACCGCGGGCGGCAACCCCGACCGGCTACGCACCGAAGCATCATTCGCAGCCCTGTGCGGCACCGCACCCGTGCCCGCGTCCTCGGGCAAGACCACCGGCCGCTACCGCCTCTCACGCGGCGGCGACCGGCAGGCGAACAACGCGCTGCACCGCATCGCACTGGTCCGGATGAACAGCCACCAACCAACCAAGGACTACGTCGCCCGGCAACACGCCCGCGGCAAGTCGAAACGCGAGATCCAGCGCCAGCTCAAACGCGCCATCGCCCGCGAGATCTTCCGCTACCTGACCCAGCACATCCCGGTCCCGCAGATCGCCGACCTACGACCGCTACGCCAGGCCAAGAACATCACCCTGACCGCCGCAGCGAACCACTTCGGCATCTGGCCCGCCGTCATCTCGACCCTCGAACGCGGCATCCGCCGCGACGACA
>NZ_UWYY01000053.1 GCF_900608595.1 Promicromonospora panici | reverse complement strand
CGCCTGGGTCGCGGTCACCGTGTTCTTCACCGCCTCCAGCTCACTGAGCAGGTCCACCCACTGCGCCTGCACCCGCTTCGAGACAGACGACGCCGTGTCAGTACCGCCTGGCAGGATCACGCCGGCCAACCACTCACGCACCATCCGCACACCAGCCGCATCGGTGGTCACGCCACCGTCCGCGGGCAGCACGGACCCGGGAGGCTGCTCGCGCGCTCCAGGCGCACCGTCCACTGATCTCATGCCACCAACATATGGCACACCCGTTCGCACCGCTCAACCAGCGAACCCGCATCTGCCCACAGCAGAACCAGCAGTCCCGGCCAGGCACGCGGACGATTGGTACCCAGCAGCGGTTCCGGAGAACGACGTCGAACAAAGCCCCTCCGACTCAGCACTTCTGCTGTCGGACTGCGCCATAAGCGCCTCCAAGGCCGCCACGTGCGCCGCCCCTCGCCGCAGCCCCGAATCCCCCCACTGCACAGCACCCATGTGCCAAGATCTGCCGGTGCAGATCAGGATGCTCGGACCCTTCGAGGTGCGTTTGGGCGACGACGGCGACGACCACGGCACCGTCGCCATGTGCCCGGCGCGCGACTGCGCGCCCTGCTGATCGCCCTCGCCCACGAACCGGGTCGCCCGGTCCAGCGGGCCACGCTCGTCGACTGGATCTGGGGCGAGCACCCGCCGTCCGACGCGACGAACGCCCTGCAGCGCCTGGTCTCGCGGTTGCGAAAGGTGCTGCCCGACGGCGCTGTCGAGGCGCAGCCGAACGGCTCGTGGCCGCGATCCGCGACCGGGAGATGGTCCTGGTCCTGGACAACTGCGAGCACGTGATCGAGACAGCGGCGGCCCTCGCCTACCGCCTGCTCGGCGAGTGCCGGCGGCTGCGCATCCTGGCCACGAGCCGGGAACCGCTGGGCATCACCGGTGAGGCGATCTGGCCGGTGCTGCCGCTGGCCCTGTCCGGGCCGGACGCCGGCATCGACGAGATCGCGTCCTCGCCCGCCGTCCGGCTGCTGCGGGAGTGGGCCGGCGCGGCGCGCCAGGATCTCGCCCTCGATGCCGCCACGCTGCCGACCCTCGCCCGCATCTGCCGGGCGCTGGACGGGGTGCCGCTGGCGATCGAGCTGGCCGCGACCAGGCTGCGCACCATGTCCGTCGACCAGCTCGCCGACCGCCTCGACGACCGCTTCCGGCTGCTCACCGGCGGCAGCCGGACCGCCCTGCCCAGGCACCGGACGCTGCGCGCGATGGTCGACTGGAGCTGGGAGCTGCTTTCCGACGCCGAACGCGCGGTCCTGCGCAGACTCTCGGTGTTCGCCGGCGGTGCGAGCCTGGACGCCGCCGAGCGGGTCTGCGCCGGGGACACCGCCGGGCAGGACGCCGTCCACCAAGCCGACGTGCTGGACCTGCTCACCGCCCTGACCGAGAAGTCTCTGCTCGTCCCCGAGCCCGGCGCCGCCCCGCGCTACCGGATGCTCGGCACCATCAGGGAGTACGCCGCTCAACGCCTCGCGGACGCCGGAGAGACGGACCCGGCCCGCCAGGCGCACCTGGCCTACTTCACCGACCTCGCCGAGACCGTGGAGCCGAGCTTGCGCCGAGCCGGGCAGCTGCACGGCCTCGCCACGCTCGCCGCGGAGCACGACAACATCAGTGCCGCGATGCGCGGCGCCCTGGCAGAGGGCAAGGCCCAGGCGGCGATGCGGCTCGCGGCCGGCGCCGGCTGGTACTGGTGGCTCAGCGGGCACAAGACCGAGGGCGCCGAGCTGATCACGGCTGCCGCCGAGCTTCCCGTCGTCGACCTCCGGGGCGAGGTCGACGACAAGACCCGCGCCGCCGTGTACTCGCTCGTCGTGATGTTCGCCGGCTCCGGGCGCGCCTCGGACGAACGCCACGCGGCGGACTGGATCCACAAAGCCTACGAGCTCAGCCTCCGCGACAGCTCCCACAGTCACCTGCTGGGCCTCGTCGTCCCCCTCGAACGCATGCTGCAAGGAGCCGACCCGGTGCGTGCGTGGGAGCCGGCCCTGGACAACGAGGACCCCTGGGCGCGGGCCCTGGCCCGGCTGCAGCTCGGCAAGATGCGGGTCATGCTCGGGCACGGCGGGCGGGACGCGGACGAGTACCTCGAGCAGGCCCTCGCCGAGTTCCGGGCCCTGGGCGAGCGGTTCGGGATCTCCTTCGCCCTGACCGAGCTGGCGGACCGCCTCGCCGTCCGCGGCGAGTTCGCCGCCGCGTCCGAGCGCTACGAGCATGCGATCGCGGTGTTGACCGAGGCCGGGGCGGTCGAGGACGTCATCCGGATGCGGGCCGGGCAGGCGCGGCTGCACTGGCTGCGGGGCGACGAGGACGCCGTCGCGCCCGCGATGGCCGAGGCCGAGCGGCTCGCCGAACGGGTGACGTGGCCGGAGGCGCTGGCCGAGGTGGCCCTGGCCAGGGCCGAGCTCGCACGCTGGGGCGGCGACGCCGAGGAGGCTCGCCGGCAGCTCGATCTCGCGATGGTCACGCTGGGCGACCAGGCGGCGAACCTCCGCTCGCTGACGCACCACCAGCTGGGCTACCTCACCGACGATCTCGGCGAGGCCCGCGCACATCGCGCCGCGGCCTACCAGGTCGCCGCCGAGGCGGGGTACGGGCCCATGCTCGCGCAGGCCCTCGTCGGCGTGGCGGACCTGGCGCTGCGGAGCGACCAGTACGAGCAGGCCGCGCGGCTGCTCGCGGCGAGCACGGTCGTCCGCGGGCTGCCGGACCGTTCCGACCCGGACCTGACCCGGATCGAGGAGGCGGCGCGGAGGCGAGCAGGGACGAGCTGGTCGCGGTCACGCTCGCTTCGTGAACGGCCGCACGCTGAGCGAGGCTGGGCAGGTCAGTCGCGCCCGTAGATGTCCCGCGTGTAGACCTTGTCGGCGACGTCGTCGAGCGCCTCGGTCCGGCGGTTCGCGATGATGACGTCG
>NZ_UWYY01000052.1 GCF_900608595.1 Promicromonospora panici | reverse complement strand
GTGAGGGGTTGTTTGGACGGACACAAATCATCAGATTTGTATCTGGCCGGTATCATTTGTTCATGCACTGATCTTTGGTTGGTGTGTGGATGTTTCTCTTTTACGGAGAGTTTGATCCTGGCTCAGGACGAACGCTGGTGGCGTGCTTAACACATGCAAGTCGAACGGTGAAGCTCAGCTTGCTGGGTGGATCAGTGGCGAACGGGTGAGTAACACGTGAGCAACCTGCCCCCTACTTCGGGATAAGCCTTGGAAACGGGGTCTAATACCGGATATGAACATCTATCGCATGGTGGGTGTTGGAAAGTTTTTCGGTGGGGGATGGGCTCGCGGCCTATCAGCTTGTTGGTGGGGTAATGGCCTACCAAGGCGTCGACGGGTAGCCGGCCTGAGAGGGCGACCGGCCACACTGGGACTGAGACACGGCCCAGACTCCTACGGGAGGCAGCAGTGGGGAATATTGCACAATGGGCGAAAGCCTGATGCAGCGACGCCACGTGAGGGATGACGGCCTTCGGGTTGTAAACCTCTTTCAGCAGGGAAGAAGCGCAAGTGACGGTACCTGCAGAAGAAGCGCCGGCTAACTACGTGCCAGCAGCCGCGGTAATACGTAGGGCGCAAGCGTTGTCCGGAATTATTGGGCGTAAAGAGCTCGTAGGCGGTCTGTCGCGTCTGGTGTGAAATCCCATGGCTCAACTGTGGGCTTGCATCGGGTACGGGCAGACTAGAGTGCTGTAGGGGAGACTGGAATTCCTGGTGTAGCGGTGGAATGCGCAGATATCAGGAGGAACACCGATGGCGAAGGCAGGTCTCTGGGCAGTTACTGACGCTGAGGAGCGAAAGCATGGGGAGCGAACAGGATTAGATACCCTGGTAGTCCATGCCGTAAACGTTGGGCACTAGGTGTGGGGCCAGTTCCACTGGTTCTGTGCCGCAGCTAACGCATTAAGTGCCCCGCCTGGGGAGTACGGCCGCAAGGCTAAAACTCAAAGGAATTGACGGGGGCCCGCACAAGCGGCGGAGCATGCGGATTAATTCGATGCAACGCGAAGAACCTTACCAAGGCTTGACATGTACGAGAACGCCCCAGAGATGGGGTTCTCTTTGGACACTCGTACACAGGTGGTGCATGGTTGTCGTCAGCTCGTGTCGTGAGATGTTGGGTTAAGTCCCGCAACGAGCGCAACCCTTATCCTATGTTGCCAGCGGGTTATGCCGGGGACTCATGGGAGACTGCCGGGGTCAACTCGGAGGAAGGTGGGGATGACGTCAAATCATCATGCCCCTTATGTCTTGGGCTTCACGCATGCTACAATGGCCGGTACAGAGGGCTGCGATACCGTGAGGTGGAGCGAATCCCAAAAAGCCGGTCTCAGTTCGGATCGGGGTCTGCAACTCGACCCCGTGAAGTCGGAGTCGCTAGTAATCGCAGATCAGCAACGCTGCGGTGAATACGTTCCCGGGCCTTGTACACACCGCCCGTCAAGTCACGAAAGTTGGTAACACCCGAAGCTCACGGCCCAACCCTCGGGAGGGAGTGGTCGAAGGTGGGACTGGCGATTGGGACTAAGTCGTAACAAGGTAGCCGTACCGGAAGGTGCGGCTGGATCACCTCCTTTCTAAGGAGCTCGTCTCCACCAGCCCCCACATAACGATGGGGTCGCCGGCTGTGCTCTACGGGGCCGTTGGAGCTGGTGGCAGAGGCCAGGCCCAGGCCGTACGCGTCTGGGGTGGTTGCTCATGGGTGGAACATTGACGAAGAGGTACCTGTCCGGGTGCTCGCTGCTAGTACGTCCTCCACTGGAGGGCTGGAACGTGGAGAGTGCGGGATGGATGGCTTGCCGAGCACACTGTTGGGTCCTGAGGCAACCGGCCACGGGATCATGCCGGCCTGGACGGATCATTCGTGATCGGTGCGGGTGGGCGGGGTCCTGGTCGAGTGTTTCTGGATTGAGTACGGGTCACTGGTTCGTGGTCATACCTGCTGGCATGGTCCTTTCGGGGGTGTGTCGGGTGTGGTGTCCGCGGGTTGGCTGGTGGGTTCGTCCGTTGCTTGAGAACTGCATAGTGGACGCGAGCATCTTTGAATTTTTCCAAGATTGCGACCGTGAGACTGTTGGGCCATGGGCTTTCGGGTTTGTGGTTCCTTGTTTTGTGGTCATCTTGGTTTCTGTGATTGTTGTGTTTGTTGAAGTTTTTTAGGGCACATTGGTGGATGCCTTGGCACTAGGAGCCGAAGAAGGACGTTGTAGCCTGCGATAATCCTCGGGGAGTTGGCAGACGAGCTGTGATCCGAGGGTCTCCGAATGGGGGAACCCAGCCGAAGTCATGTTCGGTTACCCGCGCTTGAATGTATAGGGCGTGTGGGGGGAACGTCGGGAAGTGAAACATCTCAGTACCGACAGGAAGAGATATTCCGTGAGTAGTGGCGAGCGAAAGCGGATGAGGCCAAACCGTATGCGTGTCAAGCTGTCAGGCGTTGCGTGTGCGGGGTTGTGGGACCTTCTGACCGGATCTGACAGTCCGGTAGCCAGTGAGAAAGTTGTGTCATAGTCGAACCGGGTTGAATACCGGACCGTAGTGGGTGGGAGTCCCGTAGACGAAATGGCATGGCCTGGTGGAGGGGATCCCAAGTAGCACGGGGCCCGTGAAATCTCGTGTGAATCTGGCAAGACCACTTGCTAAGCCTAAATACTACCTAGTGACCGATAGCGGACAAGTACCGTGAGGGAAAGGTGAAAAGTACCCCGGGAGGGGAGTGAAATAGTACCTGAAACCGTGTGCCTACAATCCGTCGGAGCCTCCGTCCCCTTTTTTGGGGGCTTGCAGGGGTGACGGCGTGCCTTTTGAAGAATGAGCCTGCGAGTTAGTGCTCGGTGGCGAGGTTAACCCGTGTGGGGTATCCGTAGCGAAAGCGAGTCCGAATAGGGCGATTGAGTCGCCGGGTCTAGACCCGAAGCGAAGTGATCTAGCCATGGGCAGGTTGAAGCGCCGGTAAGACGGCGTGGAGGACCGAACCCACCAGGGTTGAAAACCTGGGGGATGACCTGTGGTTAGGGGTGAAAGGCCAATCAAACTTCGTGATAGCTGGTTCTCCCCGAAATGCATTTAGGTGCAGCGTCGCGTGTTTCTTGCCGGAGGTAGAGCTACTGGATGGCTAATGGGCCTCACCAGGTTACTGACGTCAGCCAAACTCCGAATGCCGGTAAGTCGTAAGCGCGGCAGTGAGACTGCGGGGGATAAGCTCCGTGGTCGAGAGGGAAACAGCCCAGATCACCGGCTAAGGCCCCTAAGCGTGTGCTCAGTGGGAAAGGATGTGGAGTTGCACAGACAACCAGGAGGTTGGCTTAGAAGCAGCCACCCTTGAAAGAGTGCGTAATAGCTCACTGGTCAAGTGATTCCGCGCCGACAATGTAGCGGGGCTCAAGCACACCGCCGAAGCCGTGGCACTCATACGTTAGCCCAGCATGCGCCCTTGTGGTGTGTGTTCAGGTGTGTGGGTGGGTAGGGGAGCGTCGTGTGGGCAGTGAAGTCGCAGGGTGACCTAGCGGTGGAGCCTACACGAGTGAGAATGCAGGCATGAGTAGCGAATGACGGGTGTGAATCCCGTCCGCCGAATGACCAAGGGTTCCAGGGCCAGGTTCATCCGCCCTGGGTAAGTCGGGACCTAAGGCGAGGCCGACAGGCGTAGTCGATGGACAAGGAGTTGATATTCTCCTACCGGCGAAGTACCGCCCATACCGAGCCCGGTGATACTAACCACCCCAAACCAGCACACTGGTCTTCGGACCGGACCGCTGGTAAGGCGTGGGACCTGATCCGGTAGTAGGTAAGCGTGTTAACAGGGGTGACGCAGGAAGGTAGCCAGGCGTGGCGATGGTTGTCCACGTCCAAGGTTGTAGCCCGTCCCATAGGCAAATCCGTGGGGCATGAGGGTGAGAGCTGATAGTGACCGTGTATGCGGGAATCTGGTGATCCTATGCTGCCTAGAAAAGCCTCGACGCGAGGGACTAGCCGCCCGTACCCTAAACCGACTCAGGTGGTCAGGTAGAGAATACTAAGGCGATCGAGAGAATCGTGGTTAAGGAACTCGGCAAAATGCCCCCGTAACTTCGGGAGAAGGGGGGCCTGAACTGTTAACCCACTTGCTGGGGGACGCGGGGAGGGCCGCAGAGACCAGGGAGAAGCGACTGTTTACTAAAAACACAGGTCCGTGCGAAGTCGCAAGACGATGTATACGGACTGACGCCTGCCCGGTGCTGGAAGGTTAAGAGGACGAGTCAGCCTTTGGGCGAAGCTCAGAATTTAAGCCCCAGTAAACGGCGGTGGTAACTATAACCATCCTAAGGTAGCGAAATTCCTTGTCGGGTAAGTTCCGACCTGCACGAATGGCGTAACGACTTCTCCGCTGTCTCAACCGCGAACTCGGCGAAATTGCACTACGAGTAAAGATGCTCGTTACGCGCAGCAGGACGGAAAGACCCCGGGACCTTTACTATAGCTTGGTATTGGTGTTCGGTGCGGTTTGTGTAGGATAGGTGGGAGACTGTGAAGTCCGGGCGCCAGCTCGGGTGGAGTCATTGTTGAAATACCACTCTGATCGCTTCGGATGTCTAACCTCGGTCCGTGATCCGGATCAGGGACAGTGCCTGGTGGGTAGTTTAACTGGGGCGGTTGCCTCCTAAAATGTAACGGAGGCGCTCAAAGGTTCCCTCAGCCTGGTTGGCAATCAGGTATCGAGTGCAAGTGCACAAGGGAGCTTGACTGTGAGACCGACAGGTCGAGCAGGGACGAAAGTCGGAACTAGTGATCCGGCGGTGGCTTGTGGAAGCGCCGTCGCTCAACGGATAAAAGGTACCCCGGGGATAACAGGCTGATCTTGCCCAAGAGTCCATATCGACGGCATGGTTTGGCACCTCGATGTCGGCTCGTCGCATCCTGGGGCTGGAGTAGGTCCCAAGGGTTGGGCTGTTCGCCCATTAAAGCGGTACGCGAGCTGGGTTTAGAACGTCGTGAGACAGTTCGGTCCCTATCCGCTGCGCGCGTAGGAAACTTGAGAAGGGCTGTCCCTAGTACGAGAGGACCGGGACGGACGAACCTCTGGTGTGCCAGTTGTTCCGCCAGGAGCACGGCTGGTTGGCTACGTTCGGAAGGGATAACCGCTGAAAGCATCTAAGCGGGAAGCCTGCTTCGAGATGAGGTTTCCATGCACCCTTGTGGTGTGAGAGGCACCCAGCAGACCACTGGGTTGATAGGCCGGATGTGGAAGACAGGACTGAAGACTGTCGGAGCTGACCGGTACTAACTGCCGATAACTTCACAACACACCTCACTGGTAATAATTTTTGAAGGCTTGTTTCGCGTCCACTATGCGGTTCCCGAGTCACGGGCACCACCCCCACACACCACCACTACTACCCTTGTTCGGGGTTGGTTGGTGAGCGTGAGTGTGGGGGGTGCCGTTCTCGATAGTGTTACGGTGGTCTTAGCGTAGGGGAAACGCCCGGTCCCATTCCGAACCCGGAAGCTCAGCCCTACAGCGCCGATGGTACTGCCCTGGAGACGGGGTGGGAGAGTAGGACGCCGCCGGACAACCATTC
>NZ_UWYY01000051.1 GCF_900608595.1 Promicromonospora panici | reverse complement strand
GCCGGTGTCAGACGCACAGGTCACTCGCGTGACCGGGTCAGCCCGATCACGAGCAGGATCGCCGCGGATCCGGCCAGGGCGGAGCCCACCGACGCGGCGCCCACCGGACGCGCGAGACCGGCGCCGCGAGCGTCAGCTCGGCGATGCCGGACGTCTCGTCGTGCCGCGCCCGCAGGACGGCGAGGATCGCGTGGGCCCCGACGGGGAAAGCGAGCACGACCACCACCCCGGCGCGGCCGCGCGCCCGCTCCGCGCCGGGACAGCCCCGCGCCGAGGTCCCGGCGCGCGGACAGGGCGAACGCCACGGCGAGAGCCGCCACGACGAACGCCAGCACCAGACCCAGCGGCCACCAGCGGTCGCCCGTGAACGGGCGGGTGCCTTCGAGCCACCCGGAGGGCGACGCCCAGGTGAGCCAGGCGGCGTCGACCAGGTGGCCGCGCCCGCGTGCCCGCGGCGGAGACGAGCCCGATCAGCAGTCCGGCGGCGCCGACCAGGATTACCGCCGCGGCAAGCGGTGCGGCGTGCCCGACGGCGGCCGACCGCACCAGTTCCACACGCCCGCGCTGCTCCTCCGACCGCGTGTGCCGCACGACCAGGAGTGCATGGCGGTCATCACGGTCGCGGTGTCGCGGGCGTCGGCGTTGGCGAGCTGGTTCTTCTTCGCCAGTTGCAGCACCCGGCGGCGGAGCACCTCGACCACCAGCTCGTCGCACGCGAGGCGCAGCCCGTCCTTCGCGCCGGCAGGGCAGCCGCCGTCGCGGCTCACGCCGGAAGGGCTGGCTCAGGCGCTCCGGCGTGCGGCCGTCGACGCGCTTGCCCGTAGCGTGTTGTGAGCGGGGTCGTTGCGACTAGCTGCCCGTTTTAGGCGCAACGGTCCCGCCCACAACAAACCTGGGGTCAGGGGGTCATGGTGACACCCAGGGTGTTTGCCGGGCCGGGGCGGAACGTGAGGACGGCGCCCGACGTCGGCTCCGTCCAGGACGAACCCGGGGCGAACGGGGCGTCGTCGAGACCGTCCGCCGAACCCGGGGTCGAGTCCACGACCCGCACCGGGCCCTCGCCCGAGGGCACGGACGTGTCGACCGTGTAGACGAGGGCGCCGCTCGTGCCGATGCCCGCGTCGTACCCGACGGGCTGCCGGTTCTCGACGACGACGGCGCGCGTCTCCGAGAGCCGGTACACGACCATCGCGTCCTGCCACGGCGCGGCAGTGCCCGACCCGGCGACCGGGCGCAGCAACGCACTGGTGGCCCGCCGCGGCTCCGCGCAGACCACCTGCGCGTCCTCCAGCCAGCCGAGCTGCCACCGGTGCCAGGCGAGATACTCCGGCCCTGCGCCCGAGATGAGGCCCATCAGGTCCCAGCCGCCGACCGCCGCGTGCCAGTTCCCCGGGTCGTCCGGCGGCGCCTCGAACAGGTAGAGGTCCGGCAGACCGAGCGTGTGCCCCGACTCGTGGGCCAGCACCAGCCCGCCCCAGCGCCACTGGTCGAAGCCGAACGTGACCGCGTGGGTGAGGTGGTTGCCGTCCGCCGTCACATCAAGGAAGTTCGTGGTCGGCGAGTAGGTGATGTCGGGCGCCTCCTTCGTCGCCGTCACCCAGACCACGTCGACGTCCGAGAAGTCGAACGTGGCGTCAGCCGCCGCTATCGCGTCGCCGATGTACCGGACGTGGTCCTCGTAGCTCAGCCCGCGATCGAACGGGTACGACGTGGAGGGCTCGGGCATCCGGACCCACCCGTCCGACGACGTCGTCTCGACGTCGAGCCGACCGCCCGAGACCCGCTCCAGGTACTCGACGCCCGACGCCAGGTTCGCGCCCGCCTCGTCGAGCGACCCGGCGGGCGCCGGATGGTCCTCGAAGTCCACGTAGAGCAGCGCCGCCTTGAGCGTCCCCGTGGCCGGGAGCGCCTGCTCGTCGACCGGGAAGCCGGAGCCGAGGCCGTCGACGGCGGCCGGGAGGCGGCACTCAGCCGCCGGTCCGGCGGCGGCCGAGGACGGCGACACCCCCGCCGAGGCGCTCGCCGGCACAGTGACTGCCCCGGTCACCAGGACTACGGCGGCGGTCGCCGCGAGGGACAGCGCCCGGTAGGGCCGGGTGGTTCGCAGCTGGTTCACGTGTGCTCTCCTCGTCCGTGCTCGGGTACGGCTCATCCGAAGTCCGCCTCGGCCGCCGTGCGGACCACGCGCTCGCCCTCGTCCGCCGTCAGCAGCCCGTCGGCGACGAACTCGCGGGCGGTGCGCGTCACGTGCGCGACGAGCGCGCCCTGGTGAGCGAAGCCGCCGTCGTGCCAGACGGTGTCGAGGAACGTGGTGCCGTCCTCGCGGGCCACGTTGGCGACGCCGGAGTCGTCGCCGGAGAACACGATCGCCGGCTCGTGTCGCTTGATGTACATGTGGTACTTCGTGTGGTCGCCGGACCAGGCAGGCTCGAACGTGCGGCCGCCGTGCTCGAAGTAGCCGCTCGCGGCGTCACCACCAGCCGGGGTGAAGGCGCCGTCGACCGTGCCGTCCAGGCCCATGTGCGGGTAGAGGGTCAGCCGGAGGTACTCCGGCGAGTCGCCGCGCGCCAGCAGTACGGTCGGTCCCCACTCGATCGACTGGACCCCGGAGTCGTCCACGGTGGGGACCGCCCGTATGCCCAGCGGCATGTCGACGTCGACCACGTCGCCGTCCGACCAGGTGCGCGAGAGGGTGACGTACGTGCCGGGGACGGCGTCCAGCCGTTCGGAGCGGCCGTTGACCCGCACCGTGAATCCCCTGCGCACCCAGCCGGGCACGCGCAGGTGCAGGTCCAGGTCGCCCGAACCCTCGAACGTGAGGCGGGTGGCGCCCGCCCGCGGGTACTCGGTCCGCTGCACCACGCGCAGCCCGCGCTCCGGCCAGACGAGCGTGGAGGCGAGGTAGAGGTTGACGTAGAGGGCGTTCTCGTCGGCCGAGCGGAAGTAGATCGAGTCTCGGTACTTGACGTGGTTCTCCAGGCCCGTGCCGCCGCAACAGGTCCCGATGTTGCCGTACTCGCGGGTGGTGCCGGGGTTGACGCCGTACATGTACGTGACGTCGGGGCTGGTCGCCGACCGGGT
Source organism: Promicromonospora panici (assembly GCF_900608595.1). Taxonomy (GTDB): domain Bacteria; phylum Actinomycetota; class Actinomycetes; order Actinomycetales; family Cellulomonadaceae; genus Promicromonospora; species Promicromonospora panici. The sequence goes on along the minus strand of NZ_UWYY01000051.1, from coordinate 5,535 downwards.
GTCGCGCTTGGACCCGATGATCTGGTTGAGCACGCCGCGCTCGTAGTACTCCATGTACTTCGGGTCGAGGGTGTGGAAGTACAGCAGGCGCGAGACCTTGAGCATGTTGTACGTGGCGCAGGTCTCGGCGTTGCGGGGGCCGATGTCGCCGGCGACGGTGTCGGGCGGGCCGAACAGCTCGGCCTCGCCGTTGCCGCCGTGCGCGTAGGTGCGGCCCGGCACGACCATGCCCCAGAACCCCTGCACGGCCTCCAGGTAGTGCGTGTCGCCGGTGAGGTCGTACATGTTGAGGTAGCCGGAGAACTGCGGGATGTGCTGGTTCGAGTGCTTGCCGTTCAGCGTGTCGACGCCGTCGGCGCAGGCGTCGATGAGGGCCCGCAGGTCGAACCGGTTGGCCGTGGACGCGTACCGCTCGTCGCCGGTGATCGTCGTCAGGTCGGCGAGCACCTCGTTCATGCCGCCGTACTCGCCGGCGATGTAGAGACTCCACATCTTCTGCAGCTGGGCGTCGGGCAGGTCATCGAGCCGGGAGCCGACCCAGTCGGCCATGGAGACGGCGATCTCCAAGGCCTGCTCGTTGCCGGTGAGCTGGTAGGCGTCGCGCAGGCCGGCCATGATCTTGTGGCAGGTGTAGTAGGGCGCCCAGATCTCACCGTAGGGCGCGTACTCCTCGAGCTGGCTGAACTGCCATTCGCCGTACGCGGCGAGGAAGCCCGGGTGCGTGAACCGGCCGGTCGCCGCGAGCGCCGCCTGCACCTCGCCCAGGCCCGCGACGAGCTGGTCGGCCTTGTCCTGGAACACCCGCTCGCCGGTGGAGGCCCAGGCGAGCGCGGTGGCGGACAGGAAGTGCCCGCCCCAGTGGCCGCGCAGCAGGTTCGCGGTCTGCACGTTCTCCCGGCCGGGGTAGTCGTCGGGGCCCCAGGGTTCCTCCTCGGCGTGGCCGAAGCCCTCCCAGCCGCCAGGCGCGTCGGCTCCGCGGGTGTCGATCCCGGCGTTGCGCCGGAACACGGCGAGCACCCGGTCGACCGGGAACTCGCGCAGGAAGTGCAGCATCTGGTCCTCGGCCCGGGTGGCGACGCTGGGTGACAGCCCGACGTCGGTCAGCGGGAAGGGCCGGACGGCCCACTGGTCGCGTGCCGCCGTCGGGTCCGGCAGGTGCAGGGGCCGGCGGGGGAGCAGGGCGGCAGGCGGGGCCGACGCCGTCGCGGTGGCGGCCAGGGGACCCAGCCCGGCCGAGAGGAGGCCGGCCGCGAGGCCGGTGGCGCCGGCACGGAGGACCGTGCGTCGGGTGAGGTGCTGGTCGTGCTGGTGCATGAGTGTTCCAACTCCTTCGTTGACGTGCTCGTGCGTGGTGCCCAACGAGCTGTCAGACGCACAGGTCACCTGGGTGACCCGTGCGTCTGACACGCTGGGGGTCAGTCGGCGGGCGGGAGGACGAGGGTCCGGATCGGTTCCTCGTTGCCCGCCCGGTCGGTGGCGGTGAACTCGATGACCTGGGGGACGTCGGCGAGCGCCCGCGTGAACGGCTCGCGGAAGGTGGCCCAGAAGGTGTCGGGCCCCTTCCACCGGATGCTGTCCACGCCGGAGACGTCGTCGGTGGCCGTCAGGCTGATCTCGACGCCGCGGGCGCCGAGGCGGCGCGCGGTCGCGGTGGTCCGGGGTGGCGTGGTGTCGACGCTGACCTCGCGGACGACGTGGCGCTCGCGCCCGTCCTGGTCGACGGCGCGCGCCGTGACCGTGTGGACGCCGTCGCCCAGGACCAGCGGCTCGGACCCGGCGGGTGTCCACGGGGCCTCGTCCACCCGGACCTCGACGGTCGGCTCGCCGACATCGGCCCGCGCGGTGACGGTGAGCTCGGCCGGTCGGTGGTACCAGCCGGTGACGCTGGGCGCGGCGGCCGGGACCACCTCGACGCGGGGCGCTGACCCGGATCCGGCGTCAGCTCGCAGGGTGGCGGTTGCCTCCGCGAGGAAGGCGGCCTCGGCAGTGCGGGCCGCGTCGCCCTCCGCGGTCTCGCCGTCCCTGGTCCTGCCCACACCCGAGCGGACGGCGGCAGCCAGGACCGCCTCGGCCTCGGCGGCGCTGAGCAGCCCGACGCCCACGAACTCGTGGGTGGTGCGCAGCACCGCCTGGAGGAACCTGTCGCGGGAGCCGAAGCCGCCGTCCGACCAGAGGACGTCGAGGAAGGTGCTGCCGTCCTGGCAGGCGACGTTCGGCACGCCCGAGTCGGCGGCGGCCGGACCGGCCTGACCGGCGGCCAGATCCGCCCCGGCGCCGGCCCCCGCGAACCCGATGCGGGCGTCGGACCGCCGCAGGTACATGTGGTATCGCGCGTCCGACCCGGACCACGCCGGCTCCAGCTCGAGGTCACCCAGTCGCCAGGTGCCGTCGTCGGCCCGGGTCAGGGGCACGTCGAGCGTTCCGTCGAGGCGCCGCCAGGTCGCGGCGGCGACGGGCAGCCAGGTCGTGGCGGCGCTGCGGGCCAGGAGGACCGTGGGCCCGAGCTCGAGCGTGACCAGCGACGTGTCGTCCGGGGCGGGCACCTCGCGCAGGGTCAGCGGCATGCTGATCTCGACCACGGTGCCCGGGGTCCAGTCGCGCCGGATCGAGACGTACTGGCCGGGGACGGCATCCACGAGCTCGGGCGAACCGTCGACCGTGACGGCGAAGCCGCCGGTGACCCAGCCGGGCACCCGCAGCCGGAGGTCGAGGGTCCCGGTCGCGTCGACCAGCAATCGACTGCTGCCCTCCAGCGGGTAGGCCGTCTCCTGGACCAGGCGCACGTCCTGCTCGGCCCAGTCCAGCGCCGAAGCGACGTAGAGGTTGACCCAGAGCGTCCGGTCGGCGCCCGGCACCGACCGGAAGTAGACCGAGTCCTGGTACTTGACGTGGTTCTCCAGGCCGGTGCCGCCGCAGCAGGTGCCGACGTTGTCGTACTCGCGCAGCGCCCCCGGGTGGACGGGGAACATGTAGGTGACCTCGGGCGAGTCGTCCGAGTCGGCGTCCCGCCGCGATCCCAGGACCTGGTTGGTGACGGCCCGCTCGTAGTACTCCGCGTAGCGCGCGTCGCCGGTGCGCTCGAACAGGGCGCGGGCGAGCTTGAGCATGTTGTAGGCCACGCAGGTCTCGGCGTTGCGGTTGCCGATGTCACGCGCGACGGCGCCCGCGGGTCCCCACAGCTCGTTCTCGCCCGAGCCGCCGTGGGCGAAGGTGCGCCCCGGCACGAGCATGTCCCAGATGTTGACGGCGGCGTCCCGGTAGCGCGCCTCGCCCGTCAGGTCACCCAGCGCGAGGTAGCCCAGGAGCGTCGCGGCGTGCTGGTTGGCGTGCATGCCGTCCAGCACGTCCTGGCCCTCGGCCGCGGCGTCCAGCAGGGAGTCCAGGTCGAACAGGCGGGCGGTCTCGACAAAGGTCTTGTCGCCGGTCAGGACGGCGAGGTCGCACAGCACCTCGTTCATGCCGCCCGCCTCGCCCGCGATGTACAGGGACCACATGTCCCTGCGCTGCTCGGCGGGCAGCACGGAGAGCCGGCCGTGCACCCAGCGTCCCATCTCGGCGGCGATCTCCAGCGCGACCTGCGAGCCCGCGTGCCGGTGCGCGTCGAGCAGGCCCGCCATGATCTTGTGGCAGGTGTAGTACGGCGCCCAGATCTCGCCGTACGGCGCCAGGCCCTCCAGGCGGGAGAACTGCCACTCGCCGTACGCCGCGAGGAACCCCGGATGGCTGTAGCGTCCCGACGCCGCCAGCGCCTGCTGGACCTCCTGCAGGCCCTCGACCAGGTGGTCGACCTTGGCCTTCAGCTCTGCCCGCACGACGGCATCACCCGCACCCGCGTGGGTCATCGCCAGCATGGACAGGAAGTGGCCCGCGTAGTGGCCGCGCAGCAGGTTGGCCGTGGGCGCGGCCTCGCGCCCGGGATAGTCGTCGGGGCCCCAGGCGTCCTCGTCGGCGTGGCCGAAGTCTTCCCAGCCGCCCGGCGGTTGCGCGCCGCGTGTGTCCAGGCCGGCGTTCGCGCGGAAGACCGCGAGCAGCCGGTCGACGGGGTAGGTGCGCGCCAGGTGCATCATCTGGTCCCGGGCCCGCGTGAAGATCGCCTCACGCAGCTCGACGGCGTGCAGCGGGAACGGCTCGGCGACGGCGTCAGCGGTCGTCACACTGGTCGTCACAGGGCGTCACCGATCCGCTCCCGGGTCCAGCGCTCGATGCCCGCCGCGTCGATCGGCAGCGCGTCCGACAGCACCTCCGCGCCGTCGGGCGTGACCAGCAGGTCGTCCTCCAGCCGGACGCCGATGCCGCGCAGCTCCGGGGGCACCGTCTCGTCGTGCGCGTGGAAGTACAGCCCCGGCTCGACGGTCATGACCACCCCCGGCTCCAGGGGCGCCGCCTGGTACGTCGGGTAGTCGGAGTGGGCGCAGTCGTGCACGTCCAGGCCGAGGTGGTGGCCGATGCCGCACACCAGCCAGCGCCGGTGCTGCTGCCCGGCCGGCGACAGGGCCTCGTCGACCGAGACGTCCAGCAGCCCCCAGTCGTGCAGCCCCTGCGCGATCACCTCCATCGAGGCGTAGTGGAAGTCGAGGTACTCGACGCCGGGACGGATCTGCGCCATGCCCGCACGGTGCGCCTTCTCGACCAGGTCGTGCACCTGCCGCTGCACCGCACTGAAGGTGCCCGACGGCGGGACGGTGCGCGTCACGTCAGCCGTGTACAGGGAGTTCGCCTCGACGCCCATGTCGAGCAGCAGCGGCATGTCGGGCAGAACGGGGCCGTCGCAGCGCACCCAGTGCAGGGTGGGCGCGTGCGGGCCGGAGCCCACGATCGTCGAGTACCCCGGCCCGTTGCCGAACGTGCGCGCATGCCGGTCGAACGTGCCCTGCAGCCAGCGTTCGCCCAGGCCGCCGATCGCGCGCGGCAGCTCCGCGACCACCGCCTCGAAGCCGGTGACCGTGTGGTCGACGGCCTCGCGCAGCTGCGCGATCTCCCAGTCGTCCTTGATCATCCGCAGGTCCGACAGCGCGCGAGCCAGATCCTCCGACGGCTTCAGGCCGAACCGGCGCACCAGCTCCTCGTCGACCGACGGCGCCGCGAGCGCCCCGGCCAGCCCGGCGAGCACGCCGTCCAGCGCGGACAGCGGCTCCACGGTGATGCCGAACGCCTCCGCCCAGTCGCCCAGGTCCGGCGACGGCCCGACCCACAGCTCGCCGTACGCCGCGTTCCCGAAGAAGGCGCTGTCGCCCGGCTTGGCCGGCGGCGGCAGGTACAGCGTCGCGTCGTGACCGCCGCCGCTCGCGCGCAGCACCAGGACGCCGTCCTCGGCCTGCGCGCCCGTGAGCCAGACGAAGTCGCTGTCCGCGCGGAACCCGTAGAGCACGTCGCCGTTACGCAGGGACGCGCGGCCCGCGCCCACCACGACGTCGCTCGCGCCGATCCGCTCCGACAGGCGCTCGCGGTGCGCGGCCGCCGCGGCGGGCGCCCCGGGCGTCATCGGCACGACGGCGTCGGGCGCACCCCAGCCTCGCGCCATGTAGGCGTTGAACG
>NZ_UWYY01000050.1 GCF_900608595.1 Promicromonospora panici | reverse complement strand
GCAGCGCCTACCCCGCCCCTACCAGGCAACCGAACCAGGAGCCGTACCGCCCGACACGACGCCGATCGACACAACCGCGGACCAGCCCGCCGACCCGAGCGACCCACCCTTCTGACCGGGCCCCCACATCGGCGTCAGCGAGGTCAGTGAGTCCGCGTGGCACGCAAACACGCGGCGGGCGATCCCTCACCCAAGTGAGCCCGCCGCACCGAGCAGTCGGGCAGGCCCGCGAGCGCCGCACGCTCGGACTCGAGCCGGTCGCAGGCGGGGCCCGGTCGGCGATGAGGCTGCGGAAGGTCTGGCGCAGGCAGCGTCCACGCTGGTGCATCGACGGTTCCTGCACGACGTAGCCCTGCGCGGCGAGGTGGTCGCAGACGCGGCGCAGCCCCGCCGTCATCCCGTACGCGTCATGCACCACGACGACGCCGGGGAATGGCCCCGTCCCGGCCGACGGGCGGGCTGACAGCGCGGCTCGCGGACGGCGTCGGGCGCTCGTCCGGGGGCCGTTCCCCGGACCGTGCGCATGATGTGCATGATGCACATCCCCTCCGGGCGACATGATGTGCACCATGTTCACGAACACAGACGGCACGATGGACCTGAGGGTCGCGGCGTACGCCCTCATCACGGACGAGCAGGGCCGGCTGCTCCTGCCGCACTGGAGCGAGGCCCCGCACAGCGGCTGGACCATGCCGGGCGGTGGGATCGACCCTGGCGAGGACCCGGCCGACGCCGCCGTCCGCGAGGTCTTCGAGGAGACCGGCTACGACGTGAAGCTGGGCGCCCTGCTCGGTGTCGACAGCTTCGTGATTCCCGGTGCGGAGCGGGTGCATTCGGAGGGCCGCCCGATGCACGCACTGCGGATCGTGTACCGCGCGCACGTCACGGGGGGCGAGCTGCGCGTCGAGGAGGACGGCACAACTGACGACGTCGCCTGGCACACTCCCGAGGAGGTCGACGCGCTGGACCGGGTGAGCCTGGTCGACCTGTCCCGCCGCTGGGCGGGCCTGATCCCGTAGTACGTGTCCGTCAGGGCCGGGCCGACGGCGGGAACCCCGTCCAGCGCAGCTCCGGCGGCAGGTGGCCCATGTCGTTGAACAGCACGACGGTCGGCGGCAGGCCGTCCCGGTACTCGATCACCGTCAGCGCAGTGTTGCCGCTGTCCAGACCGAGCCACCGGGCGGGCGGCGCGTCGAGCGCATGCCGCAGCAGCCAGGCCACCTGGAACGCGTGCGTCACCAGGACCTCGTGCGTCTCGACGTCGGTGGGCTTCGCGAACCGCTCGACCAGCGCCGCGGCGAGCCGCTCGCCCGGTGCGCGCTCGGCGTCGTCGTACCCGTCGAAGAAGCCCGCCCAGGCCGGCGGGAGGTCCGCCGCCGGCGGGACGAACGGCACGTGGTCGGCGAGCTCCGCCGCCTCCGCGACGGGCGCGTCGGGCAGGTGCCCGCCGATCACCCGTGCGCTCGCCGCCGCGCGCGGCAGCGGCGAGTGCCAGACGGCGTCGACCGGCTGGCCGGCCAGCCGTTCGCCCAGCAGGCTCGCCTGATGGTGGCCGACGTCGGTCAGCTCGCCGAACGCGTCCGCCGCACCGTGCCGGGCCAGGTACAGATGTCTCGTTGCCATGCGCCGAACGTACCGCCCGCCCGGCTACGCGCCCCGCTCGATCCCGAGGGTGGAGATCAGGTCCTCGTGCAGCTCCATCCAGACGACGTGGCAGGACCCCAGGCCCGTGCCGGCCACCCACTCCCCCCGGCCGGCCCGCGCCTTGCCGAGCGCTGCGGAGAACCTCGCGTCGTACCCCTCGAACCGCGTCAGCGCCGAGCCCAGCTCGGTGACCAGGGGCGCGAGCTCGCCGTCCAGCGCCTCGAGCTCGGCAAGGATGGCGGCGTCCCACTCTTTGTCGGTGTGGGTGTTCGGGGTGAGCCGGTCGCCGTTCTCCGGCCGGAGCTGCCAGTCGGTACAGGCCTGCAGCAGCCGGGCGTTCAGCGGCCCGAAGGTCTCGTGCGCCTGCTCGACGACGGGCCGCGCGCCCGCGTCGGCCAGCTCCTCGGCCAGACGCCGGTCGTCCTCGGCGCGGCCGCGGTCCGTCATCGACCAGCCCGCAGTCCCGCCGAACGCCGCCTGTCTGACCCAGCCGTACGCCTCGTCGTCGAGCAGGAGCTCGCGCGTGTCCGCCTCGTCGAGGCCGAACCGCAGCGCGACTGCGTCGTCGTCGGCCATGCCCTGGATCCGGACGGAGTGGAGCACGAGCAGGTCAGGCTGAGAGGATCGGCCGGGCACCGGGTTGTGCGTCATGTTTTGCACCGTGCATCGTCCGGTGGCCTGTGTCAACGCAGGTGGGTACGCCCAGGGAGGAAGAGCATGCCGAAAAGCTCAGCCGCGGCGGACGCCGCCGGGACACCGGGCAGCCCGGGCCGGGCGACCGGGCCGGTGAGGGTGGTGCACGGCCCCGACGACTTCGCCCGGGTCCAGCCCGGCGACGTGCTGGTGTGCCGGTTCACGGAACCCGCGTGGACCGCTCTGTTCGGCGTCGTGGCCGCCGTGGTCACCGAGACCGGCGGGGTGCTGTCGCACGCCGCGATCGTGGCGCGCGAGCACGGCATCCCCGCGGTGCTCGCCGTTCCCGGCGCCATGACCACGCTGCCGGACGGCGCGACGGTGACCGTCGACGGCAGCGCGGGGCGCGTCACGAGGTGAGCTGCAGCCGGCGCTGGAGCAGCGCCGAGACGGGACGGTAGGCGGCGAACCGGAGCGGCAGATCGCGCAGCCAGAGCCGGAACGGGTCGGCGGGAGCATAGAGACCCTTCACCTGTCGGCCGAGCTTCTGCTTGCGCTCGGCCTCGGGGCGGATCTCGGCCTCCCACTCGCGCAGCGCGGTGGGCAGGTCGTCCGGGTGCCGCTCGAGCGCCGCGCCCAGCGCGTCAGCCCCGGCGACGGCCAGCGAGGAGCCGTAGCCGGCGAACAGCGTCACGCACCACGCGGCGTCGCCCAGCAGGACCACCCGGCCGTTGCTCCAGCTGTCCATGACCATCTGGCTGACGGTGTCGAAGTACACCGACTCCGCCCGGCTCAGCTGGTCGAGCACGGCGGGCGCGACCCAGGCCATGTCGGCGTACGCGCGCGGCAGGGCGACCTGCGGCCCTTCGGCGAGCTCGTCCATGGGCCGCTCCGTGCGGTAGCCGAAGAACGCCACCGCCCGGTCCGGGCCGACGCTCACGATCGCCAGCGTCCGCCCGGTGTCGGTGAGCGAGGCCGTCACGCCCGGCTCGACGCCGTCGGGCAGCTCGTCGAGGAAGAACACGCCCGCCATGTGGTTCAGGTCCAGCCGCAGGTCGTCCTCCGGCCCGAACACGAGGCGCCGGGTCGCGGAGTGCAGCCCGTCCGCGCCGACCAGCAGGTCGGCCCGCTCGACGGTGCCTTCCTCCAGCGTGACGTCCACGCCGTCCGCGTCCTGCTCGACGCCCACGACGGTCGTACCGAACCGGATCTCCACCGTGTTCGGTGCCTCGCCGGAAGTCCGCTCCGACAGCGCCGTGAACAGCACGTCCTCGATGTCGCCGCGCAGGATGTTCAGCGCCCGCTCCCCCGCCAGCGCGCGAACCGTGGAGCCGGGCACCGAGAACCTGGTGCGGCCGTCCGGCCGCTTGTAGTCCATCCGGTCCGGCGTGATGTGCCGCTCCACGAGCTCGGGCAGGACCCCCATCCGCTCGGCCGCGTCGTACCCCGGACCTGCGAAGGCCACCGCGTACCCGCCGGAACGGCGTGCCGGCGCCCGCTCGACCACCAGGGCGTCCCACCCGGCCTGGTGCAGCCGCAGGGCAGCGCCCAGTCCGGCGATGCCGGCTCCGACGACCACGGCGCGGGGGCGGTGGGTGCTCATGTCAGGTCTCCTCGGTGAGGTGTCAGTGGCCCCGGTCGGCCGCTCATCGAGATCATGAAAACACGCTGGTGATTCGTTTTCAAGAGATGCCGGGCCCACCACGAGCACTCGATCCAGGTCCCGTCCAGGGGCAGCACTACCCATGGGCACCGCTGCGCGCCCGTGCCACCCTTCCGGCGTCAGACCAAGAGTCAGACCCCCAGGATGGAGAGCACCGATGTCAGCCATCTCCGCAATCCGCACAAGAACCGCCAGGTACTGGGCGCTCGCGGCCATCGCCGCCGTCGCCCTCGCGGCCGGCCCAACGGCCTCGGCCACGGCGTCCGACGACGCCGGCGTGCTGGCCATCGCACACAAGTCGCCGTTCAGCTGCGGCAAGACCTTCTACGCCAACAACTGGAGCCCGGGGCACAACCCCTCCGGCTCCCTCGACTGGCAGAGCTACGGCGACGACGCCATCAACGGCGAGACCGTCCGGGCCACGGCCGGCGGCACCGCCACCTTCGACAACGAGGGCAGCACCAGCTACGGCCAGTGGGTGCAGATCGTGCACGGCGACGGCACCCGCACGCGTTACGCCCACCTCGCCACGATGGTGCGGGCACCCGGGCAGACGATGTCGGTCAGCCAGGGCACCGTCATCGGGACCGTCGGATCCACCGGCGGATCGAGCGCACCGCACCTGCACTACGAGCAGCGCGGCTCGTCCGGCGTCGTCGACACGTCCCCGACCGTCGACGGCGTGACGGTCTCGCTCGGTCAGAAGAAGGCGGTGACCAGCACCAACGGCTGCGGCGGGTCGACCAACCCGTATACGCCGACGGAGGTCTGCGGCAGCGGGTTCTCGGTGGTCGACCAGGCGGCGCTCGGCACCGTGGGCCGGACCTACCTGCTGTACAACTCGAGCACGGGTTACAACTGCGTGGTCACACTGAAGTCAACCAGCCTCGGCACGCCGAGCGCGGTGTCGGCCTTCCTGGAGCCGGAGGGGTCGTCACGCACCACCGACTCCGGCAGCTACTCGTACTACGCGGGCCCGGTCAAGCGGTCGGCGCCTGGCACCTGCGTGAAGTGGGGCGGCTCGGTGGGCAGCAGCAGCTACACGAGCCCGTTCGAGCACTGCGGCTGATGCTCGCCCACGAGGTGCGTCAGCCCTGCTTCGGCGGCTGGATCAGGTCCCAGGGCATGCCGTAGAGGTCCTCGAAGACCGCCACCGTCCCGTACTCCTCGTGGCGTGGCTCCTCACGGAACAGCACGCCCGCCGCCGTCATGCGGGCGTGCTGTTCCGCGAAGTCGTCGGTCTCCAGGAAGAACGCGACCTTGCCGCCCGCCTGCCGACCGACGGCATCCGCGGCGTCGGTGCGGGCGAGCACGAGGCCCGTGCCGCCGTCCGCGGGGCCGACGACGACCCGGCGCCGGCCGGACGAGCTGGTCTCGTCCTCCCGCAGGACGAACCCGAGAGCCTCGACGAAGAACGCGATCGCCTCGTCGTGGTCGCGGACGAGGTAGGTGACGTCGGAGAGTCGCAGCACCCCGTGATCCTACGGCGACGTCCGCGCGGGAAGGTCCGCGGATGCCAGCAGGTCCAGCTTGTCCGCGGCGCTGGAACCGGCGTCCGGGTGGAACACGACGAGCATCAGGCCCTCGGCTCCGCCGATGCTCAGCCGCTCCCGGTTGAGGGTCAGCTTCCCCACCTGCGGGTGGTCGAGGCGCATCAGTGTGCCGCGCTGCCCGCGCACCTCGTGACGGGCCCAGAGCCGGCGAAACAGCGGGCTCGCCAGGGAGAGCTCGCCCACGAGATCGATGAAACGAGGATCGTCGACGTCGTTGCCCACCGCCTGCCGCAGGTTCGCGATGAAGCACTCGGCGTAGTCCTCCCAGTCCGGGTACAGGGCCTGCTCGGCCGCGTCCAGGAACATGTCGCGGAGCTGGTTGCCCCCGACAGCGAGCCGGGGCGAGAGCGCCCCGGCGAGGGCGTTCGAAGCCAGGATGTCGAAATACCGCCCTTCGATGAAGGCGGGCTGGACCAGGGAGTGCAGCAGCTTGAGCGCACCGGGCGGTGCGGTCTCCTTGGGCGCTCGGCGCCTGCGCCGGCGGGGTACCTCCGCGACCAAGGACAGGAGGTAGGCGACGTGGTCGTCGTCCAGCCGCAGCACGCGCGCTATCGACTCGAGCACTTGCACCGACGGGTGGCGGTCGCGTCCCCGCTCCAGCCGCAGGTAGTAGTCCGCACTGATGCCCGCGAGCATCGCGACCTCCTCGCGGCGCAGACCCGGCACCCGCCGCACGCCGACGTCGGGGATGCCCGCCTGCTGCGGCGTCACCAGCTCGCGCCGAGCACGCAGGTACGTGCCCAGGGCATTGGTCGTCTCGCTCACCGGGCCAACCTAGTTCGGCGCCGGACAGCCAGAGAGGGTCCTGCCACACCCCAGGCCGGAGAGGGCTCTGCCGTCGGAAACCTGCCGTGCATAACGTCCAGAACGGCCCGTCCGGGCCGAGTATTTCGTTTCGCGAGGAGGCAGGGACGTATGACCGTCACACTGATCACCGGAGCCAACAAGGGCCTCGGTTTCGAGACCGCCCGACAGCTGCTGGAGCTGGGGCACACCGTCTACGTCGGGGCGCGCGACATCGAGCGAGGCGAGAAGGCCGCGGCGGCGCTCGGCGCGGGCTTCGTCCAGCTCGACGTGACCGACGACGTCTCGGTGAGCGCCGCGCTGGCCACGATCGGCGCCGCCGAGGGCCGGCTCGACGTCCTGGTGCACAACGCGGGGATCCTCGGGAACGAAGCCCTCGACGGTCCGACGGCGCTGCGGGTCTTCGACACCAACGCGGTGGGTATCGTGCGCGTCACGGAGGCGGCGCTGCCGCTGCTGCGGCGGTCGTCGAACCCCACGGTGGTGACCGTGTCGAGCAGTGCCGGCTCGTTCTGGGCGGTGAACAACCCCGACCGGCCGGAGTACCACCTGCCGCTCGCGCTCTACTCGGCCGCGAAGGCGGCGGCCACCATGCTGACCGTGCAGTACGCCAAGGCCCAGCCGGGCATCAAGTTCAACGCGCTGGAGCCCGGCACCACAGCCACCGACCTGACCGCGGCCTTCGGGATCGGGCGAACGCCTCTGGAGAGCGCCAAGGTCGTGGTGCGGCTGGCGACCCTCGGCCCCGACGGCCCCACTGGAACCTTCCAGGACGAGGACGGGGAGGTGCCCTGGTAGAGCACGCCTACGCCGCGCGCGCCGCCCCCACGACGGCCGCTGCCATCCCGCGGAGCGCCGAGCGGTCCTTCGCGGGCAGGGGTGCGAGCAGTTCGTCGAGCGCGCTCGCGAGCCCGGCCTCGAAGTCCAGCATCGCCTGAGTCCCGGCGTCGGTCAGGGTCACCTGGACGACGCGCCGGTCGCCCGGCAGCGTCACGCGCTCCACGAGCCCGCGGCGCTCGGCCCGGTCGACGAGGCCCGTCAGGGCAGCCTTCTCGACCCCGAGGGACTGCGCCAGGTCGATCATCCGCCGGGGCTGCCCGGCCAGGCCGCACAGCAGCCGGCCCTGCATGGGCGTGAGCTCGTGCTCCTCGGCGACGCGGGCGATGGTGGCGGTCAGCACGATGGCGAGCTCGACGACGTCGGGCAGCCCGCCGAGGCCGCGCGCGCCGCACGCCGGCAGGCCGCTGATCATCTTGTCGAACCTCACCCGTCAAAGGTACACACCGCCGATAGTTCTGGCCATGTATAGTCAATGGCACGAACCATTTGGAACGGGAAGGTACCGTCATGAGCTTCACGCATCCCACCGGCACCCGCGGAGCCAAGCAGCCCGGCCGCATGTACCGCTGGATGAACCGACTGATCCTGAGGCGCGCCCGGCGCACGGAGGCCCGGACCATGGGGATGCGCCTCCTGGTCCTGACCACCGTCGGCCGTCGAAGCGGGCAGCCCCGCACCAACCCGCTCGCCTGGTTCCCCGGACCCGACGGCAGCTGGCTGGTCGTCGCGTCCGCCGGTGGTGCTCCCGCCAACCCGGCCTGGTACCTCAACCTCGCCGCCCGCCCCGATCAGGTGACCGTCGAGCAGGGCGGCCGCAAGGTCGCCGTCACCGCGGAGGAACTGCACGGCACCGAGCGCGAGCAGGCCTGGAAGCAGATCACCGACGAGGCCGCGAACTTCCGCCAGTACGAGACGACCACCGACCGGGAGCTGCCCGTCATCCGGCTCACGCCACGGTGACCAGCACCGACGCCCCGTACGGTCACAGCACCCTCCCAGCCTGCTGCCGGGCACGGCCCAGCCGCGCGGCATAGTTTCCGGCCATGAAGCGCCAGAGCAGCAAACCGAGTGCCGCACCTGAGGAACACGACGCCCCCGAGGCGCACGACCTCGGGCTCTCGCACGATCTGCCGACCCTCCTGAACCGGCGGCATGCCATCGGCCTGCTGACGGCCGGCGGCCTCGCCGCCGCTCTCGCCGCATGCACCTCGGGCACGAGCTCGACGAGCCCGACCGGTGCGCCGTCAGGCGGACCCGGGGGCGGTGCGCCCGGCGACACCGCACAGTCCGACGCCGGGGCGGGCGAGATCCCCGAGGAGACCAACGGCCCGTTCCCCGCCGACGGGACCAACGGCCCCAACGCCCTGACCACTACCGGCGTGGTGCGCAGCGACATCACGTCGAGCTTCGGGGACTCCTCCGGCACGGCCGACGGCATCCCGCTCACCTTCTCGCTGACCGTCGTGGACGTCTCCGGCGAGGGCGACGCCGGCACCCCCGTCGCGGGCGCCGCCGTCTACGCGTGGCACTGCGACCGCGACGGCCAGTACTCCATGTACGACATCACCGACCAGAACTACCTGCGCGGCGTCCAGGAGGCCGACGCCGACGGCACCGTCACGTTCACCTCGATCTTCCCGGCCTGCTACCCGGGCCGCTGGCCGCACATCCACTTCGAGGTCTACCCCTCGCTCGACGACGCCACCAGCGCCACCGGCCGTATGCGCACCTCCCAGCTCGCCCTCCCGCAGGACGTGAGCGAGGCCGTCTACGCGACCGAGGGCTACGAGCAGAGCGTGGCCAACCTGCAGGGCGTCACCCTCGACTCGGACATGGTGTTCTCCGACGGGTACGCGCTGCAGATGGCCAGGGTGTCCGGGTCCGTGAGCGAGGGCTACACGGCGACCCTCCGTGTACCGGTGTGAGTGCTCGGGTGAGTGCCGGAT
>NZ_UWYY01000049.1 GCF_900608595.1 Promicromonospora panici | reverse complement strand
GTGCGGGTATCGATCAACCACCCCAACGCGTCCGTGCGGGTCTCGCTGGTCGGCGCGACCTCCGTCATCACCCTCGCGTGGTCCGCGCCCAGCACACCGGCCACCAGCCGCTCACGCGTCACCGGCAGCGCGGTGTCCAGGCGGCGCGCGATCGTCAGGTCCTTGCCCGCCGTACGCGCCGAGACCCCCTCACGCAGCCGCAGCCAGGTCTTGAACGTGCGGGCCATGCCACCGGAACGCCAGGAACCCTCGGCCTCGATCCGCGGCAACAACGTGTACCGCACCCCGTCCAACCGGCCCGTCAACCGGCGGATACGGGTGTGCGCGTCAGCCAGCCGGGACACGGCCGGCGCACCCCACCCATCCAGCACCTCCGGAGCGGTCAGGCCCGCCAGGTCACCCACGGCGGCCTCGATCCGGGCCAGCGCCTCCTCCACCGACGCCGCGGGAGGCAGACCACCAGGCGCGTTGTTCGTCGACTCCACCGGCCCCCACCCCCAACCCGTCCGCTAGCCCGCCGTTGTTCACTGCCTCCATTGTCTCGAACATTCGTACGTCCTGCAGGGCGTATTTCCAATCTGTGGATAACTCACGGCACCACCGAGTCGCCGTCTGGTCGCCGTCTGGGAGTCGTTCCAGACGTCCCCGCGGGTCAGGGCGAGTTCGCGTTGATGGCTTTGGAGCCTCAGTCCCCGCTGCCGCCCGGCAGGGCCGCGTACTCCTCGATGCGGGTGATCAGACCATCGGCGAAGCCGAAGTACACGGCCGCGCGCATATCGAAGCGTGCGCCGTCCTTCATGGTCACGTGCAGGACATGCTGCTGGAGCACCTCGCCGGGCCGGGAGAACTGCCGGGTGACGTCGTAGCGCATCGACTCGATGGCATCGACCTGGCTCGCCATGCCGGCCATGTTCTCGTCGATCGTCGAGTCGCCCTTACCGTCGTTGTGCCACACCGTGGCCGACGCGGAGCACATCGCCCGCGCGCCGGGCCAGTCCGCCCGCTCCAGACGGCGGAGGTAGGCGACCGCCTTCTCCTCGAGGTCCTGGCTCATGCCGTCGCCTCCTGAGTGCGCTTCCGATGGATCAGCCCGCGCTCTCCCGCCTCGACCCGCAGGGGCAGGTGGTTGCCGGGCGGGGAGAGCGGGCAGGTGAAGACCGACGGATTCAGGTGATGGTGGGAGAGTGTCACCTGGTTCAGGTCGACGGTCAGGGTGCTGCCGGCGTCCAGCAGGGGCAGCACCAGCCAGCGGCCGATCTCGGGCGTCTCGGTGCCGCTGGTCTCGTCGGTGAAGACTGCCAGCCGCTGGCCCGGCATGTCCTCGAGCACCGCGAGCACGTGTTCGACGCCGTTGATGGTCACCGCGAGGTCGACGGGTGCGAGGACCGCCTCGGTGCTGCGCGGAGCCGTCAGGCGGCCCACCTCGATGCGGCGGCCCGCAGGGGCCGCGCGGTACTCGCCCTCGAAGACCCAGGACGGGTCGTACGGGTACGTGTCGATGCCGATGAGGCCGGACCGGGTGACGGCGTCGTGGTCCATGACGACGAGGCCGAACGTGCCGCCCGCACCACCGGCCATGCCGACGAGTCCTCCGGGGAGCGCGAAGGAGCTGCCGGCCGGCACCTCGACCATGCCGTCCGCCGGCTCGCCGTTCACGCGGACGCCGTCGTGGGCGGCGGCGGTGACGGTCAGGGCGCCCGCCTCGGTGACGTTCCACTGCCCCGGCAAGCCCGGGACGACGCGCGGATCGCGGCCGGTCACCATAGCCCTGGCGACCACCTTTGCCCTGCCGTTGGGGCCGGCCACCTCCTCCCACCTGGCCTTGCGCCAGGCCTCGTACGCGGCGGGTGCTGCGACGGCGTCGTGCGCCGTCGGCTGTGGGGAAACCTGTTCTGTTGCCATGGCTCCGAACCTACGAGTGCCCATGCGTCATGAGCATTGGTTCTTGCTTGAAAGGCAAGCAGGTCGTCCGAGGGTTGCCGGGCGGGCAACGTCACGGGCGGCATACTCTGACTTCCGTTCGCACGACAAGGGGAGGTGGAACGGCGGTGACTTCAGTCTTTCTCACTGTCCCCGCGCGATTCGCGGCCCGGACCGTGGACCGCGAGGGTGAGGCCGGGCACGACTGGATCGGCGAGCTCCCCGAGCTGGTCGGGCGCCTCCTGCGCGAGTGGCGCCTCACGCTCGTCGGCCCGCCGGTGTCCGGCAACGTGGGGCTGGTGTGGGAGGTCCGGGACCAGGACGGCGCGGCCCGCATGCTGAAGGTGGGCTGGCGGGACGCGGAGACGAGGGGCGAGGCCGAGGCGCTGCGCCGGTGGGCCGGGCACGGTGCGGTGCGGCTCGTCGCGGCGTCCGACGACGCGGGCGCCCTGCTGCTGGAACGCCTCGACGCAAGCACGAGCCTGATGTCGGCCCCGATGGGCGCCGCGATCGAGGCCGCCGCCCGGCTGCTGAGCCTCCTGCACGTCGCGGAGCGGTCCGGGTTCGACGACGCCCTGGAGCGGGAGTCGCTGGTGACGGAGCCGGGCCCGGCCTATCGCGATCGCATCCGTGAGCTGAGGCCCGACGTCGAACGCGCCTTCCGGAGCGCGCCGCACGTGCTGCTCCACGGCGACTTCCACTACGAGAACGTGCTCCGGTCGGGCTCGTCGTGGAAGGCGATCGACCCCAAGCCGGTGCGCGGCCCGCGCGAGTGGGACCTCGTGCCGCTGCTGAGGAATCGCTTCGACGAGTTCCCGCCCGGGCCGCGGCTGCTCCCGGGGATCCGGGCTCGCCTCGACGCGCTGGTTACCGCCACCGGCGCGGACCCGGGCCGGGCGTACCTGTTCGCCCGCTACCGGGCGCTCCGGGACGCGGACTACGCCCGGCGGATCGACGACGCGGGATTCGAAGCGGTGGCGACTGCGATAGCGGACGCCACCGCCCCTTAGCGCGTCAGTCGAGCGTGGTCAGCTCGACGACGACGCCGTGCGCCGGGTGGAGGAGCGGGAGCCGCAGGCCGACCGAGCCGAGCGCCGCCCCCGTCATCTCCACGGGGCCGTCCGCCGCCAGCAGCGGGGGCAGCTCGTGCGGGAGCACCGAGGGGAACGGCACCGAGACCCGGTACCGGCGTTCGGCCGGCAGCCCCGGCACGCGGAGCAGCGGCGGCAGGGCGCGCAGGCCGCTGGCCGACCGGGCCAGGCCGACGACCGCCTGGCCGCCGTCGGGCGCGACGACGACTGTCGCGCTCGTACCGGCGTCGCCCGTGGGCGGGTGGTGCACATCGCCCGTGTGCAGCAGCGGACGCAGCCGCCGGTAGGCGGCGATGCCGGCGCGGAGCTGCTCCAGCTCGGCCGGCGTGCACGTGGTGATGTCCCACTCGATGCCGAAATGGCCGAACAGCGCCACCTCGGTGCGGAAGTCGAGTCCCGTCGCGCGCCGCGTCGTGTGCGCCACGGGCGGGCCCACGTGGGTGCCGATGAGCTCCGGGGGCAGGAGCAGCTCGGTCCAGCGCTGGATGGCGAGCCGCTCGACGGGGTCGTTCGTGTCGGACGCCCACACGCGGTCGGTGTGCTCGAGGACGCCGAGGTCCACGCGTGCCCCGCCCGAGGCGCACGACTCGATCTCCAGGCCCGGATGCCGCGCCTTGAGCGCAGCGAGCAGCCGGTAGACCGCCTCGGTGTGGCGGTGCACATTGGCCCGGCCGGCGCTGACGGCCTCGATGAGGTCGCGGTTCTGGTCCCACTTGATGTAGTCGAGGCGGTACTCGGACACCAGGGCTGAGATCGCTGCCAGGAGGTGGTCGAACACCTCCGGCCGCGACACGTCGAGCACGAACTGGTTGCGCCAGGTCCGGACGTCGTTCTCGATCGGCTGCAGCAGCCACTCGGGATGCTCGCGCACGAGCTCCGATTCGAGATTGACCATCTCGGGCTCCAGCCACAGCCCGAACTCCATACCCTGCTCGCGCACGACGTCGACGAGCGGATGCAGACCCTGGGGCCATACCTCGGGGTCCACGCGCCAGTCACCGAGGCTCGTCGTGTCGTCGCGCCGGCCGAGGAACCAGCCGTCGTCGAGCACGAACCGCTCCACGCCGATGTCCGCCGCGAGCCGGGCGAGCTGGTGGAGCTTGCCCAGGTCGTGGTCGAAGTACACGGCTTCCCAGGTGTTCAGCGTGACCGGCCGCGGACGCCGCGGGTGCTGCGGCCGGTTGCGCACGAACCGGTGGAAGCGGCGCCCGACGCCGTCGAGCCCCTCGTCGCTCCACACGAACATCGCGGCGGGGGTGCGGAACGACTCCCCGGGCGCGACGGTGATCTCGCCCGGGCGCAGGAGCGCGCCCGCGCCGAGCACGGTGCTGCTCTCGGGCAGCGCGTCGACGCGGTGGACGGCGTCGCCGCTCCACGCGAGGTGCACCGCCCACAGCTCGCCGTGCGTGTCGCCGAATCCCTCGGTCCCGAGCGCGAGCACCAGGGGAGAGTCGTGCCCGGTGCGGCCGCGGCGCGACTCGCGCGCATGGCTCCCCTGGGCGAGCGGACGGCGCTGCGGGGCGCGCTCGCGCGTCCAGCGGCCCGTGAAGTCGAGCACCTCGGTGGCG
Source organism: Promicromonospora panici (assembly GCF_900608595.1). Classification (GTDB taxonomy): domain Bacteria; phylum Actinomycetota; class Actinomycetes; order Actinomycetales; family Cellulomonadaceae; genus Promicromonospora; species Promicromonospora panici. The sequence goes on along the minus strand of NZ_UWYY01000049.1, from coordinate 5,883 downwards.
AGGTCGCCGACCGGCATCGTCGCCTCGAACAGCGCGAGGTCCACCGGCTCGGCGCCCGCGTTGTGCAGCTCGTGCTCGACCTTCAGCACCCCGGACGGGTCGAGGGTGAGCTCGATGACGACGCTCAGCCCGTCCGCCTCGGCGGTGACACGCAGGTGCCGCTCGTCGCTGCCCTCGTCATCGACGTCGGTGGTGGTCGCGGTGGTGCGGCGCCAGTGCGGGAGCAGCGCCCGCCGTCCGACATGGCCCGCGAGACCCGGACGACCTTCCCACCCGTCGTGCTCGCCCGGCAGCAGCGTGAGCGGCCAGGACGCGTCGAGCGCGCTGGGCGACGGCGGACGCGCCACCGCGCGCAGCAGGTGCCGCGCGGCGGCCTCGTCAAGCGGGCCGATGTCGCGGCCCCAGTGCACCACCTCGGGCAGGCCGTGCTCGGGCACCGCGACCACGACGCCGACGCCGGCAGCGCGCAGGACGTGCACTGCCGGAGCCGAGGAGGGGGCAGAGGCAGAGGCAGAGGCAGAGGCAGAGGGAGAGGGAGACGCAGAGGCAGAAGAAGAGGCGGGCACGGCGTCGGCGTCGGCCAGATCGGTGACGTCGAGGGTCATCCGGCGGTCTCGTCGGTGGCGGGTCGGTCGGTCAGTCGGCGGTCCACTGGCATCCCTCTCGGCATCGGAAGGGACTGTCGTGCCCCCGGCTCAAGGCTGGTCGAACGCCCGGTCGTTTGTCAATCTGTGAAACAAACGATCGGCAGAAGGCCGGGAACAGGGAAGGTCAGAACCGGAGCATCGTGCGGAGGCCGACGACGGCGCCGCCCCGGGCCCACTCGTCGAACTGGAACGGCTGGACGTCGAGGGCGGGCGCCGGGATGCCGGGGGCGAGCGCCCGCTCGGCCGTCGCGCGCACCTCGTCGCCCGCGAGCTCCATGACGACGAGCCCGTCGCCCGCGAGCACGATCTTCTCGGGGTCGAGGGCGTTCGCCACGGTGCCGATGAGCACGCCCAGCGCGTGCCCGGCGTCGGTGAATGCGCGCAGGGCGCCGACGTGGCCGTCGCGTGCGAGCTCGACGGCCCCGGCGAAGTCGAGGCCGGGTATCCGGAGCGCGTCGACTATCGCCTGGTTCGGCAGCAGGGCGCTCACGCAGCCGCGATGCCCCTGCCCGCAGATCGGTCCCGCGGAGTCGACGGGCAGGTGGTCGAGCCGGCCCGCGCGCCCGTGGTGGCCCGTGACCACCCGGTTGTCGACGACGAGGCCGAATCCCACGCCGGCGCCGACGGTGATGAGCGCGAGCGAGCTGCAGCCCACCCCCGCTCCGAACCAGTGCTCGGTGGCGGTGAGGGCGCGCACGTCGTTCTCGGCGCTCGTCGGGATGCCGAGCCGGGTGGTCAGCCGCTCGGCGAGATAGACGTTCTTCCAGCCCAGGAAGCCCGAGTCGGCGACGAGCTGACGGCCGTCCACGACGGCGAGGTCGCCCGACAGGGCCACGCCGCAGGCGACGATCGTGTCGTACTTCTCGGCGAACCGGGCATGGACGGCGGCGATCTGGTCGATCACCGCGTCCGGCTCGCGCGACCGGATGGGCGCCTCGTGGGCCGCCACGATGCGCGCCCCGAGGTCGGTGACGACGGCGTACACGGTGTCCCCGGTCAGCTTCACCCCGAGGAGGTGCCGCGCGTCGTGCCGCACCACGAGCAGCTCACTCGGCCGGCCCGTCGCACCGCGCAGCTCGACGTCACCCTCCCGGACGAGTCCGTGGTCCATCAGGGCGCGGGTCACGCGGGTCAGGCTCGCACGGGAGACGCCGAGCCGGCGGGCGAGCTCGGCGCGGGGGAGCGGGCCGTGGATGAGCAGCTCGCGCAGCACGCCGCGCTCGGCGTCGGCGAGCGCGGGCCACCCGGCGGTGGTCGACGGCGTCGCGGACCGGCCTCGTGGCATTCCAGCACCTCGTCCCGTGGGCTTCGACGTCTGCTGGGCTCCGCTCCGATCCGCCCTGTGGAGCAGGAGGGCCGCGCCGGTACCCGGCTTTGTTTCTACGATTGACAAAGGGTAGTCACGACGCCCGACTCCGGTCCACCGGGCACCACGCACCTGGTGCCGGTCGGCACCAGGCGCCGGACGGCGTCAACGCGCGGGCGTCGCGGCGTCCGCGATGACGAGGGCGAGCTGCTGGTCGAGCGCCTCGAACGCCTCCGCGGTCGAGAGGGCGGAGCTGAGGACGTGCAGGGCGAGTCCTTCGGCCGTCGCGAGCAGCGCTGTCGCGGCCACGTGCGGGTCGACGTCCGGGCCGCCGCGGGGGCCGGCACCGGCCGTGCGCCGGCATGCCTCGATCTGCGCGGCGAGGTAGTCGCGGAAGTGAGCGTTCGTGGTGCCGAGCTGGGTAGCTGACCGCGGCCGACCCGCCGCGTAGGACTGGAACGCGAGAGCGACCCGCGCGTCCTCCCGCTCGTCGTCGTCGCGCGGAATCATGCTCGTGAGCGTCATCCGGACCACGTCCGCGGGCGACGGCTCGTCGCCCAGGGCGGCGGTGTTCGCGGTCATCCGGTGGCCGTAGCGGTCGCTGACCGTGGCCATCGCGTAGTCCATCATCGCTTCCTTGCTGGGGAAGTAGTGCTGCACCATCCCCGTCGTGACGCCCGCCTCCGTCGCGACGTGCCGCAGGCTGACCGCTTCCAGGCCCTGTTGCGCCGCCACGCGGAGCAGCGCTGCCGCGATCTGCTCGCGGCGTTCCCGGTGATCGACCCGCTTCGGCATGCATGCACGTTTTCACATTGCACTCGTATTGACAAGTTGGCTAGGCTCTTCGCATTACAAGTGCAACGCGAAAGGATCGCGCGATGACGACCGGCACGAACCAGTCCACGACAGCGCCGTCCACGACAGCCCAGGCTGCCGTGCCGTCCACGGACCCCAGGGCGCCGCGGCGCATCGGTGGTCGCGAGCCCGGCCGGGCCGGGCTCCGCCGGCTCGGCCGCCGGGCCGTCGCGATGGAAGTGGCCGGCTGGCGGAGCATCGGGCGAGCCCTCTTTCGCCGGCCGCCGGTTCCGCACGGCGCGTCGGCCCACCGCTACGACGGCCCGATCCGCACGATCCTGGTCGTGTTCTTGGTCATCTCCGCGATCGAGGTGCCGATGGTCGATCTGCTCACCCACCGCTGGCCCGCGGTCCGGTTCCCGCTGCTCGCCGTCGGCCTCTGGGGCGTCACCACCATGCTGGGGATGCTCTGCGGCTACGTCACCCGCCCCCACGCCGTCGGCCCGGACGGGATCATCGCCCGCAGCGGAGCCGAGATCGAGGTGACCCTGCCGTGGGACGACGTCACGTCCGTCGCGCACCGCCGGCATGCGCTCTCCGGCGCCCCGTCGGCGTCACTGATCGGGCCGGACGACGACCAGGCCCTGAACCTCGTCGTACAGGACGGCACCAACATCGACATCCAGCTCGAGGGCCCGACGACGGTCGGCCTGCCGAACGGATCCGTCACCGTCACTCGCGTGCGTATCGCAGTCGACGACGCCACCGCGTTCCTGGACGCCGTCCGCCGCCACATCCCCTGACGCCGACGCCCGACCCCAGACCGCCGACGCCGCACCGCCAACGCCGCACCGCCGACGCCGCACCGCGGCGGGCGGCCACCCTGACCTGGGACCCTGCCCTGTCTCCGGTGGACTTCACCCTGTATGGTCACACCTATCGATTTCAAGGTAGGACGGACCGCAAGGAGGCGGTTGTGACCGAGATAGAGCCGGTCTACGGAGCGGGCACCCTGCTGTTGATCGCCGCGGTGGCGGTCGCGTTGCTCCTCTTCCTCATCATCCGCGTCAAGCTGCACGCGTTCGTCTCGCTGGTGCTCGTCAGTCTGCTCACCGCGGTCGCCGCGGGGATCCCGATCGCGGACGTCCCCGACGCGCTGCTGACCGGGTTCAGCGGGACGCTGGGCTCGGTGGCGCTGCTGGTCGGCTTCGGCGTCATGGTCGGACGGCTGCTGGAGACCACCGGCGGCGCGCAGGTCCTGGCCGACACGCTCATCGCCCGGTTCGGGGAGAAACGCGCCCCGCTCGCGCTCGGCATCGCCGCGCTCATCTTCGGCCTGCCGATCTTCTTCGACGCCGGCCTCGTCGTGTTCCTGCCGATCATCTTCACCGTCGCGCGGCGGTTCGGCGGCGGCATCCTGCGCTACGGGCTGCCGACGGCCGGCGCCTTCGCCGTCATGCACGCCGTCGTGCCGCCGCACCCCGGACCCGTCGCCGCCGCCGACCTGATGGGCGGGAACATCGGTCTCACCCTGCTCCTGGGTGTGCCGCTCGCGATCCTCGCCTGGTTCCTCGGCGTCTACTACGTCGCCCGCTACCTGGGCACGCGGTACGTCATCGACGTCCCGGACGCCGTGTTCGGCCGGATGAACGGTGGCCGCGACGACGCCGCGGACGGCGGCTCCGGCGCGACCGGCGGCAGCACGACCACCGCCACGCAGGCCCCGCCGCGGTTCAGCACCGTCCTGCTCATCCTGCTCCTGCCGCTCGTGCTGATCTCGCTCAACACCGTCGTCAGCACCCTGGTCACGGCCGGCGCCGTCGCCGAGGACGCCGCCTGGGCGAACACGCTGACCCTGATCGGGCAGACGCCGATCGCCCTGCTCATCACCGTGCTGGTCGCGCTCGCGGCGCTCGCCCCCGGACGGTTCACGATGGGCCGCGCCAACGGCATCCTGGACGACGCACTCGGCCCGATCTGCTCGATCATCCTCATCACCGGCGCCGGCGGGATGTTCGGCGGGGTGCTGCGGGCCAGCGGTATCGGCTCGGCGCTCACCGAGTCGCTGTCCGACCTGGGCCTGCCCCTCCTCCTGCAGGCGTTCGTCATCGCGACGGTCCTGCGCGTCGCGCAGGGCTCCGCCACGGTCGCGCTGACGACGACGGCCGGCCTGATCTCCGCGCAGGTGGCGGCCGAGGGCCTCAGCGACATCAAGATCACGCTCCTGGTGTTCGCGGTCGCCGCCGGCGCAACCGTCCTGTCGCACGTCAACGACTCCGGCTTCTGGCTCGTCAGCAGGTTCTTCGGCATGGACGTCAAGACGACGCTCAAGACCTGGACCGTCCTGGAGACCACCCTGGGCCTCGCCGTCTTCCTGCTCGCCGCCCTGCTCTGGCTCGTGACCGGATGACCGGTAACCGGACGAGCACGCCGCGGCACCTCGTCGTCATGGGCGTCACCGCGACCGGCAAGACGACGGTCGGGACGGCGCTCGCGAAAGCGCTCGGCGGCGTGTTCGTGGAGGGGGACGCGTTCCACCCGCAGGCCAACATCGACAAGATGTCGGCCGGGATCCCCCTCGACGACGACGACCGGCGTCCGTGGCTGCGTGCCCTGGCCGACGAGATCGCCCGGCTCGACGCCGCCGGGGAGGTCTCCGTGACGGCCTGCTCCGCGCTGCGCCGTCGTTATCGCGACTGGTTGCGGGAGGGCCATTCCGGGCTGTTCTTCGTGCACCTCGACGCGACGTTCGAGGTACTGCTCGACCGGATGAAGCGCCGGACCCACTTTATGCCGCCCTCCCTGCTGCAGTCCCAGCTCGACACCCTGGAGCCGCTGGAACCGGACGAGGCGGGGGCCGTCATCGACGACACGCGGCCGGTCGACGCCGTGATCGCGGCGAGCCTGGCGGCGATCCGCAACCCGACCTGACCGGCCGACAAGGTCGGGCCGGCTGCCTTCGGTTCAGCAGGCGTCAGACGGCGTTATCGGCCAGGTTATGGCCTGTCCCTTATACACATCCCCGAGCCCCCGAGACCGTACTAGACCTCGTATGCCGTCTTCTGCTTGAAAAAAAAAAATATTTTAATCTCTAACACGGCTCATTTATTCATATATCAATGTTACTCTTATAAA
>NZ_UWYY01000048.1 GCF_900608595.1 Promicromonospora panici | reverse complement strand
TGGATAAGAGGCAGGGGCAGTGGGGGGGGGAGGGTTCTCGCGACCAGTACCAGGCCCACGCAGGCGACCAGGGCGACCACCGAGGTGACGATCCACGGCAGCGCAGGGGCCACGCTGAAGGTGGCGGCGAAGACGCCGGGCGCGGCGACGTTCGCGATGGCAAAGCTGTACTGGAACCACGACAGATACGTGCTGCGCTGCCCGGGCGGTGCGGCGTCGGCGGCGTAGGCGATCGAGCGGGGCCCGTGCAGCAGCTCGGCCGCCGAGTAGACGAGCACGGACAGCACCAGGCCGGGCACGACGACGGCCGCGGGTGCGAGGCCGAGCGCCGCGGTGCACAGCCCCCAGACCCCCCAGACCAGTCCGGCCGCGACCATGACGCTGACGCGGGAGTACCGGCGCGTGAGCCGGACCGCCGGCGCCTGCCCTATCGCGTTCAGGACCGTGTTGGTCGCGAGCAGCGGGCCGACGATCGCGGCGGGCGCGGACAGCCCGTCGACCACGTACAGACCCAGGCCGGACCCGAGGATCGTGCTGCAGAAGGCGAACAGCGCGCCCACGCCGATGAGGCCGAGGTACGGCCACGACGGGATGCGGTGGGCCCGGTGCGGGCCGGCCGGTGCGGCGCTCTCGCTCGCCAGGTCGGTGCTGCTGGCTCCGTCGGCACCGCTCGACCCGTCCGCACCGCTCGGCCCGCCCACACGGCTCGACTCCTCCGGCCGGCCGGACCGGTCGCCCAGGAGCAGCAGGGCGGAGGCGGCGAAGCAGACGGCGTTCGTGCCGATGGCCAGCAGGTAGGGCAGGTCGCCCGGGATGAGGAGCAGGCCTCCCGCCGCCAGCGCGCCGAGCGCGAAGCCGGTGTTCTGCACCATGTTGGTGAAGGCGAACCAGCGGTCCTTGTCGTCGGCCGGGCCGGAGTCGGACGCGTCGGCGATGACGGAGAAGACCGACGACCAGAAGGCGCGCTGGCCGATCGCGGCCACGAGGGCGAAGGCGGCGATCGCGGGCAGCTCGCGGGCGAAGAACAACCCGGCGAGCCCGGCCGCCTGCAGTACCTGCGCGGCGATCAGGACGTTCCGCCCGCCGAACCGGTGCACGATCTGGCCGACGACCGCGGGCACGACCAGCGCCACGCCGTAGGTCGCCGAGAGCGTGAGCCCGGCCTGGGGCAGCGGGATGTCGGCGACGCGGGTCAGGAACAGCAGCAGGAGGGGGCCGCTGATCCCCGTGCCGATCGAGTCGACGCCGAGTGCTACCGCGAGCGGGACGTGGCGGCGCAGGCCGGGCAGGTCGAACACGGTGCGGGTCTCCTGACGGGTCGAGGGCGGCGGCTGACAGATCGAGGGCGGCGTCGCCGTCCGGCGGGCGTGCTCTCTCAGGCCGGGCTGTTGCGGGCGGTCGGTTCCGGGATGGGCGGCGGCGGCCGGTCCCGGACGAAGATCACCGCCGCCGCCGTCGTCCCCGTGAGGGCCGTGGCGGCGAGGACGGCGGCGATCGGCGTGGCGTCCTGGAGCCCGATCGCCCCGGCGACGGGAGCGATCAGCCCCGCGGCCGCGAAGGTGCTGAAGCCGTAGACGGACGTGGCGGTGCCGGCCCGCGCCGACTGGTCGCGCAGCGCCCGCCCCGCGGCGCCGGCGAAGCAGCCGCCGCACCCGGTCACGAAGAGCCAGAGGCACGGTAGCAGCCCGGCCAGCCCCGCACCGGTGTGCTGCAGCGGGACGACGGTCGCGGCGAGGACGGCGAAGATCCCGCGCCAGCCGACCAGGGGGAGCAGGGCGGCCCCGGCGACCCGGCGCGAGCAGCGGGACCGTCGTCGTGACGAGCGTGATGCGCGAGACGAGGCGGACGAGCGCAGTGCCGTCGCTCGTCGCTCACGTCGCGCGCGATCGCGAGGACGAGCACCGAGCTGCCCGCCGCCGCCACGCCCTGGACGACCCGCAGGATCGCGAGCACCTCGAGGTTCGGCGCCACGGCGCAGGCCACGGTCACGACGACGTGCAGCGCCGTGGCGAGCAGCAGCGGCCGACGTCGTCCGACACGATCGCTCCACGCACCCGTGACGAGGTTCCGGAGCGCGAGACCGACGGTCATGCCGGCGAGCGTGAGCTGCACCGCGCCGTCGTCCGCGCCGAACTCCTCCCGCAGGGCGGGGAAGGCCGGCAGATAGAGATCGATCGACAGCGGGCCGAGCGTCGTGAGCACGCCCAGGACGACGACGAGCAGCCCCGCGCACCGCCTCCGTGCGGGTGCTCGTCATCGTCGCCCCTTTACACCATCGTCAGTCGTTGGCCGGTGTCTGGCCGTGAACGATCGTGGCGCATGGAGATACACCGGTCAAGTGGTTACGCTGGTGTCATGCAGCCCGCAGGGTCTCCGGACGAGAACGGCTTCGACACCTGGGCGCCGCCCGCCGCGGCGATCGTGCGCGACTTCGTGAACAGCTACGAGCCGCAGGAGGACGCCGAGAGCCTCGACGGCGCCACCGCCCTGCGCGACTGGTTCGCCGCGCGCGGTCTCGCTCCGGCGGGCGCGCGCATGACGGCGGCCGACGTCACCGCCGCGCGACGCGTCCGGGAAGGGCTGCGCGCCGTCCTCCTGATCCACGCGGGGCACGACGCGGAACCGGGGACGGCGCGCGATCCGGGGGAGGATCGCGACAAGGACGCCAGCCGCAGCGACGGAAACGACGCCGGCAACGGCGTCGGTCGCACGGCCCGCCGAGCGCTCGACGCCGAGCTCGCCCGGATCCCGGTGCGCGCCACGTTCGACGCCGACGGCGGCCTCCGGCTGGAGGGGACGGGCAGCCAGTTCGAGCGCGGCATCGCCGGCGTGCTCGACGCCGTCCGCCGGTGCGAGGCGGCAGGCGACTGGGAACGACTCAAGGTCTGCGCGCGCGACACGTGTCGCTGGGCGTTCTACGACGCCTCCCGTAACCACGCGCGGCGCTGGTGCTCCATGTCCGGCTGCGGCAACTACGTCAAGATGCGCCGCCGCGCGACAGCACGTAACGCCTGACGTCCCTGGTGACGCCTCGCCGAACCGTAAGCTGGCCGTCGACCAGCCCAGCCACCCGCGCCGAACCGCAAGTTGGTCGTCAAGGGGTTGACGCTGGGCCGGGCCGAGCCGAAAGCTGTGAGTCACCTGGGACGCCGAACCGAAGCTTGTTGGTCGAGACCGGCGCCGATCGACTCGGAAGTTGCGGTTCGACGACGCCGTTGACGGCGTCGACGGCGTCGACGGTTAGCTTGCGGTTCGGCGACGGTGACCCGCGGCCGTCGTCCTACCCGCCGTCGTCCTACCCGCCGTCGTCCTACCCGCCGTCGTCCTACCCGCCGTCGGCCCGCCCACCCCGGCGGTCCCGGTCGGCCTTGCCGGTCCAGTGCCCGACCCAGATCGTGCCGGCCAGCGCCAGCACGCCGATCACCACCGGGGCCGCGGCCAGCGGCGCGATCGCCGCCACCGCGGAGACGAGCAGCGGCCCGCCCGTGTTGCCGATGTCGCCGCACAGCCGCCAGCCGCCGAGGAACTGCGCGCGGCCCTCCTGCGGCGCGGTGTCGGCGCCGAGCGTCATCACGATCCCCGAGCCGAGCCCGTTGCCGAGCGCGATGACCGCCATCACCAGGCCGACGCCGAGCGCGGAGTCGGTCAGCGGGAGCAGCAGGCAGCCGACGCCGACCGCGAGGACCACCGGGATGGCCACCACCCGGCGGCCCTTGGTGTCCAGCAGCCAGCCGCCCGGCAGGGTCAGCGCGATGTCGATGGTCGCCGCCACCGCGAAGAGCAGGGACACGACGGCCGCGGAGATGTGCACGTGGTCCGCCCACAGCGGCAGCAGGCCGGTGCGCACCGACCGGGAGGCGCCGATGATGATGACGGCCACGCCCAGCGTGAGCAGCGTGCGCCGGTGCTTCCACAGCACGGAGTGCACCGGCAGCGGGGTGACGCCGCGGGCCACCCGGCCGAAGTCCGGCATCCGGAGCACGATCAGCGCCGACACGAACGACGCGCACGCGGCCAGCACGAACACGGAACGCACGCCGAGCAGGTGGATCAGCAGCGCCCCCAGCAGCGGACCGATCAGGATCCCGAGGCGCATCGACCCGCCCAGCAGCGCCATCGCCCGTGCCCGGTGGCTGACCGGCACGGCGTCGATCAGGAAGCCCTGCCGGGCCAGCAGGAACGCCGTCCAGCTCATCCCGCTGACGAAGACGCACACGCACAGCAACCAGACCGACGGGACCAGGAACGCGGCCAGCATCGCCGCCGCGTCGACGAGCCCGGCGATCATGAGCGTGCGGCGCTCGCCGAGCCGCGCCACGAGCGCACCCGAGGGCAGGGAGTTGGCCAGCTGCCCGATGCCGAGCAGCGCGACCACGAACGCCGCCAGCGCGGTGCTCGCGCCCAGGTCTCCGGCATGGATCGCGAGCACCGGCATGACGGCGCCATGGCCGAGCGAGCTCACCACGGACGGCAGGTAGGCGACGACGGCGATGTCACGGAAACGGAACTCCGGATCGTCCGCCGCGTCGCCCGTGCTCGTCACACGGCCATCCTGTCAGATAGTTAGCCGCGGCAACGACCTGGTCCGCCCAGTGGTCAGCCCGCCCAGCGGTCAGGGCGCGACGGCGGCCTTCCCCGAGGCGAGGCGCGCAGCCTCGGCGAACTCCTCACGGATCGCCTGGGACGGCGCCGGGGTGACCAGGCTGACCACTATCGCGACGAGCGCGCCCAGGACGAAGCCGGGGACCAGCTCGTAGAGCGTGTCGGCGAGCGCCGTCCGGCCCCAGACGAACGCGACCACCGCGCCGGTGACCATGCCGGCGAGCGCGCCCCAGCTGGTGAGGCGGCGCCAGTACAGGCTCAGGATCACGATCGGCCCGAACGCGGCGCCGAAGCCCGCCCAGGCGAACCCGACCAGGTCCAGGATGGTGTCCGTGCGGTCGAACGCGATGATCCCGGCGACCACGGCGACGACCAGGACGCCGACGCGCCCCAGCAGGACCTCGGTGCGGGCGGTCATCTCCCGGCCGGAGATCTTGACGAGGTCCTCGACCAGGGCCGAGGAGGAGACGATCAGCTGCGACGAGATCGTCGACATGATCGCGGCGAGGACGGCGGCCAGGACCAGGCCGGCGACCAGCGGGTGGAACAGCACCTGGGACAGGTACAGGAACACGGTCTCGGGGTTCTCCAGCGTCTCGCCCTGGGCGTTGACGTAAGCGACGCCGAGGAGCCCGGTGACGATCGCGCCGACCGCGGTGGCGATCATCCAGCTGATGCCGATGCGGCGTCCGGCGACGGCGTCCTGCGGGGAGCGCATGGCCATGAAGCGCACGATGATGTGCGGCTGGCCGAAGTAGCCCAGGCCCCACGCGGCGGCGGAGATGATGGTGGTCGCGGAGGCCCCGGCGACGAACGACAGGTGGTTGGCCGCGCCGCTGCCCTCCGCGGCGAGGAGGCCCTCGCGGATCGGTCCCCAGCCGCCGAGGTCGAAGAACGCGACGACGGGCACGGCGACGAGGGCGAGCAGCATCAGGATGCCTTGCGCGACGTCGGTCCAGGTGGCGCCGAGGAAGCCGCCGAACAGCGTGTAGGCGAGCGTGACCCCGCCGACCACCCAGATGCCGGTCAGGTAGTCGAACCCGAACGAGCCCTCGAAGAACGTGCCGCCGGCGACCAGGCCGGAGGAGACGTAGAACGTGAAGAACACGAGAATGATGGCGCCGGAGGCGACGCGCAGCAGGCGGGACGTGTCGTGCAGCCGGTTCTCGAAGAAGCTCGGGATGGTGATCGAGTTCTTCGCCGTCTCCGTGTACGCACGCAGGCGCGGCGCGACGAACTTCCAGTTGAGCCAGGCGCCGATCGTCAGGCCGATCGCGATCCAGGACTCGACGAGGCCGCTCGCGTAGATGGCGCCCGGCAGGCCCATCAGGAGCCAGCCGGACATGTCCGACGCGCCGGCGCTCAGCGCGGCGACACCCGGACTGAGCCGGCGACCGCCGAGCATGTAGTCGTCGAGGTCATCGGTGCGGCGGAACGCCGCGTAGCCGATGCCGAGCATCAGGGCGAGGTACGCGACGATCGCTATCGTCTTCCAGGCCTCGGGTGTCATGGATTGCTCCAGATTCAGTGCGGAAAATTCTTACGTGCAATGGCACGAATCTGGGAGTTTGCCACGAAGCGTGGGTGAAAGCCCAATGGCCCCCGCCGGGCTACCCGAGCACCGCCCCCTTGGACGCCGACTGGACGAGCTTGGAGTACTTGGCGAGCACGCCGCGCTTGTAGGCGTGGGGCAGCGGGGCCCAGCCCGCCTTGCGGACCTCCAGCTCGGCCGGCTCGACGAGGAGGTCGAGCGTCTTGGAGGCGACGTCGAGGCGGATGCGGTCGCCGTCGCGCACGAACGCGATGGGCCCGGCGTCGACCGCTTCGGGGGCGATGTGGCCCACGCACAGGCCGGTGGTCCCGCCGGAGAACCGGCCATCCGTGATGAGCAGGACGTCCTTGCCGAGGCCCGCGCCCTTGATGGCGCCGGTGATGGCGAGCATCTCGCGCATTCCCGGCCCGCCCTTGGGCCCCTCGTGGCGGATGACGACGACGTCGCCCGCCTGGATCGTGCCGTCCTCCAGGGCGTCCAGCGCGCTGCGCTCGCGCTCGAACACGCGCGCGGTCCCCTCGAAGACGTCGGAGTCGAAGCCCGCCGACTTCACGACGGCGCCCTCGGGCGCGAGCGACCCGTTCAGGATGGTGATGCCGCCCGTCTTGTGGATCGGGTTGTCCATGGCGCGCAGGATCTTGCCGTCGGGGTCGGGCGGCGCGATCTCGGCGAGGTTCTCGGCCATGGTGCGGCCCGTGACCGTCATGACGTCCCCGTGCAGCAGCCCGGCGTCCAGCAGGGCCTTCATCACCACCGGCACACCGCCGATGCGGTCGACGTCGTTCATCACGTACTGCCCGAAGGGCTTCAGGTCGCCCAGGTGCGGCACGCGGTCGGCGACGCGGGAGAAGTCGTCCAGCGTGAGGTCGACCTCGGCCTCGTAGGCAATGGCGAGCAGGTGCAGCACCGCGTTCGTGGACCCGCCGAACGCCATGACCACAGCGATAGCGTTCTCGAAGGCCTCCTTGGTCAGGATGTCGCGCGCGGTGATGCCCCGCTTCAGCAGGTTCACCACCGCCTCGCCCGACCGGTGCGCCCACACGTCGCGCCGGCGGTCGGCCGACGGCGGCGCGGCCGAGCCGGGCAGCGACATCCCGAGCGCCTCGGCCGCCGACGCCATCGTGTTGGCCGTGTACATGCCGCCGCAGGCACCCTCGCCGGGGCAGATCGCCCGCTCGATCCGGTCGACGTCCTCGCGGCTCATCAGCCCGCGCGCGCACGCCCCGACCGCCTCGAAGGCGTCGATGATCGTCACCTGCTTCTCGGTGCCGTCCTCCAGCTTGACCCAGCCCGGCATGATCGAGCCGGCGTAGAGGAAGACGCTGGACAGGTCCAGGCGCGCGGCCGCCATCAGCATGCCCGGCAGCGACTTGTCGCACCCGGCCAGCAGCACCGAGCCGTCCAGGCGCTCGGCCTGCATGACCGTCTCGACCGAGTCGGCGATGACGTCGCGGGACACGAGCGAGAAGTGCATGCCCTCGTGGCCCATCGAGATGCCGTCCGAGACCGAGATGGTGCCGAACTCCAACGGATAGCCGCCCTGGGCGTGCACGCCCTCCTTGGCCGCCTTCGCGAGCCGGTCGAGCGAGAGGTTGCACGGCGTGATCTCGTTCCACGAGCTCGCGACGCCGATCTGCGGCTTGGCGAAGTCCTCGTCGCCCATCCCGACGGCGCGCAGCATGCCGCGGGAGGCCGTGGCCTCCAGACCGTCGGTCACCTGCCGGGAGCGGGGCTTGACGTCGACCGGGTTCTCTTCGTTGATCATCGGACCATCCTCGGACGCATTCGGCACGTGGTCACGCTACCGCGCGGCAGGCCCGTTCAGCTGCCCGGTTCAGCTGCCCGGCTGCGTCGCCGCGTCGCCGATCTGCGTGCCGCGCGACCGGGATGCGGAGCGTTGACGCCGCTCCGCATCCAAGGCCCGGGCCGGCCCAGCCCGGCCCGCTTCACGCCATCTCGGGCACGTGGAGGTGCGCGAACGCGATCTCCATCTCCTCGACGTTGTCGAGCGTCGCGCCGAGCTCGCGGACGACTCGGTCGCGGATACCGGCGCTGATGTCCCGGCTGGCCTCGATGGCCTCGCGGCTGTCGAAGGCGGCGGTGCTGACGACCCGGCCGGTCTCCCGGTCGACCATCAGGCTGGCGCTGCAGAAGCCGCTCAGGTCCTTGATCTGCGGCAGGACGACCATCCGGTACATGTCGATGGCGTTGTCGACCATGCTCAGGCTGCCGCCGCTCAGCCAGGTGAGGCGGGCGCATGCGCCGTCGGGCGTGGCGTGCTCGCGGTGGACGACCGCGACCTCCCACTGGTGGACGTACCGGCCGGAGGTGCTGCCCAGTGCCCGCTCGGCGCGGTCGCGCAGCGGCCGGACGGCGGGGGCGCTCGCCTGCATGGTGTCCTCGGACGACCACGCGGTCGTGGTGAGGCACCGGCCGGTCTGCCGGTCGACCAGCATCGACATCCCCACGCAGCCCTCCATCGCGCTGACCGCCGGGAAGATCTCCTCACGGATGAGCCGGACCCCGTCGTCGATGTCGGCTGGATCCCCCTGGATCTCAGTGGTGCGTATGTACATGGCGGACTCCCTGTGCTCGGAGCAACGCCCCGACGGCGCTGCCGTCACTTCTCACGTTCCGCCGCCGAGGGCTCCAGGTCAAGCGGTACGGCGATCGTCCTGTCCGCGAAGTAGAGCGCCTGTCCGAGGCCGCCTGTGCCAACCCGGGCGGCCTCGGACAGACGCTCTACTTCGGCGCCCGAAGGAGCTACTCGACGCCGAGCGCCGCCACCGGTGAGGTGCGGGCCGCGGCCCGGGCCGGGACCACCGACGCGAGCAGGCCGGCGACGAGGGCGACCGCCAGGACCACCCCGAGATCCACCCACGGGACCGCGTAGCGCACCTCGCCCATGATGGACAGCGCCGTGGCCGCACCGGCCCAGCCGAACACGAGCCCGAGCACGACGCCGAGGATCGCGCCGACGCCGGCGATGAGCGCGCCCTCGACGGCGAGCATGCCGCGCAGCTGCTCCTTGCTCAGGCCGATGGCCCGCAGGGTCGCCGACTCCCGGGTCCGCTCGATGACCGAGAGGGACAGCGTGTTCGTGACACCGATCAGGGCGATCACGACGGCGACGGCGAGCAGGCCCACCACGATGCCGAGGATCACGTCCACGACCTGCCGGAACTGCGCGGCCTGAGCCGCCGGGCCCATGACGAACGCGTCGCCGTCGACCTCGGCTGCGGCGTCCTGGACGTCCGAGAGCACGTCGGCGGCCTCGGCCCCCGAGATGTGCGCCCAGATATTGGTGAACGTGTCATCTCCGGTGATGCGGGCGAGGTCCGCCGTCGTGACGAAGTGGTTCAGCGGATCGGCGGTCGTGATGACCACGGTCAGGTCGACCGAGCCGTCGGCGCCCGAGGCGGTGATGGGGTCGCCGGCGCCGACCGACAGCTCGTCGGCCGTGTCCTGGGTGAGCAGGATCGAGCCCTCGGTCAGCCGTTCCGCCTCCTCGGACACGTTCACCACGTCGGGGAGCTCGCGGGGATCGGCGCCCACGATGGTCGAGTCCTCGACCCCACCGAGCGTGGCGGTCGCGTCGGTCACGAGCGCCGTGTCGGCGACGCCCGGGGTATCGGCCACGGCGGCGCGCAGGTCCTCGACGTAGTCGGCCGACGACGGCGAGACGCTCACGTCGTACGGGAACTGCTCGTCGAGCAGGTTGTCCGCCGACATCCGGGCACTGGCGGCGCCCGTCGACATCATGGTGACCAGCGTGACGCCGATGAGCAGCGCCGTGGAGGTCGCCGCCGTCCGGCGGGGGTTGCGCAGCGTGTTGGCGACCGCGAGGCGGGACGCCGGGCCGGTGCGGGCCACCAGCCCGCCCAGGAACGCCGCGACGCGCGGCAGCCAGAGCACCGCGCTCAGCACGACGCCGAAGAACGCGAGGGCGCCGCCGCCGACCGCCGCGACGAGGCCGAACTGGGGTGTCCCGCTCATCCCGAGCGCGACACCGCCGCCGAGTGCGGCGAAGCCGCCGACGAGGCACAGGAGCGAGACCACGAGACGGGTACGGCCGGACCGGGCGTGCAGCGTCGGGGCGTCCGACGGCCGCAGCGCAGCGAGCGGTGCGACCCGGGTCGCCGAGCGGGCCGGGGCCAGCGCGGCCAGGACCGTCACACCCGCGCCCACGGCCAGCGGGAGCACCACCGACTGCCAGGTCAGCGCGATGGCCGCCGGCAGCGGCACCCCGAGGTCGAACGCCGGCGCCACCATCAGCGCGACCTGGGCGAGCACCGCTCCGGTCACGATGCCTACCGCCGAGGCGACCACGCCCAGGATCGCCGCCTCGAGCAGCACGCTGCGGTAGAGCTGGCCGGTCCCCGCGCCGATGCAGCGCAAAAGGGCCAGCGTGCGGGTGCGCTGGGCGACGAGCACCTGGAAGGTGTTCGTGATGACCATGGCCGCGATCAGCAGCGCGATGGCCGCGAACGTCATGACGAACACGAGGAAGACGAGGTCCTGGCCGCCGGTCTGCTCGGCGGTCTTCGCGGTCGCCACCTCCTCGGTGGTGTCGACGGACACGCCGCCCTCGACCCCGTCGGCGGCGGAGGTGACCGCCGCGTCCAGGGAGGCGGGCACGCTGTCGCCGCTGAGCGGGGCGTCGAGCGCGACGAGGAGCTCGCTGACCGGGTTCGGGTAGGGCTCGGCCGCGTTCCAGGTGTCTAGCGTCGCGGTCGGGACCGCGGCGGCCCCGCCGGAGACCGAGTAGGCCCCGTACGGATCGCTGGCCAGGCCGGTCACCGTCAGCTTCTCGGTGATCTCCTTCGGTTGGCCGAGCTCGGCCGCCGGGTCGTCCGCCTGGCTCTCGGCCCAGCCCTCGGGGTACTCGGTGCGCGCGAGCGTCACCGTGTCGCCCAGGCCGGCGCCGAGCCGCTCGGCGACGTCGGGGGTCAGCGCGACCTCGCCGGCGGAGGCAGGCCAGGCGCCGTCGGTCAGCTCCAGGGGCGAGAGCCGCGGGTCGGTGGGAACCGGCGCGAACGCCTGGTAGCCGCCCTTGCCGCCGTTGCGCAGGTCGCCGAACCAGCTCGTGATGGGCTGGACGGCCTTGATGCCGTCGACCGCGCCCACGGCGGCGACGTCGTCGGCGGTGAAGGTGCTCACGTCGTCGGCCGCAGACACGACGACGTCGGCGTCGGCGTACTGGGCCGCGACCATGTCGTGGGTGGTGCCCTGGATGACGCCGCCGGCGAGCAGCGTCACGGTGACGAACGCCGTGCTGATCACGATCGCCACGCCGGCGGCCGTGAGCCGCCCCACGCTGCGGCGCATCTGCCCGAGCGTGAGGCGGGCGGTGGGAAGGGAGGTCGCCATCACGCACCCGTCCCGGGCATGGCGGAGGTGGCAGAGGTC
>NZ_UWYY01000047.1 GCF_900608595.1 Promicromonospora panici | reverse complement strand
CGATGCCGGGGTGCCGGTGGGCGCGCAGGGTGAGCCCGGGCAGCAGGCTGACGCCGGCGCGCGCGGCGACCAGGGCCTGCACGGCCACGTAGTCGTCGGTCTCGAAGGCGATGCGGGGGGCGAAGCCCACGGCCGCGCACCGGGCTACCAGGTCGGCGCGACATCGTTCGCAGCCGGCGATCCAGTCCTGGTCGTCGAACGTCTTCAGGTCGGGCACGTAGCCGGCCACGGGTGCGGCGTCCAGGGTGGCCGCCGTGACGAGGTTGACGGGGTCGTCCAGGATGTCCGTCGACTCGAAGCGCGACAGGTCCTCCATGGAGCGGGCGTGCCGCACGTCGACGTGCTCGAACACGAGCGCGACGTCGACGGCCCCGGACTGCAGGGCGGCGACGGCGTCCGGCGGCTCGAACTCGACCAGGCCCACCGACAGGCCGGGATGCTCCTGCACGAGCCGGGAGACGGCGTCGGGCACGAGGGTGGCCAGGGCCGAGGGGAAGGCGGCGAGCCGGGCGCGGCCGGCGCGCAGGCCGGCGAGCGCGTCGAGCTCGCGGCGCGCGCCTTCGACGCGGCCGAGGATCTCCTCGGCGCGGCTCGCGAGCAGGCGCCCGGCCTCGGTGAGGCGGACGCCGCGGCCGTGCCGCTGGAGCAGCGGGATCCCGGCGTCGGCCTCCAGGCGGGACAGGTGGTGGCTCACCGACGGCTGCGCGTAGTGCAGCTCCTTCGCCGCGGCCGTGACGGAGCCGGTACGGGCTACCGCCGCGAGGACGCGCAGCCGGGTGAGGTCGAGCTCTGCGGTCATGACTCCAGGCTAACGCAGAAAGATAGGTGCCATCGATGGAAAGTCTCCGCAACAGGTATTGGACCTATGGGTCATGTCGGGGTCACGCTGGGTTCATGATGCTCGCGACCGCCCACCCCCGCCCCGTGGCGAACCCCGCCACGCTCCCGACCATCACCGACGTCCTGGCCGCGCAGTCCCGCCTGGACGGCGTCGTCGTCCGGACGCCCGTGGGGGAGTACGCCGAGCTCGACCGCGCCACCGACGCGGCGATCGTCGTCAAGCACGAGAACCAGCAGCGCACGGGTGCCTTCAAGGCCCGCGGGGCGAGCAACCTCCTGCTCTCGATGTCCGACGCCGAGCGCGCCCGCGGCGTCGTCGCCTACTCCACGGGCAACCATGCGCAGGGCGTCGCCTACGCAGCCCGCCTGACCGGCACCGCGTGCACCATCGTCATGCCCGACGACCCGAACCCCGTGAAGCTGCGGGCCGTGCTGGACCTGGGCGCCGACGTCCTGCTGCACGGCGCCACGTTCGACGACGCCCGGGCCCGGGCCACCGACCTCGCCCACGAGTCGGGCGCCCGCCTCGTGGGCGCGGCGAACGAGCCGGCCATCATCGCAGGCGTCGGCACGCTGTACCTCGAGCTGTTCCAGCAGGCGCCAGGCCTCGACGCGCTCGTCGTGCCCGTCGGCGGCGGGTCCGGCGCCGCCGCGGCCGGCCTGGTGGCCGCCGCCGTCGCCCCGTACACCGAGGTGATCGGCGTCCAGTCCGCCGCGTCGCCCGCCGCGCACGACTCCTGGCACTCCGGAGAGCTCGTCGAGCGCCCGAACACCACGCGCGCGGAGGGGCTCGCCGTCGGGTGCGGGTTCGAGGTCACGCAGGCGCTCATGCGCGAGCACCTCACCGACGTCGTCCTCGTGTCCGACGACGAGATCGCCGCCGCCCAGCGCCTGTACCTCACCGGCGCCCACACCGTCGCCGAGGGAGCCGGGGCCGCGGCCCTCGCCGCCGTCCTGGCCGATCCCGGACGATTCGCCGGACGCCGCGTCGGCGTCGTCTGCACGGGCGGGAACGCCAGCTCGGACGAGCTCCTCCGCGCCCTGACCTGAGCGCTCGGCCGGGCGCTCGCCGGGCGTCCCGTCGGGTACCCGACCGGGCTCGATCAGGCACCCGACCAGGCATCCGACTAGGCTCGGCGGCATGGCCCGCTACTTCGACGTCCACCCCGTCGACCCTCAGCCGCGCACCATCGGGCAGGTGGTCGCCATGCTGCGCGACGACGCCCTGGTCGCCTACCCGACGGACTCCTCCTACGCGTTGGGCTGCCGCATGGAGTACCACGACGGCGCCGACCGCATCCGCGGCATCCGGCGGCTCGACGACAAGCACCACTTCACGCTCGTCTGCTCCGACTTCGCGCAGCTCGGGCAGCTCGTGAAGCTGGACAACTCCGCGTTCCGGGCCATCAAGGCGGCCACACCCGGCCCGTACACGTTCATCCTCCCGGCCACCGCCGAGGTGCCCCGCCGGCTCGCCCACCCGAAGAAGAAGACGGTGGGCGTCCGCATCCCCGACTCCGCCGTCACGCAGGCGCTGCTGCGCGAGCTCGGGGAGCCGCTGCTCTCCTCCACGCTGATCATGCCCGGCCAGGCCGAGCCGATGACCGACGGCTGGACCATCAAGGAGGAGCTCGACCACGTCCTCGACGCGGTGGTCGACGGCGGCGACGCCGGGACCGAGCCCACGACCGTCGTCGACTGGTCCGAGGGGTTCCCCGACGTCGTCCGCGTGGGTGCCGGGGACCCGTCCCGCTTCGAGTGAGCCCGCGCTCCGAGCTGCCCGCGCCTCGTGTCACAGGCTTCGAATAGCCTGTGCCTCATGACGGACCTCACCGGGCTCGAGCAGGCCCGAACCAAGATGACCGACGCAGGCGTGGCGCCCGCCGCCATCGAGACCTTCACGCGGTTCTACCACCTGCTCCAGGCGGGTGAGACCGGCCTGATCCGCGAGGGCGACATCGACCCGCTGGTCGACATCCCGAACCGGGCCGACCTGACGATCAGCGACGACGACGCCTCAGCGGCCCTCGCACAGACCGCGATGCTCAAGCTCAACGGCGGGCTCGGCACCTCCATGGGCATGGACCAGGCCAAGTCGCTGCTGCCGGTCCGGGTCGCGCCGTCGGGCGCCGAACCAGGTGCCGAGCCCGAGATGCTCACCTTCCTCGACATCATCGTCGGCCAGGTCCGGGCCGCGCGGTGGGCCACCGGCGCCCGTCTCCCGCTGCTGTTCATGAACTCGTTCCGCACCCGCGACGACACGCTCGCCGCCCTGCAGCGGTACCCCGACATCGCCGTGGACGGCCTGCCCGTCGACTTCCTGCAGAACCGCGAGCCCAAGCTCCTTAGCCACGACCTCACGCCCGTCACCTGGGAGAAGGACCCCACGCTCGAGTGGTGCCCGCCCGGGCACGGCGACCTCTACCCGGCGCTGCACGCCTCCGGCGTCGTCGTCGCGCTCCTGGAGGCCGGCTTCCGGTACATGTGCGTGTCCAACTCCGACAACCTCGGTGCCACCCCCGACGCCACCATCGCCGGCTGGTTCGCCGCGTCGGGCGCCCCCTACGCCGCCGAGCTCTGCCGCAAGACGCCCGCCGACGTCAAGGGCGGCCAGCTCGTCATCCGCAAGGCCGACGGCCGCATCGTCCAGCGCGAGACCGCGCAGACCCACCCCGACGACGTCGCCGCGTCCCTGGACGCCACGCGCCACCCGTTCTTCCACACCAACAACCTCTGGTTCAACCTCGAGGCGCTCGCCGCCGAGCTGGACCGGACCTCCGGCGTCCTCGAGCTGCCCCTGATCCGCAACGACAAGACCGTGGACCCGGCCGACTCGTCGTCGCCGAAGGTGGTGCAGATCGAGTCCGCCATGGGGGCGGCCGTCGCCGTCTTCGAGGGCGCGACGGCGATCGAGGTCGAACGGTCCCGGTTCCTGCCGGTCAAGACCACGAACGACCTGCTCGTGCTCCGCTCCGACGTGTACGACCTCACCGACGACTACCGCCTCGAGGCCCAGGCCCTCGCCCCCCTCGTGGACCTCGACAAGGACCACTACAAGCTCATCGACGGCTTCAGCCGGCGGTTCGCCGCCGGCGCGCCGTCGCTGCGCGACGCCGACTCGCTGACGGTCCGCGGCGACTGGACCTTCGGGTCCGGCGTCCGCGCCGAGGGCAAGGCAGCACTAGCGGGCGACGGCGGCACGGTGCCCGACGGCGCGACGATCGGCCCCGACGGGTTCTGACGCAGCAGTCCAGGGGGCCGGCTCAGCGCTCGGCTCCCTGGACCAGGCCCGCGACGATGCACCGCTGGGCCAGGAAGAACACGATGACCACCGGCACGGTCACCGCGATGGACCCGGCCAGGAGCACCGTCACGGGCACCTGGAAGTCGCCGAGCTGCGCAATGCCGAGCGGCGCCGTTCAGAGCTCGCGGTGCTGCACCAGGAACAGCAGCGCGTAGAAGTACTCGTTCCGGGCGATCATGAACACGTAGACGGCGGTGGCGACCACGCCCGGGATCGCGATCGGCAGCACCACCCGGACCAGGAGCTGGCCCAGGGAGCAGCCGTCCATGATCGCGGCCTCCTCGACGCTCTGCGGCAGCGCGAGGAAGAAGTTCCGCATCATGTGCAGCGCGACCGGCACCGTGGCCGCGACGTAGACGATCAGGAGCCCCACCAGGGTGCTCGTCAGGCCCAGCCGGGACAGGATCACGAACTTCGGCACGGCCAGCACGATCCCGGGGAACAGGTAGACCGCGAGGATGATGCCGTTCGTGACGGCCCGGCCGCGGTACCGCAGCCGCGCAGCCGCGTACGCGCCGAGCACGCAGACCAGGATGCTCAGCACCACACTCCTCAGGGCTGGGTGCCCAGAGACTTCACCCGCACGGGGGAGCCAGTCAAGGAAGACGCGCGGGAACGTTCACCACCCGGGCGTCGCCTACCGCGGGGGAGAGGGTGCCCGCCGAGGCGGCGGCCACGTCGGCGGAGAGGGTGTCCAGCTCGTACGGGGGCACCAGCAGGCGCAGGTGCGCGACGGCGTCGTAGGCGGGCTGCTCCATGACGGAACCGTGCGACGCTGCCCAGTCGCGCAGCACGTTGTCGATACGGCCGGCGGCTCCGTGCGGGACGTCCACCGTGACCTCGTGGAGCAGCTCGCGGCGGAGCAGGGCCCCGGAGGTGGCGGCGACGTCGAGGGCGGTGGCCACCGCACCCGAGTAGGCGCGCACGAGCCCTCCCGCACCGAGCTTCACGCCCCCGAAGTAGCGGGTGACCACGGCGACGACGTCCGTCACGGCGCGGTGCCTGAGCACCTCCAGCATCGGTACGCCGGCGGTGCCGCCGGGCTCGCCGTCGTCGGAGGAGCGGGCCTGTTCGGCGTAGGTGCCGAGCACCATCGCCACGCAGTGGTGGCGGGCGTCCCACAGCTCCTTGCGGAGGCGCGCGATGACGGCGTCGGCCTCCGCGACGCTGCCTGCGGGGGCGAGGTGGGCCAGGAAGCGCGATTTCTTGATGACCAGCTCGTGGTCGACGGGGCGCGCGATGGTGCTGGGGAGGTCCACCGGACGAGCCTACGTGCGTTCCGCGGTCCACCCGTCTGCGGCGTTTCCCCTTGATTAATAGTGTGCCAAGCGTAGATTCACACCATGACCAGTACCGATGCCATGTCACCACAAGCACGGAGCGGGGAGCTCGCCCGGTACCCGAGGCCTCCCGTGAGCCTCGAGGAGGCCGAGTGGGTGTGGCGCGAGCTGTCCACGGAGGCGATGCGGCCGGGTGCGAAGCCGGAGGCCGTGCGCCTAGCGGTGATCACGGGGTTGGTGCGGGCGACCGGTGCCCGGTACGGGGACCTGCTGCGCGTGCGTGTCGAGGACATCGACCTCGGGCCGGCGCGCGCCCGGGCGTCGGAGGGCAGCGTGCTCGTGCGGCACGGCAAGCACCGCACGCCGCGACGGCACCTGCTGCCGGCCGACATCGTGGTGCTGCTGAAGCACTGGATGGTCGTGCGCGAGGAGCTCGCGTCCGAGCTGGAGGGTTCCGTGCCGAGGGCGTTGCTGCTCACGGTGCACCACACGCACGACAACGGGACCACCGTCGCGTCGGGTCTGCCGATCACCCGGCAAGGGCTGGTCCTGTCGTGGCGCCGGTTCGTGCACCGGACGAACGCGCGCTACGGCGCCCTCCGCCCGCCGTTGCCCACCCGCTTCGAACAGGTCCGCCGCGCCTGGCTGGAGGCGTCGGAAGGGCCGTGACCGGCCCGTCAGGTGGTGGCGATGCCCATCAGCGGGGCCTCCGGGGTGGAGGACGGGAGCTCCGTGAACCCGTAGCGGTCGTAGAACACGCGGGCCGCCGTGTTCTCCGCCGAATAGCCGAGGTGCACGCCCGGCACGCCACGCTCGGCAAGCGCCGCGCGGAGGGTGTCGATGAGGCGGGAGCCGAGGCCGCGGCGTTGCAGCACGGGTAGCAGGTCGATGTGCAGGTGGGCGGGGTGGGTGGCGAGCTCGCCGTGGCGCAGGCCGCGCACCATGCGCTGGGGGTCGGCGCCGTCGTGCAGGAGCTGGGCCTCCGTGTAGCGGGGGTTCTTGCCGGTGGCGGGGCCGACGGCGGGGTGGCGGGCGACGAAGCCGGGTGTCCACCCGTGTTCCCACCAGTCGGCGAAGGCCTGGGTGTCGGCGACGCCGAGGATGTAGCCGCGTGCGTGGCCTTCGTGCTCGACGACCCAGGCGAGGTCGGGGGAGTGGTCGACGTAGGGCAGCGCGTAGACGTCGGGCATGAGCTGGTCGGAGGAGTAGACGCCACGGGCGTCGCCGCCTGCCGCGGCGGTGCGGACGCAGATGTCGGCGACGTCGGCACGGTCGGTGGTGCGGTAGGGGCGGATGAATGGCTCGGTCACCCGGGACACGGTAGCGCGGCAGGGTGGCGCGCCGATGCGTGACCCCGAATTTGCCGCAAGAACAAGCCGGTAACCCGATCGTCACGAGATCGCAATGTGCAATCGCCGCGCAAGTTCGTTACGGTCGATTTGTCATGCAGAACCTCGAAGAGGAACTCAAGCACATCCATCCGACCGAAACCACGGTGGCGTTGAGGGAGCCCACCGTCGCCGACGGAGCAGCGATGTGGCGCCTAGCGCGCGACAGCAAGACGCTGGACCTGAATTCGTCCTACGCGTATCTCCTCTGGGCACGTGACTTCGCCCGGACCTCCGTGATCGTGACCGTGGACGGCGAGCCAGCTGGGTTCGTCACCGGGTACGTCCGGCCCGACGAGCCGACCACGCTGATGGTCTGGCAGGTGGCCGTGGACCATGCCTATCGCGGCCAGCGCCTGGCCTCCCGGATGCTCGCGCACCTCGCCGAGCAGCACCCGGGTTGCACTCACGTGGAGACCACCATCACCTCGGACAACACGGCGTCGATCGCCCTGTTCATGTCCTTCGCGTCGGCACAGGGTGCGCCCGTCGACGTGCGGACCGTCTTCCCGACGGAAGCGTTCCCGGACGGCCACGACGCGGAGCTCGTGTTCCGCATCGGGCCACTCTCCTGACCCCGTCCAGGTCGTTCCCCAGATAACCGAACACACCAACCGAGCTACCACAGCCGAGTCCGGTCACCGGGACCGGACCGTGGAAGGAGCCATGCGCCCGAATACCGCTGTGCCTATCGGCACGTCTTCGACCAGCACCGTCTCGAACGGCACCGTCTCGAACAGCGCGAGCAGCGTTTTCGACGAGCTCGAGTCCCAGGTCCGCAGCTACTGCCGGACCTGGCCCGCGACGTTCACGACCGCCGCGGGCAGCACGCTGCACGCCGAGGACGGCCGAAGTTACCTCGACTTCTTCGCGGGGGCAGGTGCCCTGAACTACGGGCACAACCACCCGGTGCTGCTGGAAGCGCTGATCGATTACCTGCGGAGTGGCGGGGTGGTGCACTCGCTCGACATGCACACCGCGTCCAAGCGGGAGTTCCTGACGACGTTCCGGGACCGGATCCTGGCGCCGCGCGACCTGGACTACAAGGTCATGTTCCCCGGTCCGACGGGGACGAACTCCGTGGAGAGCGCGCTGAAGCTGGCCCGTAAGGTGACTGGCCGCCAGCACATCCTGTCGTTCACGAACGCGTTCCACGGGATGACCCTGGGCGCCCTGGCGGTGACCGGGAACTCGATGAAGCGCAACGGCGCCGGCCTGCCGCTGACCAACAGCTCGAAGATCCCGTACGACGACTACTTCTCCGGCGCGACCGAGGACTTCCTGTGGCTCGAGCGGGTGCTCAGCGACAGCGGTTCCGGCGTCGACAAGCCCGCCGCGATCATCGTGGAGTCGGTGCAGGGCGAGGGCGGGCTCAGCGCGGCGCGGCCCGAGTGGCTGCGCGCCCTATCAGAGCTGTGCCGCGCGCACGAGATCCTGCTGATCCTCGACGACGTGCAGGCCGGCTGCGGCCGTACCGGCGAGTTCTTCAGCTTCGAGGAGGCGGGGATCACCCCCGACATCGTGTGCCTTTCGAAGTCGATCTCGGGCTTCGGGCTGTCGATGGCGCTCACGCTGATCCGGCCCGACCTGGACCAGTGGGAGCCGGGCGAGCACAACGGCACGTTCCGCGGCCAGAACACGTCGTTCGTCACCGGCACCGCCGCGCTGAACGAGTTCTGGTCCGACGACACGTTCGCCGGCTCGGTGCGCGAGCGTGGCGCCGAGCTGCACGACGGCCTGACTCGGATCGCCGACGGTTACGAGGGCGCGGTCGTCAAGGGCCGCGGCTTCCTGACCGGCATCAAGTTCGCGGACGACTCGGCGGCGTCGAAGATCGCGGCGGCGTCGTACGAGCGCGGCCTGCTCGTCGAGACTTCCGGGCCCGAGGACGAGGTCCTCAAGACCATGCCCGCCCTGACGATCACGTCGGACGAGCTGCGTTCCGGCGTCGACATCATCGCGGCGGCGGCCGCGGAGGTGCTCGGTGCTCCGGTCATCTCCGACACCGCGCAGTCCGGCACAGGGCAGGACGGGAACCGACCCCGAGGAGAGGAAGACAAGTGATAGTGACACGACTGGCCGATCTGGACGGCACCGACCGCGACGTGCAGTCCAAGACCTGGCGCAGCCGGAGGCTCGTGCTCGCCAAGGAAGGTGTCGGGTTCTCGTTCCACGAGACCACGATGTACGCAGGTACCGAGACCGAGATGTGGTACGCCAACCACATCGAGGCCGTGTACTGCGTGGGCGGCACGGGCGAGCTCGAGAACCGCGAGACGGGCGAGATCCACGAGATCTCGGACGGGACGATGTACCTGCTCGACGGCAACGAGAAGCACACCATGCGGCCGAAGACCGATCTGCGGCTGATCTGCACGTTCAACCCGCCGGTCACGGGCCGGGAGGTGCACGACGCCGACGGCGTCTACCCGCTGATCACCGAACCAGAGATCAGCGAGGCAGGACTCAAGGAAGTAGACATCACCGAGGAGGAGGTTGCCGTATGACGACGGGCACCACCAGCAAGGACCTGTATCCGACGCGCGTCGAGGGCGACGCGTCAGAGATCCCGCGCCAGGACGCGGTGGTCTGGGGCAGCGCGGCCGATGGCCCGCTCGACCAGGAGCACCTGGACGGGTTCGACCGGAACGGGTACCTCGTGTTCGAGGACCTCGTCACGCCCACCGAGGTGGCGGAGTTCCGGGCCGAGCTGCAGCGGCTCGCCACCGACCCGTTCGTCCGGGCGGACGAACGCACCATCATCGAAGGCACCTCTCAGCAGGTGCGGACCATCTTCGAGGTGCACAAGAGCAGCGACGTGTTCGCCCGCATCGCGCGTGACCCGCGCGTGGTCGGCCGGGCCCGGCAGCTCCTGGGCTCCGACGTGTACATCCACCAGAGCCGGGTCAACCTGAAGCCCGGCTTCGGCGGCGGTGACTTCGCCTGGCACTCTGACTTCGAGACGTGGCACGCCGAGGACGGCCTGCCCCGGATGCGGACGGTCAGCATCTCCATCTCGCTGACCGACAACTATTCGTTCAACGGCCCGCTCATGATCATGCCCGGTACGCACAAGACGTACGTCTCGTGCACGGGCAGGACGCCGAACGACAACTACAAGTCCTCGCTGGTGATGCAGAACGCCGGCACCCCCGACGAGGACATCCTGACCCGCATGGCCGACGAGCACGGCATCGACGTCCTCGCGGGCAAGGCGGGCAGCGCCATCATGTTCGACTGCAACTGCATGCACGGTTCGAACGGCAACATCTCGCCGTACCCGAGGTCGAACATCTTCCTGGTCTACAACAGCGTGGAGAACACCGCGGTCGAGCCGTTCGCCGCCGAGAAGGCGCGCCCGGAGTTCCTCGGCGCCCGGGACTTCACGCCTATCGGTTCCTGACAGCAAACCCGCACGTGTCGGACGCTCAGGTCACCGTGGTGACCTGAGCGTCCGACACGTGCGGGGACGATGCGCGTGGCATCAGTCGGGAAGCGCGCCCGACGAGGACTCCAGGTGGGCGCGGACGAACCAGTGGAACTGCTCCAGGTCGTGCAGGTGCTCGATGAGCAGGTCGTTCGTGACGGTGTCCAGATCGGCCGTCTCGTCGGCGGCCTTGCGGTGGAACGTGATCACGGAGTCGTACACGTCGTCCAGCGCAGCCAGGTGCTCGATCGCCGGCGCACGCCCGAGCTTGTAGTCGTCCCAGTTGCGGGCGGTCACCAGCGCACCAGGCGTCCCGACGGGGACGCCGCCCAGCGTGGCGATGCGCTCCGCGATCTGGTCGACCATCACGCGGACCGAGTCGACCTGCGGGTCCAGCATCTGGTGCACGCCGATGAAGTGCGGGCCCACCACGTTCCAGTGCACGTGCTTGAGGGTGAGGTGCAGGTCGTTCAGCGCGTGCAGCCGCTGCTGAAGGATCTCGGCGACCTTGGCCCCCTCCTGGGGCGTGAGCGACGGGACGGTGTAGCGGGGCAGCTTCGGGGACATGCGCGGGGTCCTCTCTTCCGGCCGGATCAGCTCCGTCCATCGTCACGCGCCGAGCCGCCGGTCGCCAGCGCGAGGAACGCGATACCCACCACGGCGAGCGCCGCGAGCAGGACGGCGCCGGGCAGGGCGGCGCCGGAAGTCAGCATGGCGAGCCCGCCGAGGAGGCCGGTGCCGCCCAGGACGGCGAGGTCGCGGCGCCAGCCGACCAGGAGTGCGGCGATCTCGGCGCGGCTGCGCGGGGGGAGGTGGGCGGCCCACCAGGTGGCGCGGGACAGGAGGTAGGCGAGGAGGGCGACGAGGAGCGACCAGGGGTCGAAGGGTTCGGAGTCGAGGCCCCACAGGAGCACGCCGGACAGGACGACGACGCCGCCGGCGGTGGTGGGGGTGGGGCGTGCGACGAGGAGGCCGGTGCACAGGAGGACCAGTGTCCAGACCATCGGGTCGGGGATGCCGGGGCTGCGGCTGGCGGCCGTCAGGAGCAGTGCCGGGGTGAGTGCGAGGAGGGCGAGGCGCAGTACCCAGCCGCGCAGGGTGGGTCCGGTCTCGGCGGTGACTTCGGGCAGGGGCCGGCGGGCCGGGTCGTGGAGGCGGAGCCGCAACTGTCGGATCCACTCGGCGATGAGGTAGCGGGTCATGGGGTTGCCGTCCGTGGGCCTGGTACCCGGCCGGGCACGTGCCGTTGTGCGGCGCGGGCGAGGGCCTCGAACCGTACGGCGGCCTGGTCGCGTTCGGATCCGGCCCAGCGCACGACCGGTACGCCCTCGCGCTCGAGGGCGGCGAGGCGGTCCTCGCGTTCCAGGCGGGTGATGCGCCACGCGATCCAGAGGTGGTGCTCGATGACGGGGTGCAGGTCGGGCAGGGTGTCGATGACGATCACGGGGTGGCCCTTGGTGCGCCAGGTGCGGACGAGCAGGAGGGGCGCGTCGTCGAGAACGGTGGTGAACAGGTAGACGACGGCGTCGGCGGGGACCTGCGGCGGGCGGACCCGGTGCTCGGTGGCGCGGTCCTTCGGGTGGGCCAGGGCGAGGCCGTGCACGACGCGGCGCAGGTGGCGGCGTCCGGACGCGGGCGGCAGGGGACGCCGTCGTCGGGCCAGGTCCTCCAGGCCTACGCGGTCGCCGGTCTCGACGAGCGCCTGGGCGACGGAGGCGGCGGCGTGCCGGGCGAGGTCGAGGGACGTGGGCTCGTCGACGCGGAGGGTGCCGTAGCCGCGCCAGGTGCGCAGGTCGGGCCCTACCTCGTCGCGGGAGTCGACGACGAGCACGGCGCTCGCCTCCGCGCTGGAGTAGGTGCGGCGCACGTACAGGGTGTCGAGCTCGGGGGACCGGCGGGCGGTCGTGCGCCAGTCGATGCGGCGCAGCCGGTCGCCCGGCGTGAAGGGGTGGATGTCGCGCAGCTCGGAGCCGTCCCCCAGGCGACGCGAGGAGTGTGGTCCGGTCAGGCCGCGCAGCCGCTGGGGCAGCGGCAGGCGGCCCAGGGGGACCGCGCCCGGCAGGACGAGGCGGCGCGCGCCGCCGACCTTGGTGGGCTCCTCCTCCCAGGTGCTGTGCCGGGAGCCGCGCATGTCGATGTCGAACGTCTCCTGCGGGCCGGTGCGTACCGAGGAGAGGCGCAGGGGGACGCGCCGCTCGCCGGCGACGTCGGCGTCCGCGGTGTCCGCCGCAGCCGCGGCGTCGTCCTCGTCGCCCGTACCCGTGCGCGGGCGGGCGTGGGCCGCGAGCGCCAGGTGGGTGGTGCGGTGGCCGGGGGCGGTGATGCGGAGG
>NZ_UWYY01000046.1 GCF_900608595.1 Promicromonospora panici | reverse complement strand
CGCAGGCACCGCGACGACCTGACGGTCGGCCTGGACCACGTGAGCTCCAACCTCGGCCGAATCGAGTCCTGGGGTCAGGACCTCGCTGACCGCCTGCTCTCCGGCCAGCGCCTGCTGGTAGCGGGCAACGGGGGCAGCGCCGCCGAGGCGCAGCACCTGACCGCCGAGCTCGTCGGCCGCTTCGAGGACGAGCGGGTGCCGCTCGCCGCGATAGCCCTGCACGCCGAGACCTCCAGCCTCAGCGCGATCGTCAACGACTACGGGTCGGACGAGATGTTCGCCCGGCAGGTAGCGGCGCACGGCCGGCCCGGCGACGTCCTGCTGTGCCTGTCGACGTCGGGGTCGAGCGCCAACGTGCTCGTCGCGGCCCGGCGGGCCCGGGAGCTCGGGCTCACGACCTGGGCGCTCACCGGGCAGGCCCCCAACCCGCTCGCCGCCCTGTGCGACGACGCGCTCACTGTGCCGTCGGCGTCCACGTCCACCGTGCAGGAGATCCACCTCGTCGTGGTGCACACGCTGTGCGCGGTGCTCGATGCCCGCGTCGCCGCGCGCGCCCAGGACCGCGAAGTGCGGCCGCGGACGGCGGAGGTCCGCGCATGACCGGGAGCTTCGCCCGACCGGCCCGGCCACGCATCGCCGTCCTCGGCGACATCCTGCTCGACCGCGACGTCGACGGATCGGTCACCCGGCTGGCCCCCGACGCGCCGGTGCCCGTCGTCGACGTGTCGGAGGTGCGGCAGAGCCCGGGCGGGGCGGGGCTCGCCGCCCTGCTGTGCGCCCAGCGTGCCGACGTCGTGCTCGTCGCGCCCCTCGCCGACGACGCGGACGGCCGCGAGCTGCGCCGTCAGCTCGCCGACGTCACGCTCGTCCCCCTCGGCCACGAAGGCCCGACACGTCGCAAGACCCGGGTCCGCGGCTCCGGGCAGGGCCTGGTCCGCGTGGACGACGGCGGACCGGGCACCCCTGCCGGCGTGGACGAGGCGACCGTGCGCCGCGTGCGCGAGGCCGTCGCGGGCTGTGACGCCGTGCTCGTCGCCGACTACGGCGGAGGCCTGACCCGGGAACCGCTCCTGCGGGAGCTGCTCGCCGAGTCCGCCGAACGGGTGCCGCTCGTCTGGGATCCGCACCCACGGGGCGGCGAACCGGTACGGGGCGCCGCGCTCGTGACGCCGAACGCGGCCGAGGCCGAGCGGGCTGCGCGACGGCTCCCCGAACCGCCCACGGACGGGGACGCCGGAGTACCGGCGGTGGCCGACGTGCTGCGCCGGGCCTGGGACGCGCAGGCCGTCAGCGTCACCGCCGGGGACCGCGGTGCCTTCGTCGCGACCCGGCCGGACGCCGGCTCGGGCGGCGTGCCCGGCGTCGTCCGCCACCTGCCCGCCGAGCCCGTGCAGGGACCCGACCCCTGCGGCGCCGGCGACCGGTTCGCCGCCACCGTGGTGGACCGGCTGGCCCGCGGGGACGGCGCCGCGACCGCCGTCCGGGAGGGTGTGGTGGCGGCGAGCACCTGGGTCGCCTCGGGCGGCGCCGACGGCTTCCGCCGGGCACGCCACGCCGCCCGGGAACCCGCCGAGCGGACCGGTCCCGTCTCCGGCGTCCCCATTTCTGACGGCCCGGTATCCGGCAGCCCCGCGTCCCTGGAGGAGATCGGCGCCCGGCTCCGAGCGGCGGGAGGGACGCTCGTGGCGACGAGCGGCTGCTTCGACCTGCTGCACGCCGGTCACGTCACCATGCTGGACGCCGCACGACGACTGGGCGAGCACCTCGTGGTGCTCGTCAACTCCGACCGGTCCGTGCGCCGCCTCAAGGGTCCCGAGCGACCGGTCGTGCCCCTGGCCGACCGGCTCCGCGTGCTCGAGAGCCTCGGCTGCGTCGACGCGGCGGTCGTGCTGGACGACGACGAGCCGTCGCGCGCCGTGGCCGCGCTCCGGCCCGACATCTGGGCCAAGGGCGGCGACTACACCTGGTCCGACCTGCCCGAGGCCGCGGTCGTCCGCTCCTACGGCGGGCGCGTCGTGACCCTGCCCTACCTTCCCGGCCGCTCCACCACCGGCCTCGTCGGCCAGGTCCGGGCGGCCGAACCCGTACCCGCGTCGATCCCACCGACCATGAGGAGGTCATCATGACCGCAACCACCACCACCGCGGACGCCGCGCGATCCAGCGCCCCGGCTCCCGCTGCCTCCCCGCTCGCACCCCGGTCCGTCGGCACCGTGTTCGTCACCGGCGGCTCGTCCGGCCTGGGCGCGGCGCTCGTCGACGTGCTGGCCGCCGCCGGCGGCACGCCCGCCGTCCTCGACGTCGCCGAACCGAGCGCCGACGTGCCGTTCGCCGCGGCCGACCTCGCGGACCCGGGTGCCGCGCAGGCCGCCGTCGACTCGCTGGTGGAACAGGTCGGCCCGCCCGACGCGGTGGTCACCGCCGCCGGGATCGACGCGTGCGGCCCGCTGCTCGACATCGCCCCGGAGGACTGGGAGCGCGTGGTCCGCGTCAACCTGTTCGGCACCGTGGCGGTGATCCGAGCGGTCCTGCCCCACCTGGAGGAACGGCGCGGCACGGTGGTCACCGTCGCCTCGACGCTCGCCCTGCGCGGCGCGGGCGACGCGACCGCGTACTGCGCGTCGAAGTGGGGCATCCGCGGCTTCACCCAGGCCCTCGCGGCGGAGTACGCGGGCCGGGTGGGCGTGACCTGCCTGATCCCCGGGGGCATGCGGACGCCGTTCTTCGACGGCCGCACCGACCAGTACAAGCCAGGCCCGGACGCCGACCTCAACGATCCGGCGGCGACCGCCGGCGCCGTGCTGACCGCCCTGACGCAGCCGCCCGGGAGCGAGATCCGGGAGCTGCTGGTCATGGCGTCGGGAGAGGCATCATGGCCGTGACCGGGCGGTACACCGGGAGCGCACCATGACCGTCCTCGTGCTGCGTGCTCTGGGCCTGGGCGACGCACTGACCGGCGTGGCCGCGCTCCGCGGGGTGCGGCGGGCCTGGCCGGGACACCGGGTGGTGCTCGCCGCGCCCCAGCCCCTCGGACAGTGGCTGACCGACCTCGGCGTCGTGGACACGGTGCTGCCGGCCCGGGGCCTGACCCGGCTCCCCTGGCCGTGGGCCGGCCCCGGCGGCGCCCAGGACGCCCCCGGGTGCCTGGCGGTGAACCTGCACGGCCGCGGGCCCGAGAGCCACCGCGTCCTGCAGGCGACCCGGCCGGACGCCCTGATCGCCTTCGACAACATCGAGGCCGGGCACATCGGCCCCGACTGGGACGAGACCGAGCACGAGGTGCTGCGCTGGTGCCGGCTCGTGCGGAGCGTCGGCGGAAACTGCAAACCTGACGACCTCCGCCTCGGCCCCGAGGACCCACCGGGCGGACGGTCACACGTGCTCGTGCACCCCGGGGCGGCCGCGGCGGCCCGCCGGTGGCCCGCTTCCCGCTGGGCGGCGGTCGTCGCCGCGCTCGCGGCACGGGACCACGACGTCGTCCTGACCGGGTCGGAGGCCGAACGGGCGCTCTGTCACCGGGTGCTGCTGGAGGCCGACGCCGGCGACGCGGTGCGTGACGTCTCAGGGCAGCTCAGCCTGCCGGCGCTCGCCGAGCGGGTCGCCACCGCACGGCTGCTGGTGAGCGGGGACACCGGCGTCGCTCACCTCGCGACGGCGTACGGGACGCCGTCCGTCACGCTGTTCGGGCCTACGCCGCCGGCGCTCTGGGGGCCTTTGATCGACCGGGCCCGGCACGTCGTCGTCTGGCACGGTGAGCCGGGCGCGCCGCCGCGCGACCCGAACGCGAGCCGTCTCGACCCGGCGCTCGCCCAGGTCCCGGTGGATGAGGTGGTCGCCGGGTGCGAGTCAGCGCTCACGCAGCTCCCCGCGAACGAGAGCGAAACCACGACACCGTCCGGGCCAAGCCGTCCGCCCAGGCCACCCGGGGCGCCCATCCCAGCTCCGTTCGGGCCAGGGTGATGTCGGGGCAGCGCATCCCCGGGTCGTCGACCGGCCGCTCGACGTGCTCGGTCCGGGACCGCGAGCCGGTCGCCCTGATCACGTCCTCGGCGATCCGGCGGACCGTGAGCTCGTGCGGGTTGCCGAGGTTCATCGGGCCGGGGTGCCCGCTGCGCGCGAAGGCGAGGAGCCCGTCCACGAGGTCGTCGACGTAGCAGAGCGACCGCGTCTGCGAACCGTCGCCCGCGATGGTGAGCGGTTCCCCCGCGAGCGCCTGGCGGACGAACGTGGGCACCACGCGCCCGTCGCGCTCGCGCATGCGCGGCCCGTAGGTGTTGAAGATCCGGACGATCCCCGTGTCGGTCCCGTGCGCGCGCCGGTAGCCGGCGGTGAGCGCCTCGCCGAACCGCTTGGACTCGTCGTAGACGCTGCGCGGGCCGACGCTGCTCACGTTCCCCCAGTAGTCCTCGGTCTGCGGGTGGACCTGCGGATCGCCGTACACCTCGGACGTGGAGGCCAGGACGAGGCGCGCGTCATGCCTCTCGGCCAGCTCGAGCGCGGCGCGGGTGCCGCGCGAACCGGCGTCGAGAGTCTCGATCGGGTGCTCGAGGTAGTCGACGGGCGAGGCCGGCGAGGCGAGGTGCAGCACCAGGTCGACACCGGGGCGCAGAGCCGCCGCGACCGCGCGGGAGCCGAAGCCGTCGGCGACATCGCAGTGCTCGAACCGGAACGCGGGATGTCCGAGGAGCCCGCCGAGGTTGGCGGTGGCTCCGGTCAAGAGGTTGTCGAGGCACACCACCTCGGCGCCGGAGTTGATGAGCACCTCGCACACCCTGCTGCCCACGAAGCCGGCGCCTCCGGTCACGACGGCCCTCATCGCGGGGCCTCGCCGGGACGTACGGTCCGGGCGTCGCTGGTCATCGGTCGTCCTCTCGCCGGGGTCCGACAGGCCTGGTCTCGACCGCACCGTTCCACCGTGCACCGGGGGCGACCCACTCGCAGCCGAGCCCGGGACGGTGGTCCGGCCGGGGGCTCGTCCTTCGGCCCGCCGGGTGAACGCACGGGCCGTGCGGATGTCTCCGGGGCTGTCTCCGTGACCGGCCGGGACGTGACACCCTGGTCCCGTGAGCTTCACGCATCTGGACGACCGCGGCCAGGCCCGCATGGTCGACGTCACCGCCAAGCAGCCGACCATCCGCTCCGCGACGGCCTCGGGCACGGTCCGCTGCGGCCCCGATGTCGTGCGGGCGCTGCGCGACGGCGCCGTGCCCAAGGGCGACGTGCTCGCGGTGGCCCGCATCGCGGGGATCGCCGCCGCCAAGAAGACGCCGGAGCTGCTGCCGCTGGCCCACGTGATCGGTGTGCACGGCGCCGCGGTGGACCTCGACGTGACCGACGACGGCGTCTCGATCACGGCGACCGTCCGCACCGCGGACCGCACGGGCGTCGAGATGGAGGCCCTCACGGCCGTCGCCGTCGCGGGGCTCGCCGTGGTCGACATGGTCAAGGGCCTGGACAAGTCCGTCGTGCTGGCGGACGTGCGCCTGGAGCGCAAGACCGGC
Organism: Promicromonospora panici; assembly: GCF_900608595.1. Classification (GTDB taxonomy): domain Bacteria; phylum Actinomycetota; class Actinomycetes; order Actinomycetales; family Cellulomonadaceae; genus Promicromonospora; species Promicromonospora panici. The sequence goes on along the minus strand of NZ_UWYY01000046.1, from coordinate 7,118 downwards.
GGCAAGTCGGGCGACTGGGTGCGCGCGGAATGATCACCGTCCGCTACTTCGCCGGGGCCCGCGAGGCCGCGGGACTCCCCGCCGAACAGCTCGCCGGCCCGACGTCGGTCGCCGCCCTCCGCAGCGCGCTCGTCGCGGGGCACCCGGCCCTGGGCGCCGTCCTACCGAAGTGCGCCCTGCTGGTGGCGGGCGCCCGCACCACATCGGACGAGGCCCACATCCCGGACGACACAACGGTAGACGTCCTCCCCCCGTTCGCCGGCGGCTGACCCCACCCCGCCGAGGTAGAACCCCGGCGAGGTAGAACTGTGGCGAGATAGAACTGTGGCGAGATAGAACTGTGGCGAAGTAGGACCGTGGCGAAGTAGGACCGTGGTCCCGCTACGGTTCTACTTCGCCGCAGTTCTACCTCGCCAGAGTTCTACTTCGGCGAAGGGGGCGGGTGGTCGGAGCCGTCCAGCTGGGAGCGGACGTGCGGCCAGAGCGTGAGCACCACCTGGAGCCCGTCACGCACGCCGCCCGACGATCCAGGCAGGTTCACGACGAGGGCCCGCGTCCCGTCCGTCGCCCGCGCGACACCAGCCAGCCCCCGGGAGAGCGCGGCCGTCGGCACGCCTGCCGCGATGCCCTGCTGGCGGACCGAATCGGCGATCCCCGGGATCTCGTAGTCGAGCACCTCGCGCGTCCCCTCGGGCGTCAGGTCACGCGGCGTGATCCCCGTGCCGCCGGTCGTGATCACAAGCCGGGCGCCGTCGTCGAGCGCGGTCCGCAGCACGTCCCGGACCGGCTCGACACCGTCGGGCACCAGGTGGGTGCTCACGTCGGTGAGGCCGGCGTGTTCCAGCAGCGACACCGCCGTCGGACCGGACCGGTCCTCGGCCTCGCCGCGTGCACAACGGTCGGAGACGGTGATCACCGCTACCCGGTCGGACGTCATGCCGACACGCTATCGGCCTCCGGCTCCTGCGGCTGCGGCGTGACGTCCGACTCCTGCGGCTCGGCGGCCTCGATCGCCTTGTCCCGGCGGTACGCGCGTACGGACCAGGCCACGGCGGAGGCCCAGGCGATCCAGATCACCACGTACACGGCGGTCTTCACGCCGTCGCCGGCGGCGATCCAGTCGCTGTTGAGCAGCGTCCGCGTGTTCGTGAGGACGATGACGCCGCCCACGAGCGAGCCGAGAACCCGTGGCGGCACGAGGCGCACCAGCCAGGCGGCGATCGGCGCGGCGATCAGGCCGCCGATGAGCAGGGCCAGCACCCAGGTGAGGTCGATGCCCTCACCGCTGAGGCCGACGAAGAAGCCGACGCTGGCCGCGATCGCCACGAAGAACTCGCTCGTGTCGATCGAGCCGATCACCTTGCGCGGCTCCATGCGGCCGCTCGCCAGGATCGCGGGCGTGCCCACGGGGCCCCAGCCGCCACCGCCGGTGGCGTCCATGAAGCCTGCGACCAGGCCGAGCGGGGTGAGGAAGCGACGGCGCAGCGGCTTGTCCGACCGCACCGGCAGCCCTTGCACGGTGAAGCGGAGCAGCACGTAGACGCCGAGCCCGAGCAGGATCAGCGACATGACCGGCGCGGCGATCTCGGTCGAGAGCGACGACAGGAACGTGGCGCCCGCGAACGCACCGATCGCGCCGGGGATACCGATGCGGGCCACGACCTTCCAGTCCACGTTGCCGAAGCGCCAGTGGGAGGCGCCCGAGGCGAGCGTGGTGCCGATCTCGGCGAGATGCACGGTGGCCGACGCCGCGGCGGGGTTGGTGCCGATGGCCAGCAGCAGCGTGGTGGAGGTGACGCCGTAGGCCATGCCCAGACTGCCGTCCACCAGCTGCGCGCCGAGGCCGACGAGCGCCAGCAGGATCAGGGTTCTCATGGTCGTGACCTTCCAGGTCCGGGGATACGGCACAGGCGCGTACGAACGGCCCGTGCCAGAGTAACCACCTAACCCGGTCGGAAACAACAAGCATCTCAAACATCGGATAAGTGCGCATGCAAAACTTCACCCGATGCCCTGCGGGCCGCCTCCTACGAGTTGGACCAGGCAGACTCGCCCTGCGTCAGCGCGCGGACGTCGGCCGGCAGGGTCCCCGCCACCAGGTCGGCAAGCGATACGGCCTCCAGCACCGCGCGCACGTTGGCGCGCAGCGCCACCCAGACGTGCAGCAGGGGCGCGGCCGGTCCCTGGAACTCCAGGTCGGACGGCCGGTTGCCGCGGACGAAGACCAGCGGCCCATCCACGGCACGCACCACGTCGGCGATGGTGATCGTCTCGGCCGCCCGCGCCAGCCGGTAACCGCCACCCGCCCCACGGTGGCTCGTGACGAGCCCGTCGCGGCGCAGATCGCTCAGGATCCCCTCCAGAAAACGGTGGGGAATGTCCTGCGCCCGGGCCAGGGCCTCGGCGCGGACAGGTCCGTCGTGGTCGGCAGCCGCGAGCTCAGCGGCTGCCCGGACGGCGTAGTCGGCTCGTGCGGAGATCCTCATGGACTCATTCTCTCCTGTACGTCGTGCACAGTACGCCGGGATAGCCTCGGCACCGTGTCGACTCTTGTGACCTTACTCGCCGCCGCCCGGCGCAGGGCGCTCCCGCGGGGTCTCGCGGCGAGCGCGGCGCTCGGGGTCGGGGCTGGCGTGGTCCTGGCGGGATGCGCCCCGGTGTCGGACGGCGAGACGCTGACCGTCCTGGCCGCCGCCTCGCTGCGCGAGCCGTTCACCGCGCTCGAGGCGACCTTCGAGGAGGCGCACCCCGGCGTCGACGTGACGGTGTCGTTCGGCGGGTCGTCCGACCTCGCCGACCAGATCGAGGCGGGCGCCCCCGCGGACGTCGTCGCCACCGCGGACGAGCCCACGATGGCCCGCCTGTCCGACGCCGGACTGGTCGCCGCGCCCACCGTCTTCGCCACGAACGTGCTCACGATAGTGGTGCCGACCGGCAACCCCGGCGACGTCCAGGGCCTCGCTGACCTGCGCCGGAGCGATGTCGACGTGGTGCTGTGCGCGCCGGAGGTGCCGTGCGGCCGGGCTGCCGCCGCGGTGGCCGAGGGCGCCGGCGTCACCCCGCACACCGTGAGCGAGGAGCCCAGCGTGACCGATGTGCTGGCCAAGATCGCCCTCGGCGAGGCGGACGCCGGCCTCGTCTACGTCACCGACGCGGCCACCGAGCCCGACGACGTCGAGACCGTCCCCACGCCCGAGGCCGCCGAGGTCGTCAACCGGTACCCCGTCGCGGTGCTGGCCGAACCGCAGGCCCCTGACCTCGCCGACGAGTGGATAACCCTCGTCACCGGTGAGGAGGGCCGGACGGCGCTGTCGGAGGCGGGGTTCGGCGCACCGTGAACGGACTGCCGCGCTGGGTGGTGCTGCCGGCGACGCTCGGCGCGCTCCTGGTCGTCCTGCCGGTCGCGTCGCTGCTCACGCGGATCGACGTCGGCTCCCTGTGGTCGCTCCTGACCTCGCCGGGTGCCCGCGACGCGCTGTGGCTGTCGCTACGCACCTCCGTGGTCGCGACCCTGCTGTGCGTGGTGCTCGGCGTGCCGCTCGCGCTGCTGCTGGCCCGGGCGTCATTCCCCGGACGGCGTGTGGTGCGGGCGCTGCTCCTCCTCCCTCTCGTCCTGCCGCCGGTGGTCGGCGGCCTCGCGCTGCTCACCCTGCTCGGGCGCAGCGGGCTGCTCGGCGGTGCGCTGGACGCCCTGGGTATGCGTGTCCCGTTCACGACGGCGGCCGTGGTGCTCGCGCAGGCGTTCGTCGCGCTGCCGTTCCTGGTCCTGACGCTGGACGGCGCGCTGCGCTCGCACGACACCGCGCACGAGGACGTCGCGGCGACGCTGGGCGCCCGGCCGACCAGGGTGCTGGTGCGGGTGACTCTGCCAGCGCTCGCACCGGCGCTGGTCTCGGGAACGGTCCTGGCCTTCGCGCGGGCGCTGGGCGAGTTCGGGGCGACCATCACGTTCGCCGGCGCGCTCCAGGGCGTCACTCAGACCCTTCCTCTCGAGATCTACCTCCAGCGCTCCTCCGACCCGGACGCCGCCGTCGCGCTCTCCCTCGTGCTCGTCGTGGTGGCGCTGGTGATCATCGTCGCGGCGTACGGGCCCTGGTTCCAGCTGGGCGAGGGCGAAGGTCCGGGTGACGGCTCCGGGGACGCGGGCTCGGCAGGCGTGAGATCGGCAGGCGTCCGGTCGGCGGATGTGCGCTCGGCGGACGACGGATCGGCCGCTCGCCCTTCGGTAACCGGGGCGACCACCGGCGCGCCGCAGCCGCACGAGCCGGGCGGTCGTCCGGGCGGCAGGAAGGGCGTCCGCCCGCCTGCCGCGCTGAGCCTGCGTGTCCGGGTGCCCGACCGCGACGTCGATGTCGCCCTCGACGTGGCCCCCGGTGAGGTCGTCGCCGTCCTGGGGCCGAACGGCGCCGGCAAGTCGACGCTGCTCCAGGCCATCGCTGGCCTCGGCGACCTCGGCGGAGACATCACGGTGACCCTCGGCGATCGTGTCGTCGCGGAACCAGGCATACGCCCGACGCCGCCGCGTGACCGCCGCGTCGGCTGGCTCGGACAGCGCGCGCTGCTGCTCCGGCACGCGTCCGTCGGCGACAACGTGGCCTTCGGCCCCTTGTCTCGCGGGACGCGGCGGGGCGAGGCCCGTGCGCTCGCCCACACCCTCCTGTCCGACGTCGGCGCCGCGCACCTCGCCGCGCGGCGCCCCCACGAGCTCTCGGGCGGCCAGGCCCAGCGCATAGCGATAGCACGTGCTCTGGCGACCGATCCGGACGTTCTCCTCGTCGACGAACCGTTCTCCGCGCTCGACGTCGGTGCGGCGCAGCACGCCCGGCTGTTGCTGCAGGCCGCGCACCGGTCCGCACCGCGCACGACGTTGCTCGTCACCCACGACCTCCTGGATGTCGCCCAGCTCGCCGACCGCGTCGTCGTGATCGAGGACGGCCGTGTGGTCGAGGACGGCCCGGCCGCGGAGGTGCTCACCAGACCGCGCTCAACGTTCGGCGGACGGTTCGCGGGAGTAAATCTGCTGGTAGGCAGGGTTGTGTTGGCTGCAACAGGAGAAGGGCGGGTGGCTGCGGTCGGGACAGCCGAGGCCGGGACGGCCGGGGCGTCGGGCGCCGTGCTGGCCACGCCCCTCGGCGAGGTCCACGGCACCACCGAGGACCCGCTCGAGGCGGATACCGAGGCCGTGGCCCTCTTCGAGCCACGCGCCGTGTCGGTACACCGTGACCCGCCGGGCGGCAGCCCACGCAACGCCTTCTCGGTCGTGCTCACCGGCATCGAACCGCACGGTTCGCTGCTACGAGTCTGGGCCGACGCCGGACAGGACCAACGCGAGGTCGCCGGCAACACCGCCCGGTCAGATCGCGGCACCGACGCCAGCGACGGCGGGATCGCGGTGCGTGTCGCGGCCGATCTCACGCCCGCAGCGGTCGCGGAGCTTGGCCTGCTACCCGGAGAGCGGCTGTGGTTCGTCGTGAAGGCCGCGGAGGTGACGGTGCTCCCGCGGTGAGCGCTCCACTCGCGGCGGGCTTCGTTCCGGTGGCCAAATCAGAACGCCCTGCGGGGCCGGTCAATTCTCTCGACCGGCGCCGCAGGGCGTTCTCGTGGGTGCGCAGTGAGCAGCTCAGGCCAGGATCCGGCCCGCCCGCTCCGCCGAGGCGGCGAACGATCCGGTCAGCGGCAGCTCCGACAGGATCACCGCCTGCGCGGCGTGATAGACGTCGGGCTTGCCGATCCAGGTGCGGCCCGAGGGACGGTTCTCGGTGTCGAGCTCGTGATGCCAGGACCCGTGCTCGGCGTCGACCAGGTGCTCCTGGATCCATCCCCACCATTCGCGTTCAAGCTGTGCATAGCGCTCGTCGCCGGTGACTCGCCCCAGCACCTGTGCGGTCGCGACCGCCTCGGCCGCTACCCAGTGGAAGCGGCGCGGCTCGACCGGTGTGCCTGACCAGTCGGTGGTGTAGACGAAGCCGCCCCCGCGTTCGGCGTCCCACCCGTCCGCGACCGCCCGGTCGAAGAGTGCCGTGGCAGCTTCGGTGCGCCGCCCGGGTGTGCCGGCCTCCGCGTCGATCTGCAGCAGCAGCCGCGACCACTCGAGGCCGTGCCCCGGTGTAGCTCCGTACGGCTTGAACGGATCATGCGGCCGGTCCGCGTTGTACTCGAGGAGCGGGTTCCACGTGGCGTCGAAATGCTCGGGAATCCGCCACTCGTTCGACGCCGCCCAGCGCGCCACCCGGTCGCCGATCGCGGCTGCCCGCGACAGCCAGAGGCCGTCCCCGGTAGCGGCATGCGCCGCGAGCAGCGCCTCCACGGAGTGCATGTTCGCGTTCACCCCGCGGTAGCCCGACGTCCTCGACCAGTCACGTGACCGTTCGTCCAGGTGCAGCTTCTCCTCCGGCTCCCAGAACCGTGCGTCCAACACTGCGAGTGCCTTGGTGAGCAGTTCCGATGCACCGGCGATACCTGCGACCTTGCCCGTGGACGCAGCCAGTACGACAAACGCGTGCGCGTAGGCCTCCTTCGTCCCGACGAGCTCGTCGCCCTCACCGCGGGAGGCAAGCCACCCGCCGAACTCCGGATCCGCCAGCACGTTCTGAAGGCCACTGATCGCCCGCGCGGCGTACACGTCCGCGCCGCCCACTCCGAGCAGGTGCCCGATCGCGAAAATGTGCGCCATCCGCGACGTGATCCACGTTTCTACGGGATGTGTCAGGTCTGGCCGTCCCGCATCGTCGAGCCAGCATGCCGCTCCGTCCTCACGGATCGACCTCTCGGCGAAACGCAGCAACGAGACGAAATGGTCCCTGCGCCACGCGGAGTCGGAGATGCCTGCGGGCTGGATATTGGTGGAGCCCGCGCCGGTGCGGGTCGTGTCTGCGTTCACACGAGCCACGATAGCTGCGGCGGCCGTGTGGGCGGCAAGTTGCCCAGGGCAGCCGCTGTCTTGCGCCGGCCGGAGTGCCCGTCGAGGCCGATGCCGGCGACAGCACTGGTGCCGGGCATCGGCTCGAGCGCCGAGCGGGCGTCCGGGCGCGTGATCAAGCGGCCGGTGGCCGGCGGGATTCTGGGGGAATGCAGTAAGGGGGTGGGATCAGCCTGAACCAGAATCCTGGTCCGTGCTG
>NZ_UWYY01000045.1 GCF_900608595.1 Promicromonospora panici | reverse complement strand
GTCGCCGTCGGCGTCGTATGGGTACCAAACCCCACCCCCGTTGGGTGCTGGACATTCGCCCTGCATCGGGCCCCGGAAGGGCGAATATCCAGAACTCAGCGGGCTGCGCGGGGAGTGTCAGTGGTGGCAGGCAGGATGGGGGCGTGCCATCGATCTCTCTTTCTCTCGACCAGGCCCGGCGCGTGGCGATCGCGGCCCAGGGCCTGCATCGCCCGCGCGCCGACGGGCCGCGCACCATGCGGCACGTGCAGGGCGTGATCGACCGGCTGGGCCTGTTCCAGATCGACTCGGTGAACGTCCTGGCGCGGGCCCACCTGCTGCCCCTGTTCGCGCGGCTCGGCCCGTACGACACGGACCTTCTGGACCGCGCCACGGCGTCGGGCAGGTACGCCCTGCGTACCGGCCGCCGCGCGGCCGAGGACCGCCGGCTCGTCGAGAGCTGGGCGCACGTAGCGGCCTACGTGCCGCCGCACGCCTGGCCGCTGCTGGCGTTCCGACGGCGGTGGTTCGCGCAGGACTACGACTGGCGGGAGCTCGACGGCGTCCGCCTGCCCGACGCACCGCAGGTCCAGGAGGTGCGCAACCTGGTGGCCGCGGAGGGACCGCTCTCGGCCTCCCAGATCCACGACCGATTCGTGTCCGAGGGGCGCTCCGTGCGCCGCAAGCGGGGCACGTGGTGGGACTGGAGCACCGAGAAGCGGGTGGTGGAGCACCTGTTCTTCACGGGCGAGGTGGTCTCGGCGGGGCGGAACGCGCAGTTCGAGCGGCTGTACGACCTACCAGAGCGCGTGCTGCCGCCGTCGGCCCTCGGGGAGGTGCCCGAAGCGGAGGCCAAGCGGGCCCTGCTGGAGCTCGGCGCGCGAGCGCATGGGATCGGCACGGCGCGCTGCCTCAAGGACTACTACCGGCTCCGGGGGCGGGTCGCGGACCAGGCGCTGGCCGACCTCGTCGACGAGGGGGTGCTGCTGCCCGCCCGGGTCGAGGGCGGCTCCGACCAGTGGTTCCTGCACCGCGACGCGGCCCGCCCGCGGCGGGCCGCCGGGCAGGCGCTGCTCGCGCCGTTCGACCCGCTGGTGTGGGAACGCAAGCGGCTGGAGCGGCTGTTCGGGATGCGGTACCGGATCGGCATCTACACTCCCGCCGCCCAGCGTGTGGACGGGTACTACGTGCTGCCGTTCCTCGAGGACGCGCAGCTCACCGCACGGGTGGATCTCAAGGCGGACCGCGCGGCCGGCGTGCTGCGCGTGCAGTCGGCGCACGCCGAGCCCACTGTGACGGAGAACACGCCGGCGCGGCTGGCGGCCGAGCTCGGCGCGATGGCGCGGTGGCTGGGGCTCGAGGGGGTGACTGTCGAGGCCAGGGGGACGCTTTCACCCGCGTTGCACGCGGCCGCGGCCACAGCCTGAAACGGTCACAGCCTGAAACACGCGACAACTAAACTCTGGTCATGGTCACCGCGGCGCTCTTTCTGATAGTTACGGTCGCGGCCGGGCTGGGGGCGGTGCTGCTCCGGCTGCCCCCGCTCGTGGGGTTCCTGGTGGCCGGGTTCGCCCTCCACGCGGCAGGCGTCGCGGAGCCGGGCTACCTCGGGACCATCGCCGACCTCGGTGTGACGCTGCTGCTGTTCGGCATCGGGCTCAAGCTCGACGTCAAGACGCTGGTGCGCAAGGAGGTGTGGTTCACCACGGTGGCCCACCTCGTGATGAGCGTCGCCATCGCCATGGGGTTCCTCGGGCTGCTCGCCGTGGTCGGGTTCTCGATGCTCGACGGCGACGGCTTGGGAGTGCTCGCCCTGCTCGGGCTGGCCCTCTCGTTCTCTTCCACGGTGTTCGTGGTCAAGGTGCTCGACGGCCGCTCCGACCAGTCCGCCCTCTACGGCCGGATCGCCATCGGTGTGCTGGTCATGCAGGACCTGATCGCCGTCGTCTTCCTCTCCGTGGCCACCGATCACCCGCCGAGCCTGTGGGCGTTCGCCCTCGTGCTGCTGATCCCCGGGGCCTGGCTGCTGCGCAAGGTGTGGTCGAGGGTGGGCCACGGTGAGCTGCAGGCGCTGTTCGGCGTGGCGGTCGCGCTCGGTCCTGGCTACGCGCTGTTCGACGCGGTCGGCCTCAAGGGTGACCTCGGCGCCCTGGTCATGGGCATGCTCCTGGCCGGCCATCCGGCGGCCACCGAGCTGTCGCGCAACCTGTTCACGGTCAAGGAGCTGCTGCTCGTCGGCTTCTTCGTGTCGATCGGCTTCTCCGGCGCGCTCACCTGGCAGGCCGCGGCGATCGGGCTGCTCCTGCTGCTCATGCTGCCGCTGCAGGGGATCGTGACGGCGGTGCTGCTGCGCCTGATGCGGCTGCGCAAACGCACGGCGATCCTGTCGGGGCTGGTGCTCGCCAACTACTCCGAGTTCGGCCTGATCGTCGTCGCCGTCGGCTCCCAGGCCGGTCTGCTGAACGACGAGTGGCTGGTCGTGCTCGCCGTCGCCGTGGCCGCGAGCTTCGTACTGTCCTCGGCCGTCAACACCCGCGGCAACGAGTACGCGATGGCGCTCGCCAAGCGGTTCCCGTCCAAGCCCAACGAGTGGCTGCACCGCGAGGAGCGGCTCATCGACGTGTCCGGTGCCGAGGCGCTGGTGCTCGGCATGGGGCGCGTGGGCCGCGGCGCCGTCCGCCAGCTGCGGGAGGACTACGGCATGAACGTCGTGGGCGTCGAGCACGACCCGGCGCGCGTCGCGACCCTGCGTACCCAGGGCTTCACGGTGGTGCAGGCCGACGCGACGGACATCGAGTTCTGGGGCAGGGTGCGCAGCGCCGGCGCCGTCCGGCTCGCGATCCTGGCCATGCCGTTCCACGCGGCCAACCTCATCGCGCTGTCCCAGCTGCGGGCGAGCGGTTTCGAGGGCACGGTCGCGGCCGTCGCCCGGTACGACGACGACGTGGCCGAGCTCGAGCGGCACGGTGCCGACGCGGTGTTCCACCTGTACGGCACGGCCGGTCAGGCGCTGGCCGACGAGGCGGCCGAGGTGGCGCTCGGGTACGCGGTGGCCGAGGGGATGCGCGACGTGCAGGCGGGTCGCCGGGGCGTGCAGGCGGAGCGCCCGGCGCCGTCGGAACCGTTCGCCGACACGGCATCGGTGACTCCGACGGAACTCGGCGAGCCTCGCTGACGTTACCCCTGGAGCGAACCCGCCGGTCCGCCGCCGGTCTTTGGGCCACACGCCCAGGTTTACGGCCTACGATGGACGACGGCGAAACTTGACCTCGAGCTGGGAGAACCCGCGTGTCCATCCTCGACAAGGTCCTGCGCATAGGCGAAGGACGTGTCCTGAAGAAGCTGCATTCCGTGGCTGAGCAGGTGAACCGCTTGGAGCCCAGCTTTGTCGAGCTGAGCGACACCGAGCTGCGTGAGGAGACCGCACGTTTCAGGGAACGGCTGGAGCACGGCGCCACCCTGGACGAGCTGATGCCGGAGGCGTTTGCTGCGATCCGGGAGGCGGCGCACCGCACGCTCGGCCAGCGGCATTTCGACGTCCAGATCATGGGCGGTGCGGCGCTGCACCTCGGCAACATCGCCGAGATGCGTACCGGTGAGGGCAAGACGCTGGTGGCGACGACCGCCGCGTACCTCAACGGGCTGACGGGCGACGGCGTCCACGTCATCACCACGAACGACTACCTGGCCAAGTACCAGGGTGAGCTGATGGGCCGCGTCTTCCGGTTCATGGGCATGACGACGGGCGTGATCCTGTCGGGGCAGACGCCGGCGCAGCGCCGCGAGATGTACGCCGCCGACATCACCTACGGCACGAACAACGAGTTCGGCTTCGACTACCTGCGCGACAACATGGCGTGGTCGGTGGACGACCTGGTGCAGCGCGGCCACAACTTCGCCGTCGTCGACGAGGTCGACTCGATCCTCATCGACGAGGCCCGCACGCCGCTGATCATCTCCGGCCCCGCGGCCGGCGACGCGAACCGCTGGTACAACGAGTTTGCGAAGGTCGTGCGCCGCCTGGTCCCCACGGTGGACTACGAGGTGGACGAGAAGAAGCGCACGGTCGGTGTGCTCGAGCCGGGTATCGCGAAGATCGAGGACTACCTCGGCATCGACAACCTCTACGAGTCGCTCAACACGCCGCTGATCGGGTTCCTAAACAACGCCATCAAGGCGAAGGAGCTGTTCAAGCGCGACAAGGACTACGTCGTGCTGAACGGCGAGGTCATGATCGTCGACGAGCACACGGGCCGTATCCTCGCCGGCCGTCGCTACAACGAGGGCATGCACCAGGCCATCGAGGCCAAGGAGGGGGTGGAGATCAAGGCGGAGAACCAGACGCTCGCCACGATCACCCTCCAGAACTACTTCCGCCTGTACAGCAAGCTTTCCGGGATGACCGGTACGGCCGAGACCGAGGCCGCCGAGTTCCAGGGCACGTACAAGCTCGGCGTCGTGCCGATCCCGACGAACCGGCCGCCGCAGCGCCTCGACCAGCCCGACCTCGTCTACAAGAACGAGGACGGCAAGTTCAACGCGGTGGTGGCCGACATCGTGGAGCGGCACGCCTACGGGCAGCCGGTCCTGGTGGGTACCACCAGCGTCGAGAAGTCGGAGCTGCTGAGCGCCAAGCTGAAGAAGGCCGGCGTGCCGCACAACGTGCTCAACGCGAAGGAGCACGAGCGCGAGGCCGCGGTCGTCGCGATGGCGGGCCGCAAGGGCGCCGTCACGGTCGCCACCAACATGGCCGGCCGTGGTACCGACATCATGCTCGGCGGCAACGCGGAGTACCTCGCGGTGTCCGAGCTCGCGGAGCGGGGCCTCGACCCGGTCGAGACGCCCGACGAGTACGAGGCGGCCTGGCCGGAGGCGCTGGAGAAGGCGAAGGCCCGCGTCGCGGCGGAGCACGACGAGGTGAAGGAGGCAGGCGGCCTGTACGTGCTCGGCACCGAGCGCCACGAGTCCCGCCGCATCGACAACCAGCTGCGTGGCCGTTCCGGCCGGCAGGGCGACCCGGGGGAGTCCCGGTTCTACCTGTCGATGCAGGACGACCTGATGCGCCTGTTCAACTCCGGCCTCGCCGAGTCGATGATGAACCGCGCCGGCTTCCCGGACGACATGCCGCTGGAGTCCAAGATGGTCACGCGCGGCATCATGTCCGCGCAGGGCCAGGTGGAGTCCCGCAACTTCGAGATCCGCAAGAACGTCCTCAAGTACGACGACGTCCTCTCCCGGCAGCGCAGCGTGATCTACGCCGAGCGTCTGCGGGTGCTCGAGGGTGAGGACCTGCGCGAGCAGGTGCAGCACTTCCTCACCGACACCATCACGGAGTACGTGACCAACGCGACGGCGGAGGGCACCCCGGAGCAGTGGGACCTTGACGCCCTGTGGACGGCGCTCAAGGCCGTGTACCCGGTGTCGCTCACGCCCGACGAGATCGCCGAGGAGGCCGGCGGCATCGACCGGCTCACCGGCGAGATGCTGCTGGACGAGATCCTGTCCGACGCGCGCGTGGCCTACGAGGCGCGCGAGGAAGAGCTCACGTCTCCGGCCATGCGCCAGCTGGAGCGCCGCGTGGTGCTCTCGGTGCTGGACCGCAAGTGGCGCGAGCACCTCTACGAGATGGACTACCTCAAGGAGGGCATCGGGCTGCGCGCCATGGCGCAGCGCGACCCGCTGGTCGAGTACCAGCGCGAGGGCTTCCAGCTGTTCCAGGCCATGACCGACGCCATCAAGGAGGAGTCGGTCGGGTTCCTGTTCAACCTCGAGGTCACGGTGCAGCAGCCGGGTGCGGAGCAGGCCGGCGACGGCGGTCCGGAGCTGCCCACCGTCGGACCGGTCCCGCCGCGCGGCCGCCTGGGCACCGGCCAGCCGGACGCCCCGCCGACCACGCAGATACCCGCTGTCCAGCCGGCCTCCGTGCCGCGACAGGAGCAGCCGGGCCAGCCGCCCGCGCCGCGGCCCCGTCGTGCGGCGGGCGCCGCCACGGAGCCGATCCTGCTGGCCAAGGGCCTCGACACCCCGAGGCAGCAGCCGCTGACCTACTCGGCGCCGAACGAGGACGGTTCGGGCTCGGCGTTCGTGCAGTCGTCCGACGGCGCCCGCCGTCGTGCCGCGCTGCACGGTGAGGCGACGGCCGCCGCGAGTGACGGCCGTACGTTCCCCGGCACGCCGCGCAACGCGCAGTGCCCGTGCGGCTCGGGCAAGAAGTACAAGGTCTGCCACGGAGTAAACGAGGCCTGACCCGCACCGCCCGTCGCTCCTCGCCGAAGTAGAACCAGGGCGAGACAGAACTCTGGCGAGGTAGAACCAGGGCGAAGTAGAACTGTGGCGAGACAGAACCGCAGCGAGGCACTCGCCGACCGCTGCGGTTCTGTCTCGCCACAGTTCTATCTCGCCCTGGTTCTACCTCGGCGCTTCCGTGGTGAGACACGGACCTCGCGTGTCAGATGCTCCGGTTACCCTGATCGCAACGTCCGGAACTCCTCGTGTGGACCTGCACCGGACCGGACCGTTTCCCGAAAACGAAAGCAGGATCGCTGTGCCTGTCCACGTTCCCGAGCCCGCACGCGGGCTGCGTGTTGCACTGCTCGGCTGCGGCGTCGTGGGCACAGAGGTGGCCAGGATGCTGCTCGACCAGGGCGTGGATCTCGCCGCCCGGGTCGGTGCGCCGCTCGAGCTCGCCGGGATCGCCGTCCGCGACGTCGCTCGCCCCCGCGACGCGGTCATCCCGCGCGACCTCCTGACGGAGGACGTCGAGCCCCTGGTGGATGACGCGGACATCGTCATCGAGGTGATGGGCGGCATCGAGCCGGCGCGCGGCCTGCTGCTGCGCGCCATCGAGAGCGGCGCCGCCGTCGTCACGGCCAACAAGGCACTGCTGGCAGCGGACGGCCCCACGCTCTACAAGGCCGCGGACTCCGCCGGCGTCGACATCTACTACGAGGCCGCCGTAGCGGGCGCCATCCCGATCGTGCGTCCCGTGCGCGAGTCCCTCGCGGGCGACCACGTACGCCGGGTTCTCGGCATCGTCAACGGCACCACGAACTACGTGCTGGACCAGATGGCCACGACCGGCCTCGACCTCGATGAGGCGGTCAAACAGGCGCAGGAGCTCGGTTACGCGGAGGCGGACCCCACCGCCGACGTCCAGGGGTACGACGCCGCGGCCAAGGCCGCGATCCTCGCCAGCCTCGCCTTCCACACCCGCGTCTCGGCGGACGACGTCGCCCGCGAGGGCATCACGGGCATCACGTCTGACGACGTCGCCTGGGCCGCCCGGACCGGCCACGCCGTGAAGCTGCTGGCCATCGCCGAGCAGACCGGCGAGGGCGTCTCCGTGCGCGTGCACCCCGCGCTCGTACCGCTCGACCATCCGCTGGCGGGCGTGAAGGGCGCGTTCAACGCGATCTTCGTCGAGGCCGACGCCGCAGGCCCGCTCATGTTCTACGGCCAGGGCGCCGGCGGCCGTCCGACGGCGTCGGCGGTGGTGGGCGACGTCGTCGCGGCGGCCCGCCACCGCGTGCTGGGCGGCAAGGGCCCGCAGGAGTCCACCTACGCGGCCCGCCCCCTGCTGCCGGCGGACGCCGCCGTGACGCGCTACCAGGTCCGCCTGCTCGTCGCCGACCTGCCGGGTGTTCTCGCCCAGGTCGCTGGCGTGGTGGGCGATCACGGCGTGTCGATCGACACGGTGCGCCAGACTGGGCCCTCCGAGGGCACCGCCGAGCTGCTCCTGACCACCCACGCCGCCCGCGAGGCGTCGTTGGCTGCCACCATCGCGGCGGTGCGCAAGCTCGAACCGGTCCGCGAGATCACGTCCGTCCTGAGAGTCGAAGGCTGAACCGTGCCTCCTGTACTGCCCGCTGAACCGAACGTCCCGTCCGCTGCCTCCGGCGCGAATTCCGCCTCGCGCCTGTGGCGCGGCGTGATCGCCGAGTACGCCGACCGCATGCCCGCCCACGTGCGGCAGAAGATCGTGACGCTGGGCGAGGGCGGCACGCCGCTGGTCCCCGCCCCGGCGCTGTCCGAGCGCACGGGCGCCGACGTCTACGTCAAGGTCGAGGGCATGAACCCGACCGGATCGTTCAAGGACCGCGGGATGACCGCGGCGATCTCGGCGGCTGCCGGGCGCGGCGCCCGGGTCGTGGTGTGCGCGTCGACGGGCAACACGTCGGCGTCGGCCGCCGCGTACGCGACGCGCGCCGGCATGATCTGCGCGGTGCTCGTGCCGGACGGCAAGATCGCCATGGGCAAGCTGAGCCAGGCGGTCGCGCACGGCGCGCGCCTGCTCCAGGTGGACGGCAACTTCGACGACTGCCTCGTCGCGGCCCGCAAGCTCGCCGACACCCATCCGGTCGAGCTCGTGAACTCGGTGAACCCCGACCGCATCGAGGGGCAGAAGACCGCCGCGTTCGAGATCGTGGACGCGCTCGGCGACGCCCCGGACATCCACCTGCTGCCCGTCGGCAACGCCGGGAACATCACGGCGTACTGGAAGGGCTTCCGGGAGTACGCCGACGCCGGGGTCGCGAGCCGGACGCCCGCCATGTGGGGCTTCCAGGCCGCGGGCGCAGCCCCGATCGTGAAGGGTCACCCGGTCGACGAGCCGGACACGATCGCCACCGCGATCCGCATCGGCAACCCCGCCTCGTGGCAGCTCGCCGAGGAAGCCAGGGACGCCTCGGGCGGTGTCATCGAGGCCGTGACCGACGAGCAGATCCTCGCCGCGCACCGGATTCTGTCCGCCGAGGTGGGCGTGTTCGTCGAGCCGGCGTCCGCGGCCGGCGTCGCGGGCCTCCTGGCACGCCATGAGCGTGGCCTGGTGCCCGCGGGGTCGCGCATCACCATCACGGTGACCGGCCACGGGCTCAAGGACCCGAGCTGGGCGCTCCGGACGCCCGACGGCGGCGAGGTGGAGCCCGTGCGGGTCTCCGCCGACGTCGTGTCGATCGCCGACGCACTGTCACTCTGATGCAGCTCGGCGCCGACCACGTGCGGGTCAGGGTGCCCGCCACCAGCGCGAACCTGGGACCGGGGTTCGACTCGCTCGGCCTTGCCCTCGCCCTGTACGACGAGGTCGAGGTGCGCCTCGTGGCAGCCGACGAGGTCGTGGTCGAGGTCGAGGGCGAAGGCGCCGGGGAGGTCGCTCTCGGGGAGGACCACCTGGTCGTCCGAGCGCTGCGGCGCACCATGGACCTGGCCGGCGCCGTACCCACCGGCATCCATATGACGTGCCACAACGTGATTCCCCACGGCCGGGGTCTCGGGTCGTCGTCGGCGGCGGTGGTGGCCGGGATCGTCGCCGCTCGCGCCCTGCTGGCCGAGCCGCGGGCCGTCGACGCGGCGGCGGTGCTGGCGCTCGCCACGGAGTTCGAGGGGCACCCCGACAACGCGGCGCCAGCGATCCAGGGCGGGGCCACAGTCGCCTGGACAACGGCCGACGGCCCGCGCGCCGTCGGCCTGGACGTCGACCCGACCATCGAGGCCACCGTGCTGGTGCCCGACGCCCGCCTCGCGACCGCCCGGGCGCGGGCCGCGCTGCCGGCGCGGGTGTCGCACGCCGACGCCGCGTTCACGGCGGGCCGGGCGGCGCTGCTGGTGGAGGCACTGGCCCGACGTCCGGAGCTGCTGTTCGACGCCACCGAGGACCGGCTGCACCAGCCCTACCGAGCGGCCGTCCTGGGGGCCTCCAGCGAGCTCCTGCGAGCTCTGCGGGACGAGGGCGTGCCCGCTACCGTCTCCGGTGCGGGGCCGACCGTTCTGGTGCTCGCCGGACCGGAGCACCGGGCCCGGCGGGACGCCGTCCTGGCGGATCTCGTGGACGAGACGGCCGGTTGGCGACGGTTGAGCCCGGGGATCGACATGACCGGTGCTCGCGCGCGGAGAATTATCGGAAACACAGGTGCGCTATCGTCCGGCTCGTCAGGTGCAACCGGGAGTCAAGTCGTACCAGGATCGCCGGCAGTACGGGGTGGTAGTATGCAGTGAACCTTCGGGATAGCACGTCCTGAGCCATGGTGGCGGGAACTCGGATTCAACATCGGATCCCCACCGCCTAATCCGGCAGAGTTCCTACACTCAGTAGAGCCTCAGCCGCTCATCCGTGCCCGTAGCAGGCCGTGACCAACGGCCACCGCATCTCGCGAGAAGGCAGACAACGCCCCCGTCAGCCGTCGTCGTCGTACCACGGATGCGAGGTTTTCCGCGTTCCGGCCATTCAGCGCCGGGCGCCCACTATCCCGCGGCCCGCGATCACGCGACCAGCCGCAGTTCGAGGGGGAAGGGTCCTTCGTGACAGACACCACCGATAACGCTCAGTCAGCCGCCGGCCGCGTGGCCGGGACCGGAGCACTGAGCAGCATGCGCCTCGCCGAGCTCCAGGCACTCGCCGGAGACCTGGGCGTGAAGGGCACCTCCAGGATGCGCAAGAGCGACCTCGTGGACACCATCCGCGAGAAGACGGGCGGCGCGACGAAGCGTCCGAACCGTGCCGCTTCCGCCGTGGAGCAGCCCACTGACAACGCAGAGCAGCCCACGAACAACGAAAAGTCCGCCCGTGCCGAGGCGCCGGTCGCCGCCGCCGAGGTCACCACCTCGGGTGTGCGCGCCGCCGCGAGTACGGATGCCGAGAAGGCCGCCCGTCTGGCCCAGCTGGCGGAGGCCGTGGCGGCCCCGCGCGAGCAGGGCGGCGGACGCCGCTCAGGCCGTGGCCAGGGCGCTCCCGAGGGGAACGCCGAGAAGGCGGGCGACGACAAGGGCCGCAACGGCCAGTCCGGCAACGGCCGGCAGAACGCCCGGAGCAACGATCGCGGAGGCGAGCGCGCCACCGAGCGGACCGCCGACCGGAACGAGCGCGGCAACACGCGCACCGCAGAGCGGACCAACGACCGCGCGGCCGACCGCGGCAACGAGCGTGCCAACGAACTCGACGAGGACCGCAACTCGCGCCGCCGTCGTGGCCGGGACCGGGGCCGGGACCGCAAGCGTGGCCGCGGCCGCCAGGGGCCGGACGTCGCGGGCCTCGAGAGCGTCGAGGTGCGTGACGACGACGTGCTGCTGCCCGTCGCCGGCATCCTCGACATCCTCGACAACTACGCGTTCGTCCGGACGTCGGGCTACCTGCCCGGCAACAACGACGTCTACGTGTCGCTGAACCAGGTCAAGAAGGCCGGCCTGCGCCGCGGCGACGCCGTCGTCGGCGCCGTGCGGCAGCCGCGCGACGGCGAGGAGCCGCCGCAGCAGCCGACCGGCCGCAACGCCAAGGTCAACAAGTTCAACGCCCTGGTGCGCCTGGACTCCGTGAACGGCATGACGCCGGAGGAGGCGCGTGAGCGCCCCGAGTTCACCAAGCTGACGCCGCTCTACCCGCAGGAGCGCCTGCGCCTGGAGAACCCGGAGGCGACCAAGCTCACGCCGCGCGTGATCGACATAGTCGCGCCGATCGGCAAGGGCCAGCGTGGCCTCATCGTCGCGCCGCCCAAGGCCGGCAAGACGCTGATGATGCAGCAGATCGCCAACGCGATCACCGCCAACAACCCTGAGGTCCACCTCATGGTCGTACTGGTGGACGAGCGTCCGGAAGAGGTCACCGACTTCGAGCGCTCGGTCAAGGGCGAGGTCATCTCCTCGACGTTCGACCGGCACGCCTCGGACCACACGCTGGTCGCCGAGCTCGCCATCGAGCGGGCCAAGCGCCTCGTGGAGCTGGGCCAGGACGTCGTGGTGCTGCTCGACGGCATCACCCGCCTGTCGCGCGCCTACAACCTGGCCGCCCCGGCGTCGGGCCGGATCCTGTCCGGTGGTGTGGACGCCGCGGCGCTCTACCCGCCCAAGAAGTTCTTCGGCGCCGCCCGCAACATCGAGGACGGCGGCTCGCTGACCATCCTGGCCACCGCGCTGGTCGAGACCGGCTCGAAGATGGACGAGGTGATCTTCGAGGAGTTCAAGGGCACCGGCAACATGGAGCTGCGGCTCTCGCGGTCCCTGGCCGAGAAGCGCATCTTCCCGGCGATCGACGTCAACAGCTCGAGCACCCGGCGCGAGGAGATCCTCATGTCGAAGGACGAGCTCGCCATCGTCTACAAGCTGCGCCGCGTCATGGGCGCGCTCGACCAGACGCAGGCCGCCGAGCTCCTGCTCGGCCAGCTCCGGAAGACCAAGACGAACGTCGAGTTCCTTCTGCACGTGCAGAAGACGACGCCGGGCGGCCTGACGGAGGACGAGAACGTGGGCGAGACCGTCTGACGGTCCGGCCCACGTCACACCGGTCTTCCTCGCCCGCACGGGCGAGGTAGTGGCAGAATGATTGGCTGGCTCGCTGGTTCACGTCTCTGCGGTTCTGCAGGGCGACCCAGCGGCATCACACCAAGGAGCAACATGAGGGCTGGAATCCACCCCGAGTACGTCGTCACCCAGGTCACTTGCACCTGCGGGAACACGTTCACGACGCGCAGCACCGAGACGTCCGGCAAGATCGCCGCCGACGTCTGCAGCGCCTGCCACCCGTTCTACACGGGCAAGCAGAAGATCATGGACACCGGTGGCCGCGTGGCCCGGTTCCAGGCGCGCTACGGCAAGAAGACCGCCGACAAGTAGCGACTTCGCAGCGCCGGTGGTCCGGCCCGACAACCTCTCCAGGGGCAGTCGGGCTCGGACCACCGG
>NZ_UWYY01000044.1 GCF_900608595.1 Promicromonospora panici | reverse complement strand
AGGGGCCCAGGCCAGGACGTCACCGATCACGGACTCGACCGACGACGTGTCGAAGAAGTTGGTGACCTCGTCGTAGTTCGTCGGGGTCGCGACGACCACCAGACCAACACCCGCGTACGCCGCGTCCTTGTCGAGCGTCGCGGTCAGGTCCAGCGGCCTGTCCCGCAGATACTCC
Source organism: Promicromonospora panici (assembly GCF_900608595.1). GTDB lineage: Bacteria > Actinomycetota > Actinomycetes > Actinomycetales > Cellulomonadaceae > Promicromonospora > Promicromonospora panici. Next base: position 14,820 of record NZ_UWYY01000044.1, on the reverse strand, counting down.
TCGAGCTCGGGGTCCGCGATCGGGGAACTGCCCTTGTTCACGAGATCGACCTTGACGGGATCGATGTCCAGCGCCCACACCTCGTGATGCTGCGCGAGCAGCACCGCATTGGACAGGCCGACATACCCCGTACCGGCAACAGCGATCTTCATCAGGTTCCTTTCGTCAGGTGGCGATCTGCATCGCGGCGGCGCCGACTTCGATGTTCTGGCGGGTACCCCAGGCCCGGTCCTTTAGCTGGAACGCGGCGATCAGGTAGAGCGGGTTCAGGACGAACATGAAGAGCAGAGTCGACAAGGGAGACATGAGCCACGTGAAGATGCGGTCCCAGACGCTCACATCCTTGCGGCCGTGGACGATGTAACGCATGGAGCTGACCATTGCGATCACTGCCGAGATGCCGATCATGATCGGGAAGACCATGGGCGACATGGCTCCCGACAGTACGAGGACGAGAATGGCGATCATTACGCCATGGAATGCGATCATTCCGAGAACCTGGGCGAGGGCGAGCCAGAACTCGATCTTGCTGAACGGGCGCGAGAGGAGCCAGAACGAGCCCCAGTACCAGGACTTCGCCCACCGCAGGCGTTGGCGAACCAGGTGCGACATGTTCACGGGGTGGGCGGTGTATGCGATGGCTGTCGGTTGGAATTCGGTGCGGCCACGCTCTCGAGCGAAGATCGTGAGCGCGCGGTCGTCGCCGGAAGTGCAAGGCAGACCAAGAAACTCCTGATTGAGAAACCTGTCCACGTTCTCGCGAACCACGCCGGTGCGGTAGGCCGCCAGTGCCCCACAGTTGACCCTGTTCGCTCCACAAGCGCCGTCGGCAGCTCTTCCGTTGATGAACGACATCGAGTATCCGAGCTCGATGACGCGGGTAAGGAGAGACCTTCTGTGATTGCTCCCGTAGATCTGGCCGGCGACGGACATCGTCTTCGGGTTCTGAAACGGGATCGCCAGGTTCCACAAAGCGTCTCGGTCCAGCACGGTGTCAGAGTCGGTGGTCGTCCAGACCTCCACATCCTTCCCGCCCGGATGAAGAAAGGCCACGGCCAGCGCACGCCGCTTTCCGGCGTTGTCCTGGCGGATCACGAACGTCTCGACACCGGCCGCACTGAGACCGTCGATAGCATCGCGAACCCGGTCGTCGTCCATGATCGGAGAGAGCGAGCCGTCGTCAACGACGATGACGACCTTCGGAAGGAGGGTCTGCCTTGCGAGAGCCTCGAGTCCGGCCGCCACCAGTGCGGGGTCCTCGTTGTAGACCGGAGTAGCAACGCCCATTCGGACCGCTCGGATCCGTGCCTCGGTCTCGTCCTTCGCGACGACCGGGCGGTGCGACAGCGCCAGCACGTGCATGAAGCTCAACGCGAGGAACATCACGAAGAACGGCAAGCGGACGGCGCCGCCATCCATGCGGGTGAGGTGCACAAACGCGAGACCGCCCAACCCGAGAGCGGTAAGAATATAGATCAGGAGCCCTGGCCCCCCTAGTGCTCTCCGCTTGATGTTCACGTCTACTCGTCCCAAACCGAGGAAGATCCGGGTCATATGATTTCGGTGGCCTTTCCGCGGCGGCGAACCAGCATAATGGCGCCAGCGCTAACGACCAGCACTGTCCCGACGATGAGCCAGGCGGTGTCAACGGTTAACCCAAGGAGCGTGGCGCCAGCGCCCGTCAGGGCGAGGTAGTCCTGCATGGTCTGCTCCTCTCTCGCATGTGAGTACGGGCGGCGGCTACGGCGTTTCTTCTGCTGTTGCCGCTCCGGTTCGAGAGTCCACCGGGATCGGCCGCGTTTCGGCCGGCCAGCGGTCGGACACGTAGCCCGCCGAGGGCGGACACGTACCCCGCCGACGGCGGGCACGTACCCGAAGCGCGTCCGCTAGGTAGTCGGCTGTGTCGGGGCCGACCACGGCGCCCCCCGTCTTGGCGTCGGTGGCGAGGTCGTGGCCCGCCACGCGCGCCGTGCTCCGATCGCCGAGGTAGTCATCAGATGACCCCCATGGAGAGGGCGATGATGCCGCCGACGGTCCCGACGAGTGTCGAGCCGGGGTGCATCCAGATCGTCGCCCGCAGGTCGTGCTTGCGCCAGACGAACCAGAACCCGGGGAACCCGAAGATGATCTTCGACAGGACGGCCCAGGGCGCCCAGAAGTGGTACACCGAGAACAGGACCGTGTTGAACAGCGGCGCCCACTTGCCTAGCTGGGGAAGGCGGGGCAGCAGGAACCCGCGGAAGTAGAGCTCCTCGATCCATGTAGATCATCAGGCCGATGCCGATCACGGCGATCCTGCCGCGCGAGAACGGCTTGTCCAGGTAGTACAGCACCCCGCGCAGCGAGTGGCGGCCGGTGCGCCGGCGGCCCAGCCACAGCAGGCCGAAGAGGACCGGGTAGAGCACCACGGTCAAGGCAATCGCCCAGGCGAGGAAGGGCGGGTAACCGATCGCCCGGGTGAACGGTGCGGCGACGAACGCGTAGACGGCGACGATCAGGGCGCCGGGCACGAGGTGGAGCGCGATGGACAGTGGGACGGAGTGGCGGTCCGCGAGCAGCCGGTCGACCATTCGGCTGGTTCGGGTGTTCTCTGTGGTGGCCGTGGGCCTCTGCATGTTTTCCATGCCGGCGATGCTTGCCGGGCCCGCGGACACGGCCCTGACACGACGCTGACACTCCGCAGGTCCAGATGAAGGTGAAGGTGAAGGTCGTGGTCGTGACGAGGGCCGGGCGCACCAGCGGCAGCAGGATCTGCGATCGCGCCGTCACCCCAGGAGCTGACGGCGCGTGATCTCCGGGGTCAGAGCAACGCGCCCCGCTCTCCGGGCTCTCCGAACACCCAGTTGTGCGGCGCGCGCTTCGGCGTGTAGACGCCGCGCGGCAGCTCGTCCTGGGCGCGCAGCATCCATTGGGCCATGCGCCACAGCAGCTCCGACCTGGGCCCCGCGTACCGAGGGTCGTCGAACCTGTTGTCCACCTCGGTCGGGTCCGCCGCGAGGTCGTACAGCTCGCCGCTCCCGTCGCTGTGCACGATCAGCTTGAGGTCGCCGCGCCGCAGCATCCGCGAGCGCCCGCTCTGGGTGACGGTGTTGAGCTCGTCGAACCTGCGGCCCTCGTAGGGGAAGTGGAGCGGTGGCCGCTCGTCGGCGCCGTAGGTCAGGCCGCCGAAGCCGCGTTCCGCGTAGATGTCGTCGAACTCGGTCGAGGTCAGGTCCTCGTCGCGCAGGAGGGGTGCGAGGCTGCGGCCGGTGACGCCGTCGGGGATGGCGGAGCCCACGAGCTCGGCGACAGTCGGCAGCACGTCCACGATCGAGACCAGCTCGCGGCGCCGGCTGGAGGCGACCGGTCCCCCGCTGAAGAAGAACGGGATCCGCATCAGCACCTCGGGCATGCCGGCACCCTTGCGCTGCAGGCCGTACTCGGCGACGTAGTCGCCGTGATCGCTGACCATGATGACGACGACGTCGTCGCCCAGCGTGGCCCAGACGTGCTCCATGAGCCGGCGCACCTGGTCGTCCAGCAGCCGCAGCTGCCCGCAGTAGTTGGCGCGGTAGCGCGCCCGCTCGTCGTCGTAGCCGGGGCGCTTCTCCTCGATGAGCTCCTGGAGCCAGGCCCAGTGCCCGCCCTTTGCCCGCGCGACGTCGGGGCCGTGCACGCGCTCCGGGATCTGGTCCGGCGGGAACATGCTGAAGTACGGCTCGGGCACCTGGTAGGGGTTGTGCGGCTCGGGGAAAGAGACCCACAGGAACGTCGGCCGGGTCGGGTCCGCCTCCGCGAGCTCGTCGACGGCGTCGGACACGATGCGGTACGGGAGCGAGGCCTCGAGCGGGAACGGGGTCGGCTCGTGCGACACCCCGTGGTCGAGGTCGTCGAGCCACTGGTCGAAAGCCTCGTGCTCCGGGTTCGCGTCGGGGCCGTCGGTGTGGAAGTAGGGGCCGCGGTAGGCGTCGAAGTCCTCCGGGCCGCGGTGCATGTGGGGCTTGCCCGCGAAGACCCGGTGGTAGCCCGCCTCGCTGAGGACGTCGAGCAGGTCACGGTCGTAGGTCGCGGCGTCGGGCGTGCTGTTCTGGGTCACCCGGTGCGCGGACGGGAACCGGCCCGTCAACAGGCTCACCCTCGCCGGGACGCAGAGCGGCGAGCTGGTGTAGCCGCGCTGGAAGTCGGTCCCCCGGCTCGCCAGCTGGTCCAGGAACGGGGTCGTGTCGAGCGGAAAGCCGGACCGGGCCGACAGGTCCGCCCGCTGCTGGTCGGTCATGATCAGGACGATGTGCGGCGCGGCCGCCGGCGCGTTCATGTCTTCCCTTCGCGAGCCACTCCGTCGTGGAGCAGCAATCTTGCCTCGATGCAAGCCTGTCGCCGGAGACACTATCCAGTAGCCTCCCGACCTCGACACCCCGTACTTCGCCGAGCTCGCCCGCAAGCTCATCGAAGCCGCCCGGCACCAGCGGTCACGCTCCCGCCGGTGCCCGCTCCCCCGCCTCGGGCACTTCGACGTCGGGCACCGCGACGTGCGTGTCCATCCGTAGCGCCGCCACCAGTTCGCGGTAGAGCTCGTCCGTCTCCAGCAGCTCCGCGTGCCGGCCGACCGCCCGCACATGCCCGCGCTCGAGCAGCACGATCTGGTCGGCGTCGATGACGGTCGAGAGTCGGTGCGCGATGGTCACGACCGCTCCGGTGCTCGCGACGTCCCGGATCGCCGCCGCGAGCGCCGCCTCGGTGAGGCCGTCGAGCTGGGCCGTCGCCTCGTCGAGCAGCAGGATCTCGGGCCGCGCGACCAGCGCCCGCGCCACCGCGACCCGCTGCCGTTCGCCGCCGGACAGCTCCGACGCGCTGACCTCGGTGTCCAGGCCGGCCGGCAGCGCCGCCACCCGCTCGGCCAGGCGCAGGGCCTCGACCGCGGCCAGGACCTCGGCGTCGGTCGCGCCCGGTGCCGCGTAGGCGAGGTTCTCCCGCAGCGTGCCCGGCACGATGGGGGTGTCCTGCTCGACGTAGGCGATCCGGGACCGGATCTCGTCCGTGGTCCAGCGCTCGTAGGGGTGGCCGTCGAGCTCGACGCGCCCGCCGTCCGGGGCGAGGAACCGGAGCAGGAGCGACATGATCGTCGTCTTGCCGGCGCCCGAGGGGCCGACGATGGCGGTGTGCCCGTGCCGGGGCACCGCCAGGCTCACGCGGTCGAGCGCCGGCCGCTCCGCACCGGCGTACCGGTAGGTGACCTCGTGCAGGCGCAGCACCGGAGGGTCGACGTCGGCGCCGCCCGCCCGGCCGGTGCGTGGCGCGCCCGGCCCGGGGACGCCGCCGTCCTTCTCCAGCTCCATCTCCTCGATCTCGCTGATCCGCGCGGCGGCCGCGAGCCCGGACTGCAGCGACGTCAGCGACATCGTCAGCAGCATGACCGGCATCATCAGCTGGAAGACGTACAGGAGGAACGCCACCAGCGTGGTCACCGTGATCGCCTCGGTCGACACTCGCCACGCCCCGACGCCGAGCAGCAGCATCACGGCCAGGTTGACGCCGACGCCCGTGATCGTCCACGACACGTTCTCGAGCTTGACTGCGCGGATGCCGCTGCGGGCCGACGCCTCGGCGTGCCCGGAGACCCGGTCGGTCTCCCGCCCCTCGGCCCGGGCGGACTTGACGGTCCGCAGCGCGCGGACCACCCCCTCCAGGCGCCCGCCCAGCGCGCCCACGTGCTCCTGCGCCTCCTGCTGCGCCTTGGACAGCCGCGGCATGAGTGCGACGACGCTGAGGCCGGCGAGGAACAGGACGCCGATCGTGACGCCGAGCAGCACGACGTCCAGATAGGCCATCAGCACCACCGCGCCCACCAGGCCGATGATCCCGTTGACGAAATTGACCACGCTGGACGTCGTCGCCTCGCGGATCAGCAGCGTGTCCGAGGTGACCCGGGTGACGAGCTCGCCCGGCGGGCGGGCCGTGACCGCGGGCACCCTGGCGTGCAGCAGATGGCGGACGAGGCCGGTGCGGGCCGCGAGGATGATCCGCTCGGCCAGGGTGCCGAGCATGATGCCCTGCACCAGGCCCATGACGGATCCGGCCACGAGCAGGACGCCGAGGATCGTGATCGGGGTGGCCAGGGAGGCGGAGGTCTCCAGCCCGTCGAGCACCGCCTTGGTGACGAGCGGCGTCGCCAGCTCGGCGGCGGTGCCCAGCGCGCCGAGAATCAGCGCGACGACGAGCACCGGCTTGTGCGGGCGCGCGTAGGCCCAGAGGATCCGCACCTTGTCCTTCGTGGTCCGTTCGTCGGGCACGTCATCACTCCGTCCGGTCGGTTCGGGTCAGGGACCCACTTGCACATCCGCGATCTATTCTGCGACGCGACTGTCGCATTTATCAACTGAATTGTGCCGCAAGGCTCGACCACCTACTCTCAGCCTGATGACGACCGACCAGACCGAGCGAGGAGCACGCGCCCGCACGCGCCAGGCGGTGCTGGACGCGGCCGCGGCGGTGTGGGCCCGCGACTTCTCCGCCTCGCTGAGCGCCATCGCGGAGCGCGCCGAGGTCAGCCGGTCGACCCTGCACCGCTACTTCACCGATCGCCAGGCCCTCATCGACGCCCTCCTGGTCGACTCGCTGGCGCGGCTGGACACCCTGGACGACGACGTCGCGGACGCACCGGCGATGGACGTCCTCGAGTACTACCTGCGCGCCGGGGTCGACATGGGCGACCGCGTGATCTTCCTGTTCGCGGACCCGAAGAGATTCGAGGGCAACCCGAACTGGTCCGACGACGACGGCGACGAGGACATGCGGGCGCTCGTCGACCGCGCCCGCGTGGAGGGGGCGATCGCCGACCGGATCCCGACCTCCTGGGCGATCACTCTCTTCTATGCGGTGCTCTACACCGCCGCCGAGGTCAGCAACCAGGACCTGCCGCGGCACGTCGCCGCCGACCTGGCGGTGCAGTCCTTCCGGCGCAGCGTGGCGCCCTGAGCACCTCACCGCCGACGTGTCAGACGCTCGGGTCAACCTGGTGACCTGAGCGTCTGACACGTTCTCACGCCAGCGGGACGGCGGCCGGCCGCTCGCAGGTGCTCTCGACGGCGACCGTCGTCCCGGTGGCCGACGCCGCCAGCAGCGACGTCATGATGTCGAGCACGTGATACGCGACGTCGCCGTTCGTGCGGGCAGGGACCCCCGGCGGCGTGGCCGCGAGGTCCGCGATGCCGTAACCCCGCCCCGCGTCCCGGTATCCGGCGCTGGGCGGCAGGGTCCGCCAGGCGCCGCCGAGCTCGTGGAGCTGCACGTCGCCGTCGAACGTGTTCGGGTCGGGGACGATCAGCGACCCCGTCTGACCGTGGACCTCGATCTCGGACGCCCGGGTGGCGACCGAGTCGAAGCTCATCACCAGCGTCGACAGCGCCCCGGAGGCGTGGCGGAGCACACCGGTCACGTGCGTGTCGACGTCGACCGGGATGACCGTCCCGGCACGCGGACCCGACCCGATCTCGCGCGTGGCGCGGGTGTGGCTCGCGGCACCGACCACCGACACGACCGGGCCGAGCAGCGTGACCAGCGTGGTCACGTAGTACGGCCCCATGTCCAGCAGCGGGCCGCCGCCCGGCTGGTAGTAGAAGTCGGGGTTCGGGTGCCAGCGCTCGTGGCCGGGCGTCATCATCGTCGCGGTGGCCGCGATCGGCGCCCCGATCACGCCGTCGTCGATCGCCTTCCGGGCGGTCTGCACGCCCGTGCCGAGCACGGTGTCCGGCGCGCAGCCCAGGGCCACCCCGGCCGCGCGGGCCGCGTCGACCACCGCGCGGGCATCCTCCAACGTGGCCGCGAGCGGCTTCTCGCCGTACACGGCCTTTCCCGCGGCGATCGCCTGCAGGGCGATCTCGGCGTGGGCCGCCGGGATCGTCAGGTTCAGGACGAGGTCGACCTCGGGATCCTTGATCAGCTCGTCGACGGTCAGCGCGCGCACGCCCTGCTCCGCCGCGACCGCCGCCGCGCGGATCTCGTCGAGGTCCGCGACCGCGACGAGGCGCACGGTGTCGGAGCCTTCGGAGGCGAGGCGCGCGAACGTGGTCAGGTACTGGCCGGAGATCGCCCCGACGCCGACGATCCCGACTCTCAACGGCTGGCCCACAGGATGCCCCTCTCTATGATGGTGCGGACGTTCGGGTCCTGGACGACGGCGAGGTCGTGGCCCGGCGTCGAGACGAAGATGCGGCCCTTGCCCCACCGGCGGGTCCAGATGGCCGGGCTCGTGACGGGCCGGTGCCACGGGTCGAACTCGCGGGCGGCGAGCGTCGTGGTCGCAAGCACGTCGTTGTAGTCGTCGGACAGCACCCAGTACTGCTCGGTCGTCAGCTCGAAGTCGGAGATCCCGGCGACGATCGGGTGGTCGGCCTGCTCGGGCACGATGTCGACCGTGTAGCGCACGTAGTTGTCGCTCGCCTCGCCCGCCAGCTCGTCGCGCGGAGCCTTGGGCGGGTGGGCGGCGAACTGGCCGCCGATGAGCTGGAGGTAGTCCGAGCTGTTCCGGTAGGAGTCGGCGATGCCACCGTGCCACCCCGCCAGGCCCGTGCCGCCCGCCACCGCGGCGATCAGGCCGTGCAGCTCGTCACCCTCGATCGTGTTCATCGTGTTGGTCTGCACGATCACGTCGACGCCGGCCAGGTAGTCCGCGTCGGTGTAGACCGCCGTCGACTCCTCGACCCGCACCTCGTACCCCTGCTCGGCCAGGAACGGGCGGAAGGAGTCGGTGGTCTCGACGGGCTGGTGCCCGGTCCATCCTCCGCGCACGATCAGGGCGTGCTTCGTCATCGAAGTCGTCATGTGGTGCTCATCGCTCCCAACTTGCGGCTCCACACTTTGCGCAACAACCGGTCGGATGTCGTGCCGCTCCCCTTTGATACACGAGGACTTTTGCCGAATCAAGCCCCGGATTATTGCGAAACTTTCGTGGATGCAGATAGCCTCGCGGCATGCGGAGCCAATCGCGAACCACGCTTGCGGACGTGGCGAAGGCCGCCGGGACGACGGTGCCCACGGTCTCCAAGGTGCTCAGCGGCCGCTCGGACGTCTCGTCCGCGACCCGCACGCGGGTCATGCGCATCGTCGCGGAGCTCGAGTACCGCGGGCGCTCCGGCCGGGACAAGCCGTCGCGCGCGGAGCGCTCGCGATTCGTCGACCTCGTGCTGAGCGGCGTCGAGGGCAGCTGGGCCAACCGGGCGCTCAGCGGCGTCGAGCACGCCGCCGAGGAGGCAGGCGTCGACATCGTCGTCTCGGTGGCCCGGCCGCCCGACGACGCCTGGCTCACCCGACTGCTCGCCCGGCGGCTGCGCGGCGCCGTCCTCGCCCTCGTCGACACGACGAGCGAACAGCTCGCCACGCTGGCCGCCGCACAGGTGCCGATAGTGCTCCTGGATCCCGTGAGCCAGCCGCCCAGCACCGTCGCAAGCGTCGGAGCCGCGAACTGGGCCGGTGGCCGCGCCGCCGCGGAGCACCTTCTCGCGCTCGGCCACGGGCGGCTGGCCGTGCTCGCCGGACGCCGCACGCACCTCTACAGCCAGGCCCGCATCGACGGCTTCCGCTCGGCGATCACGCAGGCCGGCCTCGACCTCCCCGACGAGCGGATCGTGCACACCGACTGGCGGCGGGCCCGGGCCGCCGAGCAGGCGACGCAGCTGCTCCGGGATACGGCGCCGACGGCCGTCTTCGCCTGCTCCGACACCATGGCGCTCGGCCTGTACGACGCCGCCGACACCCTCGGGCTCCGGATCCCGGAGGACGTCAGCGTGGTCGGCTTCGACGACCTGCCCGAGGCGCAGTGGGTCACCCCCGCGCTGACCACGGTGCGCCAGCCCATCGCCGAGATGGGCGAGGCGGCGCTGCGCATGCTCCTGCGTATCAGCGCAGATCCGCCGCCGGAGGCTCCGCGCGAGGAGCTCGCCACCCGGCTCGTGGTGCGCGCGTCGACGGCGAGGCCGGCCGGCTCCTGAGCGGTCCGGCTGCTGTCAGCCGGGCGCCGTCAGCCGGGCGTGTCGACCGGTGCCAGCCGGACCAGCGGGTCCGGGTTGTGTACGCCGCGCGGCCGGTAGCCCAGCGCGTCCGCCTCGCCGAGGTAGTCGGCCAGGTACCAGATGATGCTCAGCCACATCTCCGTGCCCTGCAGGCCCGCGACGCCGTCGGGGCCTGCACTCAGTGGTGCGAACGGGATCCCCGCGCCGTCCGACCAGTTGTGCAGCGCGCGCCGCAGCTGGTCCTGGGCCCACGCCTCGCCCTCGGTGCGGCGATGCTCCGTCTGCTGGGCCGCGAGCCAGAGGGGATGGACGATGTCGAGCACGTTGCAGGCGTTGTAGCCCTCCGGAGCTGCGAGGTGCGGATCGGCCGCGTGCTCCAGGACGGTGTCGATCGCCGCCTCGGGATAGGGCAGCGGCAGGCCCAGCTGCGCGTACGAGCCGCGGGTCAGCCGGTAGAACCCGTTCACCGCCTGCAGCCAGCGGGGCGCGGGCTGCGGCGCGCCCCACATGCCCGTGGCGGGGTTCGCGCGCGCCGTCAGCCAGCCGAGGAGCCCGTATACCGGGCCGGTCCCGCCGTCGGGCAGCTCCGCCGAGAAGTCGGCGATGTTCAGGGCGCACGCCGTGGCCAGGGCGTCGACGGCGGCGCCGCTCCCCCAGGCACGCGCGCCCCAGTCGCGCGCCTCGAGGTCGCGGACGACGTCGCGGTCGCTCAGCGCGTGCACCGCCCGCACGGGGTGCGGCAGCCGCCCGCCGAGCAGCCGGACCGCGTACCCGACGCTGAGGACGTGATAGCTCGCATCGCCGTCCGTGGCCAGCAGCGGCTCGTCCGACGTCGGCGCGCGCTCCAGGCCGCGGTCCGAGAGATCGCCGGCCGGGATCAGCCCCGTCGCCGGGTCCTGGCGGGCGGTGAGCCGCCGGACCAGGTCCGCGGCGTCGAACCCGGGCGGCGCGGCGTCGAGCAGCAGGTCGGCGATCTCGACGGCGTCCGCCCACGGCCGGACCGCCGGCTCGAGCGGCCCCGCGAGGGCCGCGGGCCGGTCGACGAACCGGCCGTCCTCGAAGCAGCGGGCGAGCAGGTCGCCGGCCTGGTCGCGGGCGCGTTGTGCGAACGTCTGGAGCTCGGTGGCGAGGTCGGGACCCTGTGGGGCGCCGGTATCGGCCCGGCGGTCGCGGATGATGCGCGCGGGGTTGCCGGCGACCACCGCCCAGTCGGGAACGTCCTTCGTCACGACGGCGCTCGCCCCGATGACCACGTGGTCGCCCACCGTGACACCGTCGAGGATCGTGGCGTGGGAGCCGATCCATACGTCGTCGCCGAGGGTGATGCCCTTGCTCCAGGTGCCCTGCTCATGGATCGGGAGGTCGGTGGACATCCGGTGGTTGAAGCCGAGGATCGAGCTGTGCGCGCCGATCCGGACGCCGTCGCCCATCCGGATCTCGCCGCGGACGACGGCGTAGGGGTTGATCGAGCAGTCCGCGCCGATCGTCAGGTCGCCCGTGACGTAGGCCAGCGCCGCGACATAGGTGCGGTCGCCGATGCTGAGGCGGTCGCAGAAGACCGCGGCGTTCGGCGCGATGAAGACGCCATCCCCGATTCGGGCGCCCGCCGTGATGAGTTCCTGCTGCCGCGCAGCCTGCGCCTGGGCCTCCGTCTCCTGCGATGCCGGGTCGTACTCCCAGGGAAGGAAATCGATGCGTCGGACGCCGTCGGCCGGTGAGGGGTGCACGCCGGCAAGGCTATCCGGGCGGTCTCCGGCGGGTACGTCCTGGTTCGCGATGTGATCTGGGCTGTGCGCGACGCTGCGGGCCGCGCCTGGTCTGGCACAGGTCCCGAGGTGGGGTAGTATTTCCGTCGGCCCCAAGGGGTCGAAACCGGTAGTGTCGAGCATGCTCGAAACACCGCGGGCTGTGGCGCAGCTTGGTAGCGCACTTGACTGGGGGTCAAGGGGTCGCAGGTTCAAATCCTGTCAGCCCGACCGTGTGATGTCGCAGGACATCGGAATGGCCTGAACCTACGGATCGTAGGTTCAGGCCATTCGTCAATTCCGAGACCCCCGGGTCACGCCCCCCGCAGCACATCCGTCGGCGCCTTCCGCGGAACCTCCGGCGGGATCAGCCCGAGCCGGCCGGTGCGTGCGAGCGCGCTCGCCCGGCTCGTCGCGTCGAGCTTGCGGTAGACCTTGCGGATCTGCGTGCGCACCGTGTTGACCGAGACGCCGTGCTCGGCGGCGATCGCGATCGGGCTCGCGCCCGCGGCCAGCCCGAACAGCACAGCCCGTTCCCGCTTGGTGAGCCGGACGATCGAGACGGACGTACGGGTGCGTCGCGCACCAGCGGGGCCGTCGGCGAGTCCCAGATCACGTGGGTCGGTCCCGGTCTGCCGGCACAGGTCCAGCATCTCGTCCCGCCGGAACAGCACAAACGTGGCCAGGAGCCCCTGTCGGCCGACGTCGACCGCCTGCGCGAACCGTGCACGTGCGTCGTCGAGCTCGCCCGATCGCAGCTGGACCATGGAGATGACGAGCTGGAGCTCGAGCGCGTCGCGCGGGGTCACCGCCGCATCCCGTATCGCCCGACCGGCAACAGCGAGCGCGCCGCTGTTGTCGCCCGCGAGCAGCCGGGCCCGTGCCGCGGGAGGCAGCAACCGGCTCGTCGCACCGGTCTCCGCCAGCGCCACGACCTGGTTGCCTTCGCCGATCACGGCGAGCAGGTCGGCGTGGGCACGCAGCAGCACCGGATGCGCGCCAGGACCTGGTCGCGCTCCCATGCCGGTAGTCCAGGCCGACGGCGGCCAGGGAGGTATAGACCGCGGCGCCCCCGGGGTCAGCCCCTCCGCCGTTGCAATCCCCCGGCACTCCGGGGTTGCCGGGCGCGGCCACGGCACTCGGCGGGACCGACGTCAGCGTCGTGGCGACCAGGCCGGCGCCGATGAGGCTCAACGTCATCAAGACCGCTCCGCCTCGTCTGAGTCGACATAGCGCGAACCTGCCATGAGTCGACTTCGTCGTTGTCCTACGTACGCGCATTCGCTGTCCCCTCGCTCGCGGGGCGGACGGTCCGCATCCAGTACGACCTGATCAATGCCATCCGCTTCGGGCCCGATTACCAGCCGGAACTCAAGAAATCACCAAACAAGTCATCAACTCTCGGCAGTTTTCACCCGCACCTCTGCGCGCAGCGATTGCACCGGAAATCGACCTCTGCAGGTCACGAGGAGCAAATGTCGACGATCTCGCCGCGAATGCTCTGCGGACTCGTGATACTGCTTTGACTGTTTGTTGACCGATCCGCATATACCGCGCACCGCAGAGCAACACACCGACCGAGGGGGCGACGCGTGAAGGACCAGTCGAAGAAGCTCGTTTCGCATGACTACCGTCCGAGCCGATCCAGGTTGTTGCGCACCGTGTGGGGAGGTGCGATCGCCTCCGTGGCAGCGGGCGGTCTGTTGTTCACAGCCTCGGACGGCGCCCCTGCCGCGCGCCTTTCCGACAACGGTCGCGGGCTTCCGGCCCAGGCCCACGGGCTGAGCGGGAACGTGACGGTGCGGCAGACCGAGACCGTCCCCGAGCGCGTGAGCATGGACCAGGTAGTGGCAGTCCTGGCGCGCGCGGAGCGGCAGGCCCGGGAGCAGGGCCCCGACCTCAGCCCGACGACGGCGCAGGCCGCTGCCGAGCTCGGCATGCTCTACACCACGTACCAGATGCAGCTCTCGCTCAGGGAGCAGGGCGATGGCGCCCGACGCGTGCCGCCCGAGGCCGTCGGGCCTGCCGTGCAGGTGTCCTACGAGGTGAGCTCGGCGGCCCGAGCGGGCGTCGTCGAGCCGGACGCGGCCACGCCGAACCTTGCACAGCCGGACCTGGTCGAGACGGAGCACGACCAGGTCACGTTCGGCCAGCTCGTGGTCGCGGCGGAGCGGCTGGCGAACCTGCTGGACTCGTCCATGCCCCACGCCCTGGTGGACGTGCGGAACGCTGACGAGCGCGGGGATCTTTCGCCGCATCGGAGCAGGACACAGTCTGACCTGGCGGGCACCCCGGGACGTCAGGGCTCCGCGCTGCGCGAGAACCTTCTGGACGCGGTCTCCATGTTCAGCGGTTCGACGCTGGGCTACGCCAACGGCCGGATCCCGGCCGCCGTGCTGTGCCCGCTGGAGTTCGCGCCGGGGCACATGCTGCGTTGCGATGCCGCGGAGCAGCTGACCGTGCTGAGCGCCGCGTTCGAGCGGGAGTTCGGCTACCCGATCCCGATCACCGACTCCTACCGCCCGTACCTGCAGCAGGTCTTCCTGGCCAGCGCCAAGCCGCACCTGGCGGCGGTGCCGGGGACGTCCAACCACGGCTGGGGTCTCGCGGTGGACCTGAGCGACCCGATCTCGGGCGGTGCATCCCCGGAGTACGTGTGGCTGCGGGTGCACGGCCCGGACTACGGGTGGGACAACCCGTCGTGGGCGCGGCCGGGCGGATCGAAGCCGGAGCCGTGGCACTTCGAGTTCTTCGCGGCCGGTTCGATTCCCAACCGTGCGATGGACCCGTCCGACGTCGGCGCGGGGGGTCCGTCCGAGGCGTCCGGTGCTCCGGACGACGCGAACCCGCGCCACGAACCGGCGCGCGGTCTCGAGCCCGAGGACGAGAACTCGGCCTCGGGCAAGACAGCTGAGCCCGCCGCGCGTCCCGCGAAGGAACCCGCGAAGGAACCGGCGAAGGAACCGGCGAAGGAACCCGGCCATGACGAGCCGGCGCAGAGGCCTGCCAAGCCCGGCCCGAAGCCGGACCCGAAGCCCGAGCCGACGCCGAGCCCGAGCCCGAGCGAACCCAGGCCGAAGCCGCCGACA
>NZ_UWYY01000043.1 GCF_900608595.1 Promicromonospora panici | reverse complement strand
GGCGAGAGGCTGGACTGCGCCACCGTCGAGGTCCCGCTGGAGTACACCGACCCCGACGGCGAGCAGATCCCGCTCGCGGTGACCCGCCACCGCGCCACCGACCCTGACCAGCGCATCGGCAGCCTGTTCATCAACCCGGGCGGCCCCGGCGTCCCGGCCACGGAGACCGTCGCGTCCATCGACCCCGGCAGCGACACCATCCCGTACTCGCCCGACGTCGTGGCGCGGTTCGACGTCGTCGGCGTGGATCCCCGCGGGGTCGGTGAGTCGGGCGCCGTCCGCTGCCTGACCGACGAGCAGCGCGCCGAGCAGGCGGTCGAGGACCGCGACCCGGCCCTCCCCGGCGGCAAGCGGTTCGGCCAGCTGCTCGCCGACGCCGATACCTTCACCGAGGGCTGCCTGGACCACCAGCGCCCCGAGTTCTTGGCGAGCCTGTCCACCGACAACGTCGCCCGCGACCTGGACCAGGTCCGCGCCGCGCTCGGCGAGGAGCAGATCACCTTCTACGGCGCCTCCTACGGCACGGTGGTCGGCCCGATGTACGCGACGATGTTCCCGGACCGCGTCCGACAGATGGTGATCGACGCCCCGGTCGACACGAGCCTGTGGCAGAACGACCCGCTGCGGCTGCTCGACGACGTCGCCCGGTCCAACGAGCAGACGCTCGACGCGTGGTTCGAGACCTGCCGGGCCGAGGGCGCTGACGTGTGCCCGTTCGGCGACGGCGATCCCGAGGCCGCGTTCGACGCCCTGATCGCCGAGCTGGAGGCCGAGCCGCTGGAGGTTCCGCCGACCGAGGGCCTCACGCCGGGCGGCACGCTCGACGGTGCCATGACGCTTGAGAGCGTGCGCTTCGCCGCGGGCCACCGCAGCCTCTGGCCGCTGCTCACCGCGGGCCTGACCGCCGCACAGCAGGGCAACGGCACGCCGCTCCACTACCTGGTCTCCCTGGCCACGGTCGCACCGTTCGGTGGTCCGTACGCGACGCTCCAGGAGGCGCACACCGCGGTCCGTTGCGCCGACTGGCCGACGCTGACCAACCTGGCGGAGCACCGTGCCGCGGCAAAGAAGATCGCCGCACGCGACGACCGTCTGGGCAGCCGGGCCGCCTACAGCGCGCTCAACTGCGCACTGTGGCCGGCGCAGAACGAGGACCACTTCACCGACGAGCTCACCGGCGCCGGCGCCCCGCCGATCCTCGTGGTCGGCGGACGCCTGGACAACGTCTCCCCGTACCACTGGGCCGAGACCATGGCCGAGCGCCTGGAGGGCGCCGTGCTGCTCACCCGCGAGGGTGTGGCCCACACCTCCTACCGCACCAGCGGCCCGTGCGTCGACGCCGCGGTGGACGCGGCACTGATCGACGGCGTCCTGCCCGCCGACGGCACGGTCTGCGACGTCGCCCCAGCCACCACCCGGCCGCCCGCCTC
The DNA here is from genome assembly GCF_900608595.1 of Promicromonospora panici. Taxonomy (GTDB): domain Bacteria; phylum Actinomycetota; class Actinomycetes; order Actinomycetales; family Cellulomonadaceae; genus Promicromonospora; species Promicromonospora panici. The sequence continues at coordinate 15,983 of NZ_UWYY01000043.1, read as the reverse complement.
CTAGGCCGAGTGGAACGGCGGCCGACGCCGGGAAGAACTGTGCCGGCCAGGTAGGTAACGGAGATGTAGCACAGCTACGCCTCCGTTACCTACCTGGCCGGCGCTGTCTTTCCCGGAGCGCTTTCCCGGGGGCCGCGGCGCTGCGGCCCACGCGACGCCGGCCGCGGAGGGGTCGCGCCCGGGCGGTGACCGGCGTCTCTCGACCTCACTCTTGACAGAAAGAGTGAGTGGACTCAAAATTGAGTCAGCTCAGACAAGGCTGAGCGAGAGCACCTCTCGGGAGAGCGACATGTCGCAGCAAGGAACCACGCAGCACTCCATGGATGCGCAGTACTACGTGGATGCGCAGTACTACGTGGATGCGCCGACGCGAACGATCGCGGCCGGCGGCGTGCGGTTCGCCTACCGCGAGCTCGGCCCGCAGTCCGGAATACCGCTGGTCCTCCTGACGCACCTGGGAGCGAACCTCGACGGCTGGGACCCGCGCGTCGTCGACGGCCTGGCCCAGGACCGCCACGTGATCGCCGTCGACTACCGCGGTGTCGGCGGGTCCACGGGACGCGTCCGCGACTCGATCGGCGAGATGGCTGACGACGTCGTCGCCGTGATCCGGGCGCTCGGCCACGACCGGGTGGACATGTTCGGCCTGGCGATCGGCGGAATGGTCGCCCAGGCCGTCGCCGAGCGGGCGCCGCGCCTGATCGACCGCCTCGTCCTCGCGGCCGCAGGGCCGGCGGGCGGGCCTGGCCTGGCCGCGGCGCCCCGCGTGACCGTCACCACGGGGCTCCGCGCCGCGCTCACGTTCAACGACCCGAAGACGCTGCTGTTCTTCACCTCCACCGCCACCGGGAAGCACGCCGCCCGCGCCTACCTCGCGCGGCTGCAGGAGCGCACGGCCGGGCGCGACAAGCCCGTGACCCCGGGGACCTACCGCGCGCAGCTGACCGCGCTGCGTCGCTGGGGCCAGCAGGCTCCCTCCGAGCTGTCGTCCGCCGTCGGCGAGGTGTTCATCGTCCAGGGCGACAGCGACCGGCTGGTACCGGCCGCGAACGCCACCGAACTGGCCCGGGTGTTTCCCGGCGCGATGGTGACGGTGTACCCGGACTCAGGGCACGGCGTCGTCTTCCAGTACCACCGCAAGTTCGTCGCCGCCGCGCGCGACTTCCTCCGCCGCTGAAGCCACCAGACCAACCAGACCAACCAGACCAACCAGACCAACCAGATCACGAAGGAAAGCCAACGATGCGTGCGTTCGTCATCACCAAGTACAAGGAGCCCCTGCAGGAAGCGGAAGTTCCCGAGCCCGTCGTCGGAGAGCACGACGTGCTGGTTCAGGTGCAGGCCGCCGGGCTCAACGTCGTCGACGAGAAGATCCGGTCGGGGGCGTTCAAGTCGTTCCTGCGATTCGAGCTGCCGCAGGTCATGGGTAGCGACGTCGCGGGAACGGTGATCCGCGTCGGCGCGAAGGTGCGGGACTTCACGCTCGGCGACCAGGTGTACGCCCAGCCCCGCACGAACCGCATCGGAACCTTCGCCGAGCGCATCGCGGTGCACGAGGCCGACCTCGCGCTCAAGCCCGAGTCGGTCACCCTTGAGGAGGCGGGCTCGCTGCCGATGGTCGCCCTGACCGCGTGGCAGGCGCTCGTCGAGCGGGGCAACGTTCAGCCTGGCCAGCGGGTCCTCATCCACGCCGGCTCCGGCGGCGTCGGGAGCGTAGCGATCCAGCTCGCCAAGCACCTCGGCGCCACCGTCGCGACCACGGTCAGCGCCGGCAACGCGGACTTCGTCCGGGAGCTCGGCGCCGACAGCGTCGTCGACTACCGCACCCAGGACTTCGAACGGCTCCTGGACGGGTACGACCTGGTGCTGGACAGCGTTGGTGGGGAGAACCTCGAGAAGTCGCTCCGCGTGCTGCGCCCCGGCGGCAAGGCGATCGGGATCGTCGGGCCGCCCGACGCCGCGTTCGCCCGCGAGAGAGGCCTGAACCCGGTGCTGCGCCTCGCGATGGCAGCGCTCAGCAGCAAGATCCGCCGGCAGGCGAAGAAGCTCGGGGTGACCTACGAGTTCCTCTTCATGCACCCGAGCGGCGACCAGCTCCGGCAGATCAGCGCCCTCGTCGACAAGGGCGTGCTGCGACCCGTCGTGGGACGGGTCTTCGACTTCGACCAGACCGTGGAGGCCGTGCAGTCGATCGGTACGGGCGGTCTCCGCGGCAAGGCAGTCATCACCAGGGCCTGACCGGCCTTTCTCGCAGCCCTTCACCACCCTTTCTCACCCATTCGCAGAACCTGAAAACAGGAGAACATCATGAGCACCAACGACACCTCGAACGTCATCACCTCCTACGCACTGGCCCCGGCCCGCACGATCGACGCCGGCGGCGTGACCTACGCCTACCGGGAGCTCGGGCCGAAGGGCGGGATCCCCGTCGTCTTCTTCGTGCACCTCGCGGCGACCCTCGACAACTGGGACCCCCGGATCGTGGACGCCATCGCGCAGAACCGCCACGTCATCACCTTCGACAACCGCGGCGTCGGCGCCTCCACGGGCAGCGTTCCCGACGACGTCGAGGCGATGGCCGACGACGCCTACACGTTCATCACGGCCCTCGGCTTCGACACGGTCGACATCTTCTCCTTCTCCCTGGGCGGCATGGTCGCGCAGGACCTCGTGGTCAAGCACCCGGAGCTGGTCCGCAAGCTGGTGCTGACCGGCACCGGCCCGCGCGGCGGCAAGGACATCGACAAGGTCGTCGGAGTCACCTACTGGGACATCCTGCGCGCGACGCTGACCCGGTCGGACCCGAAGGAGTTCCTGTTCTTCAACCGCAACGCCACCGGCAAGTCCGCCGCGAAGGCGTTCGTCAAGCGCCTGCAGGAGCGCACCGTCGACCGCGACCAGGACATCTCGCTGACGGGGTTCCGCACGCAGCTCAAGGCGATCCAGAAGTACGGCCGCTCGGCGCCCTCCGACCTGTCGAAGGTCACGCAGCCGACCCTGATCGCCAACGGCGACAACGACCGGATGGTGCCCTCGGTGCTGTCCGAGGACCTGCACCGCCGGATCAAGGACTCCACGCTCGTCATCTACCCGGACTCCGGGCACGGCGGCATCTTCCAGTTCCACGAGAAGTTCGCGCCCGTCGCGGCCGAGTTCCTGGCCCGCTGACCCGTCGGACGCCGGGGGCGCACCTGGCCTCCGTGGAAGAATGATCAACTCCTACTCAGCAGCGAAGGAGGGCAGCCATGCCCCTCGCCTCCAAGCCGGTCGGACGGCGTGAGCGGAACAAGCAGCAGAAGCTCGAACGCATCGTGGCTGCCGCCACCGAGCTCTTCGCCGAGCGCGGCGTCGACGAGGTGACCACCCAGGAGATCGCCGACAAGGCCGACATCGGTGCGGGGACGCTGTTCCTCTACGCCAAGACCAAGGGCGAGCTCCTGCTGCTCGTGCAGAACTCCACCTACGCCGACGCCCTCGTCCAGGGCAAGCAGGAGGCCGACGGGATCACGGACCCGCTCGAGGCGGTGATGGCGATCGTGCGTCCCGTGGTGGAGTGCAACCGCAAGCAGGTCGACAACGGGCGCACCTACCTGCGCGAGATCGTCTTCGGCGACCCCGCCGAGCCCCACCACCGCGAGGCCCTCGGCCTGAGCCTGCAGACCGAGGAGGCGATCGCCGCCGTCCTGCAGCGCGACGAACGGATGACCGCGCAGGACGCCGCGGCGCGGGCGCGGATCGTCTCCGCGATCATGTTCCTCAGCATGGCCGCAACCATCAACGCCGCCAACCCGGTTGACGACGTCGTGCGCGAGATCGAGGACCAGGTGCGGCTCCTGCTGCCGGAGTGACGGCGTCCCCGGGCTGGGAGAGCCGGGCCGAAGCTCAGCCCACGAGCCGGAAGATCGGGAACGCCCGGCCCTCCGCCGTCTTCTCGTACGCGACGAACCCGCTCGAGAACTCCTTGAACCGCTCCCACACGGCGTCGCGCTCGGCGCCCGTCAGCTCCTCGACCTTGGCCCGCACGGTCTGGACAGGATCCCCGGGGACCTCGATGTCGACCTGCTCGGCGCGGCGCAGGCCGTAGACCCAGGCCGGGTTCTTCGGCGAGCCGCCGGCCGACGCGACGACGTACCGGCCGGCGTCGTCCTGGATCGAGGCGACGGGCGCGATCCGGATGGTGCCGTCCTTCTTCGGCACGTGCACGAGCACGAGGTTCTTGCCGAACGCGACGGGCTCGTTGACCTCGCCCCCGTGGGCGCGGAAAGTCTCGACGATCTGCTGGTTGAAGTCCATGCCTGCGGCAACGCCGCCGGTGGCGCCAGGCATTCCGCAGAGCGGGTGACCTGCCGACTTTTGTTGCCCTTTTAGCCCCCTGCTCTCAGAGTGTGACTGGCACACGCTCGTGGGCCAGTGGCTGCGCCCCGACCGCGGGGCGCTTGCTCCCCGGAGGCAAGAATGCACAGTCGCATGCCGCACCGACGCGCGCCGATCGCCCTCATGGCGGTCGGCGCTCTTTTGGCTACAGGGGTGAGCGCGACACCCGCGCTCGCGAGCACGCCGACACCGACAGGGACCTCGCCCGTCGCCACCGCCGACGTCCCGGAACGCCCGGCGGACAAGATCAGCCCCGCCGTGCAGACCCGGCTGGACACCAAGGAGACCGCCGACTTCTGGATCCGGTTCGCCGACGCCCCGGACCTGGAGCCGGCCACGGACATCGCCGACTGGGACGAGCGCGGCCAGTACGTCTACGACGCCCTGACCAGCACGGCGAAGGCGTCGCAGGCGGACGTCGTCGCCGACCTGAAGGCCGCGGGCGCGGACTACGAGTCCTACTGGATCAGCAACGCGATCCTCGTCGAGGACGGCACGGCGGATCTGGTGCAGCGGGTCGCCGCGAGCCGTGAGGTGAAGCAGGTCCACGAGCGGTTCGCCGCCCAGCCCATCGAGCCGGTCGAGCGCAAGGCCCCGACCGAGGACGCACCGCTGGCCACCGAGTGGGGCCTCGACGCCATCGGGGTTCCGGAGGTGTGGGACATGGGGTACACCGGTGACGGGATCACCGTGGCCAACATCGACTCCGGCGTCGAGGTCGAGCACCCCGCCCTCCTGGAGCACTACCGCGGCTACCTGGGCGACGAGGGCCTGAGCAACGACTACAACTGGTTCGACGCGGGCGGCTTCTGCGACGGAGCGCCCTGCGACGTCGACGGCCACGGCTCCCACGTCATGGGCACCATGGTGGGCGACGACGGCGCGGGCAACCAGATCGGCGTCGCACCGGACGCCGACTGGATCGCGGCCAACGGCTGCGCCAGCTGCTCCGACGAGGACCTGCTCGCCTCCGGGCAGTGGATCCTCGCGCCGACGCGGGCCGACGGGTCGGACCCCGACCCGTCCCAGCGCCCGCACGTCGTGAACAACTCGTGGGGTCAGCAGATGCCCGGCGCCATCGACGACTTCATGTCCGAGGAGATCGCGGCCTGGGAGGCGGCGGGCATCTTCGGCGCGTGGGCGGCGGGCAACGCGGGTGAGACCGGCTGCCAGTCGACGTCGTCCCCCGGGGCCAACGTCGCGACCTATGCGGCCGGCGCGTTCTCGGAGTCCGGCGACATCGCCGAGTTCTCCTCGCGCGGACCGGGAGCCGACGGCGAGACCAAGCCGAACCTGGCCGCGCCCGGTGACGAGGTGCGGTCCTCCGTGCCCGGCGGCGACTACGCCGCGTTCAGCGGCACATCCATGGCGTCACCGCACCTCGCGGGCGCCGTGGCGCTGCTGTGGAGCGCGGCGCCGGTCCTCGTCGGCGACATCGAGGCCACCAAGCAGCTCCTGGACCAGACTTCGACCGACGTCGCCGACGATTCCTGCGGCGGCTCGCCCGCCGACAACAACGTCTGGGGCGAGGGCAAGCTCGACGTGCGGGCGCTGGTCAACAACGCGCCGATCGACGGCTACGGGTTCCTCGAGGGCACCGTCACGGGGCCTGACGGCGAGCCTGTCGCCGGGGTGAAGGTCGCCTCGGGCAAGCGCTCCGACGTCACCGACACCAACGGCGCGTACCGCATGGGCCTGGAGGAGGGCTCGCACGAGGTGAGCGCCTCCGCCTTCGGGTACCTCGACGTGACGGCACCTGCCGACATCGTCGAGCGGGAGACCACCACGCTCGACCTCACCCTGGAGGCTGCGCCGACCACCACCGTGAGCGGCACCGTCACCGACGGCTCCGGGCACGGCTGGCCGCTCGACGCCAAGGTCTCCGTGCAGGGTGCCCCCAGCAGCGTCGTGGCGTGGACCGACCCGTTCACGGGTGAGTACTCGTTCGAGCTGCCGCAGTCGACCGCGCACACGCTGGTCGTGCAGCCGTCCGTGCCCGGGTACGGGACGTTCACGCAGGTCGTCGAGGTGGGCGCGGAGCCGGCGACTGCCGACGTCGCGACGCCCGTGCTTGCCGAGTGCACGGCTCCCGGTTACGCCCTGACCGGGGCGGGCGTCGGGGTCGAGGAGTTCGAGACCGGCGACGTGCCCGACGGCTGGACCGTCGAGGACCTGGCGGGCACCGAGCAGGTCTGGACGTTCGACGACCGGTTCGAGTACGGCAACCAGACCGGCGGCCAGGGCCTGTTCGCCGAGGTGAACAGCGACGGCTACGGCGAGGAAGGGATGCAGGACACGACGCTCACGTCGCCGTCCTTCGACCTGAGCGACCTCGACGCACCGCTCCTGACGTTCGACCAGAGCTACTTCGCGCTGGACGACTTCGCCGACGTCGGCCTCAGCGTCGACGGCGGCGAGACCTGGGAGACGGCGCTGCACCAGACCTCCGACGCGCTCGGGCGCACGGTCGTCGCCCTGCCGGGCGCGGGCGGCGCGTCCGACGTGCGCGTCCGGTTCCACTACGGCGACGCCATGTGGGCGGGGTGGTGGCAGATCGACAACGTCTCGGTCGGCGCGTGCACCCCGGTCGACGGCGGCCTCGTCGCCGGGTTCGTCCAGGACCTCAACACCGGTGACGGCGTCAACCGCGCCACGGTGACGGGCGGCGCCGAGCAGAGCACGCGGTCCGCCGACCCGGCGAACCCGACCGTGGGCGCGGGATACTACTCGCTGTTCACCACGCCGGCCGGCGAGCAGCAGATCGGCTACACGGCCAAGGACTACACCGCGACCGAGGCCGCGGTGACCGTCGTCGCCGACGCCGTGACCCGGCAGGACGTGGAGCTGGCGGCCCCGCTGCTCACCGTCTCGCCGGGCGAGCTGTCCCGGGAGGTGCGGATGGGCGGCGGCCGGTCCGGCACGTTCACCGTGACGAACGAGGGCACCGCGCCCGCCGACGTCGAGGTGGCGCCGGCGTCGTCGGACTTCGAGATCCTCGGGTCGGCGGGCAGGTCGGCGGGCAGCGGCGGCGTCATCAAGGGCGCCGTCGGTGAGACGACCGACGTGAGCACCGTGGCGTCGCCGGGCGCGAAGGGCGCTGTGGGGGCGGCGGGCGAAAGGGCGGCGGATGGGGACAGTACAGCCGCCGCGTCGGACGGCGACGCCGCGTCGGACGGCGACGGCTTCGGCCGGAACGGGAAGCGTCCCGGGGCGTCGGTGACGCCGTCGGCCCCGCCGTCGCTGCTCGCGGACGAGGGAACCACGATCACGCACTCCTCGTCGCAGGACATCACGCCGGGCAACTCCGTGGCCTGCGGGGCCGGTGTGACCAAGTTCCTGCGCACGTTCACGCTGGAGGACTTCGAGATCGAGGGCGAGTTCGCGGTGACGAACGTGTCCTTCGGCGTGGAGATCGTGGAGGCGCCCGGTGACGCCACGGTCAACCTGTACGAGCTCGACGGCGACTTCGAGTACGCGAACATGACCCTGCTCGGCTCGTCCGACGTGGCCCTGGAACCGCAGGAGCTCACCTTGATCGACGTGCCCGTCACGGGCACTGCGTCCCCGGGCAGCACGCTCGTGGTCGAGATCGTCGGGGAACCCGGGTTCTTCGTCGGGTCCAACGCCGAGCCGGAGACGGCGCCGTCGTACATCGCGTCCGACGACTGCGGCACTCCCGAGCCGACCACCGTCGCCGACCTCGGGTTCCCGGACATGCACACGGTCATGAACGTGACGGGCGAGACCACGGTCGAGGTGCCGTGGCTCGATGTCCAGCCGCCGGCGTTCACGCTGGAGCCGGGCGAGTCCGCGACGGTGCACGTCGACCTCGACAGCAGCCGCATCGACCAGCCGGGCACCTACACCTCGGCGGTGATGGCCAACGGCAGCACGCCGTATCCCGAGCCGCGGGTGCAGGTGTCGTTGTCGGTGACCCCGCCGACGAACTGGGGCAAGATCGCCGGCACGGTGACGGGCGTCACCTGTGACGACGAGACGGTCCCGCTCGAGGGGGCGTTCGTGGTCATCGACGGGTCCGAGTACGACGTCACGCTCGTGACCGGTCCGGAGGGCGGCTACGCCCGCTGGATGGGGGTGTCGAACAACCGGCTGACGCTGCTCAGCTCGGCGACGGGGTACCCGCCGGAGATGAAGAACGCGCGCATCACCAAGGGCCGGACGGTGGTGCACGACTTCGAGCTGAACGAGTACTGCGATTGACCAGAAACCCTCGCCGAGGTAGAACTCCGGCGAGGTAGAACTGTGGCGAAGTAGAACCGCAGCGCACGTCTGGTGCGCTGCGGTTCTACTTCGCCACAGTTCTACTTCGCCACAGTTCTACTTCGCCAGAGTTCTACCTCGCGGGAGTTCTACCTCGCCCTGGTTCTACCTCGGCACGACGGCGGCCTGCCGGCCGCGGACCCAGGTCGAGATGCCCATCGCCAGGGCGAGGGCCGCCGCGATCGCGGGGACCAGGAGCGCGCGCCGGTAGTCGGTCCAGCCGGCGTCCGCGGCGTGGCCGTTGACCAGTGCGATCGTCGCTACCGAGACGCCCAGTGCGGCGCCGAACTGGAACGCCGTGTAGACGATCCCGCCGGCGACGCCGTGCTCGGACTCGTCCAGGCCGGCGGTGGCCGCCGCCGCGAGCGGCCCGTAGACCAGCGCGAACATCACGCCGATCAGCAGCAGCGACGGCAGGAGGTCGAGGTATCCCCACGACCCGTCGATGCGCAGCGCCAGGGCGAAGGCGACGGCGCCCGCGAGCAGCCCGGCGACCATGACCGGGGCATTCCCGAACCGCTTGACCAGCCGGTGCGTGACCAGGGGAGCGAGGATCATGTCCAGGCCCATGACGGCGAACGCCAGTCCCGTGGCGACCGGTGACCAGCCGCGGAACTCCTGCAGGTAGAGCGTGATCAGGAACTGGAACGCGAAGAATGCCCCGATGAACAGCAGACCGGCGGCGCTCGACCGGAGCAGCAGGCCCTCGCGCAGCACCGACAGGCGGAGCAGCGGGTCCCGCACGCGGCGCTCGATCGCCACGAAGGCACCGAGCAGCACCGCTGCGGCGACGAACGCGGCGATCCCGGTGACGACGTCGTGCCCCTCGCCGAGCGCCACCACGCCATAGATGAGCGCGACCATCGCGGACGTGAGGGTGATCGCGCCACCCAGGTCGAACCCGCGGCGCGGCAGCTCGGGGGCGGCGTCGGGCCGGATGACGGCGCGTCCGGCGATCCAGAGCGCGGCGCCCACGATCACGGGGGCGAAGAACACCCAGCGCCAGCCGGCGTCGGTCAGGAAGCCGCCCGCCACCACGCCCAGCGTGAACCCGCCGGCGCCGATCGCGCCGTAGATCGCCAGGGCGCGGTCACGCAGCGGACCCTCGGGAAAGCTGGTCGTCAGGAGGCTGAACCCCGCCGGCGTCATGAACCCCGCGGTGGCACCCGTGACGAACCGGGCGACCACGAGCACCCAGGCGTCGTCGGCGATGCCGCCCAGGCCCGAGAACGCGACGAACACGGCGAGGGCGACCAGGAACGTGCGGCGTCGGCCGAGGAGGTCGGCCGTGCGCCCGCCGAAGATCATGAACCCGCCGTAGGCGAGCACGTAGGCGCTGATCACCCAGTGCGCGTCCGACGTCGCCAGGCCGATGTCGGCGGCGATGGCCGGCACCGCGACGTTGAGCATCGCGATGTCGATCCCTTCGAGGAAGAGCGCGCCGCACACGACGGCCAGCACTCCCCAGCCGGTCGGGGTCGTGTTCGCCGCTGGCCGGACGACCGCTTGCACGTCTGTCACAGGGATCTCCTCGCTCATGTCCCGCATGGTTACCACTTGTAACCATGACGATCGTTGGGCACGATCAGGACATGACACAAGTAGGCACTTCGACGTCACCCGGTTCCCTCGAGGGAACCGAGGCCGAGCTGGAGGCTTGCAGGTTCGAGCGGGACCCCTTCCAGTGGGACGTCCGTGAGGACTGCCAGGTCCGGCAGATCCTGGACCGCATCGCCGACAAGTGGTCCCTGCTCGTGATCGCGATCCTGGACGAGAAGACGCTCCGCTTCGGCGAGCTGGGCCGGGAGATCGACGGGATCAGCAAGCGGATGCTGACCGTGACCCTGCGCAACCTCGAACGCGACGGCCTGGTCCGGCGCACCGTGTACCCGGAGGTGCCGCCGCGCGTCGAGTACGAGCTCACCGCGCTGGGCCGCACTCTGCTCGGCACGACCCAGGCCCTGGTGGCCTGGACCGAGGAGCACCAGGACCAGGTCGCCCGCGCGCGCCAGGAGTTCGAGGCAGCAAACCCAGCCCGCTGAGCTTCTTGGTTGTGAGCGTGACGGTTGCGACTACGCATCCGTTATAGGCGCAACGGACGCGCCCACAACCACGAGGGTCAGTAGCGGCTCGTGAGGACTCGTTCGGCCTCGCGTTCCGTGTCGGTCGTGTTGTTGACCAGGCCCCGGGAGCCGTTGAGCTTTGCCTCGATGTGCTCGCCGACGGTGATCGGGCCGTACAGCTCCGTCTCGCCCTCCGCGACGCAGCCGGGAAGCGTGGTGATGACGGCGTCGACGTTGCCGTCGAAGAAGAATGCCGCGGAGCGACGCCGCTTGATGCGGCCGTCGATCACCGGCGGCTTCACCCGGTGCAGCGTCGACTTCCAGCGCTCGTTCGTCCACCGCGCCGTCAGGTCGCCCAGGTTCACGAGCAGGGCGCCGGGCAGCGGGGAGACGTCGTTCCAGCCGCCGTCGTCGTCGAGCACCTGGAGGCCCTTGACGTCGTCGGCCCAGAGCAGCGTCACGATGCCGAAGTCGGTGTGCTCGCCCATGCCGATGAGGTCGCCGTCGAGCTCGACCCGCTCGCCCTCGGGGAGCGCGTAGTTGTTCATGCGCAGGACGTCGAGGGAGTGGTCGGTGTACTCGTCGAAGTACCCGGCGGGCAGGCCGAGGGCGTCCGCGAAGATCTCCATCATGACCTTCGCGACCGACGTGGCGTGCGACATCCACAGCTCGACGTCGTCCCGGAAGGTGTCGCTCTCGGCCGGCCAGATGTTGTCGGAGTACATGCCCGGGTCGACGTCGGCGTGCGGGTAGTCAGCGGCGGACGCGCCGACGTTGAACGCCTCGAAGAAGTCGTTCATCCGCTCGGCCTTCTCCACGCCCAGGCTGAGGCTGAGCCGCTCCGACCGGGGCGGGCTGTACCCGCGGTTGACGCCGTCCGGCGCCCGGTACTGCTTCTTCACGTCGAGCGGCAGCTCGAAGAACCGGTCGCTGGCCCGGCCGAGGCGCGCCCAGGCCTCCAGCGGGATGCCGTGTCCGAGGATCTGCATGAAGCCGACGGTGCGCGCCGCCTCGTCGATCCGGCGGGCGACGTCGGCCCGCTCGGCGTCGGTGCCGCCCGTGATGTACGGGGCGATGTCGATGGTCGGAACGTGGAACGTAGCTGACATGCCGGTCTCCCTCGGGTGTTCGGATACCTTCGGTCCAGTTCCCCGGGCCCGTCCCGGGCCAGGGTGATAGGTATTGGTTATCAAATATGGACCAGGATCCAGGCGTAGGGGTTAAGCCCGTGTTACAGATTCCGGACGGCACGGCCGATGTCCGCGCCGCGGTGGGGCTGGCCATTCGGCGTGCGCGTGAGGCGGCGGGGCTCTCGATGCGTGCACTCGCGCGGGCGAGCGAGATGAGCCAGCCGTTCCTCAGCCAGGTCGAGAAAGGCGAGACCAGCCCCTCGCTGTCGAGCCTGTACCGGCTCGCCCACGCGCTCGGGCTGCCGCCGAGCCAGCTCATGCCGGCGGTGAGCGCGCCGCGCGGGGTGTCCGTGCTGCGGCGTGGAGAGGGCCGCGAGCTGGCGGTCTCAGAAGCGCCGGGTGCGGCGCACGGTCGGCTCCTGTCCGGGGGCGCCGGACACCTGCTCGAGGTGGTCGAGTACCGCGTCGAGCCGGGCGCCGACCTGGGCGGCTGGTTCGAGTCCGACGGCGAGATGACGGTCTACGTGATCGACGGCGAGGTCGAGGTCACGCTGGAGGACGAGGGCTCCTGGCGGCTCGGCCCCGGCGAGGCGATCAGCCACCCGGCCGACGTCCGGCACCGCTGGGCCGTGGTCGGCGCCGGGACGGCGCGGATCCTGCTCTCGATAGCGCACACCCACCCGGCGGTGGCGGCGCGCCCGGCCGGTGCCGGTCGCGGCGGCGGCGGCGAAGCGTGACCTGAACGCGCGAGCCTAGATCCGTTCCCACGGGACGGCCGCGAGGCGGTCGACGACGCCGGCGAGAAGCGCCCCGCCGTCGGGCAGCGGTGCGTCGTCGATGGACCCCACCGCGACCACGCCGATCGAGTTGACCAGGAACGCGCCCGCGAACGCGGCGACGTCGGCGGGCAGGATCCGCCGGCGGACCGAAGGCGTCGTGGCCTCGACCAGCCGCATGGCGGTGCCGTGGAGGTGGGGAGCGTCCGGCCAGACGACGCCACCGTCGGGCGTGAGGAACCCGATGTTCGCGATCGAGGACTCGGCGACGGCTCCGTCGGGTGCGGTGAGCAGGGCGTCGTCGTACCCGTCGAGGCGGACCCGGCGGGCCCACTCGAGCTGTGCGAACCCGCCCAGGTGCTTGAGGTGGGCGAACGGGCGCAGGTAGGGGACCGAACGCATACGCTGCGGGGCGGTGGGCGGACGGTGCGGCTCGTCGACGGACACCAGGACCCGCTCGGCGTCGCGCGCCATGACGCGCACGGAGGCGTCCGCCGTCCCGGTCAGGGCGTGCCGGATCAGGTCGCGGACCCGGTCGCCCGGCAGCGGCCGGTCGAACAGCTCGCGGTGGGCGGCGTCCAGCCGGACGAGGTGATGCTCCAGGCCCTGGACCCCGCCGTCGCGCACCTGCATGGCCGTGAAGTGGCCGTAGGTGCTGAACAGGTCCGGCGCCGCGGAGGGGTGGCCGTTGGTCTCGATACGCACCCTGCGACCCTAATCACTCCATCCACGAACCTCTTCCGTGGTGAGATAGCGACGTGAGCCGCCGCACCGACGAGGGTCCCGTCACGATCTACGACGTAGCTCGTCGCGCGGACGTGTCCGTGGCGTCGGTCTCGAACTTCCTCAATTGGCCCGACCGCGTCTCCGTGGCCATGAAGGCCCGCATCGGTGAGGCCATCCGCGACCTCGGGTTCGTGCCGAGCCTGGCCGCGCGCCAGCTGCGCGGCCACCGCAGCGGGATCGTGGGCGCCTCCTTCGTCAACGCGTCCAACCCGTACTTCGGCGGCATCACGACGGCGGTCGAGAAGCTCGCGGCGGCCAACGGGCTCGCGGTCGTGGTGGGCAGCTCGCACGAGTCGGCCGCCCAGCAGAAGCGGTTCCTCGACCTGTTCGAGCAGCTCCGGTTCGACGGCGTGGTCGTCGCGCCGTCCGACGACGACCTGGAGCCGCTGCGGCGCCAGCGCGACCGGGGCACCCCGATCGTGCTCGTGGACCACGAGGACCCGGAGCACCGGCTGTCGTCGGTGTCGCTCGACCACCGCGAGGGCGGGCGGCTCGCCGCGCAGCACCTGCTCGACGCCGGACGCCGGCGCCTGCTCTTCGCCGCCGGCCCCAAGGGTGTGCGGCAGGTCGCGCGCCGCATCGACGGCTGCCGCGACGCCGTGCGGCAGACGCCCGGCGTCTACCTGGAGATCGTCCGCGCCCTCGACCTCGACGTCGCCGACGGCACCGGCGTGGGTCGCCGGATCGCGGAGCTTCCCCCCGCCCGGCGGCCCGACGCCGTCGTGGCCGGCAACGACCTGCACGCGATCGGCATCGTCGCGGCGCTGACGGCCGCGGGCGTCCGCGTTCCCGACGACATCGCGGTGGTCGGGTACGACGACATCCCGTTCGCGGCGGTCGCCGCCGTGCCACTGACGACGGTGCGCCAGCCCATCGCGGAGATCGGGACGGCGGCGGCCCGGCTCCTGCTGGACGAGATAGCCGAGCCGGGCCTGGAGCCGCGCGACGTCGTGCTGGCGCCCGAGCTGGTCGTGCGGGCGAGCGCGTAGCCGCCGGACGCGCCGGCGTCGGACGCGTCGACGTCGGACGCGTCGACGCCGGACGCGTCGATCCGGGCGTGCAGGCGATCCGGGCGTGCAGGCGTAGGGCCGCCCCGGACGGCGCGCCGTGGCACAGGGGTGCAAGAGCCCGGCCAGGAACTACTCTGGCGCCAGGTGTCTGCCGGGGACACGTGGGATCGGAATGGAGCGTTATGGCCCGCATGCCGCAAGGCCCCGGCATCTCGTCGCGTGCGTCGGGAGTGCGGTTCGCGCGGGTAGCCCGGTCCGGGGTCGGGAGCGCTCGGGTCCGGGGTGCCCGGATCGCTGGCCGCCGGCTCGCCGGCCGCAGGGCCACCGTCGTCGGCCTGCCGGCGCGCCCGTTCGGTTACGCGATGCTCGCGACCCTGGGCGTGGGCGCCGGCATCGTGCTGCTCGACGCTATGGCGGCGGTCGCCACGGTCATCGTGTACGTCGGAGTGGGCCTGTTCCTGGCGTTGGCCCTCGAGCCCCCGATCCGGCTCCTCACCTCGCGCGGACTGCCCCGGTGGGCGGCCGCGACGGTGACGATCGTCGGATTCGCGCTGCTGGTGGCGCTCTTCGTCGTCCTGGTGCTGCCGCTCGCCATCGAGCAGGTCGGGATCTTCGGCGCGCAGCTGGTAGCGGCGTTGCGCGATCTGCCCGATCAGGCCTGGTACGCCTGGACCACCGACAACCTGGTCGCGCTGGACCTGAACGGGTTGCTGTCGTCGCTGACCGGGCTGCTCACCGACCCCCGGCAGCTCTCGGCGATCGCGGGCGGTGTGCTGCAGGTCGGCACTGGGCTGATCAACGGCGTGACCGCCGTCGTCATCGTCACCGCCCTGACCATCTACTTCGCGGTCTCGTTGCCGACCATGGTGGCCGCCGTCCTGCGGCTGGTGCCACGGTCTCGGCGGACGATGACGGGCTCGCTCTTGACTGAGGTGCTGGACTCGGTGGGCCGGTACGTCTCGGGGCAGCTGATCCTGGCGACCATCAACGCCACGTTCACGCTCCTCCTGACGGTGTTCGCGGGCAGTCCCGCCCCGATCCTGCTCGCCGTCATCGCGTTCATCGCGGCGTTGATACCCGTGGTCGGTACGGTGATCGGTTCGATCCTGGTGACCCTCGCCACGCTGACGGTGAGCCCGGTCGCCGCCGTCGTGGTCGGCGTGCTCCTGCTCGTGTACATGCAGGTCGAGGCGTACGTGCTGTCGCCACGGGTGATGAGCCGGGCCGTCTCTATGCCGGGCGTTCTCGTCATCGTCGCCGCCCTGGCCGGTGCCGCGCTCGGCGGCGTGCTCGGTGCACTCGTGGCCGTCCCGGTTGCGGCGGCGTGCCTGCTCGTCATCAACCGGGTGGTGATCCCGCTCCAGGAGGCGCGGTAGGGCGACTCGCGCCACGCAGGCTACGCGCACCACCCAGTCCGCCGAGGTGGACCGGGTGGTGCGTCGTAGTTCTCCCCCGGGGCCGACCCTGCAGCTGGGTTGTCGCGCCCCTGCTGCTCGTCGAGGAGCCGACCTGGCCGGGCCTGTCGGTCTGCTGTTCGGGCTGGTCTCCGGGTCCTGTTGGTCA
>NZ_UWYY01000042.1 GCF_900608595.1 Promicromonospora panici | reverse complement strand
ACTCGGCTGGTGCCCGCGCGCTCGTACCGGCCATGCTCGAGGGCGAGGTCGGACGCCTTGTCGCGCTCTCGTCGAGCGGCGTGCGCCGGGACGACCCGAACCATCCGCTGTGGTACCGCGTTGTCGCCCGCACTCTGCTGGCCGAGCTCTACGCGGACATGCGCCGGATGGAGAGCATCGTGGAGGAGAGCTCTCTCGACTGGACCTTCGTCCGGCCCACCCGCATCGTCGACGAGCCGGCGCTCGGTGCGTACCGCGCCTGGGACGGCGTGAATCCTCAGGGCGGCACGAGCGTCACCCGGGTCGACCTCGCACGGTTCGTCGTGGGGGCGGTCGAGGACGAGCGCTGGTCACGCGGTCGACCGACCGTGGCCCGCTGAGCGCATCAGGACACGTCGAAGTGCGGCGTCGTGGTGAGCAGCTCGCTGATGTCGCCGCTGACCTCCCGGGGCGCCGCCCCGCGGGTGAACACGACGGCCGGGCCGGGCGCCGAGCTGCTCACCGCGGCCCCGCCGACGTGCGCGGTGCCGTCCTCGACCGAGAGCCAGGTGCCCTCGCGCAGGCCGAGCACCGGCACGTCGTTGACCTCCAGGAACTCCGCCAGGCGCTGCTCGCGCGTCTCGCCCCGGTGCGTGCTGGTGGGGTCCGCGTCGACGAAGTGCGGGTTGAGCTGGAACGGCACCAGGCCGAGCGCCTCGAACGACGCCGGCTGCGTGATCGGCATGTCGTTCGTCGTGCGGATGCTCGGGCCGGCGATGTTGGTGCCGGCGCTCGCGCCCAGGTAGGGCAGGCCCGCCCGGACCCGGGCCGCGAGCGGGGCCGCCAGCCCGAGGTGCTGCAGCATGTCGAGCAGGCGGAACGTGTTCCCGCCGCCGACGAACACGGCCTCCGCCCGGGCGATCGCGGCCTGGGGATCGTCCGCGGTGTGCAGGCCCGTCACGGGGGTGCCGTGGGGCGAAAGCGCTGCGGTGACCTTGGCCGTGTAGGCGTCGTGGTCGGCGAGCGCGTACGGGACGAACGTCAGGGCGGCGCCGTCGAGGAAGCCGAGCACGGTCTCCAGCGCGTGCTCGAGGTAACCGGTGGCGTGGTTGGCGGAGTTCGACAGGAGCAGCAGTCGCATGGTGTCTACCTTGTGCTGGTCGGGTACGGGCTTCAGGTACGGGCTTCAGGAACGGGGCTCAGGGCGCGCGTGGCGTGAGCGTCCGCGCCGCCAGTCGCGCTGGGCGGGGCTCGGCGGCCGGTGGAGCAGGCTCGCGAGGGCCGCCGCGGCGTCGAGCAGAGCGGGGACCTGGTCGCGCAGGTCGTCGTCGTACTCGAACACCTTGGGCTCGACGACGGAGATCGAGCCGACGGGGGCCGAGCCGATCAGGACGGGTGCCGAGATCGCGCGGGTCGTGGAGTCGTACTCGCCGTCGGACCAGGCCCAGCCGGTGCGGTACGCCTCGTCGAACAGCCGGTCCAGGCCGGACTCGTCCACCTCGGTGAGCTCGGTGTACCGGGCGAACGGCCGCCCGGTGAGCATGTTCCGCCGTTCGAGAGGGTCGAGGAAGGCGAAGTAGGCGCGCGACGTCGCGCCGGCGTGGGCGGGGTAGAGGTCGCCGACCAGGGGGTGCGAGCGCACGGGCCCGTGCTCGCCGTCGACGGCGGCTATGCAGCGCACGTGGAAACCGTCGGGGACCGTGAACGAGGCGGTGCGGCCGGTGGTGGCGGCGAGGTCGGCGAGGACCTGCTCGGCGAGGCGGGCGAGCCCGCCACCGCGTTCCCAGAGGGCAGCCATGCGCCACATCGCCGGGCCGAGCCGGTACCGGCGGGTGTAGGGGTCGGCGGCGAGGAAGCCCTGGGCAGCCAGTGCGGCGAGCAGGCGCTGGCTGGTCGACTTGGTGAGGCCGAACTCCTCGGCCAGCTCGAAGACTCCCCACTCGGTGCGGGTCTCGCTGTACGACAGCAGCACCTGCAGGGCACGGTCGACGGTCTGCAGCGGCGAGCTGCTCTCGGGTTCGGGCACGGCGGCATCGTAGCGGGCAGCCCGAAATATGAATGTAACTCCCAGATACCGGGATTTGCTTGTTGACGGCGGCGATGGTGCCGCACGGTGCTCCTCAGCGTTCTCGACCCAGCGTTCTCGACCCAGCGTTCTCGAAGGAGCCCATGCCATGGCAGCCACACCCGTCAGCGATCCCGCGCCCGTCGCGGCGACGGAGCGCCATCCGCGGGCGTTCGAGCCGCGAACCGCGATCATCACGCTCGCCATGAGCGTGGTCGGCGCCGTGATCGGCATCCACATGATCACGACGCTCGGCGTCTCCCCGAACACGAGCGTGATCGGCGCCGTCGTCGCCATGCTGATCGGCCGCATCGGGTTCGCCGGACTGCACAGGATGCGCGACGTCAACCGGCAGAACCTCGTGCAGTCGGCGATCTCCGGGGCGACGTTCGCCGCGGCGAACTCTCTGCTGACGCCGATGGCGATCCCGTTCCTGTTCGGGCGGGCCGACCTGGTCTGGCCGATGCTGCTCGGGGCGAGCCTCGGCCTGGCGATCGACGTGTTCGTGCTCTACCGCGCCTACGGCTCGCGGTTCCTGCCCGCCGACGCGGCCTGGCCTCCAGGCGTCGCGGCGGCCGAGACGATCCGCGCGGGCGACCGCGGCGGCAAGCAGGCCGCGCTGCTCGTGGGCGGCGGCGTCGTCGGGTTCGGTGCGTCGTTCCTCGGGCTGCCGATGTCGGCGGCGGGCATCGCGATGATCGGCAACGTCTGGGCGCTGCTGATGTTCGCGATCGGCCTCCTGGTGGCGCAGTACGTGCCGGCGCTCGCGGGCCTCGACCTCAACGCGTACTACGTGCCGCACGGCGTCATGATCGGCGCGGGCCTCGTGGCGCTCGTGCAGATCGGCGTCATGCTGTTCGGCCGGCCGACCAGGCGCGCGCTCGAGCAGGCCGCCGCGCTGCAGGACGCCGCCAAGGACGACCCGGCGCTCGTGCCCACCGTCACGGAGCGCACGCTGCGCGGCGCGCTCGGGTCCGGCTTCGTGATGTTCCTGCTCGGCGCCGTGGTCCTGGCGATCGCCGGCGGGGTGTGGGTCGAGCTGCCATGGTGGGGCATCCTCGGGTTCGCGCTCTTCGCCGCGTTCGCGGCCATCGTGCACGAGCTCATCGTCGGCCTGGCCGCCATGCACGCCGGCTGGTTCCCGGCGTTCGCCGTCACGCTCATCTTCCTGATCCTGGGGTTGCTGCTGCAGTTCCCCACGGTTCCGCTCGCCCTGCTCGTCGGCTACTGCGCGTCGACCGGACCCGCGTTCGCCGACATGGGCTACGACTTCAAGGCGGGCTGGCTCCTGCGCCGCGACCGCCGCCCGTACACCGCGTTCGAGCTGGACGGGCGCCGCGAACAGCTGCGGGCCTCCATCCTCGGCTTCGTCGTCGCCATCGGCATCGTCGCGCTCGTGTGGCCCTCGCTGTTCGGCAGCGGCCGGGTGCCGCCGACCGCCGTCGTCTACGCGGACACGATCAAGGCCGGGATCACGGACCCGTCCGTGCTGGTCAACCTACTGATCTGGGCGGTGCCCGGCGCGATCGTGCAGCTCGTCGGCGGCCCCGGCCGCCAGCTCGGTGTGCTGCTGGCCACCGGTCTGCTCGTCGCCACGCCCAACGCCGGCTGGCTGGTCCTCGTCGCCCTCGCGGCCCGCCTCGTGTGGCGCAGGCTGCGCGGCGAGGAGGGCGAGCGCGAGACGGCGCTCGTCGGGGCCGGCCTGATCGCGGGCGACTCCCTGTACTCGGTCGGCAGGATGCTCTGACGATGACGGCCACCCCGACACGGCTCGGCGTCGTCACCATCGGCCAGACGCCACGCGTCGACCTGACACCCGAGCTCGCCCCGCTGCTGCCGGGAGTCACGCTGGTCGAACGCGGCGTGCTCGACGGCTGTACCGACGACGAGATCGCCGGGTTCGCGCCAGCCCCGGACGACCACGCGCTCACGACCAGGCTGCGTGACGGGCGCGCCGCCGTCATCGGCGAGGCGTCGGTCCTGCGGCGGCTCCCCGCGCTGATCAGCGAGCTGGAGCGCCACGTCGACGCGGTGCTCCTGGCCTGTACCGGGCCGTTCCCGGCGCTCGCGCACACCAAGCCGCTGTTCGTGCCCGACCGGATCATCGCCCACGCGGTCGCGGCGTTCGCCGGCGACGGCGGCACGGTGGGTGTGCTCGCCCCGCTCCCGGAGCAGGCCGCGGACACGACCGCGAAGTTCTCGCGCGTGCTCGGCGCGGGCACGCGGGTCGCGGTGGCGGCCGGCTCGCCGTACACCGATCCCGAGCCCACCCTGCGCGCCGCCGCGTCGCGGCTCGCCGCCGACGGCGCCGAGGTGATCGCGCTGGACTGCTTCGGCTACACGGCCGCGATGCGCGACGCCGTGGCCGACGCGAGCGGGCTGCCCGTCGTCGTCGCCCGGTCGGTGGCCGCCCGGCTCGCCGCCGAGGTACTCGGCACCGGGCCGCGCTGAGCCCTGCGGCCCTGCACACCCTGACCACAACACAGCAGGAGGCACTACCCATGTCCTGGAGCCATCTCATCTCCGTGTTCGACCTGCTCGACGACCCGGCCGTCCGCGGCGCGGCGGTCGCCGACTACCTGAGGGGCCTCGGGGCGCCGTCGGACAGCATCGAGGTGGAGGTCGTGGACGGTCCCGGCGGGACCACCGACTTCGTCCGCGTCACGATCCCCGGTTCCGACGGCAAGCGCGCCGGAGGCGCGGTCCCGACGCTCGGTGTGCTGGGCCGGCTGGGCGGCCTCGGCGCCCGCCCCGAGCAGATCGGGTTCGTGAGCGACGGCGACGGCGCCCTGGCCGCGATCACGATCGCCGCCAAGCTCGTCGCGATGCGCGCCCGCGGTGAGCACCTGGCCGGCGACGTCGTCGTCGCGACCCACGTCGATCCCGATGCGCCCACCCAGCCGCACGACCCCGTGCCGTTCATGAGCTCGGCCGTGGACCAGGAGACGAGCAACCGGCACGAGGTGCTCCCCGAGATGGACGCGATCCTGTCGATCGACACGACCAAGGGCAACCGGGTATGCAACCACAAGGGCATAGCGATCACCCCGACGATCGTGGACGGCTGGATCGTGCGCGTCTCGGAGACGCTGCTCGACGTCGCGAGCCGCACGACCGGGCGCGCCCCGGCGGTCATGCCGATCACCATGCAGGACATCACCCCGTACGGGAACGGGCTCTTCCACGTGAACTCGATCGTCCAGCCCGCCACGGCGACGGCGGTGCCGGTCGTGGGCCTCGCGATCGTCACGGAGACCGCGGTGGCCGGGTCGGCGACGGGCGCGACCGACCTGCACGACGTCGACGCGGCCGTCCGCTTCGCGATCGAGACGGCCAAGGACTTCGGGCGGGGCATCGTGTCCTTCGCCGACGCCGACGAGGTGGCGCGGCTCCAGGAGCTGTACGGCAGCATGTCGGTCCTGCGCACGGTGGGGGAGCCGGCGGTCTCGACGCGGCGATGAGTTCCGTCGGGGACGCGGGTCTGTACCGGCATCCGACGAAACCGCACCCCTGAGGAGAGCATCATGTCCGCCACATACACGTTCGACGTCTTCAGCAGCCTCGACGGCTTCGGTAGCGCAGGCGGCAACTGGACCGGC
The DNA here is from genome assembly GCF_900608595.1 of Promicromonospora panici. Lineage (GTDB taxonomy): Bacteria > Actinomycetota > Actinomycetes > Actinomycetales > Cellulomonadaceae > Promicromonospora > Promicromonospora panici. Next base: position 13,921 of record NZ_UWYY01000042.1, on the reverse strand, counting down.
TACTGGGGCAAGCAGGGCCCTGAGCTCCTCGACCACCGCCTGGCTCTGTACGAGCAGGAGCAGCGGATGGTCATCGGGGCGACCACATACCGGATGTTCGCCCAGATGCTGGCCGAGAGCACCGAGGACTCCGACGTGCGTGACCCCTGGGTCACGCGGATGCGGAACCTGCCGGCGACGGTGGTCTCCAGCACGCTGGAGGGCCCGCTCGACTGGCCCGACGCGACGATCGAGAGCGGCGACGCCGTCGACGTCGTGGGCCGGCTCAAGGAGGAGTCCCCGGTGCCGCTGCGCTCGCACGGCAGCCTCGCGATGAACCGGGCGCTGATGGGGGCCGGCCTGGTCGACTTCGTCCAGGTGACGCTCTTCCCGGTGATCACCGGTCAGACCGGGGCGGCCCCGATCTTCCAGGGTGCCGCCGACTTCGACCTCGAGCTGGTCGAGCACCGGACGCTCGACGGCCGCACCCAGGAGCTGATCTACCGGCCGACGCTGCACAAGTGAGCTTCAGGCGTCGCGCGCTTTCACCATCCGCTCCTCGCGGAGCGCCACCTCCAGCCCCGCGAAGGCCAGCACGTCCAGGAGCAGGCTGAACGCCGCCGTCCACTGCACCGCGCGGAAGACAAGGAGCTGGGTGAACAGGAGGCTGACGAGCACGGCGCGGCGGACCCAGACGGCGCCGCGCAGGTGGTCGCGGCGTCCGACGACGACGCCGACGGCCAGCAGCACGACGGACGCGCCGACGGCCGCGAGGATCGCGACGCCGGTCCACTGGGGCAGCCCGGGCACCAGCCCGCGGACGACCCGGGCGCCCACCAGCGCTTCGGCCGCACCCACGAGCAGGAGCACGGTGATCACCAGCCAGGCGGCCCAGGCCCGGTCCACGAGCGTGTCCAGCCACCGCACGACGCGGTCGACGCTGGCGCGCACCGGGTCGGGCACGTCCGTGTCGTCGTCGGGCACGGCATCGATCAGGTCGGCGAGCAGGTCGGCGCCGGGCTCGCCGGCGCCCTTGGCGGCCAGGGCCCGCGCCTCCTCGCGCGCGACCGGGGTGAACCCGCCGGACAGGCCCGCGGTGAGCCGGTCGGCCGCCACGGCGAGGTACTCCGCCGGGTGGTGCGCCCGGCGGCCGTGCAGGCCCTCGACGACCATGACCAGCAGGACCGTGACGAAGTAGATGATCGCGGCGGTGGGCGCGTAGAAGTAGTCGTTGTCGGACGTGACGAACTTGCCGACCTCGTCGATGAACAGCCCGAAGCCGACGCCGCCGACCACCGCGCCGAGCGACCGGGGTGCTGGGCCCACGTACGACAGCAGCAGCATCATCGCCAGGGCCATGAGGAGCCCGCCCCACAGCACGTGGGCGAGGTGCAGCCCGCCGCCGCCGATCTGCGGGTAGCCCGTGGCGGCCAGGTAGGCCCGCGTGAGGAGCACGGTCACGACGCTCGCCACGAGGAACGTCACCAGGTGCCGCACCGCCGACGTGTCGCGCGGTGCCCCGAGGCGCAGCAGGTGGCCGCGGCTGGCGAAGCCGCCCGGCCCGGTCTTCAGCTCGTTCGTCACGCAGTCTCCCCTCGCCGGCCCTTCGCGCACGGCGCCCACGCGCCGGTGTACCCGGCCGGCTCTTCCACGGTGCATCCTCCCGCACGGAGGGCGCATCCCGGGTGACTCTCAGCGGGTCAGCGCGCCCAGGACCAGGTATCCCGCGCAGGCGGCGCCCAGCACGAGCGCCGCGGCGGTCGCCAGAGCGATCGGCACGGCCCCGTGGTTGAGCTCGCCGGTTGTGTGCAGGGACGTGTTGGCGCGGCGGTAGCCGATCGCGGCGGCTACGTAGGCGGCGACCGCGAGCCCGGCGCCGATGACGCCGGCGAAGACGGCGATGACGCCGGCGGCCTCGACGGTGAACCGCATGGCGACCAGGCTCGCGATGCCGAAGGCGAGGCAGGTGCGGCGCCAGGCGAGCAGGGTACGTTCGGTCTGCAGCCCGGGGTCGTAGACGCCGTGCTCGTCGTCCGCGCGGGTCACACGAAGATCCCGATGGTGACCAGCGCGACGGCGACGATGATGCCCACCACGATCAGCCCGCCGACGGCGAGGCCGGGCAGCGGCTGGCCCAGGCGCAGCGCGGACTCGGTGGCGGACCAGCCCAGCCAGGCCTGCACGGCGGCGAGCGTGCCGAGCACGAGGAAGACGCCGGCCGCGGCCAGGCGCCACCCGGTCGCGGCGGGCAGGGCGAGCGCCTCGAGCGCGAACGCGCCCGCGTACATGCCCAGCGCCGTGCGCAGCCAGGCCAGGAACGTGCGCTCGTTCGCGAGGCTGAACCGAGGGTCGGGCTCCTCGCCGTCGCGGTAGACGCGCTGGGGGAATCGCTTGGTGGTCATGCTCCTGTTTCCGTGGCTGCGTCGTGCGTGGCTGTGTCGTGCGTGGCTGTGTCGCCGGAGGCGGCGCCGGGTGAGTCGCTGGGGGCGAGGGCGACCGTGCGGAACCCCGCGTTGCCCATGGAGGAGTCCGGGGTGTTCGACGAGCGCGCGGAGTTGCGGTAGCGGTTGCAGTAGGAGATGTGGCACAGGTAGCTGCCGCCGCGCAGGATGCGCCCGCCGCCCTGGCCGGGGCCTGCCGGGTTCGCCGCGGGGGAGTGCCGGTAGTAGTTGGGGTCGAACCAGTCCTGGCACCATTCCCAGACGTTGCCGACCGACTGCCACAGGCCGTAGCCGTTGGGCTCGAACGTGCGCACCGGTGCGGTGGTGAACCAGCCGTCGTCGAGGGTGTTGGTCCGCGGGAAGGTGCCCTGCCAGATGTTGGCGCGCCAGCCGCCGTCGTCGACCTCGGCGTCGCCCCAGGGGTACTTCGCGCCGTCGAGGCCGCCGCGGGACGCGTACTCCCACTCGGCCTCCGTGGGCAGCCGCCGGCCGGCCCACTCGCAGTACGCGACGGCGTCGTTCCAGCTCACGTGGGTGGCAGGGTGGTCGTCGCGGCCCTCGACGGTCGAGAGCGGTCCGCCGGGGTGGGCCCAGTCGGCGCCGCGGACGCCGAACCACCACGGGGTGCCGTCGGCCTGGCCCATGATGTCGGCGGGGTCGGCCTCGATCGCGAGGTGGAAGACGGCGGAGAAGCCGAACGTCTCGGCCTCGGTGCGGTAGCCGGTGTCGGCGACGAACCGCGCGAAGTCGGCGTTGGTGACGGTCGTGGCGTCGATCTCGAACGCGTCGAGGGTCACCTCGTGCAGCGGGACCTCGCCGTCCGACGCGTTCCGGTCGCCGGAGGAGTCGCCCATCGTGAACGTCCCGGCCGGGATACGCAGCTGCTCGACGCCATGCCCGCCCCGCGACGAGGTCGCGGCCGCGGCGTCGGCCGGGCGAGCGCCGAGCTGCACGAACGCTTCCCGACCCGGGGTGCCGCATCCGCACCCGCAACCCTCGTGCCCTGGATCTGCCTTCCCTGTACCGGTCTGCTCGCTCATCGTCACCCTCCCACGGTAACCGTGCCGGGAGCGTGCCCGTGTCCGCAAAGGAGTCCTTCGAACGCCGCCAGCTGCGGGTCGCCGGTGGCCACCATCCACGCCCGCAGTACGCGCCGCTTGTCGTCGAGCTCCGCGGCGCGCGCGGGGTCGTCCGCGAGGTTCCGCAGACTGTGCGGGTCGTCGCGCAGGTCGTACAGCTCCTCCGCGGGGCGCCGCTGGTAGGCCGCCACGCGCTCGGCAAGCTCCGGGTCCGAACCGGCGGCCGCCACCATCGCGGCCCACGTCAGGCCCGTCATGTTCTCCGCCCGGTAGGCCTGCTCGCCGTCGGCCCAGCCGTTCCAGACGTAGCCGACGGCGGCGTCCTGCACGCAGCGCATCTCGTAGCGGCCCTTCATCGCTGTCTCGTGGAAGACCGTCACCACGTGGTCGCCGCCGGCCGTGCCCGTGTCCGTCGCCGTGCCCGTACCCGTGAGCAGGGGGACCAGGGAGGCGCCGTCCGACCCGGGCGCGTCCGCGCCGGCGACCTCGCAGAACGTCGCGAAGAGGTCGAGCACACTGACGAACGCCTCGCGCTCGCGGCGTCCGGCGGCGACCCGGCCGGGCCAGCGCACGACGAGCGGGGTCTGCGTGGACTGGAGGTAGCAGTTGGCCTTGGCGAACGGGAACGCCATCCCGTTGTCCGAGAGGAACACGACGAGCGTGTCGGCGGCGGCACCCGACTCGTCGAGCACGCCCAGGGCCGCGCGCACGACGTCGTCGCACCGGCGTGCCGAGCTGAGGTACTGGGCGTACTCGGTGCGGACCGCCGGCAGGTCCGGCAGGTAGCCGGGCGGCTGCGCCTCGCCGGGCGCGAAGACGCGCGACGGCGCGGGGATGCCCGCGCGCTGCTGGTCGTCGAAGAACCGCCCGACGTCGTCGGCGCCGTGGAAGGGCCGGTGCGGATCGTGCGCGTTGACCATGAGGAACCAGGGCTGGTCCGCGGCGTCCGCGAGGAAGCCTCGCATCTCGTCGGCGTAGCGCCCGGGGTCGCGACCCATGCCGAGCTCTGCCATGTCGACTGCCGTGTCCCAGCCGAAGCGCTCGACCGGCTGCAGGTGGGCGACCTTGCCGAGGATGCCGACGGCGTAGCCCTCCGCCGCCAGCACGGAGGTCAGCAGGGGCACGTCGTCGCGAATCCGCTCGAAGCCCTCGGCGCCGTTGCGGTGCGGCCAGCGGCCCGTCATGATCGCGGAACGGCTCGGCTGGCAGACGGCGATCGCGACGTGTGCGCGGTCGAACACGGCACCCTCGGCGGCGAGCGCGTCGAGCGCGGGGGTGACGCCGTCCGGGCCGCCGAAGGCACCGGGGGTGGTCCCGCCCATGTCGTCGGCCGTGATGAACAGGATGTTCGGGGGTTGCGGCATCCGTCTGCTCCTCATCGAGTGTGGTGCGCGGTCAAGTGCGGTGGCGCGGGCCATCGTCGCGCCCCAGGTCTGTGATGATGGATGCGACGACAACTAAGTGAGTTTTACTAGAGTGAGTCTTATCAGAGTGGAGTGATGGTGGCCAAGCTCAACCTGCTGGAGTCGGTGCTGCTCGGGCTGCTCGCGCGCCGGCCCAGCGCAGGGTACGACGTGCGGCGTTACCTCGAGAAGGCCGGGCGGATCTACGGCTACGTGCCGCAGGCCTCGCAGATCTACCGGCAGCTCGCCGCTCTGGTGAAGCGCGAGCTGCTGGAGTTCGAGATCGACACGGGGCGCAGCGGTCCGGACGCCAAGGTCTACTCGCTCACGCCGCAGGGCATGCGGGTGTTCCTCGACTGGGTGGATGAGCCGTTCGTGCCGGTCGAGCGGCCGCTGGACGCGCATTTCCAGCTTCATTTCACGCTCGCCGGCTCGGTCTCGCCCGTCGTCGCGCTGCGGATCGTGGAGACCGAGCTCGCCTACCGGGAGAACCAGGAGGCCACCTGGGAGCCGGAGCTCTTCCTGCCGCAGGCGGTGCGGGAGCCGTTCGACCTGGACTGGATGGACGAGGCGGGCTACCTCGGTGACGCCCGCGGGAACCTCCTCGCGAGCGCGCACATCTCGTGGCTGCGGACCACCGCCCGGCGCCTGCGCCGATACATCGAACGCTCGGGCGCGGTCTGGCCCGACCCGCGCTGGGCCGCCCTGACCCAGGACGGTCGGGGGTAGGTCCCGGGCCGGGTCCCGGCCTCCTCCCGCGCCTTCGCCGACGGCGCCGCGATCACTCGACCCTTGTTCGAGTATGTGACAAGTGCTAATCTCCCCGGAGTCGACAGAGCCGTCGACGGCTCGCACACCGACGAGGGAGTTCCTGTGCAGAGACACATCCGGGGCACGGCAGGCGCCGCCGCAGTCCTGCTGGCGGGAGCGGCAGCGCTGTCCGGCTGCGCCGCGACCGGCGGCGCCGTCGAGAAGGACGACTGGTCCAGTCTCACGATCGCCGCCGTGGCCGAGCCGACGAGCTTCGACCCCGCCCAGGCCGCCGAGGCCAACTTCGCGCAGTACTACCAGCCCGTCTTCGACACCCTGATCCGGCGCCTGCCCGACGGCGAGCTCGCCCCCATGCTCGCCACCGACTGGCGGCTCTCCGACGACGGGCTGACCGCGACGCTCGACCTGCGCGACGACGTGACCTTCTCCGACGGCACGGCGTTCGACGCCGAGGTCGCCGAGCTCAACCTCGAACGCTTCCGTGACTCGGGCGGCCCGTTCGCGGCCAACCTCGCCAACCTGACCGACGTCGTGGTCGTCGACGACGACACGATCCGGCTCGAGCTCTCCACGCCCGACCCCGACATCTTCCAGTACCTCGGCAACAGCGCCGGGTACATGGCGAGCCCCGCTCAGTTCACCGGCGACGCCGTCGACACGCAGCCGATCGGCTCCGGCCCCTACGAGCTGGACCGCAGGCAGACCGTGACCGGTTCGGTCTACACCTACGTCAAGCGCGCCGACTACTGGGACCAGGACGCGCGGTGGGACTTCTTCGAGACCCTCGCCATCAAGCCGATGCTCGACCCGGCGGCCCGGATGAACGCCCTGCGATCGGGGGAGGTCGACACCGGCATCATCGAGCCGAAGTCCATCCCCGAGGCCGAGGCGGCCGGCCTGGGCGTGAGCACCTTCCAGGTGAACTGGTACGGGCTCGCGATCTTCGACCGGGACGGCACGATGGTCCCGGCGCTCGCGGACGTGCGCGTGCGCCGTGCGATCAGCTACGCGATCCAGACGGACGCCATCCTCGACGCCGTGGAGCTCGGCCACGGCGAGACCACCGACCAGGGCTTCAACACCGACTCCGAGGCGTACCTGCCCGGGCTCGACGAGGCGTACACCTACGACCCGGACCGGGCCAGGAAGCTGATGGCGCAGGCCGGGTACGCGGACGGCTTCGAGGTGACGATGCCGAGCTCGTCGAACATGGACCCCGCGATGCTCGCCGCCGTCGGCCAGGACCTGGCGGCCATCGGCATCCGGGTGACGTGGCGAGAGGTCGCCCCGGCCGACTTCATCCCGGCGCTGCGGGAGGGCAAGTTCGCGCTCTCGTGGATGTCGTTCGCCCAGCCCCCGACGGCGTGGGGGACGGTGAGCCGGTTCCTGCTGCCGACCTCGGCGTGGAACGTGTTCAAGACCCGGGACGACCGGATCGAGGCGGCGGCGCGCACCGCGCTGGCGAATCTCGACGACCCCGAGGTGTACGACGCGGCGGTCGCCGAGATCAACCGCGTCACCGTGCAGGACGCCTGGAACGCGATCTTCTACCGGGTCGAGCAGGGCGTGGTGACCCGCGCGGGCCTCGCTGCCGAGGGACAGGCGGGCCAGGCCGCCCCCTCGATCTACAACTACTCGGTCGACAGCGGCGCGCCCGAAGACAACGCGCCCGAAAGCAACGCGCCCGAAAACAACTCGACCGACAGCAACTCGACCGACGGCTGACCGCCGCCCTCGCGAAAGGACGAAACTCGATGTGGAGCTTCATCGCACGGCGTCTCGCGGGCGGCATCCTGCTGCTCGTCGTCGCGTCATCACTGACCTACCTGCTCATGAACGCGAACAGCGGCGGCATCGCCCTGCGCATCCTGGGTGACCAGGCGACCGCCGAGCAGATCGCCGCCAAGGAGGCCGAGCTCGGTCTCGACCGGCCGGTCCTCGAACGGTTCGGCGAGTGGGCGCTGGGTGCCGTCCGGGGCGACCTGGGCACCTCCTGGTTCACCAGCGAGGGCGTCTGGCACACGGTGTTCTCGCGCCTGCCGGTCACGCTCTCCCTCGTCGTGGGCACCGTCGTCGTCACCACGATCGTCGCGACGGCGCTCGGCGTGCTCGCCGCCACCCGGCGCGGGCGGGTCGACCGGGTGGTGCAGGTCCTGTCCGTGGTGGGCGCCGCCGCACCCAACTTCTGGATCGGGCTCATGCTCGTCGTGGGGTTCGCTCTGACGCTGCGCTGGTTCCCTGCGACGGGTTTCGTGTCGCCGGCCGTCTCGGCGGCGGGGTGGGCGGCGTCCATCACGCTGCCGATCGTCGCGCTCGCCCTGGGCTCGGTCGCCGCCGTCACCCAGCAGGTGCGCAGCGCCTTCATCGAGGTCGAGGGCCGCGACTACGTGCGCACCCTGCGCAGCCGGGGCCTCGGCGAGCGCACCGTGCTGTTCGGCCACGTGCTGCGCGGCGCCGCGACGCCCGCACTGACCGTGCTTGCGCTCCAGTTCGTCGGGCTGCTCGGCGGCGCCGTCGTCGTCGAGCGCGTGTTCGCCCTGCCCGGGCTCGGCGAGACCATCGCCAACGCCACCACCAGCGGCGACGTCCCGCTCGTCATGGGGGTCGTCGTGGTCAGCGTCGCCCTGGTCGTCGTCGTCAACCTCGTCATCGACATCCTGGCCGGCTGGATCAACCCGAAGGCGCGTGTCTCATGAGCGCAGCTCCCCTCACCACGGCTCCCCTCACCACGGCAGTCCTGCGGGCCTCGGAGACCGGCGCCGACCGGTCGCTGACCCGGCGGCTGCTCCGCAACCCGCTCGGCCTCACCGCGATCGTCCTGCTCGGCCTGATCGTGCTGCTGAGCGTCCTTGCGCCCTGGATCGCCCCGCACGACCCGAACCACGTCGACCTAGCCGTGGCGTTCGACCCGCCCAGCGCCACGCACTGGCTCGGCGCCGACTCGGCGGGCCGCGACGTTCTCTCGCGGCTGCTGACGGGCGGCCGGCTGACCCTGCTGGGCGCCGCGATCGGCCTGACGGTGGCCGTCGTCGTGGGCCTGGTCAGCGGGCTCGTGGCCGGCTACTACGGCGGCTGGTTCGACACGCTCAGCGACCTGTCCACGAGCCTCGTCATGGCGCTGCCGAACATGATGATCCTGCTCGCGATCCGCGTGGTGGTCGGCCCTTCGCTGTGGATCACGATGGCGGTCTTCGGCCTGCTGATCTCGCCCAGCATCTACCGGCTGGTCCGCAGCGGCGTGCGGCAGGTGCGCGGCGAGCTCTACGTCGACGCCGCCCGCGTGAGCGGCCTGTCCGACGCGCGGATCATCGCCCGGCACGTGCTCTTCGTGGTCCGCGCCCCGATCATCATCCAGGCCGCGATCATCGGCGGCATCGCGATAGCCATCCAGTCGGGCCTGGAGTTCCTCGGGCTCGGCGACCAGACCGTGCCCACCTGGGGCGTCATGCTCAGCGAGGGATTCGGCAACCTCTACATCGCCCCGCTGCTGATCCTGTGGCCAGGTCTCGCGATCGCGCTGACGATCGGCTCGCTGGTGCTGTTCGGCAACGCGCTGCGCGACGCCCTGGAGGACAAGCCCGCGGCTCCCCGCCTGCGGGGCGGGGTCGCCAGGCAGTCGACAGCGACAGCGACGGCGACAGCGACAGCCGACGACGACGTCGCGCTCAGTGTGCGCGGCCTCACCGTGGGCTACCCGACGACCTCGGACGCGCTGAAGACCGTCATCGAGTCGGTCACGTTCGACGTCCGGCGCGGCGAGATCCTGGGCCTGGTCGGCGAGTCCGGGTCGGGCAAGACCCAGACGGCGTGGTCCGTCCTGGGGCTGCTCCCGCGCGGTGCGGTGGTCGAGTCGGGCGCCATCGTGCACGACGGCGTCGACCTGCTCGCCGACGCCGGACGCACCCAGCGCGGCCTGCTCGGCCGGCGGATCGCCTACGTGCCGCAGGAGCCCATGTCGAACCTGGACCCGTACTTCACTGTCGGCCACCAGCTCGTCGCGCCGATGCGCAAGCACCTCGGCCTGGGCCGGGCCGAGGCCCGGGACCGGGCCACCCAGCTGCTCGCGCACGTCGGCATCCCGGATCCCGTCCGGACCATGAAGGCCTACCCGCACGAGATCTCCGGCGGCATGGCGCAGCGCGTGCTCATCGCGGGCGCCGTCTCCTGCGACCCCGACCTGATCGTCGCCGACGAGCCGACCACGGCGCTGGACGTCACCGTGCAGGCCGAGATCCTCGACCTGCTGCGCAGCCTGCAGGCCGAGCGTGGCCTGTCGATGGTCCTGGTGACCCACAACTTCGGCGTCGTCGCCGACCTGTGCGACTCCGTGGTGGTGCTGCGCGGCGGGCAGGTCGTGGAGCAAGGGCCGGCCGCGGCCCTGCTCTCCGCGCCGCAGCACCCGTACACGCGCGACCTGCTCGCCGCGACCCTCGACGGCACCGCCCCACGCAGCGTCAGTGACGCCGCATACGCCGAGCTGGAGGCAGCACGATGACCGACACCCTGCCCTCTGTCGAGAACTCGCACACTGTCGAGAACCTGCTCACGGTCGAGAACCTGGTCGTCGAGTTCCCCGGCCGCCGGCGCCGCGCGCCGTTCCGGGCGCTCAAGGGCGTGTCGCTCGACATCGCGCCGGGCGAGACGCTCGGCCTCGTCGGGGAGTCGGGCTCGGGGAAGACCACGCTGGGCCGGGCGATCCTGGGCCTGGCCCCGGTGACCAGCGGCTCCATCACGTTCGAGGGGCGGCCGCTGGTCGGGCTCGGCCGTGCGCAGCGCCGCGCGGCGGGCCGCGACGTGCAGGCGGTCTTCCAGGATCCGTACACGTCGCTGAACCCCGCGATGTCGATCGAGGACATCCTCACCGAGCCGCTGACGGTGCAGGGCGTGGCCGGACGTGACGCCCGGGCCCGCGTGCGGGAGCTGCTGGACGCCGTCGGGCTGCCCGCGGACGCCGGCGCCCGGCGGCCGAACGAGTTCTCGGGCGGTCAGCGGCAGCGCGTGGCGATCGCCAGGGCGCTCGCCCTGCGGCCCCGGCTCATCGTCTGCGACGAGCCGGTCTCCGCGCTCGACCTGTCGACCCAGGCCCGCGTGCTCGATCTCTTCATCGACATCCAGCGCCGCACCGGGGTCGCCTACCTCTTCGTCTCGCACGACCTCATGGTCGTGCGGCACATCAGCCACCGCATCGCCGTGCTGTACCGCGGCGAGATCGTCGAGCTCGGCTCGGGCGAGCAGGTCACCGACGCGCCCGAGCACCCCTACACCCAGCGCCTGCTGGCCGCGTCCCCCGTCTCCGACCCGCACGAGCAGCGGCTCCGCCGCGAGCAGCGCTGGGCGCAGGCCGCCCGCGCGAGCTGACCACCTGCCCCAGAGACACCACCTACCCCAGACACCCCAGAAACCGAGGAGAACCACCGCATGACGTCACCCCGTCGTCGCCCCAACATCGTCCTGATCCTCACGGACGACCACGCCGCCCACTCCGTCGGCGCCTACGGCTCGGTCGTCAACACGACGCCGCGCATCGACGAGATCGCCACATCGGGTGTCCGCCTGGACAACTGCTTCGTGACCAACTCCCTGTGCGCGCCGAGCCGGGCCTCCATCCTCACCGGCACCTACAGCCACGTGAACGGCGTGACCACCCTGTTCACGCCCATCGACGCGAGCCAGCCGACCTTCGTCTCGCAGCTCAAGGCGGCCGGCTACCGGACGGGCATCGTCGGCAAGTGGCACATGGGCGAGGACAAGGCGGCCAACCCGCAGGGCTTCGACTACTGGGACGTCCTGATCAACCAGGGCGAATACATTAATCCGCGCCTGCTGTCGAAGGACGGCGTCCGGGTCGAGGAGGGCTACGCGACCGACGTCATCACCGACCTCGCGATCGACTGGGTCGACGGGCTGGAGGGAGACGAGCCCTGGTGCCTGCTGATCTGGCACAAGGCGCCGCACCGCCCGTGGGAGCCGGACGAGAAGCACAAGGACCTGTACTCCGACCCGATCCCCGTGCCCGGCACGTTCTGGGACGACCACGGGACGCGTTCGGCGTCGGCCCGGCGGGCGCTCATGCGGATCGCCGACTACATCAACAGCGAGGACCTCAAGGTCGCGCCGCCCGAGGGGCTGAGCTACGAGGAGCTCGCGCTGTGGAAGTACCAGCGCTTCATGGAGGACTACCTGCGGTGCGTCGCGTCCGTCGACGACAACGTCGGCCGGGTCACCGACTGGCTGCGCGAGCGCGGCGACCTCGACGACACGCTGCTGATGTACACGTCCGACCAGGGGTTCTTCCTCGGCGACCACGGCTGGTTCGACAAGCGGTTCATGTACGAGGAGTCGCTGCGCATGCCGTTCGTCGCCAGCTACCCGCGCGCGATCGAGGCGGGCCAGGTGCACGACGGGATCGTCACCAACGTCGACCTCGCGCGCACGATCCTGGACGCCGCGGGCGCCGAGGCGCACCCCCGCATGCAGGGCCGCAGCTTCTGGGGCGACGTCGCCGGCGAGCCGACGAGCGAGCCCGCGGAGGGCATGTACTACCGCTACTGGGAGAACGACGACTGGTTCCACAAGGCCCCGGCGCACTACGGCTACCGCGACGAGCGGTACAAGATCATCCACTACTACAACGCGAGCCTCGGCCTCGCGGGCGCCGGCTTCTTCGAGTACCCGGACGAGTGGGAGCTCTACGACCTCGAGACCGACCCGCACGAGCTGCGCAACGTCTACGGCGACCCGGCCTACGCCGTGCTGCGTGAGGGGCTCAAGGAGAAGCTGTACGCCGCTCAGGAGGCGGTCGGCGACAAGCCCTGGACCGGGGAACAGATCACGGACGACGCGCGCGCCGCGGTGCTCGGCCGCCTGACGGGCTCGTGACCGGTTCCGGGGGGCCAGGCGTGCGCCGGCCCAACATCCTGTGGATCTCGACGCACGACATCAACCCCGACCTCGGCTGCTACCGCGGGATCTGGCCCGGTGCGGACGCCGCGCGCACGCCGCACCTGGACGCGCTCGCCGCGGACGGGCTGCGGTTCGACCAGGCGTTCGCGACGACGCCGGTCTGCGCACCCTCCCGGTCAGCCCTCATGACGGGCTGCTTCCCGACGTCCATCGGCACGCACCACATGCGGTCCAAGGCCGTCCCGCCGCCCGAGGTGCGGTTCCTCAGCGAGTACTTCCGCACCGCCGGGTACCACGTGACCAACAACGTCTTCACCGACTACCAGGTGCCGGTGCCCGGCACCGCGTTCGACGCATGCACGCCCAGCGCGCACTGGCGCGACCGGCCCGACCCGGCGCAGCCCTTCTTCGCGATCTTCCACGGCATGGCGACCCACGAGTCGCAGATCTACCTCCCGGACGAACGGTTCGCCGAGGCCACCGCAGGGCTGGCCCCCCAGGAGCGGCACGACCCGGCCGCGGTGCCGGTGCCCCCGTACCACCCCGACACCGACGTCTTCCGGACGGCGTGGGCCCGGTACCACGACCTCGTCACGGTGATGGACCGCTGGGCGGGGAACCTGCTCGCGCAGCTCGCCGAGGACGGGCTCGAGCGTGACACGATAGTCGTCTTCTGGAGCGACCACGGCGCCGGCTTTCCCCGCGCGAAACGCTGGGCGACCGAGGCCGGCCTGCGCATCCCCCTCCTCGTCCGCTGGCCGGGCCGGATCGACGGCGGGCGCTCGCGGGACGACGTCGTGCACCTCGCCGACGTCGCCCCCACGATGCTGCGCCTGGCGGGCATCGAGATCCCCGCGCACATGCAGGCGCGCCCCCTGTTCGACGAGGCCGGGGGCGACGTCGGACAGGGGGAGTACGCGTTCGGCGGGCGCGACCGGATGGACGAGCAGCACGACAGCTCGCGCACGGTACGGGACCGGCGCTACCGGTACGTGCGGCACCGGCACCCCGACCGCGCCCCGATGCAGCTCCAGCACTTCGCCGAGAAGTTCCCCACCTGGCGGGAGCTGCGCCGTCGGGTCAATGACGAGGCCCGGCAACGGGCGGCGGGCGAGACCCCGGACCGCCTCACGCCGCTGCAGCGGCGGCTGACCGGTCCCCGCAAACCGGCCGAGGAGCTCTACGACCTGGTGACCGATCCGCACGAGACGCTGAACCTGGCCGACGACGGCACGCACGCGGACACCCGTCGCCGTCTCTCGTCGGCGCTGGACGACTGGGTCGAACGGTTCGGCGACCTGGGCCTCGTCGACGAGGAGGAGCTCGTCGCCCGGTGGCGGCCCGA
>NZ_UWYY01000041.1 GCF_900608595.1 Promicromonospora panici | reverse complement strand
AAGAGTCAGTTGGTGGCCAGGCGGCGTGGCTAGTGACCGGCTGGTGGCTGGTGACCGGCTGGCTGCTGACCGGTTGGCTAGTGACCGCGAGCCCTGGCGCCGGGCCGCGGTTGCGCGAAGCGGGTGTACAGCGGGCCGAAGGTGTGCAGGTCGGCGACGAGTTCGGTCCGATGCATCGCGCGCACGTGACATCGGTCGGTTGCTATGACTTCGGTCGGTTGATTGACCGATCTCATAGCAACCGACCGAAGTCAGTGACTTCGGTCAAACGCACGACCGAAGTCAGCGAGTCCGGCCATGCGACCGACCGAAGTCAGCAAGCGCTGCGAGGCAACTGACCGAAGTCAGCGAGCCGTGCCAAGCAACCGACCGAAGTCAGCGAACCCCGCGAGGCAACCAACCGACGTCGACCGGCCCTGTCGGGCGCCGCGACAGGGTACCTCTGGAGTCGCGACCAGTTTCGGCCCGGGTCTTGCAACGTGTGCACACATGCGTCAGGGTGTGGTTTTGCAACGTCCGCAAACGGGCGTCGCGCGCCACCTCGGGCATCACCTGCACGACAGAGAGGTCCTGCACCATGTCGCGAACCACCAGATCCCGAACCAGCAGCCCCCGAACCACCAGATCCCGACACCTCACCCTGCGGCGATCGGCCGCGCTGACCGCTGCCCTGACGGCGGCGTTCGCGCTCGTCGGGGTACCCGCGAGCACGATGGCGGCACCCGACGCGCCACCCGCAGCGCCGTCGGCCACCACAGCCAGCATCACCCCCGCCGGCATCACCCCCGCCAGCATCACCCTCGCCAGCATCACCCCCGCCTCCGTCCCCGGCAGCGTGCTCTACAGCCCGAACCTGAGCCAGCACCCGAACGGGACCGCCGGCTACCCGCGCGCCATCCGTCTCGACCACGACCAGAGCGCCAACCAGACGATGCTCGCCACGTTCGCGCGCGGCGGCACCGGATCCCCCACGTCGCTGCCGGTCTACCGGAGCACGAACGGCGGCGCGTCGTGGTCCCCGGCGTCCACCATCACCTCGAACACGCCCGGCTGGGACCTCGAGGCGCCGGCCCTGTACGAGGTCCCACGCAGCATCCCCGGCCTCGCCGCGGGCGACATCCTCGCCGCCGGCACCGCGTGGCGGGTCGGCGACTACAGCACGCAGAAGGTCGAGGTCTTCCGGTCCACGGACCGCGGGTCGACCTGGCAGTACCTGTCGAACTGCACCCAGACCTCAGGCCAGCCCAACACGTGGGGCCACGGGATCTGGGAGCCGGTCTTCATGGTCACCGAGGACAACCGCCTCGCCTGCTTCATCTCGGACGAGCGCCCGGCGAACAGCCCCACGAACAACCAGGTCATCGGCCACTACACGTCGTCCGACGGCGGGCGGACGTGGAGCTCGACCATGACCGTCGACGTCGCCTTCCCGGCCGACAACCTGCGCCGCCCGGGCATGCAGACCTTCGCCGCGCTACCCAACGGCGACCACCTGATGGCGTACGAGATGTGCCGGGACGCCACCAACCCCGACCACGCCTGCGAGGTCTACGTGAAACGCAGCGCCGACGGCGTCAACTGGGGTCCCGCGGGCGAGGCGGGAACGCTCGTCCGCACGGCTGACGGGCGCGAGCTCCTGCACACGCCGTACATCTCCTGGGTCCCCGGCGGCGGCCCGAACGGGACGGTCCTGCTCTCCGGGCAGCGCGTCGTCTCCGGGCCCACGGGCAACAAGACGGTCCTCGAGGAGTCGGGGACCGTGCTGTTCGCCAACACCGCGCTCGGCACGGGGACCTGGACCGAGGCCGCGACCCCGGTCACCGTGAACCCGACGGGCGGCTACGCCACCGGGGTGCCGTCGTGCCCCGGCTACTCCACGCCGGCGATCCCCCGCGAGGACGGTACGAGCTACCTCTACCTCGCCGCGACCTGGCTCGGGACGGGCAACCAGTGCGAGGTGCGGTTCGGGATCGGCGCACTGCCCGGTCCCACCGGCCAGATCGCCGGCCCAGAGGGCAGATGCCTCGACGTCGACACGAACACGGCGGCCAACGGGAACGTCGCCCAGCTCTGGACGTGCGGCACCGCCACCGGCCAGATCTGGTCGATGAGCGCCGACGGTACGGTCCGGGCGTTCGGCAAGTGCCTCGACGTCGACGCCAACGGCACCGCCAACCACACCAGGGTGCAGATCTGGGAGTGCAACGGCTCCGGGGCGCAGCAGTGGCGCGCCCGCGCGGACGGGTCGCTGTTCAACCCGCAGTCCGGGCGCTGCCTCGACATCCCCCAGGGCAACACGGCGAACGGCACGGACCTGCAGATCTACGACTGCAACGGCCTCTGGACCCAGTCCTGGCGCGTCCCGCAGTAGGTCAACGGGTCGGACCGTGGCCCCTGCCGTGACTTCGGTCGGCTGCAACGCGATTTCATGACTTCGGTCGGTTGTTCTGAGATCGGTCGATCAACTGACCGATCTCAGAACAACCGACCGAAGTCACTCGCGCGACCGTGCAGGGACCGAAGTCGCGGACGTGCTGGCCCCGGACGCGCCCCACATTGATCGAACCAATCCCCCGCTGCACACTCCCCGACCTTGACCCTGACCGCACACATCCGTAGATTGCTGGAAAACATCTGATGTTTGCAAGGGAGCAGGCATGGCCACGATCACTGGAGTCCGCGTCGAGGACGTGCGGTTCCCGACGTCGGCCACCGCCGACGGCTCCGACGCGATGAACAAGGACGCCGACTACTCGGCGGCCTACGTCGTCCTGGAGACGGACGGAACCGACACCGCCGCCGACCCCCTGGGCGGCTACGGGCTGACGTTCACCATCGGCCGCGGCAACGACATCGTGGCCGAGGCCGCACGCCAGCAGGCCGCGGCGCTCGTGGGGCGCGACGTCGACGAGCTCGCGGCGGACATGGGCGCCGTCTACCGCGACCTGACCGCCGACAGCCAGCTGCGCTGGCTGGGGCCGGAGAAGGGCGTGGTGCACCTGTCGCTGGCCGCCGTGCTCAACGCCGCCTGGGACCTCGTGGCGCGCCGCGCGGGCAAGCCGCTGTGGCGGCTGCTGGTGGACATGACGCCGGAGGAACTGGTCGACGTCGCCGACCTGCGGTACCTCTCCGACGCCCTGACCCGCGAGGACGCACTCAAGATCCTCCGGGAACGCGAGGGCACCAAGCAGGAGCGCCTCGCCCACCTGGAGCGGACCGGTTACCCCGTGTACACGACGTCGGCCGGCTGGCTCGGCTACAGCGACGACAAGCTCCGGCGCCTGTGCCAGGAGGCCGTCGACGCCGGGTACCAGCACGTGAAGCTCAAGGTCGGGGCGAACCTCGACGAGGACGTCCGCCGTCTGTCGATCGCACGGGACGTACTGGGTCCGGACCGCGCCCTGATGATCGACGCCAACCAGGTCTGGGACGTGCCGCAGGCCATCGAGTGGATGCGCGAGCTGGCCCGGTTCGACCCGCTGTGGATCGAGGAGCCGACGTCGCCCGACGACATCCTGGGCCACGCCGCCGTCCGCCGCGCCGTCGCGCCGATCGGGGTGGCCACGGGCGAGCACTGCCACAACCGCGTGATGTTCAAACAGCTCTTCCAGGCCGACGCCATCGACTACTGCCAGCTCGACACCGGCCGGCTCGCGAGCATCAACGAGATCGTCGCCGTGCTGCTGCTCGCGGCGAAGTTCGGCGTCCCGGTGTGCCCGCACGCGGGCGGCGTCGGACTGTGCGAGATGGTGCAGCACGTCTCCGTGCTCGACTACGTGGCGATCGGCGGCGATCTCGACGGCCGGGTCACCGAGTTCGTGGACCATCTGCACGAGCACTTCACCGACCCGTGCGTCGTCGCGGACAAGGGCGCGGGCAGCGCGTACGTGCTGCCGTCCCGACCGGGCTACTCCACGCAGATGTACGAGGAGTCGCTGGAGCAGTTCCGGTATCCGCACGGGACGAACTGGGTGCGCGATACTTCCGGTTATGTCCCGCACTGACGAGGTCGTCGACGGCATCCGCAGGATGATCCTCGACGGCCGGCTCCGCCCCGGCGACCGCCTCCCGGTCGAGAAGGACCTGGCCGACGCGCTCCAGGTCTCGCGCGGCTCCCTCCGGGAGGGCGTGCGCGCGCTGTCGATCCTCGGCGTCGTGCACACCCGCCAGGGTGACGGTACGTACGTGACCAGCCTGGACCCCGGGAGGCTCCTCTCCCCCATGTCGCTGGTCCTGGACCTGCAGGACGACGGAGCCATGCCCGCGTTCCACAGCGTGCGCCGGGTGCTGGAGGTGGAGGCCGCCGGGCTGGCGGCGAGCCGGATGCCTGACGCCGCCGTCGCCGAGGCGCGGGCCATCCTGGACCAGGTGACGCAGGTGCTGCACGCCAACCCCGTGGACCACGACAAGTTCATCGAGATCGACATCGCGTTCCACCGCGTCATCGCCGCCCATACCGGCAACCCGGTGCTGGAAGCGCTCATCGAGTCGTTCGCGGGCCGCACGGTCCGGGCGCGCCTGTGGCGCGTGCTGCACACCGAGGGCATCGAGGAACGGACGCACGACGAGCACGAGGCCATCTGGCGCGCGCTCGCCGCGCACGATCCCGAGGCGGCCCGGATCCGGATGGCGAGCCACCTCCTGGGCGTCGAGGACTCGCTCCCCAAACCGGAGAACCTGGACGAGGTCCCCTAGGACGTACTTGGTTGTGGGCGCGATCGTTGCGACTTCACGTCCGGTTCAGGCGCAACGATCCCGCCCACAACCAAGAAGGGTTACAAGAAGGGTTACTCGTAGAGGACCGCCGCGATCTCCTCGTCGTCGATGTTGTCCTTGTCGTACCAGTAGAAGCCCGAGTCGATGACCGGCTCCAGCTCCTCGCCGTTGATGGCGGCGACGGCGGCCTTCACCGTCTCGTAGCCCATCTTGATCGGGTCCTGCGTGATCGCGCCGGCCATCAGCCCGTCGCGGATCGCGTCGGTCTGCGCCTTGCCCGAGTCGAAGCCGATCACGGTGAGCTCGCCCGACTTCCCGGTCTCCTGCACCGCCTTGACGACGCCGACGGCGGAGCCCTCGTTGGTGCCGTAGATGCCCTTCAGGTCGGGGTGGGCCTGCATGATCGCCTTCGCGGCGTCGGCGGACTTGAGCTGGTCACCCGCGGCGTACTGCGTGTCGACGATCTCGATGTCCGGCGCGTTCTCGGCGATGTACTGCGTGAACCCTTCGACCCGCTGCTGCCCGGTCTGCGACGTCTGGTCGTGCGCGATGACGGCGATCTTGCCGCTGCCGACCAGCTCGGCCATGTGCTTGGCCGCCTCGGCCGACGCCGCCAGGTTGTCGGTGGACACGGTGGTCACCGGCACCTCCGACTCCACGCCGGAGTCGAAGGCGATGACGGGGATCCCGCGCGACTCGGCGTCGGTCATCATCGGGATGGACGCCTCGGAGTCGAGGGCCGCGAAGCCCAGCGCGTCCGGGTTCTTGTCCAGGGCGGTCTGCAGCATGGTGAGCTGCTTCTCGACCTCGGTCTCCGTCTCGGGGCCCTCGAAGGTGACCTCGACGTCGAGCTCGGCCGCGGCGTCGTCGGCCCCCTGCTTGACCGCCTGCCAGAACTGGTGCTGGAAGCCCTTGGAGACCAGGGCGACGTAGGGCTTGTCGCCCGCCCCTGGCTCGCCGCCGCCTCCGGAGGCGCATGCGGCGAGCGCGAGCACGGCGGCCACGGATGCGGCGGCCGCTGCTGTGAACCGCCTGCGCTTGGTGGTGTGGATGTTCATGCTGATCCATCTCCTTCGGTGGTCAGGTCAGGCTTCCTTGCCGCGGCGCAGCTGGTCCGCGTACACGGCCAGGATGATCACGATGCCCACGGCGACCCGCTGCCACTCCTGCGGGATCGACATGATCCGCAGGCCGTTGGTGAGCGTCGCCATGATCAGCGCACCGATCACGGTGCCGAGGATCGTCGCCTTGCCGCCCCGCAGCGAGGTGCCACCGATGACGACGGCGGCGATGGCCTCGAGCTCGTACCCGAGCCCGAGCCCGGGCTGCGCCGAGTTGAGCCGGGAACCCAGGACGACACCGGCCAGGCCGGTGAACAGCCCGGCGATGACGTAGATGACGACCTTCCACCGGCGCACGTTGACGCCAGAGATGGCCGTCGCCTCCTCGTTGGAGCCGATCGACAGCGCGTAGCGGCCGGCGAGCGTCTTGCTCAGCACCACGCCCGCGACGATGGCGGCGACGAAGAAGATCAGGACGGCGTTCGGCAGCCCGGGGATCAGCTCTCCGGCGGCGATCTGGTCGAACCCGGCGACGTCGCTGAAGTAGATGGGCTTGGTCCCGGAGATCACGAGCGAGAGGCCTTGCGCGATCATCATCATCGCCAGCGTCGCGATGAACGGTGGCAGCCGGAGGTAGGAGACGTTCAGGCCGTTCACGAGCCCGATCAGGGCGCCGATCGCGAGTCCGCCCAGCACGCCGACGAAGAGTGGCAGGCCAATGTTCGCCAGGAACACGGCGGTCATCACCGAGCACAGCGTCATGCCCGTGCCGACCGACAGGTCGATGCCGCCCGTGGCGATGACGAAGGTCGCGCCGAGCGCCATGATCCCGGTGACCGATGTGGCGAGCAGGATGCCCTTCACGTTGGGCCAGTCGAGGAAGTACGGGCTGGCGAACGAGAAGAACGCGAAGATGACCACCAGCCCCGTGAAGGCGAGGATCTGTTGCAGCTGCTGCCGGTTTCCGAACCGCAGGGCTCTCCGCCTGGCCGGCGTGGGTGTGGTCGTCATTCTGCGTCTCCGGTCGTGATGAGATGGTCGGCACCGAACCGCGTCGCGAGCTCCATGATGTCGTGCTGGGTGGCGTCGGCATTGGCGAGCGTGCCGGTGACCCGGCCCTCGCACATGACGACGATCCGGTCGGCGAGCCGCAGCACCTCGGGCAGCTCGGACGAGATCACGATGATCGACTTGCCCTGCGCGGCCAGGCCCGTGAGCAGCGTGTAGATCTCGTCCTTGGCGCCGACGTCGATCCCGCGGGTCGGCTCGTCGACGATCAGGACGTCGCAGTCGCGCACCAGCCACTTGGCCAGCACGACCTTCTGCTGGTTGCCGCCCGAGAGGTTCTTGGCCGTCTGGGTGACGGACGGCGTCCGGATCGCGAGCTGCCGCACCATGTCGGCGGCGACCCGGCGCCCGTCGGTGTCCCGGACGAAGCCCGCGCGGGTCATGCCGGGCAGCGAGGACAGCATCACGTTGCGCACCACGTCCTGGTCCAGCAGCAGGCCGTAGCGCTTGCGGTCCTCCGAGAGGTAGCCGATGCCGTTCCGCACCGCGTCGGCGGGGTTGCGCACCGTGACCGGCCTGCCGTTCACCTCGATGACGCCGGTCGACCTGTCCGCCCCAATGATGGCGCGGGCCACCTCCGTGCGCCCCGCGCCCATGAGGCCCGCGAAACCGAGGATCTCGCCGCGGTGCAGCTCGAAGGACACGTCCTTCAGGAGCTTCCGGGTGCTCAGCCCGCGTACCGAGAGCACGACGGGGCGCTGGGTCGGGTCGGGCTCCGTCGGATCGGGCCGCACGCCGACCTCGAGCTGCCGGCCGACCATCGCCGCGATGACCTCCCGGGTGGGGGTCTCCGCTGTTGGCAACGTGTCCACGTAACGGCCGTCGCGCAGAACCGTGATGCGGTCGGAGATCTCCTTGACCTCGTCCATGCGGTGCGAGACATAGATGACGCCGGTGCGCGGGGAGATGAAGTCGCGGACGATCCGGAACAGCGTGGCGACCTCGGTCTCCGTGAGCGCCGCCGTCGGCTCGTCCATGATCAGCACCTGGGCGTCGAACGAAAGCGCCTTCGCGATCTCGACCATCTGCTGGCCGGCCACGCTCAGGTGCGACACCGGCTGCCGCGGGTCCAGCGGGATACCGAGACGTTCGAAGAGTGCCTTCGCTCGACGGACGAGCTCGTCGTCCCGGATCACACCGGACCGCCGGGGCTCGCGGCCGATGAAGATATTCTGCGCGACCGTCAGGTCGGGCATCAGGTGAAACTCCTGATGGATCACGCTGATGCCGAGCTCGTTCGCCTGCCGGGGTCCAGCGGGACTCATCGGCGCGCCGTTGAGCTCCATGACGCCCGCATCTGGCTGCAGGACGCCGGAGAGCAGGTTCATGAAGGTCGACTTGCCCGCCCCGTTCTCGCCGACCAGCGCCAGGACCTCACCGTGCCGCAGGTCGAGGTGGACGTCGTCGAGCGCGCGGACGCCGGGGAAGGACTTGCTGATCCCCGTCGCGCGCAGTAGGGCTGGGCTGTCCGACACGTGATGCTCCCTTGCCTCCGTGTAGTCGCATTCATACCGCAGACATCCGATGCATCTCAAGATCCGGGGCCATATCGTCATCGAACTGACCCCCGGGCCCGCCCGCAGCAAGCGATAGGTCAGATGACTCCGGTAGCCTGCCGCACCCCGATCGTGAGCAGCAGGTTGGCGTACACGCGCTGCTCGCCGGTCGCGACGACCAGCGCGACGTCGTCGCCGCGCGCGGCCTCGTAGAAGGCGAACCGGTCCATCGTCTCCCAGGCCACGGCGTCTCCCATTGCGGCGCGGAAGACCGCGTGCACCGGGATCGGCTCGCCCGCGCCGACGACATCGCCGGAGACGCCGCCCGGGACCATCACCGCAGCGCTCTCCAGCGGCACGGCATCGAGCAGGACCTCCAGCACCTGCTCCACCGTGACCAGTCCGGGCCGCAGGTTCAGGTGCACCCGGGCCGCCCCGGGACGCGCGCCGGTGGAGTGCGGGTAGTTGGCGTCCGCCAGGAGCACACGCGAACCGTGCCCGGCGGCGGCCAGCTCGCGCAGCAGGTCGGGATGCAGCAGCTCGTACCTCAGCATGAATGGCTCCTCAGCTCTCGACGAACATTCGGGCGGTCGCTCACTCGGTCACCTACTCAGCGACGAACGCGTGCCGCTGGCGGCCGAGCCCTTCGATCTCCAGCTCGACGACGTCGCGGTCGCGCAGGTACGGGAACCGCCCGGAGAGCGCCACGCCCTCCGGCGTCCCCGTGCAGATCAGGTCGCCCGGCTCGAGCGCCATGTACTGCGACAGGTGGTGCACCAGGTGGTCGACGCCGAAGATCATGTCGGCGGTCACCGAGTCCTGCCGCGGCTCGCCGTTCACCCAGGACCGTAGGCGCAGGCTGGACGGGTCGACGTCGGCGGCGGGCACCAGGTACGGGCCGGTGGGCGCGAACCCCGGACCGCACTTGCCCTTGGACCACTGGCCGCCGGACTCCTCGATCTGCCAGGTGCGCTCGCTGAGGTCGTCGACGACGGTGTAGCCGGCGACGTACTCCTGCGCCACGTCCACGGACGGCAGCCGCCAGGCCCGCCTGCCGATCACGACGCCGAGCTCGACCTCCCAGTCGACCTTCTCCGCGCCGGGCGGGATGGCGACGTCGTCGTCCGGCCCCACCACGGTGTTGGGGTGCTTGAAGAAGATGATCGGGGACGACGGCGGCTCGGCGCCCGACTCGGCGGCGTGCGCCGCGTAGTTCTGCCCCACGCAGATCACCGCGGCCGGCCGGGCCACGGGCGCCCCGCGGCGCAGCCCGTCGGCGCCGTCGAGCACGGGCAGCTCGCCCGCGGCGAGGGCGGCCCGGGCGCGCGCGATCCCGTCGGACGCCAGGAACGAACCGTCGATGTCGGCGGTGAGCGGGCGCAGGTCGAGGACGGTGTCGCCGTCCTCGATCGCGGGGATCTCCTGGCCGACGGGGCCAAGGCGGAGCAGACGCATCAGTACCTTCTCTCGGGGTGGTGCGGGTTCTCGGGGCGGTGCGGGTTCACGGGGCGGTGCGGGTTCTCGGGGTCGTCCGGCTCAGCCGGGACGGGGGCGAACACGGGGGCGGTCCCGGGCGCGGGCACCGCGGCCTCGGCGAGCAGGCCGACGTCGGCCAGGGCGCGCCACAGGCTCTCCGGCACGTGTGCGGCGGCCCGGTCCGCGGCCTGCCGCACGTGCTCGGGATTGCCGAGCCCGACGACGGTGCTCACGACCGCGGGGTGCGTGCGCACGTAGGCGAGCGCCGCCTGCGGCAGCGTGACGCCGTGGTCGGCGCACACGGCGGCGATGCGGCGGGCGCGGTCCAGCAGGTCCGCGGCAGCGGGCGCGTAGTTGTACGTCGCGTCCGACGGCGGGTCGTCGTAGGCGAGGATGCCCGAGTTGTAGACGGCGGCGGCCACCACGGCCACGCCCCGCTCGGCCGCCGCGGGCAGCAGATCGGCCAGTGCGGGCTGCTCCAGCAGCGTGAACCGGCCGGCGCACATCACGACGTCGACGTCGGTCTCACGCACGAACCGGGTGAGCATCGCCGACTGGTTCATCCCGGCGCCGACCGCGCCGACCACACCCTGCTCCCGTAGGTCGACGAGCGCCGGCAGCGCCTCGTGCGCGGCCTGCTCCCAGTGCTCGTCGGGGTCGTGCAGGTAGACGACGTCGACCCGGTCCAGGCCCGTGCGCTCCAGGCTGGACTCGAGCGACCGCAGCACGCCGTCGCGCGAGAAGTCCCACACCCGGCGGGCGTCGGCAGGCACCTCGAACATCTCCGGGTCGGTGCGGTCCGCGGTCTCCGGCGACGGGACGAGCAGGCGCCCGACCTTCGTGGAGACCACCAGCTCGTCGCGCAGCCTCGACCGCAGGAAGGCGCCGAGCCGCCGTTCGGACAGCCCGAGGCCGTAGTGCGGGGCGGTGTCGAAGTAGCGGACCCCGGCGTCCCAGGCGGCCTGGAACGTCGCGTGGGCCTCCTCGTCCGTCGTCGCGCGGTAGAGGTTGCCCGCGGGGGCGGCGCCGAGGCCGAGTGCGGTCAGCCGGACCCCGGTGCGGCGCACCGCCGTCGTCTCCATGACGTCTTCCTCGGCCCGGGTTACGGCTGCTCGGGGGCGCGGGTGCGCAGGGCGTGCGAGCCGCCGTCGACGGCGAGCATCGCGCCGGTGGTCGCCGCCGCGAGCGGGCTCGCGAGGTAGCAGACGGCGTGGGCCACCTCGTCGGCGCTGACGAGCCGGCCCGAGGGCTGGCGGGCCTCCAGGGCGGCGCGCTCGGCGGCGGGGTCGTCGGCGGCGTCGAGCAGCCTGGTCACCCACGGGGTGTCGGCAGTGCCGGGGTTGACGCAGTTGACGCGGATACCCTCGCGCACGTGGTCGGCGGCCATGGCGAGCGTGAGGGCCTGGACCGCGCCCTTGGACGCCGAGTACAAGGCCCGGTTCGGCAGGCCGGTCCACGCGGCGATCGAGCAGGTGTTCACGACGGCGGCGTGCGGCGACTCGCGCAGGTACGGCAGCGCGGCACGGGTCACGCGGACGATCCCGAGCACGTTCACGTCCAGGACCCGCAGCCACTCGGCGTCGTCGTTGTCGGCGATGGTGCCCTGCGCGCCGATCCCCGCGTTGTTGGCGACGACGTCGATGCCGCCCATCGCCTCCGCCGCGGCGGCCACGGCGGCGCGGACGGCGGCGTCGTCCGTGACGTCCGCCGCCTGGGCCCCGGCGCCCTCCGGGACACCGTCCGTCACGCGGTCGATGGAGGTCACCTGCGCGCCGCGCGCGAGCATTGCGCGCACGATCGCGGCGCCGATGCCCGACGCTCCGCCCGTGACTATCGCGCGGACGCCCGCGAGCTCGGCCGCCGCCGTCGGGCCTGCGGGCGCTCCGGCTGTTGCTCCTGCTGTTGCTCCTGCTGTGGTCTCGGATGTCATGCGTGGCTCTCCTCCAGTTGGTAAACGCGTCGCGCGGTCCCGGCCCAGACGGCGGCAGCCTCGTCCGGGCTCAGCCCGGCGAGCAGGTCGCCGAGCGTCGCCAACCATTCGCCGTAGTCGCTCGCGAGCAGGCAGACGGGCCAGTCTGAGCCGAACATCAGCCGATGCGGCCCGAACACCTCGAGCGCGTGGTCGACGGCGGGCCGCAGGTCGTCCGGCTGCCACGCGTCCCACCGGGCCTCGGTGACGATCCCGGACAGCTTGGCCGTGACGTTGGGCCGGGCGGCGAGGTCGGCGAGGCCGCGCTTCCAGGCGGCGAGGTCCGCGTCGGCGGCGCCGAGGCGGGGCTTGCCCAGGTGGTCGAGCACGAACGAGACGTCGGGCAGCGCCGCGGCGAGCCGCGAACACGCGGCGAGCTGGTCGGCGCGCACGACCAGGTCGAACACGAGGCCGGGGTGCGCCGCCCCCGCCGAGCAGGCGGCGGTGATGCCGCGGCGCACGTCGTCGCGGTCCAGGTACGCGGGATCGTGCTCGGCCTGCACCTGCGTGCGGATGCCGACCAGCGCGGCGCCGCCGGTCCCCGACCGCAGCTCGGCGACCCGGTCGCTCACCGCCGGATCAAAGATGTCCGCCCAGGCGACGACGCCGCGGATCCCGGCGGAGCGCCCGGCGTCGGACGCCGCGATCGCCAGGAGCTCGCGGCTCTCGGACCACAGGTTCGCGGACTGGACCACCACGGTGGCGCTCACCCCGTGCGCGGCCGCCGGCAGGTCGGCGGGCGTGAAGTCCGCGTCGATCGCGGCCATGGTGACCGGGTCGACCCAGTCCTGAGGCGTGCGCGAGCGCACCCACAGATGGTGATGCGCGTCCACGACGTCGTGCTGCACCGTTGCTCCCCTCCGGCCACCTCGCTCGGAAACATCAGATGTATAACACGCCGGGTGCTGACGGCGACAGCGGCGCCTGCATCCTGGTCGGCCGATGAGTCCCCAGGGCGAGGCAACTTGCCCGCCGACCTGTCAGACGTACCGGTCACTCCGGTGACCTGTACGTCTGACAACGGGCCTGGCGGCACTACCGTGGAGTCATCGACCTGACCGACGGGAGCGGCACCATGGTGCGAGCACCGAGCCTGGAGCGGATGCGCCGGCACTGGGACCGGCAGTCCGCGGGCTACGACCAGAAGATGGACCGCGCCGAGCGCCTGTTCGGCGATACCCGGACCTGGGTGTGCCGGCAGGCCACGGGCCGGGTGCTGGAGGTCGCCGTCGGCACCGGCCTCAACCTCAGCCTGTACCCCGAGGAGGCCGCGGTCACGGGGATGGACCTGAGCCCGGCCATGCTCGACCTGGCCCGCAAGCGCGCGGCCGAGCTGGGCCGCGACGTCGACCTGCGGGTCGGCGACGCCCAGCGGCTCGAGTTCGAGGACGCCTCGTTCGACACGGTGGTCTGCACGTTCGGCCTGTGCGCGGTGCCCGACGACGGCGGCGCCGTCGACGAGATGGTGCGCGTGCTGCGGCCGGGCGGCCTGCTGCTGCTCGCCGACCACGTGGTCAGCACCTCGGCGCCGATCCGGCTGCTCCAGGCCGCGATCGAGCTGTACAGCGTGCCGGTCGAGAACGAGCACTTCCGGCGTCGGCCGATCGAGCACGTCATGGCCGCCGGGCTGGCCATCCTGCGCCACGACCGGTTCAAGAAGGGAATCGTCGAGCGCGTAACGGCCCGCAAACCAACCCCTCCTGTGTTGTGAGCGGGATCGTTGCGCCTAAAACGGGCAGGTAGTCGCAACGGTCGCGCTCACAGCAAGGAGGGCGCTACGCGCAGCGGGGCGCCAGGTGCTCGGCGAGCATCAGGGTCGGCAGGTTGGTGTTCGCGGCCGGGATGGCCGGCATGATCGAGGCGTCGTCGGCGGAGCACGTCGGCGAGAGGCGGGGTCTCGGCGAGCCGCCGCGCCTGACGCGCGCCCGCCCGCAGCCGCGGCAGGTCGTCCGGATCGGTCAGCAGCCCGACGTCGATCTCGGGCCGGGTGTCCGGGCTCGGCGCCGCCAGCCGGACCGATCCGCGCGACCGCGGCGCGAGCAGCGACACGAGCAGGGTCACCTCGGGGCCGGCCTCCCCCGGCGCAACGGCGCTGGGGAAGATCTGCAGGTCAGGGCCGGTGTCAGGGCCGGTGCCGGGTTCGATGGCCGCGCCGTCCGGTACCCCCAGCCAGGGTTCCCGGCGGCGGCCCACCCGTCGTAGTCGCGGGGCCGCCCGCGCAGTGCCATGACGTTGTTGGTCGCCGAGCTGCCGCCGACCAGGCGTCCGGCGAACACCGGCGAGTCGCGCCCGAGCGCCCCGAAGGAGGCCCGCAGCCCCAGTCGCAGCCCGTCGGCCCGACGTCGGCGGCGTCGAGCACGTCCTCCGGATACTCGCCGGCGTCTGGGCCGAGCACGATCACCGTGTCGACCCGCACCGTCGATGTCGCGGTCATCGAGCACCTCCAGCCGACGCTCCCGGTTTCACCCTCGACCAGGCGAATGTAGCGCGGCGTCGACGCAGTCACACGGCCTGCTTTTTGATACGCCGCCGATATGCACGCGCTCGTAGCATCGGGAGCGTGCGCGTGTTGGTCGTCGAGGACGAGCTCTATATGGCAGAGGCAATCCGCGATGGCCTGCGCCTGGAGGCGATCGCCGCCGACATTGCCGGTGACGGCGACACCGCGCTGGAGCTGCTGAGCGTCAACTCCTACGACATCGCTGTCCTCGACCGCGACATCCCCGGGCGGTCCGGCGACGAGGTCGCCGCGAGCATCGTCGCGTCCGGGAGCGGCACGCCGATCCTGATGCTCACCGCCGCCGACCGGCTCGACGACAAGGCCACCGGGTTCGAGCTCGGCGCCGACGACTACCTCACCAAGCCCTTCGCGCTTCGCGAGCTCGTGCTCCGGCTCCGGGCGCTCGACCGCAGGCGTGCGGTCAACCGGCCGCCCGTGCGGGAGATCGCGGGTCTGCGGCTGGACGCGTTCCGCCGCGAGGTCTACCGCGACGGGCGCTACGTCGCGCTGACCCGCAAGCAGTTCGCCGTGCTCGAGGTCCTCGTCGGCGCCGAAGGCGGTGTCATCAGCGCCGAGGAGCTGCTGGAGCGGGCATGGGACGAGAACACCGACCCGTTCACGAACGCGGTGCGCATCACGGTCTCGGCGCTGCGCAAGCGCCTCGGCGAACCATGGCTGATCGCTACGGTGCCCGGCGTCGGCTACCGGATCGAGGCACCCGGCACCGCACCTCAGGGAGGGGACCGTGGATAGGGCGCCCGGGATGAGCGTCCGCCTCAAGCTCACGCTCAGCTATGCCGGGTTCCTCATGCTCGCCGGTGTCCTGCTCCTCGCGGTGGTGTGGGTGTTCCTGCTGCGCTACGTACCGGAGGAGCTCTACAACACCGGGAGGTGGGTGGCCGATCGTCCTGGTTCGACGTTCATCCCCGACCGTGCCGACCTCGAACGCGCCTTCGTGCCGCGCGTGGGCGCGGCGCTGGTCTTCCTGCTGGTGTTCGGTCTCGTGGGCGGGTGGTTCCTCGCCGGAAGCATGCTCGCCCCGCTGTCCCGGATCACGCGCGCCACCCGCATCGCTGCATCGGGGTCGCTCTCCCACCGGATCGATCTGGAGGGCCGCAAGGACGAGTTCCGCGAGCTGGCGGACGCCTTCGACGCCATGCTCGCGCAGATCGAGGCACACGTCGACGAACAGCAGAGATTCGCGGCCAACGCCTCCCACGAGCTGCGCACCCCGCTGGCGATCACGCAGACGCTCCTCGACGTCGCGCGCAACGACCCGAACCGCGACTCCGACGAGCTCGTCGACCGCCTCCATTTCGTCAACGCCCGGGCCATCGACCTCACCGAGGCACTGCTCCTGCTCAGCCGCGCCGACCAGCGGTACTTCTCCCGGGATCACGTCGACCTGTCGCTCATCGCGGACGAGGCCACCGAGACGCTCCTCCCCCTCGCCGAGAAGCGCGGCCTCACCATCGAGACCTCTGGCGACATCGCTCCCACCGTCGGCTCGCACGCGCTCCTGCTGCAGATGACGACGAACCTCGTACACAACGCCATAGTCCACAACCTGGCCGACGGCGGCTCCGTGTGGATCACGACCCGCGTCCGCCCCGAGACCGTGCTGCTCACCGTCGAGAACACGGGCGAGAGGCTCCCCTCACAGCTGATCTCCACGCTGGTCGAGCCGTTTCAGCGCGGCACCGGACGGATACGTGCCGACCACGCCGGCGTCGGCCTCGGCCTGGCGATCGTCAAGACCATCGCGGAGGCGCACGACGGAACCCTGACCCTCACCCCTCGTGCCGACGGCGGGCTCCGGGTCACGGTGGAGCTACCAACCGCCTGACGCGCAACGAGGTGCTACGAGGTGCTGCACAGTCAGGGCGCTGTCCGACCGCACCGCCGCCCGGACACGACCTCTTGCGCCGACGATGCCGACGACCGACGGTGGTGGTGAGGCCGGACGCGCCGTGCCGGCACTCGTGCCGAGAGGAGACGACATGGCTGCGAAGGATTACGACCTGCAGGTCGAGCGCGACATCGACGAGGCCCCGGGGAGCGTCTTCGACGCGTTTCTCGCCGTCTACGACGAGCCGCTGCCCGGCTGGGTCCTGCACTCGGAGCGCGACCTTCGCGTCGGCGGGGTGTGGGACATCACCTTTCGGCCACCCGGCGCGGAGCCGTTCCAGGAGCACCGGATCTTCACGGCCATCGACCGCCCGCACCGGCTCGAGTACTCGGCGGCGATCAGCGAGGCGGGCGGCCGAACCTTCGAGACTGCCGTGGTCTTCCTGATCACGGACGTCGGCGAGCACTGCCAGGCCACCCTGATGCAGTCCGGATTCCCCGACGAGCAGACCCGTGACGAGTTCGCCGCCGCCTGGCCCGACGTCCTCGACCTGATCCCCACGCGCATAGCGGAGTGACGGGCCCGGTCCTGTGGAGCGCCGCCCGCGCCGAGCTTGACCTCATGTCGACCTGAAGTCACACCATGGGCGAGGACCCATCGGCTCGAGCGAACGAGGACACATGGACGCGCAACACTGGGACGAGCGGTATCGCAGCCAGGACCGGCTCTTCAGCGGCAACCCCAACGGCGTGCTCGTCACGGAGGCCGCCGACCTGACGCCGGGACGGGCGCTCGACGTCGGCTGCGGGGAGGGCGGCGACGCGCTCTGGCTGGCCGGCCGCGGCTGGCAGGTCATCGCCGTCGACATCTCCCAGGTCGCCCTCGAACGCGGCGCGGCCGCGGCCGCGGCAGCCGGCGCGGACGTAGCCGGCCGCGTGATGTGGACCCAGGCCGACCTGATCACCACACCACCGCCCGGCGGGCCCTTCGACCTGGTCTCGGTGCAGTACTTCCCGCTCCCGGTCACGCCGGACCACACGGCGCTGCGCAGCCTGCTCGACGCCGTCGCACCCGGCGGCACGCTGCTCATCGGCAGCCACGACCTCGCCGACCATGCCGCGTACCGCGACAGCCACCCGGACTTCGACCCCACCACTTACTACCAGCCCGCCGACGTCGCCCGGCTCCTGGACGAAGGCTGGGCCGTTCAGGTCAACGAGACCCGGCTGCGCACCGCCGCCCCGCCCGAGGGCACGCACCACGTCCACGACACGGTCCTGCGCGCCCGCCGCGTGCGCTAGAAAGCCCGCCTCGAAAACACGATCCGGCACGGTTCCGCGGCCAGAACCGTGCCGGATCGTGTACTGGAAGCGGACTTTTGCACGACGTCGGCGGCTCAGGCCGCGGTCAGCGCCGCCAGCGCGCGGTCCATCGCGGCGTTGAACTCCTCGGGCGTCAGCGTCAGCCGTGACTTGATGTCCCGGCTCCACTGGTCGGCGAGCACCTCGGCGGAGCCCGCCTCGACGCCGTCGAGCGCGGCGTCGGCCAGGTCCGTCGGCGAAATCTTCTCCACGTGCCAGTCCGCGGACATGTCGGTGTCGGCCAAGCCGAGGTGCACCGCCGTCACGAGCGTGCCCTGCTCGGCGAGCTCGAGGCGGACGCCGTTCGTCATGGCCCACGCGGCAGCCTTGGTCAAGTGGTAGGCGTTGGAGCCGTTGACACCGAACCACGACATGGCCGAGAGGACGTTCACGACCGCTCCCCCGCCGTTCACGGCGAGCGCCGGCGCGAGCTCCCGGATCATCGCCAGGCCGCCGAGCACGTTGGTCTCCAGCTCGCGGCGCACATTGTCCAGCGAGCCCGTCACCAGGTCGGTGCGCGTCGAGATGCCCGCATTGTTGACGAGCAGCGTGACGTCGGGCGCAGCCTGGGCCGCGGCGTGCACCGATACGGGGTCGGTGACGTCGAGTGCCAGCGCTTCCACGCCGGGCAGGTCCACGGTCTCCGGGCGCCGAGCCGTCGCGTAGACCTTGCGGGCGCCCCGTTCGAGGAGGCGCTGGGCGAAGGCACGGCCGAGCCCGCGGTTGGCTCCGGTGACGAGGGCGACTGAGTTGTTGATGTCCATGTCCGGTACGCTAAAACCTGACGTTGACGTCAGGGGCAAGTGCCGGCGGACAGAACCGGAGTGAGAGGGGTCGCCATGACCGTCACGGAGCCGGCGACCGAGCCGCTTATCCGCATCGGCGAAGTCGCGCGGGGCGCGGGGGTCTCGGTGCGCGCTGTGCGCTACTACGAGCAGCAGGGCCTGCTCACGGCGGAGCGCAGCCCGTCCGGCCAGCGCCTCTACCGGCAGGACGCCGTCACCATGGTGCGCTTCTTCCAGCAGATGTACGCCGCCGGCCTGACCAGCCAGCGGATCGCGGAGCTCCTGCCGTGCTGGGACGCCGGGCACACCGACGCCGACCAGCGAGCCATGCTGCGCGCCGAGCGTGACCGCATCCAGGCCAAGGTCGACGACCTCCAAGCCGCCCTGGACCGCCTCGACGAGGTCATCGGGATCACGGACACGCACCCGTAGGCGGCATCGACGAGGTGACTTGAGGGGGCGTGCACCGGCATGCGGGCCGCCACGCCGCCGCTCCTCGACGGCCGAGGCGGCCTCTACCTGGAGGACTGCGACGTGGCTAGCGTCAGGACGTGGCGTCGTTGATGATGTCGCGGGCACCCTGCTTGACCAGCGCGAGAGCCACGCTCGTGCCCAGATCGGTCGGGGTGGAGGCTCCTGAGTCCTCCACGGCGGTCAGGGCGGTCTTCCCGTCGAGGGAGTAGACCGCGCCGCTCAGGACGAGCTCGTCGTCGACGTGGGTCGCGTAGCCGGCGATCGGCGAGTTGCAGTGACCCTGGAGCACGTGCAGGAACATTCGCTCGGCAGCGGCCTCGCGCCACGTCGTCGGGTCGTTGAGCGGGGCCAGAACATCGCGCGTGGAGTCATCCTCCGCGCGGCACTGCAGCGCCAGGATGCCGGCACCGACAGGCGGAAGCATGACCTCGGGCTCGAAGATCTCGGTGATCACGTCACCGCGGCCGATGCGTTCCAACCCGCTGACCGCCAGGATCGCGGCGTCTATTTCGCGGGCGGCGAGCTTCTCCAGCCGCTTGTTGGCGTTGCCGCGGAACAGTACGAAGTCCAGGTCCGGGCGAATTGCGGACAGCTGAGCCCGGCGACGGACCGAGGACGTGCCGATCTTTGCCCCGGCAGGTAGATCGGCCAGCCGGAGCCCGGCTGGGCTGACGAGGCAGTCGCGCACGTCGTCACGGGCGAGGTAGCCCGCGATCGTCATGGCTGGTGGGAGCGGCTTCTCGCCGGGCATGTCCTTCAGGCAGTGCACGGCCACGTCTGCGGCCCCGACAGCCAGGACGGAGTCGACCTCGCGAACGAAGTTCTCCTTGCCGCCCAGGGCGCTCAGGTCCCCGGTCCACCGGTCCGCGGCGGTCGTGACCGGGATGACCTCGACCTCCAGGCCCGGCGAGGTCTGGGCCAGGAGGCTGCGGAGGCGCTCGACCTGGGCTCGCGCCATCGGCGACGAACGGGTCACTATCCGCAGGGCGGGGGAAGACATGCGCCTAACGTATCCGCGCCGCCGATGCTCCTGGCCTGTTGCACCACCCAGTCCGCCAGAGGAACGGGGGCATATCTCGTTCCTCTGGCGGGCCCGACCCAGCAATGGGTGTCGAGTACCTGCTGTGCCGGCCAGACCGCCGGAGCCAGCCGGTCGGGTCAGGTCGAGCGGGTCCTGTTGGTCAGGCGGCTTCGGCGGTCGGTGGGTTTGTGGTCGGGTCGGTGGGTGGGGGTAGGGCGTCGATGGGGTCGGGTAGAGCGTCGATGGGGTCGGGGAGGCGGATGCGGTGGCCGCGGGCGTCGGTGAACACCCACCCGGTCTCCACCAAGGTGCTCGCACCGGTGGTCCCGGTGTCCTGGGTGGGTTTGCCGGCCCAGTGCATGCTGATCCCACGCGCGTCGACCAGGGCATGGTGATGCCAGCACAACAGCGCACTGTTGGTCACGGAGGTGTTCCCGCCGTCGGCCCAGTGCCGGACGGCGTGGTGGACCTCGCAGCGTGACGGCGGCTGATCACACCCGGGATAGACGCAGTGCTGGTCTCGGGCGATGACGGCGCGGCGCATCTGCCCGGTCACGGTGCGTTGGGCGCGTCCGACGTCCAGGACGGCGCCGTCGGGGCCGAACACGACCCGGGTGATCCTGCTGTCACACGCCAACCGGCGCAGCAACGCCCGCGGGACCCGGCCACCGGTCTCGGTGAACACCAAACCCGGCGCGGACAACAGCCCGGACAGGGTCGTGGTGCCGACCGCGGCCCAGCCGGCGGCGTCCCAGGGCGCCGCCGTCGTGCCCGCCGTGCCGCCGTCAACGGTGCCAGCGGTGCCGCTTGCGCCTGCCAGACCCGCCCCGTTGCCGCGTCCAGGCGTGGCCTGCCCGCAGGTCAGGCACAGGCCGTCCCGTGTCCGGGTGACCTGGGTGACCAGCTCGTTCCAGGACACGGTCACGTTCAGGTGCGGCGCGACCGCGGCCCCCGGAGAGGCCTGGTTGGTGTCCAGCACCACCCGGGCGACGTCGGCCAGGCCCTGCGCCCTGCGCTGGGAGGTCG
>NZ_UWYY01000040.1 GCF_900608595.1 Promicromonospora panici | reverse complement strand
GTTGCGCCTAAACCGGACAGTTAGTCGCAAGAATCACGCCCACAACCAAGGAGAGATCGTGACCGAGTCGTTCGCCGCCGTCGGGCCGCTGCTCAGCGAGCACGCCGAGATCGAGTCGGCGCTTGCCGACCCCGCGGTGCACGCGGATCCGGGGCGCGCGCGCACGCTCGGCCGGCGGTACGCCGAGCTCAACCAGGTGGTGGGCGCCTATCGCGCCTGGGAGCAGGCGCACGACGACGCGGAGGCCGCCGCCGAGCTGGCCGCCGACGACGCGTCGTTCGCCGAGGAGCTGCCGAGCCTCAAGGAGGCCGAGGCCGTGGCGGAGGAGAAGCTGCGCCGCGTGCTCGTGCCGCGCGACCCCGACGACGGCCGCGACGTCATCCTCGAGATCAAGGCGGGCGAGGGCGGCGAGGAGTCGGCCCTGTTCGCGGGCGACCTGCTGCGCATGTACCTGCGGTACGCGGAGCAGCGCGGCTGGTCCACGCAGCTGCTGGAGGCCACCGAGTCCGACCTCGGCGGGTACAAGGACGTGCAGGTCGCCATCAAGGCGAAGAACGTCCAGGGCCCTGAGGACGGCGTCTGGCACAGCCTCAAGTACGAGGGCGGCGTGCACCGCGTGCAGCGGGTGCCGGTCACGGAGTCGCAGGGCCGCATCCACACGTCGGCGGCGGGCGTGCTCGTGTTCCCCGAGGTCGACGACCCGGGTGAGCTCGAGATCGACCAGAACGACCTGCGCATCGACGTCTATCGCTCGTCCGGGCCGGGCGGGCAGTCCGTCAACACCACGGACTCCGCGGTGCGGATCACGCACCTGCCCACGGGCATCGTCGTCTCGATGCAGAACGAGAAGTCGCAGCTGCAGAACCGCGAGCAGGCCATGCGCGTGCTCCGCGCGCGCCTCCTGGCAGCGCAGGCCGAGGCCGCCGCGGCGGAGGCCGCCGACATGCGCCGCTCGCAGGTGCGCACGGTCGACCGCTCCGAGCGGATCCGGACCTACAACTTTCCGGAGAACCGGATCGCGGACCACCGCACCGGGTACAAGGCGTACAACCTCGACCAGGTGCTGGACGGGGAACTGGGCCCCGTCGTGCGTTCGGCGATCGACGCCGACGAGGCGGCGCGGCTCGCGGCGGCGTCGGGGGCGTGATCTCCGGGCAGGAGCGGTATTGCCTGCCGGGACGGATGAGCGGCAGGCTTGGGTAGTGGTCGGAGGAGCGCGGTGAGTACACAGCTGTTGAAGTGGGCCTACGAGGAGCTGGCCGACGCCGGGGTGGCGTCGCCCCAGGCGGACGCCGAGGCGCTGCTGGCGCATGCGCTCGCCGTCGACCGGGCCGAGGTGCGTCGGCTGGCGGTGCTGGGCCGCGAGGTGCCCGACGACGCCGCGCACGCCTTCGCGGGCCTGGTCGCCCGGCGGGTCGCGCGCGAGCCGCTGCAGCACCTGACCGGGGTCGCCGCGTTCCGGCACCTCGAGCTGGCCGTGGGCCCCGGTGTCTTCGTGCCCCGGCCGGAGACCGAGGAGGTGGCCCAGGTGGCCATCGACGAGGCCGCCAAGGTGATCGCCGACCGGGAGGGTGCGGGCGCCGTCGTCGTCGACCTGTGCACCGGGTCCGGCGCCATCGCGCTGGCGGTGGCCACCGAGGTCCCGGGCGCGCGGGTGCACGCCGTCGAGCTGGACAAGGACGCGCACGCCTGGGCCGAGCGCAACGTCGACGCCCTGAGCGCCGCCGCGGGTGTCGAGGCGGGCGCCACGCCCGAGGACCAGGACCCGCCGGAGCGGATAGTGCGCCTCGTCAAGGGGGACGCCCGCACCGCGCTGTACGGGATCGACGGGATGGCCGACGTCGTCGTGTCGAACCCGCCGTACGTGCCGCCGGACGCCGTCCCCGTGGATCCTGAGGTCGCCGAGCACGACCCCGCCGTCGCGCTGTACGGGCTGGGACCCGACGGGCTGGAGGTGCCGCGCGGGATCACCTCCGCCGCAGCGCGCCTGCTGCGACCGGGCGGGCTGTACGTCATGGAGCACGCCGAGGTCCAGGCCGAGGCGGCCCGGGCGATGGTCGCCGCGGCCCGGGACGACGACGGGCGGCCGGTCTTCGGCGAGCCCGAGACACGCAAGGACCTGACGGGCCGGCCTCGTATGGTCGTCGCGCGCCGCCTGTGACGGGAGCGGAACCGGTCACGAGCGACGAAGGCATCGCCCGGCTCCCGGATCGTGAAAGACTGGTGCGCGTGAGTGTGCCTGTGCAGCCCGTGCTCGACGCCACCGACCCGCAGACCTGGGGCCCCGCGATCGACGAGGCAGTGAATGCGATCTCCCGTGGTGGCCTCGTCGTCCTGCCCACCGACACCGTGTACGGCATCGGCGCCGACGCGTTCGACGAGGAAGCGGTAGCCGCCCTCCTCGCGGCCAAGGGCCGCGGCCGGCAGATGCCGCCGCCGGTCCTGGTGGGTGAGGTCGCGACCCTCGACGGTCTGGCCACCGACGTGCCCGACGACGCCCGCCGGCTCGTCGAGGCCTTCTGGCCCGGCGGCTTCACCGTCATCCTGCGCGCGCAGCCGTCGCTGCAGTGGGACCTCGGCGATACGGGCGGCACCGTCGCCCTGCGTATGCCGGACCACCCCGCGGCGCTCGCCCTGCTCAAGCGCACCGGCCCGCTGGCAGTGTCCAGCGCCAACAAGTCGGGCAGCCCGGCCGCGCAGGACGTCGCTGACGCCGAACGCCAGCTCGGCGACTCGGTGTCCGTCTACCTCGACGGGGGGCAGGCGCCGGGCGGCGTCGCCTCCACGATCGTGGACGCCACCGGCCCGGTCCTCCGGATCGTCCGCGAGGGCGCGGTGACGCTCGAGGCGCTGCGCGAGGTGGCCGACGTCGAAGGTCCCCAGGTGGCCCCCGAGGACGACCCGAGCGAGCCCCCGGCCGGTGCCTCGGAGGACGACGAGTGAGGGTGTACCTGCTCCTTATGCTCGTGGCCGCCGCGGTCACGTTCCTCACCACGCCCTTCGCCCGCTGGGTCGCCCTCAAGTCCTCGGCCATCTCGGCCGTGCGGGCCCGCGACGTGCACTCGGTGCCGACGCCCCGTCTGGGCGGGCTCGCCATGCTCATCGGGATCGTCGTCGCGGTGCTGCTGGCCTCGCAGATGCCGTTCCTGGCGGGCGTCTTCGACGACCGTCGGGTCTCTCAGGTCTGGGGCATCGTGGGCGGCGCCGCGATCGTGTGCGCGCTGGGCTGGGCGGACGACAAGTGGGACCTCGACTGGGTCACCAAGCTCGCAGGCCAGGTGCTGGCCGCCGGGTTCATGGCGCTGCAGGGCGTCCAGCTCATCACGCTGCCGATCGCAGGGACGACCATCCCCTCGTCGCGCATGTCCCTGATCGCGACGGTCCTGGTGGTCGTGATCGCGATGAACGCCGTGAACTTCGTCGACGGCCTCGACGGGCTGGCCGCCGGCATCATCGCCATCGGCGGGTCCGCGTTCTTCCTGTACGCCTACGGGCTCACCCAGCAGGCGTCGCCTGACGACTACGCGAGCCTCGCGTCGCTGATGCTCGCCGTGATGGTGGGCGTGTGCATCGGGTTCCTGCCGCACAACTTCCACCCGGCGAGCATCTTCATGGGCGACGCCGGTTCCATGCTGATCGGCCTGGTCATGGCCGGTGCGGCGATCACCGTCACGGGTAACGTCCAGCCAGAGGTGATGACGGACGCCCAGGCCTTGCCCGCGTTCATCACGCTCCTGCTGCCGGTGGCGGTGCTCATGCTGCCGCTGCTCGACATGGGGCTGGCGGTGATCCGGCGGCTCGCCGCCGGCAAGTCGCCCATGGCACCGGACCGTATGCACCTGCACCACCGCATGCTGGCCCTGGGCCACTCCCACCGCCGCGCCGTGGTCATCCTGTACGTGTGGACCGCTGTGTTCGCCTTCAGTGCCGCGGCGCTGGTGCGGTGGGAGTGGGAGATCGTCCTGATCTGGACCACGGTGTTCGTGGTGCTCGCGCTGCTCGCGACGCTGGGCCCGCTCCGCAACCGCGGGCGGTTCCTGGACGACGACGTGGCGCAGTCCGGCCAGGTGCCGAAGGTTCCCGCGGCGGTCGGTGCACCGGCGGCCGCGCAGAGCGCTGCCGGCCCGAGCGCTGCTGGCGCGAGCGCGCCCGCGCCGAGCGCCGTCCCCCAGGGCGCGGCGCGGCACGGCGCGCACCCGAAGACCGCCGCGGGGCAGAGCCCTGCCCCGCAGGCTGCGGCCCCGCAGAGCGCCGCCCCCAAGACCAAGGAGACCGTCGAATGACCGAGCAGGCACCCCAGGCCCCCCACGCACCGCGGGGCGCCGCAGAGCGAGCGGTGCTGCGTACGGCGCTGCGCGACGGCCTGATCCTCGTGGCGGGGCTCGCGGTCCTCGGTTCGCTCGTCGGCCTCCTGGTGGCCGGTCTGCCGGGGCTGTGGGGCGGCCTGATCGGCGCGGCCCTCGCGGCGTTCTTCTGCGGGACCACCGTGTGGTCGATGCTCTACACGGTCGGCAAGGGCGCGACCGTGATGGGCGCGGTGGTGATGGGCAGCTGGCTCGCCAAGATGGTGGTGCTCATCGTGGCCCTCGTGGTCCTGACGCAGTTCGACTTCTACGACCGAGTAGTCCTGTTCGTCGTGCTGCTGATCGGTGCGGTGGGATCGGCGCTCCTCGACTACCGCGCGGTCCGGAATGGCCGGATCACGTACGTCGAGGCCGACGGCCGGCCCTGATCGGCTCGACTGAGCGGCCTCCGAGGTGACGCGAGGTTGCGCAATTAGTCACAAGGGGCCGCCGTCTGCGGTTCCACGGCCAGAACAGGGCGATACATAGGTTAGGCTTACGACTGAATCCATGACGGCCAGGCCCGATGGCGCGCCCGTTCCGCCCCTTTGCGGTGACGCGCGCAGGGCCTAATGACCACCTGGGAGTCCTCCTGTCCACGTATGCGACGTCCGTAATCCTCGCCGCCACCGAAGGCCACGAGGGTGAGGGCGGCTTCCACACGCCGTCGATCTCCGACTTCTTCCCGTCGGCCATCCTCTTCGAGGGCACGATCTTCCAGATCGATCGCCTCTGGATCATCCGGATCATCGCCACCCTTGTGCTGCTGTCGGTCTTCGTGATCGCCGCCCGCCGGGCCAAGGTGGTGCCGGGCCGGTTCCAGGCCGCCGTCGAGTATCTGCTGGGCTTCGTCCGGGTGCAGATCGGCGAGGAGATCCTGGGCAAGGAGAACGCCAAGCGTTTCCTGCCCATGCTCACCACCATCTTCTTCACCATCCTGGCGTTCAACGTCACCGGCGTGATCCCGGGTCTGAACCTGGCCGCGACCTCGCGGATCGGTGTGCCGCTGCTGCTCGCGCTCTGGGTGTTCGTCACCTACTGGGCCGTCGGCATCCGCAAGCACGGTCTGGGCGGGTACCTCAAGGCGAACCTGTTCCCCCCGGGCGTGCCGTGGCCGATCTACTTCATCCTGACGCCGATCGAGCTGCTGCAGATCCTGATCATCCGGCCGGGCTCGCTGATGGTGCGACTGGTGGCCAACATGGTCGCCGGCCACATCATGCTCGTACTCTGCTTCGCCGCCACGCAGTTCTTCGTCGTGGACTCGGCGGGCACCGGACTGATGTTCTTCGGGGCGCTCACGCTCCCGGCGGGCATCTTCGTGACCCTCTTCGAGCTTCTGGTCGCGTTCCTGCAGGCGTACATCTTCGCGCTGCTGGCCGCGGTCTACATCAACATGTCGCTGGAGGAGGAGCACTGATCTGCTCCTCCGGGCGGCGCCTCACAGCCTCACCTGGAAAACCCGCGACGGGCGCACCAGCGCCTTCGCACACCACGCGACGCCGTACCGTCCGGTTCGGCGCCCAACGGAAGGAAGACGCAAGTGGACGTCACCACTCTCGCCGAGGTCACCGGTAACCTGAACGCCGTCGGTTACGGTCTCGCCGCCACCGGTCCCGGCATCGGCCTCGGCATCCTCATCGGTAAGACGATCGAGGGCATGGCCCGCCAGCCCGAGGTCGCCGGCCAGCTGCGCGCCACCATGTTCCTGGGTGTCGCGTTCGTCGAGGTGCTCGCGCTCCTCGGGCTCGTCGCCGGCTTCCTCTTCGTCTGATGGCGGCGCACTCGAGCGCCGCCGTCGTAGCGGCGCAGACGGAAGAGCCGCAGGGCCCTCAGGGCATCGAGCTGTTCCTGCCCGCCGGGTACGACCTGTTCTGGTCGGCGATCGTCCTCGTGATCATCGCGGCGGTGTTCTACAAGCTCGTCCTGCCCCAGATGAACAAGGTGCTCGACGAGCGCTCCGCCCTCATCGAGGGCGGCATCGAGAAGGCCGAGGCGGCCCAGAAGCAGGCCGACGAAGCACTGGCGCAGCAGCAGGCGCTGCTCGCCGAGGCTCGCGCCGACGCCGCGCAGGTCCGTGAGGAGGCGCGTGCCGAGGGCACCGCCATCGTCAAGGAGCTCCGGGTCAAGGCGAGCGAGGAGGCGGAGCGCATCACCGAGACCGCGCGCCGCCAGATCGAGGCCGACCGACAGGCCGCGTCCGTGTCCCTGCGTACCGAGGTCGGCACGCTCGCGACCGAGCTGGCGTCGAAGATCGTGGGCGAGTCCCTCGAGGACTCGGCCCGGCAGTCGCGCGTGGTGGACCGCTTCCTCGACGAGCTCGAGGCAAGCCAGGCCGTGGCAAGCAACAAGGAGGCGTGATGCGGGGATCGAGCGGGGCATCGCTGACGGCAGCGCAGGAGCGTTTCGAGCCGGTGCTGCGTGCCGCGGGTGCGGACGCACTGGCGCTGGGTGAGCAGCTGCTCGCCCTGGTGTCGGCGCTGGACGACTCCGCCGCGCTGCGCCGCTCGCTCGCCGACCCCTCCCGCGAGGGCGAGGCCAAGGCCGGGCTGGTGGCCGGGCTGCTGAGCGGCTTCGATGAGCGCGTCGTGGACCTGGTGTCCGGTCTGGTCCGGTCCCGCTGGGCGAGCGACACCGACCTGGCCGACGCCGTCGAGCGTCTCGGCGTGGATGCCGTCCTGGCTTCCGCCGAGGCGCGCGGCGCGCTCGAGACGGTGGAGGACGAGCTGTTCCGGCTCAGCCGGTCGCTCGTCGGCCAGCGGGACGCCAAGCAGGTCCTCTCGGACGCCACGACGTCCCCTCAGCGCCGGGTGGCGCTGGTGGACGCGCTGGTCGGCGGCAAGGTCGACACCGTGACCCAGAGCCTGGCCCAGCGTGCGACGTCGTCGCTGCGTGGCCGCCGTTTCGTGCAGACGCTCGGTTGGTTCGGCGAGGTCGCGGCGGAGCGTCGCAAGCGCCTCGTCGCCTCCGTGACGAGCGCGACGGTGCTCACGCGCGAGCAGGAGCAGCGCCTCGGCGCGCTGCTCGAGCGCTCGTACGGCAAGCCCGTGCAGCTGAACGTCACCGTGGACCCGGCGGTCGTCGGGGGCATGCGCATCCAGATCGGCGCGGATGTCGTCGATTCCACCGTCCTGTCGCGCCTTGCTGACGCCTCGCGTCGTCTGGCCGGCTGAAAACGTGAACAAGAACCTTCCGCCGCGGCTTTCGCGGCCACGACAGGAGAAGAGCAATGGCTGAGCTGACGATCCGGCCGGACGAGGTCCGGGCCGCACTGGACAGCTTCGTGAAGGCCTACGAGCCCCAGGAAGCGGTCACCGAGGAGGTGGGCCGCGTCGCGTACGCCGCGGACGGCATCGCCCGCGTCGAAGGCCTTCCCGGTGTGATGGCCAACGAGCTGCTGCGCTTCGAGGACGGCACGCTCGGCCTCGCGCAGAACCTCGACGTCCGCGAGATCGGTGTGGTCGTCCTGGGCGAGTTCACCGGCATCGAGGAGGGCCAGGAGGTCCGCCGTACCGGCGAGGTGCTCTCGGTCCCCGTGGGTGAGGGTTACCTCGGCCGCGTGGTCGACCCGCTGGGCAACCCCATCGACGGCCTCGGGTCCATCGAGACCGAGGCCACCCGTGCGCTCGAGCTGCAGGCGCCGGGCGTCATGCAGCGCAAGTCGGTGCACGAGCCGCTGCAGACCGGCATCAAGGCGATCGACTCGATGATCCCGATCGGCCGTGGTCAGCGTCAGCTGATCATCGGTGACCGCCAGACCGGCAAGACGGCGATCGCGGTCGACACGATCATCAACCAGAAGGCGAACTGGGAGACGGGCGACCCGACCCAGCAGGTGCGCTGCATCTACGTCGCCATCGGCCAGAAGGGCTCGACCATCGCCTCCGTGCGCGGCGCCCTCGAGGAGGCCGGTGCGCTCGAGTACACGACGATCGTCGCGGCTCCGGCGTCCGACCCGGCCGGCTTCAAGTACCTCGCCCCGTACACCGGCTCGGCCATCGGCCAGCACTGGATGTACTCGGGCAAGCACGTCCTGATCATCTTCGACGACCTGTCGAAGCAGGCCGAGGCCTACCGTGCGGTGTCGCTGCTGCTGCGTCGCCCGCCGGGCCGCGAGGCCTACCCGGGTGACGTCTTCTACCTGCACTCCCGGCTGCTCGAGCGTTGTGCGAAGCTCTCGGA
Source organism: Promicromonospora panici (assembly GCF_900608595.1). Classification (GTDB taxonomy): domain Bacteria; phylum Actinomycetota; class Actinomycetes; order Actinomycetales; family Cellulomonadaceae; genus Promicromonospora; species Promicromonospora panici. The sequence continues at coordinate 14,436 of NZ_UWYY01000040.1, read as the reverse complement.
CGAGCTGGGCGCGGGCTCGATGACCGGTCTGCCGATCATCGAGACCAAGGCGAACGACGTCTCGGCGTACATCCCGACGAACGTCATCTCCATCACGGACGGCCAGATCTTCCTGCAGTCCGACCTGTTCAACGCCGACCAGCGTCCCGCCGTGGACGTCGGTATCTCGGTCTCCCGAGTCGGTGGTGACGCGCAGATCAAGGCGATGAAGAAGGTTTCCGGCACGCTGAAGCTGGAGCTCGCGCAGTTCCGCTCGCTCGAGGCGTTCGCGATGTTCGCGTCCGACCTCGATGCGGCGTCCCGCGCGCAGCTGCAGCGCGGCGCCGTCCTGACGGAGCTGCTCAAGCAGCCCCAGTACTCGCCGTACGCGGTCGAGGACCAGGTCGCGTCGGTGTGGGCCGGCACGAAGGGCAAGCTCGACGACGTCGCGGTCGAGGACGTCAAGCGGTTCGAGTCCGAGCTGCTGGACCACCTGCGCCGCAAGACGGACGTCCTGGAGACGATCCTCAAGTCCGGCAAGCTGGAGTCCGACACGGAGGAGGCGCTGAGCGCCGCCGTCGACGACTTCCGGGCGGGCTTCCAGAAGAGCGACGGCACCCCGCTCGTCGGCGGCGAGGTCGAGGGCGGCCCCGTCGACGTCGAGCAGGCACAGATCGTCGTCAAGAAGAAGGCCTGACCCGTGGCCGGTGGAGCTCAGCGCGTCTACAAGGCGCGGATCAAGTCGACGCAGTCGCTGAAGAAGATCTTCCGCGCGCGTGAGCTGATCGCCGCCTCCCGCATCGGCAAGGCTCGCGCGGCGGCAGCGGCGGCGGCGCCGTACGCACAGGCGATCACCCGCGCGGTGTCGGCTGTCGCGTCGCACACGGACATCGACCACCCGCTCACGCAGGAGGAGGGCGGCAACCGCGCAGCGGTGCTCGTCGTCTCCTCCGACGCGGGCATGGCCGGTTCGTACCCGATGGCGATCGTCCGCGAGGCCGAGCGGCTCGTCGGGCAGCTGACGGACGAGGGCAAGGAGGTCGTGCTCTACGTGGCCGGCCGCCGTGCGATCGCGTACTACACGTTCCGCGGGCGGGAGATCGCCAAGAGCTGGTCGTACGGTTCGGAGAAGCCGACGCCCGAGGCGGCCCAGGACATCGCCGAGACGCTGCTCGAGGTGTTCCTCGCGGAGGAGCCCGACGGCGGCGTCAGCGAGCTGCACGTGGTCTCCACGCTGTTCGTCAACATGGTGACGCAGCGCGCCCGCGTGGTGCGGATGCTGCCGCTCGAGGTGGTCGAGGGCGTGACCGAGGCCGACGAGCACGAGGCCCTGCCGCTCTACGACTTCGAGCCGTCGCCCGAGGCCGTGCTGGACGAGCTGCTCCCGCGCTACATCGAGCAGCGCATCTACGCGATGCTGCTCGACGCCGCAGCGTCGGAGCTGGCCGCCCGCCAGCGCGCCATGCACACGGCGACGGACAACGCCGAGGACCTGATCCGCAACTACACCCGACTGGCCAACCAGGCACGTCAGGCGGACATCACCCAGGAGATCAGCGAGATCGTCTCCGGTGCCGACGCCCTGGCGTCCTGAACAGACCGAAAGACTCCCCGCCGGAGGACCCTCCGGCCCACCGAAGCGAGGCAAGTATGACCGCCACCACCGTGGAATCCACGGTCGAGCACACGAGCGGCCCCGGCATCGGCCGGGTCGCCCGGGTGATCGGCCCCGTCGTGGACATCGAGTTCCCCGAGGACGCGATCCCCGAGATCTACAACGCGCTCACTGTCGAGATCGACCTGTCCGGCACGGGCGCGAGCAAGACCACCCTCACGCTCGAGGTCGAGCAGCACCTGGGCGACTCCCTGGTGCGCGCCATCGCGCTGAAGCCGACCGACGGCCTGGTCCGCGGTGCCGTGGTGACCGACACGGGCGAGCCGATCAGCGTGCCCGTCGGTGACATCACCAAGGGCAAGGTCTTCAACGTGACGGGCGACGTCCTGAACCTCGCCGAGGGCGAGAAGTTCGAGGTCACCGAGCGCTGGCCGATCCACCGCAAGGCACCGGCCTTCGACCAGCTCGAGTCGAAGACCACGATGTTCGAGACGGGCATCAAGTCGATCGACCTGCTGACCCCTTACGTTCAGGGTGGCAAGATCGGTCTCTTCGGTGGTGCGGGCGTCGGCAAGACGGTCCTCATCCAGGAGATGATCCAGCGTGTGGCCCAGGACCACGGTGGTGTGTCGGTGTTCGCCGGTGTCGGCGAGCGCACCCGTGAGGGCAACGACCTGATCGCCGAGATGGACGAGGCGGGAGTCTTCGACAAGACGGCCCTCGTCTTCGGCCAGATGGACGAGCCGCCGGGCACGCGTCTGCGCGTCGCCCTGTCGGCCCTCACGATGGCGGAGTACTTCCGTGACGTGAAGGAGCAGGACGTCCTGCTCTTCATCGACAACATCTTCCGCTTCACGCAGGCCGGTTCCGAGGTCTCCACGCTGCTCGGCCGGATGCCGTCCGCCGTGGGCTACCAGCCGAACCTGGCCGACGAGATGGGCCTCCTCCAGGAGCGCATCACCTCGACGCGTGGTCACTCCATCACGTCGCTGCAGGCCATCTACGTGCCCGCGGACGACTACACCGACCCGGCGCCGGCGACGACGTTCGCCCACCTGGACGCGACGACCGAGCTCTCCCGTGAGATCGCGTCGAAGGGTCTGTACCCGGCGATCGACCCGCTGGCCTCGACGTCCCGCATCCTCGACCCGCGCTACGTGGGCCAGGAGCACTACGACGTCGCGACACGCGTGAAGTCGATCCTGCAGCGCAACAAGGAGCTGCAGGACATCATCGCTATCCTCGGTGTGGACGAGCTCTCGGAAGAGGACAAGACCGTTGTGGCGCGGGCGCGCCGCATCGAGCAGTTCCTCTCCCAGAACACGTACATGGCTGAGAAGTTCACGGGTGTGGTGGGCTCGACGGTGCCTCTGTCGGAGACCATCGAGGCATTCAAGAAGATCGCCGACGGTGAGTTCGACCACATCGCCGAGCAGGCGTTCTACAACATCGGTGGGCTTGAGATGCTCGAGGAGAACTGGGCACGGATCCAGAAGGAGTACGGGGCCTGATCTTCGCCCCGCACGTCCCCCGTGCGTGATGCCGCCCCCCGGGGCAACCCGGAAGGGGCGGCATCGCGCTCGCTACATCGGAAGGAGCTCTCGTGGCAGAGCTGAGCGTGGATCTCGTGTCCAGGGACCGTAAGGTCTGGAGCGGCGCGGCGACCCAGGTGAGCGCGCCGTCTGCGGACGGTCAGGTCGGCATCCTGGCGAACCACACGCCGCTGCTGGCGGTGCTTCGCCCGGGCACGATCAAGGTGGAGACGACGTCGGGTCCGGCCCTGGAAGCACAGGTCACCGGCGGTTTCGTGTCCGTGGACAACAACCTCGTCACCCTCGTGGTCGACGAGATCTCCCTGGTCTGAGGGAGAGCGCGGGTGCCGGGCGTCATATGGATCGCGATAGCGGTACTCGGTGCGCTCGCGCTGGTGCTCGCAGCGGGTATCTCCCGGCTGCGGACGCTCTCCCGCAGGGTGGGCTCGTTCAACTGCAATGCCCGGCCGACCGGTAACCCCGAGGGTTCCTGGACGCCGGGCATCGCCCAGTACGCGGTGGGCCGGATCGAGTGGTGGCGGTGCTGGTCGCTGTCACCCCGTCCGGCCCGCACCTGGTACCGGGAGCGGCTGACCGTGACGGGCCGCACCCCACTGGACCCCGACGAGCGTGGTCAGGGCGACCACTACCTCGTCCAGTGCCGGTACGACGGGCTCGACTTCGAGCTCGACCTCGCCGCCGGCGACTACTTCGGCCTCGCCTCCTGGCTCGAGGCCGCCCCTCCCGGACGACAGGATCTGGTTCTCTGATGCGGCTGGTCGTCGCCGACTGCTCCGCCCTCTACACGGGCCGCCTGACCGCGATGCTCCCGCCGGCTAACCGGCTGCTCGTGGTCAAGGCCGACGGAAGCGTACTGATTCACTCCGACGGCGGCTCGTACAAGCCGCTGAACTGGATGAGCCCCCCGTGCACGCTGACGGTGCGCGAGCCGTCCGAGGAGGCGGCCGAGCGCGGCGTCACCGAGGTCTGGACCGTGCAGCACGCGAAGTCGGACGACCGGCTCGAGGTCGAGCTGTTCACCGTGCACCACGACTCCGCGCACGACCTGGGCATCGACCCCGGCCTCGTGAAGGACGGCGTCGAGGCGCACCTGCAGGAGCTGCTCGCCGAGCAGATCGCGCTGCTGGGCGACGGGCACACGCTGGTGCGCCGGGAGTACCCCACGGCCATCGGCCCGGTGGACATCCTCGCCCGCGACAGCTCGGGCGCCTCGGTGGCGGTGGAGATCAAGCGCCGCGGCGACATCGACGGCGTCGAGCAGCTCACGCGGTACCTGGAGCTGCTGAACCGCGACCCGCTGCTGGCCCCGGTCCGCGGTGTGTACGCCGCGCAGGAGATCAAGCCGCAGGCCCGCGTGCTCGCGAAGGACCGCGGCATCACCACGCTGCTCCTGGACTACGACGCGATGCGCGGCGCAGACGACCCGACGTCCCGCCTCTTCTGACCCTGCCGAGGTAGGACTGTGGCGAGGTAGAACTCTGGCGAAGTAGAACTGTGGCGCCCGCTGCGCTTCTACTTCGCCAGAGTCCTACCTCGCCAGAGTCCTACCTCGCCACGGTTCTACCTCGCCACGGTTCTACCTCGCCACGGTTCTACCTCGCCACGGTTCTACCTCGCCACGGTTCTACCTCGGCTCGGTGGAGCTGTCAGGGGGACGGGAGCGGGTGCACCGACCATGTGGCGTCCGGGGTTTCGCGGATCACCGCGTATCCGCCCGCGGGCACGGTGATCCCGGGATCCGTCGGGGTGTCGGTGATCAGGTCGTGCCCCTTGCCGAGCACCCGGACCGACGTCTCGCCGTGGTTCAGCAGGAACAGGTAGGTGCCCTCCGCGCCGCGCCGGCGGATCGCCTCCAGCCCGGTGCCGACCGCCTCGGGGACGACCGGGGTCACGCCACGCTCCGCGAGCAGCGCCGCGACGAACGCGTCCCACGACTCCTGGACCAGCCGCGCCGAGACGTACGTGGCGCTGCCGCCTCCGACGTGCCGCCGCGTGACGGCGGGCAGGCCGGCGAGACGCCCCTCGGCGTAGGTGGCGAGCACGTCCGCCTGGGGCGGGTCCATCCGCTCGGTCCACTGGTCGACGGTCGACCCGTCGCTCAGCACCTGGGTCTCGTCCGGCGCGAGCGGGAGATGCTCGGTGACCCGCACGCCCAGGAGGTCCCGCAGCCGGCCCGGGTAGCCGCCCGCCACCACCCGCTGGTGCTCGTCCGCGACGCCGGTGAACCGTCCGACGACGAGGTGTCCGCCCGCTTCGACGTACCGGGTCAGCCACGCGACGGTGCCGTCGTCCAGCGCCATCAGGGTCGGCACGAACAGCACCCGGTAGCGGTCGACGTCGGCGCCGGGACGCACGAAGTCGACGGCGGCACCGGCCCGCCACAGGGCGCGATGCACCGAACGGACCTCGATCGTGTAGTCGAGGTCGTCGTTCGGCAGGTGCGGCGTCTGGAGGGACCAGCGGCCGTTGGCCTCCCACAGGACCGCGACGTCGGACTCGACCACCGGACCGTCATGGGGCGGTGCCGCGACCTCCTGGAGGCGGCCGAGGAGCGCCCCGAGCTCGGTGATGCCCTCGAACGTCCGACTCTGCGGCCCCACGTGCGGCACCATCGCGCTGTGCCACGTCTCGGAGCCGCCGGCCGACGCCCGCCATTGGAAGAACAGCGCGCCCTGGGACCCACGGGCGACGTAGCCCAGGGAGTTGCGGATCACTCGGTCGGGCTCCTTGAAGGCATGGCGCGCGCCGTCCCGGATGCCGGCGGCGGCCTGCTCCATGAGCAGCCACGGGCCGCCGCCCCACGAGCGGGTCAGGTCGGCGGCGTACGCGGCGTGGGCTTCGCCGTCCGCGCCGTCGGTGTCGAGATAGTGGTCGACGGAGACCACATCCAGGTGCTCGCGCCAGTCCCACTGGTTGAGGTGGTCCCAGGAGGGATGCATGAAGTTCGTCGTGACCGGTGCGGTCGAGCCGGCCGCGCGGAGCTCGTCACGCTGCTCGGCGAAAGCGGCGAGCATCTCGTCGGAGCAGAAGCGCTTGAAGTCCACCGCGTGCGCCGGGTTGGCCAGGTACTGCGTCGCGAGCGGCGGCAGGATCTCGTCCCAGCCGTCGTACCGCTGGGACCAGAACGCCGTGTACCAGGCGTCGTTCAGCGCTTCGAGCGAGCCGTACCTCGCCCTGAGCCAGCGCCGGAAGGCGGCCGCCGCGTGCGGGCCGTGGTCGACGGAGCCGTACTCGTTGTGCACGTGCCAGCCCCGCAGGCGGGGGTGGGCACCGTACCGCTCGGCGAGGAACCGCGCGATGCGCCGCGCGGCGTGGCGGTAGGCGGGTGCGCTGATCGCGTACGTGTCGCGGGAACCGTGGGAGAGGCGGGTCCCGTCGGCCCGTACCGGCAGCGCGTCCGGGTGCGCGAGCGTGAACCACGGCGGCGGGGACGCGGTGGGCGTCGCGAGGAAGAAGCCGATCTCGTTCTCGTCGAGGAGCGCGACGACGTCGTCCAGCCAGCCCGCGTCGAACTCTCCCTCGCGGGGCTCGATGGTGGCCCACGAGAACACGCCGATCGTCACCGTGTTCACGCCCGCCCGGCGCATGAGCGCCATGTCCTCGGCCCAGACCTCGCGGGGCCACTGCTCGGGGTTGTAGTCGCCGCCGAAGAGCAGCCGGGCAGGTGCGAAGGGAACCGTCATTGGTCGTCCTCAGGTAGATTCCGGATGGTCATCAGCGGCCCAGCTCGCCGGTCCAGTGGGCACGGTCGGGCAGTGCGGCGTCGAGCTCCGGCCAGACGTCGTCCGGCACGTCGGTGGCGGCCCACGCCGTGACCTGGGCCAGCTGGGCAGTGCTCGTCACGCCGACGATCGTCCCTGCGACCCGCGGGTCGCGGCCGGCGGCGCGCAGGGCGAGCGCGCCCACGGGGACGCCGGCCGCCCGGGCGACAGCGCGGATCCGCAGGACCGCGTCCTCCTGGACGGCGTCGACGGCGCGGTAGTGGTAGCTGCGCACCGGCCCGTCGTCGTCAGCGAGCGCACCCCCGCCGAACGGGGCGGCGTTGAGGACGCCGATGCCGCGGTCGGCGCAGTCGTCGAGCAGGGTCTCGGCCGACCGGTCCAGGAGCGTGAGGCGGTTGTGCGTCACGACCGCCTCGAACTCGCCGGTCCCGACGTACTGCCGCAGGACCCCGATCGGGCCTCCGGCGACCCCGAGGTGCTCGATGGTCCCCGCCTCGCGCAGGTCGAGCAGCGCGCGGACGGGCCCGTCGGGTGCCACGGCATCGGCGAACGCCATGCGCTCCGGGTCGTGGAAGTGCACCAGTGGCAGCCGGTCGAGGCCCAGGCGTTCGAGGGACTCGGCGACGGACGCCCGGACGCGGGCGCCGGAGAAGTCGCCGGAGCCGGGCACCGGGTCGACCTTGGTGAACACCTGGACCGGGGCCACGGGACCGGCCGAGTCGTCGAGACCAGCCAGAGCCGAGCCGATGAATGCCTCGGCGTCGCCGTACTCGTTGCTCGTGTCCCACGTGCGCCACCCGGAGGCGACGGCGGCGCGGAGCACGGCGACGGCGCTCGGCGCGTCCAGCCGGCGCCCGAGCGAGGACGTCCCGAGGACGACGGCGGGGACACGCAGCCCGGTCGTCCCCAGGACCCGGTCGGCCATGGCGGCGCTCATCCCTTGAGCCCGCCGCTGATTAGGTCGAGCCGCCAGTAGCGCTGCAGGACGAGCATCATCGCGATGAGCGGGATGATCGCCACGGCCGCGCCGATGATCGCGAGGCTGTACAGCGACGGCGTCCCGGAACCCTTGGACAGCAGTGTGTACAGGCCGACCGTGAGGGGGTACATCCGCTCGTCCGACAGCATGATGAACGGGAGCAGGAAATTGTTCCAGATGCCCACGAACTGCAGCAGGAACACCGTCACCATGCCAGGGACCATCATCGGCAGGGCCACCGAGACGAAGACGCGCGCGTCGTTCGCACCGTCGATGCGTGCCGCCTCGATGGTCTCCGTCGGCACTGCCGATGCGGCATAGACCCGGGCCAGGAAGATCCCGAAGGGCGAGATGAGGCACGGCAGCAGCACCGACCAGTAGGTGCCGGCCAGGCCGATCTTCGACATCAGCAGGTACTGCGGGATGGCCAGCGTGATACCCGGCAGCAGCACACCGCCGAGGATCGCGTAGAAGGCCACCTGGCGTCCCGGGAAGTCGTACTTGGCCAGCGCGTAACCGGCCATCGTCGAGACGAGGGTGCACAAGAGCGCGCCCACGCCGGCGAAGATGACGCTGTTCAGCGCCCACTGCACGTACTGGCCGTCGCCGTACGCGAACAGGTCGCTCAGGTTCTCGAGCAGGCCCGTGCCGGGCAAAAAGGTGAACGTCGAGAAGAGCTCGGAGCTGGACTTGGTCGAGGCGACCAGCACCCAGGCCACGGGCACGAGGCAGTACAGCGCGCCCAGGAACAGGACGATGCTCGGCAGGACCGCCCCGCGCCGGCTCGCGGGGCGCGCGGGTTCGATCGCGAGGCGCCGGGTGCCCACGGGGCGCGGCGTGGTGGCCGTGCTCATCAGGACCCTCCGAACGTGCGCTTCTGCGTCACCCGCAGCAGGATGATCGACACGACGAGCGTGCCGAGGGCCAGCGCCACCGACGATGCGGCGGCGAGAGACAGGTTGTCCCTGGTGAAGGCGTCGCGGTAGATCGTCATCAGTGGCACCCAGGTCTGGGAGATCGCACTCGTCATCGGACGCAGTGTCGCGGGCTCGCCGTACACCTGGAGCGTCCCGATGAGCGCGAACAGACCGGTCAGGACCAGGGCGGGCCCCACGAGCGGGATCTTGATCCGGTAGGCGATGTCCCACTCGCTGGCCCCGTCGAGCCGCGCCGCCTCGTACAGCTCCGTGGGGATCCCGCGCAGGGACGTGAACAGGATGATCATGTTGAAGCCGACGCCGCCCCAGATGGCGATGTTCGCCACCGAACCGAAGAGCATGCCGCCGTGCAGCACGTCGACGCCGCCGAGGCCGACCCGCTCGAGGATCCAGTTGCCCGGGCTCGTCGAGGGCAGGTAGAGGAAGCCCCACAGGAGCGTGGCCACCACCCCCGGCACCGCGTACGGGATGAAGATCGCGGTGCGGGAGAACCGGGCGCCCCGCAGCCGTGGCAGGTCGAGCAGCAGCGCGAACGTGAGCGCGAACCCCAGGGTGAGGGGAACTGCGATGATCCCGTAGATCGCGAGCCGGCCCAGACCTGCGACCAGCTCGGGGTCGGTGAACGCGGCGACGTAGTTGTCCAGGCCCACCCAGGTCTCCTGCCGGAGGCCGAACGGACCGCCGCCCGACACGCGCATCCCCCGGAAGCTGAGGTACAGCGCATAGCCGATCGGGATCGCGAGGAACGCGACGAACAGCAGCCCCGCGGGCAGCAGGAAGAGGAGTGGGGCTCCCCAGCGCCGGCGCACGCGGCGGTGCGCGAGCGAGGGCGCGTCGGTGGCAGCACTCATGACTGGTTGCTCCTTTGCAGGCCAGGTGCCGGCATCGCAGCCGGCCCGGGAGTCACTTCTGGGTGACCTCGAAGCCGGTGGTCTTCATGTCGTCGACCACCTCGGCCTCGACCGCGGTCAGGGCGTCGCGCAGCGGGGTGCCGTCGGCGACCGCCTTCGACATGGCGTCCTGGTACGCGCTGGAGGCGACGTTGACGTTGGGGCCCCAGCTGATCTCCGGGATCGTGGTCCGGGCGATCTCGGCGGCGGTCTCCCAGTAGTCCTTCTGCTTCGGCATGAGCAGCGGCGGCTCGCTCTCCAGGGTCAGCTCCTGGCCGGCCAGCGATGCCGGGTACTGCCCCTGCTCGATCTGGATCGCGTGGGCCTCCTCGGCGGTGCCCATCCACCGGGCGAACTCGGCGGCGGCCTCGGGGTGCTCCGCGGACGTCGTGACCACGAGGGCGGACCCGCCCTCGAACGCGACGGCCGAGTCGCCCTCCTCCCACTGCGGGAGCGGGGCCATGGCCCAGTCGCCGGCGCTCTGTTCGGCGACGCCGTAGAGCACCCCGGCGGCCCAGAGGCCCGCCGGCCACGAGAGAATCTCGCCGTCGTTGACCTTCGCGTTCCACTCGGGGGTGAGGAGCGGCTCCGCCGACACGAGATCGCGGTCGACGAGGTCCTGCCAGTAGTCGGCGACCGCGACGGACGCGTCGTCGTCGAAGTCGACGGTCCAGGCGTCGCCGTCGACCGACCACCATTGACCGCCGGCCTGCTGGGCGAACGCGGCGACGCCCCCGAAACCGTCGGGCGGGAACGTCGTGAGGTAGGTGTCGGGATCGGCCTCGTGGACCTTCTCCGCGGCCTCGGCGAACTCGTCCCAGGTCTTCGGGACGTCGATGCCGAGCTCGTCGAACCGCGCCTTGTTGTAGGTCAGCGCCTGGGGGCCGGCGTCCTGCGGCACACCGTAGGTGGCGTCGTCGAAGGTGGCCTGGCTCCACACGCCGGGGGCGAACTCGCTCTCCAGGCCGTTGGAGTACTCGGTGATGTCCTGGGCCACGCCGGCCACGATCATCGCCGGCAGGGTGTTGTACTCGACGAGCGCGACGTCGGGGGCGTTCTCGGCGCGTGTCGCGGTCACGAGCTTTGCCGAGGAGTCCGTACCGCCGCCGGCGTCGGTCCGCTTCACCTGGATGTCCGGGTGGGCTGCGTTCCAGGCGTCCACCATGGGCTGCTGTGCGGTGCCCCAGGCCCAGTAGTCGAGGGTGATGGGGCCGCCGTCGTCGGGTTCGGCGCCGCCGGAGCCGGAGCCCGACGAACATGCGGCCAGGGTGAGGGCGACGGCTGAGAGCGCGGTGATGACCGGAGCTGTCCTACGCATCATTCACATCTTCCTTGACGTGTTCGGTGAACGCCCTCGCCACGACGCGAAGCGCTTCGATGATAGGTATCATCATTGTTGGACGAAAAGGTGGCTGTCAAGGGGCCAACCACCAGGGGGCGCGACGGACCAGGCATCACTGCTGGCCAGGACGTCCTTCTGCGAGGTAAAACGCATCGAAGCGGTTGCGTGCGGGCCCCCCTTCGCGGCGCCGGAGCCCCGCCCGGCCCTGGCAGGATGTCCGCATGACTGATTCCGGTGCTCTCGTCGTGCGCGGCCGCCTGGTCCAGCCCTCCGCGGTGGTGGACGACGGCGTCGTCGTCACCTCGGGCGGTCGCGTCGCCTTCGCCGGTTCCCTGCCCGACGCCGTCGCGGCCGGCCACGGCCCCGCCGTCGACCGGGTTCCGGCCGCTCCGGAGGCGTACGTGCTCCCGGGCCTCGTGGACCTGCACAACCACGGCGGGGGCGGCGTCTCCTTCCCGGACGTGGCCTCGGCCTCCGACGCGCTGGCCGGCGTGCTCGAGCACCGCCGCCACGGCACGACCACCCTGCTCGCGTCCCTGGTGACCGCCCAGCCCGAGGTGCTGCTGGAGCGGGCGGGCGTGCTCGCCGAGCTCGCCGTGGCCGGGGAGATCGAGGGCCTGCACGCGGAGGGGCCGTTCCTGTCGTACCGCCGGCGGGGCGCACACAACCCGGCTGACCTGCAAGAAGGCAGCGTGGACCTGGTCAGGGACCTGGTCAAGGCGGCCCGCGGGTACCTGCGCACGATGACCATCGCGCCGGAGGTGCCCGGCGTGACCGGCCCCGGCGGCGTCGCCGAGGCGCTGATCGAGGCGGGCGTGCTGCCCTCCCTGGGGCACACCGACGGCAGCACCGAACAGGCCGAGGCGCTGATCGAGCAGGTCACCGCGGCACTGGCCGCCGCGGGCGGCGCCGTCGGGCCGATGACGGCCACGCACCTGTTCAACGGCATGCGCCCGCTGCACCACCGCAAGCCCGGCCCGATCGCCGCATGCCTGGCTGCCGCCGCCCGCGGCGACATGGTCGTGGAGCTCATCGGCGACGGCGTACACCTCGACCCGGCGACGGTGCGTGCGGTGTTCGACATGGTGGGCGCGGACCAGGTGCTGCTCGTGACGGACGCCATGGCGGCGGCCGGCGTGGCCGACGGCCGCTACGAGCTGGGTCCGATGTCGGTGGTGGTGCACGACGGCGTAGCCCGCGTCGTCCCGGACGTGTCAGACCCACAGGCCACCGGGGTGACCCCTGCGTCTGACACGTCGGGGGAGGGGCCTATCGCCGGTGGTACCGCGCACCTGGTCGACGTCGTGCGGTGCGCCGTGGCCGGAGGCGTTCCCCTGGTCGACGCCGTACGGTCGGCCACCGCCGTGCCGGCCCGCGTCCTGGGGCTGATGGGTGAGGTCGGCAGCCTGGAGCCCGGCTCGCGCGCGGACGTGCTGGTCACGGATGCGGACCTGCACCCGATCCGGGTGCTGCGGCACGGGGTGGACGTTGCCCGCGGTGATGTCGAAATCGCCGGGGCGTAGGCGTCGGACACAGGCCGAGACGCGGTGCAGTGGCCCAGCATCCCGCCAGCGCCGGCCCGCTACTCTCGAGCTCCGGCCCGGCGCTGTCCGGGCGCCGTCGACTGCAGACTTGGCAGCGGCAGCAGATCTCGACCGCAGACTTCGTAGCGGCTGGGCGGCTGAAGACCGCTTCGAGGTCTGCACTCGCTGGGCGGGCCGCGGACCAAGTCTGCAGTCATCCGGCAGCCCGGCCTGCCGCCACCAGGTGTGGAGCCGCATCGACGGCAAGGCGGGTCACCACCATGGAGCGGCGCCGACAGAAATTCGTGGGTATACAGCCCGCGCTCCGGAATGCGCTCCCGGAATGGATCAGGCTCAGCCGCACACTGCGGCCACATTGACGGGCGACCTGCGGGCGCTGGGCGTGGTCCCGGGTGATGTGCTCCTGGTGCACTCATCCGTGAAGAGCCTCGGCTTCGTCGCGGGCGGCGTGCAGGCCGTCGTCGAGGCACTGCTGTCGGCGGTGGGAGCTGGGGGCACCCTCGTCGTTCCGACACACACGTCGGAGAACACCGACCCGGCAGGCTGGCAGAATCCGCCCGTCCCCGAGCACTGGTGGCCGGCGATCCGGTCTGAGGCGCCGGGATTCGACCCCGCACGGTCGCCCAGCCGCTGGGTCGGCGTCCTGCCCGAGGCGGTCCGAACCTGGCCCGGCGCTCTGCGCAGCAGTCATCCGCAGGTGTCCTGCGCCGCGCTCGGCGTCCGCGCCCCGGAGGTGACCGCGGAACACGCCCTCACCGACTCGCACGGCGAGAGGTCGCCGATCGGTGCGGTCTACCGGCTGGGCGGAAAGGTACTGCTCCTCGGCTGCGGACATGACTCCAACACGTCACTGCATCTTGCCGAGCGCAGTCAGGCGTCACCCCCGATGGGCGAGACGGGCGCGGCGATCCGCGACGCCGACGGGACGAGTCGCTGGGCGACCTGGACCGACCTCGTCACGGGCGAGGACGATTTCGACCAGGTCGGTGCGGCGTTCGAGGAGACCGGGGCGGTCGCGGTCGGGCGGGTTGGGTCCGCCACCGCCCGGCTCATGGATCAGCGGTCGCTCGTGGACTTCGCGGTGGACTGGATGGCGCGCAATCGCCACAGTGTTGACGTCGATGTCGCAGGCGCGTAACCGGCCGCTGTTAGCGTGCCGGGCATGACGTCTCCCCTGTTCCAGCCCGGCCAGACGGTAGTGCGCCGCGAGATCATGCGGGGCGAGCCGTGGATCGCCATCCCGCAGGTGTGCGTCCAGGACGACGGCGACCTGCTGGTCACCTACACCCCGGGCGGCACACCGATGGTGTACCCGAAGGCGGGCACATTCCCCGTGGGGGAGCACCCCTGGAAGCTCGCGGGCAGCACCTACTGGCGCGGACACGGGCGGCTCGAGCTGCACTGGGCCGGGGTGGAACACTCGCTCTTCCTGTTCTGGGACGGCCCCGAGCGCGCGTTCCAGGGCTGGTACTTCAACCTCGAGGACGCGCCCCGGCGCACCGCCATCGGCTTCGACACGCTCGACCACGAGCTGGACGTCTGGTGGGCCGCCGACGCCGAGACCTACGAGTTCAAGGACGTCGCCGAGTTCGAGGAGACCGGGCCGACGCGCTACCCCGGCCGCATGGAGCAGATCCGCGCCGAGGGCGCCCGGATCGCCGGGATGCTCGATGCCGGTGAGCTCTGGTGGGACAAGGCCTGGGCCGACTGGACGCCCGACACGTCGTGGTCGCCCCGCGACGTGCCCGCCGGCTGGGAGAGCGTGCCGTTCGAGGCGCGCTGACCCGCGACGCGGCGACGGCGGTGTTTCGTCCGGCAATAGCCCTGCATTTCCGGTGGCGTCCCGGTTTCTGAGCGCTACGGTCGGAGCGTGC
>NZ_UWYY01000039.1 GCF_900608595.1 Promicromonospora panici | reverse complement strand
GCCGTCAGCGCCGCGCCGCTCCCGGCGGCGCAGCTGGTCAGGGTCAGCGCGGCGGCGATCAGCACCGTGGTGACACGCAGGAGGGCCGGAGGGGCACCGGTCGATCGGGGTGAAAGTGGCATGACATCGACGCTAGGCAGGGGCGCCTGGCCTGCGCATCCGCCGATCGGTCCGAACCGGACAACCAAAGTCGGAGCGGCCGGCGGGTCGTTCCGCCCGGGGTCGCTCGGTCCCGGGGGCGCTCCGTCCGATGGGGCGATCAGTCCGGTGGGTTCGGCTGCCCGAGCCCGGCCTCCTGCACGAGCAGCGCCACCTGCACGCGGTTGTTGAGGTCCAGCTTGGTGAGGATCGCCGACACATGGGTCTTGACCGTGGTCAGGCCGAGGTGGTGCCGCGCGGCGATCTCCGCGTTGGAGCGCCCCGCACCGACCTCCGCCGCGACCGTTCGTTCCCGGTCGGCGAGCACGTCGAGGCGCCGTCGGGCCGCGGCCTGCCGGGTGTCCTGGTCCGAGCCCGCGACCCGGGCGATCAGGCGCCGGGTCACCTCGGGCGAGAGGACCGGGCGCCCCTGGGCGGCGTGCCGGATCGCGACGACGAGCTCGTCCGGCGGGGTGTCCTTGAGGAGGAACCCCGCCGCTCCGGCGCGGAGGGCGCGCAGCACGTGGGCGTCGGCGTCGAACGTGGTGAGCACCATGACCTGCGGGGCCTCTGCCCGGCTCCGCAGCGTCTCGGTAGCGGTGAGCCCGTCGGTACCGGGCATCCGGATGTCCATCAGCACGACGTCGGGGTGGTGACGGCGCGCCAGCTCCACCGCCTCCGCGCCGTCGCTCGCCTCGGCCACGACGCGCAGGTCGGCGGCACCGCTCAGCATCATCTTCAGTCCGAACCGGACGACGGGGTCGTCGTCGGCGATCAGCACGGTGATCACCGGTAGAGGATCAGTCACGGCGGCCACGGTAGACGCATCCGGACCCACCAGCCGCCCGATTCGGTCGGGCCGTGGTCGAGCTGCCCGGCCACGAGCCGGGCGCGCTCCCCCAGGCCGCGCAGCCCTTCCCCGGAACTGTGGAGGCGCACCGGCGGACGGGCGGGTGCCGCGTTGACCACCTCGACGGTCACGTGGTCGCCGGGCTGCCCCGCGATCCGGACGACGGCCGGCGCGCCCGGAGCATGCTTGCGCACGTTGGTCAGGCCCTCCTGCACGAGGCGGTGGAGCGTGCGGCCCTGCGTCTCGGGCAGGATACGGTCATCGGTCGTCACGCCCGCCTCGTCCCGCAGCTCGACCGGAGTCCCGGCCTGACGTGCCTCGTCGATCAGCTCGAGAACGTCCGTGACGCCCGGCAACGGCAGCTCCCCGACGGGAGCCCGGAGCACCCCGATCACCTCGCGGAGGTCCTGCAGGGCACGGTGCGCGCTCTCCCGGACCACCTCGGCCGCGCGCGTCCGGTCCTCGGGCGGCGCGTCGCGAGAGTAGGCGAGGGCGCCCGCATGGACGCTGAGCAGCGAGAGCCGGTGCCCGAGCACGTCGTGCATCTCCCGCGCGAGCGCCTCGCGCGCGTCGTGCTCGGAGCGCTCGGCGCGCAGCCGTGCCTCCACCTCGGCTGCCGCCGCCCGCTCCCGCAAGGACGCGATCAGTGCCCGGCGGTGCCGCACCGACAGGCCCCACGCCACGGTGGCGATGTGGCCCAGGACGATGATGACCAACATCGTGACCGGCGGGGCCGCCGGCGCGGGCCACTGCAGCTGGTACGCGGTGAGCGCCGCCAGGCTGATTCCGCACACCACCGCCGTCGCGCGGACCGAGCGGTGCACAGCCACGGTGAACAACGCCACGATCGCGGCGCCCGAGACCGTCTCCGAGAACGAGCTCGACACCGCCAGCACGACACCCAGCGCCACCGGGAGCCGGCGCCGCCACCACAGCGCCAGGCAGCCGATCAGTCCCACGACCCAGTCCACGGACAGCAACCAGGCGGGCCTGAGCCACGGCTCGCCGGCCTGGAGGAGCACCGAGACCAGCCCCAGCGCGACGGCCACTCCGATCAGGGCCACGTCGACCAGGCGGTGGCGCACCGCCTGCCGAGGTGTCGGCGTCGGGGCGCCCGTCGGTCCGCTCATCGCCCCTGACCCTATGCCGCCTCCGGCTGGGCCGGCTCTCGGGAGGAGAAGGTGTGGCAGCCAGGTAGGTAACGGAGACATAGCAATGCTCCCTCTCCGTTACCTACCTGGCCGGCACTGTTCCTTCCCGAGCACCGCGGCTCGTCACGCGGCGTCGCCGCCCTGTGCGGACAGCTCGGGCGACGCCCGCCGCACGCCGTCGACCGCCGGCGTCACCCGCCGTCCGACGACGAACGCCACCGCGGCGATCCCGAGGCAGCCGGCCACCACCACACCGATGAAGGCACCGGCCCACCCCTGCTCCAGCAGCAGCCCCGCGGCCACGGGTCCTATGACGGTGCCCGCCTGGAACCCGCCCGAGCTGATCGCGTTGTACCGGCCGCGTAGGTGCGCGGGCGCCATGTCGTTCGTCAGCGCGGGCAGGGCCGACTGCAGCAGCGTCTCCCCCAGCCCGAACACACCGTGGAACGCCAGCACGATCACGACGGCCGCCAAACCACCAGGCATCAGGCCCGTAACACCCAGCAGCAGCCAGGCCACGGCCCATACCACGGCCATGAGGGCGAGCACCCGCGTGCGGCGTCGTCCGCGGACGCGGTTCATCACCCAGAACTGCAGCGCGACGATCACCACCGTGTTGACGACGAACGCGAAGCCCACCACGCGGGTCGAGACCTCGGACACCTGCCGGGCGAAGGCGGGGAAGCCCGCCTCCATCTGCCCGTAGCCCACAAAGGCCGCGAGGAGGCTGAGCGCGGCGAGCCAGAGCACCTCGGGCCGGCGGAGGATCGCCAGGTACCCCTCCTTGTTGCCGGCGTCGCCGTCCGGGTGGTGGACCCGTCCGTGCAGGTGCCGCAGCGGCCCCAGGAGCACGGCCATGGGAACGAGGAACGTCGCGGCGTTGACCAGGAAGGCCATGACGAACGTGCCCGGCTGCTCGACGTCGACCACGAGCCCGCCGATCACACCGCCCACCCCGACGCCGAGGTTGAGCAGGGCGAAGTTCACGCCGTAGTACCGCTGCCGCAGCTCGCCGTCGACGACCGTGGCGACGAGCGCGTTGACCGCGGGCCACCCGACGCCGAGCTGCACACCGGTGAGTGCGAGCCCCAATCCGGCGACGGCCGGGGTGGTCGCGAAGGCGAGCACGACGTACCCGACGACAACAAAGGCCTGCCCGGCGAGCAGGACTCGCCGGGCGCCGTACCGGTCGACCATGGTTCCGACCGGGCCCGTGACAAGCAGGCCGACCACGGCGATCAGGCCCATGAGCGCCCCGGACAGGCCGAGCGAGAACCCGCGCACCTCGTGCAGGTAGATGATCGTGAACGGGAGCGTCAGGCCGCGGCCGAAGAACTGCACGACCACGGTGGAGAGCAGCCAGCGGCCGTCGTTCGGCAGGTCCGACCAGAACGCGAGTGCGCCGGAGCGTGGGGAGGATGTCACGGGCTGATCCTCGCCCGCGGGATACCGGCGCGGAAAGCGGATTTCGGACGCTGTGGTGCGTCAGCCGTGGGCGAGCTGCTTCAGGGCGACCACGCCGACGGCGAGCACCGCGAGCACGCCCAGCGCGAGGATGCGGGCCGGCCAGGGCAGCTTGGCGCGGCGGACGCCGAGCCAGGCGATGACCACGAGCGAGCCGATCAGCGCGCCGACGCCGATGCGAAGCGCGGTGGTGACCTCCAGCCACCCGAGGCCAGCGGCCGCCAGGGCGAGCAGCGGGACGACGATGGTCAGCAGGGCACCCCAGCTCGTACCGGTCATGGTGCGCAGCTTGGCCGGGTCCGGGAACCCGCCGTGCGCGGCGAGGTACGCGATGAGTTCCGCGAGCCAAGCGGCGGCGACGGTACCGACGGCGGTGATGGTCAGCGATGCGGCGGCGGTCCCGGCACTGAGCCCGTGCACGTGAGCCTGCAGCGTGAGGACGACGGCGAGCGCGGCGAACGTGACGTAGACCCGCTCGCGGAGGCGCTCGGCGAATTCCTCCTTCTCAGCCTCGCTGAGGGTGGAGGGGTCGGGGCGTTGGCGGCGGGGCTGCGTGCTCATGGGGCCATTGTGGTCCCGCGAGTCAGTTGGCTGGTCGGACTACGGCCCTGGTCCGCTATGGCAAAGCGGGTGCAGCCGAACGCCACGCCTCGGCCAGCGCCACGACCGACGGCCAGCGTGCGTCCCGTTCGGCGCGCATCGCGCGCGCGGCGACGTCGAACTGCGCCTCCGAGCCGACCCAGGCAGAGCGGGACTTCGTCGCGTCGTCGCCCAGGAAGGTGTGTGCGAGCGACCCGAGCGTGAAGACGTTCGTGACCTCGTCGATCGGCGCGCCGAGCCGGTACTCCTCGGGCGACATGAACCGGGTCGAGCCCCACATGCGCCCCATCCGGTTGACGACAGGACCTCGTTCGTAGAAGTCGAGGTCGCACAGCGTGACGCGCCCACTGTCGGCGTCGACCATCACCGAGCCGTCGTACAGGTCTATCGCCACCCACCCCTGCGCCGCGGCATGGACGTGGAAGTCGAGGATCTGCTGGACGGCGTCGGCCCGGGCCTGCTCCGACAACGACCGCACGACGTGCGACTGCTCGTACTGCCTGCCGACCGGCGTCGCGTCGGTCCAGTCGAAGACGAGGGCGTGCCCGCCGCCGACGTCGACCGCCTCGCGCAGCGTCACGAGGGTGGGGTGCGCGAGCGCCCGGTAGACCTCCGCCGACCGGCGGAGGTTCGCCACCGCCGTCTCGATCGCGCCGTCGTACCGCACCGTCGGCGCGCCCGCGTACTTGACGAACACGCGGCCCGCCGGACCCTCGACGCCGAGGCAGAGGTTGCCCGAGTCCTGCTGGTCGAGCACCGCGAACACGCGACCCCAACGGGCGACGAACGACAAGTCATGCGGCGCACGGAGCCGCACCGGCAGCCCGTCCACCTCGGTCAAGATCACGAGCCCGCCGTCCCGGCGCGCTCCCCGCGCTGGTGCCCCCGCCGCGCGTCCCGGTCGAAGATGCCGATGATCTCGCACGGCCCGCCCTCCGCCCCGATCGCGTGCGGGAGCATCGTGGGGAACTCCGCGGCCTGATTGGTCTCGACGCGAAAACGCCGGTTGCCGAGAAGCAGTGTCGCGGTGCCGGAGATGACGACGAGCCACTCGCGGCCGGGGTGGGCGCGCATGCGCGCGGGGTTGTCGGGCGCCGGGTTGGTCATCCGCTGCCGGACGACGCTCATCCCGGGCTCGGCCCTGATCGACCAGCGCATCCCCCCGTGCGCGCCGTCGACCGTCGGGTTGATGAGGACGTCCTCCGTGGCCGTCTCCACGAGCTGGTCCAGCGACGTGTCCAGCGCGCGGGCGAGCGTGACGAGCTGGTCCAGGGCCAGCCGCCGCTGCCCGTTCTCGATGCGGCTGAGCGTGGACTGGCTGACCCGGGCGCGGGTGGCCAGCTCCTCCAGGGACCAGCCCTGCGCGACGCGCAGGGCGCGGATGCGCTTGCGTACGAGGCTGTCCAGCTCGCCATTTTCTTGCGTCATGAGCAAGATCCTATGCCTCGGTCGCAAACGGCAGCTAGCGTCGGGCGAGCCCACACCAAGGGCCGCGACATGAGAGGGAATGAGACATGCCAGGGACCACACCCCCACACACCAGCAGCGAGGTGCCGGACGGGACCGTCGACGCCGTCGTGATCGGCGGCGGCGCGGCCGGGCTGAACGGCGCCATGATGCTCGCCCGTTCCCGCCGCTCGGTGGTCGTGATCGACAGCGGCACCCCGCGCAACGCGCCCGCCGAAGGCGTGCACGGGCTGTTCGGCCTCGACGGCACTCCCCCGGCCGAGCTGCTCGAACGGGGTCGCGCCGAGGTCCGCCGCTACGGCGGCACGGTGCTGTCGGGCGAGGTGCTCAAGGCGTCCGCGGCCGACCCGTCCGCCGACGGCGACCCGCGCTTCACCGTCACCATGGCCGACGGCGTCACGCTGCACGCCCGCCGGATCCTGGTCGCCACCGGTCTGCGCGATGTGCTGCCCGACGTCCCCGGGCTGGCCGAGCACTGGGGCCGCAGCGTGGTGCACTGCCCGTACTGCCACGGCTGGGAGGTCCGCGACGAGCCGATCGGCATCATCGCGACCGGTACAGCGTCCGTCCACCAGGCGCTGCTGTTCCGCCAGCTCACCGACGACCTCGTCTACTTCACGCGCGGCACCCAGCTCGACGACGACACGCGGGCCCGCTTCGCGGCCCGCGGCATCCGCGTCGTCGAATCGCCGGTCACCCAGGTCGTGGCGGACGACGGCGGCGGCATCGCCGGCGTCCGGCTCGCTGACGGGCAGCTCGTGGCCCGGCGCGTGCTCGCCGTCGCGACCACCATGCTGGCGCGCACCGACGGCCTGGAGGACCTCGGGCTGCCGATGCAGGACCTGCCCAACGGGATGGGCCGCCACTTCGTGACCGGTATGGCCGGGACCACCGAGGTCCCGGGCGTGTGGGTGGCCGGCAACGCCAGCGACCCGTCCGCCCAGGTCGGGGCGTCAGCCGCCGCCGGGGCACTGGCCGGCGCCCACATCAACGCCGACCTGGTGACGGCTGACACGACGTCGGCTCTCGCCCGAACGACCCGTTGAGTGCTGGATATTCGCCCCTTGATCGGGTCTTGAAGGGCGAATGTCCAGCACTCAGCGGAAGGGCGGGCGGGTCGCGGCGACGTCAGTCGCAGGCGTCGCAGCGGCCCGTGGCCGGGAGCTGCATGTAGCAGCCCGGGCAGCTCGCGGGAGCGGCGTCGGGCGCGTGCGCGAACGAGTTGGTCTGCGTTCCGGAGAACCCGGCCATCAGCACGCGCTTGTACCCGCCGCCGGCCTGCTGGACGTCGACGAAGCCCTTGTTGAAGAAGGCTGTCGCCTCCTGACCAGGGCCGGGCGAGACCGCGACGTACGAGCGGGACGACGGGATCCAGATGCGGGTCTTGTCGAGCCCCTCCGCGATCTCGCGCATGGCAGGCCGGTGCGCCTGCGGGATCGGCAGCGCCTCGAGGGCGGCCTCGAACGAGTCGAAGTCGTCGTGGCTGACCGTGGAGAGGGCCACGAGGCACGTCTTGCACACCTTGAACTTCTGCCTGTCGAGCTCGGTCGCAGGCTGAAGGGAAGCCAGGCGATCCGCGGACAGGTGCTGGCAGTCCTTGCCGTGCAGGACCTTGCCGTACGGAACCCGGAAGAGAAGCTCTACCGGGATCTCTGCTCCTGCCACCGCAGGGGTCTCGCTGGACGTAGTCACCGGTCAAGTATCGCTGCTGAAAGTCGCCTGTGGGGCCGCCTGGGTGAACTGATCGAGATCAGCCCGACGATGCGGCCCGGATCATGCGGAGCTGTCCGATCTCGCTGACGTTTTTCATGAGCTCGGAATTCGCCCAGGCGACCATGTGCGCGACGGTGTACTCCGGGTCGTCCGGCTGGGGAAACCGCGCCCGCGCGTCCAGATCGTCGCTGGTCAGGCCGTCCAGCACCGAGACCCAGTCGTCGCGCAGGCCGTGCAGCCACTCGATCGCCGCCTGCGCGTCACCCGGCCACGTGACGTCGGTCCGCTCCCGGGGTGCACGTCCGCGCGCGTGATCGATGGTCACGCTCCACCACCAGCCGATGTGCCAGCTCACCCAGCCGATGGTCGGAACGGGGACCGGATCGGGTTCGGCGTCCGCCCAGTCCGGCACCCACGTGCCGTCCGCGCTCGGGCGCACCGTCCAGTGGTCGGCGGCGGGCTCCCACAGGAAATCCTCGGGCTCCAGCCGCTCCAGGTGGTACTCGAACAGGGACCAGGTCAGGTCGAACTGCCAGCGCAGCAGGTCACGTCGGGAATCGCGCACGCACCGACCCTGACATGTCGCCGCTCATCCGGGGTAGCTGTTATCCGGCGACCCTTCCGGGCGCAGCCGGCGGCCCGCGCGCAGCACCGTCGCTCGGGCCAGCTCGTCGAGGGAGTCCACGAGCACGACGTCGGGCAGGAGGTCAGGCGGGGTCGCCTCCGCCGCGACCGACAGCTCGGTGCAGCCCAGCACGATCGCGCCGGCCCCACGCGAACGCAGGTTCGTGACGACGCCGTCCAGCGCCGTCAGGTCTCCGCCACGGCCCGCCTTCACGCCGTCGTAGATCAGGGCCGTCACGGTTGCCTGACCTGCGACGTCAGGCACCAGCGTCTTGATGCCGTGCGCGTTGAAGGCGTCCAGGTAGACGCCGGACGCGATGGTCCCCTCCGTCGCCAGGAGGCCGACCGCCTCGGGCCGCGACCCGCTGAGGCGACCGGCCCAGGCGTCGCGCGACAGCACCGCGGAGACCGTCGCGTCCACCGCGGACAGCAGCGGGACCGACGTCGCCGCGACGATGGCGCGGGCGAACGCGTGCGCCGTGTTGCAGGGCAGCACGAGGAAGCCGACCCCGGCTCCCGCGAGCCGCCGCGCGTCGGCGGCGAGCACGGGTCCGGGATCGTCGGCCGACCGCCCCAGCACGAACTCCGTCCGGTCGGGGACGGTCGCGTGCTGCAGCACCATCATGTCGACGTGGTCCTGGTCGCGGGCCGCGTCGGTCAGCCGGACCACGCGCTCCATGAACAGGACGGTCGCGAGCGGCCCGACGCCGCCCAGCACGCCGACGAGCGTTCCCGCTCCGCCGCCGTCAGGCAACGTCACGATCCGAGGACGGGAGCGGCTCCCCGATCCCGCGCACCCCGCCCGGTTCCTGCAGCGGGTGGTACTGCGCGAACTTGCGCACCTGGTTGAGCTCCGCGATCCGCACCCAGGCGTCGCGGCGCGGCGACAGGTCCCGCCGGTACTTCAGCGGGTGCACGACGGTGGCGCGGCGCACGGCGTCGCGTACCGACTCGTCGTTCACGTACTTGTCCAGGAGGAAGCCCGGGACGATCCGGTACAGCACCTCCAGCGGCTCCGCGGCGTCCGGCCAGTGCCCGGTGAGGAAGTCCCCCATCCAGTAGGCAGCGGGGTTCAGCCCGCTTGCGGTCAGGTAGTAGTTGGACCGTCCCGTGCGCGGGTTCAGCTCGAAGAAGTGCCCCACGCCGGTACGCGGGTCCACCTTCACGTCGAAGTTCGCGAACCCCGTCCAGCCCAGGTGCTCCACGAGCCGGCGGGCGTCCTCCTCGACCTGCGCGAGCCGCCCGGTGAGGATCGCCGCCGGGTTCCCCAGCGTCCCGGGCGTGTGCTCCTCGAGCAGCACGTGGCCACC
This sequence comes from Promicromonospora panici, assembly GCF_900608595.1. Taxonomy (GTDB): domain Bacteria; phylum Actinomycetota; class Actinomycetes; order Actinomycetales; family Cellulomonadaceae; genus Promicromonospora; species Promicromonospora panici. The sequence goes on along the minus strand of NZ_UWYY01000039.1, from coordinate 15,929 downwards.
CCACGCCATCCGCACCGCGCCCTCGCGGTCGGAGTAGGTGGTCATGATCCGCATCTGCGAGTCGTCGCCGGGCACGTACTCCTGGATGATCATCGGCCGGCGGTAGCCGGCGTCCCCGGCCGCCTTCAGGAGCTCGGCCAGCTCGCCGCGATCGCGCACCAGGTGCACCTTCGCCTTGCCGGGGAACGACACCTGGTGCCACGCCGTGTTGTCACCGGGCTTGGCGATCACCGGAAAAAACAGGTCGAGGTCGCCGACCGGCTCTCCGCCGTCGCGCACCTCAGTGCGCGGATGCGGTACCCCGATCTCCTGGCAGAGCTCGGAGAACCGCTGCTTGTCCATCACCCGGTCGAGCAGGTCGACCGACGGGTAGGGCACGACCGCGACGTCCTCCAGCTCCGCGCGATGCTCCGCGAGCGCGCGCACGTACCAGTCCACGCAGGTGAGCGCGATGACCGGGCCCGGTGCCGTCGCGGCGATCCGGCGGATCAGCTCGACCATGACGGCGGGGTCGTCGAGGCGCGGCTCGACGACGTTCCGGATGATGTTGGAGTACGCGACGTTGGGTGTCGGGCGGATCGACACCACTGTCGACCTGACGCCGTAGCCCTCGTGGAAGGCACGGGCGAGGCTGTAGGCGCCGGCGTCGCCGCCGAGGATCACCGGGTGTACCGCTGCGAGGTTCCTCATGACACGTAAGACGGGCCGAGCATGCGGAAGGTTGTGTCACAGAGGGGGTGAACTGGAAAATTCGGGCACAAGGTTCGTCCGGGCTCGGTGTCCGCTGAGTTCGGTGTCCGCTGAGTTCGGTGTCCGCTGAGTTCGGTGTCCGCTGAGTTCGGTGTCCCCTGAGTGTCGAGGGCTCGGCCCGCGTGGAATTGTGTTGCGATGCCGGCTCGGGCCCGTGAGGCTGACCGGCGATGATGCCGCTGACAGAGATCGATCGCCTGAAACGAACCGTCACCACAGCGTGGGAGAGCGCGATCGCGGACCAGGTGGCCGCCGCCTGGGGATATCCACCCGGAACCGCGAAGTGGTGGCGCTCCAGTGCCTCGCACGTGTTCGTCCTGCCCGACCCGGACGGGAAGCGATACCTGCGGTTCGTGCCCGATGCCTACCGGGGCGCCGGCCCGGTCGCGGCGGCAAGCAGCTTGATGCACCAGCTCGCCGAAGGCGGGGCGGCAGTGGTCCGCCCGGTCCCGGCACGGACCGGCGCGCTGACGGTGACGGTGCCGACGGCTCTGGGGGCGATGCACGCCATGGTGGTCGAAGCCGCTCCCGGCGCCGAGCTCGACGCCGGCGAGCTCACCGACGACCGCGCCCGGGACTGGGGCCGTGCACTCGCCTCGATACACGCAACCGCAGGCGGGATCGAGGCCGGACTGCCCGTCGCTCTCACCGAGCTGGCCACGATTCCCGACCGGTTCGCCGAGGACGCGCCTCTGGTGAGGGCCGCGGCGATCCTGTCCGACCGGCTCGCCGCCCTGGCCCGCGATCCCATCCGGTTCGGCGTGGTTCACGGTGACTTCGAGCTCGACAACCTGGCCTGGGAGGCCGACCGGGCGACCGCCTTCGACTTCGACGAGGCCGCTCGGTCCTGGTACGCCGCCGACATCGCCTACGCGCTGCGCGACCTGACCGGGCCGGACGGCGAGCCCGAAGCGGCGCACCAGGCACTCTTCCAGGCGTTCGTCGCCGGGTACCGCGATGTGCGGCCGCTCGATGATGCCGACCTGTCGAACCTGCGGCTGTTCTCCGGCGCACACGCCGCGTGCTCAGTGGTCCGCATCGCTCGCGCCCTCGACCCCTCCGGGACGGACGAACCCGAGTGGAGGGCCGAGCTCCGCGCCGACCTGACCAGCATGGCCCGGTCCCACCGGGAACTCGCGCTGGCTGTGGCGGAGGCCCTCAGCGGGGGCGGACCAGGCCGAGCTCGATGAGGCTGCGCCCCGTGTCGGCCAGGGTGTCACGCACGGGGCGCATGCTCCAGCCGAGCTCGCCGTGCGCCTTGTCCGAGCTGAGCAGCTCCGCGCTGCCGACGAAGTCGAGCCCGAGCCGCACCTCGCGGTCGAACCTGCCGGCCACCCACAGCATCCAGAACGGCATCCGGCGGGTGGGCACGCGGTAGCCCTGCGGCCCGAACTCGTCACCGAGGATCCTCGCGATGTCGCCGAACCACATGTTGTCGCCCGCGCAGATGTAGCGGTTACCCGCGGCGTCGGGCACCTCCATCGCGAGCCGGTGCGCGTGCGCCACGTCCCGCACGTCGACCGGCGAGAAGCCGAGCTTCGGGACCGCCGGCAGCTCGCGGTTGAGAAGCCGGCGCACCAGGCTCACCGAGGTGCCGGCGGCGGCGTGCTGCACCGGTCCGAGCACGAGGCCCGGATTGATCACCACGAGCTCCAGCCCGGGATGCTCTGCGGCGAAGTCCCAGGCGGCGCGCTCCGCGAAGATCTTGCTCTTCGCGTAGGGAGCCGACCGGTCCGGTTCGCCCCAGTCCTCCTCGGTACGACGCCGCTCCTCGTCGCGCGGCCGGCCCGCGGAGACGGCGCTCGCCGACGACGTCATGACGACGCGCCGCACCCCGGCCCGGACGCTCGCGTTCAGGACCCGCAGCGTCCCGTCGACGGCGGGCCCGATGAGCTCCGCCTCGTCGCGCGGCGGCGTCGCCGGAAAGGGCGAGGCCGTGTGGAGCACGTACTCCTGGCCGGCGACGGCGTCGCCCCACCCCGCGTCGTCCGACAGGTTCGCCTCGACCAGCTCGATGCTCCCGCCGAGCGCGTCGGCGATGCGGTGCAGGTGCGCGACCCGGGCGGGATCCCGCAGGGAGCGCACCGTCCCGCGCACCTGGTGACCGCCCCGGATCAGCTCTTCGATCACGTGCCCGGCGACGAACCCGGTGGCGCCGGTGACAAGAACCCTCGACATCACGTCTCCAGTCTGAGCAGTGTTTAGATTATGAGCACCGTATAGATTGCCCGGCATGGAGGTCAACAGGGCGCGCAAGCGCGAGACGTACCACCACGGCTCGCTCCGGGAAGAGCTGATCGAGGCGTGCGTGCGGCTCATCGAGGACGAGGGGATCGCCGCCGTGAGCCTGCGGCGCGTCGCACGCGAGGCCGGGGTGAGCCCGGGCGCGCCGTACCACCACTTCCCCGACCGCGCGGCGCTGCTGTCCGCGATCTCCGCCCGGGGCTTCGAGATGCTCACCGAGGACCTGCTGAGCGCGGTCGGCGCGTCGCCGGGCACGTCGGGGGCCGACGACGTCGCGCGCGCCGTCGCGGCCTACGTCGCCTTCGCCCGACGGCGGTCGGGCCACTTCCAGGTGATGTTCCGCCCCGAGCTCTCCGAGCCGGAGAAGCACCCGGCGGTCCAGGAGGCGGGGGACGCGGCGCTCAAGGTCCTCACGGACCTGGTCGACCGGCTCGGCGTCGCCGACCCGCAGGCCGTGGGGATCACGCTCTGGGCCCTGGGCCACGGCCTGGCGTCGCTGACGCTCGACGGCCAGCTAGCGCTCAAGGCCGCGGCCTGGGACGCGGACCCGGACGACCTGCTCGCCCGCGCCGTCGGCCAGATCGGCCGCTCGCTGGACGTCGGGCACTGAGCCAGGGGCTCAGCGGATCCGCGCGTCAGCGAGTCGGCGCGTCAGCGGATCGGTGGCGGGCCCGCGCACCGTCATCGGTCCGCCGACACCGGCTCGACGAGCAGCTTCCCGTCCGCCCACCGCACGGGCACCGGGTCGCTGACGCTCCCCACGAACTGCCCGTCCGGGCCGTCGTGGTGGAACGCGAGCAGCATCCACTGCCCGTCCCTCCGCCGCACCAGCTTGCCGCTGTACAGGCTGGAGTCGGTGACCTGCTGCGCGGCGGCGACGTCGAACGGGCCCAGCACCGAGGCCGCGGGCGCCGCCCACACCCCGCCCGTCGTCCCCTCGGCACGGCCGGCCGCCATGTCCCCCGCCATGCACGAGAACAGCAGCACCGGAACGCCGTCGACCACCTCGGTCTGCGTGACCTCGAGCTGCCCGAAGCCCTGCCCCGGCTCGGTGAGCGGTGCCCGCAGCTCCCAGGTCCGCAGGTCGGGCGACCACGCGTGCCCGACGACGCCGCGGTCGTCCGCCGGCCCCGTCCGGCCCCGCGCCGTGATCAGCATGTGCCAGCCGTCCCCGTCCGGGTCCGGCAGCACCCAGGGGTCGCGGAACGCCTCGTCGTGCCACTGGCCGTCGGCGATCGTCTCGTACCAGAGAGGGTCGGCCTCCAGCACCGGGTTCTCCGGTGCCTTGTGCCAGGTCAGCAGGTCCGACGACGTCGCATAGCCGATCCGCTGCACGTTGCCCTCGGGCGTGAGCGTCGCGCCGGTGTAGAAGAGGAACCACGTGCCGTCGGGGTGCCGCACGACGGACCCCGTCCAGGTGGCCAGGTCGTCGAAGGCCGGACCGTCGGACCGCACGAGAGCGTCGGCGACGCGGGTCCAGCTCACGAGGTCGTCGGAGACGGCGTGCCCGATCGAGGCCCGGTGGTGGCGGGCGTCCGGATCGTGCAGGGCGCGCGACGCGTAGAGGAAGAACAGGTGGTGCTGCTCGCCGTCGTCGGCGAACCAGAAATCCCACACCCAGGAATCGGGGAGAACGAACATCGTCAACCTTTCACACCGCTGGCGGCGACGCTGCTCACGAACGCACGCTGGAAGGACAGGAACACGATCAGGACCGGCAGGGTGATGAGCGACGTGTACGCCATGACCTCGCCCCAGGCCGTGTTGAGCTGGAAGAAGTACTGCATGCCGACCATGACGGGGCGGAGCTCCTCCTGCTGGACCACCATCAGTGGCCAGAGGTACTGGTTCCAGGCCGGCAAGAAGGTCAGGATCGCCACCGTCGCGAACGCCGGGCCGGCGAGCGGGACGATGATCCGGCGGTAGATCGTGAACCAGCCGGCGCCGTCGATCCGGGCCGCCTCGTCGAGCGACTTCGGGATCGTGGAGAAGTACTGCGTGAACAGGAAGATCGAGAACGCGTTCGCGATGAACGGCACGATCTGCACGTGGTACGAGTTCAGCCAGCCGAAGTCGTACTTGAGCACGCCGCCCTCCATGACGAGGGTCGGCAGCTGGGCGACCCAGTAGACCATCGGGACGGCGATCGTCTCGAAGGGCACGATCAGCGTGGCGATCACCAGCGCCAGCACGACAGAGCGGCCCTTCCAGCGCATGCGCGACAGGGCGAACCCGGCCATCGAGTTGACGACCAGGCCGAGCCCCACGGTCAGCACCGTCACCAGTACGGAGTTGACGAGGAACTGCCCGACCGGCACCCGGTCGAACACGCCGAAGTAGTTGTCGAGGCTGATGTCGCCGACGGGCAGGAACGCGCGCGGCGAGCCGACGTCGCCGAGGATCTGCGCGTCCGGCTTGAGGGACGACACGAACATGAAGACCAGCGGGAACAGGAAGACGACGGCGAGCGCGCTCATCGCGACGTAGGACCAGACCTTGCGGCGGTGGCGCAGGACGTGCTCGACGCGGTCGGCCGAGGTCCGGGAAGCGGGTCGGGACGTGAGGGAGACGGTGGCCATGGTTCAGTCCTTCTCTCGCGTGAGGAACCGCTGGACCAGCGCGACGATCAGCACCAGCACGAAGAAGATGAGCGAGATCGTCGCCCCATAACCCGTCTCCTGCTCCCGGTAGCCCTTGCGCACGGCGTGGTAGACGAGCGTCGTCGTCGAGTTCACCGGCCCGCCCTGTGTCATGACGTCGACCTGCACGAACAGGCCCAGCGCGGCGATGGTGATCGTCACCAGGACGAACACCATGGTCGAGCGCAGGCCCGGCCAGGTGACATTGGTGAACTGCTGCCACGGCGTCGCCCCGTCCATCCGGGCCGCCTCGTACAGTTCCTCGGGGATCGTCTGCAGGCCGGACAGCCAGATGAGCATGTGGAAGCCCACCGCCTGCCAGATCGACAGCACGATGATCGCGCCGAGCGCCGTGCTGGGGTTGTTCAGCCAGGCCGTGCCCTGCCACGCGCCGAACGTGATCGTGTTGATGAACGAGTTGACCAGGCCGTCCTGCTCGTACATGAACTGCCAGAGGATCGACACCACGACGATCGACGTGACCACCGGGACGAAGTAGATGACCCGGAACATGGCGACGCCGCGGACCTTCTGGTTCACGAGGACGGCGAGCAGGAGACCGAGGCCCGCCTGCACCGGCACGATGACCAACGCGAAGACGAACGTGTTGAGCGTGGACCGCAGGAACGTCGGGTCGGCGGTGAACGCGCGCACGAAGTTGTCGAGCCCGACGAACCTCGGCGGGTTCGGCGAGATGAGGCGCGCGTTGGTGAACGAGAGCCCGAAGGCGAGCAACACCGGGATCACGAGGAACAACAGGAGCAGGAGCAGCGCGGGCGTCGCCATCGCAAGGCCCGAGCGGCCTTCGCTCCGGCGAGCCGCCGCGATGCGCCGACGGCGGGGCGCCTCCACGGTGCCCGGCTCGGGCGCCGCATGGGGCGGTGCGGGGATGCTGGCAGAGGTGGTCATGGTCGACTCCGTCCGGGCGCGGGCGGTCCGGGCCCCGGCCCGACGGCGCGAATCGCGTCGCCGGGCCGGCGGCCGAGCCGTCCCCGCCGGTCAAGAGGGACGGCTCAGAAGCCGTACCCGTCGTTGGACTGGATGTTCGCGTCGATCTCAGCGACCGCGCCGTCGAGCGTCGACTGCACGTCGGCGCCGTTCATGATGTCCTTCCCCGCCTTCTCGAAGGTGGAGGAGATCACCGCGTAGGCCGGCGTCTCGGGCCGGAGCAGCGCGTACTCCTGCGACAGCTCGACGAACGGTCGCAGGTCGCCCTCCGGGCCGAAGTACTCCGACGCCTCGGTCGCGCCCTCGGTCGCCGGGATGACGATCTGGTTGTCGGCGAACGCGGTGACGTACTTGTCCTGGAAGCTGAACTCGAGATAAGCGCGAGCGCCCTCGGGAGACTCGCACGTCGACGAGATGCCCCACTGCCAGGAGGCGCCACCGATCGTGGGACCCTTGCCGAAGTCGGGCGGCGGGAGGAAGAGCAGGTCGTCGCCCGCGGCCTCCAGCGACGGGAGGGCGTTCCACCCACCCGTGTAGCTCAGCGCGACCTCGCCCTTGTCGAACTCCTCGTTGCCGATCGTCCCCGAGCTGCTGACCCAACCCTTCTCGAAGGCCTCCTGGAACCAGGTGAAGAACTCCACGGCCTCGGGGCCGTTGAGGGCGCCCTCGGCGGACAGCATCGTGTCGCGGTCGATCAGGTCCCCGCCCGCGCTCTGCAGCATCGGCGAATACGCGTACGGCCACCATTCGCCGGAGTCCTCGGCGCCGATGTCGAGCGGCGTCTTGTACCCGGCGTCCTGGAGCGTATCCAACGCCCCGTCGAACTCGTCGATCGTCCAGGGATCGTCGATGGTCGGGATCCGGATGTCGTTCTCCTCGAGGACGGACTTCCGCGCGAGGACCGCGAGTGCGGCGTCCCAGTAGCCCGCGCTGTAGATCTCGTCCTGGTACGTGCCGATGGCGGTCGGAAGCAGGGAGTCGGTGATCTCCTGCGGCAGCCCGAGCGGCTGGATGTAGCCGGCCCATGCCCAGTTCGGGACGATGGGGCCGTCCATGTCGAGCAGGCACGGGAGGTCGTCAGCCGCGGCGGCCGCGACGATCGCGTCGTTGTAGGCCCCCTGCGGGAACGACTCCTCGATTACCTCGTACTCGTCCTGCGACGCGTTGAAGTCGTCGATGATCTGCTCGTAGACCTCGAGCTCCGCGGGGTTGCCCGCCGAGTGGGTCCACATGGTCAGCTGCACGCGCCCGTCCTCGGACGTGGTGCCGCCCTGGCCGGCCTGGCCGCACGCCGTGAGGGCGAGGGCCCCCACAGCGGACATGGATAGGATCTTCGCGAGGGATCCTCGGTTCATGATGGATTCCTTTCCTGGTGACCGACATCCGTGTCGGGCACCGCTCTACGACCGCCGCGAGGCGGTCATGGGGTTGTGTCAGGCTCGCCGCCGGCTGGAGTTGGCTGCTGCTGCCGGCGGCGAGCTCACGGAGTCCCGACGGATGATCGGGCACGGCATGAGGTAGGGCTGGTCGGACGCCGGGGGTTCCCGGGCACCGAGGGCCACCTCGGTCGCCCACCGCCCCATCTCGTAGTGGGGCAGAGCGATGGTGGTCAGCGGCGGGTCGAGCTCGCCGGCGACCAGCTGCTGGTCGTCGTAGCCGACGACGGAGAGGTCGGCCGGGATCTCCAGCCCGCGATGACGCGCGGCGACGTACGCCCCCGCCGCCATCCGGTCGTTGAAGCAGAAGATCGCCGTCGGACGGCGGTCCCCCGGCAGGTCCAGAAAGCGTTCGGTCGCAGCCCGCCCGCTCGCGGCCGTCGAGTCCACGCCGCGGATGTGCCACGCCGGGTCCGGCGTGATGCCCGCCTCGGCGAGCACCTCCAGATAGGCCTGGTAGCGCAGCCCTGACGCGACCGGCGGGTTCACCTTCTCGGCGTCGGCGAAGGCGATGCGCCGGTGACCCGCGGCGACCAGCTCGCGCACGGCGGCCCGGCCCCCGGCGAGGTCGTCGGGCACGACCGCGGGATGACCGCCCGAGGCGGGCCGGCAGTCGAGGAACACCGACCGCTCCGGGAGCCCGTCCGGCGTCTCGACGACCCGGTGCCACATCGAGGCGTAGATCATCGCGTCGACCTGCTGGTCGACGAGCGCGCGGATCGCGTCGCGCTCCACCTCCGGGTCGGCGTCGGTGTTCACGAGGAAGATGAGGTGGCCGTGCTCCCGGGCCGCGTCCTGCGCCCCGGCGAGCATGCGGCCGGCAAACGGCGTCGTCGCGATCACGTCGGAGATGAGGCCGAGCGTCCGGGTGCGCTGCATGCGCAGGCCGCGCGCGATGGAGTTCGGCGTGTAGCCGACGGCGGCGGCCGCCTCGCGTACCCGCGCACGTGTCTCCTCGGAGATGCGAGACCCGGGGCGATCGTTGAGGACCAGCGAGACCGTGCTCGTCGAGACGCCGGCCGCAGCGGCGACGTCCGAGATCCGAACCCGGGCCATTCCGTCCTCCTCACGGCGGTGTGAGCCTGCTAAATCGATTGATCGAATCCTGCACCCGACCCAAGGCACACGTCAACCCCACCCACCTATGCCGAGGTAGAACCAGGGCGAAGTAGAACTCTGGCGAGATAGGACCGCAGCGGTGCTGCAGTCCTATCTCGCCAGAGTTCTACTTCGCTGCAGTTCTACTTCGCTGCAGTTCTACCTCGCTGCAGTTCTACCTCGCTGCAGTTCTACCTCGGCAGATCTTGGGTTACTCCCAGCGGAGGCCGCGGCGGTTGGGCTCCTCGATCGGCGCCGCGTCGATGAAGGTGCGCGCACGCACCGCGCCGTCGTCGTCCACGAGCCAGAGGTGGAGGCGGGCGGCGGCCACCGGCCCAGGCGACGGCATTGTGACCCGGACGGCGCGGCTGAGCTCGAACGGTTTGGCCTCGACGGTCTCCGACCCGACGCCTTGCGGTCCGACGCCGTCGGCGAGCGGGGTGCCCACCGGCGCCCACGCCGCGCGGACCTGCCCGCGGACCACGCCGGGACCGTGGTGGGAGACGTGCACGTCGAGGGTGAGGCCGGCGTCCGGGACCGCGATATCGGCGCCCGCGTACGACGGCACCAGGTCGACGACGAGGACGGTCTCCGCGTTGACGTCGCGCGGGTCGAGGCCGCCGCGGTCCTTGGTCCGGCGGTCGGCGTCGAGCAGTCCGGCCATCTCGTGCTCGACGTCGGTCAGCTCGGTGTAGACATACCCCGCGAACCGGTCGTGCCGTCGCAGCTCCTGGGTCTGCCAGCGCAGGTGCCAGGCGCGCTCCAGGCTGGTGAACCCGGCGCCGTACTCGCTGTTGAGGATCGGGACGCCGGTGCGCGGGTGCTCCGCCGACCCGTACAGCGACTTGCGCGCCACGAAGTCGGGGGCGAGCTTCACCGGGAAGTCCTCCCCCGTGCCGTCGGCCAGGCCCGCGACGTTCGCGGCCCACGCGGCCGGGTCCTCGTCGTAGTAGTGCCAGTCGACCAGGTCCGTCCGGACGTGCGCCCAGCCCGAGTTCTCGACGATCGGACGGGTGTCGTCCAGGGCGCGCAGCGCGTCGTACGCGTGCACGGCGGCGGCCGCGCGCTCGGGGCTGGCGGGAATGTCCCAGTCCAGGCCCCACTCCTCGTTGTACAGGCCCCAGATCACGATGCTCGGGTGGTTGCCGTCCCGCTCGACCATGGGCCGGATCTGTGCCTCGAACGCCGCCGCGGCGTCCGGCCCGAACCGGCTGGGGGCCGGCGGCTCGGCCCAGACCAGCATGCCCGTGCGGTCGGCGTGGTGCAGCCAGCGCGGGTCCTCCAGCTTGATGTGCTTGCGGACCAGGTTGTATCCCAGGTCGCGCGCGTGCCCCAGGTCGGCGAGCAGCGTTCCGACGTCGGGGGCAGTGAGACCGGTCTCGGGCCAGTAACCCTGGTCGAGCACGCCGCGCACGTAGAGGCGCTCGTCGTTCAGGTACAGGTGCTCGCCGCGCCGGTCGATGCGGCGCAGCCCGCCGGTGACGGAGACGCGGTCGGGCTCGGCGGCCGCTCGGGCGTCCGACGCCGTCGTGCCGTCGGCGGCCGCCCCGGCACCCGCGGCGTCGTCCGCTCCGCCGTCCGCCGCGCGGGAGGTGACCGTGAGGACGTACAGGTGCGGGTCGGCCGGGCTCCAGAGCCGCGGCTCGGTGATCTCCAGGCGGCCGACGGCGAAGCCGGAGCCGTCCGCGACCAGCTCGACCCGCTCCCCCGCCGCGGAGACGGCAGCAGCCGAGCCGGCGGCAGCTGAACCGGCGGCAGCCGAGCCCGCGGTGACCTCGACGGTCACCAGCGCGCCCGCCGGCGCGTCGCCGGCGACGTCGACCGCGACGTCGAAGCCGGTCAAGGAGTCACCCCGCAGCGCGACCCGCGCCGCGTAGGTGCGGCCGCGCGCCTCGAGCCAGACCGGCTGCCAGATGCCGGAGGTCGGGGTGAACGAGACGCCGTCGTAGTCGTCGCGCGGGATGGAGCGCTGCTTGCCGTGCGGGATGGCGCGCTTGTCGGCGGGCGCGTCGACCTCGACCTCCAGCGTTCCGGTCGCACCGGGCGCCAGGACGCCGTCGAGGTCCACCTCGAACGGGGTGTACCCGCCGACGTGCTCGGCGACCTGGACGCCGTCGACCCAAACGACCGCCCGGTGATGCACGGCGCCGAAGCAGAGCACGGGCCGCGCTCCCGCCCAGCCGGCCGGGACGGTGATCCGCCGCCGGTAGATGGCGTGCTCCAGCCAGGTCCGCCCGACACCGGACGCCGGGGTCTCCCAGGCGAACGGGACGGTGATCGGTACCGTGCCGCCGGGCACGTCGAGGTCCCAGGTGCCGTCGAGGCTGGTCCAGCGGTCGGACCGGTCGAGGTCGGGGCGGGGGTAGGCAGGGTCCGGGGCGGCAGGGTCTGAGGCGGCGAGGCCGGTGGACACGGGGCGTTCGAGGGCCGAGGTCATGTGTGAGCCTTTCGGGAGTGCGGGCGTCAGCCCTTGACGCTTCCGGCGAGGATGCCGTTGATGAAGTGCCGCTGGAGTGCGATGAAGACGATCAGGAGCGGGACCAGGGCGATGGACGCGGCGGCGAGGAGCTCGCCGGTCACGGTCGCGTAGTCGGCCCCGACGCGGTTGCCGGTGATGTTCTGCGCGAGCGTCGACAGGACGACCTGCAGCGCGGCCATCCGCTCCGAGCTCGCCGCCACCACGGGCCAGACGAAGTCGTTGTAGATGTTCATCACGGTCAGGACCGCGAGGCCGGCCAGCGCGGGCCGGATCACGGGCAGCACGATCCTGGTGAAGATGCCGAACTCGCCCGCGCCGTCGACCCGGGCGGCGTCGAGCAGCTCGTCCGGGACGTCGGCGATGACCTGGCGCATCCAGAAGATGGCGAACGCGTCGACCGCGCCCGGCAGGATCAGCGCCTGGTAGGTGTTCACCCAGCCCAGCGCCTTCATCTCCAGCAGCAGCGGGATGATGAGCACGATCGTGGGCAACATCAGCGTGATCAGCACGGTGCCGAACAGCAGGTCGCGGCCGGGGAACCGGTACTTGGCGAACGCGTATGCAGCGAGCGGCGCGCAGAACAGCGTGATGGCGCCCTTGACGACCAGAACGACGGCGGTGTTCAGGAAGCCCTGCCCGATCGGCACGTCGACGAACATCCGCCGGTAGTTGTCCAGGGTCAGCGCCGTCAGGTCGAGCCCGAGGGGGTCGCTGATGATCTGCGTGGCGGGCTTGAACGCCGAGATCAGCGCCCAGGCCACCGGGGCGAGGAAGGCCAGGGCGAGCAGCAGCAGGAAGGCCTGCGAGCCGAGCGTGGCCGGCAGCGTCCTGGTGGTGGCCGGCCGGATCTGCGCGGACCACGTCGCGGCCGGCCGGGTCGGGGCCGGTGCGGCCGGGCGTTCGGTGTGAGTGGTCATGTCAGTCCTCCGTCCGCAGGAGCCGGACGAACACCAGCGAGAGCCCCATCACCACGACGACCAGCAGGAACGAGTTCGCCGCCCCCGTGCCCAGGTCGCCCCGGGTGATGTGCTCGTACAGGTGCAGGCCTGCGGTGGTCGTCGAGTTGTACGGTCCGCCGTCGGTCACGACGAACGGTTCCGCGAACATCTGGAACACGGCCAGCGTCTGCAGCACGACGGAGAACATCAGGGTGCGCCGCACGAGCGGCACGGTGATGCTCCGCAGCTGGCGCGCGCGGGACGCGCCGTCGATCGCCGCCGCCTCGTACACGCTCGCGTCGATCGACTGCAGCCCGGACAGCAGGATGATCACGATGAAGCCGGTGGTCTTCCACAGGAACAGCAGCGCCAGCGTGGGCTTGGCGAACGCGGTGGTGGTGAGCCAGCCGACGTCGGGCAGACCGAGGATGTTCAGGAGCCCGTTGACGGCCCCGTAGTTCTGGTCGAAGACGACCACCCAGATCTGCGCGACGGCCACGAGCGGCGTCACGAAGGGCACCAGGAACGCGATCCGGTAGAACGACCGCATGCGGATCTTCGCGTTGTTCAGCAGCACCGCGATGAGCAGCGAGAGCACGACCTGGACCGGCACGATCATCAGCCAGAGCAGCGCCGAGTTGCCCAGCGAGCCCCAGAACATCTCGTTGCCGAGCAGGTAGGCGTAGTTGTCCCAGCCCACCCACTGCGCGGCGCCCGAGCCGCGCCAGTCGGTGAAGCTCAGGCGGAGCGTGAACAGCATCGGGTAGACGCTGAACGCCACGAACAGCGCGATGAACGGCAGGACGAACAGGTAGGGCGCGACCTTGCGGGGCAGCCAGGGCCGCAGCAGGGGGCGGGCCCCTGTGCGGCCCCGGACGCCGCCCTGGACCGGGCCCGGGCTGGCGAGCACGCTCACTGGCGGTCGACCAGATTCGTCTGGATGTCGGCGGTGGACTGCTCGATGACCTCGTCGGGTGTCATGTCGCCGTCGTACATCCGCTGGACGTTCGTGCCGAGGTAGTCGACGGCGCCTGTCCACCACGCGGGCGCCGGTGCGCCGCCGGGGATCTGCTCGCCGGCCTCGACCGCCGTCGTCCACAGGTCCTGGCCGCCGAGCCCTTGGACCGGGCCGAACAGCGGGTTCGCCGGGTCGGCCGCCGGGGAGTAGGCCGGGATCGAGGTGGCGAGGCCGTTCGGGTACGTGTCGTTCTCGCCCCACACGGCTCGGTAGCCGTCCTCGTGGAACATCAGGAACTCGTAGAACAGCCACGCGAGGTCGGCGTTCTCGCCGTCCTTCGGCAGCACGAACGACGATCCGCCCATGGCGCCGGAGCGGGCTCCGCCGTCCTCCCACGCGGGCAGCGGCATGGCGCGCCAGTCGCCGCTGGTCTCGGTCAGCTGCTGCTCGGGGGCGAAGCTGAACCAGATGGCCCACGGGTAGAACACCTGGTCACCCGACTCCAGGGCGCCGACGTCGCTCGGCGACAGGTACTCGGCGCGCGTGCCGAGGCCCTCCTGGTTCACCGTGTCGAGCCAGCCGAGAACCTGGCGGTACTCGTCGGAGTCGAGGCGGAGCTCGCCATTCTCGTCGGCGATGCTGGTGCCGAGCTGCCCCGCGTACATCTCCAGCTGGAGCTGGCCGAGGAACGCGCTCTGCTCGAGATGGATCGGCGCTGACCCGGGCACCGCCTCCTGGTACTCGCGGGCCGCCTCCAGGAGGTCGTCGTAGGTCTCGATCTGCGTGGCGTCGACGCCGGCGTCGGTGAGGGCCGTCTCGTTGTAGAAGAGCAGGCCCGGGTCCAGGTCGAACGGCACGCCGTGGATGGCGCCGTCGAGCGAGTTCACGTCGATCTTCTGCGGTGCGATGTCGTCGGTGTACGGCGCCAGGACATCGCTGAGGTCCCACAGGTACTCGGAGAAGCCGGCCACCTTGGCGTCGTCGAGGAACACGCCGTCGGGCACGTCGGTGCCCGTGATCAGGGTGTTCTGCAGCTTGGCGTCGATGTCGACGGCCTCGTGGTGCACGGTGATGTCGGGGTAGACCTCGTTGAAGTCGTCGATCACCGCGTCGAAGACGTTGAAGAGGTCGCCGGAGCGGTCCCAGATGGTGATCTCGCCCCGGGGCGACTCGGTGGCGGGCGCCTGGAGCCGGTCGACCGACGCCGCCTCGGCGTCATCGGGGGCACCGCTCGTGATGGACGGGCCGCAGGCGGTCAGCGTGATGGCCAGGGTCAGGGCTCCAGCGGCGGCTGCGGCGGTGTTCTTCTTCGGGTGCATGAGCACTCCCTTGTGCATGCGCGGTGCGTCTCGACCGCGTCTTTTCTAACGTGTGCAAACTATCGCTACTTTGCGCACGTTGCAAGGCCTATCCTTGTGGAACCAGGACAGAGGAGGAGCGCGTGCCGATCACACTCCGCGATGTGGCAGAGAAGGCCCAGGTGTCGGTGCGGACGGTGTCGAACGTCGTCGCCGGCTACACGCACGTCAGCGAGCGGACCCGGCTGCGTGTGCAGGCCGCGATCGAGGAGCTCGACTACCGGCCCAATCCCGTGGCCCGCACCCTGCGCACCGGCCGCACCGGTGTGCTCGCGCTGGTGGTCCCGGAGATCGATGTGCCGTACTTCGCGGAGCTCGCCCGCGAGGTGATCGACGCCGCGGCCGAGCTCGGCTACCGCGTCATGGTCGACCAGACCGGGCACGACCACGAGCGTGAGCGCGACCTGCTGACCGGCGCGGACCGCACCATGCTGTTCGACGGCGTCCTGTTCAGCCCGCTGGTCACGCCCGGCGAGCTGGCGGAGATGGAGCCCAGCCGGTCGATGCCGCTCGTGCTCCTCGGCGAGCACGACTTCGACGGGCGCTACGACCACGTGGCCATCAACAACGTCCAGGCCGCCCACGACGCCACCGCCCACCTGATCGCCAGCGGCCGCACCCGCATCGCGGCCATCGGCACGCAGCCCGACGAGGACTACACGACGCCGCGCCAGCGCACCGTGGGCTACGAGCGGGCGCTGCGGGACGCGGGTCTGGCTCCGGAGCGCGAGCTGCTGCGCTCCGCCGCGCACTACAGCCGCGCGGACGGGTACGACGCCGCCTCCGCACTGCTCGCGCTTTCCGAGCCGCCCGACGCGATCTTCTGCTACTCCGACCTGCTCGCCATGGGTGCGATGCGCGCCGTCTTCGACGCCGGCCGCAGCGTGCCCGACGACGTCGCCGTGATCGGCATCGACGACATCGAGGAGGGCAAGTACACGCACCCCAGCCTGTCGACGGTGTCCCTGGACACCCCGTTCATCGCCCGGCAGGCCGTGGGCCGGATCGCCGAGCGGATCAGCGATCCCGACACCCCGGCGATCGAGGTCACGGCGCCGCACACCTTGATGGAGCGCGAAAG
>NZ_UWYY01000038.1 GCF_900608595.1 Promicromonospora panici | reverse complement strand
CTCCTACGTTCGAGCAAGCACCGGAGGCGAGTCGCGCCGTCATCGCACAGGTCCAGCGCCGCGAACCGTGCACGATCCCGTTCTCGAAGCGGACATTCCGCGTCGGTGTGTCGATACTGGGTACCTGGCGTCCTCGACCAACGGCAGTTCGGAGGCAATGGTGAAGACAACCTTGATTGTGCTCGGCGCCGCCCTTGCGATCATGGGCAGCGTGTTCACGTTGCAGGGCCTCGGCTATGTCGGCGGCAGTCCGATGACGGACGAGACGTTCTGGGCCATCGTCGGGCCGATCATCGTCGTCGTCGGGATCGTGCTCATCGCGCTGGCCGCGCGGACCGGCGGGTCCGGCAACCAGGGACCGAGGTGAGGACACGATGACCACCGAATGCACGCACCTGGACCAGATTGCGGTCCTCGAGCCGGCCGGCCGCGAGGGCTGCCCCGAGTGCCTGGCCGCCGGGGGCACGTGGGTGCACCTGCGCAGCTGCCTCGTGTGCGGGCAGGTGGGCTGCTGCGACTCGTCGCCGGCCAAGCACGCCAGCGGCCACTTCCGGACGACGGGCCATCCGCTGATGCGGTCGATCGAACCGGGCGAGGGCTGGGGCTACTGCTTCGAGGACGAGGTGACGCTGCGGTCGGCGGAGCTTCGCGGCCGGTAGCAGCCCGGAGTGTGACAGGGCGAGGCGCAGGGAACCGTCACACCGCGGGCGACGCCCCGGCCGGCCCCACTTTGCTGGAGGACATCGCCGCCGGCGCGTACTCGGCGGCCGTAGCCTGAAGGCATGCCCCGCGATCCGAACATCCCCAGCGCGTTCGACGTGTACACGGTCGTCGTCCTGCGGCGTCCGCGGGGTGCGCCGGAGATGTCGGACGACGAGCTGAGCGCGCTCCAGGCACGCCACCTGGCCTACCGGGCCGACCTGGCCCGGCAGGGGAAGGTGGTCGTCAACGGGCCGTTCGACGAGCGGAGCGACCCGTCGTACCGCGGCATGTCGATCTTCGCGTGCGACCTGGAAGAGGCGGCGCGGCTGTCCGACGGCGACCCGTCCGTCGCCGCGGGGCGGCTCGCCTACGACGTGATGGAGTGGTGGGTCACCGCCGGATCGCTGGACTTTCCGCTCGCCGACCGTGCGGTCGGCGAGCGGCGCTCGATGTCCGACGACTGAGCTGTCCCGTCACCGACTTGTCCCTTCACTGGCGCGGCACGGGCACACCTGCGGCGCGCAGCTTCTCCTCGACGAGCGCCGTCAGCCGGGCCGACGTCGGCCACTGGTCCTGGCCGTGGGAGTTGACCAGCCCGTACCGCGTCGCCATGTCGGGTTTGGGCGGCGAGCCGGCCGGGAGAGTGAGCAGCTCGCGGTTCGCCAGCAGGTTCTCGGCCAGGGCGGTGGCCAGCGCCTCGATCCGCGGGTCGTCCGGGTCCCACGACAGTGCGTCCCAGCTGCGCTGGGTCAGGTCGACGTGCTCGGGGTCGTCGAGCCGGTGCTCGAGCTGGGTCACGAAGGTGTCGAAACCTTCCGGCACCAGCGCCCGGAACAGCACCAGGGCTTCACGCTGTCCCGCGA
This sequence comes from Promicromonospora panici, assembly GCF_900608595.1. Taxonomy (GTDB): domain Bacteria; phylum Actinomycetota; class Actinomycetes; order Actinomycetales; family Cellulomonadaceae; genus Promicromonospora; species Promicromonospora panici. The sequence continues at coordinate 24,563 of NZ_UWYY01000038.1, read as the reverse complement.
CGTAGTCGGGGCTGAAGCCGAGGCCGGGCATCCGGTCGAGGATCGCGACGGCGCGGTCGGGGAGCAGTGCGCGGTCGTCGGTGAGCCGGTGCAGTGTGTCGCGGCGCGCGATCATCTCCTCGATCCTTTCGGTGAGGGCCTGTTCGACGTCGGTGAGCGCCGCGGCGAACCGCTCGGAGTCGGCGTCGAGCAGCTCGCCGACGTCGGCCAGGGGCACACCGGCGGCCGCCAGCGTCCGGACCTGGACCAGCCGCAGCAGGTCGTCCGACCCGTACCGCCGGTACCCGGAACCGTCCCGCTCGGGCTCCTCGACCAGCCCGAGCTTGTGGTAGTGCCGCACGGCCTTGACCGTGACGCCGGCGAAGGCCGCCGCCTGGCCGATCGTGACGCCGCCCGCCCTCGTACCCGTCATCGGTTCGGCTGTTCCTTGTCTCGAGGAGACGGCGCGAGCTCGCGCACGGCGTCGGCGACGGCAGGGGAGTCCTTGCGCAGGATCGTGCCGTGGTCGCTGCTGACCTTAGCGCTCACCTGCAGGTTCGGGTTGCGGTCCAGCAGCGGGTCGATGGCCTTGCGCATCTGCTCCTGCAGGTCGTCGCGGCTGCCCGTCCCCTCTCCGGAGGCGACCACGTACCGCACCGGGACGGGCAGGTTCACCAGGATGGGTTCGAGGGCGTCGTGCAGGTGGTGGGCCTCGATGGCGAGCTCGGCGTGCACCTCGGCGGAGAACCGCCCCGCGAGGCCCAGCCGGCGAGCGATGGGCAGCATCGGCTTCATCCGCCGGAACACCTGCCGGATCTCGGCGTGGCCGGCCTCGTCGGTCCAGCCGACCGGGAACGGGCCGTCGACGCCGACCACACCGAGGGCACGGTCGCGCTGGCGGTCCGCCCAGTGCACCCCGAGAAGCGCGCCGTAGGACCAGCCGACCAGCAAGGGCCGGTCCACGCCCCTGGCCGCGAGGACCGCGTCGATGTCGCGGACGCACGCCTCGAACGAGTAGTCCGCCGAGAGCTTCGAGCGGCCACGGGCCCGCTCGTCGAAGCTGATGTGCCGGTAGCCGGGGCCGAGGTCGGCGATCACGCGCTTCCAGTGCCGCTGGGAGCCGAAGGAGCCGTTGAGATAGATCACAGGGATGCCGGTGCCGCCGGTGTCGGTCACGGCCAGCGCGGTGTCGTCGACCGGCACCATTCCGGTCCAGGTCGGGTTCTTCTGGGCTGCTTTGAGGTTCGTCATGCGATGAGCGTCCACCCTGCCCTTAGGTCAGGGTCAAGGGGCGATTTCTGGTCACTCTGACGGGAGCCCGGGGCGTTGATCATAGGGTTAGTTGCCTGATGAGCGCTGATGGAGCGACTAACGCTACGTTCGGCCCGGCAGCGCAGTAACGTCCCACTCATGACCGAGCAGCCCGTCGCCGGGCGCAAGCCGTTGTTCCGCAGGGCGTGGTTCTGGGTCGCCCTGGTCGTGCTGGTGCCGGCGCTCGTGCTCGGCGGGATGTATCTGGCGGCCATGTTCGCCTGGGACGGCTTCGGCTCGGCGCCCGAGACCGTCGACTGCGAGGAAGCCATGTACTCCGCCGGGGTCGAGGCGGTGCCGGCGGACATGGGCGTGGTCGAGTGCGACGTCATCGGGATCTGGGACACGTCCATGGCCATCCACTTCGTCGGGCCCCAGGAGGACGTCGACGCGTGGCTCCGGTCCGAGTTCCCCGAGACCGAGCTCGGACAGGATCCGTGTGACGACGCCGACTACGAGGAGTGCGCGCACGTGGATCCCGATAGCGCGGACGCGCCGGAGAGCGGCTGGAGCGTGGAGCTCCGCGCTATCCACAGCAGCGACGACACGGTCTCGCTGTCGGTGCTCGCGTCACGGTGAGGACCGCTGACCGGTGACACGGCGCCGGCCACCGCCACGGTGGTCGCGAACTGCTCGTCGCACCGCCGCTCGGCCGCCAGCTGCACCTCGCCCGTTCCCGGCAGTCCGGGTTGAACGGCGCGCCACCGGGCGGGGGCGGGTTGTTCGGGCCCCTCCCGGTCGCCCGCGTGACCGAGTAGGTCGCTCCGGAGGCCCGCACCTGCTGCGCCGTGGTCGTGCTCGGTGTCGTGCTGAAGACGTGATGCGCCTTGTAACCGGCGGTAGTCAGGTCCATCGGCTCGGTCGCCCACACGTCGGGGACCCGGTCCAGGTACTCCCTCGTCGGTTCTACGTAGGAGTCGAGGATCGCGTCGAGCTCGGCGTCGAACGTGTAGTCCTCCGCCTCGCCCTCGACGGGGTCGAACGGGGTGAATTCGGGCAGGCGCAACGTAGGAGATGTGTGCGGGTACGGCAATCAAATGCACTCTGCCGAAAGGGCTTGCGGATACTCAGCGCCCGTGCACCAGGCCGTTGCCCATGGTGGTGCGCAGGTGGAGCACGCGGGTGCCGCTGCGCCGGGTCGTGATCAGGCCGGCTCGCCGGAGCACGGCGGTGTGCCGGCTGATGCTGGACAGCGAGGTCGTGGTCAGCGCTGCGAGCGCCGTCGTCGTCAGCTCGGTGTCCAGGAGGCGGAGCACCGCGGCGCGGGTCTCGCCGAGCAGCTCGCTCAGGGCGTCGGGCCGGGCCTGCTCGTCGGGACCGCGCCCGGGCTGCCAGAACGGTTCGCGGCTGACGGGGTAGACCAGCACGGGCTGCAGCCGCGGGTCGGCCAGGCTGATCGGATGGGCGACGCCGAAGAAGGTCGGGACCAGGGCAAGGCCGCGCCCTTCGAGGTGGAGGTCCCGCGTCTCGGGGTAGTCGATCTCCAGGACCGGTGCCCGCCAGCGGGTCGTCGGCCCGAGCTGGCTGAGGACGGCGTCGAGGCCGTGCGACAGGGCGCGGTGGGCCAGGCCGGTCACCCAGCGGCCGGCGATCTCCGATGCCTGCTCGACGTGTGGGGCCACCACGGTCCGGTGATAACGCCGCATCGCGACGCCGAGCCGGTGCAGTGCCGCGGGGCGTCCAGCCGCCACGTCGTCGAGCCACGGCCCGGCGCCCCTGCCGCCGTCGAGCCGGCTGACCTCCGCCCGGAGCCGCTGTTTGTCCGTGGACAGCACGGTCTCCACGCCGGCCTCGAACTCGGTCGCGCGGCTCGCGGGGGTCAGGAAGTCGGGGAAGTAGCCGCGGGCCGGCGTGAGTGTCGCGAGCAGCTCCGCGTCGCGCATCAGCCCGGCCTCGCCGAGCCTCTGCCGGGCGAGCCGGTTCCAGCCGCCGAAGTACGACGCCGGCCGTGCCACCTGGTGGACGCTGAGGACGAGCTCCCACATGGGGTCGAGCCGGGTCTCGACCCGGGTACGCACCAGGTCGGCGGCGGAGAAGTGAATGCGCAGCACAGGTCCCCCTCGGACGGTTCCGGCTCTCTCGGTCACGCGCTCCCGCGCGAACTGTAGGGAGGCATGGTCCCGCAGCGGAGTACATCGTGGCAGAACTGGTGCGGTCCTCGGCACGGTCGTAAGGTCGAGGCGGATCGCGATCAATGAGGATCGCGTGTCGGATCCAAAGGAGATCGGCCATGTCCAGGAACCATTCCACCATCATCCGGCCGGCCGCTGCGGTGGCCCTCGGCCTCGGGCTGGCGCTCGCGGCGGGACCGCCCGCGAGCGGAGCACCGAACTCCGTCCCGCTCAACGTCGGCCAGGAGACGACGGGCGCCGACACCGGCGCGAGCGGCTCCTTCACCTACACCATCGACGGCGAAACCCTGTGCTTCACGCTCACCGCCAGGAACCTGTCGGTGGACGCCACGGCGGCGCACATCCACGTGGGCGACCGGAAGGTCGCGGGCCCGGTCGTCGTGCCGCTCGACGTCGGGGTGGGAACCGACTTCAGCATCACGGACTGCGTGACGGCCGACGCGGCACTCCTCGCCGCCATCGAGGACTCTCCGAGGGACTACTACGTCAACGTGCACACACCGACGTTCCCCGGCGGAGAGATCCGAGGCCAGCTCACGCACTGACGCCGCGCTGACCGACGACGCCGACCTGGCAACCCACGAAGCCTGCGCTGTCGCCCTGGAGATCCCCGTCATTCCCTGACCTGTACGGCCGGAGCGGGGTAACTGACAGGTAGCACTGCTACGTGTCCGTTACCCCGTTGATCGGGTTGTCGTTGTGGCGGGCATGCCACAGGGTGAGCGGCGCCATCGAGGGCGCCGTCCTCGGCCTGCGGAGCCTTGCAGTACCTTCAGGGGATCGATCCCGATGAGAGGTGGGGCTCATGGAGCAGAGCGGTAGCTTCGCCTGATGCGGGTCGCCCTCTACGACGCGAACGTCCTGTACCCCTCGACGCTCCGCGATGTCCTGATCCGCGTCGCATCGCCCAGTTGGTCGTGCCCCGATGGACTGATCAGACTCTGGACGAGACCTCCGGAACCTCGAGGAGGACCGACCCGATCTCGATCCAGCGCGCCTGGACCGGACCCGGACATTGATGAACGGCGCGATCACGTTCTCGCCGCAGCGAGGATGAACTAGAGCGGTGCTATTTCATCAAAGGGATCCTTGGCGAGGCCGTCAAGGGACGACAGTCTTCACGAGGTCGGTGAGCTCCGCGAGCTCCTCCTCGCCGAGGTCGACGAGGGGCGGGCGCACCGGCCCTGCGGGGCGGCCGGCCGCCGAGAGCCCTGCCTTGACGATGGAGACCCCGTAGCCCGCCTCGCGGTCGCGGATCGCGATGTAGGGCACGACGAAGTCGCGCAGGCGGGCCAGCACCTCGTCCCGGTCGTGGGCGCGGACCGCCTGGTAGAACTCGATGGCCCACCGTGGCGCGAAGTTGAAGATCGCCGAGGAGTACGTCGTGACGCCGAGCTCGAGGTACGGCAGCGCGTAGGTCTCGGCGGTCGGCAGGCCGCCGACGAAGAGCAGCCGGTCGCCGAGGCGTGCGCGGAGCGTCGTGAGCAGGTCGATGTCGCAGACGCCGTCCTTGAACCCGATGAAGTTCGGGTACCGCTCCGCCAGCCGCACGATGCTGTCCGCGTCGTACCGGGCGTTGGCCCGGTGGTAGGCGATGACGCCGAGCGAGGTGGCCTCGCACACGCGGGCCACGTGCTCGTAGAGGCCCTGGCGCGGTAGCTCGGTGAGGTACGGCGGCAGCAGCAGGACGCCGTCGGCGCCGTCCGCCTCAGCCTGCTGGGCCATCGCGACGGCCTGCGACGTGCCGTAGCCCGCGGCGCCCATGACCGGCACCTGGCCCTTGACCTCGTCGACGGTGGCGCGCAGAACCGTCGAGACCTCGTCGTGCGTCAGCGAGAAGAACTCGCCGGTGCCGCCGGCCGCGAAGAGTCCCGCGACCTCGAACGAGCCGAGGTGCTGGATGTGCTCGCGGTAGCCGGTCTCGTCGAACGTGAGGTCGGCCCTGGTGTGCGTCACGGGGAAGGACAGGAGCCCGGCGCCGAGGCTGGCTCGAAGCTCTGCCGGTGTGTAACGGCCCATGGTGGTCTCCTCCGGGGTCGAGGTTCCGCGGCGCGGTGGCACTCGTGCGGCGCTTGACGTGATCTTGGCGCGCCCCTAGCGTACATCTACAAGCGAGAACGGTGTCCACATATGTAGTCGACGATGACTCCCTGGAGGAACCTGCCATGTTTTCCCGGACGCAGTCGCGGACTTCGCGTGGGGTCGCCGTCGGCGCCGCCGTGGTGAGCCTGTCGCTCACGGTGTCGGCGTGCTCGGTAGCCAACTCGGACAGTGCCGGCACGACGGCGGGCGGTGATGTCGTCCGCATCGTCCTGCCCCAGGAACCGCCGACTCTCGAGCCCTGTGACGCCAACCTGACGTCGACCGGCGTCGTCGTCCGATCGAACATCACCGAGCCGCTCGTCGAGCGCGATCCCACCTCGGGAGAGCTCGAACCGCTGCTCGCCACCGAGTGGGAGCAGACCGAGCCGGACACCTGGACCTTCACCCTGCGCGAAGGGGTGACCTTCTCCGACGGGACGCCGTTCGACGCCGAGGCCGCCGCGCACTCGATCGACCGCGCGGTCAACGGCACGTTCGGGTGCAACGTCGAGGGCTACGTCTTCGGGGACACCGAGCTCGAGGTCGACGCGGTGGACGCGACGCACCTGACGGTCACGACACCGGAGCCCGACCCGATCCTCCCGCTGCGGCTCTCCTTCATCGAGATCGTCCCCGCCTCGGCGTCGGGCACCGAGAAGGTGCGTGAGCCGGTGGGGACCGGGCCGTACAAGATCGAGGAGTGGCAGGCCGGCACCAAGCTGACGCTCGCGGCCAACGAGTCGTACTGGGGCGACGCCCCCGCCTTCCCCACGGCCGAGTACCAGTGGCGCGAGGAGGGCACCGTCCGCGCGGCGATGATCACCAACGGTGAGGCCGACGTCGCGACGGGGCTGGCGCCGGAGGACGGGCTCGGCGACGCGGGCGTCGACTACCCCAACAACGAGACGACGGCGGTCCGCGCCACCGGGACCTATGCGCCCCTCGACGACATCCGCGTTCGGCACGCGATCAACTACGCGATCGACCGCGGCAGCATCGTCGACTCGCTCTTCGACGGGTACGCCGAGGTTGCCTCACAGCTCGTGCCCGACGGCGTCGTCGGCCACAACCCGGACCTCGAGCCCTGGCCCTACGACCCCGAGAAGGCGAGGTCGCTCATCGCCGAGGCGGAGGCGGACGGCGTCCCCACCGATACCGAGATCCGGCTGATCAGCCGCACCGGGCTGTTCCCCAAGGTCGAGGAGACCGTCGAGGTGGTGCAGAAGGCGCTGGAGGACGTCGGGCTCAACGTGTCCATCGAGATGCTGGACACCGCCGGATCCGTCCAGTACCAGTCGCGGCCGTATCCCGAGGACACCGGCCCCTACCTGATGCTCGTGCAGCACGGCAACCAGGCCGGCGACGCGGCCTTCTCGGTCGACCAGTACATGCTCAGCGACGGGGCGCAGTCGACCTTCGGTACCGACGAGTTCGACGCGCAGATCGAGGCGGCCGGCAAGGAGCAGGACGAGGGGCGCCAGCAGGCCTACGCCGACGTCTTCGCCGACGAGCCCGACACGATCGGGCAGTTCGCCTACATCGCGCACATGACCGGGATCCTCGGGCTGTCCGAACAGGTCAGCTACGAACCGAACTCGGCCACCGGGGACGAGATGCGTCTCGCGGAGATGACCCCCGCCGGATGATCCCGTTCGCCTCATACCCCGCAGGGGGCCGCCGATGCTGACGTTTCTCCGTAAGCGGGCCACCACGTCGCTCCTGCCGCTCGTCGCGGTGCTGCTCGGCGTCTTCCTGCTGGCCCGCATGACGGGCGATCCCGCCGCCCTGTACCTGCCGGAGAACGCGACCGAGGCGCAGAAGGAGACGTTCCGCACCGCCAACGGCCTGGACCTGCCGGTCTGGCAGCAGCTCCTGGACTACCTCGGCGGCGTGGTGCGGCTCGACTTCGGCACCTCGCTGCGGACGGGGGAGCCGGCGGCGGAGATGGCGCTGCGGGCGTTCCCGGCGACGCTCCAGCTCGCGCTCACCACGATGGTGCTGGCCGTCGTGATCAGCATCGTCATCGGCAGCTACGCGGCCTACCGCCCCAACTCCCTGGCCGACAGGCTCGCGTCGTTCATGTCGATGACGGCGGCCAGCGTCCCGGACTTCTGGCTCGCGATCACCGGGGTGTGGATCTTCGCGGTCATGCTCGGCGTCCTCCCGACGTCCGGCGTCGACGCCAGCATGCTCTCGTGGGTCCTGCCGATCGCCACGCTGCTGTTCCGGCCCGCCGGGGTGCTCACCCAGGTGGTCCGGGGCGCCATGGTCTCGGCGCTGTCCGCCCCCTACGTGCGCCTGGCACGGAGCAAGGGCGCGGACAGCCGCAGGGTCGTCACCGACCACGCCCTGCGCAACGCCGCGGCACCCGCCCTGACCGTCGCCGGTGACCTGGCCGTCGGCCTCGTGAACGGCGCGGTGGTGGTCGAGTCGATCTTCGGCTGGCCGGGCATCGGCAAGCTGATGATCGACTCGATCCTGCAGCGTGACTTCGCGGTGCTCCAGGCCGCCGTCCTGCTCACGGCGGTGACGATCTTCGTGCTCAACGTCGTCATCGACCTCTGCTACGCCCTGCTCGACGCGCGCGTGCGCGACAAGGCCCTGGTCTGAAGGAGGAGCCGCGATGTGGAGGATGCTCTGGCGGGACAAGCCGGCGACCGTGGCGGCGCTGGTGCTGACGTTGCTCGTCCTGGTCGCCGTCTTCGGCCCGATGCTGATCGGGGACGAGGCGAACGCCCAGGACCTGACCCGGGCGAGCCGGGCTCCGCTGGAGGTCGACGGCTGGCTGTACGTCCTGGGCACCGACCAGCTCGGCCGGAGCGTGCTCGCCCGCCTCGTCGTGGCGGCGCGCACCACGCTCTCGGTGGCAGTACCCGCGGTGCTCATCTCGCTCGTGGTCGGCTCCCTGATCGGCATGTGGGCCGGCTACCACCGCGGCTGGCGCGAGACGGTGGCCATGCGGGTCGCCGACGTGATCCTCAGCTTTCCGTCGCTGCTGATGGCGGTCGTCGTGCTCTACGTCTTCTCGCCCAGCGCGCGCAACATCGTGCTGGTCCTCGCGCTCACCCGGATCCCGATCTACCTGCGGACCGCACGTGCAGAGTCGGCCGAGCTGGCCAGCCGCCTCTTCGTCGACGCGGCGCGCACCTTCGGCGCCAAGAGCTCCGCGATCATCCTGCGGCACGTGTTCCCGATCGTGCTGCCCACGCTCCTGACGGTCGCGACGCTCGAGTTCTGCTTCGTGATGCTCGCGGAGTCCTCGCTGAGCTTTCTCGGGATCGGCATCCAGCCGCCCGACGTGAGCTGGGGGCTGATGGTCTCCCAGGGCCGCACCTACCTGCAGACCGCCTGGTGGCTGTCGTTCTTCCCCGGCCTGGCGATCGTCGTCGCGACGGTCTCGGCGACCGTGCTCGCCGCGTGGGCGCGGCTGGCCACCGATCCCGGCCAGCGCTGGCGGCTGACCCTTCCGCGCCGGCAGCGCCGGCGCGCCGTCCCCGCACCGATGGAGGAGGTCCGGTGAACGCCGATCCGCGTGTCGCCCTCGACGTCGACGGTCTCGACGTCGACATCCACACGCCGCACGCCGTGCTCCGAGCGGTCGACTCCGTCAGCTTCCAGGCCGTCCGAGGCCGGACCGTCGCGCTGCTCGGCGAGTCCGGCTGCGGCAAGTCGATGACGGCGACCGCGATCGCCGGCGTCCTCGACCCGGTCGCCGAGGTGGCGGGCGGCTCCATCCGGCTGTCCGACGGCGCCGGGCGGGTCACCGACCTGGTGTCGGCGTCCGCGAAGGAGCGCCGGGAGCTCGCCGGCAAGGACCTCGGGATCGTGTTCCAGGACGCCCTCACGGCGCTCAACCCGGTCTATCCGGTGGGGACACAGCTCGCCGAGCCGTTCCGCATCCATCGCGGCCTGTCCAAGCGGGCGGCGCGTCGCGAGGCGATCGAGCTCATGCGCAGGGTCGGGATCCCCGAACCCGAGACGCGCGTCGACGCCTACCCGCACCAGTTCTCCGGCGGCATGCGACAGCGCCTGCTCATCGCGATCGCCGTCGCGCTCTCGCCGTCCGTGCTGCTCGCGGACGAGCCCACCACCGCCCTCGACGTAACCGTCCAGGCGCAGATCATGAGCTTGCTCCGGGACCTGCGCGAAGAACGAGACATGGCGGTCGTCCTGATCACGCACGACCTGGCCCTGGTGTTCGAGCAGGCCGACCGGGTGGTCGTGATGTACGCGGGGAACGTCGTCGAGGAGGGGCCGGTCGACGACGTCTTCGGCAGCCCTGGCCACCCGTACACCAGAGGGCTGCTCGACTCGGTCCCCGTCAGCGCCGAGCGCGGCGCGTCCCTCAGCTCGATCGGCGGGGCGCCGCCGGAGCTGTCCGCGATCCCGTCGGGGTGCGTCTACCAGGACCGCTGCCCGCTCGTGCGCAGCCTGTGCCGCGAGCAGCGGCCGACGGCGCGCGAGGTGTCGCCGGGTCACCGGTCTGCCTGCCACTTCCCCGACGAGGTCAGCTCCGAAGAGGCAAACCGATCCGTGGAGGTCACCCGATGAGCGATTCGCCCCTGCTCGAGGTCCGCGGCCTGACCAAGGTCTTTCCCGTCCGGCACGGCGGACGGCGCAAGGAGCTGCGCGCGCTGGACGGGATCGACCTCGACCTGCGCCGTGGCGAGACGCTGGGACTGGTGGGGGAGTCGGGCTGCGGCAAGTCCACTCTCGCGCGCACGCTGATGATGCTGGAGCGGGCGGACGCCGGCCAGATCCGCTTCGACGGGGTCGACCCGCTCGCTCTGCGCGGCGCCGACCTGCTCTCCTTCCGGCGCCGGGTGCAGATGGTGTTCCAGGACCCGTTCGCGTCGCTGAACTCCCGGATGACCGCCGGCGAGATCGTCAGCGAGCCCTGGCGGACCCACCGCAGCATGTACCGGACCTCGCGGGACCGGGCCGCCCGGGTCGCCGAGCTGCTCGAGCTGGTCGGGCTCCGGCGGGGCGACGCCGGCAAGTACCCGCAGGAGTTCTCCGGCGGGCAGCGGCAGCGGCTGGGAATCGCCCGGGCGCTGGCCCTCGACCCCGACGTGATCATCTGCGACGAGCCGGTCTCGGCGCTCGACCTGTCGGTCCAGGCGCAGGTGCTCAACCTCCTGAACGAGCTCCAGCAGCAGCTCGGCGTGGCCTACCTGTTCATCTCGCACGACCTGTCCGTGGTGCGGCACGTCGCGGACCGGGTGGTCGTCATGTACCTGGGCCGGATCGTCGAGGAGGGGGGCACCGAGCCGACGTTCGAGCGCCCGCTGCACCCGTACTCCGGCGCGCTCCTGTCGGCCGCGCCGTCGCTGGACCACTCGCGCCGCCGCGAGCAGATCATCCTGTCGGGCGAGATCCCGTCGCCGCTGTCCCCGCCGTCCGGCTGCCGCTTCCGGACCCGGTGCTGGAGGGCTACCGACGAGTGCGCGACGTCCGTCCCGCCCGTCGCCGTCGACGCGGCCGACGGCTCGCACACGGCCGAGTGCTTCCACCCGTTGCAGGCGGAGGACCAGCGGTTGGCCGTCAGCGCGAGCTGACGGAACGGGTCATCAGCGGGCGGTCACCCGCGACCCGTCACCAGCGGGCCGGCGACGGGTCGAAGCCGGGCTCGGACCGCCGCATGTAGCCGGTGTCGTCCCGGCTGCGGATGCCGCAGCCCAGGTACTGCTCGTGGAGCCGGGCCAGGCGGTCGCGGTCGAGCTCGACGCCGAGGCCCGGGGCGGTCGGCACCGCTACCGCGCCCTGGGCGAACCCGATGGCGCCGTCGACGACGACGTCCTCGTCCGCGGACTTCCACGGCCAGTGGGTGTCGCACGCGTAGTCGAGATTCGGGGTGACGGCGGCCAGGTGCGTCATCGCCGCGAGGCTGATGCCCAGGTGGGAGTTGGAGTGCATGGACAGGCCGATTCCCCAGACGCCGCAGATCGCGCCGAGGGTCTGCGACCGGCGCAGCCCGCCCCAGAAGTGGTGGTCGGAGAGGACCACCTGCACCGCGTCCTGCGCGACGGCCGGCGGGAGGTGGTCGAACGCGACGACCGCCATGTTGGTCGCCAGGGGCATGCTGACCTGCCGGGCCACGGCGGCCATCCCCTCGATGCCGGGGGTCGGGTCCTCCAGGTATTCGACGACGCCGTCCAGCGCCTGCGCCACGCGGACCGACGTCTGAGGCGTCCAGGCGCCGTTCGGGTCCAGCCGCAGGGGATGGTCCGGGAACTCCGCCCGGAGCGCCTTGATGGCCGCGACCTCCTCGTCGGGGTGGAACACGCCGCCCTTCAGCTTGATGGCCGTGAAGCCGTACTCGTCCACGATGCGGCGGGCCTGGCGGACCAGGCCGTCGGGATCGAGCGCCGCGCCCCAGGTGTCCTCGTCGGCGTCGGGGTGTCCGGCCCACTTGTAGAAGAGGTAGGCCGAGTAGCTGACCCGGTCGCGCACGGCGCCGCCGAGCAGGTCCGAGACGGGGACGCCCACGAGCTTGCCCTGCACGTCGAGCGCGGCGACCTCGAACGGGGAGAAGACGCGGTCCGGCGTGGCCGATCCGGTGACCATCCCGCTCATGCCGTGCCCGCCCTGGCCGTCGTCGGCCGAGAGCGACCGCACGACCGCGCGATACATGCCGTTCAGGTCGAGCACGTCGCAGCCGACCAGCTCCCGGGCGGCCTGTTCGAGCCGCTGGAGGTGCGGCAGGTCGCCGTACGACTCCCCGAGGCCGTAGGTACCGCCCTCCGTGACCAGCTCGATGACGGTGCGGAGCGCGAACGGCTCGTGGACACCGACGGTGTTGAGGAGGGGCGGGTCCTTGAAGGCGACCGGCGTGACGTGGACGGCGGTGATGCTGCCGCCTTCGAGACGTGGGCGCTCCGGTGCGTGGGTCACGTCTACCATTCTGTCATGCGTCTACGGTTGTAGACAAGATCCCTGGCCGGCGGGGGTCGAGGGGTCAGCCCCACGCCAGAGAGTTGCGCACGGGGCCGGCCAGCCGCGTGATCCGGTCGCCCGCCTGGCGCAGCGCCGCCACGATCTCCGCGTCCCGTTCCGGGCTGAGCCGCGCCAGGGGGATCGACGCGCTGATCGCGTCGGTCGCGGGGTCGTCGTCGTACTGCAGCGCGACCGCGAAGCACCGCAGGCCCACCGTGTTCTCCTCGTTGTCGACGGCGTATCCGCGTTGTCTGGTCGCCTCGAGGTCCGCGTCGAGGGCGTCGCGGTCGGTCAGGGTGTGCGGGGTCAGCGGCTCCAGCTCCGGCGGGAGGTGGTTCTCGCGCTCGTCGGCGGGCAGGCCCGCGAGGATCGCCTTGCCGAGCGACGTCGAGTAGGCGGGCAGACGGCGTCCGACGCGGCTGTACGGGCGCAGGTACTGGCTCGACTCCCGCGTCGCGAGATAGACGACGTCGTTCCCGTCGACCCGGCCGAAGTGGAACGTTTCGTCCAGCTGCTCGCGGAGGCCCTCGAGGATCGGCGCGACGAGCGGCAGGTAGGGATCGGTGTCGAGGTAGCTCGTCCCCGCGAGCAGCGCCCGGATGCCGATGCCGTGCAGCGTCCCGGTCGCGTCGGACCGTACCCAGCCGTGCTGAGCGAGTGTCCGGAGCAGGGCGTGCAGGCTGCTCCGGGGCACACCGAGCGCCTCGCTCAGCTCGCGCAGCCGCACGGGCCGGTTCTGGCGGGCCGCGAGGAACTCCAGGATCTCCACCGTCCTGGCGGCGGACTTCACCTCCCGCACGCCGCCCGAGGGCTGGTCGTCGTTCGGCGGCGTGGTGGCGGACCTGGCTGGGGGCATCGCTGTCTCCCGGTGTCGTGGACCCGGGTGTCGGGCCCGTGGGACACGATCGTAGACACTCATCCACATATACGGACACCGCTCGTGGCGGCCGAAAGGCCCGGGGGAATGGATACACCTGGGGAGGGGTAACGGAGACATAGCTCTGCTACGTCTCCGTTACCCCTCCGCCGTCGATTACTTTCTCGGGTGCCGCTCGAGGATCACGATCCGTGTTGGCCGTGGGGGCCGGTGGCGTGGTTACGCCTCGCCGTGCTTGCCTGGCGCGGCGCTGCCCGTGTAGTCGCCGAGGTCGGAAACGAGCTGGGTCAGCGTGGCGTCGCTGTCGTAGCGCCGCTGGTGCAGCGCGGCGATCTTGGCGCCCATCTCGGGGTCGGCGTCGTCGGTGATGTCGAACGAGGCGAACTTCTCGACCAGGGGCAGGCCCACGCGGTCGGTGTTCTGGTGCGCCGGGTGGATCAGGTACTCCCAGTAGCCCTGGAGGTCCTCGAGCACGAAGGTGGCGCCCCACTCGTACTCACCGCCGTAGTCGCGACCGACGACGAAGGACTTGACGGACGGGATGACGCGGCCATGGTTGCGCAGGCTCTCGAGGGCCTCCTCGAGCTGCTCGGGGTCGGTGCCGGGCTTGATGGTGAAACGGTTGCCGTGGATGATCATGGTTCTTTCCTTCCGAGTTGGTGGTACGTCAGGCGTGGGGGTACCGGCCGTGGTGCGGCCGGAGCAGGAGGGGTGCGGCGATCGCCGCGGCGGTGGCGGCGAGCAGCCCGGCCCAGATGAACGTGTCGCTGAGCCCGGCGGCGAGCGTCCCGACAGCGATCGGTGACAGGAACTGCCCGAGGAAGATGCTGGACACGAGGCCGGCGAGGACGCGCCCACGCTGCGCGACGGGGGCGAGCTCGCCCAGCCGTAGGTTGAGGTTCGGCACGGTCAGCCCGACGCCGAGGCCGCCGGCGAGCAGCCCGACAAGGGCGAGAGGAAGACCGTCGGCGAGCCCGACGAGGATCCAGCCGGCCCCGAGCGCGGCGAGGCCGGTGACCGTGACGGCCGTCGGCGAGATGCGGCGGCGTACGGCAGGGAAGGCCAGCGAGCCGACGAGCCCGGTCAGTGTGGTTCCGGCGATCGCGACGCCCGTCAGAGCGGCGCCGACGCCGAGCCCGTCCAGCAGGAACGGGAGCTGGGCGGGCGCCATGTAGAACACGGCGGTCGAGGCGAGCGCCAGCAGGTACAGGCCCGCCACGCGCCACGGCGCCCGCTCCGTGGGCCCTCCGCCAGGCGTCCGTCCCGCTGTCGCCCTTCGTCCTTCGTTGTCCGACGACGGTGCGGCGGCCGCCGTCGGCACCTCGACGGATGCGGCCGTCGAGCTCGTGTCACGGACCGTGACCAGCGCGAGCACCGCGACCGGGACCGCCACGGTGTAGAGCCAGAACGGTGCACGCCAGCTCGCGTCGGCCAGGATCCCGGCGAGCGGGAGCAGTACGACCCCGCCGAGGCTGGCGGCGGCTTGCTGGAACCCGAGGTAGGCGGCCCGCCGCGGACCGGCGAACCAGTCGGTGAGCAGGGTGGCCACCGACGTCGTCACCGCCCCGACCGCTAGACCCAGCACGGCCCGTGTGGTGATCAGGGTGCCGAGGTCGGCCACGACGAGTCCGGCGGAGCCGGCCACCGCGTTGAGCACCAGCCCGCCCAGCAGGACCGGCCGACGGCCGAGCCGGTCGGCGAGCGTGCCCGCGAGCGGCGCGCCGACCGCGATGGCCAGCGAGGTCACCGTGAGGCTGAGCTGGACGAGCACCTGGTCCTCGTAGTGCTCGACCATCGCGGGCAGGCTGGGCGCGATCACGGCCGGGGCCATGATCGTGAGGCCTGCCGCGGCGAGCACCGCGGTGCGGGCGAGGCGGCTGGGGCCGTACGTCGTCGTCATGGGGTCAGTCCCACAGGCTCAGGGCGAGCGCGAAGCCGAGGGCCGGGACGAGCAACCACGGCTCGGCCAGGACGAACAGGCCGGTCACCGCCAGCGACGTCCAGGCCAGCACCTTGGCGAGGCGGCGGCGCCGGGTGCGCTTCGCCCGCTTGGCGGCCTTGGCCTCGGCCGTCGTGCGCAGCAGCTCGAGCCAGGTACCCAGCGAGGCATCGAGTCCTGCGCGGAGGTTCTCGGCGTTGGCGCGGACGGGCTCGCCCTCCCAGGACTCGGCCGTGCGGACGATGGTCCCGTCGCCGTCGGCGGTGAAGGTCCACTCGTGGACGCCGGTGATGCCCTGAGCCGGGCCGCCCCAGAGGATCCGGTGCGGCGCATCGACCGCGTAGACCGTCGAGGTGATGTCGAGGCCGTGCGTGCTCCAGCGGAAGGTCGTGCCCGGGGCGAGCGGGTCGTCGGCCTGCGCCGTGTCGACGTCGGTCTGCCAGGCAGGCCAGCCATTGATGTCGGTGTGCAGGCGCCAGACCTGGTCGATCGGCGCCTCGATGCGGATCTCGCGCCGCACGACGGCGGTGGCTCCGTGGTCGATGTCGGTCGGGATGGTCGGGATGGTCGGGATGGTCGGGGTGGTGGGCTCGGTCATGGTGTTCTCCGTTCGACGAGAGAGAGTGAAGGGTCACTCACTCAGGGTGGGGATAGGGATGGGTGCGGGTTGGGGTCGGGGTGCGGCCGGTCAGTCTGTTCGGCAGACGAGTGTTCCGCTGCCGGTCCGGAGGTAGTACTCGTCGTTACGCCGGGTGACGGATGCCCTCTGTCAGGAGCCGCGCCCAGGCCTCCGGAACCTCGTCGATCTGCGCCGTCACGACCAGGTGGCAGAGCTGGCCGTAGGCGATGAAGCGCTGGACCGCCTCGTCAGACCCTCCGGACCGGCTCTTGGCGAAGTCGACGACCTCGCGCAGGCCGGCGCGCAGTGCGGTACCGATCTCCGGGACGTCGGCCACGGACTGCGCGTGCACTTGCAGCATGAGCAGCGTGCGGTCGCCGATGAGCTCGGCGTATGCCGCGCCCATCGTGTACAGGACGCCGTCGGGCGAGGTGTCCTGCGCGCGGTCCGCACCCGCGGCGAGCGCTTCGACGACCTGGTCGAAGCAGGCCTCCAGCGCCGCTACGAACAACTGCTCCTTGCGGGGGTAGAGCTTGATGACGTAGGCCGGTGAGATCTTCGCCGCGCGGGCCACATCGGCGATCGTCGTGCCGTGGTAACCGCCACGGGCGAACTCCTGGACGGCGGCCGCCGCGACGACCGGCATGCGCAGCTCGGCGGTGGAGAGGACTGTTCGGGCCATGTGAGTGAATGTACAGTCACTCTCGCCGCGATGCAAGCCGGTCACGGAAGAAGCCGCTCAGCTCGACTCGCGGATGATGAGGCGGTGCGAGAGGGCGACGGCGCGGGCCACGTCGGGGGCCTCGCCGTCGAGCCGCTCCAGCAGGAGCCGCGCGCACGCCCGCCCGATCTCGCGCGCGGGGTTCTCTACGGTCGTCAGCGGCGGGTTGACCAGGGACGCCGCGTCGATGTCGTCGTAGCCGGTCACCGCGACGTCGCCGGGGACCCGCAGGCCCAGGGCCCGGGCGGCGTCCAGGACCCCGATCGCTATCAGGTCGTTGGCCGCGGCGATCGCATCCGGGGGATCCTTCCGGTCGAGCAGGATCGTGGCGCCGGCGCGGCCGCCCTCGCGCGTGAACTCGGCGAAGTGCACGTCGTCGGTCCGCGCCGGGACTTCGGCGGCCGCCAGCGCGGCCCGGTACCCCTCCAGGCGCTGGCGGGTGGGGATGGCGGGCTCCTCCCCGCCGAGGAAGGCGATCCGGCGCCGGCCCCGTCCGACCAGGTGCGACACCACCTCGCGGAAGCCGCCGACGTCGTCGGTGTGCACGAAGTCGCCGCCGCCGGGCGGTGCCTGCCCGAGGCCGACGAACGGAACGCCCGCCTCGCGCAGCGCAGCGAGGCTGGGCTCGTCGAGGCCGAACTGCGCGACCACCATGGCGTCCACCCGGCGGGACAGCAGCCGGTAGATGGTGACCGCGGAGCGCTCCGGCACGTTGGAGTCGGTGACAGTCAGCAGCAGGTCGCGAGGCGCGAACACGTCCTGCATACCGTCCGCGACCAGAGGGTAGAACGGGTTCGCGAGGTTCGGCACGACCAGAGCGATCATCCCGGTCCGTCCGCCGCGCATCTGCGACGCGGCGGGGTGCGGGAAGTAGCCCAGGCGTGCGATCACCTCTTCGACGCGTGCCCGGGTCGACGCCGAGACAGGTCGCTTACCGGTGACCACCTGCGAGACGGTCGCCACGCTCACGCCGGCCGCCTCTGCCACCTCGCGGATCCCGACCATTGCATGCCCCTCGTTGACCTCGTGCGCTCCTCGAGGCGCACAAAAGGTTTTGTCCCATCGTCCTCCAGCCTCGTGCGGTGCGGCAAGGCGTAAGTATCGTGCGGTCGTATAACGCAACTGCGTCACGCGGAGGCCGGGCGTTGCATGTTCGGAGCGTTGCGCCTATGGTCCCGAGAAGCTGTCACACGAGAGGAGAACGCCCGATGAGGCTGCTGGCCTTCCGCAACCCCGGGGACCCGTCCGGCACCACCCTGCGGGTCGGCAGGGCCGACGGCGCCGGGCTGGCGGACGACACCGTCGTCGAGATCGAGCACCCGGCTGCGAGTGACGTCGGCGCGCTGCTGGCGGTGCCCGGCTGGCAGGAGGTGGCCGCCGCGGCCGACGGGCCGCGCCATCGCCTGGGTGACCTCGAGCTCGCGCCGCTGGTCCCGCGACCGAGCAAGGTGGTGTGCGTCGGCCTGAACTATCGCGGGCACATCCTGGAGATGGGCCGGGACCTGCCCACGCACCCGACGCTCTTCGCCAAGTTCCCGGCGACGCTGACCGGCCCGCACGACGACATCCCGCTGCCGCCGGAGGACTCCGCTCTCGACTGGGAGGGCGAGCTCGCCGTTGTCGTCGGCGAGCGCTGCCGGCGCGTCTCCGAGGCGGACGCGCACCGCGTCATCGCCGGGTACACCGTGGCCAACGACATCTCGATGCGGTCCTGGCAGTTCCGCACCAAGGAGTGGCTGCAGGGCAAGGCCTGGGAGGCGACGACGCCGGTAGGCCCCGCCCTCGTGACAGCGGACGAGTGGCAGCCCGGCCCGAACGTGCACACCCGGGTCAACGGCGAGGAGATGCAGTCGGCCGGCACGGGCGACCTGCTCTTCGGCCCGGCGGCGCTCGTGTCGTACGTCTCGACGATGACCACCCTCGAACCCGGCGACCTGCTGCTGACCGGGACCCCCGGCGGCGTCGGCCGGGCGATGACGCCACCCCGCTACCTCGGCGCGGGCGACGTGGTCGAGGTGGAGATCGACGGGCTGGGGCTGGTCAGGAACCGGGTCGTCGCCGAGGAGCTGGAGCGGTAGCCCATGGCCGAGACCGACCCCGGTTCGGCTCGCCCGAAGCCGCGCGCCCTGATCCTCGACCTGTTCGGCGACTACCTCCGGTACGCCGGGGGAGAGGCGAAGGCCGGCGACCTCGTCACGCTGCTCGGCGCGTTCGGCGTCGAGCCGGCGACGGTGCGCATGACGCTGACCCGGCTGCGCCGCGAGCACTGGTTCACCACCCGGCGTGAGGGACGTGAGTCGAGCTACGTGCTCAGCGCGCACCTGCTCGACGTCCTCCAGCAGGGGCGCGAGCGCATCTTCGCCGACTACGACGAGCCGTGGGACCAGCACTGGACGACGGTGGTCCAGCAGAACGAGAAGCCGGACCGGTCCACCCGCGACCAGCTCCGCCGGCAGCTCTCCTGGCTCGGGTTCGGCTCGCTGACCGTGGGCACCTGGATGACGCCGCGCGACCGCGCCGGCGAGGCCCGGGCCCTGGCCGCCGAGTTCCCCGACGTGCACTTCACGGTGCTGCGCGCGTCGACCGGCGACCTCGAGGCGGACCGAGACGTCGTCGCGCGCTGCTGGGACCTCGACCGGATCAACCGGATGTACGAGCAGTTCCTCGCCGCGAACGCGCACGTCGCCGGGTCCGGCGCGGCCCTGCGCGGGGCGGACGCGCTCGTCGCCCGGACGAATTTGATCGGCGGCTACCGGCACTTCCCGTTCGTCGACCCCTGGCTGCCGAAAAACCTGCGCCCCGCCAGCTGGCTGGGCGCCGAGGCGAACGAGCTGTTCCGGAGCGCGCACCGTGAGCTGGGCCCGGCCGCGACGGCGTTCGTCAGCGAGGTCGTGGGCGGGCCGATCGACGGTCCGCAGCTGTAGGCCACCTGGTCCTGACTTCGGTCCATTGCACGCCAGAGAAAGTGACTTCGGTCGGTTGCTCTGACTTCGGTCGTTTGATTGACCGATCTCAGAGCAACCGACCGAAGTCATTTCGAAGCAGACGCTCGGGCGGGCTCGAGCGGGTGAACTTGGTCGTCACCCTCTTGATAATGGTTCTCACTCCTGTTTCACTCCTGGCGTGCGTGAGAATCGTTCTCATTTGTCCGGGTTCGGGCGCGCACTGAGCTGGAGGAGAACCAGATGATGATCGAGCGAAAGACCGGGCGTCGGATCGCAGCGGCGCTGGTCACGATGGGGGCTGCCGCCGGGATGACGGGGGCGCTCGCGGCGCCCGCGGCGGCGGCCGACCGTACCTCAGGGCACTTCGACGTCGCCGCGGAGGTCGAGTGCGACGTCTTCGGCGATCCGACCGACGTCGAGGTGCACGTGCACGAGCACGTCGGTGGCCAGGAGGCGGAGCTGCCCGCGGGTGACTGGCTGACCTTCACCGGCACGAGCGGGCCTGAGGTCGGCTTCACGGTGGAGCCGGGCGCATCGTGCGGCGTCCTCGACGTCGAGTTCCAGCCGAACGTGCTCGGCTCGGCCAGCACGGGTGGCACGGTCTCGGGCGTGGGCGCCGCAGGCAGCTTCTCGGCCAGCAAGACCAGCGCCTCCGGTGGTCTCGTGCTGGACGGTTCCGGGCATGAGGACCTCACCTGGTCCTTCAGTAGCACCGGCACCTACCTGCTGGCGTTCGACGTGACCGTCAACGGCGGTGCACCGGTGCTCTCCGAGACGGTGCCGCTCAAGCGCTCCTGAACCGACGGGGGACGACGGGCTGCGGCGCGCGGCCTGTCGTCCTCCCTGCGCGGTCCGCGCGAAGCAAGCGATCCAGTGCCGACGACCTCGCACGATCCAGCATCAACATGAAGGGCTCCTCGTGATCCGTACGTCACCAGCCGGCCGCCGCACGGCGTCCGCCGTCCTCGCGGCCACGCTTGCCATGGCCGGTCTGTCGGCCGCGGCAGCGACGGCGGACGGCGCCGTCTCCGTCGCGGGACCGGGGTCAGCGCCCGCGCCGCGCACGGTGCTCGACGAGGGCAACGCGTTTGTCAACGCCCTGCTCGAGGACGGTGAGCCGGTGATCGACATCGGCTGGTCCGCGGAGTCCGGCCCGGCCACGATCACCGACCGGTATGCCTCCGACGATGTGGTCATCTCCGTGCCGCGACCCCTCGCCGTGACGACGCCGGACGACCCGGGGCTGGCGCCGCTCGGCCCGCCCGGGACGGCGCTGTGGGGCACGAGCCAGGACTTCCCGATGCTCGACTTCACAGGGACTGACGTCGTGCCGCGCCTGAACAACTACGGCCTGCCGCGTGACCAGGTCGCGCGCAACGGAGTCGCGTGGGAGATGACCGGGGTGCGCGGGGGCGGGCTGGTCGCGATCGGCGGTCCCGTCCCGATGCCCGGCGTGACCATGAACCGCGTCTGGTACGCCGGCCACGGGCTGCACACAGAGGTCACCTACGCCCCGGGCGCGGCGAGCGTCTCCCCGCCGCAGAACCAGGGCTGGCTCTTCTCGGACCTGGGCCTGCACTGCCTGGACCTGCGCGTCTCGGTGACGGGGACGGACGGGCAGGTCCGGACCTCACCCGTGGTGACGGTGCGCGTGGCCGTCGGGAACGTGCCTGACGCGGCGAACGCCGAGTGCGGCGCTCCGGTCGACCCTGACCTCCCGGTGCTCCCGCCCGACGAGCCTGGTGACCCCGGCGATCCCGATCCCGACGCACCTGACCCCGCCGACCTGACCGATCCGCGGAACAACGTGCTGCTGCCCGCCAGACACTCGGACCTGTCCTTGCGGCCCGGTGACGACGAGCTGCGCCTCATGGTTCGCGAGTCTCACGGGAGCTTCCTGAAGTGGTACGAGCCGGCGACGCTCGTGGTCCACGTGCCCGACGCCGCGCAGGTCACGGTGCCGGAGCCGACGGCGTCGGCCGACTCGACGTTCCTCGCCCCGGCGGGCAGTGTGATCTACCGGCTGCCCAAGGTGCCGAAGACCGGGCTGGCCTGGCTCGGCGTCTCGTCCGAGACGTTCAGCGCGCAGGACTACGACCGCCTTCCGACGTTGCGGCTGGAGAGCGTGACCGGTGCGGACGGCGGTCCGCCGCCGGGCGAGTTCTTCCTCGGCGCCGACGAGGCCCACGTCCGCTCCGGGGCCGCCCCGTGGTTCTCCACCCGCCAAGGCTTGCCCCAGGCCCACCCGGCGCTCGCGCCCAAGCTCGCCCACAAGCACCTGAGCTGGGACTTCACCGCGCCGGGCACGTACTGCGTGCGGCTCACCTCCGCGGCCACGACGACAGACGGTGCCGCGCGCGACGACGACATGGTGCTCACCTTCGTCGTCGGCGGTACCGGCTACGACCCGACGTCGGCGCCCACCTGCATGCAGCGCGAGGCCGACCGGACACGCAGCCACGACGACGCCCCGGAGGATGCCGTCGACGGCGAGGTGACGCGCGTCCCGGCCCCGGAGGAGCAGGGCAGGGCGGCTTTCGCCGCCGTGACCCCGCGCCTGGCCGGCGGCGAGCTGAGCGTCGGCCTCGTGACCGGTGACCTGCGTGGGCAGGGCGTCCGCTCCGATCCGGCCGGCCTGGTGCTGGCGACGGGAACGACCTCGCGCCGCCTCCACGTCGATCGCCTGCGCGAGGACTGGCGTGACGCCGAGCAGGAGTGGATCGACGGATACCAGCTCGGGCCAGGTTCGGGCGCGCTCAACGCCGTGGACCTCGACCTGGCGCACCTGGACCCCGCCGACTGGACCGGCGATCTGACCTGGTCGCTCGACGGCGTGACCGGGCCTGGCGAGTTTCTCGTGGTCGACGACCAGCAGGCGCTCGTGCCCGGGCACCAGGGGGCGCTGCTCGGCACGGTTCCGGGCTATGCGGCGTCCGGGGCGGAGGTCCGTCCGGGCGGGGCGAATCTGTTGTGGTGGGTCTTCACGGCGGCCGGGCGGTACTGCGTCACGACCACGCTCGCGGGCACCGGTGTCGACGGGACGACGGCGTCGGCCACGACCACCCTGACCGTTGCGGCCGGCGTCGACCCGGCCGGCGTGGAGCCCTGCCCGCCCGAGGGCGATCCCGGCCCCGGTGACCCTGATCCGGGCGATCCGGATCCAGAGGACCCGGACCCGGGCGACCCCGATCCGGGCGAGCCCGGCGATCCGGCCGAATGGCCGATCACCGACCGCACCGTACTGCGCAGCGGTCACGTGGACCTCCTCGCCCGGATAGCCTCCGGCGGCCTGACCACCGTGGTGCGCGACGACGCCGTGATCCCCTCCCAGGAGCACGAGGCGGTCGATGTGGCGTTCGCCGTGCCGGACGCCGCGCGCATCGCCGTGCCTGACGACGACCGGTACGCCTTCCTGGGCGAGACCGGCGACCCGGTGTGGATACTGCCTGAGAGCCCGACCCCGGATCTCGTGTGGCCTGGCTGGAACCTGGAGGTAGCGGAGGGAGCCGCCGCGGACGCCGTTCGCTGGGCGCTGCCAGGCGTGGACGGCCCGGGTGAGTTCGTGCTCTTCGACTCCGGCGGTGACGACTGGGGCGCACCGCGCGTACTGCTCGGCGACGGTGCGGACCAGCTCGACTACGCGCAGCACGCGCACGGCTCCTGGGCGTTCACCGCCGCCGGGGTGTACTGCCTGGACGTATCGCAGACGGCTCTCGACGACGGCGTGCCGACTGCCGCGACCGACAGTGCGACCCTGCTCTTCGCCGTCGGCGTGGACGCGCGCCGCGTGACCGAAGAGCATTGCGGGCTCACGGCCGCGCAGTTCGAGGCCGGGCCGCAGGGTCCTGGGCCGGGTGACCCGGATCCTGATCCGGGCGACCCGGGCGACCCGGGCGACCCGGGCGACCCGGGCGACCCCGACGACCCGGGTGCTGGGCCAGACAGCCCAGGCGACGATCAGGATTCGGGCGGAGACCAGGGCCCGGGCACGTTCAGCGGCGACCCGGCTCCCACACCCACACCGGGCGACCCGGCTACCCCGACGGATCGAGGGCCGCTCGCCGCCACCGGGTTCGAGGCCGGCGCGGTCGCGCTGCTCGCCGTCGTGCTCGTCGGGGCGGGCATCGTGCTGATTGAGGTCCGGCGCCGGTCACGCGTGCGACGACGCCCGACGAGCGGGTGAAATGCCTCGTTCATCCTTGATAACGATTCTCAGTCCTGGTTCACTTCGAGCCGTGACTGAGAATCGTTCTCATAAATTCGTCGTCCTGGCGGCCGTCGTCGCGCTGCTCAGTACTTTCGTCGTACCCGCGCTTAGCCCGACGGCGCTCGCCGCGGGGCCGGCGTCCGCCGCGGTGCCCGACCGCGAGCACGTGCTCACGCACGGGCACGTCGACGGGTTCGAGACCACCTACGACGCCGACGCGGGCGAGCTCGTGCTGTCGGTCCGGGACGACACCCGGATCTACGACAGCGAGCCGGTCTTCCGCACACCCGAGTCGACGACGTTCGCCTACGAGGACCCCCAGAGCCAGGTCACGCTGCCCCCGGCAGAGGGCGGCTGGGCCTTCCTCGGTGAGTACGGCGAGGCCACGGTGTGGCTCGGCTCGCAGACTGGCAGCGACCAGGAATACACCCCCTGGGTCGGCTGGAGCACCGAGCGACTCCTGGACTCGCTGGCCGGGACCGGCATCACGCCCGCCTCCGGCCAGCCCGTGTCGCTCGACGTCGCCGTCGACGGGCCGGGGGACGTGCTCACGTTCCAGAACGACTCGTTCGGGCAGCCGATCAACCGGTACGTCGACACCACGGCGTCCGACGGCGGGACCATCCCTGTCGCGACGAACGCGCACGTGCACACCAACTGGATCTTCACCGCCGAGGGCGACTACACGCTGACCGTGACGCCGTCGCTCGCGACGTCCGACGGCGGCACGGTCACCGGGAACGCCGCGACCTACCACGTCCGGGTGGGCGAGCGGCCGGATCCGACCCCGACTCCGACGCCCAGCCCGACGCCGG
>NZ_UWYY01000037.1 GCF_900608595.1 Promicromonospora panici | reverse complement strand
GGCAGCGCCGTCCGCGTCAGATGTGTGTAAGAGACGGTCCGGAGGCCGGGTGAGGGCCCTCGGTCGTCGGGGTCGTCCTGGAGGTAGCCGAGTTGGCAGTGCGCTGCCAGTGGAACCGGACGCCGGCCTCCTCGGCGAGCGCGGCACCGGGCCCTCGCATCGCTGTCGCGCACGACCCGTGGCAGCCTGAAGGCGGTCGCACTTGTCCGTGCGACGCGCTTCACGCGAGGCTCCAGCTCAGGGAGAGGCGATGCCGGCCGAACGGCGACGTCGTGACCAACGACCACGTCATCACGCCCGCCGTCCCCGATGGACGGATCGAGGTGCTGCTCGCCAGCGGTGAGCGGCTCCCGGCGGGGCGCTGGTCGACTGCCGAGGGCGGATGGTCGAAGTGAACACCGCGATCTCGACGGTGCCCGACAGCACCGGACAACCGGTCGGCGGCAGTGTCGGGATCGGCTTCGCGGTGCCTGTTGCCACCGTCCGGGCGATCACGGGCGAGCTGCTCGAGCACGGCCGGGTGGCGCACTCGTCATTCGGCATGTCCACCTCGGCCCTGTCGCCCGCCGCGGCCGCGCGGTTCGACGTGCCCCCGGGACTGGTCGTGACCGACGTCGTTCCCGGTGGCTCCGCGGAGGCAGCGGGTCTACGGGCGGGCGACCTGATCACCAGGCTCGGCGACCACGTGGGCCCGACCGACGCGGTCCTCGCGCGCGAGACCGCGCAGGCGAACGACGGCGACCGGATCGAGCTGGCACTCCTGCGCGACGGAGAGACCCACCGCGCGACGGTGGTGCTCCGCCCGGAGGCCGCAGGCCGCTGAATTCCCGTGGCGTCCGGGTTGCTGTGGAGGCGGGCCAGTACTGAGGCTGGTCGCTCTCTCGGACTGAGCGTTCAGTCCCGCGCACTCCTTCGTACCGGCCCGAGCGTGAACAGCAGCGTCGCCAGGCCGGTTGCGGCGAGCAGAGCGAACCCGACGCCGTAGCTGCCTTCGAACTGGTACACCGCGCCCATGATGAGGGGCGGTACGAACCCTCCGAGCCCGCCGGCGGCGCCCACGACGCCGGTCACGGCACCCACCTTGTCTGCGGGCGCGACCTTCGCCACCAGCGCGAACGTGGCTCCCGACGACGCGCCCAGCGCGGCCGCGAGGCCGAGGAACGCGATCGTGCCCACGGGGATGAGCCCGGGCTGGAACGCGACGACTGCGGCCAGTAGCGTGACCGCCGCGAAGCACCAGAGGGACACGTTCACCGGCCCGAGCCGGTCGGACAGCATCCCGCCGATCGGCCGCATCACCACCGCGAGCACGACGAACCCGGCGGTGCGGGCCGCGGCGTCGGCGGTCGCCAGGTCGTAGGCGTTGGCGAGGAACGTCGGCAGGTACACGCTGAACGCGACGAACCCGCCGAACCCGACCGCGTACAGCCAGGAGAGCTGAAGGGTCGTCGGGATCTTGAGGGTCGACCAGGTGCGCGCCCACATCCCGCCCGTGGCGCCCGTGGTCCGTCCGGGAGCGTCGCGCAGCAAGAACCAGGATGCCACCGCGAATGCCGCGAGGATCACCGCGACCAGCACGAACGGGGCCCAGCGCCCGAACGCGTCGGCCAGCGGCACCGTGGTGAACGAAGAGACGGCGGTCCCGCCCATGCCGACGCCGAAGATGCCCAGCGCCGTCCCGCGCCGTTCGGGGGCGAACCAGGCGTTGACGAAGGGGACGCCCACCGCGAAGGTCGTGCCGCCGAGCCCCAGCAGGAACCCGCCGACGACGAGCGCGGCATACGAGTCCGCGACCAGCCCGACGAACAGCACCGGGACGATCGTCAGCGCGCTCACGAGCGGGAACATCAGCCTGGCGCCGAGCCGGTCGGTGAGCGCACCGACCGGGATCCTGCCCACGGACCCGACGATCACGGGCACCGCCACGAGCACCGACTGCTCGATCTCCGACAGCGCGTACTCGACCCCGTACGCCTTCCCCAGCGGGCTGATCAGGGCCCATGCCCAGAAGTTCACCGCGAAACCCACCGTGGCCAGCGCCAGCTGGCTGCCCGACGACGTCCCGCTCACCGCGGATCGCCGGCCCGCCCGGGTTGGTGGTGCCTGTGCCATGTCAGCTCCTCTTCCGGGGTCCGGCCGACGGCTCCCAGCCGGGTCGCGGGCGGCGAGCGCCCGAGCCGCCGGGAGCCGCACCCGAGCCGCCGGCATCGCGCGAGCGGTAGACGACGTACGGCCGGAACAGGTACCCGACGGGCGCCGAGAACGCGTGCACCAGCCGCGTGAACGGCCACAGCGCGAACAGCAGCATGGCCGCGACGACGTGCACCTGGAAAGCCGCCGGTACGCCGGCCATCAGCTCGGGCTGCGGCTGCAGGTACCAGAGCGAGCGGAACCACGGCGAGATGGTCTGCCGGTAGTCGTACCCGTGCTCGGTCACCAGCTGGGTGGCCGCGGTGGCCCACGCGCCGGACAGCACCGACAGCGCGAGCATCGCGTACATGACCTTGTCCATCACGGTGGTCGCGAGGAACACGGCACTGGTCACCCGCCGGCGGTAGATCAGGATGAGCAGGCCGAGCACCAGGACGGCCGACGCCGCGGCTCCGGCCAGCGCCGCGACGAGGTGATACACCTCCTCGGGGATGCCGATCGCCGCGGTCCAGGTCGCCGGGACCACGAGCCCGGCGACGTGACCGAGGATCACCACGAGCAGTCCCAGGTGGAACAGCGGCGAGCCGAGGCGCAGCAGCTTGCTCTCGTGGAGCTGGGACGAGCGGGTGGTCCACCCGAACCGGTCGTAGCGGTAGCGCCACACCGACCCGGCGACCAGCACGGCGAACGTCACGTACGGCAGCACTACCCAGAGCATCACGTCCATGGCAGGGCCTTCCCTCCAGCGTCGTCCCCGAAACCCGGCAGGCCCGACAGCCCGACCAGCTCGGCGGGCGGCCCCTCGGCCACGAGCGCGGCGACGCGTTCCAGGGTGCGTGGGTCGACCGGCGGAAGCGTGAGGCAGACGGCCTCCACGGCCGCCACCCACGGCGAGCCCTCGGCGGCGAGCGCCGCGCGCAGCACCTCGATTCCGTCGCGGTGGGCGGTCAGGAGCGCCCCGGCGATGCGTGCGCCGTCACGGTCGGCCCGGGCGGACAGCTCCAGCACGCTCCCGAGGTGGTCGGGTAGCTCGCCGCCGGTGATCTCCCAGCCGACGGCGCGGTACGCCTCGGCGAACCGCAGGAGCGCGGCGCCGCGGCGCCGGGTGTCGCCGGCCGCGTAGTACGAGAGGTAGAGCGTGCAGCGTCGCTTGAGGTCGAAGGTGGCGACGTAGGCGGCCTGGAGCTCGCGCGGGTCGCCGTTGACCAGGGTGGCGGCGAGGTTCGTGAGTCGCCGTGCCACGGGCTCCGGCAGCCGTCCGACGGCGGAGCGCACCTCCCGCGCGGCCGCCACCGTCTCCTCGTCGGGGTAGGCGAGCAGGAGCGAGGCGGCCATGTGGGCGAGGCGGCGGTCGGCGTCGGCCATCCGGACCGCCGTGAGGGTCTCGACGGGCTCGACCGCCGATCGCTCCGCTGGTCGAGCCTGTCGAGACCGCAGCCCCGGCCAGGGCAGGAACGTCGGGCTCATGGCGCGTTCTTCCTGTCCGACGGCGGGAACAGCCCTGCGGGCCGCCCGTTCCCGTCCCAGTTCAGGAGGTTCACGCGGCCGGGCGTGGAGGGCCCGTTGGGCGAGTCAGCCGTCTGCCGGGACGACAGGGCGTGGAAGTTCTCGACGGCGACCGGCACCGGCGGGCCGGACGACTCGCCGAGCGGGCCCGCGCCGCCCATGCCGGGGCCGCCCTCGTAGTCCAGGGAGCAGGCGATCTCCTCCAGGTCGCGGGCCTGCTCGGCGTGCGCCGTGGGGATCACGTACCGGTCCTGGTACTTCGCGATCGCGAGCAGCCGGTACATCTCCTGGACCTCCTGGCCGGTCATGCCGACGGCGCCCGCCGCCTCCTCGTCGGGTGTGTTCCCGAGGTTCACGTCGCGCATGTAGGACCGCATGGCGGCCAGCCGGCGCAGCACCCGCTCGACGGGGCGGGTGTCGCCCGCGGTGAAGAGCCCGGCGAGGTACTCCAGCGGGATGCGCAGCTGCGAGATCGCGGCGAACAGGGTGCGCGGGTCCTCGCCGTCGTTCCCGGAGCTCGCGACGACGTCGACCACGGGCGACAGCGGCGGGATGTACCAGACCATGGGCAGCGTCCGGTACTCGGGGTGCAGGGGGAGTGCGACCTCGTAGTCGTTGATCAACTTCCAGATCGGGGAGGCCTGTGCGGCCTCGATCCAGTCCTCCGGGATGCCCTCGCGGCGGGCCGCGGCCACGACCTCCGGGTCGTCCGGGTCCAGGAAGACGGCGCGCTGCGCGGCGAGCAGGTCGTGCTCGTCCTCGACGGCGGCCGCCTCGGTGACCCGGTCGGCGTCGTACAGCACGAGGCCGAGGTAGCGCAGGCGCCCCACGCACGTCTCGGAACAGACGGTGGGCAGGCCCACCTCGATACGCGGGTAGCAGAGCGTGCACTTCTCCGCCTTGCCCGTCTTGTGGTTGAAGTAGACCTTCTTGTACGGGCACCCGGTGACGCACATGCGCCAGCCGCGGCAGGCCTCCTGGTCCACGAGAACTATGCCGTCCTCGGCGCGCTTGTACATCGCCCCGGACGGGCAGGACGCCACGCAGGAGGGGTTGAGGCAGTGCTCGCAGATGCGCGGCAGATAGAACATGAACGTCTGCTCGAGCTCCTCGGCGACGTGCTCGCTCATGTGCTTCAGGACCGGGTCGTCCTGCATGGTGGCGGTGGACCCGGCGAGGTCGTCGTCCCAGTTGGCCGACCACTCGATGTTCATGTCCTTGCCGGTGAGCAGCGACTTCGGCCGGGCGACCGGGGTGTGCGCACCCTGCGGGGACGACAGCAGCATGTCGTAGTCGTACGTCCACGGCTCGTAGTAGTCCTGGATGGACGGCATCTTCGGGTTGGCGAAGATGGTCGCGAGCTTCTTCAGCCGCCCGCCCGCGCGGGGCTTGAGCTTGCCCCGCTTCGTGCGGACCCAGCCGCCCTGCCACCTGCCCTGGTCCTGGTAGGTGCGGGGGTAGCCCAGGCCGGGACGCGTCTCCACATTGTTGAACCAGACGTACTCCGTACCGGACCGGTTGGTCCACGCCTGCTTGCACGTCACCGAGCAGGTGTGGCACCCGATGCACTTGTCGAGGTTCATCACCATCGACATCTGGGCCATGACCTTCATGAGCTGACCTTCACGAGTACCGCACCTCCTGGGACCTGCGCCGGACCACCGTGACCTCGTCCCGCTGGTTGCCTGTAGGCCCTAGATAGTTGAAGGCGTAGGAGAGCTGCGCGTACCCACCGGCCAGGTGGGAAGGCTTGAGCAGGATCCGCGTCAGCGAGTTGTGGATGCCGCCGCGCAGGCCGGACGCCTCGGCGATGGGCACGTCGACCGTACGGTCGGTGGCGTGGTGCATGTAGACCGTGCCCTCCGGCATGCGGTGGCTCACCACGGCTCGCGCCACGACGACGCCGTTCCGGTTCACGGCCTCGACCCACTCGTTGTCCACGACGCCGATCCGGGCGGCGTCTGCCGGGGACATCCAGATGTTCGGGCCCCCGCGGGACAGCGACAGCATGAACAGGTTGTCCTGGTACTCGGAGTGGATGGACCACTTGGAATGGGGCGTCAGATAGCGGACGACGACCTCGGCCTCGGGGGACTCGACAGGCTCGACCACCGGTTGTCGGGACCCCGACAGCGCCGGCGAGTCCGGGAACAGGAGGTGCAGGTCCAGCGGCGGCCGGTACACGGGAAGCTGCTCGCCGAGCTCGACCAGCCAGTCGTGGTCCAGGTAGAAGTGCTGCCGCCCGGTCAGGGTGTGCCAGGGCTTGAGCCGCTCCACGTTCACCACGAACGCGCTGTACCGTCGCCCGCCGTGCTCGCTGCCCGACCACTCCGGCGACGTGATGACCGGGGTGGGCCGGGCCTGCACGTCCGCGAACGTGATCCGCTTGCCCGCCTCCCCGCGGGCGAGGTCGGCCAGCGGCCTGCCGGTGCGCCGCTCCAGGTGTTCGAAGCCCTGCACCGCGAGCCGACCGTTGGTGGTGCCGCTGAGCGCGAGGATCGCCTCGCACACCTGCGTGTCCCGGTCCAGCCGGGGACGCCCGGCCGCCGGGCCGTCGGGCACCAGCCCGTTGACCTCGCCGAGCCGCCGCACCTCGGCGTCGGGCGAGAACATGACGCCCTTGGTGACCATGCCCACGCCGTCGGTCAAGGGCCCGAGCGCGGCCATCCGGGCCGCGAAAGCCGGGTAGTCCCGCTCGACCTCCGCGAGCTTTGGCATGTTGATCCCCGGAACCAGATGGCGCTCGCGGAACGGTACGCCCGAGTCCGCGAGGGTGCCGTGCGGCACCGCCATCTCGTCGGGGGTGTCGTGCGCCAGTGGCGAGGCGACGACGTCGTGCCGCACGCCCAGGTGGTCCACCGCCATCGCCGAGATCTTCCGCGCTATCGCGTGGAACGCCGCGAAGTCGGTCCTGGTCTGCCAGGGCGGGTCGATGGCGGGGTTGAACGCGTGCACGAACGGGTGCATGTCCGTCGAGGACAGGTCGTGCTTCTCGTACCAGGTCGCGGCGGGCAGCACGACGTCGGAGAACAGCGTGGTGCTCGTCATCCGGAAATCCATGGTGACCAGCAGGTCGAGCTTGCCGCGTGGCGCGTCCTCGCGCCACGTCATGCTCCGCGGACGCCGGTCCGGCGTGGACTCCTGCGCGGACACCGCCGAGTCCGTGCCCAGCAGGTGCTTGAGAAAGTACTCGTTGCCCTTGCCGCTCGACCCCAGGATGTTGGCCCGCCACACCGTCAGCACGCGGGGGAAGTTGGCCGGGTCGTCGGGGTCCTCGACGGCGAACCGCAGCCGCCCGGCCTTCAGCTCGTCCACCACGTGCTCGGCAGGCTTCTTGCCGGCGGTGCGGGCCTCGTCGGCGAGGTCCAGGGGGTTGCGGTCGAACGTGGGATAGCTGGGCATCCAGCCGCGCTGCGCCGACTCCACCAGCGTGTCTGCCGTCGTGCGGCCCGCGAACGCCCCGGGCGCCAGCGGCGAGGCCAGGGTGTCGGCGGGCAGGCCGTCGTACCGCCACTGGTCGGTCGCGAGGTACCAGAACGCCGTGCCGATCATCTGCCGCGGCGGCCGCACCCAGTCCAGCCCGCCCGCGTACTGTGCCCAGCCCGTCACCGGGCGGCACTTCTCCTGACCCACGTAGTGCGCCCAGCCGCCGCCGTTGACACCCTGGCAGCCGGTCATGGTGGTCAGCGCGAGGAACGCGCGGTAGATGGTGTCCGAGTGGAACCAGTGGTTGGTCCCGGCGCCCATGATGATCATCGAGCGGCCGTCCGAGTCGACGGCGTTCTGCGCGAACTCCCGCCCGATCCGGGCCGCCGCCGCGGCGGGCACACCCGTGATCTCCTCCTGCCAGGCCGGGGTGCCGGGCGCGGGATCGTCGTAGCCCTGCGGCCACACGCCGGGGAGCCCGGGTCGGCTCACGCCGTACTGGGCGAGCATCAGGTCGAACACGGTGGTCACCAGGTGCCCGCCGATCCGCCGCGTCGGCACCCCGCGCACGACGACACCCTTGCCGCCGGTGTGCGGATCCCCGCTGGTCGAGCTGTCTCCGTTGGTCGAGCTTGTCGAGACTCCCGGCACGACGTCGAACCTCGGGAGAGCGACGAGGGCGGTCCCCGCCCCCGGGAGGTCCGCGGTACTCAGGGCCGGGTCCACGTCCCCCAGGTCCAGGTTCCAGCGCCCTTCGTCGGTCTCGCCGTAGCGGTGGCCCAGGGTCCCGTTCGGCACGACGGGCCGCCCGCGGGAGTCCAGCAGCACGGGCTTGAAGTGCGGGTTCGCCTCGGCGGAGGTGCCCGGCAGGACGTCGTCGGACAGGTCTGCCGCTGTCAGGAACTTGCCGGGGACGTAGGCGCCCGGCGCGCCGGTGGGTGCCGGCTCGAGGCGGACGAGGAACGGCGAGTCGCTGTACTGCTTCAGATACTGCTCGAACCGGGGGGTGCGTTGCTCCACGAGGTACTCGCGCAGGATCACGTGCCCCATCGCCAGGGCGAGAGCGCCGTCCGTGCCAGGGTGTGGGGCGAGCCACTCGTCGGCGAACTTCGTGTTGTCCGCGTAGTCGGGGGAGACGGCCACTACCTTCTGGCCGCGGTACCGGGCCTCGGTCATGAAGTGGGCGTCCGGTGTGCGCGTCACGGGGATGTTGGAGCCCCACATGATCAGGTAGGCGGCGTTCCACCAGTCGGCCGACTCCGGCACGTCGGTCTGGTCTCCGAACACCTGCGGGGACGCGACCGGCAGGTCCGCGTACCAGTCGTAGAAGCTGAGCATCGTGCCGCCCAGCATCTGCACGAACCTGGCCCCGACCCCGTGGGAGACCATCGACATGGCGGGGATCGGGGAGAACCCGGCGATGCGGTCCGGTCCGTACCGGCTGATCGTGTGCACGTGGGCCGCGGCGACGATCTCCGCGGCCTCCTCCCACGTTGCCCGGACGAGCCCGCCCTTGCCGCGCGCCCGCTTGTAGGCGGCGGCCGTTTCCGGGTCGGCGGTGAGCTCAGCCCATGCCTCGACCGGGTCGTGCCCCTGGCGTCGAGCCGCTCGGTAGGCGTCCAGGAGCACGCCGCGCACGTAGGGGTAGCGGACGCGCGTGGGCGAGTAGGTGTACCAGCTGAACGCGGCGCCGCGCGGGCAGCCGCGCGGCTCGTACTCGGGGGAGTCCGGGCCCACCGATGGGTAGTCCGTCTGCTGGGTCTCCCACGTGATGATGCCGTCCTTGACGTACACCTTCCACGAGCACGACCCGGTGCAGTTCACGCCGTGCGTGGACCGGACCACCTTGTCGTGCGACCACCGGTCCCGGTAGAACGAGTCGCCGCCCCGGCCGCCCTCCAGATAGAGCCGGCGCAGGTCCTCGGACACCTCTCCGCGGCGGAGGTGCCGACCCAGCCTGACCAGTGCGTCCTCGGTGGCCACGCTTGTCAGTTTCACCCGGACCTGGGAAGTGCGCGACCTGGGTCGGCATCGTTTTCTTCGCCATGCGGTCAGGTTGAATGTGGGCCGCCAGCAGTGCTCGGGTGAGGGGTAGAGGCGATGGATGCCGCGAAAGCGCGGGTCAGATCGTTCTCTGTCGCTGTACGTCAGGCCCAGCGGGCCAGGGGCCTCGCGAGGAACGTCGAAGGCCGTTGACCAGCAGGTCAACGGCCTTCACCAGGTGGAGCCAGCGGGACTCGAACCCGCAACCCCCTGCTTGCAAAGCAGGTGCGCTACCAATTGCGCCATGGCCCCGCTGAGGGCCGCTCAGTCGATCGAGTCGGTGACCTCGGACCAGAGATCGCGACCTGCTGCGTCCTCGCTGAGCTTGCGCCAGATAACGTAGCCGGCACCAGCGGCGAGCAGCACTATGAGCAGCTTCTTCACGAGTTCCTCCTGGGGAGCCTCTGCAGGTCCGGGAGTGGGGCTAGGAGGACTTGAACCTCCGACCTCTTCCTTATCAGGGAAGCGCTCTAACCGTCTGAGCTATAGCCCCGGGCGAGCGTTCCGCACGCTCACGCGACACTGGAGATTACCCCAGGTAGGGACGATGTCCCAAACCGAAATCGCGGTCCGCGGTGTGACGTGCGTCGAGCCGTGCGCAACAGCACACGAGAACGCTCTGGGTGGCGCCGAGAAGGCGCCGGTCAGTCGTCGGTCAGCGTCATGTGCACGCCGCCGACCAGTGCTGCAGTGATGTTGTACAGGAACGCCATGATGGTGGCGATCGCCGTCAGCAGAACGATATTGCAGATGCTGATCAGTGTCGCGAGAGAGATGACGCGGGGGAACTCCACGTACTGCGTGAGGTTCACGTTGCTCTGCGGCCCGACGGCGTCCGCCACGAAGCTCTGCACGGTCGTGAACACACCGAGGCTGTTGAGCACCGACCAGAACACCGCGGTGGCGACCACCGTCATGATCGCGATGGCGACAGCCAGCAGGAACGCCAGCTTCATGACCGACCACGGGTCCACCCGCGAGATCGCGAGGCGCACGCGCCGCGGACCTGCCGGTGCCGGACGCGGTACCTCGGGCGTGGGAGCCGACGCCGGCCGCACCTGCGGCTGCTGGCCCGTGCCTGCGGCGGGAGCGCCCGCAGGAGTGGCGGTGCCTCGGACTCCGCCCGCCGTGTAGTGCATCTCCGGCCTGGGACCGGTGGCGCTCGGTGTCGTCGCAGGCGGCTCTTCGTCCGGCATGATCGACGAGACCTTCTTCGCCGCACTGCGGGCGGCGTCGAGGGCGGCCTGGGCTGCCTTCATCGCGCCCGCCCGGACGCCGTCCGCCCCCTCGGTGCCAGGCTCCGGCGGGGCCGGCGGCGGGGCCGAGACCCGGTTCCAGGACTTCGGTTTCGTGCCCGGCTGCCCGGCACTCTGCGGGGCAGCGGTGTCCGTCTTCGCCGAGGCACGGCCGATCGCCGACACGAGGCCGGCCGGCGCAGTGGCCTCGTCGGTGTCCGGTGCTGGCGGAGCAGACTCGTTCCCCGAACGACCCGCCTCGTAGGCGGACCGCCAGACGCCACCCGTCGTAGGGACGGTCGAGCCCGAGTCGCTCGGTGCAGGCGGAGCCGGGGGCTCGGCGCCCGGCCGCACTGCGGCGGGCTTGGCCGCGGGCGTGGCGGGCTTGGTCGCCGAAGCAGGCTGGGGCGTCGGCGCGACGACGGTGATCGGCTCCACGGGAGCACCGTTCTTCTGCCCCGGCTCGGACGCACTGTCCGAGCTGTCGGTGGCGGAGGTCTCCGGCGTGGTCGACACCGCACTCGTGGCTGAGCTTGCCCCTGTCTGCTCCGTCCCGGAGTCCGCGACTGGAGCTTGCTTCCCAGTCACGTCCTTGCGAACCCGGGTGTCATCCAGGTCTTCGTCGAGTGCGGGCGTCGCCGTGCGCACGGGCCCGCTCTTGTCACTCGTCATCAGCTGTCCTCGCGTCCGGTGCTGTCCTGCTCAGGGGTGCTCGGATCTTCTTCAGGGTTCGGGATCTCCTCCACGGTAACCCGCTCTGCGGATTCGCCGTCGGAGTTCTCGTCCACAGCACCCACCGCCTCGCCCGCGTCTTCACGCTCCGCGTTGCGCGCGACGGCGATGATCCTGTCGCCCTTGTCCGGCTTTGCGAAGGTTACTCCCTGGGTGTTCCGGCCGGTGAGGTTAACTTCGGCGACGGCCGAGCGCACGATCTTGCCGCGCTCCATGATGACCAGCACCTCGTCGTCGGAGTGCGTCACGAGCGCGCCCACGAGATCACCGCGCGCCTCGACGAGGTTCGCGACCTTGATGCCGAGGCCGCCGCGTCCCTGGATCCGGTACTCCGAGATGCGGGTGCGCTTGGCGAAACCGCCCTCGGTCACCACGAAGAGGTCGGCTCCGTCAATGACTACCGCGGCGGAGAGCAGTTCGTCCTCCTCCCGGAACTTCATCCCGGTGACACCCGACGTGGCCCGGCCCAGCGGACGAATCGACTCGTCGTCCGCGTGGAAGCGGATCGACTGGCCCTTGCGCGACACGAGGATGAGGTCGTCGTCGGCGTTCACGAGCCGCGCCGAGACCAGCTCGTCCGCGGCGCCGTCGGCGTCCTCGCGCAGGTTGATCGCGATGAGGCCGCCCGTGCGCGGCGAGTTGTACTCGCTCAGGCGGGTCTTCTTCACGAGCCCACGGCGCGTGGCCAGGACCAGGTACTCGGCGGCCTCGTAGTCGGGGATGTCGAGCACCTGGGCGATCTTCTCGCCGGGCTGGAACGCCAGCAGGTTCGCGACGTGCTGGCCCTTGGCGTCCCGGCCGCCCTCGGGCAGCTCGTAGCCCTTGGCCCGGTAGACGCGGCCGAGGTTGGTGAAGAACAGCATCCAGTGGTGGGTCGTCGTCGTGAAGAAGTGGTCCACGATGTCGTCCTCGCGCAGCTGCGCGCCGCGCACGCCCTTGCCGCCGCGCTTCTGGGAGCGGTAGTTGTCCGTCCGCGTCCGCTTGGCGTATCCGCCGCGCGTGATCGTGACGACCACGTCCTCCTCGGGGATGAGGTCTTCCATGGACATGTCGCCGTCGTACGGGAGGATCGTGGTGCGACGCTCGTCGCCCCAGCGCTCGGTGACCTCGTCGAGCTCCTCGCCGACGATGGACCGCTGGCGGTCCGGCTTGGCGAGGATGTCCAGGTAGTCGTCGATCTCGGCCTGGAGCTTGCCGTGGTCGTCGAGGATCTTCTGCCGCTCGAGGGCCGCCAGACGGCGCAGCTGCAGCGCGAGGATCGCGTTCGCCTGCTGCTCATCGATGGTGAGCAGGTCCATCAGGCCGGTCCGCGCCTCGTCGACGTCGGGGGAGCGGCGGATCAGCGCGATGACCTCGTCCAGCGCGTCGAGGGCCTTGAGGTAGCCCTCGTAGATGTGGATCTGGTCCTGCGCCTCCTTGAGGAGGTACTCGGTACGCCGGCGCACGACCTCGATCTGGTGCGTGGTCCAGTGCCGCACGAAGGCGTCGATGCTGAGCGTGCGGGGCACCTCGTCGACCAGCGCGAGCATGTTCGCGCTGAAGTTCTCCTGCAGCTGCGTGTGCTTGTAGAGGTTGTTCAGCACAACCTTCGCCACGGCATCGCGCTTGAGCACGATCACCAGGCGCTGCCCGGTACGCCCCGACGTCTCGTCGCGGATGTCGGCGATCCCCTGGATGCGGCCGTCGTTGACGAGGTCAGCGATCTTCGACGCCAGGTTGTCCGGGTTCACCATGTACGGCAGCTCGGTGACGACCAGGCAGATCCGGTTCTGGATCTCCTCGACGTTCACCACCGCACGCATCGTGATCGAGCCGCGGCCCGTGCGGTAGGCGTCCTCGATGCCCTTGTGGCCGAGGATCTGCGCGCCGGACGGGAAGTCCGGGCCCTTGATGCGCTGCATGAGCGCCTCGAGCAGCTCCTCGCGCGTGGCCTCCGGGTGCGCGAGGTGCCACCGCACGCCGTCGGCCACCTCGCGCAGGTTGTGCGGCGGGATGTTCGTGGCCATGCCGACGGCGATGCCCGCCGAGCCGTTCACCAGCAGGTTCGGGATGCGTGCGGGGAGGACCACCGGCTCCTGCGTGCGGCCGTCGTAGTTCGGCCGGAAGTCGACGGTGCCCTTCTCGATGTCGCGCACCATCTCGAGCGCGAGCGGCGCCATCTTGCACTCGGTGTACCGCGGGGCCGCCGCGGGGTCGTTGCCCGGCGAGCCGAAGTTGCCCTGGCCGGCGACCAGTGGGTACCGCAGCACCCAGTCCTGGACCAGGCGAACCAGGGTGTCGTAGATCGCGGTGTCGCCGTGCGGGTGGTACTTACCCATGACGTCACCCACGACGCGCGAGCATTTGGAGAACGCGCGGTCCGGCCGGTAGCCGCCGTCGTACATCGCATAGATGACCCGGCGGTGCACCGGCTTGAGGCCGTCCCGCACGTCGGGCAGCGCGCGGCCCACGATCACGCTCATCGCGTAGTCGAGGTACGACCGCTGCATCTCGAGCTGCAGGTCTACCTGTTCGACACGGCCGTGGTGCACGGCTACGCGCGCGTCGTCCATGGGAATGCCGTCGTCGGAGTTCTCCACGCCGGGTGTCTCGTCCGTCACCGTCTGTACTTCCTTTCCACGCCGATGGGCGTGTCACTTCGTCTCCTGGGCCGCCATGTCCGTGCCCGACGCCGCACGCCCGGGTAGGGCGAACGCTCCGGGGCTCGCGAGCTCCTGGCTCGCGAGCTCACTCCTCAGATGTCGAGGAAACGCACGTCCTTGGCGTTGCGCTGGATGAAGGTGCGGCGGGACTCGACGTCCTCGCCCATGAGTACCGAGAAGATCTCGTCGGCCGCGGCCGCGTCGTCCATGGTCACCTGCAGCAGCGTCCGGTGATCCGGGTCCATGGTGGTGTCCCAGAGCTCGGAGTAGTCCATCTCACCCAGGCCCTTGTAGCGCTGGATGCCGTTGTCCTTGGGGATCCGCTTGCCCTGTGCGGCGCCGGCCTCGAGGAACGCGTCGCGCTCCCGGTCGGAGTACACGTAGTCGTGCGGCGCGTTGCTCCACTTGATGCGGTAGAGCGGCGGCTGCGCGAGGTACACGTGGCCGTGCTCGATGAGGGGACGCATGTAGCGGAACAGCAGGGTCAGCAGCAGGGTGCAGATGTGCTGGCCGTCGACGTCGGCGTCGGCCATGAGCACGATCTTGTGGTACTTCAGCTTCGAGATGTCGAAGTCCTCGCCGATGCCCGTGCCGAACGACGTGATCAGCGCCTGGACCTCGGCGTTCGAGAGCGCCTTGTCGAGGCGCGCACGCTCCACGTTCAGGATCTTGCCGCGAAGCGGGAGGATCGCCTGGTTGTGCGGGTTGCGCCCGCGCACCGCCGAGCCGCCTGCCGAGTCACCCTCGACGACGTAGATCTCGCACTCGTCGGGGAACCGCGACTGGCAGTCCTTGAGCTTGCCCGGCATGCCGCCGCCGTTGAGGATGCCCTTGCGGCGGGTGGCCTCGCGCGCCTTCCGGGCGGCGATCCGGGCCTGCGAGGCCGAGATCGCCTTACGGATCACGTCGCGTGCCTCGTTCGGGTGCGCGTCGAACCAGTCGACCAGCTGCTCGCGCACCACGCGCTGCACGAAGGTCTTGGCCTCGGTGTTACCGAGCTTGGTCTTGGTCTGGCCCTCGAACTGCGGCTCGCCGAGCTTCACGGAGATGACCGCCGTGAGGCCCTCGCGGATGTCGTCACCCGTGAGGTTCTCGTCCTTCTCCTTGATGATGCCCTTGTCGCGCGCGTAGCTGTTGACCAGCGTGGTCATCGCCGCGCGGAACCCCTCCTCGTGCGTTCCACCCTCGGTGGTCGAGATCGTGTTCGCGAAGGTGTGCACCGACTCGCTGTAGGCGCTGGTCCACTGGAGCGCGACCTCGACGGCGATCTTGCGCTCCGTGTCCTCGCTCTCGAACGAGATCACGTCGGGGTGGATGAGCTCCACGCGCTTCGCGGAGTTGAGGTGGTGGACGTAGTCCATGAGACCGTGGTCGTACTTGTAGGTGACGGTGCGCCAGCTCACGGGGTCCTGGCCCTCGCCCTGCCCGTCCTCGGCCGACCGGCCGTCGGTGCCGACGACGTCGTCCGGCGCGACCTCGGGC
Source organism: Promicromonospora panici (assembly GCF_900608595.1). Taxonomy (GTDB): domain Bacteria; phylum Actinomycetota; class Actinomycetes; order Actinomycetales; family Cellulomonadaceae; genus Promicromonospora; species Promicromonospora panici. The sequence continues at coordinate 12,825 of NZ_UWYY01000037.1, read as the reverse complement.
TCGGCCCCGGTGACCTCGTCGGTGGCGGAGGAGTGCCCCGCACGCTCGTCGGTCAGCGTGATCTTCAGGCCCTTGTTGAGGAACGCGTACTGCTGGAAGCGGGCGCGGAGCGTCTCGAAGTCGTACTCGGTGGTCTCGAAGATCGTCCCGTCGGCCCAGAACGTCTGCGTCGTGCCGGTGTGCTCGTCGGCGCCCAGCGGCTCGAGCTGCTCGACGCCGGTGATCGGGTTGCCGCCTTCGGTGTACTCCTGGCGCCAGTGGTATCCGTCGCGGCGCACCTCCGAGACGAACCGGTAGCTCAGTGCGTTGACCACGGACATGCCGACGCCGTGCAGGCCGCCCGACACGGCATAACCGCCGCCGCCGAACTTGCCGCCGGCATGCAGGATCGTCATGACGACCTCAAGGGTGGGCTTGCCCTCGGTCGGGTGCATCGCGACCGGGATGCCTCGACCGTCGTCGGTGACGCGCACCCCGCCATCGGGCAGGAGACGCACGTCGATCTCGGTGGCGTGGCCCGCGAGGGCTTCGTCCACAGCGTTATCCACAATCTCGTACACAAGGTGGTGGAGCCCACGCTCACCGGTCGATCCGATATACATGCCCGGTCGCTTACGAACGGCCTCGAGACCTTCCAGGACTGTGATGTTCCCGGCGTCGTAGCCGCCGTCGATTCGCTCTGTCACGGGCGGGGTTGCTCCTCGTCTTTCAGGCACACGATGTGCACGACGACGGACGTACCAGCGGCTGCACGAGCGGCTCGGACCCGGAGGGTCCATGCCGTGCTCGGGTGCTGACGTACGGTCCGACGGCTCGTCGGTGCTCAGCGTTCCGGGTCCTCAGGACGATCCTGGGAACCCGGCGCGGTTGACCCCCTCATACTACCTTCTGAGCGGCGAAAACCCGGGATCCTGGGGTGTTTGTAGCCACTCCTCCACAACCTTTCTCCACAGGGTGATTTTTGGGGCCCTGGCGCGGTTCGGAGGGGGGTCTCCGGGACCTGATCGAGCGCTCGGAAGGACCCTCGACCAAGCCCGCCCGACCTCCAGATCGTCGGTTGGTCAGGGTGATGCGCACACACGTTCGGCGCGCAGCGCCCACGTGCATTGGATGGCCTCCGAATCGTCATGGTCACGTCTGTCGAAGGTCAGAAGATTCCGGGCAGGGGGTGACATTTCCCCGATTTGTTGTTTTCTGCTCTAATAGCGCCGACCGGTCATATGCGCAACTTTGCGCCCAGTCTCTCTCGAAGGACTTCACTGTGAAGAAACTTCTCGCGGGCGGCGCCCTCGCCGCTCTCACCCTCGGCGGCATCGTCGCCGGCGCGGCACCTGCGTCCGCTCACACCCCTGCCGTCAGCAGTGTCTGCGACGTCGAAGCGGGTTCGTCGATCACCTACAACCTCAACTACTACGCTGATGGAGACAACAAGTTCACTCTTGTTGTCGACGGCAAGCTCGCTGTCGAGAAGACGTTCGGTAGGTCACTGTCCGCCACCCTGCCCGGCCTGGACCCGACGGTCGAGCACACCTGGGAGGCCAGTGTCGTCGCTAGTGACGGCGAAGAGTTCAACTGGGGTCCGGGCAACGAGGATGCGAGGACCCCGAACGGCATCGAGACGGTCCCGGCCACGGGCACCATCGAAGCCTGCGTTGACGCGGAGCCGACCCCGGAGCCGACGCCGACGCCGAGCGAGCCCCCCGTCACCGAGCCCGAGCCGTCCGAGGAGCCGACCCCGGAGCCCTCCGAGGCACCCACCGACGAGGCTTCGGTCGCGCCGGTCCCCGAGCCGTCGGAGGAGCCGTCCGCTTCGCCGAGCCCCGCCGCTGAGGAGCCCCCGGTGCTCGCCGCGACCGGTGCGACCGTCGGTGGCGCCATCGCGTTCGCCGCGCTCCTCGCCGCCGGCGGCATCGCCCTGGTCTGGGCCCGCAAGCGCATGCAGAACGCCTGAGCACATAGCTCCTGGCTGACGCCACAGCGCAGCTGAGCTGAGAGGGCTCCCCGGCTTTGGCCGGGGAGCCCTTTGCGTTTCCACGGCCCGCGGAAACGAGCCGGTGCACGACTCGGTGGCTGTCAGCCCCAGGTGTCCCGCGGCCCTGGTCCCCGCACGGCACGCGGGCCCCTCCGGAAGCCTGGCCCGGCCGGTCCGAGCACCGTGACCTCCTCGACCACGCCCTCGCCGATCTCCTCCGCCATGCGCCGGATCAACGTCGGGATCAGCAGCCGCAGCTGGGTGGCCCAGGCGGTGGAGTCAGCGCGCACCAGGAGGACCTTGTCCTCGAAGGTCTCAGGTGTGCAATGGTCCGCGATCTCCGGTCCGACCACCTCGCGCCATCGGCCCATGACGCCGCCGACCGATACCTCCTCGGTCCAGCCCTTCTCGCGCAGGAGCCGGCCGACGACCGACCCGAGCAGCTGCGGGTCACGCGCGCCGGGCCCTGATCCGCTGGACCGGGGCTCCGCCAGGGGAGAGCGGCGCGCCGGTGAGCCGGGCCGCAGGCCGCGGGCACGAGCCGCTGCTTTGGCCCGGTTCAGGGCGGCTCGCGCCACCTCCGACGCCGGGGTCAACTGGGGCTCAGAGTTATCCACAGGCCCCTGTGGAGATTCATCAGTCACGGGTCACCGTCCCGGGTTCCACGTGAAACCGTACGCCGTCGAGGGCCACCGGGATATCCTCCGGCACGGCCGCCGTCACGAGCACCTGGCGGGCCGGGAGGACCAGGTCTGCGAGCCGTTCCCGACGTCGGACGTCAAGCTCGGCAAACACGTCGTCCAGGATCAGTACCGGATCGGCATCGGTACCCAGATCGGGGTTCCAAAAAGCGGGTGAATCCGCCGAATTCTGCGGATCTCCCCCGAGTAGTCGGAACGACGCGAGCCGCAGCGCGAGTGCGAACGACCAGGATTCGCCGTGGCTCGCGTAGCCCTTGGCGGGCAGCCCGCCGAGCGTCAGCACGAGGTCGTCCCGATGCGGGCCGACGAGGCTCACACCTCGCTCGAGCTCCTGCGGACGAGCGGTGACCAGGGCGTCGAGCAGCAGGTCACGCAGCTGTCCGACATCGGTGAAGTTATCCCCAGACCCTGTGGACAACTCCGGTGGATTACCGGCCGAGAGTGCAGGCAGCGACGACCGGTAGGTGATCTCCGCGTCGCCGTCCGCATCGCTCACCTGCTCGTACGCCGCAGCGACCGCGGGGCGCAGCGCGTCGATCAGCTGGACCCGGAGCGACAGGATCTCCGCACCGAGCTCGGCGAGCCGGGCGTCCCAGACGTCGAGCGTCGCGAGCTCGGCCGCGGCCGCGTTCTCCGCCCGTGACGAGCCGCTCGAACGACGCGCCGCCCGCGCGGACTTGAGCAGAGCCGAACGCTGCCGGAGTACTCGCTCGTAGTCGGTCAGCACGGCGGACACCCGCGGCATCATCAGAACCAGGAGCTGGTCCATGAACCGCCGTCGACCATCCGGCTCTCCCTTGACCAGGGCGAGGTCCTCGGGCGCGAACAGCACGGTCCGCAGGATGCCCAGCACGTCACGCGCCCGGACCTGCTGGCCGCGATTGATCCGCGCGCGGTTCGCCTTGCCCTGGGTGATCTCCAGCTCGACGGTGCTCGCACGATCGCCGCGGACGATCCGCGTCCGCACGACGGCCCGCTCCGCACCCGAACGGATGAGCGGGGCGTCCGTGGCCACCCGGTGCGAATCGAGTGTCGCGACGTAGCCGATCGCCTCGACGAGGTTGGTCTTGCCCCGGCCGTTGCGCCCTACGAAGGCGTTGACCCCGGGCTCGAGCTCGACGTCGGCCGAGGCATACGACCGGAAGTCCAGCAGGGAGAGGTGGGAGACGTACATCGGTAGGAGATCGTACGTGTCCCGGCCGCTACTCCGCCGACTTCACCGCGTGGCCGCCGAACTGCTGGCGCAGCGCCGCAACGGCCTTCATCGCCGGCGACTGCTCCTGGCGGGAGGCGAACCGGGCGAAGAGCGCGGCGGAGATCACGGGAAGCGGTACCGCCATGTCGATGCCCTCGTCCACGGTCCAGCGGCCCTCACCGGAGTCGTCGACCCAGTCGTCGAGGAGTGCGAGCTTCGGGTCCTCCTCGAGCGCCTTGACCATCAGGTCCAGCAGCCAGGAGCGGACGACGGTACCGCGGCTCCAGGCCCGGACCGTGCCGTGCACGTCGGTGATGAGGTCCGACTTGGCTGCCAGCAGCTCGTAGCCCTCGGCGTACGCCTGCATGAGGCCGTACTCGATGCCGTTGTGGACCATCTTGGCGTAGTGGCCGGCGCCGACGCCGCCGGCATGGACGAATCCCTCCTCGCGCGGGCCCTCGGGACGCAGCGCGTCGAAGACCGGCATGACGCTCTCGACGTCCTCGGCCGATCCGCCGACCATCAGGCCGTAGCCGTTCTCGAGGCCCCAGACGCCGCCGCTCACCCCGACGTCGAGGTAGCCGATGCCGTTCTTGGCGAGATCCGCGGCGCGTTCCTGGTCCTCGACGTAGTGCGAGTTGCCGCCCTCGATCACGATGTCGCCCTCGGAGAGGATCTCGGCAAGCTGGTCGAGCACACCGCGCGTCGGTTCACCCGCGGGGACCATCACCCAGACGACTCGCTTCTCCTGCGGGAGCGCGGTGGCCAGATCGGCGAGTGTAGGGACGTCCGACACCTCCGGCCGCGGGTCGAACCCGGTGACCTCGATACCGCCCTTCCGCAGGCGGGACCGCATGTTGTTGCCCATCTTCCCCAGGCCGACCAGGCCGATGTGGGTGACCATGTGCGTACTTCCTCCAGGGTCGTTCAAACGGGCTCGCACGTGGCGGCCGTACTTGGCGCAGGCCGGCTGTGCGGTCTGACGATGAGGCGGCTGTGGACGACGGGCCCGTCAACGGGGCGGGCCCGGGCGGTCAGCCGGTGAAGCGGATCGGGACCAGCAGATACCGGTACGCGGAGTCGTCCTCGCCGTCCAGGCTGCCCTGGCCGGTGAACTCGACCGGCTTGTTGGGGTGCGTGAACGACAGGCGAACGAAGTCGGTGCCCAGGGCGCCCAGTCCGTCGAGCAGGAACTGCGGGTTGAACGCGACCGCGATGTCTTCGCCCACGAGGACCGCCTCGAGGGCCTCCGAGGCCTGTGCGTCGTCTCCGTGGCCGGCGTCGAGCACCACCTGCCCCTCGCTGAACGAGAGGCGGATCGGCGTGTTGCGCTCCGCGACCAGGCTCACCCGCTTCGCGGCCTCGATCAGGGGAGCGGTCGCGACCACGGCGTGGATCGGGGTGCTGTCCGGGAACAGCCGGCGCACGGCGGGGTAGTCGCCCTCGACCAGCTGCGATGTGGTCTGTCGGCCGCCCGCCTCGAATCCCACGAGGTCCAGGCCCTGGCCTGTGGACAGACCGACGTTCACCAGGCCGCCGGACCCGAGGGACTTGGCGACGTCGTTGAGGGTGCGTGCGCGGACGAGTGCCACCGCGGAGAAGCCCGGGGTGGCCGGGGTCCAGGTGAGCTCCCGGAGCGCCAGCCGATACCGGTCCGTGGACAGGAGGGTGATGCGCTCACCCTCGATCTCCACCCGGACGCCGGTGAGCAGCGGCAAGGTGTCGTCGCGACTGGCCGCGACCGTGACCTGAGCGACCGCATGGGTGAACGCGTCGCCGGAGACGGTGCCGCTGACCTCGGGCAGCCCGGGCAGAGCGGGGTACTCGTCCACAGGCATGGTGAGAAGTGTGAACCGGCTGGCGCCACAGGTGACGACGACTTTGTTGCCCTCCAGCGCCACGTCCACGGGCTTGTTGGGCAGCGCGCGCGAGATCTCGGCCAGCAGGCGGCCTGAGACGAGCACCGTGCCGGGTTCCGCGACCTCGGCCGGAATCTCGGAACGGGCTGACGTCTCGTAGTCGAAGCTCGCCAGGTTGATCACGCCCTGCGCGTCTGCCTCGATGCGGACACCGGCAAGCACTGGAGCCGGCGGGCGCGTGGGGAGCGTGCGAGCGGTCCATGTCACGGCATCGGCGAGGACGTCGCGCTCGACCCTGAACTTCATGCCGTTGCATCTCCTCTTGTTCCTGGACTGTCGAGGGAAACCCTACGCGAGTTGCTGACCTCGTGGCACTCGATAGGCAGGGGCTGTGGATGGACGTCCCGGCGCTCCTAGTACTAATGTTCGAAGTGGGGTGGTCAGCGCTCGGACCGCCTGATGAAGGCGTGTGGATTCCCCCTTAGAGATAGATCTCGTAGTAGTAGTCGGTGTTGTGGAAACTGGGGATATCAGGTCTTGTCGCAGGTCAGAGGCCCTTTTTTCCTGTGGAGGAGCTGTGTGTCGGTCTGTGCATGAACTGGGGACCCCTGTGGAGCGCGGATTTCTACACACAGGCTGTCCACCGATTCGGGTGTCTCCGCCCACAGAAATCCGGGGTTCGTCCACAGCCATCCACAGGCTTGTCCCCAGGGGTGTATTGGCAGGTCAGAGCGAAGAGCCGAGTTCTGCACAGGATGCGTCCACAGTGCTGGGGACGAGCGGAGAAGAACCGCCAGAAGCCGGGGATCCGCGTGTGGATAGACCTGTGGAGGTGCGGATACGCAACACCCCTGTGCGCCGACAAGGCTATGCACAGGGGTGGGGATACGCGCAGAAACGGTGCGATGTCCGATCTGGAGCCTCGCCGGTCGCTCAAAGGATCGAGCGACGAGAGATCGGGCGTCAGCCGCGCTGCTGCTGCTTGATCCGGCTCGTGAGCTCGGTGACCTGGTTGTAGGTCGAGCGGCGCTCCGCCATCTGGCCGGCGATCTTCTTGTTGGCGTGCATGACCGTGGTGTGGTCGCGCCCACCGAACTGCTGGCCGATCTTCGGCAGCGACAGGTCCGTGAGCTCACGGCACAGGTACATGGCGATCTGCCGGGCGGTCACCAGCACGCGGGACCGTGACGATCCGCACAGATCGTCGATGGTGAGGCCGAAGTAGGCAGCGGTCTGTGCGATGACCACGGCGGGAGTGATCTCCGCGGTGTCGTCGTCATCGGTGATCAGGTCCTTGAGGACGATCTCCGCGAGGGCCAGGTCGACCTGCTGCCGGTTGAGGTTCGCGAACGCGGTGACCCGGATCAGCGCCCCCTCGAGCTCCCGGATGTTCGTCGAGATCCTGGAGCCGATGTAGGAGAGGACGTCGGCCGGGACGTCGAGGTGCTCGCTGGCGGCCTTCTTGCGCATGATCGCGATGCGCGTCTCGAGGTCGGGCGGCTGGACGTCGGTGATGAGGCCCCACTCGAAGCGGGAGCGCAGGCGGTCCTCGAACCCGTTCAGCTGCTTCGGCGGGACGTCAGACGTGATCACGACCTGCTTGTTGGCGTTGTGCAGCGCGTTGAACGTGTGGAAAAACTCCTCCATCGTCTGTTCCTTGCCCTGCAGGAACTGGATGTCGTCGATGAGGAGGACGTCGACGTCGCGGTAGCGGCGCTGGAACGCGCCCGCCTTGCCCTCACCGATGCTGTTGATGAAGTCGTTGGTGAACTCCTCGGAGTTCACGTACCGCACCCGGATGTGTGGATACAGGTTGTGGACATAGTGGCCGATGGCGTGCAGCAGGTGGGTCTTGCCCAGTCCCGAGTCGCCATAGATGAAGAGCGGGTTGTACGCCTTGGCCGGTGCCTCGGCGACCGCGACGGCGGCCGCGTGCGCGAACCTGTTGGACGAGCCGATGACGAACGTCTCGAAGATGTACTTCGGGTTCAGCCGGGTGGGCTCGGCCGAGGGCTTCGGCGCCGGCTGAGGCGCGATCGGCATCTGCGCCTGCTCGGGCTCCGGCGGTTCGTGCTCCAGCGAGAGCGCCGCCGGCCCGGAGATCTGCGAGGGACCGGCGAGCGTGCTGCTGCTCAGCTCCGGGTCTACGGTGATGCCGAAGCGGACGTCCCGGCCGAGCACGGAGGACATGGCGGAGACCAGGTCGTCCCGGACCGCCGTCTCGAGATACGTACGGGTCTGCTCGTGGGGGACGGCGATGAACACCATGTCGTCGAGCACGGCCATGGGCTTGGCCAGTCGGATGAAGGCGAGCTGCCGGGGGCTCATGTCGGGCCGGGCCTCGAGCGCCGTCAGGGTCTGTGCCCAGACGTCGCCGATGTTCTCGTCCGGGTTGGCCACTGGCTTTCCTTCGTCTCGTGCGTGGGGGTGGTGCGCGCGCTGGGGGGTGTCTTGGAGTCTGCCATGATGGGGCACCGTCCACACAGTTGTCCACAGGTTGTGGATTGCGCAGATCGCCGCTGAAACAGTGGTACACGGGCCGGTCACCGGACCGCTCGTGAAGGGTGTCTGAGCGGGCGGTGTGGCGCGTCCGACACGCATGATCCCGCCGTTCTGGTTTGACCGGGAGGGCCTCGGCGGCGTAACGTCATACAGCCGTTCCAGGTACTTCTGCGCGCCCACACATGGACTCGGGCCACGTCCTTCGACGTCGGCCACGACCAGTGGGGCAGGCCTTGGGTCGGCTAGGCCGATCGCTGTACCGAACGGCCAACTTTCACTGCATCGTCGAGGACAGACGGTGTGCCTACCCCGACGTTCTTGGAGTACCTCGTGAGCAAGCGGACCTTCCAGCCGAACACCCGCCGTCGTGCAAAGACCCACGGCTTCCGGCTGCGCATGCGCACCCGCGCCGGCCGCGCCATCCTGGCGGACCGCCGGCGCAAGGGTCGCGCCGAGCTCTCAGCCTGAGCCATGTTGCCCGCGGCGCACCGTCTGCGCCGTTCCGTCGACTTCGAGCGGACGGTGCGCCGCGGCACGCGTGCAGGTCGATCGACCGTGGTGGTTCACCTCCTGGTGCCGGACGAAAGCGTCGCGGATCCGGGATCGGGAACTCCTCAGGTCGGTTTTGTCGTTTCCAAGGCTGTGGGTAACTCCGTGCAGCGCAATCTGGTGAAGCGTCGGCTCCGTGCCGCCGCGGCCGAGCACCTCTCGGCGCTGCCGCCCGCTGCCCGTGCGGTCGTGCGCGCCCTCCCGCCGTCGGCCGCCGCCACGTATGCGGACCTCGACCGAGACCTCGACTCGTGCCTGCGCCGTGCGGTCGCACGAGCGGCCGGAGACGGGAAGAGATGACCACCATCCCCGCACCTGAGGGTGAGGCACCGCCGCGCGAGCCCTCGTTGATCGGCCGGCTCCCGGTGACTCTGCTGGTGGGGATGGTGCGCTTCTATCAGGCGTTCATCAGCCCGATGAGCCCTCCGAGCTGCAAGTACTACCCGTCCTGCTCGCAGTACACCGTGATCGCGCTTCGGCGGCACGGCGCACTGCGCGGGCTGGGTCTCGCGCTGTGGCGCCTGCTGCGGTGCAACCCGTGGAGTCTCGGCGGCGTCGACGACGTGCCGCCCGTGCGCGGCGCGCACACTCACCCCGAGGGCTGACCTGCCCCGGCTCGTGCCGCCGACACGACACCGCACCCCGCAGACTTTGCGTCATCAACTCTGGAGCTTCTTGACCGATGGACTTCTTCGCATTCCTCTGGCCGATCGAATGGGTCGTCGCCTGGATCATCTACGGATCGCACTGGGTCTTCACGACACTCGGGATGGCGGCAGGCCCGGGCACGGCGTGGGTCCTGTCGATCGTCGCCCTCGTGATCGTCATCCGGATCTTGCTCATTCCGCTCTTCTTCAAGCAGATCAAGGCCTCGCGCGGGATGCAGATGATCCAGCCCGAGCTGCAGGCGGTGCAGAAGAAGTACAAGGGCAAGACGGACCCCGCCTCCCGCGAGAACATGACGCGCGAGACCATGGAGCTGTACCGGAAGCACGGGACCAACCCGTTCGCGTCCTGCATGCCGATCCTGCTGCAGTCGCCGATCTTCTTCGCTCTGTTCCGGGTGCTGAACGGCCTGGAGCCCATCTCGACGGGCTCCGCTGACCCGATCGGCCCGATCACCCGCTCGGTCGCCGGCGACATCGAGTCGTCGACACTGTTCGGTGCGCAGCTGAGCGACGTCTTCCTGCAGACCGACTCGTGGGTCTCGCGCACCGTCGTCATCGTGCTGATCGTCGCGATGAGCGTCACGACGTTCACCACGCAGCGCCAGCTGACGATGAAGAACATGCCCCCGTCGGCCCTCGAGGGTCCGATGGCGCAGACCCAAAAGATGATGCTGTACATGCTGCCGCTCGTCTTCGCGATCTCCGGCGTGAACTTCCCGGTCGGTGTCCTCATCTACTGGACGGTGACCAACCTGTGGTCCATGGGGCAGCAGTACTACACGATCAAGCGCATGCCGACGCCAGGCTCCCTCGCTGAGAAGCAGATGAAGGAGCGGCAGGCGGCGAAGGCGGCCAAGCGCGCCGCGAAGAGCGGTCAGGTCATCGAGGACGAGACCCCCGTGGTCGAGGAGCCGAAGAGCGGCCAGCGGGTCCAGCCGAAGCGGAAGAGCCGGCAGAAGGGCTCGACGCCTCCCCGCCCGGCGATCGCGCAGTCCGCGCCGCAGGACGCGCCGGACGCGCCGCAGGACGCGCCCGACGCGACGACGACGGGGAAGCCCGGAGCCAAGCCCAAGGCCAAGCCGTCGGGCACGACGTCCGGCAGCCAGCCGGGTTCGAAGCCGAAGCCGTCCGGCGCGACCCCGGGGACGACCTCGTCGTCGTCGGGCAAGCGCAAGCAGAAGAAGTAGGAGGAACACGCGATGAACGCGAGCACAGGTACGGCCGCGCCCGATCCCGCGGCCCCGGTCGTGGATCCGGAGGACCGGACCAAGCGCCTCGAGGAAGAGGGCGAGATCGCTGCGGATTACCTCGAAGAGTTCCTCGACATCGCCGACCTCGACGGCGACATCGACCTCGACATCAAGCACGACCGCGCAGCGGTCGAGGTGGTCGCCGACGACCCCGAATCGCTCGCTCAGCTCATCGGCCGGGAGGGTGAGGTGCTGGACGCGATGCAGGAGCTCACGCGCCTCGCTGTGCAGACCCGGACGGGGGAGCGCAGCCGCCTGATGCTCGACATCGGCGGCTACCGAGCCGCCCGTCGGGTGGAGCTGACTCGGATCGCGGAACACGCCGTCGAGCAGGTGCGGGCCTCCGGCAAGGAGGTCGAGCTCGACCCGCTGAACGCTTTCGAGCGGAAGGTCGTGCACGACGCCGTTGCGGCCGCCGGCCTGGTCAGCGACTCGCGAGGCGTCGAGCCGGAGCGGTATGTGGTGGTCCAGCCGGCTGCAGCTACCGACTGAGTCACTGGTTTCGGCCGAGGGCCGGTGCGCGTCCCGAGGACGTGCGCCGGCCCTCGGTGTGTTTGGCTTCTTTCGACAACGAGTGGAGGACGGGGACGTGCAAGATTCGGACGTGGCAGAGCCGGAGGAGTCCGGCGCCATCGCTGAGACGCCCGACAGCGAGACGCTGGGTGCGAGCGACGCGGTCAAGGCCTACTTGGATGACGCGTACGACGGCGTTACTCGCTACGCCGACCTGCTCCGCGACCAGGGGGAGCTGCGCGGGCTGATCGGACCGCGCGAGGTGCCACGGATCTGGGAACGGCACATCCTCAACTCCGCAGCGGTGGTGCAGTACCTGCCGACGTCGGGGTCGGTCGCGGACATCGGTTCGGGCGCGGGGTTGCCGGGAGTGGTGATCGCGGTGATGCGTCCCGAGCTCGAGGTGATCCTCGTCGAGCCGATGGAGCGGCGCACCACTTGGCTCAACGAGGTCGTGACAGAGCTCGGGCTGACGAATGTTCAGGTGAAGCGAGGGCGGGCCGAGGAGTTTCACGATGCGTTCGAGGTCGACGCCGTGACGTCCCGTGCGGTGGCTGCGCTGTCCAAGCTGGTCCGGATGAGCATGCCGCTCGTTCGGGTGGGTGGCGAACTCGTGATCCTCAAGGGGCGCAACGTGGCGCAGGAGGTGGAGCCGGCGCGGAAGGTGCTGCGCAAGTTCGGCGCGGCCGACCTGGAGATCCTGGAGGCCGCCACGGTGGAGGGAGTCGAGTCGACGACCGTCGTGCGGGCGAGACGTGGGAAGTAGCTGGATCTCGCTTCGGATGTTTCACGTGGAACGGGGCGGTCGCCTGAGGTGGCCACCCCGTTCCCGTCCGTTTTGGCTGTCGGCAGGTACCCGGGACGTGGGTGCTGTAGTACGCCGTGTGGGCCTGCCGGATGCGCCGTCAGCAGGCGCCGCAGTTGTGGTAGAGGGTGTCCCAGTGGTTGCCCTCGTTGGTGTACCGGTTGCCTGCGCCGGAGTGGTACCGGTGACCCCAGCCAGGCAAGTATCCGACCTACGTGAAGTTGCCGGTGATGTAGCCATCCACACATGCGGTCGGTCGGATGTCGAGCTCATAGCCGTTCCAAAGGCGGTAGGTGCCGCTGGAGTGCCGGGTCTCCGTGCCGCCGGTGATGGTGATCGCACGGTCGCTGGCCGAGCGCCGAATTCTGTTCCCGTGTGTACCAGCGGTGGAGCAGTCCGCGATACCGAGTCCAACGGCGGTGCACGGTCTCGTGCTGCCGGCTTGGTCCTGGAGAACGTGGACCGGATTTCGTGTGTAGGCGACTCCGTGCTGGCGATCCGGTGTCGACGACCGCAGATTCCCCGAGTCGGTTGCGCGTGATGTCTGGCGGCCACTTCCGCTAGCAGGAGGCACGCGAAGCCTGGTCCGCCGCCGTGGCTCGGCGAGCACCCGCGAGGTGGCGGCTAATCTTCAACCTGCGAGGCGCCTCCGTTTCACGTGAAACGGAGACGCGGCCGACTGGAGGATCTCCGGCGGTGCCTTCGAGATGGAGGTCCGGTTCGACTTGGCGCCCGATTCCAGACGTCCAACGGCGCGACGTGCTGCCCAGGTCTCTGCGACTGTCCGGCACCTGTCCCTTATACACCTCCT
>NZ_UWYY01000036.1 GCF_900608595.1 Promicromonospora panici | reverse complement strand
AGGTGGTCCTCTGCTGGCCCCCGGGTGGCAGGCCCTCGTCGAGGCTATGCAGAGGGTCCGGAGGGTCGCCACGAAAGTCCTCCTAGGCGCACTGTCACGTTTCGCTGCCGCATCTCGTCTGCGGGGTATGACGCGAGAGCATGTCCTCATGACAGATCCCGACGCCACCGGTACTCGCCTCGAGGGCGCGGAACTGGACCGCCTGCGCCCGCTTGCCTTCTCCGTCGCCTACCGGATGCTAGGCAGCGTCGCCGAGGCGGAGGACGTGGTGCAGGAGGCGCTGACGCGACTGTCGCAGGCGGACGGCGTACGCAACCCCGACGCCTTCGTCACGACGGTGACGACGCGGATCGCCATCGACGTGCTGCGGTCCGCCCGGATGCGGCGGGAGTCCTACGTGGGTGAATGGCTGCCTGAACCCCTGGTCGGTCCGGCGCAGGTGAACCTCCCGGTCGCGATGGCGGCGGCGCCACCCGACGCCGCGGCGCACGCCGAGCTGGCCGACGATCTGTCGACGGCGTTCCTCGTGCTGCTGGAGGCGTTGACGCCGACCGAGCGTGCGGCGTTCATGCTGCACGACGTGCTCGGGTACCCGCACGGGGACGCGGCCGACATCATCGGCACGACCGAGGTGGCCGCGCGGCAGCTGGCTTCGCGGGCCCGACGGCGGATCGCGCGGCAGCGGGGCGACGTCGGCCACCGGGCGGCGTCCGGCAGCGGCGGTGCGGATGACAGGGTGCGGGCCGAACAGCTCGTGACCCGGTTCCTGGCGGCGTGCGAGGAGGGTGAGGTGGACGGGTTCCTCGAGCTGCTCTCCGAGGACGTCGTGCTCGCGGGCGACAGCGGCGGCAACGTGCCGCCGGGTATGTCCATCGTCCGGCCCATCGCCGGCCAGCTGGCGGTCGCGCGTGTGCTCGCGGGCTTCATGCGGCGCGGCGCGCCGATCCACTTCGAGCGTGCGCTGGTCGGCGGCGAGCCCGGCCTGCTGATCGTGGCGGACGACGCGGTCGGTGGCGGGCTGATCGGGACGTGGTCGTTCGAGGTGTCCGCCGGACGGCTCGCGGGGATCCGGGGCGTGATCAACCCGGAGAAGCTGCGGCACCTGGGCCGGCTGGCCGACCTGAGCCGGCTCCACGAATGGCTGCGCAGCACCCGACGGCGCCGGTCGGACACCTGACCGCCGACCAGCCGTCCGCCGACCGCGCATCGAGCGGCCCGCCGTCACGCGTCGGCGGTGGGCGCCTCCCGCACGAACCACATCAGCACGAGGCCGAACAGGACCACGGCGATGATCCCGAGCGTGCCCCAGATGGTCGCGCCGGTCACGGTGATGAGGATCGTCCAGAGGCCGTGCGACATCCAGGACGTCGCACGGCCGGTCGTCGCGTAGAGGCCGAAGATCTCGGACTCCTTGCCCGCGGGTGTGACGCGGGCGAGGTAGGAGCGGGAAGCGGCCTGCGCCGGGCCGACGCACGCGGAAAGGACCAGTCCGCCGACCCAGTACACGACGGGGCCCAGGTCCCGCAGGAACACGACGGCGAGGCCTGCGACGACGATGACGCTCAGGGTGGCGAGGATGACGCGCCGAGGGCCGAAGCGGTCGTCGGCGCGGCCGACGAGGACCGTACTGACCCCTGCGACGAGGTTGGCGGCGATGCCGAAGATGATGACCTGGTCGGAGGAGAACCCGAAGCTCACGCTGCCGATGATCGCGCCGAACGCGAAGACGCCGCTCAGCCCGTCGCGGAAGACGGCGCTGGCCAGCAGGAACCAGAAAGTACGCCGGGCGGTACGCCAGAGCCCCAGGATGTCGCGGTAGAGGACTCCGTAGCTGGCGAAGAACCCGACCTTCGGCCGGCCCTTGGTGGGCGGCAGCTCGGGCACGAAGGCGAAGATCGGCCACACGAAGGCCAGGGCCCAGAACGCGCAGGCCACCGCGATGACGCGGTACGCGAGGCCGTTGTCGGTAGGCATGCCCCACCAGCCCGCGCTGTTGGCGACCACCACGAGCACGAGCATCAGGATGCCGCCGACGTAGCCCAGCCCCCAGCCGAGCCCGGACACCTTGCCGACGGTCCTCGGCGTGGCGACCGACACCATCATGGCGTTGTAGTTCACGCCCGCGATCTCGCTGAGCACGCTGCCCAGGCCGATCACTATCGCGCCGAAGACGAAGTACACCGGGTCCGCCTCGACGAACCACAGCGCGAGCATGCACAGCACCATGCCGCCGGTGGCGCCGCCGAGCCACGCCTTGCGCCGCCCGGACGCGTCGGCTCGCTGGCCCAGCACGGGGGCCAGCACGGCGACGAGGATGCCGGCGAGCGTGGTCCACAGGCCCAGGCCGCTGGTCAGCTCGGCGAGAGCGCGGACCCGCAGCGGGTCGTCGTCGGCGAGGGCCGCGACGGCCGGGTCCAGGAACGACTCCGAGATCAGGTAGCCCGCCGTGAACACGAACGTGAGGATCACGGTGTTGAACGGCTGGGTGCCCCAGTCCCACAGCGCCCAGGAGTACACCTGGCGGCGCGGGATCCGCACGCCTTCCCGCAGCTCCAGGCCCGTCGTCGGGGGCGCCACCGAGTCTGCGGGCACGTCTGGTCGGGGTGCGGCGTCGGTCATGGCCGCAGTCTGCCCGCGTCTGGTAAATCGTGGGTGCTGGGCCGGTCACGATCTCATACCGACCCACCCGGCACCGCCTGGCCCGACGGCCGGATCAGGGCGCCAGGTTGTGCCGGCCGATCTGCTCCGTGCTGGACACACCCGCGAGCGCCATGGTGATGTCGAGCTCGGCGAGGATGTGCTCGGTGACGGCGCGGACGCCGTCGGCTCCGGCGAGGGCGAGGCCGTAGACCCAGGGGCGGCCCAGGAGCACGGCGTCGGCCCCGAGGGCGAGCGCGGTGAAGACGTCGGCGCCGTTGCGGATGCCGGAGTCGAACAGGACGGGGACCGGCCGCGCGTGCCGGCGCACCGCGTCGACCACGGGGGCGAGGGCGTCGAGCGAGGCGATCGCGTTGTCGATCTGGCGCCCGCCGTGGTTGGACACGATGATGCCGTCGGCCCCGTGGTCGAGGGCGGCGACGGCGTCATCGGGGTGCTGGATGCCCTTGACGAGGATGGGCAGGGTGGTGCGGCGGCGCAGCCAGGCCAGGTCGGGCCAGGTCAGGGTGGAGCGGGAGAAGACGTCGAGGAAGGTCTCGACGGCGGCGCGTGCGTACGGTTCGCGCAGGTTGCGCCACGTGGATCCGGGGTGGTGGCGTGCCATGGACAGCAGGGAGCGGACGGCGGCGAGCGTGGGCCGGTTCGAGCCGGTCTCTCCCGTCGTACCGGCGCTCGTCGTACGCGCCCGGGCCGCGACGAGCTTCTGGAACTCGGGGTCGCTCAGGTACTGGGCGATGCCCTCCCCGCGCGCGAACGGCAGGTAGCCGAGATCGAGGTCGCGGGTGCGCCAGCCGAGCACGTGGGTGTCGAGGGTGACGACGACGGCCTCGCAGCCGCTGGTCTCGGCGCGCGAGACGAACGACTCGACCACGGCGTCGTCGGACGACCAGTAGAGCTGGAACCAGCGCGGGTTGTCGCCGAGGACGGCGGCGGTGTCCTCCATCGGTGTGGAGGCTTGGGAGGAGATGACGAGGGGCAGGCCGAGGTCGCGGGCGGCACGGGCCAGCGCGGGCTCGGCGTTGCGGGGTGCGGCGGCCCGGCCGCCGTGGGTGCGCTGGTGCTGCACGGCGAGCTCGAGGGCGCCGACGGGTCCGAACAGGACGGGTGCGGGCAGGTCGCGCCCGAGCAGGGTGGTGGCCAGGGTGCGCTCGCCGACGTCGACCATCTGGCGCGGCATGATCCGGTACCTGCCGAACGCCTCGCGGTTGGCGTCGACGGTGCGTTGCGCGCCGGCCCCGCCGGCGACGTAGGACCAGCCGGTGCGGGTCATCCGGCGTCGGGCGGCCTCGGCGAGTGCGTCTGGATCGGTGGGCACCGCCGGCCGGTGGCCGAACACGCCGTCGCGGTAGATCGCCGACTGCACGGTCCGGCCGATATTGCGCATGCGGGACATCCTGTCACGCGCTGCGGCCACTCCGGCCGGCATCGCGCGACGCCGCACAGCGCCGGAGCTGGCGTGGCTCCGCGGTCCCTCACCAGCCAGAATGGGCCGTAGCCGCACGGCAGATCAACCGAACAGCACACGACACAGCGACTCGACCAGGTGAGCCCAGGAGCGACGATGTCCGATCTTCCGGAGCAGCAGGCGCCGACGGCGGTCCCCGCCGGTGCCGCGGGCGCACCGGGCCCTGAGCGCGCGGCCGGTCCGCGCCGCCCGCGCCGCCCGCGCGGGCAGCGTCGGGTCCGCCGGGTGGTGCTGATCGTGCTGGGCGTGCTGCTCCTGCTGGTCGCGGTCGCCGTCGGCGGGTACCTCTGGAACAACGCGACGGCCCGCGACCGGGAGCGGGCGGCGGTCGAGGACGCCGGGTTCGCCGAGTGGCAGACCAGAGTGGACGGGCAGGTGCTCAACTACGCGGAGGGGCCGGACAACGGCCCGCCGCTGGTGCTGATCCACGGGCAGGGCTCGCAGTGGGAGGACCACGCGCTCGTGCTGCCGGACCTGGCCGAGCGGCACCACGTGTTCGCGGTCGACGTGCCCGGCCACGGCGGCTCCGACCCGCTGCCCGCCGAGGAGTACGGCAATGTCGCCGTGGCGACGCTCCTGGCGGGGTTCATGGAGCAGCACGTCGGTGAGCCCGCGATCGTGTCGGGGCACTCGTCGGGCGGGCTGCTCGCCCTCTGGATCGCGGCGGAGCGTCCGGCGCTCGTGGACGGGCTCCTGCTGGAGGACCCGCCGCTGTTCTCCTCCGAGCTGCCCCGCCTGCTGGAGACCACTGGCGGCGGCCTGCCGACCGTCGCCCAGGAGTATCTCGCGAGCGAGCCCGACCCGGACCACACGGCGACGTCCTTCCAGCGCTACTTCGTGGAGCGGAGCGACTACTTCGCCTTCTTCGGTCCGGCGGAGCAGCCGATAGTCGACTACTCGCTGCGCTGGATCGACGAGCACCCGGGCGAGCCGCTGAACGTGTTCTTCCTGCCGCCGCTGGTCAGCATCTACTTCGAGGGGCTGGTGAACTACGACCCGGCGTTCGGCGCGGCCTGGGTCGAAGGCAGCTGGTACGAAGGCTTCGACGCCGAGGCGAGCCTCGCCGCCGTCGACGTCCCGACGACGACGCTCGTCCACACCAACTACTTCGAGCAGGAACGAGGCGGCGCCTAGCAGGACGACGTCCTCATGGCCGCGATGGACTCCGACGACGTCGACCGCGCCCTCGGCCTGCTCGACGACGCCGAGCTGGTCCGGGTGGCCTCAGGGCACCTGGTGCACTACGAACGCCCCGACGTCTACCTGGAGGCGGCACGCGATCTGAGTGCCCGGGCCGAGGACTGACCGGCTACCTGCCGAACCCGGCGGTCAGACCCGACACGAGCTGACGGCGCCCGATCAGGCGGCCCGGGTGGCGCGGCACGCACCCGAACCTGACTATAGTTCTGAGGTGGGACCGATGTGGAGGCATCCTGGTGGATGAGCGCGACCGTGGAGATGGCAGTGACGGCTACCCGCTCGGCGTTCCCGACCAGGCGTCCTCGCGGCTGAGCCTCTTGTGGCGTACCGACCCCCTGCTCGGCGAACCGTTCCAGCAGGCCGCGCTCGGGCCCGCGACGCTGGTCCGGTACCCGTACCCGGACGGCGCTCCCCCGCCGAAGGCCGCCGTCATCCACGTGCACGGGTACAACGACTACTTCTTCCAGGAGCACCTGGCCCGCGCCTTCACCGCGGCCGGGTACGCGTTCTACGCCGTCGACCTCCGGGCAGCCGGACGCTCGCTGCACCCTGACCAGATCCCGCACTTCGTGATGGACCTGCGCGAGCAGGCCACCGACATCGCGGCGGCCGCGCGCACCGTACGCGGCCTGGAGCCCGGTCTGCCCCTGGTGCTGCACGCCCACTCCACGGGCGGGCTGACCGGCTCCCTCTGGGCCCACGCCCACCGCAACGCCGCGGGGGCCGACGCCGGACCGGACGTGCTCGTGCTCGACTCACCGTTCCTCGACCTGTGGGCGCCCGACTGGCAGCGCACGATCGGGACCAGGGTCCTGGACACCGTGGGGCGCCTGGCCGCGACCGCGATCCTGAGCGACGGCCCGTCCCGGTACGCCGAGCACCTGCTCGCCGCCAACGGCGGGCGCTGGGCGTTCGACACGACGCTCAAGCGCCCCGAAGGCCTGCCGCGCCGGGTCGGCTGGTTCGTCGCCGTGCGGCGCGGGCAGGCTCGCGTGGCCGCCGGGCTGGAGATCGGATGCCCGGTGCTGCTGGCCCGGTCCGCCTCCTCCGGCCCCGACGACCTCGACAACCCGCTGCTCGACGCGCAGGACACCGTGCTCGACGTCGAACAGATGGCCGCGCTCGTGCCGCGACTCGGGCACGACGTCACCGAGCTCGTCGTCCCGGGCGGGGTCCACGACCTCACGCTGTCGGCCCGCGGGCCACGCGAGGCATACCTCGACCGCATGTTGGAATGGACGAACAGCCGGATCGACGCGCTGGTCGGCGGCGGAGTCGGCGGTAGGGCCGGCGCACGGGACACGACGTAGGACGAGCCGTACGACGCGACGCACGACAAACCGTACGACCAGCCGTATGACAAACCAGGTAGAGATCAGGTAGGACGAGACATGAGGTACAGCAAGTGACCTACTTCGAGGGGCCGTTCCAAGCCCTCGCCCACCGCGGGTTCGCGCATGCTTCGGCCGGTACCGAGGGCCTGGAGAACTCGCTCGCAGCGTTCGGTGCCGCCGTCGACCTCGGCTACCGCTACGTGGAGACGGACGCGCACGGCACCGCCGACGGCGTCGCGGTCGCCCTGCACGACGAGTCGCTCGACCGCACCACCGACGGCGCCGGGCTCGTGGCCGAGCTGCCGTGGTCCGAGGTCAGCGAGGCGCGCATCGGCGGCGTCGAGCCCGTGCCGCTGCTCGAGGACGTGCTGGGCGGCTGGCCTGGCCTGCGCGTCAACATCGACGTCAAGCACGGCTCCGGCGTCGGGCCGGTCGCCCGTGCCATCGAGAAGACGGCGTCGTGGGACCGCGTGTGCGTCACCTCGTTCGACGCCGACCGGCGCCGCGCGACGCTCACCAAGCTCTCCCGCCCCGTGGCGACGTCGGCCGGCCGCAGGGAGATCACCGCCTTCCTCGCCGGGGTGCGGCTCCGCGTGCGGCCGCTGGCCCGCCGGGCGCTGCGCCACGTCGACGCGCTGCAGGTCCCGGTGAGCGAGGGCTCAGTCACCGTGGTGGACGCCGCCTCGATCGAGGCCGCGCACGCGCTCGGCAAGAAGCTGCACGTCTGGACCATCGACGACCCGGACGAGATGAACCGGCTCATCGACGAGGGCGTGGACGGGCTGGTCACCGACCGGGCCGACCTGCTCAAGGAGGTCCTGGTGGAGCGAGGCCTCTGGGGCTGACGGCCATCGACCGACCGGCGTGGTCAGACGCTCAGATCACCCCAGTGACTTGAGCGTCTGACACGAGCGGGTCACTCGCAGCCGACGCCGTCGCCGTCCCGGTCCAGGTGCGAGCCGTAACCGGGGTCTCCGGCGTACACCGGTGCGGCGCCGTCTGCCCGCGCGGCGTCACAGTTGTCGTAGTAGACCGTGCCGCCCGTATCCGCAGGGTCCTCGTCCGCCGACGCACCGCCGCCGGAACCCGCCAGGGCGGCGGCCTCCGCTGCCTCGACCGCCGCCTCGCGCTCGGCGACGTCGGCCTCCCGCCCGTCCAGCTCCGCCTGCGCGTTCTTGACGGCCGCCTCTCGGTCCTTCACGTTCTCCGCGTCCTGCGTGACGTCGGTGGTCTTGGTGCTGAGGCTCTTCTGGCCTGCTGCCAGCTTCGCCTCGCCGGCCTCGAGCGCATCCTGCGCCTTGGCCAGGGCTTCCTTCTCGCTCTCAGCCGCGGCGATGTCCTTGTCCGCGGCAGCCACCGCGGCGGACGCCGACGCCTCCGCCGCCGCGATCTCGCCGGCGCCCTGGTCGCCACTACCGATGCCGATCCCGACGAGGAGGACGACGAGCGCCGCCACCGCCCCGCCCAGGATCAGCAGCGGCTTACGCGCTGCCGACCTGCGTCCTTCCTCGTCCGGGACGTCAACGGCGACCGCGTCGCTGCCGATCATCGCCGTGTCCGGCACATCGACCCACAGCCTCCAGCCGGGCGGCATCCTGCCCGGATCCGGCTTCCAGGCGGGGTCGGGCTCCCAGTCCGCAGGAGGAGCAGGCCAGCCAGGAGGGAGGTTGTAGACCTTACGCATGTCAGCGCCCTTCGGTGAGCACGCGGCCGGGGCCGCACGCGCTGGTTCCCCCTGTGCCCAGGACGGTAGGCCCATCGCGCTCGCAGCGCAGACAAACGGGACAAGATCACCCGCGGTGTGCCCTGCCCCAGTTGCGTCCGAAGATGGTTGCGCGGGTGCTGCGTCCTGCGGAGAATGGACCGGTGACCAGCCAGGACGGCACCACCCATGAGTCGGCGCCCGGCACGTCGCGGCGTGGCCTGCGCACCGTGCTGCTGACGGCCGTGGCGGTCGCGCTCGCGGGTGCCGTCACGGCAGGAGCCGTGTTCGCGGCCACGGCGGACGGCCGGGCGCCGCTGGGCGAGACCCCACCGTTGCAGCCCTTGGCGACGCCGTCACTGCCGCTGGTGCAGCCGGAGCGCCTCCCGGAGGGCACCGTGCCGTCCGAGCGCGTCCTCGCCGACCTGGACGCGGAGAAGCGCGTGGTCCCGGAGAAGGGCCTGGTCGAAGGCCTGACCCCGGAGGAGCGCGGCCGTGCCGTGATCGACTCCGCGACGGTCGACTGGCTCGAGAGCCTCCAGACCGCGGTGCGGGACGACCCGGACTTCGGTTCCGTCGCGATCTCCGAGGACCACGCCACCGTCACGATCACCTGGTTCGGGGAGCCGAGCGCAGCGCTGCGGGAGCAGCTCGACATGGCCCCCGCGAAGGTACGGGCCGTGGTCCAGCCCGCCGCGTTCCGTCCCGCCGAGCTCCAGGAGCTGGTGCGGCAGGCGATGCGGGACGGCCTGGTGCCCGGTATCGACGTCACGGTCGCCGGCCCCCGGAACGACGGCTCCGGTCTCCAGCTGAGCATCTTGGAGCTCCCCGCCGGGCGTTCCCTCCAGGACGTCGGCCACGACATCGCGACCGCCCTCGGCCGGCCCGACGTGCCGATCACCGTCGACGTCAGCGGGCCGGTCGTGCCGATCACCGGAACTGGCTGACGGCTAGCCCAGCGTCAGCGTGACCGGCGTCCCGGGACCCTTCGCCGGCGGCTCCTTGGAGACCTCGGCGTAGGCGGCGGCCAGCAGGGTCGGGTCGGGGCCCTCCAGGCGTACGGGCTTGGCGACGTCGTCCAGCACCACGAACCGCAGCAGGTCGCCGCGGGTCTTCTTGTCGCGGCGCATCGCGGCCAGGAGCTGGTCCCAGCGGTCGCCCCGGTAGTGCACCGGGAGCCCGAGCGAGGACAGGATGTCGCGGTGCCGGTCGGCGACGTCGTCGGGCAGCTTGCCGGCCATGCGTGCGAGCTCGGCCGCGAAGACCATGCCCACGCTCACGGCGGCGCCGTGGCGCCACTGGTAGCGCTCCGCGAGCTCGATAGCGTGACCCAGGGTGTGCCCGTAGTTCAGGATCTCGCGCAAGCCGGCCTCCTTGAGGTCCTCGCCGACCACCTGCGCCTTGACCCGGACGGACCGCTCGACGAGCTCGGCGACGACGGCCCAGGTCTCCTCGGCGGCGTCGGCACCCGCCCAGTTCCGCAGCTCGTCGACGTGATCCTCGACCAGGTCGAGGATCACCGGGTCCGCGATGAAGCCCGTCTTGACGACCTCGGCCAGGCCGGCCACCAGGTCCCACTTGTCGAGCGAGCCCAGCGCCGCCAGGTCGCACAGCACGCCCGCCGGCGGGTGGAACGCCCCCACGAGGTTCTTGCCCTCGGACGTGTTGATGCCCGTCTTGCCGCCCACGGCGGCGTCGACCATCGCGAGCAGCGTGGTCGGCACGTGCACCACGCGGATCCCGCGCAGCCAGGTGGCGGCCACGAAGCCCGCCAGGTCCGTGGTGGCGCCCCCACCGACGCCGACTATCGCGTCCGACCGCGTGAAGTCGAGCTGCCCCAGCAGGCCCCACAGGAACGCCGCGACCTGCGGTGTCTTGGCCGACTCGGCGTCGGGCACCTCGGCCACGAACGCCTCGTAGCCGCCGGCCTTCAGGTCCTCCGCGATCGTGTCCGCCGTCGCCGACAGCGCGGCCGGGTGGATCACCATGACCTTGCGCGCCGCACCCACCAGGGACGGCAGCTCGCCCAGCAGGTGGCGGCCGATGACGACGTCGTAGGGCGCGTCTCCCCGAACGGTGACCCGGGTGGGGGCGCTGTCGGTGCTCACGCGTTGCTCTCCTTGTTCTTGAAGTCCACGACGTTCTTCGGGTCCACGAGGTTCTTCGGGTCCACGAGCTTCTTGGCGTCCAGCTCCAGGCCCAGCGCCTCGACGATCTCAGCCGCCACCTGCTCGCCGGGCCGCTCGCTCGACACGATCGTCAGGGTCGCCAGCCGCTCGTACGTGGGGCGTCGCTGCGTCATCAGCTTCTGCCACTGCGCGCGCGGGTTGCCGAGCAGGAGCGGCCGGGCCTGGTTCATGCCGACCCGCTGGGCGGCGACCGCGAGCGGCACGTCCAGGAAGACGACGTGCCCGCCGTCGGCCGCGTACTTCTCGAGCGCCTCCTGCGTGGCAGGGTTCATGACGGCGCCCCCGCCGAGCGACAGCACGCCGTCGTGCTCGGCGAGAGCGGCGAGCACCGCCTGGTGCTCGAGCTCACGGAACCGGGGTTCGCCGTCGTCGACGAAGATGTCGCTGACGGGCTTGCCGGCGGCCGCCTCGATGTCCGCGTCCGTGTCCCGGACCGTGACGCCCAGGCCGGCGGCGAGGATGCGGCCCACCTTGGACTTCCCCGACCCGGGCGGCCCGATCATGACGGCGACCGGGCCGTGCATCGAGGCCCTCACTGCAGCAGCTCCGGGATCGCGGCGACGTAGGACTCCATGTTGCGGCGCACCTCAGCCACCGAGTCGCCGCCGAACTTCTCCAGCGCGGCCTCGGCCAGGGTGAGCGCGACCATCGCCTCGGCGACGACGGCGGCGGGCGGGACGGCGCACACGTCGGACCGCTGGTGGTGCGCCGTGACGGGCTCGCCGGTCGCGGTGTCGACGGTCGGCAGCGCGCGGGGCACCGTCGAGATCGGCTTCATCGCGGCGCGCACGCGCACGATCTCGCCGTTCGACATGCCGCCCTCGATGCCGCCGGCGCGGTTCGTGGTGCGCGCGATGCCCGGCCGTCCGTCGGGAGCGGTCCCGCGCACGATCTCGTCGTGCGCCGCGGTGCCGCGTCGGCGGGCGGTGCGGAAGCCGTCGCCGACCTCGACGCCCTTGATCGCCTGGATGCCCATGAGGGCCGCGGCCAGCCGCGCGTCAAGCCGGCGGTCGCCCTGCACGTAGGTGCCCAGGCCGGACGGCACGCCGTACGCGAGCACCTCGACGACGCCGCCGAGGGTGTCGCCGTCCTTCTTGGCCAGGTCGATCTCCTCGATCATGAGCTTCGAGGACGGGGCGTCGAGGCAGCGCACGGGGTCGGCGTCGAGTGCGGCCACGTCGTCGGGGGTCGGCAGCGCGGAGTCGTCGGGCACCGCGGCGCCGCCGATCGCGACGACGTGGGACACCAGGCGGATGCCGAGGGCCTGCTCGAGGAACTTCGCGGCGGCCACGCCGAGCGCTACGCGGGCAGCGGTCTCACGTGCCGAGGCCCGCTCCAGCACGGGCCGCGCGTCCTCGAAGCCGTACTTGCGCATGCCCACCAGGTCGGCGTGCCCGGGACGCGGACGCGTCAGCGGCCGGTTGCGGGCCACCTCGCGCTCGTCGCCGGTGCCCGCGTCGACCATGAGCGCCGCGGGCGGCACCGGGTCGGCCGACATGACGTCGGTCCACTTGGGCCACTCGGTGTTGGCGATCTCGATGGCAAGCGGGCCGCCCTGCGTGATCCCGTGGCGCAGCCCGCCGAGCACCCGCACCTGGTCCTGCTCGAACTTCATCCGCGCGCCGCGGCCGTAACCGAGGCGGCGGCGCGCAAGGGCGCCCTGGATGTCCGAGGTGGTCAGCTCCACCCCGGCGGGCAGCCCCTCCATCACCCCCACGAGGGCAGGACCGTGCGACTCACCCGATGTCAACCAACGCAGCATGTTCGGATTGTTTCACGCGCGTGACCAGGATCGCGCACCGGTCCGGTGGGCGACACACCGACCGCGCCCGCCGCCCGAGGTCGGCGTGTCGGTCAGCGCGCCGGGGCGGCCAGCGCGACCTGGAGGGCCTCGTCCATCGCCGCCAGCGGCGCCGGCCGACCCGTCATGAGCCGCACCTGCTCGGCCGCCTGGTGCAGCAGCATGCGCTCGCCGCCCACGGTTCCGGCCCCCAGCGCCGCCCACGCCGCCTGCAGCGCGGTGGGGCGCGGGTCGTAGACCACGTCGAGCAGGACGCCGCCGGGCTGGTCACCGGCGTCCGCCACCAGGTCGGTCAGCAACGGCGCCCAGGTGTCGGCCGCGTACTTCGGCATCGTGGAGACGACAGCGTCCGCCGCCGCCAGGGCCGACGTCGTCGCCTTGTCGTCGAACACCTCGAACGACGGGCTGACGCCCATCCGGGCCACCGCCTCACGCAGCGGGCCGATGCGGTCCAGGGACCGCACGAACACCCGCGGCGAGGCGCACCCGAGCTCGGCGACCGCCGCCAGTGCCGACGCCGCCGTCGCTCCCCCGCCCAGGACGACGGCGTCCGCCACCCGGCGGGCGCCGAGGCGCTCGCGCAGCGCCGCGACGATGCCGTGCACGTCGGTGTTCGTGCCGGTCGTGGTGACCACGCCACCGGCCGAGCCGCGCACGGTCGAGAACAGGACGGTGTTCACCGCGCCCACCGCCTCGGCGAGCGGCTCGACGTGGTCCAGCAGGCCGATGACCATCTGCTTGAGCGGCATGGTCAGGCTCAGGCCCGCCCAGCTCTCGTCGACATCCCGCAGGAAGCCCGGCAGGGCGTCCTGGGTGACGTCGTGGACGCCGTACTCCCACCCGGCCAGGCCGAGGGCCCGGTAAGCGGCGGTGTGCAGCACCGGGGACAGGGAGTGTGCGACGGGGTGGCCGAGCACGGCCGCCCGGCGCGTGGCGACCGGGGCGGTGGGCGTCGTGGTGGTGCTCATGGCGTGGTGCTCATGGTCAGTAGCCGTTCTCCGCTGCCCAGGTCTGGTACTCGTTCCTGAACTCCAGGAACTCGTCGTAGTCGTCGGTGAACTTCGTCTCCTGCGTATCCAGGTTCACCGTCACGTACCACCGCCACGCGCCCTCGGGCGGGTTCAGGACCGCCTCCAGCGACGCCTTGCTCGGCGCGCCGATCGCGGTCGGCGGCAGCCCGGGCACGACCCGCGACGCGTACGGGAACGACTCGTCCTGGAACTCCTGCGTCGTGATCTCGTGCGACGGCTTCTTGCGGCCGTAGGAGTCGATGGCGTCCAGCCCCAGCGGCTCGTTCGCCGCGAGCCGGTTCTCGATCACCCGGGCGACCTCGCCCCGGTACTCGTCCGGCGCCTCCCGCTCGACCAGCGACGCCTTGATGATCAGATCGTTGCGCTGATTTGCCGGCACGTCGAGCGTGTCGAGCTCCTCGACCGTCAGGTCGACCATCTGCTTCAGCACGTCCGCCGCGCTCGTCGAGTCGGGCCTGGCCTCGTACGTGTTGGCCGCCAGCCATCCCTCCAGCTCGCCCCCGGCCTCCGCCGGCAGCCCGAGTGCCCCGGGGTCCGCGATGGCCGCCTTGACGTCCTCCTCGGGCCAGCCCGCCTCGATCATCGTCGCCTGGATCTGCGCCACGGTGTGCCCCTCGACGACGGTCAGCCCGCCCCGGACCACGTTGTTCTCCGCCAGCAGCGCCACGGCCGACGCCGCGCTCATCCGCAGCTTCAGCTCGTGCGTGCCGGGCTGTATCGCCGCGGCCTCGGGGTTGGCGTTGAACGCCTGGGCGAACGCCTCGGCGCTCGCGACCACGTCCTCCTCCGCGAGTGCCGCGCCGATCGTGTATCCGTTGCCCTGGGGCACCTCGACCGTGACCGGCTCGCCGCCGGCACCCTCGTAGTCCGGGGCGGCCAGCGGCGTCCGGATGCCGAAGAGGTAACCGTCGTTCGCCACGGTCCAGGCCCCGAGACCGCCCACGACGACGAGCACCGCCACCACGGCGATGATCAGCGGGCGCCTGGACTTCTTCGTCCGGCGGTCCCTCCGGCTGGTGTACACGTCGCGATCCCCTCGTCGCCCGCGAGAACCGCTCGCGTGCCGCGGTGGCCCCTGATAATTCACTCCCGGAAGGGCCTCGGTCACGCTCGCTCCGTCCTCTGCGCTGCCTGGATCACGTCGATCCACGCCTGGTCACCAACCGGGCCTATGGCACCGCAATCGCATGTCACGATCGCATCACAGCCCGGGTGCCGCGAACGCTACCCCGATCGGCGCATTCACTGCCAACTCCCGGTATTCGCCGCGCTGCGCCGTCAGGAGCCCGCACGACCTGCGAATTCACCCGTTCGCGGCCTGCCAGTCGCGCAGTTCCTGGACGTACTGCTCGTGCTCCGGCTGGGTCTCGGCGAACTTGGTCTCCCCGGTGTCGAGGTTGACCGTCACCCAGAACTTCCAGTCGCCCGGCGTCGGGTTGAGGACGGCATCGATCGAGTCCGCGCCCGGATTGGCGATCGGGCCCGGCGGCAGGCCTGCGTGCTGGTACGTGTTGTAGCGGTTCTTCGAGTTGTTGAGGTCGTCCCGCGTCAGCTCGGTGCCCGGCTTGTCGGCTCCGTAGGCGACGGCCGCGTCGATCTGGAGCGCCATGTCGTCGTCGAGGCGGTTCTGGATCGCTCGCGCCATCTTCCGCCGGTCCTCGGCGTGCATGCCCTCCCGCTCCACGAGCGATGCCTTGATGAGCACGGACTGCCGGTCGGCGTCGGCCACGCCCTTCTGGCGCAGCAGCTTGGTGGTGCGGTCCACCATCTGCGACAGCAGCCCGGAGGCCTTGTCGTTCGGCTTCACCATGTACGTGTCGGGGTACAGCCAGCCCTCGGCCTCGCCCCCGGCGACCTTCGGCAGGCCGATCTTGGCCGGACGCTTCAGAGCCGCCTCGAAGTCCTTGGCGGGCAGACCCGTGACCTGGACGGCGCGTTCGACGATCTGGTCGACGGTGTAGCCCTCGGGGATGGTGAGCTGCAGGTCCGCCGTCTCGTTCTTCACGAGCAGCGCGACGGCGTCCCGCGCCGACATCTCCTCCAGCATGGTGTGAGTCCCCGGCCGGATCAGCACCGACTCCGGGTTCGCCTCGAACGCGGCGGTGAAGGCCGGCACGCTGGCGACCACGCCCGCCTCGTACAGCTCCTCGCCCATGACGGTGCCCGTGGCGCCCTCGGGGATCTCGACGTTGACCTGGTCGCCGCCGGGGCCCGGGAAGTCCTTGGACTCGAGCGGGGTGGTCAGGCCCATCAGCGAGTCGAGGTTCATCCAGATGGCGTAGCCGGACCCGCCGACCAGGACGAGCGCGACCAGCAGCACGACCAGGGAGCGGCCGTGCCGGTTGCGCCGGCGTCGGCGCTGGGCTCGCCTGCTCGACCTCGGTTCGGGGAAAGCGGGTTCTGCCTGCCTGTGCGGGGGCGCCGTGAAGAGGTCCGTCACCGGAGACTCACTGTCCTTCGTTGGGGGGAGGCTGGGTCACTGGTGCGTGTCGTGCACCGTCTGCACCTCGACGAGCTCGCCGGCGCGCTCCCCCTTCGCCCGCTCCGCGTCGAGTGCAGATTGCAGAATGATAACGGCTGCGGCCTGATCAATCACGGACCTGTGCTTCTTGGTTTTGCGCCCCGCCGCGTGGAGCGCCTGATGGGCCGTGACGGTGGTCATCCGCTCGTCCACGAGCCGGACCTCGGCGTTCTCCCCCGCCTCCGCCAGGGCCACGACCAGGCGACGCGCGAAGGCCCGTGCGTCGGCCGTCGCCGCGCCCTCCTTGCCGGACAGGTGCCTGGGCAGCCCGACGTAGAGGACGGCGGCGAACCGCTCCTGCGCCTCGGCGACGATCCGGGCCACGTCGGCGGTCGTGCCCTGAGCGCTCCGACCGCCCCCGCCGGTCCTGCTGCCCTTGCCGCCCTTGCCGGGCGTCGCCAGCACGCGCGGCACGGTCTCCACCGGGGTGGCGACCAGGCCGTCGGGGTCGCTGGCGGCCAGCCCGATCCGGGCCATACCGACGTCGACCCCGAGCCGGGCCCCGCGAGGGAGGCCCGGCTCGGACTCGGCTGGCTCGGACTCGGCCGGCTCAGGCTCGACCACCGCAGGCACCGGCGTCAGGCGCCGACGGCGGCCAGGCGCACGCTCTCGGCGATACCCGCCAGAGCCTCGCCCAGCTTGGCCGGGTCGGTGCCGCCGCCCTGGGCCATGTCCGGCTTGCCGCCGCCACCGCCACCGAGCGTCTGGGCCGCCGTGCGGACCAGGTCGCCGGCCTTGTAGCCGGCGTCGCGAGCGGCGGCGTTGGTCACGACCACCACGACGGGGCGGCCGCCCGACACGCCGCCGGCGGCGGCCACGACGGGCTCGGCCTCGCCGAGCCGCGAGCGCACGTCGAGCACGAGGGCGCGCAGGTCGTCGGCCTGGGCCTCGCCGGCGTCGTGCGCGATGACCCGGACGTCGCCGACCCGTGGGGCCTCGGCGGCGAGCTTGCCCGCCGTGGCCAGGAGCTGGCCCTGACGCATCGTGGCGAGCTCCTTCTCGGCCTCCTTGAGGCGGGACACCAGCGAGCCCACGCGGTCGGGGAGCTCCTCCGGGCGCGTGTTGAGCAGGCCGGTGAGCTGGCCGACCAGAGCGTGCTCCCGGGCCTGGAAGCCGTAGGCGCCGTCACCGACCAGGGCGTCCACGCGGCGCACGCCCGAGCCGATCGACGACTCGCCGAGCAGGGTCACGCGGCCGAGCTGACCGGTCTGCTTGACGTGCGTGCCGGCGCACAGCTCGCGCGACCAGTCGTCGCCGATCGAGACCACGCGCACGACGTCGCCGTACTTCTCGCCGAACAGCGCCATGGCGCCGGCGGCGCGGGCCTCGGCGATCGGCATGAGCTGGTCGGTGACCTCGAGGTTGTCGGCGAGGCGCACGTTGACGCGCTCCTCGATCTCCGTCAGGGCGGAGGCCGAGACGGCCGACGGCGAGCGGAAGTCGAACCGGATCCGGCTCGGGGCGTTCTCCGAACCGGCCTGCGTGCGGTCCGGGCCGACCAGCTCGTGCAGCGCCTTGTGGATCATGTGCGTGGCCGAGTGGGCGCGGCTGATGGCCTTGCGGCGGGCCGTGTCGATCTGCGCGGTGCCGGGGTCACCCAGCGCCACGGTGCCCTCGATGAGGCGGCCGCGGTGCACGCTCAGACCCTTGATGGGGCGCTGCACGTCGTCGACCTCGATGGTGGCGCCGGCGTCGAGCACGATCGTGCCGTGGTCGGCGAGCTGGCCGCCGGCCTCGGCGTAGAACGGCGTCCGGTCCAGGACCACCTCGACCTCGGCCGGGGCGGTGACGGCCGGGGCGGGCACACCGCCCGACAGCAGGCCGGTCACGCGCACGGAGGCGTCGGTCTGGGTGTAGCCGAGGAACTCGACTGGGGCCGTCAGCTCCTTCTCCAAAGCCTCGTACGCGGCGACGTCGGCCCCGCCCGTGCGCTTGGCGATGGCGTCGGCGCGGGCGCGGGCGCGCTGCTCCTGCATGAGCGAGCGGAAGGCCTGCTCGTCGACGTGGACGCCCTGCTCGGCGGCCATCTCGAGGGTGAGGTCGATCGGGAAGCCGTACGTGTCGTGCAGCTGGAAGGCGGCGTCGCCGGGCAGCACCAGCTCCGTGCCGCCCTGCTTCTTGAGGTTGGCGACGGCGGTGTCCAGGATGGTGGTGCCCGAGGCGAGCGTGCGCCGGAAGGCCTCCTCCTCGGCGTAGGCGACGGCCGAGATCTGCTCGAAGTTTTCTGCGAGCTCCGGGTAGGACGGGGCCATGGCGTCCTTGGACACCGGCAGCAGCGACGTCAGGGCGAGGCCGTCGACGCCGAGCAGGCGCATCGCACGCACGGACCGGCGCAGCAGACGGCGCAGCACGTAGCCGCGGCCCTCGTTCGAGGGGCGCACGCCGTCGCCGATGATCATCAGGGCCGAGCGGACGTGGTCGGCGACGACGCGCATGCGCACGTCGTCGTCGTGGTTCTCGCCGTACTTCTTGCCGGAGAGCTTCTCGGCGGCCTCGATGACGGGGAACACCTCGTCGATCTCGTACATGTTGTCCTTGCCCTGGAGCAGGAAGGCAACACGCTCAAGGCCCATGCCGGTGTCGATGTTCTTGTTCTCGAGCTCCCCGAGGACGCGGAACTCCTCCTTGGACTTCACCTCGTCGATCTCGTACTGCATGAACACGAGGTTCCAGATCTCGACGAAGCGGTCGCCGCCCTCGTCGATCAGCGGGCCGCCGTCGGGGCCGTAGGCGGCGCCGCGGTCGTAGAAGATCTCCGAGCACGGGCCGGCCGGGCCGGGCTGACCCGTGGACCAGTAGTTGTCCTTCTTGCCGAGCCCCTGGATGCGCTCGTCGGGCAGGCCGACGATGTCCTTCCAGAGCTGCCGGGCCTCGTCGTCCTCGTAGTAGACGGTGACCCACAGCTTGTCGGGGTCGATGCCCAGCTTGCCGTCGTCGAGCGAGCCCGTCAGGAAGTCCCAGGCCATGCGGATGGCGTCGGCCTTGAAGTAGTCGCCGAACGAGAAGTTGCCGTTCATCTGGAAGAACGTGCCGTGCCGCGTCGTCTTGCCGACGTCCTCGATGTCGAGGGTGCGCACGCACTTCTGCACGCTCGTGGCCCGCTTCCACGGCGGCGTCTGCTGCGCGGTCATGTACGGGATGAACGGCACCATGCCCGCGATGGTGAACAGCGTGGAGGGGTCCGGCGAGATCAGCGACGCAGACGGCACCACCGCGTGACCCTGAGCTTCGAAGTAGTCGAGCCAACGCTTGCGGATCTCGGCGGTGCGCATGAGGTCAGTGATCCTTCTTCTCGGTCGTATCTCGTCGTACGAAATGGGATGGGCGAAATGGGACGGCACGAGTCGCGCAAGGAGCCTTGCGTGACCACGTGCCTATTCTGCCGCTCGGAGCGCGGCAGACGGAAACTGAATGATCTGGCAGAGCGGCCCTACCGGGCTCGCTACCGGCGGTCGCCCGGGAGCTCGCCGCGCAGGGACGCCATGAGCTCGGCCTCGCGCTCGGCGCGGGCGGTGGAGAACTCGGACCGGAACGTGCGCGCCATGGTGTTCAGCCGCGCCCCGGCGTCGTCGACCGCCGCCGCGGCGCGTTCGCTGACGGCCTCGGGCGTGTAGCGCGCGACGAGCTGGCGGCCCTTGTAGATCACGACGACCGTGACGGTGACGCCGACGCCCACCCAGAACAGCCGCCGGATCATGCGCCGGCCCCCGTTGCGTCCTGGTCGGCGTGCCTGCCCGCCCGGCCCCTCGCGCCGCCGAACGCCTGGCGCACGCCGTAGGAGAACGCGGCGACCTTGACGAGCGGGCGACCGAGCGTCGCCGCGTACAGGCCGGTCAGCGCGGACACGTTCTCGCTGACCGACGCCGCGGACGTGGTGATCGTGTCGACCTTGACGAGCTGGGTGTTCGCGGACGCGACCGTGCTCGCGGCCTCGTCGAGGATCGGCACCGAGTGCTCGGTGACGTCACGGACGCTCGTGCGCGCCTCGTCGAGGAGTTTTCCCAGCTTCCACAGGGGGACGGCGAGGAAGCCCACCAGGAGCACGAACGCGATCGCCGCGATCAGTCCCGCCACGTCTCCGAGGTCGCCGAGGGTCATGCGTTACTCCTTGCCGAGAAGTCCACTGGTGGACGGCGCCGATGGCCGCCGAAGAGTCGTTCGTCACCCTATCCCGGACGCCGCCGCTCGACCCGCCCGTCGCGACGGTGCGTCGAGAACGGGGTCGTGTTCCGGCGCGGGTCCGATGCGTACACAACCCCGTTCTCGCCAGGGCGCCCGAGACCTAACGACAGGACGCCCCGCCTGCGCCGAGGCGCGGACGGGGCGTCCTGGGGGTGCTGCGCTGACGGATCAGCGAGCGTAGTACTCGACGACCATCTGCACGTCGCAGGTCACGGGGACCTCGGAGCGCTTCGGCTGGCGGGTGAGCGTGGCCGACAGCTTCTCGAGCTGGACGTCCAGGTAGCCCGGCAGGGTCGGCAGCACGTCGCGGTGCGCGCCCGCGGCGGCGACCTGGAACGGCACGGTCGCCTGGCTCTTCGGCTTGACCTGGATGGTCTGGCCCGGCTTCACGCGGAACGAGGGGCGGTCCACGATCTTGCCGTCCACGAGGATGTGGCGGTGCGTCACGTGCTGGCGCGCCTGCAGGATGGTGCGGCCGAAACCGGCGCGCAGGACGAGCGAGTCGAGACGCGTCTCGAGGTCCTCGACCATGACCTCACCGGTCAGGCCGGCCTGCTTGCGGGCGTTCTCGTACACCTTGAGGAGCTGCTTCTCGCGGAGCATGTACTGCGCGCGCAGACGCTGCTTCTCGCGCAGACGCACCGCGTAGTCCGACTCGGTGCGACGGCGGGCACGGCCGTGCTCGCCGGGCGGGTAGGGGCGCTTCTCGAAGTGCTTGACGGCCTTGGGCGTGAGCGCGAGGCCCAGCTTGCGGCTCAGGCGCACCTGGCGGCGCGAGCGGGTCACAGAAGTCACTGTGTTTCCTGTCCTGTAGTAACGAAAAAGGTCACACCCGGACACGGCACGCCCACGAGGGGAACCACACCGGGTGCGGGACCAGCCGATGGAGCGAGGTGATCGGATCGCGGATCTGACCATCACGTTCACGGGGCCGAGGTCCCAGGGAGCTGCCATGGGCAACCTGAGTATCTTACCGCACGTCAGCGCTACGGCTCGCCGTGGGTCCCGTCACTGCTGCTTCGGCTCTGCGCTGCCGAGGATCCCCCGGATGCGCTCCAGCCGTTCCGACACCTGCCGCTCGTAGCCGCGGTCGCTCGGGTCGTAGTAGCGCGAGCCCGCCAGGACGTCCGGCAGGTACTGCTGCGGCGCGACGCCGTTCGGCCAGTCGTGCGCGTACCGGTAGCCGTCGCCGTGGCCCATCTGCTTCGCGCCCGCGTAGTGCGCGTCGCGCAGGTGCGGCGGCACCGTGCCGATCCGCCCGGCCCGCACGTCCGCGAGCGCCGCGTCGACGCCGAGGTAGGCGGCGTTCGACTTGGGTGCGGTGGCCAGGTGGACCACGGCCTCGGCGAGCACGATGCGCCCCTCGGGCATGCCGATGAGCTGTACGGCCTGGGCCGCTGCGACGGCGGTCTGGAGGGCAGAGGGGTCGGCCATGCCGACGTCCTCGGCGGCGGAGATGACCAGGCGCCGGGCGATGAACCGCGGGTCCTCGCCGGCGGCCACCATGCGGGCGAGATAGTGCAGCGCGGCGTCGACGTCGGACCCGCGGATGGACTTGATGAACGCGGAGATGACGTCGTAGTGCTGGTCGCCGTCGCGGTCGTAGCGGACGGCGGCGACGTCGACGGCGCGTTCGACGTCGGCCAGGCCGATCTTCGGGGTGTCCTCGTGGTCGCCATCCGACAGCACGCCGTCCGACAGCACGCCGTCCGACAGCACGCCGTCCGACAGCACGCCGTCCGACAGCACGGCGCCGGCCGCGGCCTCCAGGACGGTGAGGGCCTTGCGGGCGTCTCCGCCGGAGAGCCGCAGCAGGTGCTCGGTGGCCTCGTCGTCGAGCTCTACGGAACCACCGAGGCCGCGCTCGTCGGTCACGGCGCGCAGGACGAGCTCGCGGACGTGCTCGGTCTCCAGCGGCCGGAGGGTGAGCAGCAGCGAGCGGGACAGCAGCGGCGAGTTCACGGAGAAGCTGGGGTTCTCGGTGGTCGCGGCCACGAGGGTGACCCACCGGTTCTCGACGCTGGGCAGGAGCGCGTCCTGCTGCGACTTGGAGAAGCGGTGCACCTCGTCGACGAACAGCACGGTCTCGTCGCCGCCGGTGGCGAGGCGGCGACGGGCGTCCTCGACGACCTGGCGGACGTCCTTGACGCCGGCGGTGACGGCGCTCAGCTCCACGAAGCGGCGTCCGGACACGGTGGCGACGAGGTAGGCGAGGGTGGTCTTGCCGGTGCCGGGCGGCCCCCAGAGAATGACCGACGACGGCGCGGCGCGCCCGCCCCCGCCCGGTTCGATGAGCCGGCGCAGCGGCGACCCGGGCACCAGCAGGTGCTCCTGCCCGGCTATCTCGTCGATAGTGGCCGGGCGCATGCGCACGGCGAGGGGCGACGACGCCCGGGCGGTCGGAGTACCCGCCGTGTCGGTCGTCACCGTACTGAACAAGTCGTCGAACACCACCCCAGCCTACGGATGCCCACTGACACTCCGGTCCACGCTCCCGTCCGCGCACTGCAGCTGGGTGTGCGGCGCGTCGGCCGGCCACGGCTCGTTGGGCTCGCGCGGGTCGCCCGGCAGGACGGTGCCCACCCAGGCGTCGCGCCGGATGCCGCGCTGCAGCCCGTGCTTGCGCAGGGTGGCCTCCACGCGGAAGCCGAGGCGCCAGGCCACTCGGCGGGACGCCCAGTTGCCGACGTACGCCACCCATGTCACCACCGACAGCCCCAGCCCCGCGGGGTCCAGCGCCCAGTCCACGACGAGCCGAGACGCCTCGGTGCACCGGCCGCCGCCGCGGGCGTCCGGCGCCATCCAGAAACCGAGCTCGCCCGCGCGCTCCTCACCCGGGTTGCCCTCGCACGTGAGCCCGACCATGCCGAGCAGCGGCCCGTCGGCGTCGCCCGGCGCGCGCACCGCCCATGTGTAGACCGAGCCGTTGGCCCAGCCGTCGGCGACGTGGTAGCGCACGAAACCCTCGGCGTGCCGGTGCTCGTACGGCACCGGCACCACCGTCCACTCCGCGACCGCGGAGTCCTGGCAGGCCGAGGTGATCGCATCGACGTCCGCGTACGTCGGGACGGACAGGCGGACGTGCTCCGAGGCCAGAACGAACGGTTCCATCCCTCGATGGTGCCACAGAAATAGGTCCCGACCTGCAGTTTTACGTTTTCGGGGAGGCGGCAGGGTCGTCGGGGACGCGGTCGTCCGGGACGCGGTCGTCGGGCAGGCCGACGTCGTCGTCCGTGCCGGGCGGCACCGCCTCAGGGCGCTTGCGCAGGGTGCTGAACACCGACCAGGCCACCGCGATGAGCGGGACGGCGATGATCGCGCCGAGGATGCCGCCCACCACCGTGCCGCACGTGACGCCCAGGGCGACCACCACGGGGTGCAGCGAGACCTGCTTGCCCATGATCAGCGGCTGCAGCACGTGCCCTTCGAGCTGCCCGATGCCGGCGATGCCGAGCGTGACGATCAGGGCGGTCAGCAGGCCGTCGGCGGCGAGCGCCACCACCGCCGCGATGATCATGGCCAGCGGCGCGCCGATCAGCGGGATGAACGTGCCGATGAACACCAGCACGGCCAGCGGCGCCGCAAGCGGCACGCCGAGGATGGACAGGAAGATCCCCGCCAGGATGCCGTTGCTGATCGCGACGAGCACGATGCCGCGCGTGTAGCCCGAGAACGTGTACCACCCGGCGCCCGCGACGGCCTGCCACCGAACCCGGGTGCGGGCCGGCACCTCGGACATGAACCAGCGCCACATCGAGGCGCCCGACGCGAGGAAGAAGATGGTGCAGAAGATCGCGAGCACCAGGACGGCGACGCCCTCGACGATCGAGCCGGCGCTCTCGGCGGCGCGGCTGACGAGCGTCTGGGAGTTCTCCTGGATCCAGTTGGCGGCGTCGTCGATCCACTGGTCGCGGGTGTCGACCTCGACGTTGACCGGGAACGGGTTGTTCTCGATCAGGTCGACGATCTGGTCGATGCCGGTGTTGAACTCCCCCGCGAGCCGTTCCCACTGGCCCGCGACCGACACGATGACGTAGGTCAGGAGGCCGCCGATGACGAGTATTCCGGAAAGGATGGCCGCCGCCGTCGCCAGCGCGCGGGGCATGACCCGGCCGTAGAGGTCGGTCAGCGGGTTCAGCACCGCCGTCATGACCAGCGCCAGGAACACCGCCACGAAGGCGATCAGCACCTGCGTGACCGCCCAGAACACCAGGGCGATGCCGGCTACGAGCACGATCAGGCGCCACGACCAGCCGGCGGAGGTACGTAGCCAGGCCGGTGGCGCGGACGAGTTCGGCGCCGGGTCGCGGTGCGCGACGTCGGTGCGTGGTGCGGGGTCGGGCACCGAGTCAGTCTGCCTCATGGGCGGGCGGGATGCCCTGTCTCGTCGCGCCCTGTGTCGCTGTGTCCTGCGCTGTCGTGCCCTGCGTCGCCGCCTCGAGCGCCGTCCTGCGGAGCGTGCTGAACACCGCCCACGTCACCGCGGTGAGCGGGACGGCGACGACCGCGCCGAGCAGGCCGCCCAGCACCGAGCCGGCGGCGACCACGAGCGCCATCACGACGGGGTGCAGCGAGACCTGCTTGCCGGTGATCAGCGGCTGCAG
Organism: Promicromonospora panici; assembly: GCF_900608595.1. Taxonomy (GTDB): domain Bacteria; phylum Actinomycetota; class Actinomycetes; order Actinomycetales; family Cellulomonadaceae; genus Promicromonospora; species Promicromonospora panici. The sequence goes on along the minus strand of NZ_UWYY01000036.1, from coordinate 6,057 downwards.
CACGTTCGCGTCGATCTGCGCCACGACGACCATGCCGATCAGCACCACCAGCGCCAGCACCGGGCCCTGGGCGGCCAGGGCCACAAGTGCGCTGATCACGATGGCCGCGACGGGTCCGATCATCGGGATGAACGCCCCCAGGAACACGACCACCGACAGCGGGAGCGCCAGCGGCACGCCGACGACGGTGAGGAAGATCCCGGCCAGCGCGCCGTCCGCCAGCGCGACGAAGAACATGCCGCGCGTGAACCCGGAGAACGCGGTCCAGCCGGCGCTCGCGGCGGTCTGCCAGCGGTCGTGCCGGTCTGCGGGAACCAGGGACAGGGCCCAGCTCCACATCCGGTGCCCCTGGGTCAGGAAGAACACCGTGCAGAAGATCGCCAGCACGACGGCGGTCGCGCCCTCCGCGATGGATCCGGCGCTCTCGGCGGCGGTGCCCGCGTACGAGCCGGCGTTCGCCTGGAGCCAGGCGCCGCCGTCCCTCAGCCAGTCGGTGGGCGTGCCCAGGCCTGCCAGGACCGGAATGTCGGTGACGAGCACGGCCAGGTCGGTGAGGCCGGTGCCGAACTCGGTCGCGAGCTCCTCCCAGCGGCTGACCACCGAGGACACTACGTACGTGACCAGCCCGCCGACGGCGAGCACCGCGGTCAGCAGGGACGCCGCCATGGCCAGCCCGCGCGGCATCACCCGGTCGTAGAGGTCCCCGAGCGGCAGCAGCACCGTCGTGAACACGAGGGCGAGGAACAGGGCGACGAAGACCAGCTGGACCAGGCTCACCACGTAGAACACGAGAGCCACGGCGAGCGCGATGCCGACCAGCTTCCAGGCCAGGTCACCCGTGGACCGGATCCATGGTGCGCCGAAGGTGGACGCGGCCGCCGGCTGCTGGGCGGCGGGCTCCGGGGTGGTCAGCTGCCCGGTGGTCGACCCGGTGTTCGACCCGGTGGTCGGCGACTCCGCCGCTGTCGTCGGCGCTACCGTCGGCGCGTCAGCCGTCATCACCATGCTCCAAATTTTGTTTTGGGCGAATTGTCCAAGCGGACGTTAGCGGGAGGCCGCTTCTCTCGACAACTTTTCATAGGCGTGCGAGCCTGCCGAGAACCTACCGTGGCGGCATGAAGATTCTGGTGACCGGAGCCACGGGAAACATCGGCCGCATGGTCGTCGACCACCTGCTCGCCCGCGGAGCCGACGACGTCCGCGCCTTGACCACCAATCCCGTCCGGGCGAAGCTGCCCGACGGCGTGGAGGTCGCCAAGGGGTATCTGCGCAGACCGGAGACCCTGCCCGCGGCGTTCGCCGGGGTGGACCGGGTCTACCTTGCCCCGGTCCTGGAGACGGTGGCCGACGTCGTCCGGCTGGCCCGCGAGGCCGGCGTCCGGCACATCGTGGACCTGTCCGGGGACGAGACCACCGACTGGCAGCCCATCGCCCGGGCGGTCGAGGCGTCGGGGCTCGCGTGGACCCATCTCTACGCGGGCGAGTTCGTCGAGAACACGGCAGTCTGGGCCGACCAGGTCCGGACGACGGGCGAGGTGCGCGAGCCCTACCCGGACGCGGCCAACGCACCGGTCGCGATGGACGACATAGCCCGCGTCGCCGCCGCCGTGCTGCTGGAGGAGGGCCACGAGGGGCAGATCCACACCCTCACCGGCCCCGAGACGATGACGCGTGCCGAGCGGGCACGCCGGCTCGGGGTGGCCCTGGGCAGGGAGCTGACCTTCCGGCAGGTCTCGCTGGACGAGGCCGCCGAGGCGCTCGAGCCGGCCATGGGCGAGTACGCCAGGTGGTACCTCGAGGGCTTCGCCGGCATGGCCGACAACCCGCAGTTGGCCACCACGACGATCGCTGGCGTGACCGGCTCACCGGCGACGACGTTCGAGCAGTGGGCCACGGCAAACGCCGACACCTTCCGCTGACCTGCCCGTGGCTGACCCACTTGCCCGCCCGCCACCCACGCGACCCAGGTCACACGGTTTTCGATTCGGAACCGACCCGCCCTGCGTGCTATGTTTTTCCCCGCACCGGAACGGCGGAAACGCCGGGATCGGTCGACCTGTCCGGGTGGCGGAATGGCAGACGCGCTAGCTTGAGGTGCTAGTGCCCTTTATCGGGCGTGGGGGTTCAAGTCCCCCTCCGGACACCATTCAGATGACGCGGGACATCGTTCGTCGATGTCCCGCGTCATTCTTGTTTGCCCGTGCGAGCGCCGGTGCCGCCTCGTCTCGACGAGGAGGCCACGACCCGTGGGACGATCCGCCCGTGACCCTCACCGTGGACGAGTTCGGGCCGTCAGACGCGCCACCGGTGGTACTGCTCCACGGTGTCGGGACGACCGGCTGGATGTGGACCAGACAGATCGCCGCGCTCTCGAACGAGCTCCGGCTCCTGGTCCTCGACCTGCCCGGACACGGCCGCAGCAGAGCGGTCCCCTGGACGTCGCTCGCCGATACCGCCTCCCTCGTCGCCGACCTCGTCGCGGAACGCACCACGGACGGACGCGCACACGTGGTCGGCCTGTCGCTCGGCGGGTACGTCACCCTGCACCTTGCCGCCACCGCACCTCGGACGGTCTCGAGCGCGCTGGTCAGCGGCGTCAATGTCCTGCCCCTGCCCGGCAGCGGCCGGCTACGGGTCTTGTCCGCGCTGATCACCCCCGTCATGTCCTGGGGCCCGGTCGTTCGCGCGAACGCCCGCGCCCTGCGCGTTCCCGAGGCCGATCTCCCCGGGTACACGGCAGCCGCGCGCACCACCAGCCCGCGGGCGTTCCGGCGCGCGAGCGACGAGGCGCTCGACTACCGGGTCCCGGTGGACGCGGGCGCCTCGCCCGTCCCCCTCCTGGCGGTCGCCGGCGAACGGGAGCACGACCTGACCCGGCGCTCCCAGTCCCGGATCGCCGACGCGTTCCCCGCCGGGCAGGCCAGGCTCGCACCGGGGGTCGGCCACGCCTGGAACGGCGAACGGCCCGACCTGTTCACCGCCATGGTGCGCGCCGCCGTGGCCGGCGCGCCGCTGCCCCAGGAACTGCTCCCCGCCTGACGGCGGCGCGACCGCGGCGGCGGGGGCCAACGAGACAGCCCGGGTGCCGGGCCGGACAAAAGACGAGCGACTCCCAGCTGTGGAGGCTGGGAGCCGCTCGCAGTCCGCTGTCTCATTCGGACCCGCCGGCACCGCAAGGCGCCGGAAGACTGCTACGGATCCTACAGGGTGGCTCTGCCGGTGACAGCCAGCTGCGGGACGGCTTCCCGGGAACGGACGGCACCGGACGCGGCTCCGCCTGGTCGGTGGGTGCCGGCTTCGGCTCGCCAGGAAAAGTCGGGGAGGGTGCCGGCGAAGGGCCAGCGGTCGGCTCGGACGCGGTGTCTGCCGGGGCGGACGGGACCGGCGCCGCCTCCGAGGGCGCGGCATCGGTGGGAGCCGACGGCACGCGCGCCTCCTCCGCAGGCTCCGCCGGCCGCAACCAGGTCCGGGCCGAGCGGCGGCGGGCCGCCCTCACCGAACGAACGCTGCAGCACCCCGTGGCACCCGGCAGGACGACGCCCGGCTGGTCGACGAGCTCGACATCCTGCATCGCGCCCTGGCGCGCCGAGCCGTGAGCGCGGTAGGCGCCGGAGGGGACGGACCCGCGGGTGTTGCACCGGCCGGTTCGGGAGCATCATGGAGAACGTCCGAGCTCGGACGGCGTCTGGCGAGGGGACCCACAACATGGAGCTGTCAGCCCGGGCACGCGCGGCAGGTGACGCCATCGAGCCCGTCACGTCGTTCTTCCTCTCGTTGCGCGCGATGGACGGGCAGCCCGACGTCGTCGACCTGACGTTCGGCGACCCGCACGAGATGCCGCTGCCCGGGCTCGTCGACGCCCTACGCGCGAACGTCGAGCCCCGCGCCGAGGACTGGTTCGCCTACAAGACCAGCCTCGCCCCGGCCCAGGAGACGATCGCCACCGGCCTGCGAGGCGAGCTCGGCCTACCGTTTGAGCCGGACGACATCGCCATGACCCAGGGCGCGTTCGGCGCCATCGCGCTCGCGTTCCGGCTGGTCGCCGACGCCGGCGACGAGGTGGTGATCCCGGAGCCGGGCTGGTTCTACGCCCCGATGCTGCGCGCCGCCGACCTGGTCCCGGTCCGGGCGCCGCTCGCGGCGGACTTCGACCTGGACGTCGAGGCCATCGCGCGGGCTATCACGCCGCGCACCCGCATCGTCGTCGTGAACTCGCCCGCGAACCCCACCGGCCGCGTCTACGCCAAGGACCGGCTGGTCGAGCTCGCCGCGGCGCTCGAGGCGGCGTCGGTGCGCAACGGCCGGCGGATCTGGCTGCTGTCCGACGAGCCGTACCGGCGCATCCGGTTCGACGGCATCGGCTTCACGAGCCCCGCAGCCTGCTACCCGTGGGCCCTGATCGACTACAGCTACGGGAAGGTGCTGCTCGCTCCCGGCCAGCGCCTCGGCTACCTCGCGCTCTCACCCCTGATCCCCCAGGCGGACCGCGACGAGCTGCGCGCCGCTCTGCTCCCGCTCCAGATGGGACTCGGCTGGGGCTTCCCCGATGCGCTGATGCAGTACGCGGTGCCAGCCCTGGAGACTGTCTCGATCGACCTGGCCGAGCTCGAACGACGACGCGACCTCATGGTGGGTGCGCTCGGCGAGGCGGGATACGCGCTCACCGTCCCGGAAGGCGCCTTCTACCTGTGGGGCGTCGCCCCGGGCGGCGACGCCGCCGCCTTCGTCGCCGCACTCACCGAACGCGGTGTGTTCGTGCTGCCGGGAACGGTGTTCAACCGCCCCGACCACTTCCGGATCAGCCTGACCGCCACGACGGCCATGCTCGAGCGGGCGCTGCCCGCCCTGCGCGACCTCGGAGCCGGCTGAGCTCACAGGTCGTGCTCGGTGAGCTCGCCTCAGCGGGCGCCGGTCTGCGCCAGCCGGCGGTATTCGCTCGGCGGTACGCCGTGGGCGTTGCCGAAGGCGCGGGTGAAGTCGGCGTGGTGGGTGAAGCCCCACCTGGCCGCGATCTGGTGAATGGGTACCGCGTTCCATTCCGGGTCGGCGAGGTCGCGGCGAGCGTGCTCGAGGCGTTGTTGCCGGATCCACGCCATGACTCCGGTGCCGTCCTCCTGGAACAAGCGGTGGAGATACCTGGTCGAGATGTGATGGGCGGCGGCGATCGCCTCCCGCGTCAGCTCGGGATCGTTCAGGTGCTCGCGGATGTACGCCCTGATCTGCAGGGTCAGGGTCTGGCGGTGTGACTCGGGCCGTCGCGTGCTCGTGCCGTCGTCGAGGACTTGGGAGAACAACGCCGACACGAGGCCGCTCGCCACGGCGGCGAGCCGAGGAGCGTGGGCAGGCTGATAGAGATCACTGTTGGCGGTCAGGTGGGTGAGGACCGTGGCGAGCAGCGCGCCCATCCCTTCCCGCCCGGGTATGCGCAGTCCGGCCACCTGGTCGGCCCGGTCGCGTGGCAGGCCGACCGCAGCCTTCGGAATCTCGATCCCGACGCAGGTCACCGGCCCGCTGACGCTGCTCCCGCGGAGGCCGAACGGTCGTGACGAGTCGTGCACGAGGAGCTCTCCCGGACCGTAGGTGACTTCCCGCCGGTCCGCGGCGTAGGTCATCTCTCCGTTCTGGGGCACGCAGATGTTGTAGGTCTCGGGATCGGCCCATCTGACAAGTTGGGCCGTGCGGTGGAAGGCCAGGGGCTGGAACTTCATCGACCACATCCGGACCTCGCCCAGGTGGAGGTCCCGCTGGAACAGCATGAGCTCGGTGTGGTCTGTAGCGCTGATCTCCATGGGTACGGCCACTCGGGACATCAGCTCGCGAAGGTGGGCGAACCGGTCGGCGATGGCCACGTGCGCGTTGTCGAGCACGGTGTCGATCATGGCACCGAGCGTACGCCGTGGTCAGGCCAGCAGGTGCCGGCTCGTGTTCACCGTCCTGTGCACGGAGCGTCAAGAGATCGTGCACCTCCCGCTAACGACGTCAGGGTGAAACACCCGGCATCTTGTGAACGGACAACCAAATGCCTTGACCAGGCACGATGCTCGCACCCTCCGCTCA
>NZ_UWYY01000035.1 GCF_900608595.1 Promicromonospora panici | reverse complement strand
TGCGGCTTAACGTCGTCTCCATGAGCAGACCCGCCAGCGAGCCCCGGCCCTTCACGATCCACGTGCCCGACCAGGTCCTCGCCGACCTGCGCGAGCGGCTCGCGCGCAGCCGGATCCCCGACGACTCGCCCCGGCGTCCGCCGTCGGGCATGAGCGCCGCCTACCTGCGCGAGCTCGTCGACCAGTGGATCAGCTGGGACTGGCGCTCGCGGGAGGCCTGGCTCAACGGGCACCCGCAGTACATCGCCGAGCTGGACGACGTCGACCTGCACTTCGTACACCTGCGCGCGGACGCCGCGGACGCCCCGGCGCTCCTGGTGCTGCACGGCTGGCCGCACACGTTCGCGCTACAGCTCGACTTCGCGGACCTGCTGCCCGACTTCCACGTGGTCGTCGCGAGCCTGCCCGGGTTCGGGTTCTCGTCGCCCTACGCCAGCGGCGAGATGTCGGAGAAGCGGCTGGCCACCACCATGCACGCGCTCATGACGGACGTGCTCGGGTACGAGCGGTACGTCACGTACGGCGAGGACGTCACGGCGAACGTCAGCGACCTGATCGCCGCCAGCTTTCCCGAGCACGTGGCTGGGATCGTAGCGACGCACGCGCACTTCCCCACCGCCGAGGAACGTGCCGCTCTCGACGACCCGGACGTCACCACGTTCTTCGACGGGATCGCCGCACGGCACCAGAGCGAAGGCGCCTACGGCCACGTCCAGGCCACCAGACCCGATACGCTGGCGACCGCGCTCAACGACTCCCCCGCCGGCCTGCTGGCCTGGCTCACGGAGAAGCTCGTCGAGTGGAGCGACACCCCGCCCGGCGATCCGCGAGCGGTGGAGCGGCGTATCTCGCGGGACCGCATCCTCACGGAGGCGACGATCTACTGGGCGACGCAGACGATCGCGTCGTCGTTCCGCTCGTACTACGAGGGCGCCGACCAGCCCGGCCCGATCCCGCCGACCACCGTGCCCGCGGCCGTTCTCATCCAGCGACACGAGGCGACGTACCCCGAGTCGCTCGCGCGCAGCCACTACCTCGGCCTGCGCGTGTTCGACCGCCTCGACGAGGGCGGGCACTTCACGGTCGCGGAGGTGCCGAACGAGATGGCGGTACGTGTACGAGACTTCGTCCGGTCGCTGGAAGGCTGAGCTCAGGGCTGGGGCACGAGCCGGATGACCGGGAACTTGCGGTCGGTGTGGGTCTCGTACTCCTTGGCGTCCGGCCAGTACTCGGCCCAGATGCCGTAGAGCCGCTCCCACTCGGACGACGTCGGACGCACCACCGTGGTGGTCACGCGGAGCGTCTTGGCGCCGAGCTCGATGGTGGCTTCGCCGGGGCCGTCCTCGACGTTCGCCACCCAGGCCGGGTCCTTCGGCGCGCCGCCGAGCGAGCCGCAGATGACGTAGGCGTCGCCGTCGGCCGCGGCCACGAGCGGCGTCACGTACTCCTTGCCGCTGACGCGCCCGACATGGTGCAGCAGCACCAGGCGCTTGCCGGTGAAGTGCCCGCCCATGACGTCGTCACCCAGCACGCCCGACCTGGCCCGGTACGCCTCGATGATCTCGCTGTTCATGTCTGCCATCTCGCCCCCATGCGTCCTGGTCGGCCACGCTGGCCGACCTAAGCGGACTTTACCCCGCTTAGGGGATCGTCGATAGCATCCGGGCATGAGCACACCGCTGATGTGGGGCACGCCACAACCGGAGCGGGCCGACGCGGCCCGCAACCGGCAGCTGCTCCTCGCCACCGCCCGCGAGCTCCTCGCCGAGGCGGGCTCCGACGCCCTCACGATGGACCGGCTGGCCGAACGCTCCGGGCTCGGCAAGGGCACCGTGTTCCGGCGATTCGGTAGCCGGGCCGGGATCTTCCAGGCGGTTCTGGACGACAACGAGCGCACCCTGCAGCAGGAGATCCTCACCGGCCCGCCGCCGCTCGGCCCCGGCGCGCCGCCCGTGGACCGCCTCATCGCCTACGGCTCCGCCCGCATCCGCTTCCTCGCGCAGAACCACGAGATTGCCCGGGCGGCGATCGACGGCCGCAAGCAGGGCGGCCCTCGCCGGCCTCCACTGTCCGAGATCCACATCCGGATCCTGCTGCGAGAGATCGAGCTGCCGCGCGCCGACATCGACCTGCTCGCCGGCCAGCTCACGTTCGCGCTGGAGGGCCCGCTCCTGAACCAGCCCTTCCAGAGCCCCGGGCCGAACAGCCCAGCGCCCACCAAGCGCTTCGAGGCGGGCTGGCGCTACCTGGTCGAGCGCGTCTGCAGCGACGCGGGCGCTCCACCTGCACCTGACGATGCCTGAGGTTGTTCGGGGACCGGGGAGATCGAACGAGGCGCCGCCGGCGGCCAAACGGTCCGACGGTCAGGTGAGGGTCGCGACCGCTACGTCTCCCGCTCGAGTTCCCGCCTGGACGTGCAGGTTCCCGCCTGGTGCCCAGACTCCGGAGCCACCAGAGGTCTCCGCGAACTCCCCGCTCGGCCCTGCGGCGGTCGACAGCACCACCCAGATCCCGTGTGCGGCCGCCCGATCCCGCATGTGCCCATCGCGGCGGGCCGGCGAATCAGGGCTCGCGCCGTAGAGGGTGCTCGCCACGTAGGCGTCCATACCCAGCGCCGCAGTGTCCGCGGCATGTTGCGGCGTAGCGGCATCGAAGCAGATGGCAAGCCCCAGCCTCCACCCGTCGAGGACCATGACCGCCGGCTTCTCGCCCGGGGCGACGGCGACAGTGAGCGGTCCTGGCATGTGGCACTCCAGATCAACGGGCCAGCCGCGGTAGCACCACCCGTGGGAGGGCGACCGCGCCTGCCGGAAATGAACGAGGTCGCCACTCTACGGCGTGGCCGGCGGTCCGCTGAGCAGGACAGTTCTGGGCGTATCGGCGAGAGTCACGCGTGCGTCGGTGCCTCGTGGCGGGCATGCTCGGCGGGCTCGAGCTGAAAGGTCGAGTGCTCCACCGGCACGTCGAACTGGGTGGCGACGCACCGCTGCAGGGCATCGAGGACCGGGGGCGCGTGCCCGTCGCGGAAGCAGACGTCCCGCACCACTACATGCGCGCTGATGATCGGTAGCCCGGTGGCGACGAGGGAGGCGTGCAGGTCATGAACGTCCTCGACGTGGTCCACCTCGAGCAGGCGGGCCCGGACCTGGTCCAGGTCGATGCCGGACGGCGTGGACTCCAGCAGTACGTTCGCCGAGTCGACCAGGAGCCGGACCGCCCGCGGCAGGATCAGCAGCGCGATGACGAGCCCGGCGACGGCGTCGGCCCGCTGCCATCCGGTCGTGGCGATCACGACGGCGGCCACGATCACCGCCACCGACCCGAGCGCGTCGTTCATCACCTCCAGGAAGGCGGCGCGCAGGTTGAGCGACGCCGACCTGCCGCCCGCCAGCACCAGCAGCGCCACGACGTTCCCGGCGAGGCCCACGATGCCGAATACCAGCAGGCCCGGCCCCGGCGCCTCGGCCGGGCCGGCCAGGCGGCTCACGCCCTCGACGACGGCATAGACGCCGACGGCGAGCAGCACGGCGGCCTGGGCGAGCGCGGCCAGCACCTCGGCGCGCCGGAAGCCCCAGGTCCGGCGCGGCGACGGCGGCCGCAGCGCGAGCGACGCGGCGAACAGGGCGATGGCCAGGCCCGCGACGTCGGTGAGCATGTGCGCGGTGTCGACCAGCAGCGCGAGGCTCCCGGTGAGCAGGGCGCCCACGGCCTGGGCCGCGAAGACCGATGCCGTGATCCCGAACGCGACGGCCAGACGCCGCCGACCGCCCTGCGCACCGTGGGCGCCACCGTGCGAGTGTCCGCCGTGGTTGTGGTCAGCCATCGGTGGCTGCCCTGCCGTTACCGACGACGTCGTGGTCGTCATGATCGTGATCGTCGTGACCGTGGTCGTGGGCCAGCTCGCCCTCCCACGCCTCGCGCCCCTCGTGGATGGCGAACGCCGCGATGACGAAGCCGGCCACCGCGTCGACCCAGCCGGCGCCCGTCAGCGCGAAGACGACGAGGCCGAGCAGCGTCGACACGGACAGCAGGACGCAGATCCGGGTCTCGGCGGCGTCGGCCAGGATCAGCGGGTCGGCCAGGGCCACGCCGACACGCCGCTTCGCCTCGGCCAGCAGCGGCATCACGACGAGCGAGGCGACCAGGAGCCCGATCGCGAGCGATGAGCGCTCCGGCGTCTCGCCGGCCACCAGGCTGCGGATGCCCTCGACGGTGACGTACCCGGCCAGCAGGAAGAACGTGATCGCGACGAGCCGGAGGGTGAGCCGCTCCTTGCGCTCGTCAGCCTCGCCGTGCCGCAGCCGCGCGGCCAGGCGCAGGCCCACGAGCACCGCCGCGATCGACTCGATCCCGGAGTCGATGCCGAACCCGATCACCGAGACCAGCCCGGCGAGGACGCCGGCGATGATCGCCACGACACCCTCGACCACGTTGTAGGCGACCGTGAACTGGGCCAGGCGCAGTCCGCGCCGGGTCAGGCGCTCGACCTCCGCGGGATCCGCCCGCCGCGACGTCGCCTGCCCCGCCCCGCTCACGACGCGAGCCCGGCGGGCACGGAAGTGTGCATCGCGGAACCGTCGACCCCGTACACCGGGCACAGCGCCACGGCGTCGCCGGTCAGCGAGAGCAGCCGCTCGGCGGACTCCAGCACCGCGAGCGTCGCCTCCGGATGGGTCAGCGAGAACATCGACGCCCGGCCCTCGGGCCGCGACTCGACCAGCCCGCAGTCGCGCAGGCAAGCGAGGTGCTTGGAGACCGTCGACTGCGCCAGGCCCAGGTGCCCGGTCAAGTCCACCACGCGGTGCTCACCGAGCGCGAGGTGCCGCAGGATCGCGAGCCGCGAGGGGTCCGAGAACCCGTGGAACAGACAGGCGGCCACGGCCATCGCCGCAGCCTCGTCGGGGACTGTATCGCTACCCGCCTCTATCATCGCCATCTGGCGATGCTAACAGCCGCTCCGCCCCGACGCCACGACCCCTTGCTTGTGAGCGCAACGGTTGCGCCTACCTGCCGGTTTTAGGCGCAACGGTCACGCCCACAACCAAGGCAGGTGCGTTACTCAGTCGTGCGGGCGCGCCACGCCGCCGACGTCGCGTCCAGCACCTGCGTCCACGGCGTCGGCCGGACGCCGAGCACGTTGCTGGTGTCGGACCCGTCGGCGACGAACGGCCGGTCGAACTGGTACAGCACGCCCAGCGCAGCCCGCACCACCGGCAGGGCGAGGCCGCCGGTGCGCAGCGCGACCCGCGGCACGCGCCGCAGCCGAGGTTCGCCCGTCCCGGCCCGGGTGCCCAGCTCGCGCAGCACCTCGCGGACGGTCGCCGGCGGGTTCGACGGCACGAGCCACGGCGAGCCCCAGGCCCGGTCGTCGGCGCCGAGCGCGATGAGGGTCGCGACGACGTCGTCGACGGCGGTCCAGGTGTGCGGCTGGTCCGGGTCCGCCACGACGAACGCCGGCTTCCCGGCGAGGGTGGCGGCCGCGTACATCGGCAGCAGCCCGTGCGAGTCGGGCACGGACGGCCCGATGTAGTCGGAGGCACGCGCCTCCGTGACCCGCACGCGGCCGGCCCGGTGCGCGGCGAGCGCGTCCTGCCACATCCGGGCCCGGACCTCGCCCAGGGGGCCCGACGGCGCGAGCGCCCGGTCCCGCGTCATCGGACCATCCACCGGGCCGTAACCGTAGAGGTTCCCGAGGGTGACGAGCACCGCGCCCGACGTCTCGGCCGCGTGCAGCACCGAGGCCGCCAGCGGCGGCCATCCGCGCTCCCACTCCAGGTAGGGCCCGGGGTTCGCGCAGTTGTACAGCACGCCGACGCCGCGCGCGGCGTCCGCGAGCGCCGTCGCGTCGGTCGCGTCGAGGGCAATCCGCTCGACGCGGGGAAGCTCGGGTCCGCCACCGGAGCGGGTCACGACGCGGACGGTGCGGCCGGCCTGCGAGAGCCGGGACGCGAGGGCGGTGCCGACGGGGCCTGCGCCGACGACGAGATGCGTGGTCATGGGCTCAGAGTGCCATCCATATTCGTCATACAGGTTCGTTATTTGTATGCTCACTTGCACACCCCTCGCAAAGGAGCGTCATGCCCTACCAGCCCGCCTACCAGCCCGACGCCATCCGGACCGTGCGGCTCTCGACCGCTACGCTTCCGCTGGCCACCGCCATCTCCGACGCCAAGGTCTTCACCGGCCGCCAGAAGCCCATGACCGAGGTCGTCTTCCTCTTCGCGGAGATCACCACGGAGCAGGGATTCGAGGGCGTCGGGTTCTCCTACTCCAAGCGCGCCGGCGGTCCCGCCCAGTACGCGCACGCCAAGGAGGTGGCGCAGACCGCCGTCGGCGAGGACCCCAACGACATCGCCAAGCTCTACACGAAGCTGGTGTGGGCGGGCGCGTCGGTGGGCCGTTCGGGATTGGCGACCCAGGCGCTGGCCGCCATCGACATCGCCCTGTACGACCTCAAGGCCAAGCGCGCGGGCCTGCCCCTGGCCAAGCTGCTCGGCGCCCACCGCGACTCCGTGCGCACGTACAACACCTCGGGCGGCTTCCTGAACGCGAGCATCGAGGAGGTGAAGGAGCGCGCGAGCCGGTCGATCACCGAGGGCATCGGCGGCATCAAGATCAAGGTCGGCCTGCCCGACGCCACCCGCGACCTCGCCCGCGTCGCCGCCGTCCGGGAGCACATCGGCCCCGACGTCCCGCTCATGGTCGACGCGAACCAGCAGTGGGACCGCGGCACCGCCCTGCGCATGGGCCGGCGCCTGGAGGAGTTCGACCTGGTCTGGATCGAGGAGCCGCTGGACGCGTACGACGCCGAGGGCCACGCCGCCCTCGCCGCCGCGCTGGACACGCCGGTCGCCACGGGCGAGATGCTCGCGTCGGTCGCGGAGCACGAGCGGCTCATCGCCACCCGCGCGTGCGACGTCATCCAGCCGGACGCACCGCGCGTGGGCGGCATCACACAGTTCCTGCGCCTGCTCACGCTCGCCGACCAGGCCGGCCTGGACCTCGCGCCGCACTTCGCGATGGAGATCCACCTGCACCTGGCCGCCACGTACCCGCGCGAGCCCTGGGTGGAGCACTTCGACTGGCTCGACCCGCTGTTCAACGAGCGGCTGGAGACGAAGGACGGCCGCATGCTCGTCCCGGACCGCCCAGGCCTCGGCGTCACCCTCAGCGACCAGGCCCGCGCCTGGACCACGGACACGGCCACCTTCACGCACTGAACTTCCTTGCTGTGGGCGCGAACATTGCGCCTAAGACGGGCGGGAGGTCGCAAGGATCACGCCCACAACAAGGAGCGGATGGAAGCATGAGGACATGGCCCAGACCCTGAGCGGCACCCTGGTGGATACGCTGCGGACCCGCATCGTCAACGGCGAGATCGCGCCGGGCGAGAAGCTGCCCAGCGAGCCGCGGCTCGCCACCGAGCACGGGGTCAGCCGAACGGTCGTCCGCGAGGCGATCGGCCGCCTGAATCTCGAGGGCCTGGTCCACACGCGGCGCGGCAGCGGCAGCTACGCGCTCACTCCCCCGGCCGCCGACGCCGACGGCGGCGCCCGGCCGCTGGCCCGCTCGCTGGAGGACCGGCTCGCGCTGGTCGAATACCGCCTGGCGCTGGAAACCGAGGCCGCCGCACTCGCCGCCACCCGGCGCACGCCGACGCAGCTCGCGGCGCTGGCGGACCGGCTCGACTTACTGGCGGCGTCCGACGGCCATCCGGCCACCGCCATGCAGCACGACTTCGCGTTCCACCGGCTGGTGGCCGAGTCGGCCGCCAACCGGTTCCTGCTGGAGTCCCTGGACCGGCTGGGCCCCCAGATGATCGCCATGCCGCGCGGCCGGCTGGACCGGCACGACGGCGGCCGCTTCGCCGCCGTCGTGCAGGAGCACCGCGCCGTGCTCGCGGCGCTGGAGGCCCGAGACCCGCTAGCCGCTTCCGCGGCGATGCGGGTTCACCTGGCGGGCTCGCGCCGCCGCCTCCTCCAGGAGTCCGGCCACCCCACCGCCCCCTGACCCGCGCCCCACGCCCGCCGGCCGCCAGCCGCCAGCGACAGCCCCAACCGGTCAGCGCGGCGGCTTGACCGCCAGCACCGGGTGCTCCGCCTGCAGCAGGATGCGCTGCGCCACCGAGCCCATGATGAACTTGCCCACCGTGCTGCGCCGTCGCAGGCCGATCACGATCAGCGAGGCGTCGTGCTGCTCGGCCAGGTCGAGGATCTCGTCGGTGAAGTCGTCGCGGTGCGTGCCGCGCACCACTTCCGCCCGCACGCCGGCATCCTTGGCGGAGGCGAGCACCCGGGAGAGGTCCTCGTCCGAGGCGACCGTAGTCTCCACCAGCGAACCCTCCCGCGCCGAGTTCACGACCAGCAGGTCCTCGCCCCGCAGTCCGGCCTCGGTGATCGCCGCCTGTGCGGCGGCCTCCCCCGCGGGAGTGGGGACGTAGCCCACGACGATGCTCATACTGACTCTTCCTCTCGGTTCTGCACGGACCCACCAGACGCCGACCCCGACCCAGACCCCGCCGTCCGCCGCCCCCGGACCGACCGGACCAGGGGCAGCACCGCCACCACCACGAACGCCACCAGCAGCGTCGCGGAGATCGGGCGGGTGAAGAAGCCGGCCGCGGAGCCGTCGAACATCAGCAGCGAGCGCCGCAGGCTGTCCTCCAGCAGCGAGCCCAGCACGAACGCCAGGACGAGCGGCCCGGGCTCGAAGCCGAACTTCTTCATCAGGTAGCCGATGGCGCCGAAGACGACGACCAGCAGCACGTCGAAGACGGAGTTGTTGATCGTGAAGGCGCCGATCATGGTGATCAGCGCGGTGACGGGGGCGAGGATCGCCGCGCGCACCCGCAGGATGCGGACGAAGAGGCCCACCAGCGGGATCGACATGATCAGCAGCAGCACGTTGCCGATGTACATCGAGTTGACGACGCCCCAGAACAGCTCGGGATGCTCGGTCACGAGCTGCGGGCCGGGCGTGATGCCCTGGATGAGCAGCGCGCCGAACATCAGCGCCATGGTCGCGTTGGCGGGGATGCCGAGGGTGAGCAGCGGGATGAACGAGCTGGTGGCGGCGGCGTTGTTCGCCGTCTCCGGGCCGGCGACGCCCTCGATGGCGCCCTTGCCGAACCGGCTCGGGTCCTTGGCACGCCTCTTCTCTGCGGCATACGCCGCCATGGAGGCGATGGTCGCGCCGCCGCCGGGCAGGATGCCGAGGAAGAACCCGAGCACGGAACCGCGGGTCACGGCGCCGGAGGACTCCCGCAGGTCCTTGCGGGAGGGCCAGGCGTTGGCGACCTTGCCGGGCGCCTGCACCGCGCGGTGCCGCTCCTCCAGGTTGTAGAGGATCTCGCCGAGGCCGAACAGGCCCATGGCGACGGGGACGAAGTCGATGCCGTCGGCCAGGCTCAGGTTGTCGAACGTGAACCGTTCGGCGCCCGTGAACGCGTCGCGCCCGACGGTGGCCAGCAGGAGCCCGATCGTGGCCGCGATGAGCGCCTTGACACGCGCGCCCGACGCGATCGTCGAGACCAGCAGGATGCCCAGGAGGGCGAGGGCCGCGTACTCGGGCGGCCCGAAGTCGAGGGCGAAGCCCGCCACCAGCGGCGCGAGGAACGTCAGACCGATGATGGCGACGGTGCCACCGATGAACGAGCCGACGGCGGCGACGCCGAGCGCCGTCCCCGCGCGCCCCTGGCGGGCGAGCGCGTGCCCGTCCAGGACGGTGACCACGGAGCTGGCCTCACCGGGCAGCCGCAGCAGCACCGAGGTGATGGTGCCGCCGTACTGGGCACCGTAGAAGATCCCGGCGAGCATGATGATCGCGGTGACCGGCTCCACCCCGTAGGTCAGCGGGAGCAGGATGGCGATGGTGGCCGCCGGGCCGAGGCCCGGCAGCACCCCGATGAGCATGCCGATGACCACCCCGACCAGGCAGTACAGGAGGTTCGTCGGTTCCAGCACGACGGCGAAGCCGGCGAGGACGTTCTGCAGCGATTCCACGTGCGATTCCCTTGTGGTGCAGTCTGAGCGGTGCGGTCAGGTCAGAGGAGGTGCGGGACGTTCGTACCGAGCGCCCCGACGAAGACCCCGTAGAGCACTCCCACGACGAGCACCGAGTACAGGACGGCGGAGCGCCAGGACTCCCCGCCGAGAAACCTCATCCAGACGAGGCTCAGCAGCAGCGCGGGGATCTCGAAGCCGATCACGGGCAGCAGCGCCACGAGCCCGAGCAGGGTCGCGAGGCCGGCCAGCGAGAGCCACGAGTACCGGGAGAACTTCTCACCGTCGCCGCCGCGGCGTCCGACGAGCAGCTGGGCGAGCGACAGCACCACCATGGCGACGCTGATCGCCAGCGGCCAGAGCCCCGCACCCGGCTGCGCGGGTGTGCCCAGGCCCAGCGCCGTCGCCCCCACCACGCCGGCCACGCCGACGCCGGTCGTCACCACGCAGGCGGCGAGGTTCGCCACCGGGCCGGCGGACGGCGGCGCGTCGTCAGCCAGTGCGCCGGCCGGGCCGGCCGGATCGACAGCTGTGCTCTCCACGACCGCTCAGCCTTCCGCGAGGTTGATGTCGTACTCCTCGGTGAGCGCCCGGTACTTCTCGCCGAGCTCGGTCCACTCCGTGGTGACCTCGTCGCCCGAGATCTCGTGCGGCGTGAAGAGGTTGTTCTCGTTGAACTCCTTGTAGGCGTCCGTCGCGATGGTGGCGTCGATCGACTCGATCAGCCGGGCCTTGACGTCCTCGGGCAGGCCCTTGGGCGCGGCGACCGCGCGGTACTGCGAGACGGGCACGTCGTAGCCCTCCTCGACCGCGGTCGGCACGTCGGGCAGGAACTGGTTCCGCTCGGCGGAGAACGCCAGCAGCGGCACCACGTTCCCGGCGTCGATCTGCGGCTTGGCCTCACCGAGCTGCACGGTGGCCACCTGCACCTGGTCGCCGACGACGGCGGTGAGCGCGGGCGAGCCGGAGTCGAACGGGACGGCGGTGCCGTCGATCTCGGCCTGCTTGAACAGCACGGCCTGCGCGAGCTGCGAGCCGGTGCCCACACCGGTGGTGCCGTACTTGATCTCGCCGGACGCGTCCTTGAGGTCGTCGAGGGTCTCGAAACCGGACTCCGGGCTGGCGATCAGCACGTAGTCGTCCTGGGAGAGGCCCTTGAGCACGTCGAGGTCGGCGATGTCCACCGCCTCGTCCTCGGACACCGCCAGGGGCGTGATCGTGATCAGGGACGCGTTGAGAATCACCAGCTCGTACCCGTCGGCGGGCTTGCCCGCCACTTCCTCGGTGGCCAGGGCGCCGTTGGCCCCCGCCCGGTTCACGACGGGCACCGCCACCCCGAGGTCCTCGGCCATGCCCTCGGCCACGGCGCGGGCGATCACGTCGGTGGAGCCGCCGGCCTCCGCACCCACCGAGATGGTCACGGGGCCGGTCGGGAAGTCAGCGCCCTCGCCGCCGCCCGCGGCGCCCACGTTCCCGCCGCACGCGGCAAGGGTCAGCGCGGCGCCGGCGGCGGTCGCACCCAGCAGGGCCCGGCGGATGCGCGGGCTTCTGCGCGAAAGAGTTGTCATCACAGCTCTCCTCATTGAGATTCTGAACAGGGGATCCCGGTCGGGCGTTGAGCATAGGAACGCCATACGATGCCTGTCTAAGCCTCTTACTGCATTGCTTGATTCTCGGAAGGCATCGTGTACACCCTCGACCAGGTCCGCTGCTTCCTGGCAGTGGCGGAAGAACTGCACTTCGGCCGCGCCGCCGCGCGGCTCAACATGACCCAGCCACCACTGAGCCGGCAGGTCCAGAAGCTCGAGCGCGCCGTCGGCGTCGCGCTCCTGGAGCGGGACAACCGGCACGTCGAGCTGACGACTGCGGGCACCGTGTTCCTGGAGGAGGCCCGGCGTCTGCTCACCGCCGCCGACGCCGCCCCGGCCCTGGCCCGGCGGATCGCCGCGGGCCGGGCCGGCGTCCTGCGCCTCGGGTTCACCGCCGCCTCGGGGTTCAGCCTCCTGGGCACGCTCGTCCAGGAGATCGCCGAGTTCATGCCCGACGTCGACCTCGATCTCCGGGAGCTCGTCACGATCGAGCAGATCGAGGCGATCCGCCGGGGCGAGCTCGACCTGGCGCTCGGCCGTCCCCCGTTCGACCAGGAGAGCTTCGACTCACGGCTCCTGCTGTCCGAGGACCTCGTCCTCGCCGTCCCGCACGGGCACCCGCTCACCCGGCTGGACCGGCCGGTGGTCGTCGCCGACCTGCGCGAGCAGCCGCTGATCGGGCATCACCCGACCAAGGCGCGCTACTTCTACGACATGGTGGTCCGGTACATCACCGTCGAGCACGCCAACGTCGTGCACGTGGTCAGCCAGATCCTGACGATGTGCTCGCTGGTCGCCGCCGGACGCGGCGTGGCGTTCGTCCCCGAGTCGGCCCGCCTGCTGGGGCTGCCCGGCGTGACGTTCCTCGAGCTCGGCGACGTACCGCACGGCGTCGTCGAGCTGCACGCCATCTGGGACCGGACGTCCAAGAACCCGGCCCTCCACAACTTCCTGACCTTCCTGCACCCGGTCCACGACTAGCCCGTTGGGTGCTGGATCTTCGCCCCTCCAGACGCCCGGAACGGGGCGAAAATCCAGCACTCAGCGAAGGGGTGATGCTGGTCAAGTATGAATCGATGCACGATTGGGCTTGGACAGGCATCGTGGGCGGTTCCTACGGTGGCGGCGAACCGTAGCCGTATCCAGCACGCCATCGCCGACGTCTGTCACAGGAGGGGCCACCTTGGCCACGTACGCACCCCAGGAGCTCGCCGTCGCCCTCAAGGACGGGCTGCTGTCCTTCCCCGTCACCCCGTTCGCCGGGGACGGGGAGATCGACGAGCAGCGCTACCGCGAGCACATCGACTGGCAGTCGAGCTTCCAGATCGGCGGCCTGTTCGCCGCGGGTGGCACAGGCGAGGGCTTCAGCCTGACACCCGAGGAGTCGGCCCGCGTGGTCCGGCTCGCCGTCGAGGCCGCCGCCGGGCGCACCCCGGTGCTCGGCAGCGCGGGCGGCAACACCGCCCAGGCGATCCAGAACGCGCGCGCCGCGGAGGCCGCCGGCGCCGAGGGGCTCCTGCTGCTGCCCCCGTACCTCACCGAGGCGGACCAGGACGGCCTGCTGGAGCACGCCTCCGCCATCTGCGCCGCCACGAGCCTCGGGGTGATCGTCTACAACCGCGGCAACGCCGTCTACTCCGCACAGACCGTGGCCCGGCTGGCCGAGCGGCACCCCAACTTCATCGGGTTCAAGGACGCGCTGGGCGACATCGAGCAGCTCACCCGCGTCTACGCCGCCAACGGCGACCGGCTGTTCTATCTGGGCGGGCTGCCCACCGCGGAGACCTTCGCGCTGCCGCTGCTGCAGCTCGGCATGAGCACCTACTCCTCGGCGATGTACAACTTCGTGCCCGAGTTCGCCCTGGCGTTCTACCGTGACGTGCGCAGCATGAACCACGCGGCGGTCACGGAGAAGCTCAACCAGTTCGTGCTGCCCTACGTCGACATCCGCGACCGGGCCAAGGGTTACGGGGTGTCCATCGTCAAGGGCGGCATGAAGGCGATCGGCCGCGACATGGGCAGCGTCCGGCCGCCCCTGCAGGACCTCACCACCCAGGACCTCGCGGACCTCGGCGCACTGCTCGACGCGGCAGGGGCGCGCCCGGCGGACGACGCCGGCGCGGCCGCGCTGGCCGGCTGACCCACGCACGTTCGACAAGGAGACACGCCATGACCACTGAGCCGACCACCCAGCTCACCGGCCACTCGATAGTCGCCGGCTCGCCCCTCGTCGGCGCGGCGGGCACGCTCGCCGGGCAGGACCCGGCCACCGCCGAGGCCCTCGAACCCGCCTACTCGCTCCTCGACGACGCGCAGGTCGCCCAGGCGACGGCCGCCGCGCAGGACGCGTTCGCTTCGTTCTCCGCGCTCGCACCCGAGCCTCACGCGCAGTTCCTCGAGCAGGCCGCGGCGAACATCGACGCCCTGGGGCCCGACGTCGTCGCGCGCGCCATGCGCGAGACCGGCCTCCCGGCGGCTCGCCTGAAGGGCGAGCTCGCCCGCACCACCGGTCAGCTGCGGCTGTTCGCGCAGGTGGTGCGGCAGGGCGACCACCGCGGCGTGCGGATCGACCCGGCTCTGCCCGACCGCGCTCCACTGCCCCGTGTCGACATCCGTCAGCGCAAGGTGCCCCTCGGGCCCGTCGCGGTGTTCGGCGCGAGCAACTTCCCGCTCGCCTTCTCCACCGCGGGCGGCGATACGGCTTCGGCGCTGGCGGCGGGCTGCCCCGTGGTCGTCAAGGCGCACAACGCGCACCCGGGCACGGCAGAGCTCGTGGGCCGTGCGGTGGCCGACGCCGTCGCGCAGTGCGGCCTGCACCCCGGCGTGTTCTCCCTGGTCTACGGGCCGGGCAACGCCGTGGGCCAGGCCCTCGTGTCCGACCCCGCCATCCAGGCGGTCGGCTTCACCGGCTCGCGCGGCGGCGGCCTCGCGCTGGTCGCGGCGGCCGCCGCACGCACCGTGCCCATCCCGGTCTACGCCGAGATGAGCTCGATCAACCCCACGATCCTGCTCGACGGCGCCCTGGCCGGCGACGTCGACACCCTCGCCGCGGCGTACCTCACGTCGGTCACGGGCTCGTCGGGCCAGCTCTGCACCGCGCCCGGGCTCGTGTTCGTGCCGGACGGCGCACGCGGCGACGCGTTCGTGGAGGCCACCGGGCGCGCCGCCGCTGCCGCCGCCGGGCAGACCATGCTCACCGCCGGCATCGCCGAGGCCTGGCAGGACGGCGTGGACGCGCTGGCCGCCCAGGACGGTGTGCGCCTGGTCGGGGCCGGCTCCCCCGGCGACACCCGCAACGCCCCCGCGCCGGCGGTGTTCGCGAGCAGCGTGCCGACCCTGCTGAGCAACCCGGTGCTGCAGGCCGAGATCTTCGGCGCCGCCTCGCTGGTGGTCCGGTACGCGGACGCCGAGGAGCTGCTGGCCGCCGTCGGACGACTGGAGGGGCAGCTCACCGTGACGCTGCACCTGACCGAGGCCGACCGCGAGACGGCCGCGGCGCTGCTGCCCGTCCTGGAGCGCACCGCCGGCCGCATCCTCGCGAACGGCTGGCCGACCGGCGTCGAGGTCGGGCACGCGATGGTGCACGGCGGCCCGTTCCCGGCGACGTCGGACTCCCGCAGCACCTCGGTGGGCACGCTCGCGATCGAGCGGTTCCTGCGCCCCGTGGCCTACCAGAACCTGCCCGAGTACCTGCTGCCCGAGCCGGTCCGGTCCGACAACCCGTGGCACCTGACGCGGCGCGTCGACGGCGTGCTCGACGTCGTGCTCGGCGCGGGCGAGCCGAGCGAAGCCGAGCCCGCCGAGGCCGCCCGGTGAGCACCCACCCCACGATCGCGCGTGTCGAGGTGGTGCCCGTCGCGGGCCACGACTCGATGCTGCTCAACCTGTCCGGCGCGCACGGCCCGTTCTTCACGCGCAACATCGCGATCGTCACCGACTCCGACGGCCGCACCGGGCTCGGCGAGGTACCCGGCGGGGAGAAGATCCGGGCCACCATCGAGGAGGCGGGCCGGATCGTCGTCGGGCAGCCGGTGGCGCGGTACCGCAGCCTGCTGCGCTCCGTCTCGGCAGCATTCGCCGACCGCGACGCGGGTGGCCGCGGCCTGCAGACGTTCGACCTGCGCACCACGGTGCACGCGGTCACGGCCCTGGAGTCCGCGCTGCTGGACCTGCACGGCCAGGACCTCGGTGTGCCCGTGGCCGAGCTGCTCGGCGACGGCGCCCAGCGCGAGTCCGTGCCGATGCTCGGCTACCTCTTCTACGTGGGCGACCCGGGCGCCACCGACCTGCCGTACCTGCGCGGGGACGACGCGTCCGACGCATGGGGCCGGCTACGGCGCGAGCGGGCCATGACGCCCGACGACGTCGTGCGGCTGGCCGAGGCCGCCGCCGCACGGTACGGCTTCACGGACTTCAAGCTCAAGGGCGGCGTCCAGGCCGGCGACCTGGAGGTCGACACCGTGGTCGCGCTCAAGGAGCGGTTCCCCGACGCGCGGATCACGCTCGACCCCAACGGCGGCTGGCCCCTGGCCGAGGCGATCCGGCTCGGCCGGCGCATGCGCGGCGTCGTCGCCTACGCGGAGGACCCGTGCGGCGCGGAGGGCCGGTTCTCCGGCCGGGAGGTGATGGCGGAGTTCCGGCGGGCGACCGGGCTGCCGACCGCGACCAACATGATCGCCACCGACTGGCGCGAGATGGCGCACGCCGTGCGCGCGGGCGCCGTCGACATCCCCCTGGCCGACCCGCACTTCTGGACCATGGCGGGCTCCGTCCGGGTAGCTCAGCTCTGCCACGAGTTCGGGCTGACCTGGGGGTCGCACTCCAACAACCACTTCGACGTCTCGCTGGCCATGTTCACGCACGTGGGCGCCGCGGCGCCCGGCACGATCACCGCGCTCGACACGCACTGGATCTGGCAGGACGGCCAGGGCCTGACGACGGCGCCGCCGCAGATCCGCGACGGCGCGATCGCGGTGCCGACGACGCCCGGGCTCGGCGTCGAGCTCGACCGCGAGCGGCTGGCCGCCGCCCACGAGCTCTACCTGTCCCACGGGCTGGGCGCGCGGGACGACGCCGTGGCCATGCAGTACCTGGTCGAGGGGTGGGAGTTCGACCCGAAGCGGCCGTGCCTGGTCCGGTGACGGGTCTCCGGTAGCGGAGCCTGCGGGCCGGCCCCGTACCGAGGCCGGCCCGGCACCGCCCGGTCAGAGGGCGACGTAGGGCTGCTCGGCTCCGTCGCGCGTGGTGTGGGTGGTCCAGTAGTGCTGAGCGATGGCCGCGGGCTGGGTCTCGGGCCCGCCGCTGCCGATCCAGACGAAGAGCGGGACGTGCGCGACGTACACGCCGGTGCCCTCGGTCGCCTGGTGCAGCTTCAGAGCGTAGCTGCGCAGCGCACCGCTGCCGATGGTCGTGGTGGTGAACTCGGCGGGCCCGGAGAGCGGGTCCTGGGAGGTGCCGCCGGTGGTGTAGAGGATGGTGCCGCTGCCGCGCTCGATCATGGCGGGCAGCACCTGCTCGGTGGCCGCGAGCCCGCCGTAGAGGTAGTAGTCGATCTGCGGCTGGATGTTGGCTCGGTTCGCCTCCAGCGGGGCCGGGTTGCTCAGGCCGGGGACGGGCGTGTGCGGGGCGGGCGAGTACTCCAGGACGTCCACGGCCCCGAAGCGTTCCTTGATCCGGTCGAAGGCCGCGGTGACCGAGGCGGGGTCCATGACGTCGGCGGCGAAGCCCGCGGCCTCGATCCCGGCCTCCTTCAGCTCCGTGGCGAGGGTGTCGAGCTTCTCCTGGGTGCGGGAGACGAGCGCGACGGAGTATCCGTTGTCCCCGAATGCCTTGGCGATGGACAGACCGAGGCCTGGCCCGGCTCCGACGATGGCGATGGTGGGCATGGCGAGCTTCCTTTCGGTGGTGCGCACGGCGAGCTTGGCGCCGCGGGCTTTACTTACTGTTGATGCGGTAACAGACCGGAAGGCCTGTACGCTGCCGTGAAGGCGAACGGGAGGCGGACCAGATGGCGACATCGAGGAGGATCAGCGGGCCGTGCGAGGCATGGCCCGAGGAGAGCGCGTTCATCCGTGAGGTGCTCGACCGGATCGGCGACAAGTGGAGCGTGCTGATCATCAGCACGCTCGGCGCGGAGCCGCTGCGCTACTCCGACCTACAGGCGAGCATCCCCGGGATCTCGCAGCGGATGCTCACCGTGACCCTGAAGGCCCTGGAGCGGGACGGACTGCTGACCCGCACCGCCTACCCGGAGGTGCCGCCTCGCGTCGAGTACGCCCTGACGAGCCTCGGCCGGTCGCTGGTGGACGCCGTGATGACGCTCGCGGGCTGGGCGGCCGCGCATCACGAGGACGTCGCCGCCAGTCGGCGTGACCACGAGCTGACCGGGGTCGGCCGCAAGAAGTCGGCCCGCGCCGTCTAGGCCCGCTCGCGCCGACGGTGTTGTCCTGCTCATCCCTCTCACCTCACTACTAGTGCGTAACCACATGGTGAGTGTGTTTTCGGAGCTCTACAAAAGGCACATCAAGGTGCGTGTGTGTCGGGTCCGAATGCATCCGCCTCAGGGCGGTTCGCGATTCCGTTCAGGAGGTTGTTCACCAGGGCGTCGGCGAAGGCCTCGGTGACGGGCTCGTCCGGGATGAGGAGCCGGTGGTAGACGGCTCCCCAGAGCTGGTCCACCACGACCTGCATGTCGACGTCGTCCCTGAGCTGCCCCTGCTCCTGGGCGCGCCGCAGCCGCTGCCCCGCCAGGGCCCGGCGCTCGGCGGAGTACAGGGACCGATACGCGGCCGCGAGCTCCTTGTCCGTCTGGGACTCGCCGATCAGCTCCGTGAGGACGCGGCCGCCCGGGGTGGTGGTCATCAGCCGGACGAAGGCGTGGAGCTGCTCCAGCAGGTCCGCGCGGATGTCGCCCGTGTCCGGGAAGGCGAGGGTCTCCTGGACTGCGTGGAAGTAGCCGTCGAGCGCGAGCGCCCCCTTGGAGGGCCACCACTTGTACAGGGTCGTCTTGCTGACGCCGGCCAGGCGCGCGGCCCGCTCGAACGTCAGGTCGGCGATCCCCTCGCTGAGCAGCACCTCGCCGACGGCGCGCAGCACGTCGCCGCGCACCTCGTCGGCAGGACGGCGCCCGCGGCCCCGGGTTCGCGCGCCCGGCTCGTCGACGGCGGCCGCCGTCCGCTGGTTCTCCACGTTGGTCTCCTCCTGGATCCGTGGTGCCGGATCCTACTGGCGCACCGTGAGCAGATCGTCCAGGCCCACGCGGGCGAGGAACTCGCGGCGCGTCCGGTCGGCGAGGTCGGAGACCGCCTCGGACCCGTCGTCCGCCGGGTCGATGTGCACCCGGTACGGCCGCTGCCCCGCCGGCAGGGCGACGATGCGCGTGATCTCGTCGGACACCAGCGAGGCGTCCGCGCCCTCGGGGGCCAGCGCCGCGAGCTTCTCGGCGACCTGGCCCATCAGACCGGCGTACCGGGTCTCGTAGGCGGCCTCCACGTCGGCGTCGGCCGGGTGGCCGGCGTGCGCGAAATGGTTGGTGCCGCTCGTGAAGGAGCCGGGCACCACTATCGAGGTCTCGACGCCCCAGCGAGCCAGCTCGGCGGCGTACGACACCGCGAGCGAGTCCATGCCCGCCTTGGCCGCGAAGTAGGGGGCGAGGTACGGCGGGGTGCCGCCCTTGACGCTGGAGCTGGACACCCAGATCACGAGCCCCGCACCATGCTCGCGCATACCGGGCAGGACCGCCCGGTTCACGCGCTGGGTGGACAGGACGTTGACGTCGTACAGCTCGGCGAGCTGCTCCGGCGTGAACGCCTCGGCCGGTCCGACGACCATGTGGCCGGCGTTGTGGATCAGCACGTCGATGCGGCCGTGCTCGGCCTGGATCCGGGCCACCGCGGCGTCGACCGATGTCTGGGAGTTGACGTCGAGCTCGATGGCGCGCAGGTCCACGCCGTGCTCCTCGGCGTAGGCCCGGGCGGCCCCGACCCGTGGCGCATTGCGGCCCTCGGTCTCGCGCATGCCCGCGTAGACGGTGTCGCCGGCGTCGGCCAGGGCACGGGCCGTGAGAGCGCCGAAGCCCGAGGAGGCTCCGGTGATGACGATGACGTTGCTCATGACGATTCCTTCTTCCTGATGTGTCTGCTGCTCGTGATGTGTCTGCTGGTCCGGGTGGTACGCGGAGGGCGCGGGCCGCCGGTCAGGCGATGCCGCCGTTGACGTAGACGGTCTGCCCGTTGACCCAGCGGGCGGGCCCTGCCAGGAACGCGACCGTCTCGGCGACGTCGTCCGGGGTGCCGAGCCGCTCCAGCGGCGCGAGCCCCGCGAGGGTCTTGATGGTCTGCTCGTCCTTGCCGTCCAGGAACAGCGGGGTGGCCGTCGGGCCGGGCGCGACGGCGTTGACGGTGATGTCCTTGCCCCGCAGCTCGCGCGCGAGCACCAGGGTCAGTGCCTCGACGGCGGCCTTGGACGCCGCGTAGGGCGCGTAGGTGGGGTGCTGCAGGCGGGTCTGGCTCGTCGAGAAGCCGATGATCGCGCCGCCCGCCCGGACCCGGCGGGCCGCCTGCTGCGCGACGACGAACGAGCCACGGATGTTGGTGCGGTGCATGCGGTCGAGGTCGGCCAGGTCGAAGCTCGCAACCGGGCCGAGGACCATGATCCCCGCCGTGTTCACCACGACGTCGATCCCGCCGAACGCGGCCTCCGTCGCGTCGAACGCGGCCGCCATCGCCTCCTCGTCGGCGACGTCCCCGCCGACGGCGATCGCCTGGCCGCCCGCAGCGGTGACGCTCGCGACGACCTCCTCGGCCCTGGCCTGGTTGCCCGCGTAGTGCACGGCGACGGCGAAGCCGTCCGCCGCGAGCCGCTCGACGACGGTGCGGCCGATGCCGCCCGTCCCGCCGGTGACGAGGGCGACGCGAGAGGTGCTGGTGCTGGTGCTCATGATGTGCTCCCGAGGTCTTGATGTGGACTGTGCGTTCATATAACCACAGATGTGAACGTCGCGTCCATATCCTTGTGGGGGTGATCTCATGACGCGGCGTCCGCGTGACTACTTGCGGGTCAGCCGCCGAGCGCCTCGACGGCGACCGCCGTGACCTCCGCGAGGAGGGCGTCGTCGGGCTCGGCCTCGGGGTCCTTCGTCTGGGTGAGTACCGCCAGCACGACCGGCTCGCGGCCGGGCGGCCAGACGATGCCGATGTCGTTCCTGCCACCGCGCCCGGAGGTGCCGGTCTTGTCGCCCACCACCCAGCCCTCCGGCACGCCGGCGCGGATCGTCTCCATGCCGGTGACGCTGCCGCGCAGGGCCTCGACGAAGGTCGCCCTGACCTCGTCGTCGAGCACGTCACCGAGTCCGTAGGCGCGCAGGTCGTGCGCGAGCGCCCGGGGCGTGCTGGTGTCACGCACGTCACCGGCGACGACATCGTTCAGCTCGGGCTCATAGCGCGCGGGCCTCGTGGTCTCGTCACCGATCGCGCGCAGCGCGCTCTGCAGGCCTGCGGGCCCGCCCAGCGCGTCGAGCAGCAGGTTGCCCGCCGTGTTGTCGCTCTGCTGCACGGCAGCGTCGATGATCTGGTACATCGTCATACCCTCGTCGACGTGCCGCTCGGCCACCGGCGAGTACTCCTGGAGGTCGTCGGCGTCGTAGTTCACGACCCGCGCCAGCTCCTCCGGGCCGCTGCGCTCCAGGACCGCGCCCGCCGCCAACGCCTTGAACGTCGAGGCGTATCCGAAGCGGCGGTCGGCACGGTGGGTCACCTCCGTCTCCGTACCGGTGTCGACGGCGTACAGACCGACGACGGAGTCGTACCTCTCCTCGAGGCGGCGGACGGCGGCGCCGACGTCGGCCCGCGGCGGCGTCGGGGTCGTGATTGGGGTCGCAGCGGGCGTCGGGGTTGCCGCCGCCCCACTTCCCGCCGCCGGGGTGCTGGGATCCGGGCCCGGTCCGGCGCCGTCCACGGTACAGGCGGTCAGGGACAGTGCGGCCACGGCCACCAGCGCCGTCAGCCGTGGCAGATTCAGGAAGCTCACACCGACCGACTCTCGTTCACCATGCGTCTGCTGCCAAGGACCGGCCCGGGCGTGGCAGCAGATGCGTGGTCGTTCGGGCCTCGGCCGCGGCCCCGGCCGTCGAACGTAGGAGTAGTCGCGGCGCAGGTGGCCAGAGAGCGGCCAGGCCTACGTTCGGCGGTGGTGCGCCGGGAGCGCGGCAGAGAGAGACGGCGGCCCGGGCACCCCCAGAGTGCCTGGACCGCCGTCGGTCAGATCCCGCGGTCGGTCAGACCGCGGCCGACTCGGCCACCTTCTCCCGGGAGCCGCCGCTGCGCCCGGCGGCCGCGTCGGCGGAGTCGGTGCCCGGGTCGGCGGGGGCGTCGTCGGCCGCACCGCCGTGGGCGGGGTCGACGGCGGTCTCGTCGAACGGGATCCCGCCCGCGAGGACCTGGTTCACGCGCTCGCGGTCGATCTCCTTCGTCCAGGTGCCGATGACCACCGTCGCGACGGCGTTGCCGGTGAAGTTGGTCAGGGCGCGCGCCTCGGACATGAAGCGGTCGATGCCGACGATGATCCCGACGCCGTCGACCAGGTCGGGGCGGTAGGTCTGCAGGCCGCCGGCGAGGGTCGCCAGGCCCGCACCGGTGACGCCGGCCGCGCCCTTGGAGGCGATGATCATGAAGGCGAGCATGCCGATCTGCTCGGGCACGGACAGCGGCGTCCCCATGGCGGACGCGATGAACAGTGACGCCATGGTCAGGTAGATGGCCGTGCCGTCCAGGTTGAACGAGTAGCCGGTCGGCACCGTGATGCCGACGACCGGCTTGGACACGCCGAGGTGCTCCATCTTGGCGATCAGCCGCGGCAGGGCGGCCTCGGACGAGGACGTGCTGACGATCAGCAGGTACTCGCGGGCCAGGTACTTCATGAGCAGGAAGATGTTCACGCCCGACACGAGCTTCAGCACGGTGCCGAGCACGAGGACGATGAACAGGATGCAGGTCACGTAGAACCCGAGCATCAGGGTGCCCAGCTGGACGACGGCGCCCCACCCGGTCTCGCCGACGACGGCGGCGATGGCACCGAACGCGCCGACCGGCGCCACCCACAGGATCATCGTCAGGACGCGGAAGACTATCGACTGGATCAGCCGCACCGCCTCCAGGGCGGGCTTGCCGCGGGCGCCCAGCTGCTGGATGCCGAACCCGACGAGCAGCGCCACGAACAGGGTCTGCAGCACGGACTCGCCGGTCAGCGGCGAGACGAGCGTGGTGGGGATGATGCCGAGCACGAAGTCGACCAGGGACGACGCCTCGCCCTCGGCCTCGTAGGTCGTGCCGGTGACGGACAGGCCCTCGCCCGGGTGCAGAACGTTGCCGACGACCAGGCCGATCACCAGGGCGAACGTGGACATGACGAGGAAGTAGAGCAGCGCGAGGCCGCCCACGCGGCCGACCGTCGCGGCCTTCGCTATGGATCCGATGCCCAGCACGATGGTGCAGAAGATCACCGGGGAGATCATCATCTTGATCAGGTCGACGAACCCGCTGCCGAGCGGCTTCAGCGCCACTCCGGTCGCGGGCGACGCGAGCCCGACGATGACGCCGGCCACGACGGCCACGATCACCGCGATGTACAGGTAGTGACTCTTGTCGAGCCGGCGGCGCGGGGTGGTCCCGGCGCCGGCGGGCTGCGTTGCCGCCATGGTGTGTTCCTCTCACAACGTTGTGTGGTCAGCGACAAGAGTGCTGGGGACCACGGCGAACCCCACCATTGCGTACATAGTGTTCTCACCGAGTGTTCTCAGGCGGTCGGGCCGGTGTCGTGCGGGGGCGACAATGGGTCCGTGGCGCTGCGACGAGGTGCGAGTATCGCGAGGTGGTTCCTCGCTGTGCACACGGCACTGCTGTTCGTCGGCGCACTGGTCGTGTTCGGGCTCCTGGTGCTCGACGCCCGTGCGCAGGCGCACGCGCACGCGGCGACGGAGAGCACGGACCTGGCGGCCACTGTCGCGGCGGAGTCACTGGTCATCGACACGGTCGCCCGGGCGCACGCGGACGCCGCCACCGACCGCGCCGGCTCGGTGGCCGAGGCGTCGCGACTCCTGCAGCCGTACGCGGAGCGGGTGACGGACACGACGGAGATCGATTACCTGACCGTCATGGACACCGACCGGACCCGCTACACGCACCGCAACGAGTGGCAGATCGGGCGTGCGTTCGTGGGCACCATCGCCCCGGCGCTGGGTGGCCACGTGCTCACGGAGGTCTACGACGGCACGCTCGGACCGTCGGTCCGCGCGGTCGTGCCGGTCGTGACGGACGACGGCGAGGTGGTGGGCCTCGTGTCGGCCGGGGTGACGCTCGACCGGCTGTGGGACAGCATCGTCCCGCGCCTGGTGATCCTCGGCGTCGGCACGCTCCTGGCGTTCGGCGCGGGCGCCGTCGCCGCGGCCGTGCTCGCGCGCCGCCTGGACCGGATCACGGAGAGCAAGGGCCCGGACGAGCTGGCGCACCTGTTCACGGCGCACGAGGCGGTGCTGCACTCGGTCGAGGAGGGCATGCTGCTGGTCGAGGACGGCACCGTGGTCCTCGCCAACGACGAGGCGCTGCGCCTCCTCGACGTCCCGGACCTCGAGGTGCCGTTCGCGGTGGCCGACCCCCGCCTGTCCCCCGCCGTCCGCGACGTGCTCGGCGGGGAGGCGCCCGAGGGCCCGGTCCGCGTCGGCGACCGGGTGCTGCTGGTGAGCCGAGACACCGCTGCGGCGTCGGGCCGGAACGTCGGCGAGGTCGTGTCCCTGCGGGACCGCACCGAGCTGCAGCGCGTGACCGGCGAGCTCTCGTCGGTACGCACGATCTCGGAGGCGCTGCGCGCCCAGACCCACGACTTCAGCAACCGGCTGCACACCATCGCCACGCTCATCGAGCTGGGCCGCAGCGACGAGGCCTTGCGGTTCGTCGCGAGCGAGCGGGACCTGGGGCAGCGGCTCACGGACCGCGTGGTCCAGGCCATCGAGGAGCCGGTGATCGCGGCGCTCGTCCTGGGCAAGGCCGCGCAGGCCCGCGAGCGCGCGGTGGAGATGCACTTCGAGACGCACCTGGCGCCCGGCACGCACTGGCTGGAGCCCGTCGACGTGGTCACGATCCTGGGCAACCTGATCGACAACGCGATAGACGCCGCGGCGTCGCGCGCCCTGGACGGCGCACCGGAGGAGGCCTGGGTGGAGGTCTACCTCGCCAACGGCGACGACGGTTCGCTGGTGTTCCAGGTCTCCGACAGCGGGCCCGGCATCGCCGACGCCGACCTGGGCCGCATCTTCGAGCACGGCTGGAGCACCAAGGACGCGGCCGCCGGCGGGCGTGGTTACGGGCTGGCGCTCGTGCGCCAGGTGGTCGAGAGCCTGGACGGCGACGTCGAGGTCTCCCAGGCGGCCGGCGCGGGCACCGGTACCGGCGCGAGCGCGGGCGGAGGGGCCGTCTTCACGGTCACGCTGCCGCGCCCGCCCGCCGTCGGGCAGCCGGACCAGGTGAGCGGCACGGCCGAGGCCGGGGTGAGCCGACCGTGATCCGGGTCCTGGTGGTGGAGGACGACCACCACACCGCCGCGGCGCACGGTGAGTACGTGCGCCGCGTGGAAGGGTTCGAGCTCGCCGGGGTGGTGCACACCGCGAGCGAGACCGTGCGCGCGCTGCGCGCCGCCCAGGCCGACGGCCAGGAGGTGCACCTGCTCCTGCTCGACATGAACCTGCCTGACCTGCACGGCCTGGTCCTGTGCCGGCAGCTGCGCGCGGCCGGGCTCGTGGTCGACGTGATCGCCGTGACGGCGGCCCGCGAGCTCGAGACGGTGCGCGAGGCGGTGGCCATCGGCGTCGTGCAGTACCTGATCAAGCCGTTCGTGTTCGGGCTGTTCGCCGAGAAGCTCAGCGCGTACCGCAAGTACTTCGAGCAGATGCGCTCGCCGGTCTCCACGCTCAGCCAGCGCGAGGTGGACACGGCGTTCGCGGCGCTGCGCACGTCCAACGCGGCAGGGCTCCCGAAGGGGCTGTCCCAGGACACGCTGGACGCCGTGTCCGACCTGCTGGCCCGGCAGCCCGGCGCGCTGTCGGCGAGCGAGGTGGCGGACGAGCTCCACCTGGCCCGCATCACCGCTCGGCGCTACCTGGAGTTCCTCGCGGACGCCGGGGTCGCCACCCGCGCGCCCCGGTACGGGACGCGCGGGCGACCGGAGCTCGAGTACGCGCGTCAGCGCCCGGCCTGAGCCGTCAGCGCCCGACGGCGGCCGCGAGCCGGTCGAGGTAGTCCTGCTCGCTCGCGGAGACCTTGACGCGCTTGCTGAAGAAGCCGCCCTCCTTGGTCGAGGCGGCCCTGGCCACCTGCTCGGCGATCCGGAGCAGCCACTCGCCGTAGGCGACGACGTCCTTCTCGTCCGCCCGCCCGCCGAGCAGGGCGACGGCGGCCCGGGTCAGCTCGACCGCCTCGGCCGTCGCGCCCTCCGGGTCGGGACGCGCGCCCACCTTCGCCGCCTCCTGCGTGGCGGCGGCCGCGGCCGCCACCCCGACCGACGCGGCGGGGTTCTTCCGCGCCGCCTCCTCGGCCGCCCACTGCTCGCCGATCCGGGCGCGCAGCGCGACCGCCACCGACCGGACGAAGTCGCTCTCGTGCACCTGTGCCTCGCGGAAGACCTTGGCTCCGGCCGTGCCCTCCAGCAGGAACCTGATCCCGCCGGGTTCCCCGTCGGCGAGGGTCGCACCCTTGAGCACCGCGCCTGGTGCGTCCAGGATCTGGTCGATCTCGTCGTCGCTGAAGTCGGACAGGTTCGTCATGCGCACGCTCTCTGTTGGGGTCGTTCTTCACGGACCGCCTCAACGTAGTGCGCGGTTCCCGCGGCTCGCACCCTTTCTCAGCAGGTCAGGCAGCAGGTAGCGGCCCCGGCGGCGCCCGGCCCCACCGTGACCGGCTTGTGATGTGGTTATCCTTATGGTCGTCATGCGCCTGATGATCACGTTCCGCTCGTTGCTCGCCGCCCGACGGCGGGACCCGGCGCGCGTCCTGGTGATCATGATGCTGGTCGTCGGCGTGATGCTGGTGCACGCGACGAGCACGGCGACGAACGCGCACTCCGCGCCCGTCGTCGCCGTGGCGGACCACCACCTGACCCCCGGCGAGGGCGACGCCCACGCCCATGGCGGTGTGCCCGCCGCCGAGCACACCGAGCACGGGGACGTCCCCGCCGGCGGGGACCACCACAACACCGCGGCGCTGTGCCTGATGGCGCTCGTCGCGCTGCTCGCCCTGACGGTCCCGGACCGGTTAGGGGCCATGCGCCTGCGACCGGTCTGGGCGCTCGCCACCCGGTGGGCACCACCGGCACGGACGGCCGCCACCGCGCCGTCCCTGCACGCGCTCGGGATCTCCCGGACCTAGAAGAACCGCACCCATCCGGCGCCGCGCTGCGCCGGTGGTTCGCGCGTGCCCACCCAGGGGCCCGCGTGCGTGGTTCTCCCCGAGCAGAAAGGTCCATTCCCCTATGGAGCGCAACACCCTCCCCGCGTCGTCCCGCACGGCGTTCCCGACCCCGGCCCCCGTCCGTGGCCGGCACCGGGCCGCCCGCCGGTCGCCCCTCCTTCCCGTCTCCGTGTCCGCCACCGCGCAGATGGCGGACGTCGCCCGCCGCGGCGCCATCGCGGCTGCCGGCTCCGGACTGCTGATCTCGCTGGTCAGCGCACCGGCACAGGCCGCACCGAGCACAGACGTCGTCTCGGCGAAGCTCGACCGCACCGACCTCAACGCGCTCACCGCGCAGGCCCGGGCAGCGGTCGCGGCCGCCCCGGTGGTCACCGTCGCGGCGGACGCGAAGCTGACCACCGAGACGGCCGCCGTGTCCGTCGTCTCCGCCGAGGAGAACGAGGAGTACCAGGCGGAGCTCGCCGCCGAGGCCGAGGCTGCCGAGGCGGAGGCCGCAGCGGAGGCAGCCGCCGCCGCGATCCCCGACTCCGCCGCGGGATCCGCGGTGGTGTCGATCGCCATGCGGTACCTCGGCGTGCCGTACCTGTGGGCCGGCAGCACACCCGCCGGCTTCGACTGCTCCGGGTTCACGTCCTACGTGTACGCGCAGGTCGGCATCGACCTGCCGCGCACGTCCTCGGAGCAGCGGTACGCCGGGACCGTCGTCTCGTGGACCGACGCCCAGCCGGGCGACCTGATCTGGAGCCCCGGGCACATCGCCATCTACGCGGGCGACGGCATGCAGATCGAGGCGCCGGTTCCCGGCCAGACCGTCCGGTACTCGAGCATCTGGCAGTCCAGCCCGACGTTCATCCGCGTCGGCTGACCGCTCCCTGAACCCACGCCCGGGGCGAGGCCAGCCCCTCGCCCCGGGCGTGTCACCCCTGCGGTCAGCCCGAGACCGCCGCCGCGTACCGCCCGGCCAGCTCGCGGGCAGCCTCGACGAGCTCCGGCGGGCCCACCACCTCGAACGGTACGTCGAAGACGCCGAGCCACCCGGCCAGACCGCCCCAGGACCACGAGCCCAGCACCACGCGGCAGCGGGGCGCGCCGTCGACGTCGGGCAGCGGCTCGCACAGGCCCCGGGTGCCGATCCACGGCGCGAGGTCGGCGGCCCGCGCATGAAGCACGATCTCGCCGCGCACCGGTGACGGAGGCCCACTCATCCGGGCACTCACGAACGCGCCGATGTCGCCGCCCGGCACCTCCCGGCGGACGAACCGGGGGCCGGTCCCCGTCCGGAGCGTCAGCCGGTCCACCCGGAAGAGCCGCCAGTCGTCGCGGTCCAGGTCGAACGCGACGAGGTACCAGCGCCCCTCGGACGTGACCAGGTGGTGCGGCTCGACCCGGCGCGGCGGCCGGAAGGCGGCGTCCCCCTCGCCGACGGCAGCCATGCTGCCGCCCTCGTAGTCGAACCGCACGACCTCGCGGGCCTGGCAGGCGGATCCGAGCGCCAGCAGCGTGTCCGGGTCCACGGCCACCTCGTCGTTCCGCGCCCGACGCCGCACCGTGGTCACCTCGAGCGCGTCCAGGCGCGCCCGCAGGCGGGCGGGCATGACCTGGCGGATGGTGGCCAGCGCCCGCAGCGCACCCTCCTCCGCGCCGGGGATGGTGCCGGTGCGCAGCGCGATCGCGACGGCGACGGCCTGCTCGTCGTCGAACAGGAGCGGCGGCAGGTCCGCGCCCGCCTCCAGGCGGTAGCCGCCGTCGGGCCCCTTGGTGGCGTTGACGGGATAACCGAGCTCGCGCAGCCGGTCGACGTCGCGCCGCACCGTGCGCGGGCTCACGCCGAGCCGGTCGGCCAGGAGCGCACCCGGCCAGTCCCGGCGGGCCTGGAGGAGCGACAGCAGGGCGAGGAGGCGTCCAGAGGTTTCGAGCACGGATCCAGCATCGCACGCAGTAGAGGCCAGGAACTGACCGCTACTGCCGGAATCCTGGGTCACGTACCGAGCCAGTGATCCAGGACGCAAGAACTACCGCAAGAAGGAGACACCGTGATCCGCACCCAAGCACTCACCAAGGACTTCGTGGTGAGCCGCACCAGCACCGTGCACGCCGTGCGTGGCATCTCGCTCGACGTCGAGCCCGGCGAGCTGGTCGCCGTGCTGGGCCCCAACGGCGCCGGCAAGACCACCACGCTGCGCA
Source organism: Promicromonospora panici (assembly GCF_900608595.1). GTDB lineage: Bacteria > Actinomycetota > Actinomycetes > Actinomycetales > Cellulomonadaceae > Promicromonospora > Promicromonospora panici. The sequence continues at coordinate 6,530 of NZ_UWYY01000035.1, read as the reverse complement.
TGCTGACCACGCTCATCCCGCCGACGTCGGGCACGGCGCAGGTCGCCGGGTACGACGTCGTCGACCGTCCCGACCGCGTCCGCGCCGCCATCGGCTACGTGGGACAGGGCGGCGCCGGCGGCGCGTCCCAGCTCGTGCGCGACGAGCTCGTCACCCAGGGCGAGATCTACGGGCTGGACCGGCGCGCCGCCCGCTCCCGCGCCGGCGAGCTGCTCGAAGCCCTCGACCTGACCGAGCAGGCCGGCCGCAAGGTCGAGAGCCTGTCGGGCGGGCAGAAGCGCCGCCTCGACGTCGCCGTCGGCCTGGTCCACGAGCCGTCCCTGCTGTTCCTCGACGAGCCGTCGACCGGCCTGGACCCGCACAACCGCGCCAACCTGTGGGACCACATCCTGCGGATGCGCACCGCGGCCGCCGAGCCCATGACGATAGTGCTCACCACCCACTACCTGGACGAGGCGGACACGTTCGCCGAGCGGGTCATCGTGGTGGACCACGGGCAGGTCATCGCCGACGACACCGCCGACGCCCTGAAGGCCGAGCTGGCGGGCGACCTCGTGACGCTCCGGGTCGCCCCCGCGCACGCGACGGCGCTGGCGGCCGTCGCGGAGCGCGCGCCGGGCACGCGTTCGGTCCGGGTCGAGACGGTGACCGAGTCGTCGGGCGCTCCGGTGAGCGCCGTCGAGATCCGTACCGCGGACGGGCCGGGCGGCACGCCGGGGCTGCTCCGCGCGGCGGACGCCGCCGGGCTGACCGTCAGCCGCGTGGACGTCGCACGGCCGACCCTCGACGACGTGTTCCTGGGTCTCACGGGCCGCAGCCTGCGCGAGACCGCCGTCGTCGACACTCCGCGAGGCGAGCCCGCCGAGGGCGGGATCTCGACGAGCTCGACCGACGAACGCGCGACCACCGAACGCGCGACAGACAACGACACGACCAAGAAGGAGGTCCTGGCATGAGCGCCGCGACCCTGCACCCCAGCAGCACCCCCGCTGCCGCACCGGCGTCGTCCGGCCGGCCGCTCCCCCGCCGCAGCTTCGTGCGCGACACCCGGATCGTGCTGGTCCGGGAGCTGCAGCCCGTGGTGCGCGACCCGTTCTCGCTCGTCTTCGGCCTCGTGCAGCCGCTGGTCTTCCTGGGCCTGTTCGGCCCGCTGCTGGCCGGTTCGGCGGGCGGGACGCTCGGGGGCGACGTCTGGCTCTGGTTCGTGCCGGCCGTGCTGGCGATGACCACGCTCTTCGGTACGTCGGTGACGGGCTCCAACCTGCAGCTCGACCTCTCGTCGGGCGTGCACGAGCGGATGCTCGTGACCCCGCTGTCCCGGCCGGCCCAGCTCGTGGGCCGCGCGCTCAAGGAGATGGTGCCGATCGTCGCGCAGTCGGCGATCGTGGTGCTGGTCATGCTGCCGTTCGGGCTGCGCCCGGACCCGATCGGGGTCGTGCTCACCCTGCTGCAGCTCGCGGTGCTCGGCATCGGCGTCGGCTCGCTGTCGTACGCGCTGGCGCTGGCGGTGCGCAAGCAGGAGTGGATGTTCTGGGTGGTGCAGCAGACCGTCCTGTTCCCGGTCATGCTGCTGTCGGGCATGCTGCTGCCGCTGGAGACGGGCCCGGCGTGGATGCGGGCGGTGTCGTCCGTGAACCCGCTGCGCTACGTCGTCGACTCGGGCCGGGCCGCGTTCGCCGGCGACCTCGCCTCAGCGGCGGTGGCCTGGGGCTGGGTCGCAGCCGTGGCGACGGCGGTGCTGGGTCTGGTGGTGGGCGTGCGGGCGATGGTCCGCTCGGCGGACTGAACGCTGGGCCGCGCGGGACAATGGGGGCTGTGAGCACCCAGGATCCCCGCGCGGCCCGCCTGCGCCGCGCCGTGGCGATCGTCGCGGCGCTCAACTTCGCCTACTTCTTCGTCGAGTTCACGGTCGCGCTCCTCGCCGGCTCCGTCTCGCTGCTGGCCGACAGCGTCGACTTCCTCGAGGACACGGCCATCAACGTGCTGATCCTCGTCGCCCTGGGCTGGCCGCTGGCCCGGCGGGCGCTGATGGGCAAGGCCATGGCCGTGATCATCCTGGTCCCGGCCGCGGTGGCGGCCTGGGAGGCGGTGCAACGGTTCGCCGCGCCGACGCCGCCCGACGTCGTCCCTCTGGTGCTGGCCTCCCTCGGGGCGATAGCCGTCAACGGGACGAGCGCCTGGCTGCTGGCCCGGGCCCACCACGACGGCGGGGCGCTCGGCCGGGCGGCCTTCCTCTCGGCCCGGAACGACGTCCTCGTGAACGTCGCGATCATCGCCATGGGCCTGGTCACCGTGTGGACCGGCTCCGGGTGGCCGGACCTGATTCTCGGCTGCGTGATCATCCTGCTCGCGCTGCACGCCGCGTACGAGGTGTGGGAGGTCAGCGAGGAGGAACGCCTGGCAGCCAAGGCGCTGGCGGGCGAGGACGTCGGCTGAGCGCTCCACCGGTCAGGCGGCCACGTCTATCGACTTCTCCTGGAACTGGGGAGCGAAGACGCGCTGCATCAGCCGCTTGCCGGTGGCGTTGCCCAGGAGGGTCTGGGTCAGTGTCCGCGTCACCTTGTCCCGGCGGGTCTGCGGGACGAACGTCACGAGGTCCCGGCGCCCGTTCTTCTGGTGGCCCGCGATGAACGGGCGCAGCCGCATGTCCCATTCGCGCAGGCCGCGGGCCGGGTTTCCGTGGTTGCGCTGCAGCACCGTGCCGAGCAGGTCCGCGCCGGCCAGTGCGCTGGAGGCGCCCATGCCCGAGTACAGCGTCAGGCACCAGGCCGAGTCGCCGAGCAGCACGACGCGGCCGGTGTGCCAGCTCGGCATCACCACCTGGTGGACGGAGTCGAACAGGAAGTCGTCGGCCGCCTCGAACTGGTCCAGGAGGTTGCCGAGCACAGGCCCGGTGGGCTCTGGCCCGAAGGCCTTGCGCAGCGACTCGATGGGCGGACGCCGGAACTGCGCGTCCTCGTCGTCTGTGCGGTAGTTGAACAGGAGGCCGGGCTCGTGGTCGGCGAACGGGAAGACCCACGCCGACCGGCCGGGCTCCGCGAGCACTACACCGTCCAGCGCCCTAAAGCCGGGCACCGGCTCCTCGAGGATCGTGGCGCCGATGATGTGATGGAACGGCCGCAGGTAGTCGGCGTCCGGACCGAAGACCAGGCGGCGCACCGTGGACCGCAGCCCGTCGGCGCCGACGACGAGGTCGAACCGTTCGGTCGTCTCACCGCTCGGTTCGCTCGTGGTCGCGGTCTCGCCGGTGCCCGTGGTCGTCGTCGTGCGCAGCGTGACGTCCACGCCGTCCGCGCTCTCCTCGATGGCTACCGGCGTGGTGCCGAAGCGCATCTCGGCGAGCGGCGCGACGGCGTCGTACAGGGCCGCCTCGATGTCGCCACGCAGGATGAGCTGCGGGCCGCCGGGCAGGTCGCCGTAGCCCATGCCGGGACGGCGGCGGCCGTCCCGTTCGACGTCGTAGGTGATCGACGTCGGATCCGTCCGGTTCCCGATGGCGTCCACCATTCCGAGCCGCGTCGCGGCCGCCTGCCCGGTGCCGAACATCCCGACGAAGTACCCGGCACCCCTGCGCTCGGCCGCACGCTCGACGAGCACCGAGTCCCAGCCGATGTCGTGCAGGCGCAGGGCGGTGGCCAGACCCCCGATGCCCATCCCGACGACCAGCGCGCGTGGCTTGTTCATGTTGCTCCCTCTCCTCGGACGTTGGTCGATTATTGACTGCCGACTTACAGCGGGTCAAGAACACGCGCGACTACGATGAGGCGGATCGAAAGAGGGGTGACCATGGCACGTCCGGTACAAGACCGCACGGAGGCCATCCTGGCCGCGGCCAGGGCGCAGTTCCGGCTGGACGGGGCCGAGCACACGACGGTCGACGCCGTCGCGGCGCGCGCCGGCGTCGGCAAGGGAACCGTCTTCCTGTACTGGCCGACCAAGGCCAGGCTCCGGGACGCCGTCCTGCAGCTCGAGACGGCCAAGCTCATGGCCGTGCTCGCGGACGACCTGCGCACCGGCGCGACCCACCTGAGCGTGGGACGCGTCGTCCGGCGCGAGATCCTGGCGGTCCTGGAGAACCCGGACCTGGCGTCGCATGTCGTGGGCCCGTTCAGCCCGTCGTCAAAGCCTGAGCAGTTTCCCGGCCGCCCGCTGCACCGGATCATCACGACGATGCAGGCGCACGGCCTGGTCCGGGACGCGGCCATCAACGAGATCGTCGCCGGCTTCGAGACCGTGATGAAGGGCTCGCTCGCTATCGGATTCGCCGAGCCGGAGCGGATGGAGGCGCTCCTGGACGCGGCGGAGCGCCTGCTCGACTCGACGTACACCCGCGCCGACGCCGGTCCGGCCGCCGTCGCCGCGGCGCTCCCGGAGGTGCTCGATGCCCTGGAGGACGCCATCGACCAGCTCGTCGAGGCCGCCGCGCCGGACCGGCCCACCACCGCGGTGCTCCGGCCCCGGGAGCGCCCGGCCGTCGCGGAGGCCTGAGCCCGGCACGGGTGGACTTTCGCGGCCGGGCCCGACAAGTCCACCCCCGAGCCGTACAGTCAGGTGATGACTGACGTGGCCGATCATGACTGACGCGCTCGTACTGGGCGGGGGCGGAGTCGCCGGGGTCGCCTGGGAGCTCGGCGTGCTGCAGGGCATCGCGGATGAGGACCCCGAGCTCGCGTCCCGCGTCCTCGGCGCCGATCGGATCGTCGGGACATCAGCGGGCTCGTCCGTAGCCGTGCAGATCACCAGCGACATCCCGCTCGAAAGTCTCTACGCGGCGCAGCTCGCCGAGGAGACCGAGGCGATCGAGGTCGGGTTGGACGCGGCGGCCATGGCCGCCGCCTGGGCCGCCGCGATGCAGCCGACTGCGGACGGCAGCCCGCCCGAGCCGGTAGTGATCCGCCGCCGGATCGGCGCGATGGCCGTGGCCGCGCCCACCACGGACGAGGCGACGCGCCTCAAGATGCACGAGGCGCACCTCCCGAGAACCCAGTGGCCATCGACCGACCTGGCCATCACGGCGGTCGACGTCGCGTCGGGTGAGCTGGTCGTCTTCCGCCGGGACTCCGGCGTCCGGCTCCTGGACGCCGTCACCGCGAGCTGCGCCGTGCCGGGCCTCTGGCCGCCCGCGACCATCGGTGACCGACGCTACATGGACGGCGGCATGCGTTCTGTCGCGAACGTGGACCTCGCCGCCGGCGCCGATCACGTGCTCGTCGTCACCCCGCAGCGTGATGGCGCCCCGTCGCCGTTCGGCCCGTCGACCGCCGAACAGGTCGCCGGCCTGGCACCGGCCAAGGTGCTCCTGATCGGCGCCGACGACGCATCGATCGAGGCATTCGGCGACAACCCGCTCGCGCTCGCGACACGCACGCCGTCGGCGATCGCGGGTCGCGCCGTGGGCCGGCGGCAGGCGGCGACCTTGGGCGTGCTCTGGTCCTGAGCTGGCTTGGTCGTGGTGGACGCGGCGTCCCCCGACCCGCTTCTGCGGACAGCAGATCATCCGGGGAGTGTCAGAGGTCGGGGGTAGGGTAGAACAAACGTCCGCAATGCAGGGATGCATTGATAGGTTCTCGTCGCAGGAGGTGATGAGTATGACCGCTGGGTCGAGTCGTACCGGCGTGAGCCGCGCGATGCCAGAGGACCTGCCTGCCGACGGCCAGGCCGGGCACCGCCAGATCGACGGTCAGGTGGTCGTGCGGGACGGGCTGCGGGTGCGTCTGGTGGCGGACGATGTCGTGCCTGCGGGCGCGCCGATCGACGAGCCGTTCGACGACGACTGGTTCCGGGATGCGGTGCGGTCCTGGCAGACGGACGAGTCAGCGGGACCGGGCCCGGAGTGGCCGCCGGACGCTGTGCCGGTGTTCCTGTGGCCGGAGGAGACCCTGCGACAGGCCCTGACCGGTGCGCCCGGCCCGTGGCTGGCGCGGGTGGTCGCCGAGGCGATGGACCTGGCTGGAAACCTCGCCCCCGACCACCTCGGGCACCCGGCTGCGCCCGACGACCTCGGTTCGGACGGGCTGGGTTCGGGCGGGCTCGACGGCATGTCGGACGACGCCCTGGGTGACCTGATGGTCGCGTGCGGGCGCCTGCAGTCGTGGGCAGCGGGTATCCAGGCTCGCGTCGTGGCCGAACGCGCCAGGAGAGAAACCCACCCGCTGGCGCACAGCTCGCTGGTCGGACAGGTCACCGGTGAGCTGGTGGTGACCGAGCCGGAGGCCGCCGAGGTCGTGGTCCGGGCAGAGTCCGGCGCCCAGCACCCCGCAGTGATCGCAGCGCTGACGGCGGGCCGGATCGACGTGCGCAAGGCGCACACCCTGCTGCGGTCCGCGTCCCAGCTGACCGTGGCCGAGCGCGCCGAGGCGATCGCCCGGTACCTGCCCCACGCGCCACGGCGGACGTGGAAGTGGCTGCAGCACAAGATGCTCGTGTTCGCGAAGAACCGGCACGGCGCCGCCCAGACTGCGAAGGCCGAGGCGGCCCGACGGTCCGTGTACGTGGACCGGGCGGAGAACGACATGGGCTGGCTGTCCGCG
>NZ_UWYY01000034.1 GCF_900608595.1 Promicromonospora panici | reverse complement strand
ATGCCCGTGGTCGTCGGTGATCGACCACCCGGTCTCCGCCAGGGTGCTCGCCCCAGTGCTGTCGGTGGTGGGCTTTCCGGCCCAGTGCATGCTGATGCCCTTGGCGTCGACCAGGGCATGGTGGTGCCAGCACAGCAGGGCGCTGTTGGCGACGGAGGTGTTCCCGCCGTCGGCCCAGTGCTGGACGGCGTGGTGGACCTCGCAGCGTGATGGCGGCTGGTCACACCCGGGATAGACGCAATGCTGGTCCCGCGCGATCACCGCGCGACGCATCTGCCCCGTCACGGTGCGTTGGGCGCGCCCGACGTCCAGCACGGCGCCGTCCGGGCCGAACACGACCCGGGTGATCCGGCTGTCACACGCCAGACGGCGCAGCAGTGCCCGGGGTATCCGGCCGCCGGTCTCGGTGAACACCGGACCCGGCGTGGACAACAGCCCGGACAGCGTCGTGGTGCCGACCGCGGCCCACCCGGCGGCGTCCCAGCCCGCCGTCGTCGTGCTCGCCGGGCCCGCGGTGCCTCCGTCGGCCGTGCCTGCAATGCCGGTCGTGCCGGTCGTGCCCGGCAGGCCGACCCGGGTGCCGCGTGCGGGCGTGGTCTGTCCGCAGGTCAGGCACAGCCCCTCACGAGTGCGGGTGACCTGGGCGACGAACTCGGTCCACGGCACGCTCACGGTCAGGTGCGGCAGGACCGCTGCCCCGGGGGAGGCCTGGTTCGTGTCCAGCACCACCCGAGCCACATCGGCCAGGCCCTGCGCCCGACGCTGGCTGGTTGTCCTGGTGTCCTCCGCCGCGGGTGCGCCGGTGACGGCGGTGATCGCGGTCTGCACCAGCAGGCCATGCTCATCGGTCAGGAACCCTTCCAGGTGATACCCACCGAACGTCTTGGACAGGTCCACGAACTCACCCTGGGCGGCCTTGTCATCATCGCGGTCGTCGGTGTCCGGGTCAGTCACCGACGCGAACTTCTTCGCCACCACCCGGAACCGGTCCGCATCCAACAGGTCCGCCTCGCGCAGCACCACACCCTCACCCGTGGCCAGGGTCCCGTCCGCGACCGCCGTCTCCAGGACACCGGTGATCAGGTCACGCGTCCGGTCACCGCCCGGGTCGTCCGCGGGGTCGGGGAAGTCCACCGCGACCGTCTGCACGAACAGCTCCGGCGTGGTCGTCTCCCCGGTGCGGGTATCGATCAGCCACCCCAACGCGTCGGTACGGGTCTCACTGGTCGGCCCGACCTCGGCCATCACCCTCGCGTGATCCGCACCCAGCACACCAGCCACCAGACGCTCCCGCGTCACCGGCAACGCGGTGTCCAGGCGGTGCGCCATTCTCAGGTCCTTGTCCGCGGTGTTCGCCGACACGCCCTCGTGCAGCCGCAGCCAGGTCTTGAACGTGCGCGCCATGCCACCCGTGCGCCAGGAGCCCTCCGTCTCGATCCGCGGCAACAGGGTGTACCGGATACCGTCCAAGCGGCCCGTGGCCCGGCGGATGTGGGTGTGTGTCTCGATCAGGCGGCCGATGTTCGGAGCGTTCCAGCCGTCCAGCACCTCCGCAGCGGTCAGGTTCGCCAGGTCACCGATCGCGGCATCGATCCGGGCCAGTGCCTCTTCGGCCGACCGGGCAGGCGGCAGACCACCAGGCGCGTCGTTCGTCGACTCCACCGGTCCCCACCCCCACCCGTCCGCTAGCCCATTGCTGTTCGCTAGCCCATTGCTGTTCGCTGCCTCCATTGTCTCGAACATTCGTACGCCCTGCAGGGTGTATTTGAAATCTGTGGATAACTCTTCAAGCGCCAGCGAGTCGCCGTCTGCGGGCCGTTCCAGAACCCCTGCGGTCGGGGCGCGCCCGTGCCGAGGGCTTGCCGGGCTTGGCTTGCAGTGACTCCCGAGGCCACGCCCTCGACGACCCCACAGAGGTCAACAACGCGCGTGACCTGCCACTGAGGCAGCGATCCGCGCAGCTCAGTCGTTGGTCACCGGATGTGTGGCACCGGTGACCGGCCTGCTCACCAGGCCGACGTCGGAGACGCGCCCTGCCTCCCGCTCGGACTCCCTGGTCGCGGCCCAACTCGCCAGCAGTGCGAACTTGTCGGCGGAGTCGGTGTTCGGGGGAGGGCTGTAGGTGACGATCTGCAGGCCCGCCTCGCCCGGCATCGCGAAGACGTCGAACGCCACGGTGACGGGGCCCACTTCGGGGTGGCGGAACGACTTGACCCCGGTGCGGTGCTCGTGGACGTTGTGCCCGGCCCAGTCCTGGCGGAACTGGGGGCTGCGGGTGGACAGCTCACCGATGAGCGCGGTGAGCTCCTTGTTGAGCGGGTCGCGCCCCGCTTCCAGGCGCACGATCGCCGCGACGGTCCGCCGGGCCTGGGGCCAGTCGACGTAGAAGTCCTGGGCACGGCGGTCCAGGAAGATGAACCGGGCGATGTTGGGTGTGCTGTCGGTGTCGAAGTGCGGCGCGTACAGGGCCCGGCCCATCAGGTTGGCCGCGACGAGATCCTGGTGCGCGTTGTGCACGACCGCGGGCACGGTCATGTTGTCCAGGACACGCTGCACGGAGGTGCGCACCGACTGGGCCGGGGGCTTCCTGATGCGCGCCGCGGCGGCGGGAGCGGTGCGGGCGAGATCGAACAGGTACTCGCGCTCGGCGTCGTTGAGCTGCAGGGCTCGGGCGATCGCCTCCAGCACGCTCTCGGACGCCCCGCGGATGTTGCCGCGCTCCAGCCGGGTGTAGTAGTCCGGGCTGACGCCGGCGAGCATCGCCACCTCCTCGCGCCGCAGACCGGGCACGCGCCGCTCGCCGCCGAAGTCGGGGATGCCGGCCTGCTGCGGGGTGACGTTCGCGCGGCGGGAGACCAGGAACTCCCGCACCTCGTCCTTGGTGCTCATGCCGTCAACCATAGGTACGACCCGCTGGAGGTGGGAGGTCCCGCCGGGACCCCCCACCCGTGCCGGTGTCAGACGCACAGGTCACCCGAGTGACCCGTGCGTCCGACACATGTGCGTCGGGCCTACGCATCAGAGCGTGAGCAGCACCTTGGTGGCGCGCCGCTCGTCCATCGCCTTGTAACCCTCGGCCGCCTCGTCGAGCGGCAGGGTGAGGTCGAAGACCTTGCCCGGGTCGATGGCACGGTCCCAGATGAGCTGGATCAGCTCGGGCAGGAACCGCCGCACGGGCGCGGGGCCGCCGTGCAGGTGGACGCCGGTGAAGAACAGCTTCAGGCCATCGAGCTGCACGCCGTGCGTCACGCCGACGTAGCCGACGTACCCACCGGCACGGGCGGAGCGGATGGCCTGCCACATCGACTCCTCGGTGCCCACCGCCTCGACGACGCCGTGGGCGCCGTACCCGCCGGTCAGCTCCTTGACCTTCGCCGCGCCGACATCGCCGCGCTCCTCGATGACGTCGGTGGCGCCGAACTCGCGAGCCAGCGCCTGGCGCTCGGGGTGGCGGCTGAACACGATGATGCGCTCGGCGCCGAGCTGCTTGGCGGCCAGGACCGCCGAGAGGCCGACGGCGCCGTCACCGACGACGGCGATGGTCTTGCCAGGCCCGGCCTCGGCGGCCACGGCGGCGAACCAGCCGGTGCCCAGGACGTCGGAGGCGGCCAGCAGCGACGGGACCAGGTCCTTGTCGGGTTCGCCCGGCGTCGGCACGAGAGTGCCGTCGGCCAGCGGGATTCGGGCGTGCTCGGCCTGCGTGCCGACCGAGCCCATCATCACGTTGTGGATGCACCGGGACTGGTACCCGGCCAGGCAGATCTCGCAGGTGTTGTCGGACGCGACGAACGAGCCGACGACGTAGTCGCCGACCTTGACGTTCTGCACCTCGTCGCCCACCTCGTCCACGACCCCGATGTACTCGTGCCCCATCGGGGTGGGGCCGTTCAGCTTCTCGATCCCGCGGTACGGCCACAGGTCCGACCCGCAGATGCAGGCCGCGGTCACCCGGATCACCGCGTCGGTCGGCTCGACGATCTTGGCGTCCTCGCGCTCCTCGACGCGAACGTCGCCGGGGGCGTACATGACAACTCCACGCATGGGTGGCTCTCCTTGCTCGGGTGCGCCGCGCCGGACGATGCGGCGCGGCGGTGTGCTCCTGTCGGAACCCATCAAACGTCGGGGCTCCCGCCGGGTGGGAGGCCCGGGTAGAACCCCTCAGGTTGCGACGCCGGTCAGATGCAGCGCGCCGTAGGGTGTCGTCACTATGACGATGCGCCGGGTCGAGATGGACGATGGCGTTCGGCTGAGGACATGGCAGTCGGGCTCTGCTGATGTGGATAAGCCTCCGGTCGTCCTGGTCCACGGCGGGCCGGGACTGCCTGACTACCTGGAGCCTGTCTCGACCTTGATCGACGACATGACCCAGGTGCATCGCTACGACCAGCGAGGAACCGGCGGCTCCCGATGGGACGGCCTGCACACCGTGGCTCGCCATGTGCAAGATCTTGGCCACCTGATCGACGCCTGGGGCCATGAGCGGGTGGTCCTGGTAGGGCATTCGTACGGAACCGATCTGACGAGCTTCTTCGTGCGGGCGCATCCCGGGCGCGTCGCGGGGGTCGTCTACCTCTGCGGACCCTTCGTCGGGCCATGGCGCGATCCGACGCGTACCGCGGAACGGGCGCGTCGCTCCGATTCCCAGCAAGCCCGGCTCGAACAGCTCGACGCGCTCACCTCGCGCACCGACGAGGAGGAGATCGAGTACCTGGCGTTGTCGTGGTTCACCGACCACGCCGACCAGGACCACGCGTGGGAATGGGCGACGGCGTCCGCGCGCAGGCTGCGTCCGATCAACTGGACAATGAATGCCCAGCTCAATGCCGATAAGCGGACTTACCCGCTGGACGGCGACATCGGCCGGCTGCGTGCGGCCCTTCCCGCCGGTTCTGCGATCATCGGCGGTGCGGACGATCCCCGCCCCGCAGCAAGCCTGCGGCAGCTGGCCGTGGAGCTGGGCTGCGACGTGACCATCATCCCGGGAGCAGGCCATCATCCGTGGATGGAACGTCCTGAGGAGTTCGGGGCAGCACTTCGTGGTGCCCTCTCGCGTCAGGTCGCCTGGAGCGCGCGGAGGTACCGACGGCGATAGACGCGCTGGGCGATCAGGATCAGCGGAAAGAGTCCACGCCATGGGCCCCGGCCGGCACGCGTGAGAGAGCGCAGCGTGAGGCTCACGTTCCCGTCGTCGTCTCGATGGACGATGAACGCTTCCTCTCCCGAGACCGGGTGGCCCTCCAACGTGCCGTAAGCGAGCGCGGCCCGGTCGTGGGTTGCGACCGTCGCGACGATCTCGACCGGCTCCCGCACGCGAGTAGGACCGATGCGTGCGACGAGCCAGTAGCGCTCCCCTTGTTGTGCGGTGCGTCCCGCCTCGAGCGGCGGGTCGACGGTGAAGCCGCTGCGGGTCTTGATGCCCCAGGAGAGGACCGCAGACGAAGCCACATCCCAGAGGTCGGTTCCGGAGCCCAGCCGGACTGTGTGCTCGTACGCGCGCCACCCGTCGGGTGGCAGCCACCGCTCAGCGGCAGGTGTTGTGCCGCCCACGACGGCGTAGTTGCGGGGTCGTCGGCCGAGGCGGTGGTCTGAACGTCGCAGCAGGTCATCCGCGCTGCTGTCGTCCTCCGCCGCTCTACCCATGCCGCACATCCTGCCGCATGGCTCCTTTTCAGCTCGAGATGCGGTAGACCGCCGCCGTCGCGCCCTCGGCCCAGTGGTACGCGGGCATTGATGCTTCGTGGCACCGCCGGCCCTGTCGGGCGGTCTCGCTGGCCGGTACCCATTGGTAGGTGCGGTGCGAGTCCTCGGTGGCCACGACCCGGAGGGTTACCTCGCGCTCGACCTTCGAGAGCTTCCCCGCCGACATAGAAGCCCCGCGGGCCACCACGTCACCGGTCAGCCCCGATGCTTCACGCAGTGCCCGCAGGGCTCTACCAACGGAATCTGTGGTCAGTGGTGCCGCTCCCAATAAGAGTCGAACGGTACGGCGCGCGCAACCATGCCGGACTCGATTGTTCGGGGTGGAGAGCGCCGGGCAAGGAGATCGAGTTTCCACAACAGGAAAGTGCCGGAACGCGGATGCGTGGACCAGGGGTCACTCCTGCCGTGTCTCGCTCTGCACCCACTCGAGGTACTTCAGATGCCCACCAGTCACCGGCGTCACCAAGACTTCTGGAACGTCGTAGGAATGCTCACGCACGATGTACTCGGTCAGCCGCTCGGCAAGGGCAGCCGTCGTCTTGAACGTCACGCGCCATTCCTTGTCCTTCTGCATCGCGCCGTCCCAGCGGTACACGCTCGTGACCGGCCCCTCGGTCTGCGCACACGCCGCCAACCGCGCCTGCACCGCTGACGCAGCGAGGGCCTCGGCCTCCTCCACGGCGTCAAACGTCGTGGCTACCTGCACGAACTCGACCTCACCCGGATCCTCAGCCATGCAAGCGAGCGTACCGACGTCGAGCACCGCCGGGGCGTTAGGCCAACAACGCCCTCTGCCGCTACGAAGTGGACGCGACGATGATCGTCGGCATGCCAGGGCACCGGATGTCTGTGCGCCTGATCTGGATCGCCCGGCCGGTAAGTACCACCAACGCGGTACGCGGGATACAACCACAGGGTGAGTTTTTTTCCGCGGACGGCGCGCAGACTGCTCGTTGACACACAACGTCGACCAAGGAGTCATCGCGGATGAAGATCATCGGTGCCGGACTGCCCCGCACAGGCACGAGCTCGCTCAAGGCGGCCCTGGACCGCCTCGGGTTCGGTCCGACCTATCACATGTTCGAGCTGATGCAGAATCCCGAACACGTCGATCGATGGCGCCCGGTCGTGAACCGCGAGTCCGCGGACTGGGACCGGGTCTTCGCCGGGTATGACTCCGCGGTGGACTTTCCCGCCTCCATCTACTGGCAGGAGCTGGCCGAGGCCTACCCCGAGGCCAAGGTGATCCTGACCGTGCGGGATCCGCGCCGGTGGCACAAGAGCATCGGCAGCATGGGACCCCAGATGCCGGCCGACGGCGAGCTCGACATGGCGGCCATGATGGAGCAGATGCCCCCACGGATTCGGTCGATCATGGAGCTGTTGCCGCAGATGAACGGCGCGGCCCAGCGCATGCTCGGGCCGGACTTCACCATGGCCGGCAGCCCGATGGAGGAGGAGACGGCGGTAGAGATCTTCGAGCGCCACGCCGAGAACGTGCGCGCGGCTCTGCCCGCGGACCGGCTGCTGGTCTTCCAGGCCAGCGACGGCTGGGGCCCGTTGTGCGAGTTCCTCGGCGTCGAGGTGCCGGTCGACGAGCCGTACCCGCACCTCAACGACGCCGCGACGCTCCAGCGGATGTTCGCGACCATGACGGAGACGAACGAGCTGGTCTCGCCGTTCGAGCAGAGCAGCTAACGCTCTCGGACGACCTCGATGGTGACGCCCGGCCCTTCGAGGCGGTCGAGCTCGTCGCGGGACGCTTCATAGGTGCCGAGGTGGAGCGTCTGGTCCGAGTACTCGATGCCCGAGGCGTTGTAGTAGAAACCGAGGTTGCCCCAGGGTGTGTAGTAAATGAGGTCGCCGTCCTCGGGATCGGAGCCGGGCGTGCCCTCGAGGTCGAGCTCACGCGGCAGGTAGGCGATCTTCTCGCGGCCGCTGAGCTCTTCGACGTCGAGCGTCAGCGGCAGCATGGAGAGGAAGTCGCGCACGGCTGGGGTGTCCTCGCCGATGGTGACGTCGACCTGTGCGTCGTCCGAGGTGAACCGGACGATCGTGCCCGCCACGTCGTCGTCCGCGGCGTCACCCTCCGCGGCGTCGGCCCCTGGACCAGGGGCCGACGCCGCGGGCGATGGGCCGTCGGATGGAGCCGGCGGGGCCGATGACGGCGTCGCGGCCGCGCCGGGGCCGGAGGCCGTGCCCGGCTGCGCCGTCGGCCCGGCAGAGGAGCAGGCGGCCAGCAGGCTGAGCATGGCGGCCGCTGCCACCAGGGAGAACTTCGGGAGCCTCATGCGAGACCTTTCGAGTCGGAGGACGAGTCGGAGGACACGGCCTGGAGCACCGGCTCGGCGCCGGCAGCGGGCGCGTCCGCGACGCGTCGCGGACGCGCCGCGAGCGCGAGCGCGAGGTAGGAGACCGCGGCGAGCGCTATCGAGGCCGTGGTGACGATGCCGAGCGGCAGGATCGTCGCCGCGCCCGCGAGGCCGACCAGCGGTGCGGTGATGCCGCCGAACCCGAACCGGACCATGCCGAGCAGGGATGACGCGGTGCCGGCGAGCCGCGGGTACTCGACCAGCGCGAGGGTCGTCGCCGGCGGTGACGTGATGGCGACGCCGCTGGCCAGCGCGAGCAGCGACACGATCACCATCCACAGCGGCAGGACGGTGAGCCCGGCGGCGAGCAGCCCGAGCGCGCCGAGCGTCGCCACGCCGATGCCGACGCCGAGAGTCCGCGGCACGCTCCAGCGCTCAGCGGAGCGGCCCGCGACGTACCCGAAGAACATGAACCCCGCCGAGTTCAGGCCGAACGCGACCGCGTAGCCCTGCGGCGAGAGCCCGTAGATACCCTGCAGCACGAAGGTCGCGCCCGAGAGGTAAGCGAACAGCGCCGCGTACATGAAGCCCTGGTTCAGCACCGCGCCCAGGAACACCCGGTCGGACAGCAGCACCCGGAAGTCGCGCCCCGTCTGTGCGAAGCCGCCGGCTGTGCGCCGCTCGGCGGGCAGCGTCTCGGGGAATCCGATCGCGGCGGTCACCAGCAGCGCGGCGCCCACGATCGCGAGGAAAACGAACAGGCCGCGCCAGTCGGTGACGGTGTTCAGCTGGCCGCCCAGCAGTGGTCCGACGATCGCGGCGAGCCCGCCGATCACGGTCAGCCGCCCGTAGAACCGGATCAGCGCTCCGCCGGAGTAGATGTCTCGTCCGGCAGCCTGTGCGATGACGATTCCGACCCCGCCGGCGAGTCCCTGCACGAGACGCGCGAGGATCAGCAGCTCGACGGTGGGGCTGGCCGCGCACAGCGCCGACGTCACGACGTACGCGACGACGCCGATCAGCAGGATCCCGCGCCGTCCGAACCGGTCGGACAGCGGCCCTGCGATGAGCTGCCCGACCGCGAGACCGATCAGGCACGTGGTCACGGTGAGCTGTGCGACGGACGTCGCCGCCTCGAGCTCGGCGGTCAGCGCCGGCAGCGCGGGCAGGTACAGGTCCATGGAGATGGGCCCGAACACGGTCAGCAGCAACAGGAGCGTGGGCAGGAACCGGCTGAACCGGGGGAGCGTAGTGGCGGGGAAGTCTTGCATGCTCAGCAGCCTCGCCGTCCGCGCGGATCCGGGGGAGCCCCTGACGAGGGGTGTACCGGCAGAGACTCCTTCGTCGCACCGGAGCGGCTTAACCTGCTTGTATGGACAACCGAGCCGAGGTGCGTGAGTTTCTCGTGTCGCGCCGTGCGAAGGTCACACCGGCACAGGTCGGGCTGCCGCCCGGGCTGAACCGCCGGGTGCCGGGGCTGCGCCGGAACGAGGTCGCCATGCTCGCCGGAGTGAGCGTGGAGTACTACACGAAGCTGGAACGGGGCGCGATCGCCGGCGCCTCCGCCTCGGTGCTGGACGCCATCGCCCGCGCGCTGCAGCTCGACGACACGGAGCACGCCCACCTGCTCGACCTCGCCCGCGCGGCCGACGGGATCCCGTCGTCCGGCCGTCTTCGCAGGCCCGCGGCCAGGTCCGCCGAGCCCAGGCCGAGCCTGGAATGGGCGCTCGCGTCCATCACGGAGGGGATCGCTCTGGTGCGCGACGCGCGGCAGAACGTCCTGGCGGTCAACCCGCTGGGCCGCGCCTTCTACTCGCCGGTGATCGGCGACGGCGGCAGGACGCCGAACCTGGCCCGCTTCCAGTTCCTGGACCCCGCGTCCCGCGACTTCTATCCCGACTGGGATCTGTTCGCCGGGATGTGCGTGGCCGTCATGCGCACCGAGGCCGGCCGCAACCCGCACGACAAGGGCCTGCAGGACCTGGTGGGCGAGCTCTCCACGATGAGCGAGGTCTTCCGCGGGCTCTGGGCCGCGCACGACGTGCGGTCGCACGGCGCCGGAACCAAGCGGTTCCGCCACCCCGTCGTCGGCGAGGTGATCCTGTCGTACGAGGAGCTCGCCATCACCGCCGAGCCGGGCCACGTCCTGCTGATCTACACGGCGGAACCCGGGTCGCCGTCGGCCGACCGGGTGAAGCTCCTCGCCTCCTGGGCTGCCGAGGCGAGGACGCCGGGCCCGGCCTGAGCCGGTCGCCTACCAGGCGGTACGGACCGCTGGGAGGGTGTCGAACGCGGCGTCGGTGGTCACGAGGACCACGCTCTCGACGATTGCTTGGGCAGCGAGCAGGCGGTCGAAGTGATCGCGATGAAACCATGGCATCGATCCAGCGTGCAATGCGTGTGCGGTGGTGAGATCCAGTGGTTCGGCATCGATGTCGTCGACCCGGCGTTCCCATGTACTGACCAAGGAGCCAGCCGCGTCGAACTTTCCGAGGCGAACCTTGGTCGCGACCTCCATCGCAGAAACCGCTGAGACGAGGAGCCGGTTCGCCGTAGATCCGAGCTCCGTTCGCAACACCGACCGATAGGATCCCGGACAACAGCACCCCGGCCCGACCGGCCGCGTCGGGGAGCCGAGCCAGGGAGAGCGGGGGTCGAGCATGGTGCAGGGCAAGCGGCCGCCGACCATGGTCGACGTCGCACGCGCCGCCGGCGTCGCGCACATCACGGTGAGCCGGGTTGTCAACGACGAGCCGACGGTGCGGCCGGAGACCCGGGACCGGGTGCTCCGGGTCATCGCCGAGCTCGGCTACCGGCGCAACGACAGCGCCCGCATGCTCAAGAGCGGCCGCTCCACGATGCTCGGCGTCGTCCTCGCGGGTTCGGAGCTGTTCGAGCTGCCGCGCATGCTCCTCGGCATCGAGCAGGCCGCGAAGGACGCCGGCCACTGGGTCAGCCTCGCGAGCTGGCAGGGTGGCACCCATGAGGGGCTGGAGCAGTGCCTCGGCCGCCTCGTGGGGCAGGGTGCCGCCGGGGTCGCGGTCATCGCCGACCGGCCGCTCGCGCTGGAGGCGCTCCTCCGTACCGTCGCGCGCGTGCCGATCTCGGTCGTGATGTCGGGCAACGTGGCCAATCCAGCGATCGGCTCGGTCGAGCTGGACCAGGAGGAGGGCGCGCGCCTCGCCACCCGGCACCTGCTCGACCTGGGCCACCGCGATATCGTGCACCTGAGCGGCCGGATGGGGGCGTTCGACGCCCGGGCCCGCGTGGACGGCTGGCGCAGCGAGCTCCGGGCCGCCGGGATCGCCGAGCCGCGCGTGCTGCACGGCGACTTCACCGCGCAGAGCGGGCACGCGCTCACCACCGAGCTGATCGACGGCGGCCGGGTACCCACCGCGATCTTCGCCGGCAACGACCAGATGGCGATCGGCGTGCTGTCGGCCCTGGCCGCGCGCGGTTTCTCCGTGCCCGGCGACGTGTCGCTCGTGGGGTTCGACGACATGGCCGGTGCCGAGTACCTCGTGCCGGCCCTGACCACCGTCCGTCAGGACTTCGTGACGCTGGGCCGCCTCTCGATCGAGGTCCTGCTGGACCTGATCGGCGGAGGAGCGGCGAGCCACCACCTCCTGTCCCCGACCCTGATAGTCCGCGCGAGCACGGCCCCGCTCACGGCGCGTCGTACCGGACGCCGCGGAACGTCAGCGGGCCGGCGTCCTCCGGCGCCTCGTTGACGACGCCGAGGAGCACCCCGACGAACCCGCCCGCAGTCTCCGTGCTCAGCGCGGTGTGCGGGAAGGCCGCGAGGAGGTGCTCCCCGTCGCTCGTCCCGGCCACGAACTCGTAGGACCGGCCGTCCGACCGGATCCGCAGCACGACGTCCCCGGCGACCGGCACCTCCGTGCGCGTCACCTCCGCGCCGCCCATTCGTCCGGTCACGCGGACGACGCACCCGTCCGCCCGACGCCGGACCCGCGCCGCGAGAAACGTGTTCTCGTCCTGGAGGGCGACGACGCCGGCGTCGTGCTCCCCGATGTGCTCGGTCGCGAGCAGAGTCTCGAAGACGAAGCCGTGCATGTCCTGCCGCCGGCCCAGGAACGCCGGGATCCCGCGCCCCGAGAGCGGGACAGGCTGCGGGTGCAGGGTCACGGCGCCGTCCGCCACCTCGGACACGACCGGGCCCCGCAACGAGACCCAGTCGGCCGGGCCGGACGCCGTGTCGGGCAGGCCCGGCAGCACGCCCTGCACGCGTCCGGCGCCCGGGGCGAGGACGGGTCCGTGCTCGTCCCACTCGACCGGGACGAGCAGCACCTCACGGCCGAGCGTGTGGTGCCCCGCGACGGGGCGGACGCCGAGCAGCAGCGCCCACGCCTCGCCGTCGGGCGACTCGACGAGGTCGGCGTGGCCGACGTACTGCACGGCCTCGCCGCTGCCGAGATGCCGGTGGGTCAGTAGCGGGCTGCGCGGGTCCGTTGTGTACGGGCCGGTGACGGAGTCGGACGTCGCGGCAGTGACCGCGTGGTTGCGCCCGGTGCCGCCCTCCGCGCCGATCAGGTGATAGCGGCCGTCGCGCTCGTAGATGTGCGGGGCCTCCACCCACTGCCCGGTGAGGGCGCCGTGCCAGAGGATGCGCGTCGGCCCGACCAGCGTGAGCGACCCGAGGTCGAGCTCCCGCATCCAGATCTCGCCGGGTCCGGTCGCGTCGGGCGCGACCGCGTCCCGTGCTGCGGTGAACCAGGCCCGGCCGTCCTGGTCGAAGAACAGCGACGGGTCGATCCCATCGGCCTCCAGGGGCGTGGGGACGGTCCACCGGCCTGAGGGGTCGGTCGTCGTGGCGACGTACGTGGTCGCGCCCTCGTCGCCCCGCACGACGGTGAACACCACGTAGAACACGCCGTCGTGGTGGCGGATCGTCGGCGCCCAGACTCCGTGGGAGACGGTGTTGCCCTCCAGCGGGAGCCAGCTCTCGCCGTCGAGCACGTGCCCGACCAGGCGCCAGGTGACCAGGTCACGGCTGTGGTGGACCGGAATTCCGGGGTGGTACGAGAACGTCGAGGTCACCAGGAAGTAGTCCTCGCCGACCCGGCAGACCGACGGGTCGGGATGGCAGCCGGGCAGCACGGGATTGGGGACAATACGCATGTGGGCTCCTCTGCGCGAGGAGCTCGCGCTTGACGAAATGGCAACGTTGCCATCAGCATAAGGGAACTTCCCGAGGAGCCCTGCAACGAGCCGCCGGGTCCGGCTGGTCCCACATCGAAGGAGATGTGCCATGAGCACACACAGCAGTGAACCCCGGCGCGCACGGCGCGCCCTCGGCGTCGGCGCCGCAGTGGTCGCCGCGAGCCTCGCCCTGGCGGGATGCTCGGGTGCGGGCTCCGGCGAACCGGGGTCGGACGGCCCGGTCACCCTGGAGTTCTGGACCTGGTCCCTGAAGGAGGCCGACCCTGCCGCGCAGGCGATCGTCGAGAAGTACGAGGCCGACAACCCCGGCGTCACGATCAAGCTCTCCGAGGTGGGCGGCACTTCGGAGACGTCGTCGAAGCTGCTCGCGGCTGATCGCGCCGACGAGGTCCCCGACGTCGTCCAGGTCGAGTACCGGGCGCTGCCGTCCCTGGTGACGGCCGGCGTCGTCCGCGATATCACGCAGGACGTGGAGCCGAACCGCGACGCCGTCGCCGACAACATCTGGGCGCTCAGCACGCTCGGCGGCCAGGTCTACGGCGTCCCGCAGGACATCGGGCCCATGATGCTCACCTACCGCACCGACCTGTTCGAGAAGTACGGCGTCGAACCGCCGACGACCTGGGCCGAGTACGCCGAGGCGGCGGAGAAGATCCATGCCGCGGATCCCGACGTGTACCTGGCCAGCTTCTCGGCGACCCAGCTCGAGTTCTTCTCGGCGCAGGCCGCGCAGGCGGGTGCGCAGTGGTGGGACACCGACGGCGACACGTGGTCGGTCGGCATCGACGGCGATGCGTCGCTGGAGACCGCGGACTTCTGGCAGGACCTGGTCGAGCGCGACCTGCTGTCGGTCGAGCCGCTGCTCACGCCGGAGTGGAACGCCAAGGTCAACGACGGCAAGGTCCTGAGCTGGGCGGCGGCCGCCTGGGCGCCGAGCGTCATCTACTCGGTCGCGCCGGACACCGCGGGCAAGTGGGCCTCGATCCCGCTGCCGCAGTGGACGCCGGGCGACGCGTCCGTGCCGTTCCTCGGCGGGTCCACCTACCTCGTGCCCGAGAAGTCCGAGCACGCCGAGGAGGCCGCCAAGTTCGCCGCCTGGCTCGGGGCGTCCGACGAGGGCTCCGAGCTGCTGCTCACGCTGGATCTGTACCCCGGCGGCAACGCCGGCCGGGAGGCGACGCTCACGAGCGACCCGCCGCGCCTCATGCCGCAGCAGAAGGACTTCTACGAGATCGCCGACCAGGTCATCGACGACACGACGATCCCGGTCGTGTGGGGCCCGAACGTCAATGTGGCCACCAACGCCTTCGGCGACGCGCTCAACAAGGCCGCGCTGGACGGTACGTCCTTCCGCGACGTCTACACCGCGACCCAGGAGACCGTGGTCGCCGACCTCGAGAAGTCCGGATACACCGTCGAGCAGCCATGACGACCGTCGAACTGCCCCGCCGGCGCGGGACCGAGCTTCCCCGCAGACGCGGGGCCCGGCGCGGGTCCGGGTCCCGGGAGCTCACCCCGTGGCTGTTCGCGACCCCGGCGATCGTCCTGTTCACCTGCTTCCTGCTGATCCCGATCGGCTACGCGCTGTACCTGAGCTTCCGGGGTCTGCGTCTCGAGGGGGCGGGCGCCTTCGGGCGGCGGACCGAGGGGTTCGTCGGCCTCGACAACTACGTCACCGCGCTCACCGACCCCGAGCTGCTCGCCGGGTTCGGCCGGTCGATGGTCTACGGCGCCATCGCGATCCCGACGGTGCTCGGGCTGGCCCTGCTCTTCGCGCTCCTGCTCGACACCCCGCGCGCCCGGCTCACGAGCTTCTCGCGGACGGCGATCTTCCTGCCGTACGCCGTGCCCGGCGTGATCGCGAGCCTGCTGTGGGGCTTCCTGTACCTACCGAGCACCAGCCCGATCAGCTATGTCGCCCGTGAGCTGGGCGGCGGCAGCCTGGACTTCTTCGCCTACCCGACGCTGTACTTCGCGCTCGCGAATATCGCGCTGTGGTCGGGCGTCGGGTTCAACATGATCATCATCTACACCTCGCTCCGGGCGATCCCGGCCGAGATCTACGAGGCCGCGCGGATCGACGGCGCGAACGAGTGGGCCATCGCGTGGCGGATCAAGATCCCGCTCGTCACCCCGGCGCTCGTCCTGACCGGCCTGTTCTCGGTCATCGGGACCGTGCAGCTGTACAGCGAGCCCGCGACGCTGCGCCCACTGGCGAGCACGATCTCGTCGACCTGGGTGCCGCTGATGGCCATCTACCAGGAGGCGTTCGGCAACGACAATCTCGGCGGGGCGGCGGCCGCGTCGGTCCTGCTCGCGGTCGGCACCCTTGCCCTCTCGCTGGTCATCCTGCGCTTCTTCCAGCGCCGAGCGTTCGGAGACGCCTGATGAGTACCCTCGCCGCTCCCCGCCGTCCGAAGGCGCTCGCCGCTTCGGCTGCCCGAGGGCGGCCACGCTTCTCGCCGACCGCCACCCTCGTGCTGCTCGCGGGCGCTGTCTACTGCCTCGTCCCCGTGGCCTGGGTCGTGATCGCCGCGTCCAAGTCGCCGCGCGAGCTGTTCACCAGCTTCTCGTTCCTGCCGGGCTCCGGGCTCGTCGACAACCTCGCCGACCTTGCTACCTACGGCGGCGGCGTGTTCTGGCAGTGGGGCGCCAACAGCGTCCTGTACGCGGGCGTCGGTGCGGTCGCTTCGACCCTCGTGTCGGCCATGGCGGGCTACGCGCTCGCCAAGTTCCGCTTCCGGGGGAGCGAGACCCTGTTCGCCGCGATCCTCGCGGGCGTGCTGGTGCCGGGCATCGTCCTCGCGATCCCGCAGTACCTGCTGCTCGCGCAGCTCGGCCTCGCCGGGACGCTGTGGTCGGTGCTGCTGCCGTCGATCATCAACCCGTTCGGGATCTTCCTGTGCCGGGTGTTCGCGCAGGCGGCGGTCCCCACCGACACGCTCGAGGCGGCCCGGCTCGACGGCGCGGGCGAGGCGCGGATCTTCACCACCATCGTGCTGCCGATGATGGCGCAGGGCCTGGTCACGGTGTTCCTGCTGCAGTTCGTGGGCATCTGGAACAACTTCCTGCTGCCGTTCATCATGCTCTCGGACCAGCGCCTGTACCCGATCACCCTGGGCCTGTACACGTTCCTCTCCCGCGGCGCCGGCGACTCCGACCTCTACCCGCTGGTGATCACGGGGTCAGCCGTCTCGGTGATTCCGCTGATCCTGATGGTGCTGCTGCTCCAGCGGTTCTGGCGGGCAGACCTGCTCGCGGGCGGCCTCAAGGGCTGAGGCGCGCTCCTCGGGCCACGGGGCTCCTCAGGTCACGGGGAGAGCGTCAGGGAAAAGTGTTCCGGCCGGGGAGGTAACTGAGGCGTAGCACTGCTACCTGTCCGTTACGTTCCCGACCAGCACAACTTTCCCCGGCGGGTCAGGCTGGCGCGGAGGTAGCCTCGTCCGCCACGGTGAGCGCGAGCTCGCAGAACATCGAGTCCGCCCATGAGAACCACGGCCGCGAGAACGCCGCCGGGTCCGACGCGTCGAACGACTCGTGCATGCGCCCGGTGCCGCCGTCCGTGCGGGCGAGGAGGTCCAGGATCCGCACGCGGTCCTCGGGAGTTCCCGTGAGCGCCTCGACGGCCAGCGCGATCGGCCAGACGCGGCCCGGCTCCGTGTGCGGGCTGCCGACGCCGCTCGCCGTCGTGCCCGTGAAGTAGTACGGGTTGGCGGGGCTCAGTACAAGATCGCGGGTCGCGCGCCAGACGCCGTCGTCGAACACATCGGGCGCGACGAGGGGGAGCGAGAGCAAGGACGGGGTGTTCGCGTCGTCCATGCGCAGCACACCGCCGAGCCCGTCGACCTCGTAGGCGTAGATGCGGTCGGACGGCGCGTCGACCACGCCGAACTCCTCGACACCCGCGACGAGTTCTCCGGAGAGCGCCCGCGCGTCGTCGGCCAGGGCCGGGTCGTCGAGCACCTCGACGGCGATGGCGCCGATCGCGAGCAGCGCCTGCGCCGCGAAGAGGTTCGCCGGGATGTTGTAGCCGTAGGTGCAGGCGTCGTCCGAAGGCCGGAACCCACTCCAGGTCATACCCGTTCGCCCGACGGCGGTGCCCCGGCCGTCGCGCGCGAGCGTCTCGGTGGGGATGTCGGTCTCCCGCTGGAACCGGTAGAGCGACGCGTCGTGGTCCTGCTCGGTGCGGAGCTGCCGCACGATGGTCCGCAGCACGCGGTGGGCGCGCTCGTCGAAGACGTCGGTGCGGCCCGTCGTCCGCCAGAGCGTGTGCGCGAGGGTGACGGGGTAGGCGAGGCTGTCGATCTCGTACTTCTGCTCCCACACGTGCGGGTCGTCGCAGACGTCGTCGGGCTCGTAGTGGGCCCCCGTCGGCCCGTCGTTGAAGGCGTTCGCGTACGGGTCGTGGTCCAGGCACGCGAGCTGACGCCGCACGACGGCGGCGACGAGGTCCGCCAGGGGCGGGCACGAGCCGAGGAACCGCAGGTAGGGCGTCAGCTGGGTCGTCGAGTCGCGCATCCACATGGCCGGGATGTCGCCGGTGATGACGAACGCGGTGCCGTCGTCGCCGAGCGTGATGGTGTCGGAGAGGGTGCGCAGCAACGCCTCCTCCACCATGTCGCCGATCCGCGCGCCCGAGGCGGCCCGGACGCCGTCGGCGGCCTTCCGGAGCGTCGTCGTGATCGCGGGGTCCAGGCGGGTGGGCGTCATTGCTCCCATGGAGTGGTGTCCTTCTTGTCGGTGACTCGGATCGTCAGGGCGTCGGCGGGCGGGTCCGGTTCCGGGCCGCACCAGACGCTGACGACGACCGGCACGGCGACCGGCTCCCCGCTCGCCCACGACCCGAGCTCGTCGACGCCGAGCTCGAACGTCACCGTAGTGGTGCCGCCCGCTGCGGCGCTCGCCCGCCGCACCGCGAGCAGCTGACGACGGCGCGGCCGGACCCCCGGCTCATGGCGGCGGCCGTACAGCGGCACGGACAGCTCGACGTCGGCGGCGCCAGGGTTGGCGACCTCGACGGACAGGCGCACGACGGCGCCCGAGGCCAGCGCGTCGGCGGCGACGGACGGGGTGCCGCCGGCGAGGCTCAGGGCCACACCGCCGACCTGCCCCGCGCCGAAGCGGAGCGCCCGGCCCACATCGGCGTCGACATACCCGCGCGCCGTCTCCATCCGTTCGTCGTGCGCGACCGGCCAGACGCCGTCCGCCGCCGGGAACGTCGCGGGCAGGCGGCCCGACGCTGTGCCGTCGCACAGGGCCGCGGCGACCGCCGCCCCGCCGGACGGTCCGGGAAACGGGACGACGAGAAGCGCGTCGACCAGCGAGCGCAGCTCGGTCAGCGCCCGCGGCCGGCCGTCGATCACCACGCCGATCACGGGCGTGCCCGCCTCCCGGGCCGCCCGGACCACCGCGAGCTGCGCCTCCGGGAGCGCGACCGACGACAGGTCCACGCCCTCGCCGTTCGTCGTGTCGCGCGCGGGACCTTCGACGGCGCCGTTGTCAGCGAACTCGTCCTCGTAGGTGCGGCGGCTGGAGCCGCCGAGCACCGCGACGCACACGTCGGCGCCGGCGCTCGCGGTCCGCACGTCGTCGAGGGCGCGCAGGTCGTGCAGCGCGCCGCGCAGGTCGCTGCCCCGGGCGTACCGCACGCGGTCGGCGCCGAACCGCGCGGCGAGCGCGGACCGCACGGTCGAGGCGCCGGGGTCCGGGTCGGGACGCGGGGGCGTGTAGTCGCCGAGCTGGGCGTCGAGATCGTCGGCATTCGGGCCGACGACGGCGATCGTCGCGCCGTCGCGCAGGGGCAGCACCCCGCCGTCGTCGACCAGGACCACCGACTTCCGGGCCGCCCGGTCCACGAGCGCCACCACGTTGCGCTCGACGGGAGCCCCAGCGGCTGGTTCGCCGAACAGGCCGAGCCGGCGCTTGAGGCCCAGGACCCGGTCGGCAGCGCGGTCGAGCGCGGACTCGGCGACCAGCCCGCGGTCGATCGCCGCCTCCAGGTGCGTGAACGCCTCGTCCCAGAGGCTGAGGTCGACGCCGGCCCCCAGGGCGAGCGCCGCGGCGAACGCGGGGTCGGGTGAGCTGTCGCGGAGCCGGTCGATGGCGGTGCCGTCGGCCATGACGACGCCGTCCCACCCCCACTGCTCGCGGAGGGTGCCCGTGAGCAGCGCCTCGTTCGCGCTGCAGGGCACGCCGTCGATGTCGTTGTACGCCGCCATGAAGCCCGCGACGCCCGCCCGGGCCGCCGCGAAGGCAGGCCGCAGGTGGATCTCGCCGAGCTCGCGCCGGCCGATCGGCGCTCCGGACCCGTTCCGCCCGCCCACGCCGGCGCCCTGCGCGGCGAGGTGCTTGGCGACGACCGCCACGTGCTCGGTGTCGATCGGGCCGCCCGGCGACGTGGTGCCCTGCATACCGCGCACCGTCGCGGCGACGAGGGTCGCGGCCAGGGCCGGGTCCTCCGAGAAGCACTCCTCGGCGCGTCCCCAGCGCGGGTCACGCAGCACGTCGAGCCCTGAGACGAGCGCGACGTGAGTCCCGCGCGCCCTGGTCTCGGCGGCCACGGCGGCGCCGAGCTCCTCGGTGAGCTCCGCGTCCATGCCCGCGCCGAGCGCGAGGTTCACCGGCAGCGTCGTACCGCCCAGCGCCATGAGCCCGTGCGGCGCCTCCTCGACGAACAGCACGGGGATCCCGTCGCCGAACGCCGTCACGTGGTCCTGGACGGCGGCGTAGGCCTCGGCGCTGCGCTCGGGCGGGATCCCGTTGCCCCACCGCACCGCCGACCACGGGTCCGCGCGGAGCACGCCGTAGATCGCGCCGAGCCCGCCCCAGCGGTCGACCTCGCGCCGCAGCACGTCGGTGACGCGGGGAGCCCCGTCGACCCACCGCACCGCCTCCCAGCCCTTGAGGCGCTGGTTGACCTGGCCGATGCGGGTAGTGAGCGGCAGCGAGGAAGCCCCGGTGTCAGACGTACAGGTCACCTGAGTGACCTGTCCCTCCGACACGGAGGGGTTGGCCGCGGTCATCCCTTGACCGCACCCGAGAGCAGCGCGCGCTGCATCTGGCGCTGCAGCAGCGTGTAGACGAGGTACACCGGCAGCAGCGTGAACAGCGTGCCGGCCATGAGGACGCCGTAGTCGGTACCGGCGTCGACCTTGAGGGTGGGCAGCGCCACCTGGATGGTGCGCTGGGCGGTGTCGGGGCCGATGAGGATCAGCGGGTACAGGTACGCGTTCCAGAACGCGAGGTAGTTGAGCAGCAGCACCGTCGCGATCCCGGGCACGCAGATCGGCAGGTACACCTGCCGCAGCACCTGCAGCGACGAGGCGCCGTCCATCGAGGCCGCCTCCTCGAGCTCGCGCGGGATGGTGCGCATGAACGAGGTGAGGATGACTATCGACAGCGGCAGCGCCGTCGCCGGCAGGAGGAAGACCACGAACGTGCGGGTGTGGAACAGGCCGAGCGCCGCGGCGAGCAGGAACGTCGGGAACAGGGCCGCGAACGACGGGATGAGGAAGCCGAGCGCGAACACGCTCTCGACGACCCGGCCCGCCCGGCCACGCGCACGCGCCAGGGCGAACGACGCCGGCAGGGCCAGCAGGAGCGTCAGGACCAGCGCGGCGATCGTGGTGAGCGCGGAGTTCGCCACCGCGAGGCCGAGGTCGGCCTGCTGGATCGCCGTCGTGAAGTTGGTGAAGTCGAAGGTTGTCGGGAGCGCGAGCGGCGACTCGAAGATCTCCTCGTTCGTCTTGAACGACGACACGATGAAGTAATAGAAGGGGACGACGAGCAGCGCGGCGTAGATCCACGCGAGCGTGCCGCTCGTGATCGAGCCGATGCGGTCGCGCAGGGGAAGGGCGGTGCGCTGAGCCATGGGTGGCCTCCTGGGCGGATCGGGATCGGGGATCAGTGCGTGGCGCGGAGCGTGCGGCGGATCGCCCACATCCCGAGCAGCCCGATCACGAAGAGGACGACGCCGACGGCCTGGCTGTACCCCAGGTCGGTCTCGACGAACGCCTTGCGGTAGATGAGGTAGGCGAGGGTCGTGGTGGCGTTCTCGGGGCCGCCCTGCGTGAGCAGCAGCACGGTCTGCGCCGAGTTGAACAGCATCGACAGGAACTGCAGCATCGCGACGACGCCGATGAAGTCCTGCGCGATCGGCCAGTACACCCGCCACGCGAGCCGCCAGTCGCCCGCGCCGTCGAGCCGCGCGGCCTGCACGATCTCGCCCTCGACGCCGTCGAGCCGCGACGCGATCAGCACCGCCGAGTACCCGATGCCGCTCCACAGCTCGACGGCGATGATCGCGCCGAGCGCGGTGCTCGGGTCGGCGAGCCACTCGTTGCCCGCCAGGCCGAGCGGGCGGAGCGCGCCGTTGACCAGCCCGTCGGGGTTGAGCATCGCGTAGAACACCATCGCCGTCGCCGGGGCGGAGATGAGCGCCGGGATGAACAGCAGGTACCGCAGGACGCGGTGGCCGCGCGGCTTCTGCACCACGTAGAACGCGAGCAGGAACGCGAGCCCGATCATGACCGGCAGGCCGACGAGTATCTGGATCGCGGAGTTCGTGGTCGCCGTCCAGAACGTCTCGTCCGCGAAGACGCGGGAGAAGTTGTCCAGGCCCGCCGAGGTCGGCGTGGTGAGCATGCCCGGCCAGGCCAGGAACGCGATGACGAACATGGCCACCACGGGCCCGATCATGAACACCGCGTACCAGATGAGCGCCGGCAGGGCCAGGCCGGGGAAGCGGTCACGGATCGTCCCGCGGCGGCCCGGCCGGGTTGCGGTGGAAGGTCCGCCGTCGGTGGTGTCCTGCGGGCCTGCGTCGAGGAGCGCGGTCATGGGGGGGTCCTTTCCCAGCTCGAGCGGTCAGGCCGCCTGGTAAGACTTCTCGAAGGCGTCGATGATGCGTTCGGCCGACGCCGTCCCGTAGGCCAGCGCCGTCGCCTGGATCATCGGCTCGAACACCGCCTCGGGGATGAGCAGGTCGGGCAGCATGACGGCGGACACCTCGCTGTCCCTCAGCCGCGACGCCTGGGCCACGAGCGGGAAGTCGGTGCTGAGGGTGTCGGTGATCCGACTCATGTCGCGCCCGGACTCGAGGATGAACCGGTCGGTCACCTCCGGGCTGTACAGGTGCTGCACGAACGGCTTGATCAGGTCGAGCTTCTTCATACCGTTCTCGCTGATCCAGATCCCGTGCCCGTTGTAGCTCTGGATGACGCTCGGGTGCTCCAGCACGCCGCCGCTCGACGGCCTGGGCCAGCCACCGACGGTGACCTCGGCCGCGCGCTCGGCCGGGACGAGGGCGAGGGCCGACGACATCGCGGGCACGATGGCGGCCTTGCGTGTGTTGAACTGCGTCAGCTCCGAGTCGGAGGTGTAGCCCTGCACGTTGTCGACGAAGACGCCGGCGTCGCGCAGCTCGACGAAGTGCTCGACGCCGGCGATCGCGCCGGGGCTCTCGGAGATCCTGCCCGTCGAGAACACGGTGCGCGCCTCGGCCTCGGTGATGAAGCCCTGGATGATCTGCAAGAACATCTTCTGGCCGCTCCAGTCGGAGCCGCCGACGGTGACGGGGCCGATGCCCTTCGCCCGCAGCGCCTCGGCGGCGGCGATCAGCTCGTCGGACGTCGTCGGGATCTCGCCGACGCCGGCCTCTTCCAGCAGCGCGGTGTTGAACGAGACCGGCCAGTTCGTGCGCGTGAACGGGAAGGCGCGCAGCCGGCCATCCTCGTCGGTCCACTCGGTGAGGGCCCCGGGGATGATCAGGTCGCGCAGGCCCCAGTCGTCGAGGAAGTCCTGGACGGGGACGGTCGCGCCCAGGCGGGTCCAGGCCAGCGTGCGGCCCATCATGTTGACGATGGCGACGTCGGCCTCCTTGCCCGCGAGCGTGCTCGTCTCGAAGACGATCGGCAGGTCGGAGCCGTTCTTCAGCAGAGCCACCCGGCGCGCGGTGTCCCGCTGGTACGCGGCGACGACGTCGGAGAACGTCTGGGCGCCGGCCACCGCGCCGCTGATCTGCGTGTGCACGGACAGCGTGTGCGCGCCGCTCGACGCCGGGACGAGCGCCCCGCACGAGGCGAGCAGGGGCGTGATGATCCCGCCGCTGAGCGCTGCGCCCAGCAAGGTGCGTCTGCTGATGCCGTGTGTCACGGGACCTCCTGGAGCTGTCGATCTGGAACTGCGGTGTGACGATCGATACGGCGTGGCACTCCTGCGTGCCGGGCCTTGTAAAGCGGTACACAATCTGGCTGGCGGCGAATGTATACCGCTTTACTTTGAGGGGTCAACCCCCGTACTGTCTGTGCCGTGACCGAAACACACCCGAAACGAGCGACCATCGCCGCCGTCGCTCGCCGCGCCGGCGTCTCGCCGTCCGCGGTGTCGCACGTCTTCAACGGCCGGCCGAACGTTTCGGCGGCCACCGCGGAGCGCATCCGGCAGGCGGCCGACGAGCTCAACTGGCGCCCCAACTACGCGAGCCGCAAGGTCTCGGGCGGCGGCGGCCGGAGCCTCGGCCTGGTGATCGCGCGCGCGAGCGACACCTTCGGTCGCGACCCCTTCTTCATGCGCCTCGTGGCAGGGCTCACCGAACCGCTCGCGGAGATCGGCTGGTCGCTCTCGCTCACCCTCGTGCGGGGCGACGACGAGGCCCGCGTCTACCGCGAATGGTGGGCCGAGCAGCGCGTCGACGCGTTCCTGCTGGTCGACGCGCGCACCGACGACCCGCGGCTGGCGCTCGTCGAGCAGCTCGGCGCGCCCGCCGTCGTGCTCGGTGCGCCCACCGAAGCCTCCGTGCCTGCGGTCACGCTGGGCGACGACGCCGCGTTCGCCGCGGTGCTCACCCACCTCGCCGACCTGGGCCACCGCCGGGTCGCGCGCGTGAACGAGGCGCCCGACCTCGCCCACACCCGCGCCCGCGACGCGCGCTTCGCGACGGCCGCCGAGGAGTGCGGCGTCGAGCCCTCCTACGCCGTGTGGGACGCCGGCGCGGACGATCCCGTCGCCGACCTGCTGGCCCGGATCGGCGACGTGACGGCGATCATCGTCGACAGCGAGGTCATCGCCGCCGAGATCGTCGCCCACGCGCCCGAGCTCGGCATCGCCATCCCGGACCGGCTCTCGGTGGTCGCGTGGGAGGACTCCTGGGTCTCGACGCTCGTACGGCCCCGGCTCACCGCGCTCGACGCGCCCGTCGAGGAGAGCGCACGCACCGCCGTCGCCGTCCTGGAGCGCCTTGCACGCGGCGAGGCCGTCACCTCCCAGACGGTCGCGGGACGCCGCCTCATGATCCGCGACTCGACCGCCCCGCCCCCGTTGGCTGTGGGCGCGATCGTTGCGCCCAAACCGGGCAGGTAGCCGCAAAGATCGCGCCCACAGCCAACCATCGAGAGAGGGACTCTTGGACATCAACGCGCCCCGCTTTGGCGTCAACTACACGCCGTCCCAGGACTGGATGTTCCAGTGGATGGCAATCGAGCCCGACGCCGTCCGCGCCGACTTCGAGGCGATCGCCGGGCTCGGCGTCGACCACGTCCGCGTCTTCCCGCTCTGGCCGGTGCTGCAGCCCAACCGGACGCTCATCCGGAGCCGGGCGCTCGACGACATCGCGCTGGTGACCGACCTCGCGGGCGAGTTCGGTCTGGACGTCGCGGTCGACGTCATCCAGGGGCACATGTCCGGGTTCGACTTCGTGCCCGCGTGGCTCGTGAACTGGCACGCGGGGAACATGTTCACCGACCAGCCCGCGATCGACGCGCAGGCGGCGCTCGTCGCGGCGGTCTACGACGCCGTCCGCGACCGGCCCAACTTCCTGGGGCTGACGCTCGGCAACGAGCTGAACCAGTTCCAGCGGCCGAACCCGTCGGCGATGCCCGCCAAGCCCGCCGAGGTCACGCACTGGCTCCGCTCGCTGCTCGAGGCCCCGCGCGACCGCGACCCACGGCACGTCGTCGTACACAGCGAGAACGACCACCTCTGGTACCGCGACGAGCACCCGTTCCAGCCCGCGCACGCGGCTCGGCTCGGCGACATGACCACCGCGCACTCCTGGATCTTCAACGGCACCGCCGCCACCTACGGCGGGCTGTCGCCCCAGTCGGTGCGGCACGCGGAGTGGCTGATGGAGCTGTCGAAGGCGTTCGCTACCGACCCCCGGCGACCCGTCTGGCTGCAGGAGGTCGGTGCACCCTCGATGAACCTCGCGGAGGCGGAGATGCCCGAGTTCTGCGAGCGCACCATCGAGGCGGCGCTCACCACCGAGGACCTGTTCGCGATCACCTGGTGGTGCTCGCACGACGTGACGCGGGACCTCGGCGACTACAAGGACCTGGAGTACTCGCTCGGCCTGCTCGACGTCGACAACCGGGTCAAGCCGCTGGGCCGGCGGTTCGCCGAGGTGGTGGCCGAGGCGCGGCGTTCCAAGCGTGCGCCCGCTCCCGTGCGCGCGGTCGCCGTCGTGGTCGACGTCGACGCGGACGACGTGCCCCGATCCCGCGCCGCCCTCGGGCCGGGCGGGGCGGTCTTCGAGCGCTGGCACGCGCTGCGCGAGGACGGCGTAGCGGTCGCCGTCGTGACTAGTGCGACGGCCGCGGACCCGGCGGCGCTCGAGACGCGCGGCATCCGCGAGGTCGTGCGGGTCGACGCGGGCTGAGGATGCTCCGATGACCGAGGATGGTCCGATGAGTGATGGCCTCGACAGCGACCGCCCGGACGGCGAGCTGCTCCTGCGCGGCGGCCTGATCGTCGACGGGAGCGGACGCCATCCCGTGCGTGGCGACGTGCTGGTGCGCGACGGCCGGATCGCCGGCGTGGGCGGACGGATCGACGCGGTTGGCGCCCGGCTGGTCGACGCCGACGGGCTGGCCGTCGCGCCCGGCTTCATCGACATGCACGCCCACTCCGACCTGGCCGTCCTCGCCGACGGCGCCCACCTCGCCAAGGTCACCCAGGGCGTGACGACCGAGGTCGTGGGGCAGGACGGGCTCTCCTACGCGCCCGTCACCGACGAGACCATGGCCACCGTGCGCGAGCAGATCGCGGGCTGGAACGGGATCCCGGACGGCGTCGACTTCGCGTGGCGCTCGGTCGCCGGATACCTCGTGGAGGTCGACCGGCGCGGCAGCGCGACGAACGTCGCCTACCTGCTGCCGCAGGGGACCATCCGGATGAACGTCGTGGGCACGGGGGACCGGCGGGCCACGCCGGCCGAGATCGCGGCGATGCGCGCGCAGGTGGACCAGGGCATGCGCGAGGGCGCGTTCGGCCTGTCGTCGGGGCTCACCTACGTGCCGGGCATCTTCGCCGACACGGACGAGCTGGTCGCGCTGGCCGAGGTGGTCGCGCGGCACGGCGGCTTCTATGCCCCGCATCAGCGCTCCTACGGCGCGGGTGCGCTGGCCGCGTACGCCGAGATGGTCGACGTCGCCACGCGGTCGGGCTGCGCACTACATCTCACACACGCGACGATGAACTTCCCCGAGAACCGCGGACGTGCGGGGGAGCTGCTCGCCCTGGTCGACCGGGCGCTCGCCGACGGCGTCGACGTCACGCTCGACTCCTACCCGTACCTGCCCGGGTCGACGACGCTGTCGGCACTGCTGCCGAGCCGCGCGGCGACCGGCGGCCCCGAGCGGACGCTGGCCCGGCTGCACGACGCCGGGGAGCGCGCGTGGATCGCGCACGAGGTCGAGGTGGTCGGCAGCGACGGCTGCCACGGGGTACCCGTCGACTGGGACACGATCGAGATCGCGGGGGTGCGCGATGTCGCGCTCGGCGACCGGGTGGGCCGCACGGTGGCCCGGATCGCTCTGGACGAGGGGCGTGCGCCCGTCGAGGTCTTCTTCGACCTGTTGATCGCCGACCGGCTCGGCACGAGCATCCTGCAGCACGTCGGCGACGAGCAGAACGTCCGCGAGATCATGCGCCATCGCCGCCACACCGGCGGGAGCGACGGCATCCTCGTCGGCGCGAAGCCGCACCCGCGTGCCTCCGGGACGTTCCCGCGCTACCTCGGCCGGTACGTGCGCGAGGAGGGCGTGCTGTCGCTCGCCGACATGATCGTGCACCTCGCGGCGCGGCCCGCCGCCCGGCTCGGCCTGTCCGACCGCGGCCGGATCGCCGAGGGGTTCGTCGCCGACGTCGTGGTCTTCGACCCCGCCACCGTGGCCGACCGCGCGACGCCGGACGAGCCCCGGCTCACGGCTGCCGGCATCCCGTGGGTCCTGGTCGCCGGCACGCCGGTGATCGAGGACGGTGAGCGGACTCTCGCCCGGCCGGGCGGTGCGCTGCGGCACGGGAGCGCGGCGTCGGCCGGCTGACTCCGGCCGCCGGACCAGGCTGCAGCCGACCAGCTGACTGACTCGCGGGACCAGGACAGCCGAGTCAGCACCGTTGTCCCGCCCGGATCGCCGTCCGCCCTTGTCAGAACCCGACCATTGGTATGTAATATATTGCATGCCCATTCCAGCGAGCGTGCCCGCGATCGGCCGCCGTCTCCTGCGGGACGACGTCTTCGGCCGGCTCCGCGACGCCATAGTCGACGGCAGCTTCGCGCCCGGCGAGCAGCTGCGCGACGGCGAGCTCGCGGCCTGGCTCGGCGTCAGCCGGACGCCGGTGCGCGAGGCGCTGCTCCGGCTGGCCGAGGCCGGCCTCGTCGTGGCCCGGCCGGGCAGCTCGACGACGGTGAGCTCGCTGGACCTGCGTGACGTGCGGGGCGCGCGCGACGTCGTCGCGGCGATGCACGAGGTGGCCGTGCGGGAGGCGGTGCCGAGCCTCACCCAGGACGATCTGGAGGCCATGCGCGAGGCCAATCGCGACTTCCGTGCGGCGATCGAGGCGGGCGACGTCGAGGCGGCACTCCGGGCCGACGACGCGCTGCACCACGTTCCCGTGGCCGTGGCGGCGAACCGGGCGCTGACCTCGGTGCTCGACCAGTTCACGCCGGTGCTGCGCCGCGCGGAACGCCTGCGGTTCTCCTCGCTGGGCGGACGCGCGTCGTTTGCCCGGCACGACGAGCTGATCCGGCTGTGCGCCGCCGGGGACGCTGACCAGGCGGCCGCCGTCGCCTTCGACACCTGGTCCACCCTGCCGACCGACCCGCCCTCCGACGAGGAGTAGCCCATGGCCCTGTCCGACTTCCCCCGCCACCCGCTCACCTTCGGGCCGAGCCCGGTGCATCCGATGCCTCGGCTGACCGCCCACCTCGGCGGCGCCGCGGTCTGGGCCAAGCGCGAGGACTGCAACGCGGGCCTCGCCTACGGCGGCAACAAGACCCGCAAGCTGGAGTACATCGTCCCGGACGCGCTCGCGCAGGGCGCGGACACGCTGGTCTCGATCGGCGGGTACCAGTCCAACCACACGCGCCAGGTCGCGGCCGTGGCGGCGTCGCTCGGCCTGAAGGCGGTGCTGGTGCAGGAGAACTGGGTCGACTGGCCTGACTCCGTCGCCGACCGCGTCGGCAACATCATGCTGAGCAGGATCATGGGCGCGGAGGTGCGGCTCGACCCGGCGGGCTTCGGCATCGGGTTCAAGGACTCCTGGACCCGCGCGATCGACGAGGTCAAGGAGCGGGGCGGCACGCCGTACCCGATCCCGGCCGGCGCGTCCGACCACCGGCTCGGCGGCCTCGGGTTCGCAAACTGGGCCTACGAGGTGGAGCAGCAGGAGCGCGAGCTGGGCGTCTTCTTCGACACGATCGTCGTCTGCGCGGTCACCGGATCGACCCACGCGGGCATGATCGCCGGGTTCGCCGCGCTCGAGGAGGCGGGTGGACGGCCGCGCCGGGTGATCGGCATCGACGCCAGCGCGAAGCTCGACGAGACCCGCGACCAGGTGGCCCGGATCGCGCGCGCGACGGCCGAGCTCATCGGCGTCGGCCGCTCGCTGCGCGACGACGAGATCACCGTGCTGCCGGGATGGGCCGGGGACGAGTACGGGATCCCGGTGGACTCCACGCTCGACGCGATCCGCCTCACCGGCCGCCTGGAGGGCGTCATCATCGACCCCGTCTACGAGGGCAAGTCGATGGCCGGCCTGATCGACCTCGTCACCAGCGGCGAGATCCCCGCCGACGCGACCGTGCTCTACGCGCACCTGGGCGGCCAGCCGGCCCTGAACGCCTACAGCGGCCTGTTCACCGACGGCTAGACCGTGGCTGTCGGTGCCCGCCGCTAGCCTTGGGCGGGTGGCTGAGAGTGTCGCGAAGGGCGACGTCGTAGCGTTCCGGCTGGCCGCCCACCACCTGTCCGGGCGGCTGCCCGAGGACGCGCTGCTCGACGCGGCCGGCCGCTGCGGCATCCAGAACAGCCCGCCCGGTTCGGCGCTGCTCGCCCTGCGCGCCCGGGTGCGCAGCGTCACCCAGGAGCGTGCGCCTGCTCCCGCCCCGCGACCCCTACACCCAGCAGCGCGACCGCGAGACGATCGTCGCGAAGAGCTACCACCGGGACGTGTGGAAGACGCTCGGCGAACCGGGCACCGTCCTCGCGGACGGCAAGATCGCCGGCATCTGGCGCCCCCGCAAGAGTGGCCGCAAGCTGACCATCGCCGTCACGGCGTTCGGTTCCCTCCCGGCTCGGCACCGGACGGCGGTGCAGGACGAGGCCGAGCAGGTGGCGCCGCGGCGCGGCGCGTCCTCGGTCAGCGTCGAGTACGACACCGGCTGACGCCGCACGCACGACACCGCGCGCCTCACGCCCTCGCGATGATGCCCTCGGCGACGTCAGCCGCGCGGTCGATCGGTACGGCGAACCCGATACCGATGTTCCCCGAGCTGCCCACCGTGGCGATCGCCGTGTTGATCCCGACGACCTGGCCGCGCAGGTCGACCAGCGGACCGCCGGAGTTGCCCTGGTTGATGGACGCGTCGGTCTGGATCATCGGCCCGGGGTAGTCACCGGAGCTGCGGTCGACGGCGCTCACCACGCCCGCTGTCACGCTGCCCGTCAGCCCCAGCGGTGAGCCGACGGCGATGACCGGCTGGCCGATCTGCAGCGCGGAGCTGCTGCCCAGGGCAGCCGCCGGGGTGTTGCCGAGGTCGGCCTCGATCACGGCGATGTCGTTGCGCTCGTCGGCGCCGAGCACCCGGCCGGTGACCGAGCGCCCGTCCTCGAGCAGCAGCTCGACCGTGGAGGCGCCGACGACCACGTGCCCGTTGGTCACCACGTGGCTCCCGTCGATGATGACGCCCGACCCGCCCCGCGACCCGGCCCGAACCTGCACGACGCTCGGCAGGACGCGCTGGGCGGCGCTGGCCGTCGTCGTGCCGTTGCCCTGGCCCACGGCCGCAGGCGCCGGAGGCTGCTCCGGGGCGGCGCTCAGGCCGGTGACCAGGCCCGTCGTCGCTGATCCCAGCAGCGCGCCGAGGGCGAGGGCGGTGGCCATGGTCAGCAAGGGCCGGGGACGGCGGGTCCCCGCGGCGTCGCTCGGTGCCTCGGGATCGGGCGACGGCGGGCCGAACGGCCGGCCCGGTCCCGCCGGCGCGGTAGCGGGCGGGAGCAGCCGGCTGCGGGTCGGCTCGGGCGCGGGTGGCGGCGGCGCGACGGGATCGCCGAGGACGAAGCGGCGCGGCCCGGCGGGCCGGCCGAGGCCGATCGGCGGACCACCGGCGGGAGGACCGCCAGCCGGAGAGCCGAGGCCGGTCGGATGACCGTTGAGATGGGGGTCGGTGTTCGGCAAGGGAAAGCTCCTTCGAACGATTTTCAGACCAGCCGGGAGAACCAGCGCAGGGACAGTGCCGTGGCGGTGATCGCGAGTGCGAGACCGAGCAGGACCAGGGGAGTCGTGACGAGCGTCGTCTCGGTGCGCCAGCCGATCGCGGAGCCGATGTCCTCGTAGACCTGGTCCAGCTCCGCCCCGCTCTCGGCGCTGTAGAAGTGGCCGCCGGTCTCGTCGGCGAGCATCCGCAGGGTCTCGTCGTCGGCGGGTGCGGACTGGGTGCGGAACCCGTTGCCGATGACGCCGTCGGGTGTGCCGAAGGCGATGGTGGAGACCGGCATCTGGGCGTCGAGCGCCGTCGGGACGGCGTCGGCGGGGCTGCGGCCCACCGTGTTGAACCCGTCGGAGAGCAGGACGAGGCGGGCGGGGATCGGCTCGACGTCCGAAGCCTCGCCCTCGGAACCGTCCGGGGCGGGTGTGCCGCCGTCCGACGACTCGCTGTTCTCGACCGCCTGCCGGACCACCTCCTCGGCGGAGGCGAACACGGCCTCGCCGATCGCTGTGCCGCCGCCGGGCTCGAGGGCTTCGATGGCGTCCTCGACCAGCACGCGGTCGGCGGTGACGGGGGCGACCAGGTCGGCGTCGCGGGAGAACGCGACGACTCCCACCTGGACGGTCTCCGGGAGGTCGCGGACGAACTGGACAGCCGCCTCCTTGGCCGCGGTCATCCGGTCGGGGGGCACGTCCTGCGCCTCCATGGAGCCCGAGACGTCGATGGCGACGATGACCGTCGCCCGCTCGTAGGGCACGCGGAGCTGCATCTGGGGCCCGGCCGCGGCCGTGGCGAACGCGGCGAGCGCGAGCAGCACCAGGGTCGTGGCCAGATGACGCCGCCAGCGCGGCCGGGTCGGGGCCACCCGGTCGAGCATCGGCAGGGTGGCGAAGCGGACGGCGTAGCGGGTGCGCCGCCGCTGCAGCACCAGGTAGGCGACCGCCAGGGCCGCGACCGGGAGCAGGGCGAGCAGGAAAAGAGGGCTGGTGAAGGTCATGGTGTCCTCCGGTGACGTCGTGCGGGGGCGCGGCGGCGGTCCTTGACGAACCGTGCGAGCACCGCTGCCCAGTCCTGGTCGGTGCTGACGCGCAGGTGCTCGGCGCGGCAGGCGCGCACCGCCGCGGCCGTCTCGTCGCGATGCAGGGCGGCGACCATGGCGTAGGCGATGCGCAGCTCGGGGTCCGAGGTGGACACCTCGCGCTGCACTCCCGTCTCGGGGTCGAGGAGCACGACCTCGCCGACGTCGGGCAGCTCCCGCTCGCGGGGGTCGTCCACCTCGACGACGATCACGTCGTGCCGGGCGGTCAGCCGCCGCAGCGGTCCCTCCCACTCGAAGGGCCGCTCGACGTCGCCGTCCGGGGCCACGAGGTCGGTGACGACGACGCACAGGCCGCGGCGTCGGGCCCGCGCGCCGAGCCCGCGCAGGGCATCCGAGAGCGTGACCTGCGGGCTGCCCTCGCGCCCGGCCGCGTCGAGCCGGGTCAGCGCGGCCGCGGCGGCGCGCCCGGGGCGGGGCGAGACCCAGCGCAGGCCCGCCTCGTCGATCAGGCCGACGCCCACGCGGTTGCCCGGCGCGGTGGTGAGCAGGCCGACGGCGGCCGCCACCTGCTCGGCGACGTCCACCTTCTCGGTGTGCGCGGTGCCGAAGGTCATGCTGGGGCTGCGGTCGACCAGCAGCCAGGTGTCCAGCTCGTGCTGGGCGCGGGTGCGCCACAGGTGCGGCTCGCCGGTGCGGGCGGTGACGTTCCAGTCGATCCGCCGCACGTCCTGCCCCGGCCGGTAGAGCGTGAGCTCCTCCGGGTCGGAGCCGGGACCGAGCGTGTGCCCGTCGACGTCGCCCTGCAGCAGCCCGTCGACCCGGCGCCGGACCGTGAGCTCGAGCCGGCGGAACCGGCCCGCGGCATCGTTCCGCACGGGGTCCTTCCGTGGCAGGTCGTCCCGCGCCGGGTCGTCCCGCGCCGTGTCGTTCATCGCACGACCACCTCCTCCTCGGCCGGCGCCACACGCGGCTGGGGGACGGCGGCCAGGACCGCGTCGATCACGGTGCGGGGGTCGACGCCGTCGGCCGCGGCGTCGAACGTGAGCACGAGCCGGTGGCCGAGCGTGTCGCCGGCCAGGTCGGCCAGGTCCGACGGCAGCACGTAGTCGCGTCCGCGCATGAGGGCCAGGGAGCGCCCGGCGGCGATCAGGCCGAGGCTGCCGCGCGCGCTGACGCCGTACTCCAGCACGCCGTCGAGGTTGTGCAGGCCGTACTGGTGGGGACGGCGGGTAGCCATCACCACCGCGACCGCGTACTGCGCGACGGCGTGATGGACGAACACCTGGTCCGCCTCCCGCTGCAGCTGCCGGACCATCGCCGGGTCGAGCAGCGCTTCGGCCCGCGGGGGAGTGGCGCTCATCCGTTGCACGATCGTCAGCTCCTCCAGCTCGTCGGCGTGGTCGACGTCGACCTTGAGCAGGAACCGGTCACGCTGCGCCTCGGGCAGGGCGTAGACGCCGTCGCTCTCGATCGGGTTCTGCGTCGCCAGGACGAGGAACGGGTCGGGTAGCGCGTACGTGCGCCCGCCGATGCTGACCTGGTGCTCCGCCATGGCCTCCAGCAGCGCCGACTGCACCTTCGCCGGGGCGCGGTTGATCTCGTCGGCGAGCACGAGGTTGGCGAACACCGGGCCCAGCTCGACGTCGAAGTCCTCCCGTGAGGGCTTCCAGACACGCGTGCCGATGATGTCCGACGGCATGAGGTCCGGCGTGAACTGCAGCCGGGCGAAGGAGCCGCCGGCCACGGTGGCCAGGGTGCGCACGGCTAGCGTCTTGGCGACGCCCGGCACGCCCTCCAGCAGCACGTGGCCGCGGGAGAGCAGGCCGATCATGATCCGCTCGACCATGTGGTCCTGCCCGACGATCACCCGTTTGACCTCGAACAGCGCGCGTTCGAGCAGGGCGGCCGGCGGGCGGAGCGGCGGATGCGTGGCGACGGCGGGGATGTCCTGGGTGCTGGGGTTGTGGTCGTCCATGGCTCCGACTTCAGCCGACCCGGGAGAAAACTGCGGGAAACCCGAGCGAAAGCCGACCGAAAGGGTGTGCTGACAGACCCTGTCAGGACCGGCGCCGGGCGGTTACCGTGCTGCTGTGCGGCTGCTGATAGTGGAGGACGAGGCGGGCCTGGTGAGTGCCCTGCAGGTGGCACTGCGCCGGGAGGGCTACGCCGTCGATCAGGCGCGCACGGTTGCGGAGGCGCGCGACAAGCTCGGCCTCAACCCGTACGACGTCGTCCTGCTGGACGTGACACTGCCCGACGGCACCGGCTTCGACCTGACCCGCGCGATCCGCGCCGGACAGGTGCCCCTGGCCGAGGGCGACCCGCCCCGCATCCTCATGCTCACCGCGCGCGGCCGCCTCACCGACCGGGTCACCGGCCTCGACGTCGGCGCCGACGACTACCTGGTCAAACCGTTCGCGATCATCGAGCTGTCCGCCCGCATCCGCGCCCTCCTGCGCCGCGAGTCCCGCGAGGCGGCCGCCGTCCTCGTGCACGGCCCCATCCGGCTCGACGCCGCCCGCCAGCTCGCCTGGCGCGGCACGCGCGAGCTGGCCCTGACCCGCAAGGAGTTCGCGGTGCTGCGCTACCTGATGAACCGGCCCGCCTACGTCGTACCCGCCGAGGAGCTGCTCGAGCACGTCTGGGACGAGAACGCCGACCCCTTCACCCAGACGGTCCGGGTCACCGTCGGCACCCTGCGGCGCAAGCTGACGCTCGACGGCGAGGAACCCGCGCTGGAGACCGTCATCGGCCGCGGCTACCGGCTGCGCGAGCTGCCCACCCACGTCGAAGGCGTCCTCGCATGACCCTCCGGGGGCTTCCCGGGTGGGCGCGAACCGTGCGGATGCGACTGGCCCTGACCTACTCCGCGACCCTCTTCGGCATCACCGCGCTCATCCTCGCCGGCATCTACTTCGCGCTGTCCCAGACCATCGTCGCCGCACCCCTGGACCCCGTCACCGTCAAACGGTTCGAGAAGAAGTCCGACGGCAGCATCGCCTACCGGCCCGGCGAGCAGTTCCAGGCCGCCGACCTCGACACCGTCCAGCACGCCGTCAACTACACCGCGCTGCAGACCCTGCGGGACTACTCGGCGGTGGCGCTCGCGGTGATGTTCCTGCTCAGCGTCGCCGTGGGCTGGTGGGTGTCCGGGCGGGCGCTGCGGCCCGTGGAGGCGATCACGCGCACAGCCCAGGAGATCGGGGCCACCGACCTGTCGCGCCGCATCGGGGCCACCGGCCCTCGCGACGAGCTGCGCACCCTCGCCGACACGATCGACGGCATGCTCGACCGCCTCGACCGGGCCTTCACCGCCGAGCGGCGGCTGATCGAGGACGTCTCCCACGAGCTGCGCAACCCGGTCATGGTGGTGCAGGCCAACGTCGAGGCGGTGCTCGGCAACGAGCAGGCCGACCGGGCGCAGCGGGCCGAGGCGACCGCGGTCGTGCTGGGTGCGACGAGCCGGATGTCCCGGCTGCTGGAG
Organism: Promicromonospora panici; assembly: GCF_900608595.1. Lineage (GTDB taxonomy): Bacteria > Actinomycetota > Actinomycetes > Actinomycetales > Cellulomonadaceae > Promicromonospora > Promicromonospora panici. The sequence continues at coordinate 506 of NZ_UWYY01000034.1, read as the reverse complement.
GACCTGCTGGCCACGGCGCGGTTCCGCTCGGAGGCGTTCGCGGACCGGGAGGTCGATCTCGCGGTGCTGGCCGAGGGCGCCGTCCGCGACAACCGCGCCGTGGCCGAGCGGCGCGGCGTCTCGATCGCCGAGCGGACCCACCCCGGCCCCGTCGCGTACGGCGACGCGAACGCGCTGGCCCGGGCGGTCGACAACCTGCTGTCCAACGCGGTGCGGCTCGCGCCCGTGGGCAGCGTGATCACCGTGGGCGTGGGGAGCAGGCAGGGCTGGGCCTGGATCGCCGTCGCCGACGAAGGCCCCGGCGTGCCGCCGGAGGCCCGGGACCGGATCTTCGACCGGTTCTACCGCGCCGAGAACGGTGATTCAGCAAACGGCCCGACGCCGGACGGCTCCGGGCTCGGGCTGGCGATCGCCCGCCAGGTCGCCGAGAGCCACGACGGTCACCTCCGGCACACCGAGCACGGTCCGCACGGCAGCACCTTCACCGTCTGGCTGCCGGACCGGAC
>NZ_UWYY01000033.1 GCF_900608595.1 Promicromonospora panici | reverse complement strand
CTGCGGCGGCGGACCCTGCGGGTGCGGCGGACCGGGCGGGGGAGCGCGGCCCGGCCGCTGTACCTGGACGTGGAGCTGCCGGTGTGCCCCGCGGCCGGCGGGGCCGCGGAACGTGGTGCGGAGCTCGTCGGAGGCGCGGATCGTGTCGCGGAGCAGAGCCCCGTGGCCGGGGAAGCCGGAGCGCCGGGCGATGCCTTCGAGAACCGTCCGCAGCTGGAGCTCGTCGGATGACCACCGACCGCGCCCCGCACACCAGCCGGGCCGACGGCGCCGTCCGTCCCGGCGGGGCCGTCCCCGCCGCCCTCGCCGCGACAGGAGCGGTCACCCGCACCGCCTGCCTCTGGGTGCCCGACTGGCCGGTCGTCGCGGCCCTGGTCGTGGCCGGCCTGGGTCCCGAGACGCCGGCGGCCGTCACGGGCGGTCCCGGCGGGCGGATCGTCGCGGTGTCCGCACCCGCCCGCAGCACCGGGGTGCGCCGCGGCATGCGCCGCCGCGAGGCCCAGGGGCGCTGCCCCGACCTGCAGCTCTGGCCCGCCGACGACGCCCGCGACGCCCGCGAGTTCGAGCCCGTCGCCGTGGCCGCCGAGACCGTGGTCTCGGGGCTGGAGATCGCGCGCCCCGGCCTGCTCCTGCTGCCGTCGGGCGGCGCCGCGCGCTACCACGGCTCCGAGCACGATCTGGCCCGCGAGCTGACGGAACAGGTCGCCGTCCGCACCGGTCACGAGTGCCAGGTCGGGGTCGCGGACGGCTTCCTGGCCGCGGTCCTGGCGGCGCGCGACGACGCCGTCGTACCGCCGGGTGCCTCGCGGGACTACCTCGCGCTCCGTCCCGCGGCCGTGCTCGTGCACGCCCGCCCCGGGGACCGCACCCTGACCGAGCTGGTCGACCTGTGGCGTCGCCTCGGCGTGCGCACCCTGGCGGACCTGGCCGCCCTGCCGGACGCCGCCGTCGCCGCCCGCTTCGGCGACCTCGGCGTGTGGGCCCAGCGACTCGCCCGCGGACAGGACGTGCGGCCCCCGGCCCGGCGTCGGCTCGAGGAGGACCTGACCGTCACCGAGGAGCTGGACCCGCCGGCGGGCCGGGTCGACGTCGCGACCTTCGCCGCCCGCCGCCTGGCCGAACGCCTCCACGACGACCTCGGCCGGCGCGGCCTGGCCTGCGGGCGGCTGCGGATCACGGCGCGCGCCGTCGACCCGGTCACGGGCGAGGCGCGCACCCTGGAACGGCTGTGGCGCACCGACGACACGCTCGGCGGGCTGTCGGCCGCCCGGATCACCGACCGGGTGCGGTGGCAGCTGGAGGGCTGGCTCACGGCGTCGTCCCTCGGGAAGAGCACGGCGCCCGCCCCGATCGCGGGCCTGACCCTGGCCGCCGAGGAGGTCGCGCCCGCCGGTGCACTGCAGCCGCGCCTGTGGGGACCCGGCGCGGGCGAGGACCTGCGCGCGCGCCGGGCCGTCGAGCGCGTGCAGGCGCTGCTCGGCGGCGACGCCGTCCTCACCGTCCGCCTCCAGGGCGGGCGCGACCCCCGCGACCGCGTCCAGCTCGTCCCCTACGGCGAGCAGGTCCCGCCCGAGCGCGAGCCGGACCGGCCCTGGCCCGGCGCGCTGCCGCCCCCGGCGCCGTCGGTGGTGCTGCCCGAGCCCGCCCCCGCGCAGGTGCTCGACGCCGCCGGGCGCCCCGTCGTCGTCGACGTGCGGCTTGCGGTCAGCGGGGACCCGGCGCGCGTCGTCGTGCCCGGGGACGGTGTGGAGGGTGCGGGTGGCGACGATGCGGGTGGTGCGCAGGATGGCGCGGGTGACGGCGCGGTGGGCGGCGCGTGGAGCGGCCTCGACGCCGCGGTCGTCGACTGGGCCGGGCCGTGGCCCGTCGCCGAACGGTGGTGGACACCCAGGGGCAAGCGCCGCGTGTTCCTGCAGGTGGTGGTCGACGCCGCGGGGACCCCGGAGCTCGGTCTGCTGTTGTCGTCGTCGGCCGGGGAGTGGCGTCTGGAGGCGCTCTATGACTGACTACGCCGAGCTGCACGCGCACTCCGCGTTCAGCTTCCTCGACGGCGCCTCCCACCCCGAGGAGCTCGCCGCCGAGGGCAAGCGCCTCGGGCTGAAGGCGCTCGCGATCACCGACCACGACGGGCTGTACGGGGTGGTGCGGTTCTCGGAGGCCGCGAGGAAGGTCGGGCTCAAGACGGCGTTCGGGGCGGAGCTGCACCTGCCGGCTCCCGCAGGTTCGGGCGCCCCCGTGCTCGACCCGCCCACCGGGACCCCCGACCCGCGCGCCACGCACCTGCTCGTGCTCGCGCGTGGCGCGCACGGTTACCGCAACCTGTCACGGGCCATCGGTGCCGCGCACCTCGACGCCGGCGTCAAGGGTGCCGCGAACTACACGCTGGAAGGCCTGGGCGAGGAGTCGGGAGGCGAGTGGCTGGTCCTGACGGGCTGCCGCAAGGGCGCCGTCCGCCAGGCCCTGATGCCCCCGTTGAGTGCGGGATATTCGCCCTCTCAGAGCGTCTCGACAGGGCGAATATCCAGCACTCAACGATGGGGGGAGAGCCGGGTCGATCGGCTGGCCGGTGCGCGGTACGAGATCGAGCGGCTGGTTGATGCCTTTGGGCGGGAGAATGTCGCCGTCGAGATCACCGCTACCGGCGACCCCCGCGACGCCGACCTGCACGACGCGCTCGCCCTCCTCGCCGCCGACGCACGACTGCCGCTGGTCGCCACCACCGCCGCGCACTACGCGCGACCCCGGGACGCCGACCTGGCCGGGGCGCTCGCCGCCGTCCGGGCCCGGTCGAGCCTGGACGACCTGGACGGCTGGCTGCCCGGCGCGCCCACCGCCCACCTGCGCAGCGGCGACGAGATGGCGCGCCTGCACCGCCGGCACCCGCAGGCCGTGCCGACGGCGGCCGCGCTGGGGGTGGAGTGCTCGTTCGACCTCAAGCTCATCGCCCCCGAGCTGCCGCCCTACGACGTACCGCCTGGGCACGACGAGGCGTCCTGGCTGCGCGAGCTCGCCCACCAGGGCGCGGAGCGGCGGTACGGCCCCCGGGCGGGCAACACGAAGGCCTGGAAGCAGATCGACTACGAGCTGGAGATCATCATCCGCCTCGGTTTCCCCGGGTACTTCCTGGTGGTCTACGACATCGTGGAGTTCTGCCGACGCAACGGGATCCTCGCGCAGGGGCGCGGCAGCGCCGCGAACTCGGCGGTCTGCTACGCCCTGGGGATCACCGCTGTGGACGCGGTGAAGTACGGCCTGCTGTTCGAGCGGTTCCTCGCCGAGGCGCGTAACGGACCGCCGGACATCGACGTCGACATCGAGTCGGTGCGGCGCGAGGAGGTGATCCAGCACGTCTACGACAAGTTCGGGCGCACGCACGCGGCGCAGGTCGCGAACGTCATCTCCTACCGCCCGCGCTCGGCGGTGCGCGACGCCGCCCGCGCGCTCGGCTACGACATCGGGCAGCAGGACGCCTGGTCCAAGTCGATCGAACGCTGGGGGACGCTGAAGCCCCCGGCGACCCCGGCGCCGTCGGCCGGCACGGTGCCCGACGGCGGCACGACGCCCGGGCCGCCGTCGGCCGAACCGCCGAACAAGACCGCCGCCAAGGATGCCCGGACGACCGCGCTGTGGGGTCCGCGGGAACCTCGCCCGCACGTCGGGCACGTGGACGGCGGGCGGCCCGGCCCCGGGCGCACGAACACAGGTGCCCCCGGGATCTTCGTCGACGTGCTCGTCGACGAGCCGCGCGCCCCGGGAGAACCCCGGCCGGACCGTGCCGACGACACCCACGACGTCGTCCCGTTCCGCACACCGCCGTCGGCCGCGGAGGACGGGGAGATCCCCGACGACGTGCTCGACCTCGCAGACCGGATGCTCCGCCTGCCCCGGCACCTGGGCATCCACTCGGGCGGCATGGTCATGTGCGACCGCCCGGTGATCGAGGTGGTCCCCGTGGAGTGGGCCCGCATGGAGGGCCGCACGGTGCTGCAGTGGGACAAGGAGGACTGCGCGGACGCGGGACTGGTGAAGTTCGACCTGCTGGGCCTGGGCATGCTGACCGCCATCCGGTACGCGTTCGAGTTCGTCGAGGAGTACACCGGGGAGCGGCTCGAGCTGCACGAGCTGCCGCAGGACGACAAGGCCGTCTACGACCTGCTGTGCGCCGCCGACACCGTGGGTGTGTTCCAGGTGGAGTCGCGCGCCCAGATGGCGACGCTGCCGCGGCTGCAGCCGCGAGACTTCTACAGCATCGTCGTGGAGGTCGCGCTCATCCGGCCCGGGCCCATCCAGGGCGGGTCCGTGCACCCGTACATCGAACGGGCCCGCGGGCGGCAGAAGGTGGAGTACGCCCACGAACTGCTGAAGCCCACGCTGGAGCGGACCCTGGGCGTGCCGCTGTTCCAGGAGCAGCTCATGCAGATGGCGATCGACGTCGCAGGGTTCTCGGGCACGGAGGCGGACCAGCTTCGGCGCGCGATGGGATCCAAACGGTCGGTCGAACGCATGGAGGCGCTGCGCGAGCGGTTCTACGCGGGGATGGCCGGCAACGGCGTCGAGCCCGACAAGCAGGACGAGATCTTCGAGAAGCTCAAGGCCTTCGCCGACTTCGGCTTCCCCGAGTCGCACGCCTACTCCTTCGCGTACCTCGTGTACGCGAGCTCATGGCTCAAGGTGTACCAACCCGCCGCGTTCTACGCGGGACTGCTCGCGGCCCAGCCCATGGGGTTCTACTCGCCGCAGTCCCTGGCCGCCGACGCGCGCCGGCACGGCGTGCGCGTGCTGCGGCCCTCGGTGACGCAGTCGCGGGTGCTGGCGAGCGTGGAGCGGGTGGATCCCGCGGAGCCGGGCGAGCCGGTCTCCTCCGTGGCGGGACTCGTCCAGGCCGACCCGGCGCTCGCGGTCCGTATGGGGCTGGAGTCCGTACGTGGCATCGGCAAGGACAAGGCGGAGGAGATCGTCGCGGCGCGGGACGCCGCGGGCACGCCGGACGGCGCCTCGGACGGCACGGGGTTCGCGTCGCTGCGGGACCTCGTGCGGCGGGTCGAGCTGTCGACGGCGCAGCTCGAGGCGCTCGCCACGGCCGGCGCGCTGGAGCCGCTCGGCATCGACCGGCGGGAGGGCCTGTGGGCGGCGGGCGCGCTGGGCCAGGAGGGGCCGACGACACTGCCCGGCGTCAGCGTCGGCGTCGAGGCCCCGATGCTGCCCGGGATGAGCGAGATCGAGCTGTCGCAGGCCGACGCGTGGGCCACCGGCGTCACGCCCGACTCGTACCCGACGCAGCACGTGCGCCCGGGGCTGGAGGCGGCGGGGGTACTCACCGTGGCGCAGGCGATCGTCACCGAGCAGGGCCGCCGGATCGCCGTCGGCGGAGTGGTGACGCACCGGCAGCGGCCGGGCACGGCCGGGGGAGTGACCTTCCTGTCCCTGGAGGACGAGACGGGGCTGCTCAACGTGATCTGCAGCGTCGGGCTGTGGCAGCGGTTCCGGAAGGTCGCGCGGTCGGCGCAGGCCATGGTGGTGCGGGGCCGGATCGAGGCGGCCGACGGCGCCGTGAACCTGGTGGCGGAGCACCTGGCGACGCTGACGCTGACGGTCCCGGCACGGTCGCGGGACTTCCAGTAGCGCGGGGTCCACCGCAGCCTCAGCTGTCGGTCACCACGACCACCTCCGAACGGTCGATCCGTCCGGGGTGCACCTCGTCGTGCGGGAGTCGACGCGTCTCGCCGTCACGTCGTCGATCGGTCACAGAGCGTCTTCCGCGTCTTTCTCAACGGCCGCACTACAACGTCGGAATACCACCGCTTGCTCGTGTAGTGGTGATATCTGCCCAGTTCAGAGCCCTCTATCGACGGGGTGCAGGGTGATTCGCCTCCAACACGTTTACAACGTCGGAATGGCTCGCTAGCCTGACGAGGCGAGCCGCCGTCCAGAGGCGCTCGGTCGCCGTTCAAGGAGGAACAGCGATGAGAGACCCGCATCTGAGGGGCAGACCGCGGGATCCCGCGAGGCGCGGCGTGGCGCCGGTCCTCGTGTCGACGATATCGATTTCGAACGAGAGGCAAGTCAATGGCGATGGAATCTCAGGCAAGGCCCGCCCACCCGGTCCGGCGAGGGCGACAAACGCTCGCGGCTGCGGCGGCGACCGCCGTGGTGGCGGGGGCGTTGCTCGTCGCGCCGTCCGCTGCCGCGCAGGGGGTGAGCAACGACCCGTGGGTGGGTGAGGTGCCGAACAACCCGATCTCGGATGTCTACCGTTTCACGGTGCCCCGCGCGGCGGCGACCGAGGCGACCGGTATCGAGAACGGCCCCGTCGCGGTGCAGGGGAACTTCGGCCCGGGCAAGGCGTGGACCGATCTCAACATGGGGACCAGCGGGTCGAACCTGACCGCCACGCTCGGACCCCTCGAGCCCGGCCTGTACTACTACCAGTACGCCGCGCGCCCCGCTGCGAACCAGGACGCGGTCGCCTTCCGCAACCCCGACGCGCCCCAGGAGGTGACCTCGAAGCCCACCTACAGCACCATGTTCGTCCCCGGACCGGGTGCGGAGTGGCTCGACGACGTGGCCGGCGGCGGCGAGCTCGAGACGCTCGAGTACGGCAAGGGACCTAGTCGTGAGAAGGAAGCGCTCGTGTGGACGCCCCCGGGCTACGACGCCGATCGCGCGGAGCAGTACCCGGTGCTGTACCTGCTGCAGGACGAGGGGCAGAGCTACCGCGAGTGGGTCGAGCTGGGCCGGCTCGGCCAGATCATGGACAACCTCACGCTCGACGGGGACGCCGAGCCGATGGTGGTCGTCATGGGCGACGCCGATACACCGGGCCCCGCCGGCGTGACGCATGAGCTGCTGCCGGCCGTCGAGCGTGCTTTCAACGTCTCAGACAAGGGATCGGGCCGCGCGATCGCCGGAATCGGCCGCGGTGGGGAGCTGGCCCTGAGCGCCGTGGTCGCCAAGCCGCGAGAGTTCACAGGCGTCGGCTCGTTCTCGGGCGGTTACGACAAGGCGATCTCCCGGGACAAGGCCAAGCAGATCAACGACTCGACCGACGTCGTCCGCCTGTACGCGGGCAACGTCACCGACCCCGCGTACGACGACACGGTCGCGCTGGCCGACAGGCTGACGAACGCGGGCGTGGAGTTCCAGCCCGACGGGGCGGATCCCGCGACGGGCGGCACGTGGGACACGTGGCAGAAGAACCTGCACGACTTCGCCGGGCGCATCTTCCAGGAGGTCGACGACGAGGGTCCGAGCGAGGGCCACCTGCCGTTCGTGAAGCATGAGCTGCCGGCGTCGGGCACGACCCCGACGCCGTGGATCGACGAGAACAGCGTCGTCACCTTCGAGCTCGGCCCCGAGTTCGCCGACGCGAACAACATCACCGTCTGGGGCAACTTCGGTCCGGCCGGAAGCTGGCCGCGCACCCACATGGTCCAGCAGGCCGACGGGTCGTGGCGGCTCTCGCTGGCCGTCGAAGGCGGCTCCTATTACTACAAGTTCGTGGTCGACGGCGTGGACCACAAGGACGCCGGCAACCCCACGAAGGTGTTCTCGGAGCCGACGTGGAGCACCTTCACCGCCGAGGGCGACACGGTCCGCGCTCAGTACACCGCCCAGGTTCCGGCCGAAGCACGCGGCGAGGTCAGCGTCATGAGCTACCCGAGCACCGCGGGCGGCGGCTCGCAGCGCTCGGCGTACGTGTGGACGCCCCCGGACTATGATGCGGACCGTGCCGAGGAGTACCCGGTCTTCTACCTGCAGCACGGTGGCGGGCAGACGTGGACCGACTGGGTCGAGGTGGGGTACGTCCAGCGCATCCTGGACAACCACTACCTGCGGGGCACCATGGAGCCGATGGTGGTCGTCATGGCCAACGGGAACGGCGTGGACTTCCCCACGGAGATCACGACGCGCATCGTGCCCGCCGCCGAGGAGCAGTTCAACATCAGCTCCGAGGGCGACCAGCGCGCCCTGGCGGGCCTTTCGATGGGCTCGGGCCACACGCTCAGCACGCTCTGGGCGCACCCGGGCGAGTTCGGCTACATCGGCGCCATGTCGGCGTTCGGTGCGCCGCCGGCCAACGCGGACGTCGCGGCCATCAACGAGGGCACGAAGCTGCTGCGTGTCTACACGGGTGACGTGCAGGACTTCACCTATGGCGCGACGTTGCAGCTGATCGCGGCCATGGAGAGCCGCGGGGTGAACCACGAGTTCGCGCCCGTCATCCCGGGTCCGCACAGCTGGGACGTCTGGCAGAAGTCGCTCATCGACTTCCTCCCCCGACTGTTCACGGAGGGTGCCGACGCATAGTGGCGCGGGGCGCCAGTCACGGTGCGGTCGGCGGGTACATCCCGTCGGCCGCACCGTCGCCCCTGGTGGCGGGACGGCCCACGAAAGTCCCTGTCCCGGCGGGGTCACGAGGCCACGCTCGTCATCGATTGCGCACGAGGCCGCGAGTGACCGCGGCGACGATCGCACCGCCCACGAGTGTGCCGATCAGGACGAGCACCGCGCCGACCGCCCAGAGCCCGGAGTCGTCGGTCGACGAGGCCTGGATCGTCCAGGCCGCCGAGAACGGCAGGCTGACCGCGAGCACCGCGAGCCACGCGGGGAGCAGCAGGGCGCCGATCACCACCAGCCCGACGAGCACGACGACGCACGCGATCACCTGGGGCGCCTCGTAGGGGCCGGTGACGTCTCCTGTGGCGGGGTCGATGTCACGGGTCGTGTCCCGGCCGAGGGTCCACCAGGTCGCCGTCGTCAGTGCGGCGATGATGAACGTGACGAGAGCGGCCATGTACTTGTTGCGCATGATGGCCACAATTGTGCACTGCTCTTGAGCCGGTCCGCCCGGACGCGAACTACGCCGCGACGAGCGGTGAGACCGCCGGCCGCACGAGCGGCCGGCGGTCGAGCGGGCCCTCACACGTGCGCTATGCGGCCCGGCCGTAGGTCTCCAGGAGCCGGAGCCAGACCTCGCTGATCGTGGGGTAGGCGGGGACGGCGTGCCACAGCCGGTCGATCGGCACCTCCGCGGTGATGGCGATCGTCGCGGCGTGGAGCAGCTCGGCGACGTCGGGGCCGGCCACGGTGAAGCCGACGAGCACCTTCCGGTCCTCGTCGACGATCATGCCGGCCCTGCCGGTGTACCCGTCGGCGTGCAGCCCGGCGCCGGCGACGGCCCCGAGGTCGTACTCGACGGCGCGGACCCGCAGCCCGGCCGCCTGAGCGGATGCGGAGGTGTGGCCCACGGACGCGATCTCCGGGTCGGTGAAGATCACCTGGGGGACGGCGCAGTCGTCGGCGGTGGCCGCGTGCCGGCCCCAGGGCGCGAGGTCGACGGGGTTGTCGCCGGCCCGGGCGACGAGGGTCTCGCCCAGCGCCCTGGCCTGGTACTTGCCCTGGTGCGTCAGCAGCGCACGATGGTTGACGTCGCCCGCTGCGTAGAGCCAGCCGTCGCCGACGGGCGTGCCGTCGCTGCCGAGCACCCGCAGGGACTCGTCCACGCGCAGCCAGTCCCCGGGAGTCAGCCCCACGTGGTCCAGGCCGACCGTGCTCGTGTTCGGTTTCCGGCCGGTGGCGACCAGCACCTCGTCGGTCACCAGCGTCGTGCCGTCCGCGAGGGCGAGGTGCACCGTCCCGGCCACGTCCCGGCGGACGCTCTCGGGCTCGGTGCGCAGGTGCAGGGCCACACCCTGCGCCTTCAGCCGCTCGGCCACCAGGTCGCTCGCGAACGGCTCCACCGCGGGCAGCAGCCCGTCGCGAGCGATCATCGTGACCTGTGCGCCGAGGGCGGCGTAGGCCGTCGCCATCTCGGTCCCCACCACGCCGCCGCCGATGATCGCCAGCCGGCCGGGGACCGCCTCGGCGGACGCGGCCTCCCGGCTGGTCCACGGCGCGGCGTCGGCCAGGCCGGGGACGTGCGGGACGCGGGCGCTGCTGCCGGTCGCGATGACCACTGCGTGCCGGGCGGTCAGGGCTGTCGTGCGCCCGTCGGCGGCCGTGACCTCGACGGTGCGGGCGGCGCTGATCCGTCCGACACCGCGCAGCAGCGTGATGCCGGCGCTCTCCAGCCAGGCGACCTGGCCGTCGTCGTGCCAGTGGGAGGCGAAGGCGTCGCGCCGGGCCAGCACCGCGGTGGCGTCCAGCTCTCCGGTCACGGCGGCGTTCGCCCCGGGCAGGTCCCGGACCGCGCGCAGCGCGGCGGCGTCCCGCAGGAGGGCCTTGGTGGGCATGCAGGCCCAGTAGGAGCACTCCCCGCCGACCAGCTCGCTCTCCACGATCGCGACCGTGAGGCCGCCCTTGACGGCGCCGTCGGCGACGTTCTCGCCGACCGGGCCTGCGCCGATGACCACGACGTCGAAGGTGTTCTCGGTCACGTCAGCTCTCCTTCTTGGCGACGCGGTGCAGGCGCAGCGCGGAGACGAGGAAGAAGATGCCGCCCAGGACCGCGTATCCGGCGACCGTGGTGAGTATCGCGTTCGGGCCGCCGGCTGTGAGGTAGAAGTTCGTGCCCGCGAGCACGGAGATGCCGCCGCTGAGGATCATGGCCCACTGGCCACCCAGCCGGTAGCGGCGGATGGCGACGATGAGCTGCACGGCGCCCGCCGTGATCGCCCAGACGCCCCACACGCGCAGGACGGCGGGGATGCCCGAGGTCACGGCGACGGCCAGCCCGATGGCGGTGAGCAGGCTCAGGCCCATGTTGAAGTACAGGCCGACCGTGGGCCGCGCGGTCTTCGAGGACCGGAAGTCGACGACGGCGGCGGCGACGTCGAACAGCGGGTACAGCACCAGCAAACCGATCGTGACCGGGCCGAGGCTCTTGCCGACGGCGAACATCAGCACCGCCCACACGATGGCGAAGCCGAACCGGACGAAGTACAGGTTCCGCAGCGAGACGGCGGTGGCGGTCGATGAGTCCGTAGTGGTTGTCATGAGGTTCCTTGTGATCGAGGATACGTCTAGGTAGAATGACTAGTCACTCCATCAGTCTGGACAGTACACATCCACGAGCGCCGGACGCAAGGAGAGCGAGGAGAGTGGCCCCGTATGATCGCGACCGTGCAAGTTTCCATGCGTGACCGCCTGATCGAGGCCGCCAACGAGCTGTTCTACGCGCAAGGGCTGCGCGCGGTGAGCGTCGACAAGGTGATCGACCGCGCGGGCACCACGAAGGTGACGTTCTACCGCCACTTCCAGAGCAAGGACGACCTGATCGTCGCCTACCTCGAGTTCCGCGCGGAGCTCGAACGGAACGGCGTCGACGCGGCGATCGCCCACGGTGACGGCGACGTCGACGCCACGCTGCGCCTGATGGCCGAGCACACCGGGACGGCGGCGTGCACGCCAGGCTTCCGCGGGTGCCCCTTCATCAACGCGGCCGCGGAGTACCCCGACCGGGACAGCACGGTCCGCAAGGTCGTCGACACGCACCGAGACTGGTGGACGAGCGCGTTCGAACGGCTCGTGTCACCGCTCGGGCTGGCCGATCCCGCCGCGATCGCCGACGACCTCATGCTGCTGCGCGACGGCATCATGGTCGCCGGCTACCTCGGGGACCCGGCGAAGGTCGCGGCCTCGTTCCTCCGCAGCTGCCAGGCCGTCATCCGGTGCGCACCCCGCACGTCCGCGCAGTAGCCTCCGTGCGGTAGCAAGCGGCTCCGCTGCCGGGACGGATGCCGGTGACGACGTCCGTCAGCACAATGGGGTGCATGCCCCAGCCAGCTCGCCGAAGCCTGTACGCGACCGTGCGCAGAGTCCTGCACACGGATCCCTCCGAGGCGCCGGCCACCGAGGTGCATCCCGCCGTCGACGACACGATGGTGATCCGGGCCCTGGACCTGGCGATGCGGATCGGCGAGTCGATGTTCGCGGTCGGCGCGTCAGCACACGAGGTGACCCTGGCGATCACGCGCGTCGCCGGCGCGTACGGGCTCCAGGGCGTGCACGTGGACGTGACCTACACGTCGATCGCCCTGTCGTACCACCCCAGCGGTGAGGGCTGGCCGCACACGCTGCTCCGGGTCGTGCGCGTGGCAGCGCCCGACCACACGAAGCTGCAGCGTATGCAGGCGTTGCTGATCGCCGTCGACGACGGGATGGACCTCGACGAGGCACGCGTCGCGTTCCGGGCGATCCGTCGGGTGCCGTTCCGGTACCGGCAACCGGTCGTCGTGGTCGCCCGGGCGCTGCTCGCCGTCGGCGCGAGCATCCTGTCCGGGGGATCAGCGGTGCTGGTGGGGCTCACGTTCGTCGCGGCGCTCGGAGCCGCGGCGACCCAGTCCGGGCTCGCCCGGCTGCGCGTGCCGTCCTTCTTCAGCCAGATCGCGGGTGCCTTCGTCACCACGGTGGTCGCGGTGGTCGTGTCCGCTCTCGCCGCCGCGGACGTCGAACCGTTCGCAGGGGTGCAGCCGTCCATCATCGTGGCGTCCGGGATCGTCCTCATGCTGTCCGGGCTCACCGTGGTGGGCGCGGCGCAGGACGCGATCGACGGGTTCGCGCTCACCGCGGCGGGACGCATCCTCGACCTCACGCTGCAGACGCTCGGCCTGGTGGTGGGCATCCTGGCCGGGCTGGAGGCCGGCAGCGTGCTCGGGTTCCGGATGTCCCTGCCGGACGGTTCGCCACCGCTGGGACCGCTGCCGAACCAGGTCGGCGGAGCGGTCATCATCGCGGTCGCGGTGGCGCTGTTCAACGGCGCCGGCGCGCGCATCGTCGCCGTCAGCGCTGTGCTGGGCACGGTCACGGCGCTCAGCCACGCGATGGTGCTGACGTCGGACCTGCACGAAGCGGCCGCGAGCGGCATCGCGGCGCTGCTGGCCAGCTTCGTCGGCGTCCTCATCGCCCACAACCTGCACGTGCCGTCCGTCGCGGTGACGACGGCGGCCATCGTGCCGCTGGTGCCCGGCGGCGCCGTGTTCTACGGGCTGCTCGGCATGGTGCAGGCCGACCCGGCATCGGCTGCCGGAGGCGGGGCCGCCTCCCTCGTCCTGGCGGCATCCATCGGGATCGGGCTGGCGGCGGGTGCGTCGCTGGGCATCTATCTCGGAACACCGGTGCGAGCGACGTTGGCCGGCGTCGCGCGTTCCCGGGCGCGCGTCCGGCGCTGACGGCGCGTCAGACCAGCTGCAGCAGGCTGGCGCCGTTTGCCCACAGCGCGGCCGAGCCAGCGCCGACGAGCACGGCGGAGATGACGTAGAACCAGATCCGCATCCGGTGCCCGAGGATGCGCAACAGAGCAGCCAGACCGAGCGCGGCGACCGCCAGTGCGGGGGCGGCGAGGAACGGGTCGCCCGCCTGGGGATCCTGGGTGACCAGCAGGTACACGCCGCCCAGGAGCAGCAGCCGGGGGACCCAGCGCAGCAGGGCGCCGAGCAGGCGCACGGGCCACGGGCGCCGGCGCGGCGGAACCGGGGCCCGGGCGGGAGGCCTGGGCTGCACGCTCGGTTGCGCGCCGGGCCGGATGCCCGGCTGCATGCTCGGCGGGCGCTGCGCGGGCGGCCGCTGCGCGGCGGGCGGCTGCATGACGGGCATCGGGCGGGTGGGGTGCACCGAAGGGCTCGGTCCCGCCGGACGTGGCGCCGGCCCGAGGTGCTTGACCGGGCTCTTCCGCGGCTCGAACGACTGCGGGGGCGGGACCACGCTGCGGACGACCTGGGTCGCCGCCGCCGACTGCGGCGCGGCAGACGTGGGTGAGGCCGACGGAGGACCGGCTTCCGGCCTGCCGCTGACGGGCGCCCGCTCGCTCGCCGGCGCGGGCTCCGGGCTGCGGAACGCGCGCCAGCCCCGGAGCGTGTCCGAGTGGCCGTCCGCGGGCGACGTGACGCGCCAGCGCATCGCCTCCCAGATCCAGTCCTTGATCTCGGCAGGCGTGCGGCCACCGGCGACGTGCACGCCGATCTCCGCGATGTGGTCGGCGACGACCTGCTCCGCGGCGCCGTCGAAACCGTCGGCGTGCAGCTCGGCCAGGACGTTCATGAGCGCGCGGTCGTACACGAGCGCGTGCCACGGTTCCGGGGTACGCGAGCTGGGCGTGGCGTCGTCCGGCGCATCAGGGTCGCGCTGGAGCACCTTGGTGTGGCCCCGGCCGTGCAGCACGTCCGTCGCCGGGAGCGCGGCCACCTCGGCGGCCGTCACGCCGTCGCTGAGCACCTGCGAGGTGAGCAGCAGCGTCGGGTCGGGCGTCGTGCTGGCGAGGCGCGCACGCAGCACGCCCGCGATGTTCTCCAGCGGCGGCCGGTGGTTCGGCTGGTACCGGGTCATGGCGAGGATCAGCGACTGCAGGTGCCGGTCGATGGGCGGCGGCACGGGCAGGGGGTCCTCGTCCGGGACGACGTCGGCCGGCTCCTCGTCCACCAGGTCGGTGGCCACCAGGTCCCGGCCCAGGAAGTTCAGGTCCAGCGGCAGCGTGCCCGTGCTCGCGTACACGAGCAGCAGCCCCAGGCTGTACACGTCCGACCGCGGGTGCACACGGCGCCCGAACAGCTCCGGCGCCATGTAGGAGAAGGTCCCGGCCGGCTGGGTGGACGTCGCGGCGTCGAAGACCTTGGCGATGCCCAGGTCGATGAGCACCGCGCGGTCGCCGTCGACCATGATGTTCGCCGGCTTGAGGTCGCGGTGCAGGCAGCGCTGCTCCTGCAGCACGAGCAGGGCGTCGACCAGCTGCATGGCCAGGCGCAGCGCCTCGCGGCCGGACAACGGCCCTTCCTCGCGCACCCGGTCGCGCAGCGTGGTGCCGGGCACGAGCTCCATCGCGAACCAGGGCTGGGTCGCGTCCAGGCCCGCCTCGACGAAGCGCGGGAAACCGCGGCCGTCCAAGCGTTCCAGCAGGTCCGCCTCCTGCACGAAGCGCTCGCGGGCGTCGTCGTGCAGGCCGGTCAGGACCTTGAGGGCCACCTCGTCGCCGTCGTCGGACTGCGCGCGGTACACGTGCGCGAAACCGCCGTGGCCCAGCGCCTCGGCGAGGGTGAACCGGCCCAGGCGCTCGCCGCTGGCGGGGATGCGGCGGACGGGGCGCATGGGGAGCGCGGCGGCGAGCGGGGCGGGGGCGGGCTCCGGAACGGACTCGGCTTCGGGTTCGGCCTCTGGCGCCGGCGCGGCTGCGGACGGCTCGGGCTCGGGTTCGGGGTCCGGAGCTGGGACGGCCGCGGGCTCCACGGTCGGCTCTTCCGCGAGCTCGGCCTCCGAAGTGAGCTCGACGACGGCCGGCTCGGCCGCGGGTTCGGGCTTCGGAGCAGGCTCGGCCGCTGGTGCGGGCTCCGGCTCGGGAAGCGGGACCGGACCTGGGTCGACTACCGCCGCAGGCGCGGCCTCGCCGACGCCGGGCGCTGGGGACGTCATGCCAGGCAACTTACCAGCGCGGGTGTGCCCGACCGAGGAAAGTCCGTGGTGTCGGACCTCGACGTCACACCCCCTGCGACCGGTACCACGCGATCTTCTCGCGCAGCTTCTCCTGCTGGCTGCGCAACGCATCGATCGACTCCTGCACCCTCCGGTCGTGATCCTCGAGCAGCGCCACCCGCGCCGCGAGCGTCGCCTCGTCCAGCGCCAGCTCGGCGTACCGCTTGAGGTCGGCGATCGGCATGCCGGTGTCGCGCAGGCAGTGGACCAGGTCGAGCCAGCCGAGGTCATCGTCGGTGTAGGCACGATGCCCGCCCGACGTGCGCGCGATGGGCCGCAGGATGCCCTCCCGCTCGTAGTACCGCAGCGTGTCGATGCTGAAACCGGAGACCTCGGCGGCCTGTGCGGGCGAATAGGTGGTCATATTCAGATCTTGCCCTTGACCTGGAGCACGCTCCAGGGTTTTCGCTCGTCTCATGACCAGATCGCAGGACACTCGAACCACCACAGAGACCACTCCACGATCCGGCACCGCCCACGACACTCCGCCCGCCGAGCGCCTGGTGCTCGGCGCGATGATGTTCGGCACCGCCGTGGACGAGGCGACGTCGTTCGCCGTCCTGGACCGGTTCGTCGATGCCGGCGGCCGGTGGATCGACACCGCCGACTGCTACGCCTTCGGGTCGAGCGAGTCCGGCTACGGCGGCCAGAGCGAGGAACTGCTCGGACGCTGGTTGGCCGCGCGCCCCGGCGTCCGCGACCGCATCCTGCTCTCCACCAAGTTCGGGGCCGAGCCGCGCGACGCCACCAACTGGCCCGCCTCCCGCACCGGGCTGTCGGCGTCCGCGATCCGCGAGCAGATCACCGGCAGCCTGCGCCGTCTCGGCACCGATCATGTCGACCTCGCGTGGGGCCACATGGAGGACCGGTCGGTCCCGATCGAGGAGACCGCGGACGCCTGCGCGGCCCTCGTGTCCGACGGTGTCGTGGCCCGCATCGGCCTCTCCAACCACCCGGCGTGGCGGGTCGAGCGGGCGCGGCGGCACGCCGTCGCGCAGGGGCTGGAGCCGTTCAGCATGGTCCAGCACGCCTACACCTACCTCCAGCCGCGCCCGGGCACGCTCACCGGGAACCACCGCTTCGGCTGGCTGAACGACGACCTGGTCGACCTGGCCGCCGTCGAAGACCTGGAGGTGTGGGTCTACACGCCGCTGCTGTCCGGGGCGTACGACAACCCGGCCAAGCCGATCCCCGAGGTCTTCGACCACCCGGGCAGCACCCAGCGGCTGGCCGTGCTGGACGACGTCGCTGCTCAGGTCGGCGCATCGCGCGGCCAGGTGGTGCTCGCCTGGCTCGCGGCCCGCGGCATCCGGCCGATGCTGGGCGGCAGCAAGGTGCACCAGCTCGACGCTGCCGTCGAGGCCCTGTCGCTGGAGCTTCCGGCCGAACTCCTGGAGCTGATGAACGGGGTGGACGTCACCCCGCCTTACGCGTGACCGGCTGCACGACGGCGCCGCGGGCGCTGACGAGTCAGGACAGGTCGATCGTCAGCGGCTCGAAGGCGGTGCCCGCGGGGTAGCTGCCGCCCCAGAGCTTCGCGCCGTCGTCGGTCAGCTCGACCTGCTGCCAGGTGAGCCGCGCGCCGTCGTCGGACCGCTCCGGGGCGCCCACCAGGCGGAACGCGACAGTGCGGACGTCCGCGTCGCGGTCCCGGATGGACATGGCCCAGTCGGGGCCGCCGTCGGCGGGGGCGGTGACCTCGATGTCGGCGACCTCGCCGACGAACGAGCCGAAGTGCCCGATGAAGACCACCGATCCCGTGAATCCGAACAGGGCGGCGTCGGGGGAGGGGGCCGGACTGCGTTCCGGGTCGAGCGGGAACTGGAACGATGCGGCGCTGCCGCCGACGTCGTCGTCCTGCACGATGCGGCCGCCTGGCGCCCCCATCACGTACATCAGCAGGCTTTGCTTGATCTCCCAGTCCAGATGAGCCACCCGAGAACGTTACCCCTGCCTGGGCGTCCGTCACGTCGAGCGCACGGTGTGCGGACGAGGTCGCCGCGCGTTCACCTCGGCGTCGCCCGCGGGACGACGCCGGGTCTTGCGGCGGCCACGTGCCCTGTCCAGGCTCGGACGCATGAGAACTACCCAGCAACGTCGTCTCACCACAGCCCTCGCCGTGACCCTCGCGGGCGGGCTGGCCCTGGGCGCCGCCCCGGCGTCGGCCCTGTCCGGAGGCCACGACCGTACCTTCGACCTCCAGGCGCACCGCGGCGGCGTCGCGCTCACGGTCGAGAACACGCTCCCCGCGTTCGACAACGCCCTCGCGCTCGGCGTCAGCACGCTCGAGCTCGACGTGCAGATCACGCAGGACGGGTACGCCGTCGTGACGCACGACCGCGACCCGAACCCGGCCAAGTGCGTGGACACGGAGCCGGCGTTCGAAGGCGACCCCGAGTTCCCGTACGTCCCCAACAAGACGTACATCAAGGACCTCACGCTCGCGCAGGTCCGCACCATCGACTGCGGCTCGCTGCGCCAGCCGCAGTTCCCGGAGCAGGAGCTGCACCCGGGCGAGCGCATGCCGCTGCTGTCCGAGGTGCTGCGGCTGGTCAACCGCCACCGCGCGCACAAGGTCACGCTCAACATCGAGACCAAGGTCGAGGCCGGCGCCCCCGAGCAGACGGCGCCGCGCGAGCAGTTCCTGCAGGCCGTCGCCCGCGAGGTGCGCAAGGCCCACCTGGTGGACCAGGTCACGATCCAGAGCTTCGACTGGGGCGCACTGATGCGGATGAGCGAGGTCGAGCCGCGCTTCCCGCTGGTGGCGCTGACCAACGGGCAGCAGTTCCTCCAGGTCGGGGCGGCGGGTGCCTCACCGTGGCTCGGCGGCCTGGACATCGACGACTTCCCGGGCTCGATCCAGGAGAAGTTCGTCGCGGCCACGGCGTCGTTCGGCGCCGACGCCGTCTCGCCCGTGCACGGTGACCCGCAGGGCGGCAGCGTGACGGACCCGGGCTACGTTCCGTTCACGACGCCGGAGCTGGTCGAGGCCGCGCACGACGCCGGCCTGGCCGTCATCCCGTGGACCATCGACGACCGCGCCACCATCGAGTCCCTGATGGACATCGGCGTGGACGGCATCATCACCGACCGCCCAGACCTGCTGCGCAGCATCATGGCGGAGCGCCACCTGAAGCTGCCCAAGCGGTACTGACCGGCGGTGCGGCGGGCTCGGGCGTCAGCCCGCCGCCTCGTCCGCCGGGGCCGCGGTCGGCGGTGTTCGACGGCGTTCCCGGCGTCCGCGGACCAGCTCCGTCGCCAGGGCGTCGAGCGGCTGGGCGAACGTGTCCTCGAAGCGGGCGAGCCAGGCGCGGGCGGCGGCCGTCCCGGCGTCGTCCACGGCGTAGAGGCGGCGCGTGCCCTCGGCGCGCACCCGCACCAGGCCGGCCTCCCGGAGCACCTTGAGGTGCTGCGAGACGGCCGGCTGGGTGATGCGCACGCGGGCCTGCAGTGCGGTGACGAGGGCGCCGGCGGGCTGCTCGCCCGGAACCAGCAGCTCCAGCAGCCGACGCCGGACCGGGTCGCCGAGCGCCTCGAAGACGCCCGCCCGCGCCGAGTCGAGCGCGGCGCCGGGTTCCCGCACGGCACGGCCGTCGGACCCGAGCGCGCCCGCCCGGGCGGCGGCCGGCATTCAGGACTCCGGCGGCGTGGTGTAGAACGCCAGCGTGCGCTCTCCGGCGGCGCGAGCCTGGTCGGCGTCGTCCCCGGCGGCGATGGCAGCGTCGACCCAGCCGGTGTTGGCGAGCCGGGCGAACTCGATGCCCTCGGGCGAGAGCGACCACGCCTGAACCTCGGCGGGGTCCAGGCTCTCGCCGCTGGCGAGGTGCAGGCCGAGACCCATGAGGCCGAGGTCCCAGCCGACGCCGGTGGCGCCCGGGCCGTACTGCTTCCAGAGGTCGGGGTCGACCGCCGCCTCGTGCACGAGCTCGAGGGTGGTGCCGCCGTCGGCCGGGGTGAGGTGGACGGTGAGCCAGGAGACCATGCCTCCGAACTCCCAGGTGACCGCGAAGTTCTCGGGCGCGGCGCAATGCTCGACGGTGCCGCCCGCGTTGCCCTCGAGCTGGTAGTGGCCGCCGACCGTGAGGTCGCCGCTGACCGGGAGGAACCAGCGGGGGAGGCGTTCGGCGGAGGTCAGGGCGTCCCAGAGGTCGTCCTGCTCGGCGGCGTAGGTGCGGCGCGCGACGGCGACCTTGGTCGGCACGCCGTCCCGGGTGCTGTCGCGGACCTCGCGACTCACGAGGCCGGCGGTGGTGGCGGGGTCGATGACGGTGGGCATGTGAACTCCTTCTATAAGCGGATACTTATGTTATGCCACAAGGGCTCGAGGATGGCAAGCGAGCGAGGTTTCTCCGCTCGATAAAAAAGTGTGCCAAGCGGCGCCCGCCACGGGTGTCGGTGAGGCGGAGTAGGTTCCGAACATGACCCAGATCGCCGTGCTTCCCGCGACCGCCGAACGGTTCGGTGACATCGCCCGCGTCATCAATCCGACCGGGCGCGAGCAGGCATGCTGGTGCATGCACTGGCGTGCGCCGGCCAAGGAGGACATCACGACGCGCGCCGCCCGTCTGCGCGAGCTGACGGAGCAGGCGCCGCCGCCGGGGATGCTCGCGTATGTCGGCGGGGGAGATGCCGAGGTCGCGGGCTGGCTCGGGTTCTCGCGGAGGTCTGCGGCGCGGTCGCTGCAGCGGTCCCGGGTGCTGCCCGTCGGCGAGCCCGACTCCTGGTCCACCACGTGGGTGTTCATGTGCGTGACGGTGCGCGCGGGGTTCCGAAGACAGGGCGTGGCCCAGGCGCTGCTCGACGCCGGGGTCGTCTACGCCGCCGCCCACGGCGCGACGGCGCTCGACGCGTTCCCCGTCGAGCCGGAACCGGGCCGCCGCGTGCCAGTGAGTGCGGCGTTCGTGGGCACCGTCGGGATGTTCGAGCGGGCCGGGTTCGACCGGCTGGCCCCGACGGACGCCACGAGCGGCCGCCTGACGCGCTGGCACATGCGGCGTGAGCTCGTGGCAGCGTGAACGCGGCGCCGGCGTGAACGCGGCGCCGGCGTGAACGCGGCGCCGGCGTGAACGCGGCGCCGGCCGAGCGCGGTCCGAGGTGGGTGCGGCGGCGACGCACGAGTCGCCCGCCGCGAGGTTCAAGCCGCACTTGAAGGTTGCGGCGAGCGAGCCTCAAGGGGCACTTGAAGGTTGTCCGCCGCAACGGTCAACCCGTACCCGAGCGTTACTCCTCGACCGGCACGACCACGCACAGCTCGAACGTGTCCCGGCCCCGGCGGAGCAGGTACCGCACGCGCTCCGCCGTCGCCTCGGACGCGTTCTCGTCCTTGTAGCTCCAGCGCACGTCGACCCAGAGCAGGGCGTCGCCGACCTGCTCGACTGCGCGGATGTCCGGCACAGCGGCGACCAGCCCCTGCTCCCGGTAGGCGGCGAGCATGCTGCCGAGGGCGTCGCGCGCGGCCTCGGCATCGGGCACCACGAGGGACCGCTCCGCCTCGACCACCACCGACGGGTAGCCGAGGCTGTCCGTCACGGCTTCGAGGTCGCCCGAGCCGAGCGAGACGCCGTAGCCGACGAGGAACTTGAGCAGGTCGTCCTGGTCGTAAGGAGTACTGGTCATGTCCCCAAGGTAGGCGTCAGCCGCACCCCCCACCATGCCATCCCGTCGAGTGCTGGACATTCGCCCTTCTGAGCGCCGCGACAGGGCGAATATCCAGCACTCAACGAGCGGCGTGGGTGAGGGCCTGGGTCAGGTCGTTCCAAAGGTCTTCTGCGTCCTCCAGGCCTACCGACAGGCGGACCAGGTCCGGCGAGATCCCCGCGTCCTTGCGCGCGACCTCGTCCATGATGCGGTGGGTGAGCGACGCCGGGTGCTGGATCAGGCTGTCCACGCTGCCCAGGCTCACCGCCGGGGTGATCAGCCGCACGGCGGAGACCAGCGCCACCGGGTCGACGGACGTCTCGAACGAGACCATCGCCCCGCCCACGCGCGGGTAGTGCACCCGCGTCACCCGGGGATGCTCCGCCAGCCGGCGCGCCAGCTCGGCCGCCGTCGCCGACGCCGCGCGCACCCGCACCGGCAGGGTCGCCAGGCCGCGGAGCAGCTCGTAGCCCGCCATCGGGTGCAGCACACCGCCGGTCAGGAACCGGACCTGCCGCAGCGACCGGGCCAGATCTTCGGAGCAGGCGATGACGCCGCCCATCACGTCGCCGTGCCCGCCCAGGTACTTCGTGGCGCTGTGCAGTACCAGCGTCGCCCCGAGGGTCAGCGGACGCTGCAGCACAGGCGTGGCGAACGTGTTGTCCACCAGCAGGGGCACCGGGGCGCAGGCCTCGGCCAGCGCCCGGAGGTCCACCTCGCCGAGCGTGGGGTTGGCCGGGCTCTCCACGATCACCAGCCCGGTGCGGTCCGTGATGGCGGACGCCGCCTCCTCGGGAGACGTCCACGTCACCGAGACGCCGAGCAGGCCGCACTCGAGCAGGTGGTCGGTCGTGCCGTACAGCGGCCGCACGCCGACCACGTGCGGCTTTCCCGCCGCCACCTGCCCCAGCAGGCACGCCGACAGCGCCGCCATGCCGCTCGCGAACGCGACGGCGGCCTGCGCCCCCTCGAGCTCGGCGAGGGCGTCCTCGAACCGGCGAACCGTCGGGTTGGCGACGCGGCCGTAGACCGGCGGGCCGCCGTCGTCATGTCCGGCGGCGAACTCGTCCAGACGCTCCGCCTCCGCCACGACGTCGTGCGACGGGTACGTCGTGGACAGGTCGATCGGCGGCGCGTGCAGCCCCAGGGCGGCCAGGTCGTCCTTGCCGGCGTGGACGGCGCGCGTGTTCCAGGAATGCATGCTCATTCCGGGACTATCGGCACTCCCGACAGCCGGTGGTAGCCGGGCGTGCTAGAAATTCGGGGCATGACCCAGAACGTGATCCTCGATTCGGTCGACCGGGCGCTTTTGACCGAGCTGCAGAACGACGGGCGGCTGTCCAACAAGACGCTGGCGCAGCGGATCGGCGTCGCGCCGTCGACCTGCCTGGCCCGGACGCAGCGGCTGCAGAACGCCGGGGTGATCCGCGGGTACCACGCCGAGATCGACCCGGGCGCCGTCGGGCGCGGGCTGCAGGCCATGCTGATGGTGCGGCTCACGACGCATTCCCGGCCCTTGCTGGGGCCGTTCGTCGAGTGGGTGCGCCAGCTCCCGCAGACCCGGGCCGTGCACCACGTGTCGGGACCCGACGACTTCCTCGTCCACGTGGCCTGCGCCGGCACCGACGAGCTCCAGCGCCTGGTCCTCGACTTCACGGCCCGTGGTGAGGTGGGCCGCGTGCAGACCGACCTGGTGTTCTCCTCCTGGACCTGCGGCCCGGTCACCCCGGCGGGATGACCGGGCGCGGGTCAGAAGGCCTGCGCCAGCAGGTCGGCGAACAGGGCGTCCGGGTCGACGTCCAGGCCGCGGGCCGCGAACCAGGCGGATACCGTGCGGCAGTCCCGCAGCAGCACCTCGCTCGCGAACGGGTTGGCCGCGAGGTCCACGACCTGCGGGAGGTCGATGATGACCAGCCGCTCGCCGTCGGCCAGGATGTTGTACGGCGACAGGTCGCCGTGCGCGAACCCGAGCCGGGCCAGCACGGACATGCCGTGCGTGAGCTGCTCCCAGTACGACTCGAGCAGGTCGTCCGACGGGCGTTCCCGGGTGAGCCGCGGCGCGGCGACGGCCTGCATGTCGCCGGACTCGTCGGGCTCCTCGGTGCCGATGAACTCCATCAGCACCTCGGTGCCGTCGATCTGCACCGGGTAGGGCACCGGGGCGCCTGCCGACCAGGCGTCACGCAGGGCGATGAACTCGGCATCGGCCCACTGCGTGGCGGACACCGCGCGGCCCCACGCGGACTTGCGGTCCTCCATGGCGCGCTGGTCGCGCGTCCGGCGCGTCCGGCGGCCCTCGTTGTACTCGGTGCCGCGGTGGAACTGCCCGTGGTCCAGGCTGCGGTACCGCTTGGCCACCAGGAGGCAGCGCTCCGCCGCGCCGGCGCCGTCCGACGCCGGGTCGTCGGACGCCGGATCCGCGCCGGGCGGGACGGCGCGCTCCAGCAGGAATGCGTCCGCCTCCTTGCCGGTCTTGAGGATGCCGAGCTCGGTGTCGAAGGCGGCGTCGCGCGTGACCAGCCACTCGGGCAGCGGCTCGGGCCCGCGCTGGCCCTTGGCGACGGACCGCCAGGTGGACCAGCGCTGCCCCGGCCCGGGCTGGGTTGAGTCGATGGCCGCGTCGTATGCGTCGCCGAGCCGGTCGTCGAGCGAGCCGTACTCGTCGGCGTCCGACAGGTCCGCCTCGAACGTGCTCGGGTGCGGGCCCTCCAGGTCCTCGCGGCCGCCTCGGGCGCGGCGCGGCCGCTCGGCGGCGGTCGGCCGGGTGTCGGACCGGTCACCGCGCGCGGCGCGGATCAGGAGGGACTTCGGTGCTTCGGGAAAACGAGACAAGAGAGTGCTCCTTGATGCCGGAGCACTTCCGGATCAGACCCGGGTGCTCCTGGTGGCAGTGGCGTCTGCTGCCGCGAAGGCAGCCGCGCGAACGACGTCGTCCATGACTGCCTCCTCACTGTCCGCACTCTCTCCGAGCGCACCGTGCGGGAGCCGTTGCTCCCCGTGCTGGCCGGCCAACGAGCGCCGCCTTGAGGGCTGACTCGGTGACCGTGCGAGAAGCCTCGCACGCCGCCGTCGCGGTTCGCACGTGTTTTTCGCGAGGCCGAGAGCTACCTCCGCCGGCGGCGCCTCAGCTGTTCCAGGGCAGCGCGTCCTCGAACGACTCCCAGAGCGAGTCCCGGACGTCCTCGGTGGTGTCCTGGACGCCCTGCTCGAGGTCGTCCTGGAGCTGCTCGCGCTGCTGCTCGAAGGAGTCGCGCGCGTCCTGCGTGACCTGCTGCGCGTAGCCGACCACACCCTGCACGGCGATCACGATCACCCACACCACCACGACCAGCCAGAACGGCCAGGTGCGTCCACCGCGGCGCATCCGCACCGCCCGGAACAGGTTCACGACGGCGGAGGTGATGATGCCGAGCAGCGGGATCGACAGCTCCGCCATGCGCGGCGCCCACACCGGGTCGAGGTTGAGCGTGTACACCGCGATGTCGCCGAGCGCGACGAACAGCGGCAGCCCGGCCGCGCTGGGCATCCCGTCGAAGCCGGGGATCAGCCGCACCAGCTGGTAGACGGCGATGGCGAGCAGGATGCGCGGGATCCAGCCGATGAGCGTCGCGATCACCCCGAGGCCGCCACCGGACTCCCGGCGCTTGTCGTCGTCGTCCCGGTCCGCGCGGCGCGACGGCGGCTCGACCGGCGGCTGGACCGGGACGTTGGGCTGCGTGCCGGTCTGGCCTGTGGGCCGCTGCACAGGTGCGGGAGCCGGGTCCTGCCGCGCTCCGGGCGGAGGACCCGGCCGGAACGCGGGCGCCACCTGCGTGGCCTGCTGGTTCGTCACCGGCGCCATGCGCTGGGTCGGGCTGCTGGTCTGGCGGCGGGGCGCGGAAGGCGTCGACGGGACGCCAGGGAGCGGCAGGCCGTGGCGCTGCCGGTAGGCGACCCAGCCGTCGTAGTTGTCCGCGTAGCCCTCGGGCGTGAAGGCCGGCACCCAGCGCATCGCGGCCCACAGGTAGTCCTTGATCTCGGCGGGTGCGCGCCCGCCCGCCCGCTGCGGCCCGACGGCGGACAGGTACACGGAGATGACCTCCTCCGCGGCGCCGTCGAACCCGTCGCCGTGCACCTGGTGCAGGCGGCCCATGAGCTGCTGGTCGTAGACCAGGTTGGTGACCGGCTCGCCCTGCCGCACCGGGTTGGTCACGAGCGGGCTCGTGGGCGCGACGGTGGGGGCGCCGCTGCTGGTCAGCACCTCGGTGACGAGGCCGCGCTCGACGTTGGTGGCGTCGGCGGCGGCGAGCAGCGTCGGGTCGAGGCCGGCGTTGTGGGAGGCGAGCTGCGCCACGGTGCGCGACAGGTTGTGCAGCGGCGGGCGGTCCTCGGGCCGGTGCCTGGTCATGGCCAGGACCAGCGGCAGCAGCCGCTGGTCGACCGGTCCGACGTCGGCCGGCGTCAGGTCGCGGCCCGCGAAGTTGAGGTCGTTGGGCAGCTCGCCGGTGGCGAGGAAGATCAGCAGGAGGCCCAGGCTGTACACGTCGGAGCGGGCGTGCGGCTTGCGCACGAACAGCTCGGGCGCCATGTACGAGATGGTGCCTGCGGCATGCGTCGAGGTGGTCGTGCCGTGCCCCTTGGCGATGCCGAGGTCGATGAGCACGTACCGGTTCGGCGCCGCGATGATGTTCGCCGGCTTCACGTCCCGGTGCAGGAAGTGCTCCTCCTGGAGCACCGCGAGCGCGTCGAGCACGTCGTTCGCCACGCGCAGCACGTCGTGCGGCGGCATCGGCCCGTTCGCGGCCACCAGCTGGGCCAGGGTGGGCCCCGGCACGAGTTCCATGGCGAACCACGGCGTGGGCGAGTGCAGGTCGGCCGTGACCAGGTGCGGGAACCCGCGTCCGGCAAGCCGCTCCAGCAGCGCCGCCTCACCGACGAACCGGTCGAGCGAGCCGCGCTCGGAGTTGGTCAGCACCTTGAGCGCCACCTCGCCGCCCTGCCCGACGGCGCGGTACACGTGCGCGAACCCGCCGTGGCCGAGCGAGGCGCCCAGCTGGTACGGGCCGAGGATCTCGCCCGTGGCGGGGATCCGCGACGGCGCCGAGGACTGCGGTGCGGACGGCGGCCCCGCCGGAGCGGGCGCCACCGGAGCCGACGCCGCGAATCCGGACCCGCCCGCCTGTCCCGCCCCCGAGGGCTGGACGATCTGTGTCGCCGCGGTCGGCGGCGGTACCACCCCGGTGGGTGCCGGTGGCGGCGGCACAGCGGCGGTCTGGTCGCCACCCCGAGCCGGCTGGCCGGCGGGGCGTGCGGCCGTCATGCGGGTGGTCTCGTCGGACAAGCAGGGCTCCTCAGCAGCGCACCGGAACTACCGGTTGGACCTAGAAAATCTATCAGCGTCCCGCCGCGCCGCCGAGTGAAACCTCCGACCGGTGACGATCAGCCGTTGCCGCCGGGCAAGGCTTCCTCGAGCTGTTCGGTGACGCTGTCGGTCGCGTTCTGCTCGGCGTCGTCGACGCCCTGCTGAATCTCCTCCTCGACGGAGTTCTTGGCGTCCTCCTTGGCGTCCTCGATGCCCTGGTCCACCTGGTCCTGGACGTCCTGCTTCACGTTCTCGGTGGCGTCCTGCGCGTAGCCGACGATGCCGCCGACGGCGAACACCACTATCCACGCGACGATCGCCAGCCCGTAGGGCCAGATCGCCAGCGACGTGTTCAGCGCGCGGATCGTGTTGAACAGGCCGGCCAGCGCGATGCCCAGCACGGGGATCGTCAGGTTGGCGGCCTGGTCGGACCACTCGGGGTTCAGGTTGAGCATCCCGAGGACGCCGTCGCCGATCCCGCGGAACAGCGGGAACTGCGAGACGTCCGGCATCACGTCGAAGCCGGGGACCAGCCGGACGAGCTGGTAGACGCTCAGCGCGAGCAGGACCCGCGGGATCCATGCGAGCACGGCGCCCGCCATCGAGCCGCCCTGGCCGGGGTCGTCGTCCCGGTCGCGGCGCGCCGGCGGCGTCGGCTGGGACGCCTGCGGGGGATACCCCTGGCTGGGCGGGAAGGGCGGGCCGCCGGCCGGCTGGCCGGGCTGGCCCGGCTGACCGTATCCCGGTTGCTGGCCGTACCCCTGGGCGGGCTGGCCGTAGCCGGCCTGGCCCTGCGGGTAGCCCGCCTGGCCCTGCCCGTAGCCCGGATCGACAGGGAAGGCCCCGGGCGCCTGGGCCTGCGTGGGCTGCACCGTCTCGTACGGGCGGTACGGCCGCGCGGGCGGCGGAGTCGCTGCCCGGTAGTCGCGGCCCGGGTCGGCTCCCTGCTGCCCCATCCCCGAAGGGGGCAGCACCTGGGTCTGGTCGCCGTAGGCGCCGCCCTCAGTCGGGGGCATGGCCTGCGTCTGGTCCCCGTATCCCGCGCCGTTCGCTCCGGCACCGCTGGCGCCGGGCCGCATGACCTGCGTCTGGTCGTAGCCCGTCCCGCCCTGGGGCGGGACCCCGACTCCCGGCTGACCGCCTCCCGACTGGACCGCGTCCATCCGCTGAGTCGCGGCATACGATGACGGGGCACCGGGCGCCGCGCCCGGCTGACCCGGGCGAGTGGGCGGCCGCTGGATCTGGGTGGGGTCGTCCGCCGGAGGAATTCGGCGGGTGGGCTCGTCGGACACGCGGAAAGCTCCTCGGTTGTGGTCCCGGTTTCGACACCTGTTTGCGCGAGAACCTACCAGGTGGGGTGAATGCCCCGTTGGGGTGGCCAGGCGGGCGAACATGTCCGACCCTTGCATCGGGGGCGAACCACGCAATGCCGCCTGCCCAGGAACTTCGGAGGAAACGCATGAGCTCTGACACCGTGCCCCGCTGGCCCCGGATCGACGCGATCGTCCGGGAAGACGGCTCCGGTGAGGTGACGATCGACGGGACGTTCCACCCCATCAGCGCGGCCAGCCTGGAAGAGGCGCGGGTGGAGGTCCTGCGCCGCGTGACGGAGAACGCGGCGCGGGTCGGCCGGCCCGTGCGGGCCTCCGCGACCGGTCCCGAAGGGCTCTGGAACCTGATCGTGCACCCGGACGGGACCGTGGTCCCGGAGGAGGACGAGCTCGCCCCGCCGTCGTCCCCGACGCCGCAGGCCCCGCCGGCCGTGTCGACGCCGGCCGCGGCGGCAGAGCCGATGCCCAGCCCGGCGGACCAGGCGGGCCCGACGACGACGCCGGGCCCCGCGTTCGAGGACACGCCGGTCGTGGACCTGCCCCCGCGGAACGAGCCGGACCCGCTGGACTCCGCCACACCCGGCTCCGCGGTCGAGATCGACCCGGAGGACACGGTGCGCCGGGTCCCGGTGGCACCGCAGGCGCCGACCGGCGCGGGCCCCGAGACGGACGGGGACCCCGGCGTCGCCGACTGGGTGCGCGAGAACGCGGCGGACAGCACCCCCGCCAACCCGCCCGGCACAGTCCCCGGCGACATGGCGGGCAACGCGGCGCGCCCTGTGTCGGGCCCGATGAACGCGGTGCCCCGGAACCCGGCGCCCGCGAGCCCCGCACCGGTGAACTCGGCTCCGGTGAACTCGGCACCCGTGACCGCAGCGCCCGTCGACGCCGTGCCGCCTGCCGGAAACCCCGGTTCGGGAGCGGGCCTGTCGGCGCCGCCGTCGGACCCTGTGCCGGTGACCGAGACGGACGCCCCGCGCTCGCGGCGCGAGGCGCGCCAGTCGTTCCTCACGCACCAGCAGGACGAGGACCCGGCCACGCAGGGCTTCCGCGGGATGCTGACCCGCATGGGCATGCGGGTGGGCCCGAGCGAGTCGGAGCGCGCCGAGCGGGCCGACGAGCGCGCCGTCAGCCAGCACTGGCCCGGGCCGCGCACGATCTCGATGGTGAACGGCAAGGGCGGGGCGGGCAAGACGCCGTCGACGGTGTTGCTGGCCGCGGTCTTCGCGCAGTTCGGCGGCGCGGGCGTGGTGACGTGGGACAACAACCAGACGCGCGGCACGCTGGGCTGGCGTACCGAGCAGGGCCCGCACGAGTCGACCCTGCTGGACCTGCTGCCGCAGACCGACCGGCTCCTGGGCCCGTCGGCGCAGGCCGCCGACCTGGCGCGGTACGTGCACCACCAGACGCGCGACCGGTTCGACGTGCTGCGGTCCAAGCCGATAGCGATGGCGAACGAGCAGCGCATCGAGCCGCAGGACGTGGACGCCATCCACTCCGTGCTGTCGAAGTACTACCGGATGATCCTCATCGACTCCGGGAACGACGAGTCCGATCCCATGTGGCAGCGGATGATCGACCTGACCGACCAGCTCGTCGTCGCCACGACCACGCGCGACGACCACGCTGAGGCCGGGGCGCTGCTGCTGGAGGCGCTCGCGACCCGGGACGGGCGGTCGGCGTACCTCGCGCAGCAGGCGGTGGTCGTGGTGAGCCAGGCCGACCAGAAGGAGTCCCCGAGCGAGCTGGAGAAGGTCGCCGACGGCTATCGGTCGCTGGCCCGCGAGGTGGTCACCATCCCGTTCGACCCCGCCATGGTCGACGGCCACCTGCGCTACGGCGCGCTCCGCCCGGAGACCCGCCGCGCCTGGCTCGCGGCAGGTGCTGCGGTAGCGGGCGGCCTGTGACGTGAGGCGTCAGGCGGGGAAGAGGGTGATCAGGCTGTTCCACGCCGCCATCGTGTCGTAGCCCATCTCGTTCAGCAGCGCCCACACGATGCCGACCACCGCGTACAGCGAGACGGGGATGAGGAAGATCCACTCCCGGACCGATCCGGCGTCGCCGAGGATCGGGATCGAGAGGTTGCCGCCGGAACGCCACATCCAGTCGAGCTCGAGGCCGCGGCCGTCGCGCATCCAGCGCGGGGAGCGGAACTTCAGCGGCCACAGCAGCGGCACGCCGTTGGTGGTGATCATGTCGCCCAGGATGTGCACGGTGCAGCCGAGCGCCACGCTGAACGGCATCCAGAACCACTCCTCGGGCGCGAAGATCGCGATGAGGACCGCCAGGGTCACCGACGTGGTCCACGGCAGGATCTTCGTGTCGCGCGTGATCTTGAGCGCCTTGAGGGCGAAGGCGACGAGCAGGACGCACATGATGCCGGGCCCGATCAGGATCGACCCGATCTCCTCGTTGCCCGTGTCGATGCTCAGGAGGCTGAGGGCCCAGGCGATGGCCGTGAACACGGCGATGCCGAGGATCGAGTGCGTGCCCTTGCGGTGCCCGCCCGAGACGGTCTCGATGCCCTTGACCACGACGTTCGAGACCGGCTTGAGCGAGTTCGCGATGGTGCCGGAGTGATGGTCGGCGTCGGGCAGCAGCGCTGCTCCCGCGCAGACGAGGGCTCCCGCGATGACGCCGGTGTCCGTCACCCCCTCGTACCAGCCGAAGGCGATCGGCGTCGACGCGGTGACCGCTACCCAGGCCGCGGCTCCCGTCGCGGCGTGGTTGCCTCCCATCATGGTGGTGTGCGCTCCAGTTCCCGGGTCTCCCCGACTTGACGGACGTCACGTGCAGACGCGACAGATTTAGGCTTGTTTGCCCGGGTTCGTCCCCGGCGGGGAAGACCTTAGCGTGGCCCACCGACACTCCGGCGGACATGCCAGAACTCCTGGTGGCAGGGCCGGGCCAGGGAAGTGAACCAGGGTGGAGCGGTCGAGCGGGGGAGGGCGCGCCGAGCGAGCGGTCAGGCGCCCGTCACGAACGCGTAGTGGTGGAAGTGCTGGTCCCGCACGAAGCCCTCCGACTCGTACAGGCCCTGCGCCGCGACGTTGTCCCACGCGGTGGCCAGGGAGACGCGGATGGC
The DNA here is from genome assembly GCF_900608595.1 of Promicromonospora panici. GTDB lineage: Bacteria > Actinomycetota > Actinomycetes > Actinomycetales > Cellulomonadaceae > Promicromonospora > Promicromonospora panici. Next base: position 7,884 of record NZ_UWYY01000033.1, on the reverse strand, counting down.
GCCCGCGTCCTTGGCGCGACGGCACGTGTCCTGTACCAGGGCGCGCGCGGCGCCCGTCCCGCGCGCGGCGGGCGTGACGAACAGGTCGTTCAGGACCCACGACCGGCTCAGGCTCACGGACGACCAGGTGGGGTAGCTCTGCGCGAAGCCCACCAGCCCTCCGACGGCGGAGCCCTCCGACGGCGTCTCGCCGTCCTCCGGCCGCAGCTCCGCGACCAGGAGCACGCTGTCGCCGGCGTCGCGGCGGGCGGTCAGATAGGCGCGTGCCTCGGCGGCCGGCACCTCCTGGTCGTAGAACCTGAGGTACTGGCGGAACAGGTCGACCACGGCATCGACGTCGTCGTCGGTCGCGGGGCGCACATCAACAGACACCTCGCGATCATGTCAGGCCCGAGGGGGTCGGCGCCATGACCTCCGGCGATACCAGGGTGATCCCGCGGGTGATACAGGGGCCCTGACCAGGAACATGCCGGCCTCCGGAACGGTTGACAGAGGCGATGAATACCCAGCCACGCTTGTCCGTCCTTGACCTCGTGCCCGTCCGCTCGGGCCAGACCAGCGCCCAGGCCCTGGCGGCCTCGCTCGAGCTGGCGGCGCTCGCCGACCAGCTCGGCTTCGAGCGCTACTGGTTCGCGGAGCACCACAACATGGCAGCCGTTGCGGCGTCGTCGCCGCCGGTCATGATCGCCGCCGCGGCCGCGCGGACCTCCCGCATCCGGGTGGGTTCGGGCGGCGTGATGCTCCCGAACCACGCTCCGCTCGTCGTCGCGGAGCAGTTCGCGGCCCTGGAAGCCATCGCCCCTGGGCGGATCGACCTCGGCATCGGCCGCGCACCGGGCAGCGACCCGGTCGTCACGTCCCTGCTACGAGCCACCGGTCCGACGGCGGACGTGGACCGGTTCCCGCAGCACGTCACCGACATCCTGAGCCTCATGGGGCCCGACGGCGCCCGCCTGCGCCTGGTCTCGGGCGACATCTACGACGTGCGGGCCACGCCCGCCGCGGCCGGCGTCCCGACGGTGTGGCTGCTCGGTTCCAGCGACTACTCGGCGCGCCTGGCCGCCGAGCTGGGTCTGCCGTACGTGTTCGCCAACCACTTCTCCGGGCAGGGCATGGACCAGATCCTGGCCCTGTACCGGGACGGCTACCGGCCGTCCGAGGAGCACCCGGAGCCGCGCACCTTCATCACGGCCAACGCGGTGGTCGCGCCGACGTCGGACGAGGCGCACGACCGCGCCCTGCCGCAGCTGCGGCAGATGGCCAGGCTGCGGTCCGGCCAGAAGCTGGGCGCGCTCGAGACGGTCGAGGAGGCGGTGAAGGCCACGGCCGACGAGCCGGCCGACGGCATGATCGCCCAGTCCGTCGAGGCGATGCGGACCCGCTGGCTGATCGGCGACGCCGCGCACGTGGCCGGCGAGGTGCGCGGCCTGGCCGAGCGGCACGGCGTCGAGGAGGTCATGCTCGTACCCGTCGCGGGATCCCGCGAGGACGAGCCCCTGGACGCGACGCCGGGCCGCGCCCAGACCCTGGAGCTCCTGACGGCCGCCCTCTAGAAACCCCGGGCCACCGCCGCACCCGCCGCGAGCCACGCGCGGCGGGTGAGCGGCCGCAGCGAGCGGTAGACGAGCTGGCCGTCCACCATCGCGGGGTCGAAGGGGATGGTGACGACCTCGCGCGCCAGCGAGCGGTACCCCTGGGCGACGCGCCGCATGTCCGCGGGCGTCGCCTTGGGGTCCGACTGGCTCACGACGACCACGGCCTTGCGGGCCAGCTCGGCCATGTGCTCCCCGCGGTTCGACAGGGCCTCCAGGAGCAGGGCGCCCGCCTCGGCGTGGTCGTCGCGCGTGCTGGTGGCCACCACGAGCTGGTCGGTGTGGTCGATCATGCGCAGCCACATCGGGTCCGACTCGTCGTTGCCCGAGTCGATGAAGATCATCCGGTAGTACTTCGCGAGCACGGCGTGGATCGCGTCGACGTCCTCGGACGAGATGCGCTGCTCGTGCGCGAGCGCCATCGGCTTGGACCGCAGCACGTCGAACCGGTCGCGGGACTGGTGGTGCACGAACCAGGCGAGGTCGGCCAGCTGCGCCGCGGGGCCGAGGAAGTGCTCGGTCTGCGGGATCAGGTCCAGGAGCGTGGACTCGTGCGGGCCCTGTTCGGTACGCCAGCCGAGCGTGCCGCGGGTCTGGTTGTTGTCCCACGCGACGACGCCGGATCCGCCGTGCGACGAGAAGACCGCGGACAGCAGCACGGTGGCCGGTGTCTTGCCCGCTCCGCCCTTGCCGTTCACGATCGAGATCGTGCGCGGCCCGGGCCAGTGCTGGCTCACCATCTGCTCGTCCGCACGCTCGGCCCGCTCGGCCTCGTTCGGCCGCACTCGGAACCCGATCCGGGACAGCACGCCCCGGAAGCCCTGGGTGGCGGGCTCGTCGAGCCGGTCCTTGGTCACGAACGACGAGCGGCGGCTGTCGCGGCGGGCGCCGTCCGGCCCGGGGTCCCCGAACGGGCTGTCCTGGCTCTGCGCCGGCTGCCCGAACGGTGCCGACGGCGCCCCGCCGCGACCCATGACGCTCGACCGCCGGGGCTCCGCGGGGCTCGCGGGACCGGCCGGTGGCCGCTCGGGCGGTACCACCACCGGCATCGACATCGACACCGGGCCTGCCACGAGATGCGGCAGCTGCCCCGACATCGGCCCCGGCACCTGCCCGGACATCGGTCTCGCCAGGTGCGCCGGTCGCTGCGCGGGCACGACGGGCGTCGGGAGGCTCGGCGGCGTCATCTTCGCCTGGGCGGCGTGAGCGGCGCCCGCGCCGCCGTCCTGCACCACGCGGCCGTCCGGGTAGACGGTGAGCCCGGTGAGACCTTCGGGACCTTCCGCCCGAACCTCCACGGCCAGGCCCACGTTCGTCGAGTACTCGGTGATCAGGCGCATCACCTCGGTGCGCGCCTCGCCCAGGCTGTTCTGGTAGACGGGCACCATCTGCCCGTTGATAGTGACCTGCCCTGAGCCGTCGTCGCGCACGACCGCCTCGGCGCGCGGCCACCCCGCGGTTTCGACGCTCACTGCGCGCCCCCTTCTCCGGTCGTCCACATCGTCGTGGCGTGGGTCATGAACGCGGACAGGGTACCGGGGACTTTCACCCGCTATGTTTCGCGCGTCGACGTCGGCACCATCGCCGCAGGTGGGGCGGCGCGAGCTGGGGCGACCGGCAAAGGGTCAGGTGACCGGCAACCCGAGTTGCCGATCACCTGACCCTTTACCAACCTCACCGTGCCCGTGGGCTACGCCGCGCGAGCCGCCCGGTGGCGGATGGCGCGCGCGTACTCCCCGCGCGGGACGTGCGGCGTCACGTGGAGCACCATGCCGGCCTCGGCAGGGGTGCGGTCCGCCTTGTGCGAGTTGCACTCGTAGCAGGCGGCCACGAGGTTCATCCACGTCGATGGGCCCCCGCGGGACCGCGGCAGGATGTGGTCGACGGTCTCGGCCGGACCGCCGCAGTACGCGCACAGCCCGTCGCGCCGCTTGACGCCCATCTTGGTGCACGCGGGCGCTCCGCCCGTCTTGTAGAGCCACCGCATCGTCACGTACCGGACCAGCCGCAGCACGCGCGGTAACGGGAACGGCCCGAAGGAGCGGCCGTCGACCGCCTCCTCCACGACCGCGACCTCGCGCACGAGCATGTGGATGGCATGCCGGACCGATACCCGGTGCAGCGGCTCGTAGCCGGCATTGAGGACTAGGACGTCGGCCACGGGCCTGCTCCTTCCGGTGAGCTTGTCAATCTCGGTTCTCGCTGGATCTGGCTTGGTGCTGGACTGCGGGGCGTCCGGGCCCGGGACGACAAGAGCCGCCCGGGACAGACATCCCGAGGCGGCTCACAGCACTGGTCCGGCAGAACCGGATCAGCGGCGTATGGCGCCTCGTATGGCCTCGCGGCCGTCCCACAGGTGCTTCGCGATGGTCGGGAAAAACGACGCGGTGGCACCACTGACCTTGCACAGACCTGAGGCCTGGAGCGCAACGCTGGTGCGGACCATCGTGGATCTCGTCCTTCCGTCTTGTTCGGATGTTGCTGTATGGATATGGCTCGTATCGGTACTTCCAGCAGGTCGTGCGCACACAACCTGCCGTCACGGCGCGAGTCCGTGTGTGAAGAAAGGTACAACGAGGACTTGGTAGCGTCTATGGCTTTTCCGGAACTGCAACCCAAGGATGCATCAAGTCACCGGCGTGTCGTTAATCCCGGCGTGTCGCCGGAGTACGAGCATCCGGTCGGCTCCCCGCTGGAACTCGTAGGCCACCCGGCGCAGCTCGGCCCCGTGTCCCTCGGCACGGAGGTCGTCGAGCAGGCGGGGCAGGAACGGCACGGCGGCGCCGTCGCCCTGCCGGACGAGCGGGAAGACTCGCACCTCGGGCGCCACGCGCAGCAGCTCCAGCAAGGCGGCGTGGTGCCACGCCTCGTCGAGCGGCACGCTGCCGCCCGGGGTGTCGACGACGACGTCCGCCCAGGTGAACAGCAGGTGCGAGGTGATGGCGAGGTCGAACGCGTCGTCCGGAAGGGGAAGGTCGGGGAGGGCGCCAGGCACGTACGTGCCGGGGCTGGCGGCGAGGTCCGCGAGGAACGCCGCGCGGGCCTCGTCGCGCAGCGCCTGGCGGGCCGCGGGGGAGCCGTACCAGTCCCAGGTGAAGGCGTCGGAGTGGGCGTCGATGAGGGCATCGGCGCCCGAGGACGACGCCGCGACGGCGGCACGCAGCGCGGCCAGGTCGCCGTAGGCGGGGTCGACGGCGGTCACGGACCCGCCGGCCGCGTTGACCGCCGCCGCGAACCCGGAGGCCCCGGCGGAGCAGTCGAGCAGGCGGCGCGCGGTCAGGTCGGCGTCGGTCAGGCAGAGGAACGCGCGGTACTCCGTGACATGGCGGGACGTGACGAGCATGGCCGAAGCGTAGCTACCAGCTGACGGGCTCCCGGATGATCGGGCAGGTCATGCAGTGGCCGCCGCCGCGGCCGCGGCCGAGCTCGCCGCCCGCGATCTCGATCACCTCGACGCCGGCCTTGCGCAGCAGGTCGTTCGTGGTGGTGTTGCGGTCGTACGTGAACACGACGCCGGGTTCGACGGCGACGGAGTTGTTGCCGCTGTCCCACTGCTGGCGTTCCGACTCGTAGACGTCGCCGCCGGTCTCGATGACGCGCAGCTCGCCCAGCCCGGAGACCTGCCCGACGACGTCGAGGAAGGGCGACCCGCCGGCGTCCGTCACGGACACGCCGATCGGGCCGGAGTCCGGGCGCAGCACGAACGGGTGCACGCGGTCCACGATGCGCGGGTACACGGTGACGGTGTCGACGTCGACGAACGTCATGATCGTGTCCAGGTGCATCGCGGCGCGCAGCCGCGGCATGCCGGCCACCACTATCTGGTCCGCTGCGCCCTGCTCGAAAAGGGACGCCGCGACCTGCGTGATCGCTTGCCGGGAGGTGCGCTCGCTCATGCCCATCAGCACGGTGCCGTTGCCGATCGGCATGATGTCGCCGCCCTCGAAGGTGGCCTCGCCGTGGCCGTTCTCGGGGTCGCCCCACCACACGCGGCTGCCCACGAAGTCGGGGTGGAACGCGTAGACCGCCTTCATCAGCAGGGTCTCGTCGCGGCGCGCCTGCCAGTAGAGCGGGTTCAGGGTGAGGCCGCCGTAGATCCAGCAGGTCGTGTCGCGCGTGAAGAGGGTGTTCGGCAGCGGCGGCATGAGGTACTCGCGCGCGTCCGGGCTGACGTCGGCCAGCGCGCGGAAGCCCGGCGGCAGCTCGGGCACGTCGGCGACGGCGAGGCCGCCGATCAAGTACCTCGCCAGCTCGTGCTCGGGCAGGGACTCGAGGTACTCGCGGGTTGCCTCGACCAGGCCGTTGCCCACGATCTCGGGCACGATCTTGCGGTCCAGCAGCCAGTCGCGTGCTCCGGGCACGCGGAGCGTCTCGGCGAGGACCGCGTGCAGCTCGACGACGTCGACGCCGCGGCCCTGCAGCTCGGTGACGAAGTCGGCGTGGTCCTGCTGGGCGCGTTCCACCCAGAGGACGTCGTCGAAGAGGAGGTCGGCCGAGTTGGACGGGGTGAGTCGCTGGTGCGCCAGGCCCGGTGCGCAGACCAGGACCTTGCGCAGGCGGCCGACCTCGGAGTGGACGCCGTACGCCGACGAGGGTGCGCCGGCGGGGGGCGGTGTGCTGTCGATGGTGTTCATCGGGCGTCAACGGTACTCACCCGACCGCGGTCGCGCCGACCATGGAGCCGACGGCGAAGGTCGCGCCCAGTGCGAGCGCCCCGCCGAGGACCACCCGCGCCGTGGCGCGCACCCGTGGCGCGCCGCCGATCCACGCGGCGGTCCAGCCGGTTCCCGCCAGCGCCGCGAGCACGACGACGAAGGTGGCGCCGACCCGCCAGGGCTCGGGGATCAGGAGCACCGCGGCGAGCGGGAGCGCGGCGCCCAGGGTGAAAGCGATCGCGGACGCGAAGGCCGCGTTCCAGGGGCTGACCACCTCGTCCTCGTCGATGTTGAGCTCGGCCTCCAGGTGCGCCGAGAGGGCGTCGTGCTCGGTGAGCTCGACGGCGACCTGGCGGGCGGTACCGGGGGAGAGGCCCTTGGCCTCGTAGAGCTCGGCCAGCTCGGCGAGCTCCTCCTGCGGCATCTCGGCGAGCTCGGTCTTCTCCTTGGCGATGAGCGCCTTCTGGGTGTCGGACTGGCTGGAGACCGACACGTACTCGCCCAGCGCCATCGAGATCGCGCCGCCCACGAGGGCGGCCAGCCCCGCGGTGAGGATGGGGCCGGTCTGCGCCGTCGCCGCGGCGACGCCGACGGCGACCGCGGCGACCGACACGATTCCGTCGTTCGCGCCCAGCACTCCGGCGCGCAGCCAGTTGAGCCGTTCGGCGAGCCCTTCGGTGTGGGGCTCGTCCTCGTGCCCGACGACGGGGCGCCCGGCGCCGGCGGGTTCGGTGGTCATGGCCTCAGGCAACCAGGAGTACGAGCCTGCCGCCAGCTTCGCGGCGGGGGTTGGACAGCCTCACCTTCGGTAGGGGCTGGGCGCCGATGACTGCCGGGCCGGCCCTAGTACGCCTTCGTGGACGGTGTGCGCTCGCCGACCGGGATCTCGACGTCGAGCGTGTTGCCCGGCTGGGCGAGCGGGCAGGTCCACGCGGGGTCGTAGGCGCAGGACGGGTTGTAGGCGAAGTTGAGGTCGAGGACCAGCTCGCCCACGCCGTCGTCGTACCCGCTGGCGTGGCCGTCGGTGCCGCCGGCGTGCCCGAGCCAGGCCCCCTTGATGGTGTCCAGGAGGTAGCGGCCGCCGCCGTACGTGCCGCCCGGTGCGCCGGCCAGGGTGTCCTTGATCGGGACGAACAGGCCGCCGCCGTACGAGGCGAGGCGCCAGACGTCGAGCGACCCCAGCCCGTCCAGGAAGACCGTCCCGAGCAGCTCGAAGGGCACGATGCCGTCGGTCCCGGTGGGGACGTCGAGGCGGCGGGGCGCGCCGTCGGGCCCGGGCTCGGCGGGTGCGATCGGCGCGGTGAAGCGCCAGGCCGGGTCGTACGGGGTGACGGAGAGGCCGGTGAAGCCGGTCTTGTCCTCGGGCAGGATCGGGGACGCCGGGTGGGTCGCGAAGAGCTCGTCCCGAATCATGGTCCAGTAGGCGTGCGCGGCGGCGGGATCCTCGGCCGCGCGGACGCGGACGCCCGCGTACAACGCGAAGACGCGCCGCCGCCAGTCCGCGGTCTGGAGGGCTGTGCTGACCGGGGACTTGGTGGCGGCGTGTGTCATGCGTACGACACTACCCACCGCCACCGCCACCGACAGTGATGATGTTCGGGTGGTTCCCGGGGTCGTGGCCCTGCCACTGACTGACG
>NZ_UWYY01000032.1 GCF_900608595.1 Promicromonospora panici | reverse complement strand
TATAAGAGACAGGGGCGGGTTGGGCAGGGGCGGGCGCCGCGGACGGCGCCGGTGTCTGCTCCGGGGCGGCGCCGCCGAACGACGGCCGCTGGGCCGGAGCCGGGGCGGGGGCCGCGGGACTGGCTCCCGGGGCCTGCGCACGGCGGCTGCGCCGGATCCCACGGACCGACGCCGCGGGTGCGGCAGCCGGCTCGGGTGCGGGAGCCGGCTCGGGCGTCGGCGGCGGAGTGATCGGAGCCGCTCCGCCGAACGGCGCGGGCGGACCCCAGGCCCGCGTGCGCTCCTGGTCGGGCTCGGGTGCCGCCGGTTCCGGCGCTCCCTGGCCCGGACGCACCGGTCCGGCCGGCGGGAACACCGACGTGCCGCCGTCGGCCGGGTCGCCCAGTGCGGGCGGGAAACCGGGCTCGTGCCCGGCCGGGCTCGACTGCTCGCCGTCGACGCCGAAGGCGGCGTCGCGACGCGGCAGGTCGGCGTCCGGCTGCCGGCGGGTACGGACCGCGGACTGCGAATGCCCCTTACCGCTGCCGCCCTTCTTTCCGCTCTTTCCGCGGCGTGCGCCGATCGCCATGAAGATGCCGAGGATCAGAGCGAAACCGCCGCCCAGCACGCCGGGCCACAGGTACGGGGTGTTGACCGGGCGCGGCCAGGTGAGCTCGAGCGTGGGGGCCTCGGCGTTCTTGCCGACGCCCGCGGCCAGCAGCACCACGCGACCGGGCTCCTCGGTCCAGCGCATCTGGACTGTCGTCTCGCCGCTCACCTCGGAGATCCACATGTCGGACCCGGCGGGATCGGGACCGGTGCTCGGCTTCTCGGCCGGCGCATCGCCGGTCTCCTCGCCGTCGGTCTCTTCCTCGCCGGTGGCCAGGCCCGTGCCCTCGACGACGCTCAGCGCCTCCCAGGAGGACAGGCCGGTCACCGAGTCGTAGGGGTCGTCGCCGACCCAGCCGAGCACGTCGACGTCGGACCCGAGCGCGAGCGTGACCTTCTGTCCCTCAGGGACGGTGGCTCGAACGGTCACCTGGTCGTCGACAAGGCCCAGAACTCCGGGCTCGGTCACGACCATGGTTCCGTCGCCGCTGGGGGTCGCGGTCGCGACAACAGTGTCGGACTCGCGCAGGACGGTTGCCGTCGCGACTCCGTAACCGATGCCGCCGAGTCCGGCAAGTATCAGGAGAGTCGCCAAAAAGCGTTGCACCACCGATTCCCTTCGAATTTAGGGCGCGTGCCCGTCGATCAGGTGGGTGCTCCAGCATAGGGACCGAACGCTGAGCACTGTCCAATGACGGGTGTGCTTGTGCGGTTCGGCCGGGATCCTCACCCTTCCTTCACCGGGGCCCTGCACGGGGCGCCTGAACCGTCGCCGAGGCGCGGGTCCGGGCCGAGCCGGAGTATTGCACGTCTTGCGTAGATTGCATCCCGTCATGGTGTATCCACATCCGCACCAGACACGTATCCTGGGCGCCGGACGAGCCGAAAACCGGCGTCCCCGGGGGGAGCCTGACCCGCGCCTCACCAAGTTCCGACACTGGAGGTCAGCACCGTGTCCGACGAGCGCTCGCTCTTTCCGACTGCCATGCGCGGATACGACCGCGACCAGGTGCACGCGCACCTGGACCGGCTGAATCACGCCCTCGAAGAGGCCCGCCGGCAGGTCGAGGCCTCCGACAGCCGCGCCATGCAGCTCACACAGGACCTGACCGACGCCAAGCGCAACCTGCGCGAGACCGAGAAGCCGTCGTACGCCGGCCTCGGTTCCCGCATCGAGCTGCTGCTGCGCTCGGCCGAGGACCAGTCCACCGACATCATCAACCAGGCCAACCAGCAGGCCGCGGACATCATGGCACGCGCGAAGCTGTCGGGCGGGCAGGTGCGCTCGCGCGCCGAGTCCGAGGTCGCCGAGATGCTCGCCAGCGCCCGCCGCGAGGCCGAGGAGATCCGCACCACGATGGCCGCCGAGGCCGAGGGGCACCTCCTCGCCGCGCAGCGCCGCGCGGAGGAGCTCGTGGGTTCCGCCGAGCGCGAGTCCGCGCAGATCGCCAGCGCGATCAACGCCGAGGAGAGCGAGCGCCGGGCCAGCCTGGAGCGCGAGCTCGGCACCCTGCGCTCGACCGTCGAGCGCGAGACCACGGAGCTGCGCGTCAAGACCGAGCAGGACGCCGCCCAGCTCCGCGCCAGGGTCAACGCCGAGACGACCGAGCAGCGCGAGACCGCCGAGCGCGACTCGTCCGCGATGCTCGCCAGCGCCCGCGCCGAGTCCGAGCAGATCCTCTCCGAGGCGCGCCGCCAGGCCGCCGAGGCCGCGAACGCCGTCACCAGCGAGATGGAGGACCTGCGCGAGCAGGCCCGCGCGGCGCTCGCCCAGGCCGAGCTCGACATCGTCACCCGCAAGGAGAGCGTCGAGAAGGAGCTCGCCGAGCGGCACGAGACGGCGAAGTCCGAGACCGCCAAGCTCGTCAGCACCGCCGAGGAGCACGCGGCCGAGGCCGAGAAGCGCGTCGCCGTGGCCCTCGAGCAGGCGGAGAAGATCCGCTCCGAGTCCGACATGTACGTGAAGGACCTCGTGGCAGACGCCCGCAAGTCCGCGGACCGGATCGTGGCCGAGGCCAGGGAGTTCGCGGAGCAGACCATCGACGACGCACGCGCCGAGGCGGAGTCGAGCCGGTCGGCCGCGCAGCACCAGCTCGAGGACCTGACGCGTCAGCACGACTCGATCAACTCCTACCTGGACGAGCTGCGGGGGATGCTGGGCACGCCGAGCGAGGCCGCTCCCGCCAAGCCCGCCCTGCCCGCGAAGCCGAAGGGTCTGTCCGGGGCGACCCCCGCGCAGCAGGCCCGCTTCGCCGTCGTCGGTGACGGCACCGAGGCCGAGCCCGACGTCGCCGAGTCGACCGACACGGGTTCGATGCCGGCCTCGATCCCGCCGAGCAACCCCACACCGGTGCCCGTCGGCACCGCCACCGTCGTCATCCCGTCGGTCAAGGGCACGAAGGCGAGCACCAAGGCGGGCCAGAACTCCGACTCGGCGTCCTCGCCCTCGGAGACCGAGGACTCCGAGGAGTCGGTCCCGGAAAAGGCCGGCGCCTCCAGCTGACCCCGCCGAGGTAGGACCAGGGCGAGGTAGGACCAGGGCGAGGTAGAACTCTGGCGAGGTAGAACTGCAGCACAGCTGTGGTTCTACCTCGCCAGAGTTCTACCTCGCCCTGGTCCTACCTCGGCATAGTGGGGACAGTCAGTGGTGGGCCACCACCTGGGTGTGCAGCAGGCCCAGGGCCGCGGCCACGGCCTGCGGCTCCTCGACCATGCTCATGTGGCCGGCCCCGGGTACGAGCGTGAGGGCGGCGTCGCCCGTCGACAGCCCGGACGGCGACCCGGCCGCAGCCCGCACCATGTGCTCGGCGTCGGCCAGCGGCGTGATGGCGTCCTCCGCACCCACCACTACGGCGACCGGCGCGTCGAAGCGGTGGAGCACAATCGTCCGGTCGGGGCGGGCCGCCATCGCCCGCTGCGCCCACGCGACGCCGGCCGGCGACTGCGCCCGGATCCACGAGTCCAGCACGGGAAACAGGTGCCGCCGGCGCTCGGTGCTCGTTGCGCCGACCAGGGCGGCGGGCATGCTGAGCACCGCGTCGACCGTCTGGTTCGCATCGACCGCGGCGGCGATCCGCAGGCGCTTGGCACGCGCCTCCTCGGAGTCCGCCGTCGACTTGGTGTCCACGAGTCCCAGCCCCGCGACGAACCCTGGATGCCGTTCGGCCAGCGCGAGGGCCACGTACCCGCCCATCGAGTGCCCGACCACTACGGCGTTGCCCTCGCCCTCCGCGATCATGGTCCGGTAGACGCTGTCGGCCGCATGCTCGATGCTCGGCGGGAAACCGTCCAGGTCACTGTGCCCGGCCCCGGGCAGGTCGACGCCGATGGCCCGCGTGCCCGGCGGCAGGTGCTCCGCGCACGCCGCCCACATGCGATGGTCGAGCGGGAAGCCGTGCAGCAGCACGAGCGGCAACCCGCCGCCTTCGTGCAGGGTGAAGGTGGCCAGCTTCCTGGTGGCTTGTGAGGTCATCGTCGTCCTCCTGTGGTGGGTGCCGTGGTGGTTGAGGCGGCTCAAGAAACGCCCGGTGGTCCGTCCCAGTGGGTCGGCAGCGGAAGCGGGTGGTCCGGCAGCACGTGACCGACTATCTCGTTCAGCACGCGGGCGACCGCCGGTTCCCCGACCCACAGGTGCTTCGCGCCGTCGACGCCGATCACCTCGGCCTGCGGGACGCGCGCGAAACGGCGACGGGCCTCGTCGGGCCGCAGGTAGTCGTCGAGCTCGGGCACCAGGACCACGAGGGGCTTGCCGAACTCGGCCCAGCGGTCCAGGTCCTCGTCGGTCGCCCGGTGCAGCGGCGGGGAAAGGAGGATGGCGCCCTCGATGCTCGGGTCGGCGCCGTGCTTGAGGACGAGCTCCGTGCCGAACGACCAGCCGACCAGCCACGGCCGGGGCAGCCCGCGGAACTCCGCGAGCTCGAGCGCGGCCGCGACGTCGTACCTCTCCGCGTCGCCGCCGTCGAACGTGCCCTCGCTCGTACCGCGCGGGGAGGAGGTACCGCGCGTGTTGAACCGGAGGACCGCGAGGTCGGCCAGCGCGGGCAGACGCCAGGCCGCCTTGCGGTACACGTGGGAGTCCATGAAGCCGCCGTGCGTGGGCAGCGGGTGGAACGTCAGGAGGGTGGCCGCCGGCGCGCTGGCCTCGGGCAGCGCGAGCTCGCCCACGAGGGTGAGGCCGTCGGCGGTGTGCAGCTCGACGTCCTCCCGCTGTGCGGGCAGGACGGTGAGCGAGCGGATCTGGTGGGGCTCGGCTTCAGTGGTCATCGACCCCATTCTCTCCCCCGTCCTCGTTGTGGGCGTACGGACGGTCAACGCAGGTTCGCGCGTCGCTGCCAGCAGCTGGTGTGCCAGTGCCGCCGGCCGTCCAGCCCGGCCTCAGGCCCGCCGAGCACGTCCGTCTGCCAGGCCACGACGTGCGCCGTTCCGGGCGTGACCTCCTGGCGGCAGGCCGGGCAGACGTAGGTCTTGTCGGACGAGCGGATCCGCTGCACCACCCACTCGCCGTCGGCAGCGGACTCGCTGCGTCGGCCACCCGTTGCCCGGTCCACGTCGAGTGGGACGTGGTCCGCGGCATACGGACGCTTGCTGGAGCGGCGCTTCGACGGCATGGCAACTATTCTTCCGCAGGGCAGAGCGGACGGCTTGATCCTGCCCGAAAACAGCGTTCAACGCGCACCACACTGCCTGGGAGCCCCACTCATTTCCGCCCGCTAGAGTGTGGCGGTCCCCAGCAAGGCGCAAATCCGACCGAAGGACTACTCGTGAAGCACCGCACCACTGCCGGCCTGGCAGCCGTCGCGCTGGCCTCCATCGCGCTCACCGGCTGCGCAAGCAGCGACAGCGGGGACGGCAGCGCTGCCGCCTCCGACGGAAACGTCTGCGAGGTGACCCCGGCCGCTGAGCCGTCGCCCGCGCCGAGCCCGTCCGAGGCGGACGTCAAGGCCGTCGACGCGATCGAGGTCGCGGGCCCGGTCGGCAAGGAGCCCAAGGTCACCTTCAAGGCGCCGCTCAAGGTCACCAGCCCGACGTCCCGCGTGGTCGACGAGGGCACCGGCGAGGAGCTCGCCGAGGGCGCCCAGGTCACCATCAACTACGTGGTGCTCGCGGGCAAGGACGGCTCCACGAGCGGCTCCACCTGGGAGACCAAGAAGCCGGAGTCGTTCACGCTCGGCGACCCGCAGTACGACCTGCTCAACGACCGCCTGATCGGCCAGAAGGTCGGTACGCGCATCGTCATGGCGAGCACCGCCATGGACCAGACGATCCAGGTCACGATGGTGGAGGTCTCCGAGGTCAAGGAGATCCCGACGCGTGCCGAGGGCACCGCCGTGGAGCCGAAGGACGGCCTGCCCACCGTCGAGCTCGCCGACGACGGCCAGCCGACCGTCACCATCCCGAAGAACTACGAGGAGCCCACCGACCTGGTGGTCCAGCCCCTCGTCGAGGGTGACGGCGCCAAGGTCACCAAGGACCAGACGGTCACCGTCCAGTACGCGGGCTGCCTGCTCGACGGCACGTCGTTCGACTCCTCGTGGAGCCGCGGCACCCCGACGTCGTTCCCGCTCAACGGCGTGATCCCGGGCTGGACCAACGGCATCGCCGGCCAGAAGGTCGGCAGCCAGGTGCTGCTCGTCGTCCCGGCGGACCAGGGCTACGGCGACCAGGAGAACGGCGCTATCCCCGCGAACTCGACGCTCGTGTTCGTGGTCGACATCCTCGAGGCCAAGGCGGCCTGACCCCTCCGGCCGCTCCGTCCGCGGGCCGGCCTGAGATCTCGCGCACTCGACGTGCGCATCGCCGCAGGTCGCGGCACAGACGTGGCGGGCACCCGAGCCGGGTGCCCGCCACGTCTCGTAGGGTCGTCTCCATGACATCGACTGAACTGCCCTCCACTGACGCTCCCATGCCGGAGCGCGAGGTGCTCACCTGGGAGACCTTCCCCGGGGCGGTGCGCGACCTGGCCCACAAGGTGGTGGACAGCGGGTTCGTGCCCGAGGTGGTGATCGCCGTCGCGCGCGGCGGCCTGGTCCCGGGCGGCGCGATGGCGTACGCGCTCGGCACCAAGGGCGTCGGCACACTGAACGTCGAGTTCTACACGGACATCGGCAAGACGCTCGACGACCCGCGCGTGCTGCCGCCGCTCATGGACACGTCCGAGCTCCCGGGTGCCAAGGTCCTGGTGGTGGACGACGTCGCCGACTCCGGCCGCACCCTGGCCCTGGTCATGGACCTCCTGGAGAAGCAGGGCGCCGAGGCGCGCTCAGCCGTGCTGTTCACCAAGCCGCGCACGATCATCCAGCCCGACTACTCGTGGAAGGACACCGATCTGTGGATCACCTTCCCGTGGTCCGCCGAGCCGCCGGTGACCGGCGCGAGGTCGATCGACGCGTGAACCGCTGAACGACCGCGTGCACGGCCAGGCCCACCAGGCACGCGATGAGGACGCCGAGGGCGAGCCCTGACGCGACGTCGTGCATGTAGTGGACGCCCGCGGCGACGCGGGCGCCCGCGATCACCAGCGCCAGCGGTACCACCGCGGGCCAGAGCCGCGGTGCGACGAGCAGGCACGCCACCGTCAGAGCGCCCGCGATGGTCGAGTGGTTGCTCGGCCAGGACCAGTCTCCGGGCACGGGGCAGGCCAGCACGGTGGCGACGTCGACGACTCGACACGGCCGTTCCTCGGTAACCACGAGCTTCACCGCCTCGCTCACCGCGTACGCGGCGACCGTCCCGGCTCCGGCAGCGGCGAGCAGCCAGAACCTCGGGCGGTCGCGGAGCCACGTGAACAGCACGAGGCAGGCGGTGATCGCGACGAGCGCCAGCAGGCCCTTGTCGGCGACCAGTCCCGCGAGTCCCGCCCACGGCGTGTCGGCGGTCCCTCCGGCGATGCCCTCGAAGATGCTCTCCCGCGCGGGCCAGGCCAGGAGTGCGACCGCGCTCAGGCCGACAAAGGCAGTGAGCACGGCGGGCAGGACGGCGCGAGGAACGGGGCTCAGGACTTGCCCGGCGGCGCGGTTCGCCGCGGTGGCATGGCGTGTTGTGGTCATGCCGAGAACGCTAGAAATCGGCGGGCTCGTGCGGATCTGGCGCAGGTCAGGAGCTGTCTATGACCCTGGTCCTACTCAGCCGGCCCCAAGATCAGACCCCGGCGGGAAGCGCGCACGGTCACCCGTCGGCGACGATGGTCCGGTGACCCAGCTGTCCCAGATCGCCGACACCGCGCACACCGCCGAGAGCGCCGCCCTGCGGCCCCTTCGTGTGCTCGTCGCCGTCGCGTTTACCGTGCTGCTGGTGCTCGCCGGCGTGGACCCGTGGTGGATGATCCCGCTGGCGGCAGTCG
Organism: Promicromonospora panici; assembly: GCF_900608595.1. GTDB lineage: Bacteria > Actinomycetota > Actinomycetes > Actinomycetales > Cellulomonadaceae > Promicromonospora > Promicromonospora panici. The sequence goes on along the minus strand of NZ_UWYY01000032.1, from coordinate 50,298 downwards.
CCGCACCGCTCGGCCTGTCCCGCGGCGGCGCCAGGCTGGGCGTTGTCGCGATGGCCGCCGCCGCAGGGGCCGGGGCGGTAGCGGTGCTCGCCGGCTGGGCCGACGTCCGCGACGCGCTCGTCACCGTCGCCCGCGACGTGGTCACCGGCGTGCTGCCGTGGTCCGTCGCCATCGCGTGGCGGGCCCGCCGGTCCGCCGAGGCGGACGCCGCGATGGCGCTCGTACGGGAGCAGGACGCCGAGCGGCTGCGTGCCGAGACCGACCTGGCCCGGCAGCGTCTGCACCTCGCGGAGAGCCTGCACGACGACCTGGGGCACACCCTCAGCCTGGTCGCGGTCAACCTGGGCAGGCTGGAGCTCGAGCTGGAACGGAGCCCCGAGACCGGGCACCAGCCGGCCGCCGCGCCGTCCACGCTGGAGTCGGTGGGGCTGGCCCGCCGGCAGGTCTCCGACGCGGTCGCCCGCCTCGGCGCTTCCGTCCAGACCCTGCGCACCGGCCTGGCCGACGGCGGAGCGCCGGAGAGCGTCCGGACGGGCCTCGACGCGCTCGTGCGGGACACGCGCCGAGCGGGCGCCGACGTCGAGCTCATGGGTTGGCCAGGTCCGGGCCGCCTGGCCGGTTTCGGACCGGCCGTCGTCCGGGTGGTCCAGGAGGGGTTGACGAATGCGCTCAAGCACGCGCCGGGCCAGCCGGTCCGGGTCACGCTGGACGCCGGCGCCGACCGCCTCGTGGTGACGGTGCGCAATCCCCTGCCCGAGCGCTCACCCGCCGGGCCTTCGAACGGTTCGGCGCAGACCGGCGAGACCACACCCGGTGTCGGCGGTACAGGTATCCGGTCGCTCACTGAGCAGGTCCGGGCCGCGCGCGGATCGGTCGAGGCCGGCCCGTCCGACGGCGACTACGTTCTTCGTGCGGAGCTGCTGCCCGTGCCCGACGATCCGGGTCCCGTCACCGGTGACCCCGACGCCGCAACCAGCGCACCGCCGATCGGCTTCGGTGCCCCCGCCACCTCGCCATCGCCCAGGGCCGGAGCGCACCGGGATGCCCGGACGGTCACCCACGGCCTGGTCCGTGCCCGGCGGCGGGGCGGGGCGCTGCTGCTGACCGCCGTACTCGTACCGGCTGCCGCGCTGGTCGCGGTGGCAGCGGCGATCCAGCTCGCCGACAACCTGGAAGCCCGCCGCGCGCGGCTCGGCCCGGACGCCTTCGCCCGCATCGCCGTCGGGGACACCCAGGCCAAGATTCAGCCGCTGCTGCCCGCAGACGCCCTCGACCCGCCCCCTGACGCTGACCCGTCGTGCGACTACTTCGCCGTCACGGCGGACCCGCTCGACGACGCGTCCGGGGATGCCTACCGGATCTGTTGGGCCGGCGATCGCGTCGCCTCGACGGACCTCGTAGTGGGTGGGGCACGATGAGCCGGCCGGAAGTCTCCGTGTCGCTGCAGGTGGTCCTCGCCGACGACGAGCCGCTCGTCCGTGCGGGACTGGCCGGAATTCTCGAGACCGACGACGCCGTCCGTGTCGTCGCGCAGGCGTCCTCCGGCCAGGAGGCGTTGGACGCGGTCCGGGCACACCGGCCCCACGTCGTGCTCCTGGACGTGCGCATGGGAACCATGAACGGCCTGGAGGCCCTGGCCGAGATCCGGCGCACCGCCGGGGCCCTACCGTGCCTCATGGTCACGACCTTCGGGGAGGACGAGTACGTCGCCGAGGCAATCAGGCTCGGCGCGGACGGGTTCGTCCTGAAGTCCGGCGATCCCCGAGAGCTGCTGCTGGCCGTGCACGCGGCGGCGTCGGGCGGCGCCTACTTCTCCCCCGCCGTATCGCGACGCCTCCTGCAGACCGGGCTTGGTACGCGGTTCATCGCACAGCAGGACGCCAGAGAGCGGTTCGAGCGCCTCACCCAGCGCGAGCAGGACGTGCTCGCCCTGATGGGCGACGGGCTGGCGAACGGCGAGATCGCCGCACGCCTCCACCTGGCCGAGGGCACGGTCAAGGTCCACGTCACCTCGATCCTGCGTACGACGGGTGCCCGCAACCGAGTGGAGGCGGCGCTTATCGCCGCCCACGCACGAACCCCCCGCTGAGCGCCGCTCTGGGCCCCAGCCTTCTTCATCCGGCGTGGCCCTTCCCCACTGCACACTTACGCCGTAAGGTAGCCTTACATGGTAAGGCTCATAGAGAGGGAAGCCATGAACTCGCATACGCTGCATCCCCGCACGGCGCGTACCACCGGCCTGCTCTACCTGGCGGTCGCGGTCGTCGCCGTTCCGGGATTCCTCGTCATCCGCCCGATGCTCTTCGAACCCGACAGCGCGGCGGCGACACTCAACAACCTTGTGGAGAACGAGACGCTCGCGCGGCTCGGCATCGGCTTGGAGCTCGCCCTGGTGGCCGCCCAGGCGCTGGTCGGCCTGTCGTTCTACCGGCTGTTCCGACACGTCAGTGCGTTCGCCGCGGGTTCGCTGGCGGCATTCGCCCTGGTCAATGCGGTAGCGGCCCTCGCCAGCGCGGCGTGCCTCGCCGCCGCCCTGAGCGTCGCTCTGACCTCTTGGTCCGCCGATCCGGCCGACGCCGCCGGCGCCGCGCAGCTCCTGTACGTCCTGGGCGGGAGCTTCTGGGACGTGGCTTCGCTGTTCTTCGGGCTGTGGCTGATCCCGATGGGAGTGCTCGCGCTGCGGTCAGGCATGCCGCGCGCGCTCGGCTGGATCCTCGTGGTGGGCGGCGTGGGGTACATCCTCGACGGCTTCGTCATGTACCTGGCGCCGGCCGCCGGTCCGGTCGCGAACCTGCTGGTGGTCCCGGCGACCGTGGGCGAGTTCTGGATGATCGGCTGGCTGTTGTGGCACTCGTTCCGGCCCCGCGCCGCTGCAGTCACCGCCCCGGATGCCACTGCCGCCACGACGTAGCGCGTCCGCCGCCGCCCGGCTACTGACGCAGCAGGCCGGCGATCGCCGCCGGCACGACAAGCGGCGTCGTGATGAACCCGGCAAGGCCCAGCGACGCCCAGATGAACTCCCCATGCCCCCACGGGAAGACGCCGACCTGCCGGACAACCTGGGGATCCTCGGGCAGATGGATCACGTCGATCGGATCACCGTGCCGGGGCACGCCGGTCCATCGGCTGATCCACGCCTCCTCCGCGTCGACCAAGACCGTCAGCTCCGCCTGGTGGTTGCCGGCCCATTCCGAGCCGAGAACCTCGATCCCGACGGCGGCCAACGCTGGGTCGTCTACGACGAGGCCTGGCGCCTGATGTCGCACCCGGCGCTGCTGCGCCGCATGGACGCCCACTGGCGCCTGGCCCGCCACTACGGCATCGCCAACATGCTCGTCATCCACCGCCTGTCCGACCTGGACAACGTCGGCGACACCGGCAGCGCACAACGCTCCCTGGCCGCTGCACTGCTGGCCAACGCAGAAACCAGGGTCATCTACCGGCAGGAGACCGACCAGCTCGGCACCACCGCGAAAGCCCTGAACCTGACCCGCACCGAGGCCACACTTCTGCCCACTTTCGGCCTGGGGCAAGGCCTGTGGCGCATCCGCAAGAGGTCCTTCCTGGTCCAGGCCCAGCTCCACCCTGCCGAAGCCCAACTCTTCGAAACTGGCTCGAAGGCCGCCGGAAGAACCTAGAAGTTCACGCTGATTTTGAAGGTTTTCGCGGGAACTTCAAGATCCACCTGCTTTTCAGATTACCTGGGGGCAGATGTTCCGGGAACATCACGGTGCTTATCTACGAGATCGGATGCGTCGTCGAGGTCGGCGCGTGTCAGCACCGTCCGGACGGTCACATCGACGTCGGTCAGAGGGCTGATGCCGCTTGGGCTGCGATCGATCGCGCACACCACGGTATCCACCACAGCACCGAGATCTCGCAGTGCGAGTGCGGCAGCGCGCACTGCTCCGCCGGTGGTGATGATGTCCTCCACGAGGGTCACGCGTCGTCCAGCAACCGGCGGGCCTTCAGCGAGCTTCGCTGTCCCGTAGGGCTTGGCATCCTTGCGGACGAAGAGCGCGCCCACACCCGTGAGCGAGGACAATGCGGTCACGAGGGGAATGCCACCGAGCTCCAGGCCTCCAAGCAGGTCCGTGTCGTCTGGAACGAGCGGGACCATCTGCCGAGCGACTCGGGCCAGCAATACGGGGTCGGTCTCGAACAGGTACTTGTCGAAGTAGGTGTCGGCGACCTGCCCCGATCGGAGGGTGAACGTGCCCGTCAAGCGGCACGCGGCATCGATGTCGCTAGCGAGGTCGGGGTCCGGGGCGGCGACGGCGGTGGTCATGACGACCATTGTCTCTGCTCACAAACTCGAGGGAGATGGGGCGTCTGTAGCGAGAAGGCAGGATGTAACAGTGCCTCAAACCAATCTTGACACTACCGACGCCGTCGAACTCGCCGAACTCCTTCAATTCCTCAACGATTGGTTGGCCAGCGACCACGACGCTCTCGATGCGTCGCTAGCCCGGTTCGTCGGTGCCCGCGCCTACGGCGTCGCTTCGCCTTCCTACTGGGCGGGAACGACGGTGAACGATTGTTCAATCCCGATCCCACGTGGACACTGCGGGCTCAACGTTCGCGCCACCTAACGGAAGCCGGCACCACGTGGCGACACCCTCGCCGTGGTCAACTCGATGCCGGCATGTCCGCGTGGTGGGTAAGTAGGGTGGCGGCCGTCCGGTGGCTGTCGAGGTTCATGCGAAAGGGCCGTTGAAGGCGAGTTGAGCGAAGCGTTCGCCCATGCGTTGGTAGCCGGCCGGGTCGAGATGCAGCCCGTCGGGCGGTGGGAGTTCGGTGTAGTCCTGCTGGCCGTAGAGGGTGCGGCCGTCGAGGTAGTGGAGGTGGGGGTCGGCGCGTTGGGCCGTGATGCGGGCCAACTCGTCGCGGACGATCGTGAGGCAGAGGCGGCCGTAGGCCAGGTCGTCCGCGACGCCGAGGGTGCGGAAGCGCAACGTGGTGGCGTCGAAGTCGGGCACGGTCGGGCCGGGGGTGTCCTCGATGATCGGGCTCAGGATGGGTGAGACGACCAGGATTGGTGTGTCGGAGTGGCCGTCGCGGATGGTGTCGAGGAAGCCGTGCACGGCCGGGGTGAACGCACGCAGCCGCATCAGGTCGCTGGTGACGAGGTTGGTGCCGATCTTGAGGCTGATCAGGTCGACGTCGGCGTCACGGATGGCGCGGGCCACGAACTGGTCGAGCAGCGCGTTGGTGCCCAGGCCCAGGTTGGTCAGCTCGACGCCGGCGAGCCGGGCGGCGACGGCGGGCCAGGTCCCGGTGGGGCTCGCGGCCTCGGCGCAGTGACTCAGCGAGCTGCCGTGGTGCAGCCATCGTCGACCCGACTGTGTGGGAGCGTCGACGGGTGCGTCGGTGCGCAGGGCGATCAGTTCGGTGATCTCGGCCTGTGGCAGCCAGATCTCGATGTTCTTCGGTTCGGGAGGTAGGCCGGTGAAGCGGACGGTGCCTGGCTGGCCAGGTGTGGTGTGGAAGCGGCGGGCGGGCATGTCGAGAAGCAGCGTGTTGCCGGCTGGAGTGCTGGCCTGTGCGGCGAGGCGGCCGTTGACCAGCAGGTCGTACACGCCGTCGGGCATGGAGGACGCTCCTTTGTAGACGGTCTTGGTGGGCAGCACCTCCAGCTCGATGGTCGTGGCGGTGGTGCGGAAGGCCAGCCGTACGCCAGCCGGCTGCGCCTCGACCATCGTCAGCGGCTGGCCGTCGAACCGTGCCGTGTGGTTGTCCGGGAACTGGGCCCGGGCGGCGGCGGGCAGCCTGTGTGGCAGGAGCCCGTTCGGGGTGTGCTCGATGTCGAGGGCGCCGCGGATGGCGACCGGCCCGTCGATGAGGGGGATGGTGATCATGGGTGCCTTCTGAGCAGGTGGTGGGTGAGGTCGGCGAGACGTGCTGCCGGGGCGGGGTCGAGGTCCGGGCTGATCGGCCGGCCTTCCACGAATGCGGACAGCGGCACGCCTGGTGGTTCGTCGATGAGCGCGAGGATCGGTGCGATGCCTTCTTCGACGGGCTTCCCGAGCTTCTTGAGCCTCTGGACGTGGGCCAGGGTGGCCGCGTCGTACTCGCCGGAGAAGCTGGTGGCAACGGCACCGGGGTTGACCAGCACGTACGGGATCCCGCTGTGTCGTGAGGCGTATGCCGCGCCGAGCAGGTCGTTGGCCCGGCCTGCCTGCAGTTGGGCGGTGACGCCGTCGTAGCGTCGTGCCAGCCCGAGGTCGTCCCAGTGGATCTCGGGTTTTGGCACGCCGGGGCCGGACACGTTGATGATGACGGGTTTCTGGGAGCGCTTCAGTGAGTCGGCGAGGCCGTGGCTGAGCAGGAAGCGGCTGAGGTACTCCAACGCGAACGTGCTCTCGAAGCCCTCGGCGGTCTGTCGCCGGGTTGAGCGGAAGTGCCGTGCGCACAACACGAGCGCGTCCACGACCGGGAACGTCGCGGTGATGTCTTCGACGACTTTCCTGTTGTTCGCGACCAGGCTGAGGTCCGTCGGGATGAAATCGCGGAAGACCGCGCCCTTGCCGGTGTCGCGGCCGAGGACGACGACGGTGTCACCGCGCCCCTGGTAGTGGCGGGCGACGGCCCTGCCCATTCCGTCGGTGCCGCCGGAGATCACGATGGTCTTCATCGGGCGTCTCCTCGTGCGACGAGGACCTTGGCCGGCCGGCCGGGTAGCAGAGCGCTCGCGGCAAGCAGGACGAGGATCGCGCTGGTCAGGAACCAGTACACCCCGTGGAAGCCCGCCAGTGTGTCGGCCGCGGTCTGCATGGTGAACGCGACAACGGCGATCCCGATCGACCCGCCGAGCTGGTTGAGCATGTAGAGCACCGAACTTCCCTGTGGCACAAGCGGTCCCGGCAACGTGCGATAGAGCGAGCCCATCGCGGGCGGGCCGACGAAGCCCAGTCCCACGCCGATGGCCAGACCGGCGAGAACCACCCACACCTCGCCGGTCTCGGGCCCGATCCGGGTGAAGGCGAACGCGGACAGCGCCGCGAGGAAACCACCGGCCAGTGCGAGGTTCCGGGAGCCGATCCTGTCACTGACACGTCCGGCCAGCGGTGCGGCGACGGCGGCGCCGACGCCGAGTGGCGCGACGAGCAGCCCGGCGGCGAGCGCGCCGTGTCCGTGTGTCTGCTGGAAGTACAGGGGAAGCGCGACCAGGCTGGCGAACATCGCGAGACCTGTGAGTGCCATGACCGTCACACTCGCGGCGAAGCCGCCACGGGCGAACAGCCGCAGGTCGACGAGCGGCCGGTCGCGGCGCAGGGCGTGGACGGCGTAGCCCGCCAGCAGGGCGAGGCTGACCGCCAGTGGCACGAGCACCGGCCAGGCGAGGAACTCGGCGCGGTCCGCCGCCTGCGACAACACGAGCAACAGGCTCGCGAAGCCAGGACCGAGCAGGGCGACGCCGAGGACGTCGAGACGCGCCCGTGCCCGCTCGGTGGGGAGATCCTCGGGCATCACCCGGCGGGCGAGCACGAGAGCGAGCACGCCGATCGGCACGCTCAGCAGGAACATCCACCGCCAGCCCATGCCGGCCAACACGACGCCGCCGACGACCGGGCCCAGCACCGGGCCCAGTGAGAGGACCGCGGCCATCAGCCCCATCACCCGCCCGGCGTGCCGTGGCCCGGCGGCGCGAGCCAGCAGCGTCAGCACGAGCGGGTCGAGGATGCCCGCCCCGACACCCTGCAGCACCCGGAACACGATCAGACTCCCCGCGTCCCAGGCCAACCCGCAACCGAGCGAACCGAGCAGGAACACGCCGAGGCCGGCAAGCCACATCCGCCTACCGCCGAAACGGTCCCCAGCCCAGCCAGTGACCGGGATGGTCACGGTGACCGCGAGCAGGAATCCGGTCGAGACCCAGCCGATCGTGCTGAGGGAGGCGTCGAACTCGCTGGCCAGCCGGTCGATCCCGACCGCGACCATCGTGCTGTTCAGGATCCCCAGCGCGCCGCCGAGCAGGATCACGCCGATCAACCGGCGCAGTGCCGGGTCCAGTCGAGCGTCTTCTGTAAGACTCATGAGACTGTTCTACCAGACTGATGAGTCTAGTTTGTCAGTCAGGCGGGTATGCTTAAGACATGAGTGGAGCTGTCGCGGCGCGTGGGCGAATCGACAAACGGCAGGCGATCCTGGACGCCGCGTTCACCGTGTTCGCACGAGAGGGGTACGCACGGGCCGGCGTGGACGTGATCGCGGCCGAGGCCGACGTGGCCAAGGCCACCGTGTACAGCCACTTCCACGACAAGGAGAACCTGCTCCGCGAGGCCATCGCCGCCTCGGCCGACCAAGCGCTGGCCGCGAACCTGGCCGCGGTCGAGGCGCTCACCGACCGCGGCGACGACCTCCGCGCCACCCTGGAAGGCGTGGGCCTGCACCTGCTCCAGTGCTACTGCGACGACCGGTCATGGGCGCTGCGCCGACTGCTCTCGGCGGAGATCAACCAGTTCCCCGACCTGCTCGACATCGTCCACACCCGCACGGCCGACCGCGTCACCGACGCCCTTGCCGACCGGCTCGCCCGCATCACCGTCACCGGCCGCCTGCACACACCGGACCCACTGCTGGCGGCCGAGCAGTTCATCGCCCTGCTGGCCGGCCCGATCGACAAGCGAGCCCGCCTCGGCAGCCGCCGCGTCCCCACCACCGAGCTACGCGCCGTGGCACAGGCCGCCGTCCACACCTTCCTGCAGGCGTTCAGTTCGACGGGATCGAGTCGATCACCCGCGCCAGATCCGTTCTGATCAGATCAGCTTCTCTGGGGTATTGAGGACGAGGTCCAGCAGTCCAGGGAAACGCGAGTCGAGGTCGTCCCGGCGCAGCGACAGGATTCGCTCCGCCCCGCGGACGCGCACTAGGAGGATCCCGGCTTCCCGGAGCACCTTCTGGTGATGCGAGAACGTGGATCTGCTGATCTGGAGTCCGGCGTCCTGTTGCAGCCGGGTGCACGGGGATTCGCCCTTCTGTGCCAGTGTCCGGACGGTCGCCAGGCGCCCGGGGTCGGCCAGTGCGGCGAGGATCTTGGACAACCGCAGGTCCGTAACGGGCGGGTGAACTTGCTCCATCAGGACGCTCACGCCTTCGATCATAGGCCAACGTCGAACCTCGTGATACTGTTCGATGGTCTTCGACGTTCGATGGTTATCGACATACGGGGAGCGGGATGAGCCTGGTCAACGACCGACGATGGCTGATGCTGCCGGTGATCCTGGCCGCCTTTTTCATGTACGGCTTCGACGGCAACGTCGTGAACGTGACGATCCCGTCGCTGCAGGCGGACCTCGGCGCCGGTGAGGCGGCCCTGGAGTTGGTCGTCGGCGGATACGTCTTCACGTACGCGGCCGGACTCGTGCTCGGCGGGCGCATGGGCGATCTGTTCGGCTACCGGCGCATGTTCCTGCTCGGCATGACGAGCTTCACCGTCGCCTCCGTGCTGTGCGGCCTCGCGCAGAACTCGACGGAGCTGGTGATCTTCCGGATGTTGCAGGGTCTGACGGCGGCCGCCATGGTGCCGCAGGTGCTCGCCCTGATCATGGCTACGTTCGCGCCCGAACAGCGTCCGCGCGCGCTGGCCTGGTTTGGCGTGACCGGCGGCCTGAGCGGTATCTGCGGCCAGGTCCTGGGCGGCCTGCTGTTGGAGTCCAACCTGTTCGGCCTGGGTTGGCGGGTGATCTTCTTCGTCAATGTCCCGGTCTGCGTCGTCGTCCTCGCCTTCGCGTCGCGCCTGCTGCCCAGTACTACGTCGGGACGGCGGCCGGGTCTGGACGGCATCGGTGTCCTCGGCATTTCCGGTTCGCTGGCGCTGGCGCTGGTGCCGCTGGTCCTGGGCCGCCAGACGGGCTGGCCGGCGTGGGCGTGGGTCCTGCTCGTGGCCTCGGTCCCGGTGATGACCGCCGCACTGCTGTGGGAACGGCGGGTGGCACGCACGGGCGGTCAGCCGCTGCTGGATCTGGCGCTGTTCCGCAGCAAGGTCTTCAACGCCGGGCTTGCCATCAACGCGGCGTTCATGGCCTACTTCACCAGCTACCTGTTCTGCCTCAGTCTGCTGTTGCAGTCCGGGCTCCAGTTCAGCGCGCTGCACGCGGGCCTGATCTTCGCGCCCACCGCGGTGCTCGCGATGGTCACCTCCCTGTCAGGCAAGAGCCTGGTCGCCAAGCACGGTCTGCGGGTGTTGACCATCGGCTCGCTGGTCACCGCGGTCAGCGTCCTGATCGCGGCGCTCGGCCTACAGGCCCAGGGCGGTGGGATCTCCCAGGCCGTGCTGTTGGTTTCCACCGCCCTGATGGGCATCGGCAACGGGCTCATCCTGCCGTCCCTGATCGGCGCACCGATGGCCGGTGTCAAGCCCGCCCAGGCCGGTATCGCGTCGGGCATGCTCTCCACCACACAGCAGTTCGCCAGCGTGACCGGTGTGGCCGTCCTGGGTGCCATCTTCTTCGCCAAGCTTGGCGACCACCCGGGCCGTGCCACCTACGCCTCCGCCGCCGAACTGGCCGCCTGGGTAGCCCTCGGCATCATCCTGGTGATGACGGCCCTGGTCACGGTGCTGATCCGGGCCGCGTCCGAGGCGAAACGCGAAACGCCTTCCGGCTACGTGGTCCCCACGAAGGCGTGAACCCATGCGCGGTTTCATCACCGACCCCATGGCGCCCGGTGGGCTCCGGCTGACCGACGACCTGCCCGAGCCCACCCCGGCACCCAACGAAGCCCTGGTCGAGGTGCGTGCCTTCGCCATCAACCACGACGAGGCCAACCTCATCCGGCGCAGGCCGAACGGCTGGCGGCCTGGCCAGGACACCGCCGGTGTAGTGGTCCGGGCGGCGGCCGACGGCAGCGGTCCGCGCGAAGGCGAGCGCGTCGTGGCGTACCTGGACTGGGAGGGCTGGTGCGAGCGCATCCCGATCGCCCCCCACCGCGCCGCCGTGTTGCCCGCCGCCGTGTCCTTCGAGCAGGCCGCGACGCTACCGGTGGCGGGGCTCACCGCGCTGCGGGCGCTGCGCGTGGGCGGCGCGCTCCTCGGCCGCGACGTGTTGGTCACGGGGGCGAGCGGCGGCGTCGGCCAGTTCGCGGTGCAGCTCGCGGTCGCCTCGGGCGCTCGGGTGACCGCCCACGTCACGCGGCCGGAGCGGGCGGAGGAGATGCTGTCGCTGGGCGTTCACCACGTCGTGACCTCCCTCGCCCCGGAGACGCCGACGCCCGGCCCGTTCCACCTCGCGCTCGACGGCATCGGCGGACCGCTCCTGCCCCAGGTGATGCACCGCATGGCGCCCGGTGCGACGACCGTGCTGTACGGCAACATCGGCGGGCCCGCCGAGGTCCGCATCCTCGACTTCGCCGGATACGCACCGAACAGCAAGCTGATGGGCCTGGTGAGCCCGATCCCCGACGCGGCCAAGGGGGAGGACCTGGCGATTCTCGTCGGCCTGATCGCGGACGGCCGCCTGGTCCCGCACATCGGGCTGCGCGCCCCGTGGGAACACACCGCCGAGGCGTTCGCGGGTCTCGCGGCACGCTCCTTCCGCGGCAAGGCCGTCCTGATGCTCCCGTAGCCGCAGCGCGCGATGTCGCGGACCCGCCGCCGACCGTGAGGAGCATGTCTACGGGGCGAGGTCGAGGTCCAGGCGGATGTCCATGTCCAGATGAAACCGGCCGTAGGGGTTCACATTGCTCCAGAACAGCGCGTTCAACCCGCGGCGGTCCTCCTCGGTCAGCCTCTTCGCCCACTTCGGATCGGCCAGAACCCGTGCGAGCATGCACACCTCGACATGCTCCCGACCAGAGCCGGTGAGCTTGCCATCCTTGCCGTAGAACACGACCTCGTTGGCCGAGTTCCTTCCGGCCGGTGCCTGGGCACCGGCCGGAAGGGGTCAACTCCTGCGAGAGCACCCGATTCCTCGATTGAACCGCTGCCGCGTGCTCGTTGCCGAACCCACGTTGACACGGGCCCACCGCGAACTTAAGATCTTAACTGTGTACGACATACCCCTCTTGTTACACCGGATCGTCCACCAGATGGATCGCGCCGCGGACCGGGTGCTCCGCGAGGAGCTCGATATCTCGCACCGGCGCGCGATCGTCCTCCTGGTGGTCGAGAGCGAAGGACCGTTGAACCAACGGGAACTCGCCTCGCGCCTTGGCCACACCGAACCTGCGATCAGCGCGATGATGCGGGAGCTTGCCGACCGCGGCCTTGTCAGGTTCGAGTCCGCGAGCGGTCGCGAGCGGCAGGTTCTGGTCACGGACGAGGGGCGTCGGCTCGTCGTCGCGAGCCGCTTGCTGCTGGGCCCGATGTTCGACGACGTCATCCGCCGAACCGGGGTGGACGACGATGAGCTCGGCGCACAGCTGCACCGGTTGGCGACCGGTTTGGGGGTGGCCTGATGAGCAGGGCGCCCTGGCGGGCCCTCGCACCGTTCGTCACGATGCTGCGCCGCCCGTGGCAGCGCCGTCGGAACGCGCGCACGTTGGCTGCGGTACCGGAGGCGGGCGTCAACCGGCAGCAGTGGGTCCGCCTGGGCGGGATCGAGCAGTGGATCACCGTACGCGGCCACGACCGGCGCAACCCAATGCTGCTCGTCGTCCATGGCGGTCCGGCGTCACCATACATCCCGTTCAACCCGTTGCTGTCGTCGTGGGAGCAGGTCGTCACCGTCGTGCAGTGGGACCAGCGCGGCGCAGGCAGGACCTTCGTCCGCAACGGCCCAGATCCCGCGCTGACGGTGGACCGCCTGGTCGACGACGGGATACAGCTGGCCCGCTGGATCACCCGCGAGCTCGGTCATCACCGGATCATCCTGATGGGCAGCTCGGTCGGGAGCGTCATCGCGTCTCGAATGGTGCGCGCCGAGCCGCAGCTGTTCGCGCAGTACGTCGCCGCGAACCAGGTCGGAGTAGGGAGCCGGGCCGACTCATGGCGCCAGACGCGAGCCGCGCTTGACCGGGGCGGCAAGCGCGGCAGTGTTGCCGCCCTCGACGCGCTGGGCCCCGACCCGCGTGCGTGGACTGCGGCGCAAGCCGAAGAGGTCAGCAAGCACGCCATCTCTGCGAGCGTGGGCGTACCGGACATGGTCTACGACTTGATGCTGCCGGCGCTCATGTACACCCCGGACTACTCGATGGCCGACATCCGCGCCATCGACAAGAGCATGGGCCTGGCGCGCGACGTTTTGTATCCGGATCTGCGCGACCCGGACCTCTCCGGACGGTACGAGGTCCCGCTACTGCTCGTCCACGGGGAACGCGACCTCGTCAACCCCGTCAGTGCGGTGGCGAACCTCCTGCCCCTCCTGGACGCTCCGCGAGTAGAGCTCGTCACGGTCGAGCACGCCGGCCACCTCGTCGAGTTTGCCGACCCGGAACGGTTCGCGCAGATACTGCGCGAACACGTTCTCTCCCAGTGGGAGGCATGAAGCACCCGGTCAGGGGCGGCTACGGGGGCGAGCAGGTGCCGGGCTGGGAGTGCCCGTGCGGTCACCGACGGTCAGGGTGTAGCGCCCGGCGGCCTCGATGCTGAGGCCGAACAGGTCGCACAAGGCCCGTAGGTCGCCGCCGTTGGCGTGTGCCTCGGCCAGGATGCGGTCCTCGCGCAGGGCTTGTGGGCGCAGAGTGGTCTTCTTCCAGGGAAAGACGTTGCTGGGCGTGGTGAGGCGGCCCGTAGCGATCACAGCGACAGGTCCGACCGCCCATAGCCATGTGGCATCGAATACGAAATGCAGGACCACAGCAGCAATCTTCGGAACGCTCATCGACCTTTGCCGGCATCGCTCTTGGGGTCGGAGTAGTCGCCAGTGTTGGCATTCATCTGCCGGCGGACGTGCAGGGTCGCGGTTCCGTCGTCGTGCCACTCGATGTCACGGCGCTGCAATCCCAGCGCCTCCCCACGGCGCAGTTGGCACCAGGCAGCGAGCAGCACCATGATCCGCCAGAGGTCTGGGGTCGCTTCGTAGAGCGCCTCGACCTGCTCGGGCTCAGCGACGTCATCACCCGGGTCGTGGTCAGCGTCGTGCCGCACCGGCTTCTGCCCGGGGATCTTGATGTCTGGCATCTCCGTGATCACGCCGTCCCGCACGGCCTGCCGCAGGATCATCATGAGCACGACGAGCACTGGCCGCGTCACACCGTTGTACTCCGCCTTCGTATGCAAAACCGACGGGATGGAGTCCAGCCTGACGGTCAACTTGCGGACAGCCTCCTCGTCGATCGCACGAACCAGCTGGTCTCCGAACTCGGGTACGAGGTAGCCGTCGACCTTTCCCTTATAGGAACGGATAGTCGACGCCGCCCGCTTCCGACCGCTCCGAGTGGGCTCCGTTCTGATCTTCTCGAGCCAGTGCGCTGCGTATGCACTGAACTCAAGCGACTTCGCCTGTGCCGCAGCAGCCTCCGCCCGCCGACGCTTGGCTATCGCTGCCGGTGGCTCCCACTGACCACGCGCAATCGTGGTGTGCATCTCGGACAGCCACTCGCGGGCGTCCGTCTTCGTCGCGAAGGTGAGCGGCTTGTCATCCTCAGTCCTGGCGGGGTAGGTCTTTCCGCCCGGCGCTGGGTACCGCGCCTGCCATCGGCCGGAAGGGAGCTTACGCAGACTCCCCCATCCCTCTCGTCTCGTCGTGCTCATCGTGCCCTCACCTGCTCTCGGATGGACGCTGGTGGACTGCCGTGCCATCTCGTGCCACCCGCCCGCCGAGAGCGCCCAGATCCGCTAGATTCCAGCGTTCTCCGCACTCTCATCGGCTCGTTCGTGGCACGCTCTGGCACGACCGACCAGGCATGCCACCCACAGATTCCGCGTGCTGGCACCTCTGATCGGCACATGACAGGTGTGCGCGTGCCACCCCCGTGCCGCACTGAATGGGTGCTTCCGTCCATCTCCGACCTCCTGTGTCCATGGAGAGTCGGCACGCAAAGAGGCCCGGAACCGCAGGAATCTGCGGTTCCGGGCCTCTGATCAGCCGCTATGCGCGACGGGCTCCCGACGTGGTGTCAGAAATCCCAGTCGTCGTCCTCGGTCTCCACGGCCTTGCCGATCACGTACGACGAGCCGGACCCCGAGAAGAAGTCGTGGTTCTCGTCCGCGTTCGGCGACAGGGCCGCGAGGATGGCCGGGTTGACGTCGGTGTCCTCCTTGGGGAACAACGCCTCGTAGCCCAGATTCATCAGGGCCTTGTTGCCGTTGTACCGCAGGAACTTCTTGACGTCCTCGGTCAGTCCCAGCTCGCCGTACAGCGAGTCGGTGTACTCCACCTCGTTCTCGTACAGCTCGAAGAGCAGGTCGAACGTGTACGCCTTGAGGTCGTCCTGCTCGGCCTGCGTCAGCTGCGCGAGGCCCTTCTGGTACTTGTAGCCGATGTAGTACCCGTGCACCGCCTCGTCACGGATGATCAGGCGGATCAGGTCGGCCGTGTTCGTGAGCTTCGCCCGCGAGGACCAGTACATCGGCGCGTAGAAGCCCGAGTAGAACAGGAACGACTCGAGCATCGTCGAGGCGACCTTGCGCTTCAGCGGGTCGTCGCCCCGGTAGTAGTCGAGGACGATCTCCGCCTTCTTCTGCAGGTTCGCGTTGTTCTCGGACCACTCGAAGGCGTCGTCGATCTCCGGCGTCGACAGCAGCGTGGAGAAGATCGAGGAGTAGCTCTTCGCGTGCACGCTCTCCATGAAGGCGATGTTGGTGTACACCGCCTCCTCGTGCGGAGTGAGCGCGTCCGGGATCAGCGACACCGCGCCGACCGTGCCCTGGATGGTGTCCAGCAGGGTCAGCCCGGTGAACACCCGCGAGGTCATGGTCTTCTCGTGCGCCGAGAGGGTGTTCCACGACTGGATGTCGTTGGAGACCGGAACCTTCTCGGGCAGCCAGAAGTTGCCGACGAGGCGGTCCCAGACCTCGGCGTCCTTCTCGTCCTCGAGGCGGTTCCAGTTGATCGCTGTCACGCGATCGATGAGCTTGAGCTTCCCTGTGGGCGACATCTTCGTTCTTCTTCCGATGTACGACGGCGGCTGCGGCCGGGCTGATCATGGTCGGTGCGGGCACGCCGAGACAGGCGCATCCCCAGTGCTCTAGAGCATGCAGCTGACGCAGTCCTCCACGGACGTGCCCTCAAGAGCGAGCTGACGCAGACGGATGTAATAGAGGGTCTTGATGCCCTTCCGCCATGCGTAGATCTGCGCCTTGTTCACGTCGCGCGTGGTGACGGTGTCCTTGAAGAACAGCGTGAGGCTCAGGCCCTGGTCCACGTGCTGCGTCGCCGCGGCGTACGTGTCGATGATCTTCTCGTACCCGATCTCGTACGCGTCCTGGTAGTAGTCCAGGTTGTCGTTCGTCATGTACGGCGCCGGGTAGTAGACGCGACCGAGCTTGCCTTCCTTGCGGATCTCGACCTTGGCCGGGACCGGGTGGATCGACGACGTCGAGTTGTTGATGTAGCTGATCGAACCCGTGGGCGGGACGGCCTGGAGGTTCTGGTTGTAGATGCCGTGCTCCATGACCGAGGCCCGCAGCTCGCGCCAGTCGTCCTGCGTCGGGATCGCCACGCCGGCGTCGGCGAAGAGGCGGGCGACACGCTCGGTGGCGGGCTTCCACTCCTGCTCGACGTACTTGTCGAAGTACTCGCCGGTGGCGTACTTCGAGTCCTCGAACCCGCCGAACTTCTTCTTCCGCTCGATCGACAGGCGGTTCGACGCCGCGATCGCGTGGTAGGCCACGGTGTAGAAGTAGATGTTCGTGAAGTCGACGCCCTCGTCCGAGCCGTAGTAGATGCGCTCACGAGCGAGGTAGCCGTGCAGGTTCATCTGGCCCAGACCGATGGCGTGCCCCTGGTCGTTGGCCAGCTTGATCGACGGGACCGACTCGATCGACGTCTGGTCGCTCACCGCGGTCAGCGCGCGGATCGCGGTGTCGATGGTGCGGCCGAAGTCCGGCGAGTCCATCGCCTTGGCGATGTTCAGCGAGCCGAGGTTGCAGGAGATGTCCCGGCCGACCTCGTTGTAGGAGAGGTCCTCGTTGAACGTCGACGGGGTCGACACCTGCAGGATCTCGGAGCACAGGTTCGAGTGGGTGATGCGGCCCTTGATCGGGTTCGCCTTGTTCACCGTGTCCTCGAACATGATGTACGGGTACCCGGACTCGAACTGCAGCTCGGCGAGCGTCTGGAAGAAGTCGCGCGCGCTGATCGTGGTCTTGCGGATGCGGTCGTCGGCGACGAGCTCGTCGTACTTCTCCGAGATGGAGATGTCGGCGAACGGCTTGCCGTAGACGCGCTCGACGTCGTACGGGCTGAACAGGTGCATGTCCGCGTTCTTCTTGGCCAGCTCGAACGTGATGTCCGGGATGACCACACCGAGCGAGAGCGTCTTGATGCGGATCTTCTCGTCCGCGTTCTCCCGCTTCGTGTCGAGGAACCGCATGATGTCGGGGTGGTGCGCGTGCAGGTACACCGCGCCGGCGCCCTGGCGCGCGCCGAGCTGGTTCGCGTACGAGAAGGAGTCTTCCAGGAGCTTCATCACGGGGATGACGCCGGACGACTGGTTCTCGATGTGCTTGATCGGCGCGCCGTGCTCGCGGATGTTGCTCAGGAGCAGCGCCACGCCACCGCCGCGCTTGGAGAGCTGCAGCGCGGAGTTGATGCCGCGGGCGATCGACTCCATGTTGTCCTCGATGCGCAGCAGGAAGCAGGACACGGGCTCGCCGCGCTGCGCCTTGCCGACGTTGAGGAAGGTCGGCGTCGCCGGCTGGAACCGTCCGGAGATGACCTCCTCGACGATGTCGCGTGCCGTCTGCTCGTCGCCGTCGGCCAGGCCGAGCGCGACCATGGTGACGCGGTCCTCGAAGCGCTCCAGGTACTTCTTGCCGTCGAACGTCTTGAGCGTGTACGAGGTGTAGTACTTGAAGGCGCCCAGGAACGTCTCGAACCGGAACTTCTTCGAGTAGGCGAGCTGGAACAGCTCCTTGACGAACGCGCCGGAGTACTTGGCCAGCACGGTCGCGTCGTAGTACTTGGCCTCGACCAGGTGCTCGAGCTTTGCCTCGAGCGTGTCGAACTCGACCGTGTTCGGGTTCACGTGCTGCAGGAAGTACTGGCGGGCCGCCTCACGGTCCTTCTCGAACTGGATCTTCCCGTCCGGCCCGTAGAGGTTCAGCATGGCGTTGAGCGAGTGATAGTCCATCTGGATGCGCTCCAGGGGGATCTCGCTCAGGCCTTCGGTCAAGCTGAGAGGCTCAGTGGTTGTTGCTGCCAAAATCGTCCCAATCCGTTGCGGACGCGCGTGACGTCCTGCGCCGTTCCCAGTAGTTCGAAGGCGTAGAGGTAGGGGACATCGCACTTCGCGGCAATGATGTCCCCGGTGATGCAGTACGCAGCCCCGAAGTTGGTGTTCCCCGCAGCGATGACGCCGCGGATGAGCGACCGGTTGTGTTCGTCGTTGAGGAACTTCCTCACCTGCCGTGGGACGGCCCCGCCCTCGTTACCGCCACCGTAGGTGGGGGCCATGAGGACGTAGGGCTCGTCCACGCGCAGGAAGCCGTCAGCCGGGCGCAGCGGGATCCTGTGCACCGGCATCCCCAGCTCTTCGAGTGCGAGCTTCTGGACGAACCGGTGAGTGTTCTCCGACACGCTGGAGAAGTAGACGAGAGAACCCACGTCACGCCTCCTTGCCGACGTTGCTGTACTGCAGGTCAGGCCGAGGCGGCCTGCAGCGCGGCGACCGCGCTGATCTGGTCGGGGCGAAAGCCCGACCAGTGAGTGTCACCGGCTACGACGACCGGCGCCTGGAGGTACCCGAGACCGCGAACCATCTCGAGCGCCTCGGCGTCCTGCGTGATGTCGACGACCGTGTACTCGACACCCTTGCGATCCAGTGCCCGGTACGTCGCGTCGCACTGGACGCATGCCGGCTTGCTGTAGACCGTGACGCTCATGTCCGCCTCCTCTGACCTCGAAGGACACCCGTGAACTTACACCGGTGTGCTTTGTTTGCGGGTCTGCGTCTCCCGCTGAACCAAACACTACACCTAGTGTCTGACACTCGCTTGCTTACGACATGTTGTGGTTGAGGCCGAACGGCGCACTACACGGGAACCGCCCGGGAC
The DNA here is from genome assembly GCF_900608595.1 of Promicromonospora panici. Taxonomy (GTDB): domain Bacteria; phylum Actinomycetota; class Actinomycetes; order Actinomycetales; family Cellulomonadaceae; genus Promicromonospora; species Promicromonospora panici. The sequence continues at coordinate 31,202 of NZ_UWYY01000032.1, read as the reverse complement.
GCTCATGGACCATGCTGCCACGAGCCTCTGACACCGCCTGGGAGGCGGCGCGCCGCGGTTCGCGGGACGCGGTCGGGCGGGCTGCGGGAGACGCCAGAAAGTGCACCTCACGCGCCCCGGAGGGCGTCCGCGAGGCCCAAAAAGTGATCTGAGTCAGCGGCGTGTCGCGACGCTTGGGCGTGTCCCGCCGGACACCGATCGGAGAACCCGGTCGTCACCCGGCGGAGCTCGGGCGGTGCCAGCCTCGCGGGTCGACACCGCCGGGCACGGCCGTGGCCGGATCGTACGGCGCACGCGTGAAGTGGAAGGTACCCACGTCCAGCGCGACGGCCCCGTCCCCGGCGTCGCGCACCTCGAACCGCTCCCCCAGCCAGTAGCCGCCCTCGACGCCGCGCAGCACGCCCTCGACGTCGTCGAAGACGGTGCCGCGGCCGCCGTCCGGGGACCGCAGATCGACGCGCCCCGCCGCATCGATGCTCACCACGTGCGGGAACGGCCCCCAGTACCAGGTGCCGGTGACCGCACCCTGCTCGAGCTCCCGCCTCAGCACCGGCTCCGTTCCCCGCCCGACGCCGTCGCGCGGCGCGCGCATTGGCAACGGCAGTGGCGTAGGCACCACGGCACCCTGCAGCGCCGCGAGCAGGCCGGCGCCACCACCGGCCCCGTGCGTCGACGAGCCGCAGACGGCGACCACCTCGCCCGTCGCGACGTCGGCCCGGAAGTCCGCGGTGAACCCCGGCACCGAACCGCCGTGACCGATCGTGCGGACGGTGCCGTCCTGGCGCACGCGCACGCCCAGACCGTGGGCGGTGGGCCACGGCCCGCCAGCGGGACCGGCGTCGTCGACCACTACGCGCGGGACGGCCATCTGGCGGCGCAGGGCGAGCGGGAGCACCGCCTCGCCCGCGTCGCGGTCCGCCTCGCCGCCCACCAGCCACATGCCGAACCGCACCAGGTCCGACGGTGTGGACCACACCTCCCCGGCGGGCCCCGCCGCGCGGAACTCGGCCACCGGCTCGTGGTGCACCAGCTGCGCGTGCGGGTGCACGGCGTACCCCGTGACGTGCGGACCCACGGGCACGCGGCCGGTGGCGGTCATGCCCAGCGGGCCCCACAGCTCGTCCCGGAGCACCTGGGCCCAGGCACTGCCCCGCACCACCTCGACCAGCCGGCCCAGCACCGCGAACCCGGGGTTGCTGTAGTGATACCTCTCGCCCGGGTCCCAGATCTGCTCGACGCCGGAGCGGACCAGCTCGTCCCACGTGGGCCCGCCGTGCCGCTCCCACCACAGGCCCGGGAACTCGGACTGCAGGCCGCTCGTATGCGTGAGCAGGTGGCGGACCGTGGCGTCCGGGGCGGGCGCGTCCGGCAGGTGCCTGCCGATCGGGTCCGCGAGCGCCACCTCTCCCTCGGCGACGAGCCGGAGCACTGCCACGGCGACCATGGGCTTGGTGAGGGACCCGACACGGAAGGCGTGCTCCGGCGTCGGGCCGCCCACCCAGGGCGCGTGGGCGACGTCCGCCCAGACCACCTCGCCCCCGCGGCCGGCTGCCGCGGACAGGGCGGGCACCCGCGCGTCGTCCCGCGTCCGGGCGAGGAGGCCGTCCAGGACATCACCTAGCTCGTTCATGCGCAGAAGGTAACCCGTCCTGAGCACGACGGCGCCCTCGGCTGCAGTGCGCGGCCATGCCGCACGCAAGGGTGGCCGAACGTAGGAGTAGTCGCCGCATGCGGGCACATGCCACGACTACCCCTACGTTCGACGCCCGCGGCCGGTCGGCGAGACGCCGGCCGGTCAGCAGACAGGGCTCAGGCCGGCGAGACCTCGTCCGTGCCCGGGAGGACATTCGTCGTCGCCAGGCGGCGGTACCAGTGCGCCGAGTCCTTCCAGGTGCGCTCGAGCGTCTCGTAGTCGACGCGGATGATGCCGAACCGGCGGTCGTAGCCGTAGGCCCACTCGAAGTTGTCGAGCAGCGACCACGCGAAGTACCCGCGAACGTCCACGCCCTTGTCTCTGGCGAGGCCCAGGGCCTCGACGTGGTCGTGCAGGTAGGACACGCGCAGCGGGTCGTGGACCCGCTTGACACCGTCCTCGACGGTCACCTCGTCGGCGAACGCGGCGCCGTTCTCCGTGACCATCAGGGGCTGGTCGGGGTAGGTGTCGCGCAGCGAGATCAGCAGGTCCGTCAGGCCGGCGGGCTCGATGTTCCAGCCCATGGCCGTGTACGGGCCAGGCTGCGGCAGGAACTCGACGTCGTCCGCGGCGATCCACGGCGTGCCTGCGGAGTCCTTGTGGCCGTCGGCCTGCTGCCGCTCACCCTGCCCGGAGAAGTGCCGCACGCGCGCCGTCGAGTAGTAGTTGACGCCCAGCACGTCCAGCGGCTGCTTCGTGATCTCCAGGTCGCCGTCGTGCACGAACGACCAGTCGGTGACCGACGCCGTGTTCTCCTGCAGGTCGGCAGGGTACGCGCCGTCGAGAACGGGCCCGAGGAACGCCCGGTTGGCCAGGGCGTCGACCTTCCGGACGGAGCCCTGGTCGGCCTCGGACGAGGGGTCGTCCGGCCGGAAGACGTGCAGGTTCAGCGTGATCGACGTCTTCGCGGCCTCGCCGAGCACCTCGCGGATCTGCTGCACCGCGAGGCCGTGCGCCAGGTTGAGGTGGTGCACAGCCTGCAGCGCGGCCAGGGGCTCCGTCCGGCCCGGCGCGTGGACGCCCGAGCCGTACCCCAGGTACGCCGTGCACCACGGCTCGTTGAGCGTGGTCCAGACGTCGATGCGGTCCCCGAGCTCCTCGGCCATCCGACGGGCGTACCGCGCGAAGGCGTAGGCCGTCTCGCGGTTGGTCCAGCCGCCGGCGTCCTCCAGCTCCTGCGGGAGGTCCCAGTGGTAGAGCGTCACCACGGGCTTCACGCCCGCGGCGAGCAGCCCGTCGACGAGGTCCGAGTAGAACCTGATGCCCTCGGCATTGAACTCGCCCGAGCCGCCCGGCTGCACGCGCGGCCACGCGATGGAGAACCGGTACGCGCCCAGTCCCAGGTTCTTGATGTGCTCGACGTCCTCCTGCCACCGGTGATAGTGGTCGTCCGCGACGTCGCCCGTGTCGCCGTTCAGCGTCTTGCCGGGGGTGTGCGAGAACGTGTCCCAGATGGAAGGTCCGCGGCCGCCCTCGGTCGCGCCGCCCTCGATCTGGTACGACGCCGTCGCCGACCCCCAGAGGAACTCCGTGGGGAATGTCCGTGCGCTCACAGTGTCACCTCTCCTGGGCCGGTGGCCCGAACGTTCTTTCCGTCATTCTCGACGCTCCACTCGCCAGGCGCGTCCGCACTGGTCACGTGCACGACGCCGGACGCGCACCGCACACGGAACGTCGCCGGGGCGCCGGTGCCGCCGGGTACCAGGACCTCTTCGTCGAACCCGTCGGGCAAACGGGTGCAGCGTAGCGTCACGCCCTCGGCCCATGCGTAGTCGGGCCGGTCGTCGCGAGCGCCGACGGGCAGCACCGTGCCGGGCCGTACGAACAGCGGGAGGCTGTCGAAACCGTGCTCCTCGGCGACCCAGCGCGGGCCGGTGATCGTCGAGGCCAGCCCGGCCCCGCCGACGTCGGGCAGCCGCGTCCACTCCCCCTCGGGCAGGTAGTACTCGACGCGCGACTCGTGGAAGACGGGCGCGACCAGCAGCGACGACCCCAGCATGTACTGGGTGTCGACGGAGGCCGCGGTCCGGTCCTCGGGGAACTGGAGCACCATGGGCCGCATCACGGGCGTGCCCTCCTCGGCGGCCACGTGGCCGAGCCTGCCCAGGTACGGCATGAGCCGCAGCTTCAGCTTCGTGAACTTCCGGGTGACGTCGACCGCCTCGTCGTCGAACGCCCACGGCACACGGTAGGAGCTGGACCCGTGCAGGCGGGAGTGCGAGGACAGCAGGCCGAACGCGGCCCACCGCTTGAACACGGCCGGGTCGGGCGTGCCCTCGAAGCCGCCGATGTCGTGGCTCCAGTAGCCGAACCCGGACAGCGACAGCGACAGGCCGCCGCGCAGGGACTCCGCCATCGAGACGAACGTGGACTCGCAGTCGCCGCCCCAGTGCACCGGGTAGGCCTGCGTGCCCGCGGTCGCGGACCGCGCGAACAGTACGGCCTCGCCGCGCCCGCGCTCCTCCTCGAGCAGGTCGAAGACCGTCTTGTTGAACAGGGAGGTGTAGTAGTTGTGCATGCGCTGCGGGTCGGACCCGTCGTGCCAGACGACGTCGGTCGGGATGCGCTCCCCGAAGTCCGTCTTGAAGCAGTCGACGCCCTGGCCCAGGAGCACGCGCAGCTTGTCCTGGTACCACGCGGCGGCGTCGGGGTTGGTGAAGTCGACCAGGCCCATGCCGGCCTGCCACTTGTCCCACTGCCAGACGTCGCCGTCGGGCGTCGTGACCAGGTAGCCCTTCTCCTGGCCCTCCCGGAACAGGTGCGAGCGCTGGGCGATGTAGGGGTTGATCCACACGCAGACCTTCAGGCCGCGCTCGTGCAGCCGGGCCAGCATGCCCTCCGGGTCGGGGAACGTGGCCGGGTCCCACACGAAGTCGCACCAGTGGAACTGCCGCATCCAGAAGCAGTCGAAGTGGAACACCGACAGCGGGATGTCGCGCTCGGCCATGCCGTCGATGAAGCTGTTGACGGTCTCCTCGTCGTAGTTCGTGGTGAACGACGTCGACAGCCACAGCCCGTACGACCAGGCCGGGACGACCGCGGGCCGCCCCGTCAGGGCCGTGTACCGGCGCAGGATCTCGGCCGGCGTGGGGCCGTGGATCACGTAGTACTGGAGCGACTGCCCCGGCACCGAGAACTGGGTGCGGCTGACCACCTCGGAGCCCACCTCGAACGACACCCGCTCGGGGTGGGCCACGAACACGCCGTAGCCGCGGTCAGTCAGGTAGAACGGAACGTTCTTGTACGCCTGCTCGCTCGCGGTGCCGCCGTCCTCGTTCCAGACGTCGACGCTCTGGCCGTTCTTCACGAACGCGCCGAACCGCTCGCCCAGGCCGTAGACGTGCTCGCCCACGCCGAGCCCGAGCTGCTCGTGCACGAAGTCGCCGTCCGGCGTGCTCGCGATCCCGACGCTCCGGTCCGACGACGAGGTGAGTACCTCGCCGTCGGCCACGAAGTCGACGTGCCACGGGCCGTCGGTGGAGACGCGGGCCGTGAGGCCACCGGAGACCAGCTCGGCCGGCCCCTCGCCCAGGCCGGCGGGCACGACGACCTTGACCGCGCCGGGCTCGCGGTTGACAGCGAAGTGCGGGCCCGGGTCGCGGCGGCCCTGGTGGTGCTCGATGCGGACGCCGATCACGTCGTCGGCCGGGGCGTCGAACGTGACGGTGACGACCGGGCGGTTCAGGGTGTCGCCGCGCCGCGTGATCGGCGCTGTGGGCGCGTACACGGTGAGGGTCTCGTCGCCTGCCTCGACCGAGTCGATGTCGCGGGGACGCAGCATCTCGACGCCGGGGCGCAGCTGCCAATAGCCGTCAGTGAATCTCATAGGGGCTGGTACCTCTCGGCGTCGTTGTCGTTGTGTTGAATGCACTCACTTGACCGCCCCGGCGGTCACGCCCCGGGTCAGGGTGCGCTGGAAGATCAGGAAGAACACGACGGCCGGCACGAGGGAGACGAGCGAGCCCGCGTTGATGGTCGGCGCGTCCATCATGCGATCGCCCTGCAGGGAGGCCAGGGCGATGGGGATGGTCTGGGTGTCGTTGCTGGTCAGCATCACCAGCGGGATGAAGAACTCGTTCCAGGTCCAGATGAAGAAGAAGATCATCAGGACCGAGAGCGTCGGTCGCACGATCGGGAACACGACCTGCCAGAGGATGCGCCACCGGCTGGCGCCGTCCAGCGCCGCCGCCTCCAGGAGCGCGGGCGGGAACGTGCCCAGCACGGAGGACAGCAGATAGGTGCCGAAGGCCGACTGGATGACGGTGAAGATGATGATCACCGACCACTGCGAGTTCGACAGCCCGACCGACTGCGCCATGGTGAACAGCGGGTAGATCAGCGCCTCCTGCGGCAGCATGTTCGCCAGCAGGAACAGCGCGACGATCCACAGCCGTCCCTTCACCCGGCCGATGCCTATCGCGTACGCGTTGAGCAGGGACAGCAGCGCGCCCAGCACGGCCACGACGGCCGAGATGAAGACCGAGTTCCAGAGCTTCACCGGGAACTCGGTGCGCTCCCAGAAGGCGACCACGCCGTCCAGGTACAGCGACGACGGCAGGGACAGCGGGCCGTTCGCCGCGTACTCCTGCGGCGACTTGAACGCGTTGAGCAGCATGATCCCGAACGGCGCCAGAACGGCGAGGCCCACGAGCACGGCCGCGGCCAGGACGAGCCAGCGGCCGGGGCCACGGCGGTACCGCGAGTCGATGGCGGCGGCCCGCGCCCGAGCCGATCGGGGAGCCGGTCGCGCGTCGGTGGCGACAGCCATGTCAGATCCCCTCCCTCTCACGTCGTTCGGCCCGGTTCTGCAGGCCGAGGATGATCAGCGCCACGACGACGATCACGAGCGTGAGCACCGTGGCGATCGCCGCCCCGTAGCCGACCTGCGACTTGTCGAAGAAGCTCAGGTACGAGTAGTAGCTCGGCACGAGGGTCGAGCTCTCGGGGCCGCCCCTCGTGAGCACGTAGATGGGCCCGAACACCTTGAGCGCCGCCACCGTGCAGGTGAGCGTGACCACGAAGGTCTCCGGCCGGATCTGGGGCACCGTGATGGCCCGGAACCGGTCCCACCACCCTGCGCCATCGAGCTCGGCCGCCTCGTAGAGCTCCGGGTCCACCCGCTGCAGCGCGGCCATGAAGATGACCACGGGATAGCCCATCTGGACCCAGATCAGCACGAGCATCACCGACGGCAGCGCCGTGGTGGGGTCGCCGAGCCAGTTCGGCGGCGACTCGACGCCGATGCCGCGCAGGATCACGTTGAGCGCCCCGGTCTGGGAGTTCAGGATCCAGTTCCACAGCACGCCCGCCACGGCGACGGGCAGGATCTGCGGCAGGTAGTAGGTGGCGCGCAGCACCGAGGAGACGCGCTCGCCGAACCGCCGTCCGAGGTAGTCGAACAGCACCGCCGCGAGCACCAGCCCCAGCAGCGTCGGCACCAGGACCATCGCGACGATCATCGCCAGCGAGTTGCCGAACGACGTCCAGAACTTCTCGTCGCCCAGCAGGTCCACGTAGTTGCCCAGCCCGTTCCAGCGCAGCGGCGCCATGCCGCCGCGCCACTTGAACAGGCTGAAGTACACGTTCGTCACGAGCGGGTACCCGATCACCACGATGAACGCGGCCGCGCCCGGCAGCAGGTAGGGCAGGTACGGCACCCACGCTGCCCGACGGCGGCGCGTTCCGCGCGAGGCTCGCGGGCGGCCGGCCGCCCGCGAGCGCTCTTCGGTCAGCGTGCCGTCAGCCATCGAGCAGGTCGGCCTTGCCCTCGTCGTAAGAGCTCTGCAGCCCGTCCAGCACCTCGTCCGGCGTCTTGGACCGGTTGACCAGGGACTGCAGCTCGCTGACGAGCACGTCGTAGTAGCCGGCCACCGGCCAGTCCGGGTAGTACGCCAGACCGTCCTCGTCGAGGATCGCCTGGAAGTTCTCGGTGAGCTCCCGCGTGCGCTCGTCCTCGATGACCGAGGCGTCGCCGGCCACGGGCAGGCCGCCCTCCTGGGCCAGCACGTTCTGCACCTCGGGGCGCAGCGTGATGTCGATGAACTCCTCGGCGAGGCTCGGGGAGTCGGCGTTGGCCGGGACCACCCAGAGGTTGCCCGACGAGCCGGTGTGCAGCGTGTTGCCCGGGAAGTTGAACTGGCCCCAGTCGGCCTCGACCTCGGCCGCGAGCCGGCCGAACCACCAGGACCCGCTGACCATGAGCGGGTAGGTACCGTCGATGAACGAGACGCCCATGTCCTCGGCGGTGAGCGCCGCCGAGTCCGAGGCGATGTAGCCCTTCTCGATCCACTCGTCGAGCGTCCGTGTGGCCTTGGTCATCGCCTCGTTGTGGAAGTCGACGTCGTTGGCGAAGAGCTGGTAGTCGTCCACCAGGGCGCGGTCACCGTACGCGAGCACGAGCTCGTACCAGAGCTGGCCCAGCGGGTACTCGGCGCCGGCCTCGGCCAGCGGCGTGATGCCCTCCTTCTTGAAGGCGGCCAGCACGTCCTCGAACTCGTCGAGGCTCGTCGGCACCTCCAGCCCGTGCTCGGCGAACATGTCCTTGTTGTAGTAGACCCCGACGAACTCGCCGTAGTTGGGCACCCCGTACCACTCGCCGGAGCCCATGAGCCCCTGCTCGTCGTACGTCGCGGTGGTCGCGAGCGAGCCGGTGAGCTTCTCGTCCCAGCCGCGCTCGGTGGCGGCGTCGGTCAGCGGGGTCAGCAGGCCCTGCGCCGCGAGCTGGCCCGCCGTCGCGTTGCCCTTGTTGAACTCCATGACGTCGGGCACGTCGTCGCCCGTAAGCACGATCTTGGCGTTCTTCTGGATCTGCTCGAACGTCTGCTTCTCGACGTCGACCGTGACGTCCGGGTTCTCCTCCTCGAAGATCTTGATGGCCTCGGCCCACGCCTGGCCCATCGCGGAGTCCTCGTTCTCGTAGTGCCAGATCGTCAGCGTGCTGTCGTCGGTGTCGCCGCCCCCGCCGCTCTGGCCGGTGCAGCCCGCCAGGGCCAGGGCACCGGCCATCGCTGCCGCCACGGCTGTCATGGTCCGCTGGTGCTTCATTGCATATCTCCTTGGTTCCCAGAGCCCGGCTTGTGGCTCAGTGCTCGACGTCGGCTTGGCACCCTTACCCTCTCGGCCCGCCCCAGACGTCTGCGTCTTGGCTCTCGAAGTCGGAATCGTCGAAGCGTTTCAACAACGCTAACCCCGGTTTCCCGTACATGTCCAGTGGCCTGTCTGGGCAATAGGGCTAGACTTCCATCGAAGCGCTTCCCTAGCATGCGGCACACTGGTGTGCGGCGCATAGGCGCACGACCTGCCACCGCACAGGGCACACTGCGGTACCAGACCGAGAGGAGCACTGTGGCTACGATCGACGACGTCGCCAAAGCAGCGGGGGTCTCGACCTCGACCGTGTCCTACGTGCTGTCGGGCAAGCGGCCCATCTCCGCGCCGACCCGGGCACGCGTGGAGCGCGCCATCGAGAAGCTCGGCTACCGACCGCACGCCGGGGCGCGAGCCCTGGCCTCGTCCCGCACCAATGTCATCGCGCTGATGGCGCCGCTGCGCGTGGGCGTGAACGTGCCGGTCATCATGCAGTTCGTCACGGGCGTGGTCACTCGCGCGCGGGACTTCGACCACGACGTCCTGCTCCTGACCCAGGACGACGTGAGCGGCCTCGACCGCGTGACCGGCGGCTCCATGGTGGACGCCCTGGTCATGATGGACATCGAGGCGGACGATCCCCGCGTGCCGCTGGTGGCCGCCGCCAAGCAGCCGACGGTGCTCATCGGCCTGCCGCAGGACCCGGAGGGGCTGAGCTGCGTCGACCTCGACTTCGAGGCTGCCGGCCGGGTCGCCGTCCGCCACCTCGCGACCTCGGGCCACACCGACGTCGCGCTGATCGGCTCGCCGCCTGAGGTGCTGCAGCGGCACACGTCCTACGCCGAACGGCTGATGCGGGGACTGCGGAACCAGGCCAAGACTTCCGGCGTGACGGTCAAGGTGGAGGCGTGCGACTCCTCGCCGTCGGGCGCCGCGACCGCCGTGGACACGCTGCTGGCGACCGCACCGGACATCACCGGGATCATCGTGCACAACGAGGGGGCGCTCCCCCACGTGCTGTCCCGCCTGGCCGAGCGCGGCAGAGTGGTCGGCACCGACATGTCCGTGGTGGCGGTGTGCCCCACGGACGTGGCCCTGTCCCAGCGCATCCCGATGACCAGCATCGACCTGCCCGCCGAGGACATCGGCAAGGTCGCCGTCGACATGGTCATGACCCGCCTCGAGGGCGAGCACCCGTCCGAGACCAGGCTGCTCGCCCCCGTACTCACCGAGCGGGAGAGCTCGGCGCACGGGCCCGCCGCCGTCGTCGACTGACGACGGCGGGCTCACGGCGCCTGTCACGCCCTGCTCACCCCGCAACTCATCCCTTGATGGCCCCGAAGATCACGCCCTTCGTGAAGTGCCGCTGCACCATGGGGTACACCACGAGGATGGGGATGATCGCCAGCACCATCACCGCCATCTTCACGGGCAGGCCGGTCACGGCGCCGTCGTCGAGGTCGACCTGGCCCACCCCGCTGCCCGGGAGCGTGACGCCCTGCAGCACGTACGACCGCAGCACGAGCTGCAGCGGCCACTTCGCGTTGTCGTTGATGTAGAGCATCGCGTTGAAGAACGCGTTCCAGTAGCCGACGCCGTAGAACAGCGCGACCACCGCCACCACGGCCTTCGACATGGGCAGCACGATCTGCCCCAGGATGCGCCAGTCCCCCGCGCCGTCGATCCGGGCCGCGTCCATGATTGACCGGTCGATGCCCATGAAGAACGCCCGCAGGATCAGCACGTTGAACGCGCTCACGGCCCCCGGCAGGATGAGCGACCAGTAGCTGTTGATCAGCCCCAGGTTGCTCACCAGCAGGTAGGTCGGGATCAGCCCCGCACCGAAGAACATGGTGATGAGAAAGACGAACAGAATGGGTCGGTGGGCGAACGAGCCCGGCCGGCTCAGCCCGTACGCCGCCAGCACGGACACCGTCGTGGAGAGCACCGTGCCGACCACGGTGATCCCGATGCTCACGATGGTGGCCCGCGTGACGATCCCGCCCGACAGGATCTGGGTGTAGGCCGACAGCGACAGGCTGCCGGGAACCGTGACCAGGCCGCCGGAGCGGGTGATGTCGGCCTGCGTGGAGAGACTGGTGAGCACCACCGTGTACAGGGGGTACAGCACGGTGCCCACGATGAGCAGCAGCGCCACCCCCTTGACGAGCAGCCCCAGCGGGCTGGGGTCCTCCTCCCAGACCGGGCGGTTCTTGCCGCGCAGCAGGGCGCGGTACCGCGCGGAGCGCGTGGACGGCCGCGGTGTCGGCGGCGTCGGCGTGTGCTTCTCGGTTTGAGCTGTCATGCCTTCTGATACACCCCCGCCTCGCCCACCAGGTGGGCGAGCTTGTTGGCCCCGAGCACCAGGGCGAGCGAGACCAGGCCCTTGACGAGCCCGGCGGCCGCCGCGAAAGCCCAGTCACCGTTCACGACGCCCTGGTAATACACGAACGTGTCGAGCACCTCCGCGACCTCGGTCCCGACGGCGCCGCGCTGGAGGATGAGCTGCTCGAACCCGACTGTGAGCGCGTCGCCCAACCGCAGGATCAGGAGCAGGATGATCACCGGCCGCAGCGCCGGGAGGGTGACGTGCCACATGCGGCGCCACCGGCCCGCGCCGTCCACCACGGAGGCCTCGTAGAGCTGCGGGTCCACGGTGGCCAGCGCCGCGAGGAAGATGATGATCCCCCATCCGGCGTCCTTCCAGACCGACTGCGCCGTGATGAGCAGCAGGAACGTGTCCGGATTGGTCATCAGGTCGAAGCCCGAGTACCCGGCCTCCCGCAGCCGGCTCGCCACCAGCCCGGCCCCGCCGAAGATCTGCTGGAAGATCGTCACGACGATCACCCAGGAGAAGAAGTGCGGCAGGTACACGATCGACTGGATGGTGGTGCGCAGACCTGGCGTCAGCACGCTGTTCAGGAGCAGCGCCAGCACGATCGGCACCGGGAAGAAGAACACGAGCTGGAACGCGGTGATGATCAGCGTGTTCAGCACGGCGTCGAGGAACAGCGGATTGGTGAAGATGCGTTCGAAGTTGGCCCAGCCCACGAACGGGCTCTGGAGGATCCCGACGTACGGCGAGTAGTCCTGCCAGGCCACCACGTTGCCGAGCATCGGCACGTAGGCGAACACCGCGAGGAGCAGCACCGCGGGGGCCACCATGATCAGCAGCGAGCGATCCCGCTTCAGCCGCGTGGTCCACGGCACCTTGTGGCGCGGCGGGCTGCTCGCGGACGACGGCGGGCCGGCCGCCGCGCGCGACGAGGTGCTCACCGGGGAGGTCGCGGCGCTCACTTGTTGTCCAGGATTTCCTGGTAGAACGCGCGCAGCTCGTCACCACCGGAGCTCTTCCACGTGGCGACCGCCTCGTCGAGGTCGGCCATGGTCTTGCGTCCGCGTGCGATGTCCTTCTCGAGAGCCTCGAACGGCGCCTTGAGTGCGGCGAACTGGGCCGGCTCGGAGATCTGCATGCCGTAGAACAGGTCCTCGGCCAGGTACTGCGCGGCGTCGGCCTGCCAGGTGCAGAACGCCTCGACGTAGTCGGGGTACTGCACCTTCGCGTTCACCACCGGCGGGTCCACCAGGAAGACGTAGGTCCCAGCCACCTCCGAGGCGGCCCGGTCGGTCGGCGCCGGCAGGCCGTTCTCGTCGAGCTCGTAGTGCGTGCCCTCCACGCCGAAGTTGATCAGGTTGAACTCCGCGGTGCCGAACGGCGAGGCCAGGAAGTCCGCCACCGCGAGCAACTCCTCGATCTTGGCCGTGTCGTCGTTCTTCTTGAGGAACGAGAAGATGTTGGCCGGGCTTCCCTTCCACAGCACCGGGTCCCCGCCGCCGGCCGCGAAGACGGGGAACGGCCGCATGTCGAAGTCCGGGTTCACGCCCTTCATCCGGTCCAGCGCCTCGGGCCAGGCGCCCAGGCCGTCGGCGGCGATCAGGGAGTTGCCGGCCTCGAAGTTCGGCTTGCCCGCCTCCGGGCGGTCGGCCACGGCATCGGGGTGCACGGCGCCCGACGCGTACAGCTTGGTCTGCCACTCCAGCGCGGCCCGGTACTCCTCGGTCTCGATGCGGTGGATCAGCTTGCCGGCGTCGCCCTGCTTCCAGCGGTCCGCCGGCGTCACCCCGAACATCATGTTCGCCGCAAGCCACAGGTCGTTCGCGCCCCAGCGCTTCTTGCTCGGGTCGGTGACCTCCTTGGCCAGGTCGAGCAGATCGTCGGCGGTGGTGGGCGCCGCCTCGATGCCCAGCTCGGCGAAGATGTCCGCCCGGTAGAAGATGGCGTTGCCCACGACCTCGCCGGGGAACGGCAGGCCGTAGAGCTTGTCGTCGAACGTGCAGATCCGCCACGCGTCGGTCGGGATGTTGGCGAGGTTCTTGTACTTCTTCACCTTGTCGCCGGCCAGGAACGGCGTGAGGTCCTGGAACAAAGCCTCGACGGCCTGCGGGAACCGCGGCGGGACGTTCCAGCTGGGCACGCACACCCAGTCGGGCAGGTCCTTGGCCGACGCGAGCACGGCGGCGAGCTTGTCGCCGTATGTGTTCCCGTCCGAGATCTGGAACTTGACGGTGGTCCCGATCGCCTCGTTCACGGCGTCGAAGTACGCGTTGCCCTCCGTGGACGGAATGGTGGTCCACAGCGGCGTCATCGCCGTGTAGGTGCCGCCCGAGCCTGGCGGGGTGTCGAACGCGGCGACCAGCCTTTCGGGCATGGTGACGTAGCCCGGGGTGGAGCCGTTGACGCTGGGGAAGTCGGGCTTCGCGTACTCCACCGGGACGTAGGCGGGCAGGTTGGCGGCCGTCACGGCTCCTGGCGCCGCCGCGGGACCGCCGCTCCCGGCGGTACACGCGGTGAGCAGGGACGGTACGCCGGCGACGGCGGCACCGACCGCCAGGAAGCTGAGGAACGACCGCCGGTTGATCCCGCCGGTCAGCTGCGATGCTGTCATGGCCTTCACTCCTTCGTGGACAGCGCGGCACATCCGCGTGCCGGGCATAACGGAGGACCTAGCGCGTACGACGTCGAAGCGCTTCGATCTCCATCGACAGAAGAACACTAGAGCAAGGCCCGGAGGTGAGGCAATGCCCGTCAAGCTTTTTGGCCCGACTCGATCCGAGAAGCCGTGGCTTCCCAGCGCCTGCGCTCGACAACTGATGCATCGTCAGCCGCGGCCGCACCAGCACGCCAGGGAGCGGCCACGGAACACCCGTTGCCAAATCGTGAACTATTGGTCATTGCACGGCAAGGTGGACGTCTGGTATCAATGTCGAAGCGCTTCGACATGCTGGCTCCTCCGGGCGTCGTGCGCCGACACATCGACGTGTTGCCGATCACAAGGGAGTGACAGGTGAGCCTTACCCAGGGAGCGCCGCAGGAGGTGCTCGGCACGGGCGCGCCGCCCGGCACCGGACCGACCGAATCCCGCACCGACAGTGGTCGCGGCCGACGCCGTCAGCCACCGTCCCACGGCAGGACCTCGCGCTCGATGTTCTTCATCGTCCTGCCGTTCCTCTTGCTCGTCTTCGTATTCTCCTACCTGCCACTGCTCGGCTGGGTGACGGCGTTCTACGACTACAAGCCGGCCCTCGGGCTGGGCGGGAGCGAGTTCGTCGGGTGGATGTGGTTCGAGATCCTGGTCTCGTCCGAGACGCAGCTCAAGCAGATCGGTCAGGTCATGGCGAACACCCTCGCCATGAGCTTCCTCGGCATCGCGACGTCGCTGCTGCCGGTCTTCTTCGCGATGCTGCTCAACGAGGTCCGTGCCAAGTGGTTCCGGAACGCCGTGCAGACGCTCACGACGCTCCCGAACTTCATCTCGTGGGTGCTCGTGTACATGATCGCGTTCTCGCTGTTCTCGACGTCGGGCCTGGTCAACACCACGCTGCACGACTGGGGCCTGATCACGGTCCCGATGAAGTTCCTGGACACCGACCAGCACGTCTGGCTGACCATGCTCGCCTGGAGCCTGTGGAAGGGCCTGGGCTGGGGCGCGATCATGTACCTCGCGGCCATCGCGGGAATCGACCAGTCGCTGTACGAGTCGGCACGGATCGACGGCGCCAACCGGTTCCAGCTCATGCGCTACATCACGTTCCCGATGCTCATGCCGACCTACGTGGTGCTGCTGGTCCTCTCCATCGCCAACATCCTGAACAACGGCATGGAGCAGTACTACGTCTTCCAAAACGCGTTCAACAGGGAGCACATCCAGGTGCTCGACCTGTACGTCTACAACGTCGGCCTGACGGGGAACAGCCTGTCGCTGGCGACGGTCCTCAGCATGCTCAAGAGTCTCGTCTCGCTCGCACTTCTGCTCGCCGCCAACGCGATCGCCAAGCGCGCCCGCGGGTCGTCGATCATCTAGGAAAGGACCGACGTCGTGACCGCTACGGACACCGGGCCCCGCCTGCGCCACGCCCGCGGCGACATCCCGTTCGCCCTCATCAACTACGCCGGATTCCTGCTCTTCGCGCTGGTGTGCGGCTACCCGTTCTACTACCTGATCATCAACTCGGTCAGCGCCAACGACATCAGCGCGCTCGGCGACGTGCGCCTGTGGCCGGTCGGACTCCACCTGTCGAACTACGAGCAGATCCTCGGACTGCCGGGACTGACGGGCTCGATGCTGGTCTCGATCGCGCGCACCGTGATCGGCACCGGGACCACGGTCCTCGCGTCAGCGTTCCTTGGCTTCATGTTCACGCAGGAACGCCTGAAGAACCGCTCCCTCTGGTACCGGTTCATCATCTTCACGATGTACTTCAACGCCGGCCTCATCCCGGTGTACATCACGATCCACACGCTGGGACTGACCAACAACTTCTGGGTCTACATCCTCCCGGCGATCGTGCAGCCCTTCAACATCATCCTGGTCAAGACGTACGTGGAGTCGCTGCCGCAGTCGCTGCAGGAGGCCGCCGAGATCGACGGCGCCGGGATCGTGACGATCTTCTTCCGGATCATCCTCCCGAACATGACGCCGATCCTCGCGACGGTGGCGATCTTCTCCGCGGTGGCCCAGTGGAACTCGTTCCAGGACACGCTGCTGTACGTCACGGACCAGAAGCTCTACCCGCTGCAGTACACGCTCTACACCTATCTCAACCAGGCCAACAGCCTGGCGCAGGCGGCACAGAACGCGCAGGGCGACCTCGGCTCGATCGCCTCAGCCGCCACGTCGCAGACACCGACGTCGATCCGCATGACGGTCGCCGTGATCGTGGTGCTGCCGATCATCTTCGTCTACCCGCTGTTCCAGCGGTACTTCGTCAAGGGGATCATGCTCGGCGCGGTCAAGGGCTGATCGCGTTCCGCGACAACAGTGATTGCACAAGAAGTGATCGCACAAGGGAGTGTCATGAGATCACACAAGGCAATAGCGGTAGTGGTGGCTCCACTGCTGGGAATACTGTCCCTCGCCGCGTGCACGGGATCGGGGACGCCGGACGACGTCGAGGTGGTGTCGATCGATCAGGACTGGTCGAAGGCCGAGCCCCTCACGATCGACGTCTTCGACGTGCCGGCGAACTACCAGGGCATCCAGAGCGGCTGGTTCGGCAAGATCGTCAAGGACAAGTTCAACATGGAGCTGAACATCATCGCTCCGAACGTGGCCGGCGGTGGCGACACGCTCTACAACACGCGTGTCGCGGCCGGCGAGCTCGGCGACCTCGTCATCGTCGGCAAGGGCAAGCAGGCCGACGAGCTGGTCGAGGGCGGTCTCCTGCTCGACGCTTCCCCGTACTACGAGTCCATGAAGAACGCGTCCGAGTACGACACGGCGGTCCAGAAGCTGAACGAGGGCAAGGACGGCATCTACGGGTTCCCGACGTCGGCCTCCACGCTCAAGCCGACCGAGCCTGGCCAGAACATCGACCCGACGTTCGGCCCGTTCCTGCGGTGGGACTACTACGCCGAGGCCGGCTACCCGGAGATCGGCACCCTTGAGGACCTGCTGCCGGTGCTCAAGGAGATGCAGGACGCGCACCCGAAGGCCGACAACGGCAAGCCGACGTACGCCATCTCCCTGTTCAAGGACTGGGACGGCAACATGATGGTGATGGCGAAGCAGCCGACCACCCTCTACGGGTACGACGAGATCGGCTTCGTGCTCGCGAAGGCTGACGGCTCGGACTACCAGAGCATCATCGACTCCGACTCGGAGTACGTGCGCACGCTGAAGTTCTACAACGAGGCGAACCAGATGGGCCTGGTCGACCCCGAGTCGACCACGCAGAACTACGACACGATGTTCGCCAAGTACCAGAGCGGCCAGGTCCTGCTGTCCTGGTGGCCGTGGCTGGGCCAGTCGGCGTACAACACCGAGCAGAACATGGCCGAGGGCAAGGGCTTCCAGATCGTGCCGATGGAGGATCAGAAGATCTTCACGTACGGCGCCGAGGCCTACGGCGGCGGGCTGGTCTACGGCATCGGCTCGAAGGCCGAGGACCCGGCTCGCATCGCGGCGTTCATCGACTGGCTCTATACGCCGGAAGGCGTCAGCGTCACCTCCTCCGACACCATGGGGGCCGCCGGTCCTGAGGACCTGACCTGGGAGGACGGGCCTGACGGGCCGGTGCTCACGGACTTCGGCCGGAAGGCCATCCTGGAGGGCGACGCGGACGTGCCGGCCGACTGGGGCGGCGGCAAGTACAAGGACGGCGGCTCGGCGCTCAACGTGTCGGCGGTGCTGCCCGCCGAGGTGGACCCGAACACGGGCCACCCGTACAACTACAAGTCCTGGCCCAGCTACCTGGAGACCACAGCCAACCCGCTGACCGAGGACTGGTCCGAGCACATGGACGGCGCGACGACCACCATGGAGTACCTGGAGGAGAACGACCAGCTCATCGTGGCGCCGGGGTCCGGCTTCGCCGCCCCGACTGACCCCGCCGAGATCGAGGCGACCCGCAACCAGGTCAAGGCCAGCATCGTCGAGCACTCCTGGAAGATGGCCTTCGCCAAGGACGACGCCGAGTTCGACGCCCTGCTCGCGCAGATGCAGGAGACCGTGAACGGCCTGGGCTACGAGCAGGTCCTCGAGGTCGACATGACCAACGCCAAGGCGCAGAACGACGCCCGCGTCGCCGTCGCCGACGAGCTCGGCTGAGCGCAGAACGCGCTCCCCGACAACAGGTTTCCGTACCGCACAAATCCGTGCGAACAGTTCCGTGCAACACGAAGGAGTGTCATGAGATCACGCAAGGCAATTGCGATGCTGGTCGTTCCACTGCTGGGGGCGCTGTCCCTCGCCGCCTGCACGGGGTCGGGGACGCCGGACGACGTCGAGGCGGCGTCGATCGACCAGGACTGGTCGAAGGCCGAGCCCCTCACGATCGACGTCTTCGACGGCGTAGCCAACTTCCAGGGCATCCAGGACGGCTGGTTCGGCAAGCTCGTCAAGGACAAGTTCAACATGGAGCTGAACATCCTCGCCCCGAACGTCGCGGGTGGCGGCGACACGCTCTACAACACCCGTGTCGCGGCCGGCGAGCTCGGCGACCTCGTCATCATCGGCAAGGGTCAGCAGGCCGACGAGCTTGTCGAAGGCGGGCTGCTGCTCGACGCATCGCCGTACTACGAGTCCATGAAGAACGTGTCGGCATACGACACGGCGGTCCAGTACCTCAACGAGGGCAAGGACGGCGTCTATGCCTTCCCGACCCTGGTCTCCACGCTCAAGCCGACCGAGCCGTCCGAGGGCGTCGACCCGACGTTCGGCCCGTACCTGCGTTGGGACTACTACGCCGAGGCCGGCTACCCGGAGATCGGTACCCTCGAGGACCTGCTGCCGGTACTCAAGGAGATGCAGGACGCGCACCCCAAGGCCGACAACGGCAAGCCGACCTACGCCCTCTCGCTGTTCAAGGACTGGGACGGCAACCTGATGACCATGGCGGGGCAGCCGCCCGCCCTCTACGGGTACGAGCACGTCGGCTTCGCCGAGGCCAAGGGCGACGGGTCCGACTACCACGGCATCCTCGACCCCGAATCCGAGTACGTGCGCGCGCTGAAGTTCTACTACGAGGCGAACCAGATGGGCCTCGTCGACCCTGAGTCGACCACGCAGAACTACGACACGATGTTCGCCAAGTACCAGACCGGACAGGTACTGCTGTCCTGGTGGCCGTGGCTGGGCCAGAAGGCGTACAACACCGAATCGAACATGGCCAAGGGCAAGGGCTTCGAGATCGCCCCGATGCAGGACCAGACGGTCCTCTCCCGCGGCGCCGACGTCTACGGCGGCACACTGGTCTACGGGATCGGCTCGAAGGCCGAGGACCCGGCTCGCATCGCGGCGTTCATCGACTGGCTCTACTCGCCCGAAGGCATCGAGGTCAACTCCGGCGATAACACGGGTGCCGGTCCTCTCGGGCTGACCTGGGAGGACGGGCCGGACGGGCCGGTGCTCACCGACTTCGGCCGGGAGGCCATCCTGGAGGGCGGCAGTGCGAAGGTGCCGGCCGAGTGGGGCGGCGGCGCGTACGCGGACGGCGGCTCGTCCCTGAACGCCAGCGCCGTCCTGCCGAACGACGAGGACCCGCGAACGGGCTACCCGTACAACTACAAGTTCTGGCCGAGCTACCTGAAGACATCGGGCAACCCGCTCACCGAGGACTGGTCCGAGCACGTGGGCGGCGCCACGACGACCATGGAGTACCTGCAGTCCAACGACATGCTGCTGGTCGCGCCGGGCGCGAGCTTCACCACTCCGGCGGACGACTCCGAGACCGAGACCCTGCGCAACCAGGTCAAGGCCACGATCGTTGAGCACTCCTGGAAGATGGCCTTCGCCAAGGACGAGGCGGAGTTCGACTCGCTGCTCGCCGAGATGCAGGAGACGGCGAACGGCCTGGGCTACGAGAAGGTGCTCGAGGTCGACATCGCCAACGCCAAGGCCCAGAACGAGGCCCGCGCCGCGGTCGCCAAGGAGTTCGGCTGAGCCTGAACCGGAAGCAGGCTCAGCCGATCTGAGCAGAGCCTGATCCGGTGCGGTAACGGCCCGCGTAAGGCTTAGGCGATCGATCGCCTGGGCCTTACGCGTGCCTCTGTCAATGCCGAGACGTGCATATCTCGTGTTCCACTCAGCCACGTCATTCATTTGACCGATTCAATCCCACAACTTATCGCTAATCGAAACGCTTCGCCTCGCCAAATGGCCATCTAGCCTCGGTCTAACCCTTGACACGGACCCCTATCGCCGCTTGGATTATCGAAGCGCTTCAACATAGTTTGCAAGCGCTTCGATCATAGTGCGCGACGAAGGGCACCCTCGATGAGAAGACCGATCGACCAGCGACCCGTGACGCTCGCGTTCCACTTCTGGAGCGGTGACACGGTCACCTACGCCGTCGTCCGCAACGGCAACACGATCACCGGCACCGCCGGCTGACGCTAGCCTCGGGCTCTCGACGGTGAGGTGTGCGCGGGCTGGTTCGTGACTGCGAGAGTTGCCCCGACCTGGGATAAGACGGCTTTTCAAAGCGTCGCACTTTGCTTCCCAAGAGACACCTCACCACTCCCGATCGAAGCCGCTCCTCAACCTTTCACCGTCGCAAGGGCATCGGCATTGGCATTGGCCCATCCCTCCGACCGGGGCGCCCTTCGAGCGTCTCTCCGCTCGCGTGCCGCGGCGTACCGTACGCCGCCGCCTGCTCCAGACCAGTCCCTTGTCACCAGACCCAAGGAGAGCATCATGGAACGACGCACCTTCCTCGCGTCGATCGGCGCGGCCGCGGTCGCGATCGGCCTCCCGTCCACGCCGGCACAGGCCAAGGCCCACCCGTACGGTGCGGACGCCTACACCTGGAAGAACGCCGTCGTCAACGGCGGCGGCTTCGTGCCCGGCATCATCTTCAACGAGACCGAGCCGAACCTCATCTACGCTCGCACCGATGTCGGCGGCTGCTACCGGTGGGAGGAGTCCACCGGGACCTGGAAGCAGCTGCTCGACTGGGTCGGGCGCGACAACTGGGGCTACTACTACGTGGTATCCATGGCCACCGACCCGGTCGAGACCAACCGCGTCTACGCCGCCGTCGGCGCCTACACGATGAGCTGGGACCCCAACCCCGGCGCGATCCTCTACTCCGATGACAAGGGCGAGACCTGGGGCGTCGCGGAGCTGCCGTTCAAGCAGGGCGGCAACATGCCCGGCCGCGGCATGGGCGAACGCCTCGTCGTCAACCCGGCCGACAACGCCGAGATCTACCTCGGCGCGCCGAGCGGGAACGGGCTGTGGCGCTCGCGCGACTACGGCCGCACCTGGGGCAAGGTCGAGTCGTTCCCCAACCCTGGCAACTTCGTCGTCGACCCGAACAACGAGTACCTCGCCGACAATCAGGGCGTGCTCTGGATCGACTTCGACCAGATCGGCGGCAAGATCTACGTCGGGGTCGCCGACCCGGCCGACCCGCTGTACGTCTCCTCCGACGGCGGTGCGACCTGGCAGCCCGTCCCCGGTGCGGCCGCGGCGCTCGGCGAGGCCGACGGGAACCGCACCATCCCCAAGCGGTGCGCCGTCGACAACGTCAATGGGTACCTGTACGTCATCACCAGCCACGACCCCGGCCCCTACAACGGCGGGCCCGCGTCCGGCCGGGGCGGCAAGATCAGCCGCCTGGCGACCCAGACCGGTGAGTGGACCGACGTCACCCCGCCGTACAACCCCGGTCGCCCGATCCCCGGCTTCGGCGGCATCACCGTGGACCGCCAGAACCCCGGCACGCTGATGGCGTCCACGTGCAACAACTGGGGGCCCGACGAGATCCTGTTCCGCTCCACCGACTCCGGTGCGACCTGGTCGATCAGCTGGGACTTCGCCCAGGGCGAGGACCGGCACGACCGCTTCGTCATGGACAGCACCAACGCGCCCTGGCTGAACTGGAACGCCACCGACAACGGGGCCTCGTACGCGGTCAAGCACGGGTGGATGATCGAGGCCCTGGCGATCGACCCGCACAACTCCGACCGCATCATGTGGGGCACCGGCGCCATGATCTGGGGCACCGAGAACCTGACGCAGTGGGACACCCAGGGCGAGCTGATCGGCGAGAACGCGGCCGGCGAGCGGATCGGGCTGCCGATCGAGCAGTTCACGGTCCACGTGCGGGCCGAAGGTGTCGAGGAGACGTGGGTCCGCGACATCGCCGCCCTCGGCGGCACGCTCGTCTCGGCCATGGGCGACGTCAGCGGCTTCGTCCACACCGACCTCGACCAGGCCCAGCCGATGCTCATGGCAGGCTGGGGCGGCAACAGCCTCGACTTCGCCGCGAAGAACCCGGACGTCATCGTCGGCAGCGGGGAGGTCTCAGACACGGACAGTCACGTCATCGTCTCGACCGACCGGGGGAAGACCTGGAAGAAGGCGGCGAAGCTCGACGGCGTCCCCGGCGGCGGCTCCGGCACCGTCGCGATCACCGCCGACGCCGCCGCGATCCTGTGGTCGCCCAGCAACACCGACAGGACCCCGGTCCGCAGCACCGACCGGGGTGCGACCTGGAGCCCGGTCCAGGGCCTCTCGGCCGGCGCGAGGGTGCGCTCCGACCGCGTCAACGCGTCCGTCGTCTACGCCTTCACGGGCGGCAAGTTCTTCCGCAGCGCTGACGGCGGCAGGACCTTTGCCGACACCGGAGCGACCGGCCTGCCCACCGAAGGCGTTGACGACTTCAGGGTCGCCCCCGGCAACACGGGCCACGTCTGGCTCGCCGGACGCAGCGACAAGACGGGGGTCGCAACCGGCCTGTGGTTCTCCAAGAACGGCGGCGTGAGCTGGACCCGCATCGGCTCCGTCGACCTGGCCATCGGTGTCGGCTTCGGCAAGTCTGCCAAACAGAACGGCTACCCGACGATCTTCATCTCGGCCACGGTCGGCGGCCAGGACGGAATCTTCCGCTCGACCGACGCCGGCATGAGCTGGGTCCGCATCAACGACGACAACCACCAGTGGGCCTTCGCCGGTTCCGCGATCACAGGCGACCCGCAGGTCTACGGCCGCGTGTACCTCTCAGCCCGCGGCATCGTCTACGGCGACATCGCCGACTGAGGCCGCTAGCCAAGAAGCCGATCCGGGGTGCCTGGACGCGTCCAGGCACCCCGGAGCCCGCTCTCATGGCTTTGCGACCACGAACAACGGCTCCGAGTGGAACTCCGACTGCGCGACCGGCATGAGCAACCGCACTCCGCAGCAGTGGGGCGACGCAGTCCCAGGCGCCAACCCCGGCTACTCAGGGCCCTGGTCGAGGCGATCAGCATGAAGGGCGTCGACCACGGGCTGCCGCACTCAGCCGCCGAGACCCTGCGCTTCTTCGGCCTGACCGGCTCTGCCTGGACGCCAAGGGCGCCGCCAGCGCCAACGGCCCCAGATCATCCTCTGGGCTTGCAGCGGCACCCAAGACCAGCAGTGGACGCTCACCTGACCTCGGGCTTTCTCGGTGAGGTGTCCGCGGGCTGGTTCGTGACCACGAAAGGTGCCCCTGACCTAGGACAACACGGCCTGCCAAAGGTCGTATCAGTCCAAGATCGGGGGCACCTTCGTCGAGAGCTCACTCACTCGCCGGAGTGCGGGCTGACCGGGTCGAGCGCTGTGGGATCTCCACCGCGCCGCCGGAAGACGCTGTGCAGCACGAGCGCGTCCACGTAGGCCCCCACCGAGAACCCGATCGTCACCACGAGCACCACGGCCGGCGGGTACACGTAGAGCAGGCTCACCGTCGCGACCGGCCGCAGCAGCAGGACGAGCATGCGCAGCGGCTCGCCGAGCGGCAGCAGCAGGGCGTTACGCACTATCCGACCCATGGGGTCGGCGTACCGCGCGACCAGCGCCAGGCCGCACAGCAGCGCGGCGGCCAGGTAGGCGACGAGCAGCACCGCCACCGTGCCGACGGCGGTCCCGACGGCGCCGCCCGTCGCCAGCCAGAAGGCCGCGGCGAAGCCCGCCATCGCGGCCGGCACGCCGAGCAGCAGCCCGACGGCCGTGCCCCGCCACAGATTGCGCCGCAGGGCGACGAAGAACCCCGTGATCAGGTAACCCCGTTCCTCATCGGCGTACCGCAGCGTCACCTCGTAGAGCGCGGCGGTCGCGGCCCCGGCTGTCACCACCGGCAGGCAGGCGACGATGTACAGCAGGTTGAGCACGACGAACTGCAGGAACGTCGTCAGCCCCTGCACGCTCCGGCTGGAGGGGTCGATCCTCATGCCTTGGTCCTCATGCCTTGGTCCTCATGCCTTGGTCCTCATGCTGTCGTTCTCACCCGGTCGGGCCGGTCACGGTCAGCTCGCCGCACACCGGCAGGTCCACGCTCGACATCCCGGCGGCCACGACGTCTGTCGCGGCCGGCACGCGTAGGTCGCCGTCGAGCAGGCCTGGTACGCCGTCCGACGGCGCGAGGTGCCACAGTGCCAGACGCGCGACGTCGAACGGCACCGCCACCGACGCCGTCTCGCCAGGTCGGCGACGCCGAGACCGACTGCTTGCCCCGAGGGATCGTCAGAGCTGATCGAGGCGAATCGCGGCGCGGCCCACCAGAAGGACCTCGCCGCGACGTTGTCAACGAACAAAACCACGTTGATGTCCTGAGCGGTTGAGCGCACGCCCCGAACCAGCCGCCCGTCGGCCGCGTTCAGACGGTTCGGGGAGCAGTTTCGATGAACTCGGCGTCGAACGCCTCGAGGGTGAAGCCGCCGTCGTAGCTGATGTCGTTGAGCAGACTCGTGGCCTTGCCGGGCAGCTCGATTGGTTTCGGTTCGGCGTCGAGGTTGACGTACAGGACATGGTCATCGTCGATCCGGCGCGCCATCACGCCGGCGGGGACGGCCGGGCCTCTTTGGAGGCCGAGCCGGTCGATCTCGGCGTCGAGCACCGCGCCGAGGACTTCGCCGCGAGCGGGGAGTGCCACGTAGACCGCGCGGCCGGCACCGTACCGGTTGACGGTGATGAGCGGGTGGTCGCAGCCGATGCCGCCGGCGCGGGCGAGGACGTCGGCTCCATCCGGCTCGACGACGTCGAACCGCGGCGTGGACACGGTGATGTCGCGCCCGGCGAACTCGAGGTCGAGCCGTTGGATTCCGGTGCGGCCGTGGGCGAGCTCGTTGAGCTTGTCGGTCTCCTCGTAGGAGCCGACGCGGATGCCGAACACATCGGCGAGGCGGCCCGGCCGGGTGGTCGCGAACACCTGCCCGTTCGCGTCGAGCGTGGCGGAGTACGAGCTCATGATCACGGTGCCGCCGCGTTCGACGAAGTCGCGGACCTTCGCGGCGGCGGTCTCGTCGAGAACCAGCACGCCGGGGACGAGCAGCAGCTTGTAGTCGAGTTCGCTGCGGGCGAGGTCGACCACGCGGGTGTCGAGGTTACGGTCGAGGACGGCCGAGAACGCGGTCAGCGCCTGGTCGTCGTGGCGTTCGGGCATGGCCGCGCTGGCGATCTGGCTGGGGAAGTCAAGCGCGATCGCGATCTCGGCCTCAGGCTGGTACGGGAAGTGTGGACCGATCCTGGCGAACTCGGTGGCGATCTGCCGGTACTCGTCGAGCTTGCGGTTCGGGCGGCCGTCCCAATCGACCATGCCTTGAAGGAACTGCTCTTCCCCGGCGTGCATGGTCTGCCAGGTCCACCCGCACACGAGCTGGTTGCCGAGCATCAAGGATGCGTACGCGGACTTGCGGATCGATCCGGGTGTCGC
Source organism: Promicromonospora panici (assembly GCF_900608595.1). GTDB lineage: Bacteria > Actinomycetota > Actinomycetes > Actinomycetales > Cellulomonadaceae > Promicromonospora > Promicromonospora panici. The sequence continues at coordinate 5,749 of NZ_UWYY01000032.1, read as the reverse complement.
GGTCATCGTGGTGAACTCGGTGCACCAGAACGGAGTCGTGTTCTCGTACTGGATGCGGGCAACCCCGAACAGGCTGGCACGCAGGCCCGCGGTGTCGATGATCGACTCGCCCGGGTAGAAGCCGTTCCCCGCACGAGCGAGCCGCCCGGTGTACGCGAGCGGGGCGTAGTCGAAGTGCCTGCCGTGGCTGTAGTACCACATGTTCGAGGTCGTCAAGACGCCCGGCGCATGCCTCTCGACCACGTCGAGGATCTCGGTCAGGTAGCCGTTCACCTCGTCGGAGACGAACCGCCGGAAGTCGAGCACGCGCTCGGGCGCGGCGCCTTTGTGAGCCGGGGTCGGCAGGCCGACTTCGGCGAAGTCGCCGATGCGGCGGGACCACCGCTGCCCGGCCCAGGCGGCGTTTAGGGCGTCGGTGGTGGCGTACCTGGCTCCGAGCCAGGCGACGAAGCGGGACCTGACGGTCTCGGAGTAGGAGATCGGTCCGTCACCGGGCTCGTTGTCGATGCCGAACGCGGCCAGCGCGGGGTGGGCGGCGTAGCGGCGCACCAGGTGCTCGGCGAAGCGCTTGGCGTGGGCGCGGAAGTGCGGGTCGCCGACGTCGTCCATGTACCGGTGGTTGGCGTACAGGCGGTTGCCGGTCGGGTCGACAACGTCGATCGAGGGGTGCTTGCGGTGCAGCCACAGCGGTGCGGGGCGCACGGCGATGTCGAGGACGACGCCGATGCCGTTGTCGTGCATCAGGTCCATGCACTCGTCGAACCATTCGAAGGTGAACTCGCCCTCGGCCGGTTCGAAGGTGTCCCAGGCGAGGTGTCCCAGGCGCACGACCGTGATCCCGGCCTCGCGCATCATGGCCGCGTCGCGGCGCCAGGTCGCGGGCTCGGAGTCGTGGGGGTGGTAGTTGGCGCCGACGAGCAGCCCGGTGGCCTGCGTGCCTGGTGCCGGCGATGCGATGTCGTCGCGCGGTTGATCGTTCACGGGTAATCCCTGGAGTGCTGGATGGAGTATGCCGAGGCTGGAGCCTGGTATCGGGAATGCGGTCAGTGGCGTGGTTCGGGCGTGTAGGCGAAGCGGATCACGCGTGAGGATTGGCCCGCTGCACCGACACCCAGGACCCGGCCCGTGTATCCAGTCGCGACCTCGGTCGAGAGGTAGCGGCCGTCGAGGCGCGCCAGTACCGTGCCGCCCGCGGAGAGGACGAGATCGTCGGGGCCGAGGCCGGTGCCGGTCCTCGCCTCGAACTCGACCGCTGCGATGCGCAGCACCACCGCCGCGCCGGAGGGAACTGCCACCGAGTCGAACTCGGCCCGGACATCGCCGACCTGTGCTTCGGCGCGCACCGTTCCGTTCTCGAGCACGAGGCCGTAGCGGTGCCGGTCATCGACGCGGATCTCGAATCGGCCGGACCCTTCGAAGACCGCTTCGGCTTCCCAGCGAAAGTCCTTGACCCGGGTGCACAGTAGTCCGGGTGAGCCGTCGCGCGGGTCGCGCAGGTCGAGTCCGCCGCCCGAGCGGACAGCAGCGATGTTCGCGGGTTCGCTGAACGGCGCGACCCATCGGTGGTCGAGTTCCGGGTCGGTGAAGTCGTCCGCGAAGGCCGTGGTGTCGGGAGTGAACTCGTAGCGTCGCTCATTGAGCACGGGCCAGCCGTCGACCCAGTCGACGCCGGCGAGGAAGGTCTCGCGGCCGAGGACGTGGAAGAACGGGGTCGACCCGCGCGGGCGTACTGCGAGGTAGACCGCGGCCCATTCGCCGGTGCCGGTCCGCACGAGGTCGGCGTGGCCGGTGTTCTGTACCGGGTCCGCCGTCGAGCGGTGGCTGAGCAGCGGGTTGTGCGGGCACGGCTCGTACGGGCCATCGGGCCGGTCCGCGCGGGCGACGGTGACACTGTGGCCGCGTTCGGTCCCGCCCTCGGCGAGGGTCAGGTACCAGTAGTCGCCGATGCGGTACAGGTGCGGCGCTTCGGGGTGAGCCATCCCGCTCCCCTGCCAGACTCGGTAGGGCTCGCCGTCGAACTCGCCGGTCGTCACGTCCAGGCGGCCCTGCCACACGCCCCAAGCTCCGGAGAACGGGCCCTTCCAGGTCAGGTAGCAGGTACCGTCCTCGTCCCAGGCGAGGTCGGGGTCGATGCCGACCGCGCGCGGGACGAACACCGGGTCGCTCCAAGGCCCGGTCGGATCCTCGGCGGTGACGATGATCTGATCCATGTGGTCGCCGACGTTGGTGGTCACGAAGTAGAAGCGGCCGTCGTGGTGGCGCAGTGTCGACCCGTAGACCCCGCCGGAGGGGCGCCCGTCGCCGCGGGCGAGCTGCTCGCGCCGGTCCAAGATGTTCCCGATCTGCTTCCAGGAAAGCAGGTCCCGGCTGTGGAAGATCGGCGCGCCCGGGAAGTATTCGAAGCTCGAATGGGCCAGGTAGTAGTCCTCGTCAACCCGGCAGATCGTCGGGTCGGGATAGAACCCGGAGACGATCGGATGCTCGGCAGCGGACGCCTGACCTCGGGCTCTCATCGGTGATCCGCCATCATCCGGTCGCGCCGGTCACGGTCAGCTGGCCGCGCACCGGCAGGTCCACGCTCGACGCCCCGGCGGCCACGGCATAGGTCGCCGCCGGTACCCGCAGGTCGCCGTCGAGCAGGCCCGCCCCGTCGCCCGACGGCGCCGCGTGCCACAGCGCCAGGCGCGCAACGTCGAACGGGACCTCCACCGACGCCGTCTCGCCCGGCGCGAGCCGCACCCGGCGGTAGCCGAGCAGCAGCCGCACGGGCGAGTCTGTCCCTGGGGCCCCGAGCGAGTACACCTGCACCAGCTCCTCGGCGGGCCGTGCACCGGTGTTGTGTACCGCCACCGTAGCCGTCACGACGCCCGGGCCGGCCGGATCGCGCGGCGTCAGTGGCGGATGGTCACGTGTCGGCGCGGGAGCCGGTACCTCAGCCACCGAGAGCGACAGCCCTTCGTACGACACGGCCGAGTACGTCAAGCCGTGCCCGAAGGCGAAGGTGGGGGCGCCGACCTCGCCCGCCGGCAGGTGCCGGTAGGTCACCTGCTGGCGCCGGGTGTCGTAGTCGAAGAGGTCACCTGCCTGCTCCGGACGTGCCGGCCACGTCTGGGCGAGCCGCCCGGACGGCTCGACGGCACCGGTCAGCACGTCGGCCAGGCCGTGCCCGAGCTCCTGGCCACCGTGGCTGGACCACACCACGGTCGGGGCGTCGGCGACGCCGGGACCGAGCACGTAAGGGTAGCTCGACACGATGGTCAGGACGGCACGAGGGTTGGCCTCCACGGCCGCACGCCAGGTCTCGACGGCGGACTCGGGCAGCCACAGGTCGGGCCGGTCCTGCGTCTCGCGGCCGTTCAGGTGCGGGTCGTTCCCGACGGCGACGACGACGGCGTCGCACTCGGCCGCGGCCTGGGCCACCCGAGCTGCGCCCGACTCCAGAACGCGTGCCACGAACCGCTCGGCGTCCGCGAGCGTGTGCCCGTCGGCGCCCACCAGGCCGGTGTCGCGCTGGACGCGCACCCACCGCCCGGACCCGAGGTGCAGCAGGGACCACGAGCCGTCCTCGTGCACGTGCTTGCGGAAGCTCTCCTGGACCTCCCAGCCGCCGACCCGGTCGGCGTCGGCCCGCAGCGGCCAGGCGCCACCGGTGAGCAGCCGTCCCGACGCACCCGAGCGCAGCGTGAGCACACCTCCGCCCCAGTCCGTGACGGCCAGGCGGGTGGCCTTGCCGGCGTCGGGGGCGTCCGCGACGACCGCCGCGCCGTCCGCCGCGACCGAGACGTACCGCCCGTTCGACGCGCGCAGGGCGACGACGTCGGCGCCGTCCGTAACCACCACCCGGTCCGCGCCGAATGCGGCACGCAGGCCGTCCGCCGGGGTGACCGAGTACGGCGGGGTGCCGGAGTACCAGTCGGTGAGCACCGCCTCCGCCATGGGTCCGACGACGGCGACCGATCCGGCGGCCGGCAGCGGCAGCAGTCCGGCCTCGTTGCGCAGCACAACCACGGAGCGGGCCGCCGCCTCCCGCGCGAGCTCGCGGTGCTCGGGCCGGTCGAGGTGGTCCGCAGTGATGCCGGCGTACGGGTCGGCGTCGCCGTCGAGCTCGCCGCTGCGCAGGCGCAGCTCGAGGAGGCGCAGCACGGAGCGGTCGACGTCGTCCATGGTGAGCAGGCCACGGTTTAGGGCCTCCTGGAGGCGCTGGACGGTGGGCGCGGAGTCGTCGTTGTCGTCGGTGAACGAGTCGACGCCCGCACGCACGAGGGCCGCGTTGCCGGACGCGCGGTCCGGCTCGGCGCGCTGCACCGTGATCACGAACATCGGGGCGGCGGCGTCCGATACGAGGGCTACCGACCCCTCGGTCCAGGACCGCAGCTCGGCGAAGAGCTCGGCCTGCAGGTGCGCCGGCGTGCCGTTGACCTGGTTGTACGCTGGCATGACGCCAGCGGCCACGCCGGCCTCGATCGGCTCGCGGAAAGCGGCGAGCTCCTCCTCGTGCAGCGTGACCGGGGTGAGGTTCGAGCTCGTGGACGAGCGGTCGGTCTCGTTGTTGTAGGCGAGGAAGTGCTTGAGGGTGGGCGTGGTCTTCCAGACCCGCTCGTGGTCCCCGCGCAGGCCTTGGCAGTAGGCGGTGGCGAGGTGCGCGGTGACGTGCGGGTCCTCGGAGTAGCCCTCCTCGTTGCGGCCCCAGGCCGGGTGGCGGAGCGTGTTCACGACCGGCGCCCAGACGTTCAGGCTCACCGAGGGGTCCACCGCGCGCTTGGCACGAACCTCGGTGGAGACGACGTCGCCGATGCGGCGCAGCAGCTCGGGATCCCAGGTCGCGGCCAGGCCGACCGGCTGCGGGAACACCGTGGCGAGGCCCAGCCAGGCGACGCCGTGCAGCGCCTCGCCCCCGGTGTGGAAGGGCGCCAGACCGAGCCGGTCCACGGGCGGCTGGTGCTGGTGCAGCATCGCCACCCGCTCCTGAGGGGTCAGGCGACTGAGCAGGTCGCGGGCGCGTGCGAGCACGGGCTGCGTGGTATCGCGGAAGAGTGGCACGTCCATGGGTTCCTCCTTCGGGCGCCGCGGCGGTGCGGCGGGGGTGCTCTGAGGTACGGCAGGGCGGTGCGCTTGCGACAAGACTGTCGAAGCGCTTCGATGGACGGTACCTGGCCAAGGGTGGCGAGCGCTACCCCCATCTCGGTCCGCGCGCGCTGATCGGAGGTGTTAGGCGAGCTCCCGGTCGAGGAGCGCGTAGACCACCTCGGTGGACCACACTCCGTCGCGCAGGTCGCTCTCGACGAGGCGTGCCTCCCGGCGCATGCCGAGCCGCTCCGCCACCCGGACCGAGGCGAGGTTCTCCTCGTCGATGCGTGCGTACACGCGGTGGAAGCCGTACGTGCCGAAGGCGAGCCGGAGGGTCGCGCGGGCGGCCTCGGTAGCCAGGCCGCGCCCGGCGACGTCGGGGTGCAGGGCGTAGCCGATCTCGGCCTGCCGCGGGCCGGCGGCCCACTTGAGCATGGCCTCACCGACGACGTCGCCGTCCAGCTCGACCGCCAGCACGAGGACGTCGCCGACGTCCTCGAACGGCGCGCTCGACCAGGTGCGGAGCTTCGCCTCCGCCGTCGCCCGGTCCCACGGCGGCTGGTACATGTACCGCACCACGTCGGTGCGCGAGCGCCAGCCGAGGAACGACTCGGCGTCGTCCGGGGCGACCGGGCGGAGCGTGAGGCGGTCGGTGGTCAGTGGCCACTCGAGGTCGGCGCGG
>NZ_UWYY01000031.1 GCF_900608595.1 Promicromonospora panici | reverse complement strand
GTTCGTCATGCCGCTCCTTCCAGTTCGTGTGCGGCCCGCAGCAGTCCCTGCGTATAGGGGTGCTCGGGCGCGGTGAACAGCTGCTCGGCCGAGGTGTCCTCGACCAGTACCCCGCGGTGCATCACCGCCACGCGGTCGGCGATCTGCCGCACCACCGCGAGATCGTGCGTGATGAACAGGACCGACAGGTCGTGCTCGTCCCGCAGGTCCACCAGCAGCCGCAGGATCTGCGACTGCACCGACACGTCCAGGGCGGAGACCGCCTCGTCGCACACCAGCAGCCGCGGCCGCAGAGCCAGCGCGCGGGCGATGCTCACCCGCTGCTTCTGCCCACCCGACAACGCCGACGGACGCCGCAGGGCCACACCGGGGTCCAGCCCGACGTCGGACAGCACGCGCGCCAGCGCCTCGCGCTGATCCCCGGGAGGCGCCACCGACGGATGCACCCGCCACGCCTCTCGCACGATCGCGCCCACCGTCATCCGCGGGTTCAGCGACGACCCAGGGTCCTGGAACACCATCTGCACCGCGCGGTGCAGCTCCGGCGACCGCTTCCGGAGCGGCCCCAGCGGCCGCCCCTCGAACGTCACGCTGCCCTCCTGCGGCGTCACCAGCCCCAGCACGCACCGCGCCACCGTCGACTTGCCCGACCCCGACTCGCCCACCAGCGCCACCGTCTCGCGCGCGCCGACGTCGAGGTCGACGCCGTCGACCGCCTGCACCGTGGTGCGGCGCTCGCGGACCGACCGGCGGGGACCGGCGAAGGCGACGCGCAGGCCCCGGATCTCGAGCACGCTCACTCAGGACACCTCCTCGGCGAAGTGGCAGGCGCTGAACCTGCCGGGCCCGGCCCCGGCCTCGGTGATCTCACGCAGCGCCGGGACCTCGGTGACGCAGCGGTCCCGCGCCATCGGGCAGCGGGGATGGAACGGGCACCCGGACGGGCGGTCGAACGGGCTGGCCGGCGCGCCCGGGAGCGGCTCGGCGATCGCCGTCCGGCTCGTGACGGCCGGGACGTTGGCCGCGAGGGCCCGCGTGTAGGGGTGGTAGGGGCGGTCCAGGACGGCGCGCGCCGGGCCCTGCTCCGCCACGCGCCCCGCGTACATCACCACCACCTCGTCGGCGACGTGCGCCATGACCCGCAGGTCGTGGCTGACCAGGATCATCGCCAGGCCCTCGCGTTCGCGCAGGTCCGCGAGCAGCGCGAGGATCCGCGCCTGGGTGGTGACGTCGAGCGCCGTGGTGGGCTCGTCCGCGATGACCAGCTCGGGCTGCCCGGCCAGCGCGATGGCGATCATGACGCGCTGGCGCATCCCGCCGGACATCTCGTGCGGGTAGGAGTCGGCCTGCCGCTCGGGCTCGGGCAGGCCGACGCGCGCCAGCAGCTCCAGGACGCGGGCCCGCACCTGGGTGCGCGGCAGGCCGTCGCGCCGCAGGATCTCGCCCACCTGCCGCCCCACGGTCTGGATGGGATTGAGCGCGGCGGACGGGTCCTGGAACACGACGCCGATCTCACGGCCCCGCACCTGGCGGCGCCGCCGTTCGGGCGCGACCAGGAGGTCCTGGGCCTTCCACCGCACCTCGCCCGAGGCGCTGGCGGTGTCCGGCAGCAGCCCCACGACGGCCATCGCCGTCATGGTCTTGCCGCTGCCGGACTCGCCGATCAGGCCGGTGGTGCGTCCCGCCGGCACGGTGAACGAGACACGGTCGACCACTGCCCCCGCGGGCAGCACGACCTCGAGGTCGGTCACCTCGAGCATCGGGGTGGTCCGCTGGTTCGCGGGTGCCACCGCGACGGAGTGGTCGGCCATGTTCCTCGGTTCCTCTCGTCAGCTCGTCCGGTCAGCCGTCTGAGTTCGTGACGTCGGTGAAGTAGGGGATGCTGTCACCGGCAGGGACGAAGCCCTCGACGCCCTCTCGCCACGCGTACGGCATGCCGACGAACATCGGGTACATGCCCACGGCGTCCTCCCAGATGATCTGCGTGGCCTGGGCGTACAGGTCCTCCCGCTCGGCGGTGTCGCTGGTCGCCTCGGCGTCGGCCAGGAGCGAGTCGAGCTCCTCGTTGCAGTAGCCGGTGCGTCCGGCGGCGCACGGGTACAGGCGCCCGAGGTTCGTGGCGGCGTCGTACCCCTGCGAGCCGATCTGCTGCAGGTTGATGTCCCAGTTCATCGCGAGCAGGTCCTCGAGGAACACCGCCTGCTCCTTCTCCAGCGGCTCCACCTTGACGTCGATCTCGGCGAGGTCGGAGGCCACGGCCTGCGCGAACTGCCGGAACTGCGGCTGCGAGAACTGCAGCTCGAGCGTCGTGTCGAAGTCGAAGCCGGCGTCCTCGAGCGCCGCCTTGGCGGCCTCGGGGTCGTAGGCGACCGGCTCCTGCGGCGCGTAGCCCAGCACCACCGGGCTGATGACGGAGTCCGCGGGCGTGCCCGTCTCCGGGAACAGCGACGTGGTGATCTCCTCGAAGTCGACCGCCTGCCACAGCGCGCGGCGCACCGCGGCCTCCTGCAGCGTCTCCTCGCCGCTGTTCATCCACATGGTGACGACGCCGGGGCCGTCCACGGTCTCGACGGTGAGCGAGGTGTCGCCCTGCAGGGCGGCGATCTGGTCGTCGGGCATGGCCCACGTGACGTCGACCTCGCCGGTCTGCAGCGCCGTCATGCGGGCCGAGACCTCGGGGATCGACTGGAAGGTCAGCTCCTCCAGCGCGGGGGCGCCGTCCCAGTACGTCGGGTTCGGCGTCATCGTCAGCTCCTGGCCGGGCGTGAACGATTCCACGACGAACGGCCCAGAGCCCACAGGATCCTGGAAGGATGCATCGGAGACGTCCGGCGGGGTGACGAAGAACGACGAGATTTTGGCGACGAACGACGCGTCCGGCTTTCCGGCGTCGAACACCACTGTGCTCTCGTCCGGTGCCTCCACCGTGTAGTCGACGAAGTTGCCGGCCAGCGGGCCGTTCAGCTCCAGGACGCGCTCGAAGGAGGCGACGACGGCGTCGGCGTCGACCGGCTCACCGTCGGAGAACTCAACGCCCTCGCGCAGCGTGAAGGTCCACTGGCTGGTGTCCTCGTTCGGCTCCCACTCGGTGGCCAGCTCGCCCGTGAACTCGCCGGGACCGGTGCTGATCACGAGCTGGCTGAACAGGGCGCGGGCCGCGAGCTGCGTGCCCGCGTCCATGCTGGACGGGCCGTGCGGGTCGAGGTTCTCGATCGGGATGGGGCCTGCGGCGGTCAACGTGCCGCCGGCGGCGTCGTCCCCGGGACTGTCGTCCCCGGAGCCGCCGCAGGCCGTGGTCGCCAGGAGGGTCAGGGTGATGGCGAGGGCTGGTACCGCTCGCCGCGTGCTGAGCTTCATCGCTCGTTCCTTTCAGCGTTGGGTTTCAACGTCGTGCGGATCAACCGTGCGGATCAACGTTGTGCGAAGCGCTTGGTGAGGCGGTCGCCGAGCAGGCCGATGCAGACGACCAGGACGGAGAGCGCGATACCTGGGAAGGCCGAGATCCACCACGCGGTGGCGAGGTACTCCTTGCCACTGGCGATGCTCTGGCCCCAGGACACGATGTACGGGGGCAGACCGAGGCCGAGGAAGCTCAGGGCTGCCTCGGACAGGACGACGGAGGCGAGCTCCATGGTGGCCAGCGCGACGACCGGCCCCGCGAGGAACGGCACGACGTGCCGGGTCAGGACGGCGGGCGTGCGCACGCCCATGATCCGGGCGGCGTCGACCCAGTCGCGCTCGCGGATCGACAGGGCGACGCTGCGGGACAGCCGGGCGAACCCGATCCAGCCCGCCACCGACAGGGCGATGATCACGACGTCGACGCCGCGGTCCAGCAGACCGGCGATCACGATGGCCAGCAGGATGCCGGGGAACGCCATCAGGACGTCGATGGTGCGGGCCACCGCGAGGTCGGCGAACCCGCCCGCGTAGCCGGCGATGGCGCCGAGGGCGACCCCCACGAGGCTGCACACCAGCACCACGACCAGGCCGATCGCCAGGGATGTGCGGGCGCCGTGGACCACCTGCGCGAACACGTCCCGGCCGACGCCGTCGGTGCCCAGCCACGCGGTGCCCGACGCCGTCGCCGAGCCGGGCGGCAGGAGCCGTTCGGTGACGATGGTCGCGACCGGGTCGTACGGCACCAGGTACGGGCCCGCGACCGCGGCGAAGACGTAGAGGCCGAGGATCACGTAGATCACGTAGCCGCCCAGGGAACGGAAGCTCGTGCGTCCGCTCGTACGTCCACTCGGGCGCTCAGCCAGGGAACGGAAGCTCATCGGCGGGCCTCCAGCCGGATGCGCGGGTCGAGGCGGGCGTACGCCAGGTCGGCGGCCAGGTTCAGGCCGATGACGCAGACGGCGATCAGCACGGTGGCGGCCTGCACCACCGCGTAGTCGCGGTTGCCCACCGCGCCGACCAGGAGGTTGCCGAGCCCGGGCCAGGCGAACACCGTCTCGATGACGACGGCGCCGCCGAGCAGCGTGCCGACCTGCAGCCCGACCACCGTCACGACGGGAACCAGCGAGTTCTTCAGCACGTGACCGGTCAGCACCTCGCGCTCGGTCAGCCCCTTGGACCGTGCGGTGCGGACGAACGCCTCGGACATCGTCTCGGCGACGCCGCTGCGCGTGATCCGGCCGACCAGGGCGGTGAACGGGATGGACAGCGTGACCGCGGGCAGGATCAGGTGCTCCAGGTCGCCGCCGCCCGCGCTGGGCAGCAGCCGCAGCCACAGCGCGAGCACGAGGATCAGCATGATGCCGACCCAGAACGGCGGGAGCGCCTGCAGCCCCAGCGTCGCCGCGGACGTCGTGCGGTCGACGAGGCTGCCGGGCCGGTGCCCGGCGACCACGCCGAGCACGATCCCCACCACTATCGCGATGACCGTGGCCGCCAGCGTGAGGGTGACGGTGGCGGGGAACCGCTCGAGCACGGCCTCCATGGCGGGCCGGCCGTACCGGTAGGACTGGCCGAAGTCGCCGCGGACGGCGTCACCCAGGAAGTTCAGGTACTGGACGAGGACCGGCTGGTCCAGGCCCAGGGTGTGCCGCAGCTCGGCGATCTGCTCGGGCGTCGCGTCCGGCCCCAGGGCGACCGTGGCCTGGTCACCCGGCGCGATCCGCACGATGAGGAACACGGCCGTGAGCACGCCCCAGATCGTGAACAGCCCGATCGCGAGGCGGCGCAGCAGGAACGTGAGCATCATCGCGGCCTCCCGACGGAGTCGCCGTCGACCGGGGCGCAGGCGACCGAGAGCTGGCGCGGGCCGTCGTCGGAGTCCAGGAGCTCGAGCAGGAGGCCGACCGCGGCGCGGCCCATGTCCTCGCGGGGGAGCGTGAAGCGGGTCCAGTCCCGGACGGGTCCCGGCGCGCTACTGCGCGTGGGGTCGCCGAGCAGCGCCACGGACAGGTCCTCGGGGATGCGGACGCCGGCGTCGGCGGCGACCCGTTCGAGTGCGACGATCGCCTGGTCGTCCTCCTTCGGCTCGACCAGGAGCGCGGTGACGCCGTCGGCCAGCCACTGGGCGAGCAGCGCCGCGAGCTCGGCGTCGGCGCCGGGGGAGTCGTCGGGCAGCTCGTGGACCGGCTGGTCCGGCAGGCCGGCCTCGGCGAGGCCCTGCCGGAACCCGGCCTCGCGGTCGCGGGTCGGCTCCTGGTGGTCGGCGGGCCGCAGGTACGCGAACCGCCGGTGCCCGAGGGCGGTCAGGCGGCGCACCATGTCGCGGGTCGCGCCCACGTAGTCCGGCGCGACGTAGGAGAGCTCTACGCCGGGGACCTCGCGGCGTCCGACGAAGACGAAGGGGAAGTCCTCGTGCACCAGGTCGGCCAGCACCGCGCGGTCGATGTGCCGGCCGAGCAGGACGCAGCCGTCGGCGACCTTGAGCCGGTTGATGCCGTCGGAGTAGATGCGGCGCTCGCCCGAGGTGACCGAGCTGAACAGCAGCAGGTCGTAGCCGAACTCGGCGGTGGCCTCCTCGACGCCCAGCAGGAACGGGAAGTAGAAGTCGCGCTGGTCGACCGGGAAGACCGACTCGAACGTGTAGAGGCCCAGCAGCCGGTTGCGCCCGCCTCGGAGGCTGCGCGCTGCGGCGTTCACGGTGTAGCCGAGCTCCGCGGCGGCGTCGAGCACCGCTTGACGGGTATGCTCGGCGACCTGGCCACTGGCCGCTCCGCCGCTGATCACGAGGGAGACCGTTGCCTGGGAGACGCCCGCGGCACGGGCGATGTCCACCTGGGTGGGACGCCGTCGTTGGCTCATCTCGGACTCCCTCGGGGCGGCCGGCTTCGTTACCGGTTCTTAATACGTATTAACACCGTGCGACGATCAGGTTATGCATCCGGGTGAGACGCGTCAAGAGGCTGCCCGCCGCAGGCAGCGGGATTCACCCGCCAGGGACGCTGGGACACGAGGGGACGAAGCCGACATGCGCGAGATCCAGGCGGACGACGACGTCCTGGCGTGGGAGGGCGCCCTCTCCGTCGAGCACATGCCCGGCTGGTCGAGGCCGTGGCGGCTGCCGCACGACCGCATCACGCTCTTCCCGGGCGGAGATCTGCGCGGCCGCGCCGCGATGCCCGCCGGCGTGCGGCTGGTGCTCGGCACCGACACCCGGGTTCTCGCCGGGCAGGCCGCGGTCCAGGGTGTGGAGGTGCCGCTCGACGCCGTGGTGGACGACGCGATCGTCGCCTCCGCGCCCGTCGGCCCGGACGGGCGCTTCGTGCTGGACCTACCGACGGGCGACAAGCGGCTCGAGCTCTGGCTGCCGCAGTTCGGGACGTTCCGGCTGGTCAGTGTCGCGGTCGAGGACGGGGCGCGGGTCTGGGCGGCGTCGCCGGGCGGGTCGGACGGTGGGCGAGGGTCGGACGGTGCGGGCCGGCCGGCCGGTGCGCGCGGCCCGGCCCGCCCCCGCCTCGTGACGTACGGCAGCTCGCTCACGCAGTGCCGGCAGGCGGCGTCTCCGGCGCGGACCTGGCCCGCGCTCGTGGCGCGCGAGGTCGGACTGGACCTGACCTGCCTGGGCTTCGCGGGCGAGGCGCACCTGGACCCGATGGTCGCGCGGGTGGTCCGGGACCGGCCCGCCGACGTCGTCGTGGCCTGCCTTGGCATCAACGTGTACGGAGCCGGCTCGTTCAGCGAGCGCTCGCTGCTCCCTGCGCTGCTCGGGTTCCTGAGCACCGTCCGGGACGGCCACCCGGGCGTGCCCGTGCTGGTGATCTCGCCCCTGGCGTCGCCGAGGCGTGAGGACCGGCTGGGCCGGGCGGGCCTGACCCTGGCGCAGGTGCGCGAGCAGGTCGCGGACGCCGTCGCCCTGCTCGCGGCGGACGGCGACCCGGACCTGCACCTGCTCGACGGGCGGACCGTGCTCGGGCCGGAGCACGCGCACCTGCTGGGCGATGGCCTGCACCCCGGCCCCGACGGCTACGCGCACATGGCGTCGGTCATCGGCCAGGCGGTGCGGGAGCTGCTGGGTCCTGACGGCGGTGCGCGACCCGGCCCTGCGTGACGCGACCCGCCGGCCGAGCCCCGGCCGGGATCACAGGAGGTCGAGCGGCGTGCCGTACTCCGGGAGCACGACGCGGGTACCAGGCGAGATGCGGCCGATCTGCTCGGTCAGGGCGGCCATCCGGACCCTGGTGGTCTCGCCGGCGCGCGGCGGGTTGGCCAGCGGCGACTCGAAGTCGTCCCAGTGCACGAGGACCACCTGGCCGGGGTTGCCCAGCGCGCCGAGGAGGCGGCCCGCGTAGTCCGCGGTGACGTCGGTGCTCGGCACGGGCAGCGCGACCGTGTCCACCCGCAGCCCCTGCAGAGCACGGTCGTCGTAGTCGCTACCGCCCAGCAGGAGGACTGACCGGCCCCCCGGCGAGCGGAGCAGGTAGGACAGGGTGTCGCCTTCCGGCAGGTCGGCGATGGTGCGTGGCCGGGCGGGCACCTGGGTGCGCACGCCGGGAAACAGGAGGGCGCCCGTAGCTGTGCGGCTGTGCAGGGACGGTACGACGCGCAGGACGAGGTCGCCGAGGTGCATCTCCTCGCCGCCGCTCACCACAGCCAGCTGCTTCTGCGCGACTCCCAGGGCCAGCGCCAGGTGGTACCCGGTCAGGGTGGTGAACACGGTGGCTCCGCGCGTGCGGGCCAGGTGCGGGACGTCGGCGAAGTGGTCCCAGTGGGTGTGGGTCACCAGGATCGAGTCGACGGCGCCCTCGGGGGTGCCCGGCGCACCGAGGGCGGCGTCGAGCGCCGCGGCGTCGACCCGCAGCCGGGTGGTGGCGGCGAACTTTCCCGCGGCCAGGCCGGTGTCGAAGCGGGTCACGTAGGGGTCGAGCAGGACCGTCGTGGTGGGCGTCCGGATCTTCCAGCCGGAGGTCCCGAGCCAGGCGAAGGTCGCGAACCCCGTGGGAGCGGGCGTGGGCGAGGTGGCGGTGGGTGCGGCGAGGCCGGCGGGGTCCGCGCCGAACGCCCGGGCGCCGGTCACGCCGCCGAGCACGCCCAGGGCCGCCGTCCCGGCGCCGGTCATCAGAGTGCGGCGGCTGAGCACGGGCTTCGAGGTGCGGGGTGTCGTCATGCGGCACACCCTCCGCGAGGCCGAGTGCGAGAGTCAAAGAGTCTTCCCGTCACGGTCCAAGACATTCTTGATATGGCATGCCGTTAGGCTCCGGGCGTGGACCTCCTGAAGCATTTGGGCTTCTTCCGCGCCGTGGCCGAGTCCCGGCATTTCGGCAACGCCGCCGCTGACCTCGGCATGACACAGCCCCCGCTGTCGCAGGGCATCCGCCGCCTGGAGCGGCGCCTCGGCACGCGGCTGTTCGACCGTGACGCCCGTGGCGTACGGATCACTGCCGCGGGACGGCGGCTCCTGCCCGCCGCGCGCGATCTGCTCGATGCCGCGGACGACCTCGTGGCGACGGCCCGCGACCTGGCCCTGCCCGAGCACGTCCGGCTCGGGGTCGCCGCCGACCTCGAGGACGGCGTGCCCGGCCTGCTGCGCGCGCTCTCCGCCGACGGGACGTCGGTGGTGCCCACGGTCGCGGGCAGCGTCGAGGTGGTCGACCTGCTGCGGGACGGTCTGCTCGACGTCGGCCTCGTGCGGCACCCGGGCGTGCTCGACGGGCTGATCGCCGGACCTGTCCTGCTGGTGCCGACCCGGCTCGCCGGGGGCCCAGTCGCGCGTGTGCCCGCGGGGCTGCCGGATGTCGGGCTCCCCGTCGCGGTCCCGCCCCGGCACCACCAGCCGCCCGCGCACGACCAGCTCGTCGACGCGCTGCGCCGCGCCGGGCACAGCGGCGAGGTGGTCGAGGCACGCGACGTCATGCAGCGCCGGGCGCTTGTCGCGGCGGGCGCGGCGGTCGGCATCGTGCCGGTGGTCGCGGACGAGGCTGATGCCGAGGAACGCCCGGCCGGGCCAGGGGCCGGGTCCGGGCCAGGGGCCGCCGCCGTGTCGTGTCCGCCGCTGCGCCTACGGGTCGCCCTGCCGCACGCCGCCCAGCGCAGGCCCGAGGTGGATCACGACGCAGTGGCGGCGGCGATCGGCGCCGCACTGGGCACGGTGCCGGGTGGCGGGACAGGACCGGTCGGATGACCCGCGACGGCTGGTCCACCGATGGCCGGCCCGTGGAGGTTGGGGCCACCGGTCCCGCCGCGGGTACGCCTGCCGCTCCCGTCCCGGGCGCCGCCCTCCGAGCGGTCGCCCGCGACGCAGGCGTCACTGTCCAGGTGCACGCGACGCGCCTGACGGGTCCGCCCGGGACAGTGTCCCTGGACGACACCGAGCCGGTGGCGATCGCCTCGCTCTACAAGCTGCCGCTCGCGCTGGTCTGGGCCGATCTCGTGATGGCGGGTCACCTCGCCGCGGATCAGCCGCTCCGGCTTGACGCAACCACCCGCATGCCGGGACCGACGGGGGTGGCGATGCTGCTCGACGACGTCGTCCTCACCGCCCGCGACGTCGTGCGCCTCATGCTCGCCGTGTCGGACAACGCCTGCGGCGACGCGCTGCTGGCGTTCGTCGGGCGGGCCCGCGCGCACGACCGGCTGGCCGCGCTCGGTCTCCCGGAGACGCTGGTGCGGCAGGGCTCGGCGGAGGAGACGCGCGCCGTCCTGCAGGAGACCGGCGCTGACACCTGGGCCGCCGCGCAGCGCACCCTCGCCGACCCGGACCTCGCCGTCGAGACGTCGCAGTACGACCCGGCGTACGCGAGCGCCGCCACCGCCGCGCAGCTCGCGCAGGTGCTGCGCGTCCTGTGGTCGCGCGAGGGCACGGCGTACGACCTGGTCCGGAACGCGCTGGCCCATCAGGCGTGGCGGCACCGGGTGGGCAGCGGGTTCCCGCACGACGACGTGGTGCTGCTCGGAAAGACCGGGACGCTGGGCAGGCTGCGGCACGAGGCCGCGGTGGTGGGGTTCCCGCACGAGCACCCGGTGGGTGTGGTGGTGCTGACCCGCTCGGCACGCCCCGAGCGGCACCTGCCTGCGGTGGATGCGGCGATCGGCGAGCTCGCGCGGCTCGCCGTCGGGCCGCTGCGCCTGCCGGACGACGTGTGAGCAGACAGCCCGGGGTCGGGTAGACCCACCGGCCGGACGGAGGACAGCCGGGTATCTGCCCGACCGCCGTCCGACCAGCATGGACGTATGACCGACACTGCTACGTACGGCCCGCCCACGGCCCAACCGCCCACGGCCCCGCCGCTTCGGATGATCGCGGCCGGCGCCTTCGCCCTCGCCGTGCTCGCCGGCATCGCCGAGACGGTCGTCGCGGTCACCTCGAGAGTCGCCCAGCAGGGGTTCGACGACGCCGTCCTGACCCAGGTCATGGTCCGCGGGCTGATCTTCGCCGTGGCCCTCGTCTGCGCCTGGCACCTCGCCCGGGGCCGGCGCTGGGCCTGGTGGGCGCTCCTGCTCGGGCTCGGCGTCGTGGGCCTGGCCTCCATGGTCGTGCCGATGGCCGCCGCCCTGGCCGACGGCGCCTCCTGGTCGACCGCCTTCGAGGGCGACGTCTCGCCGGCCTTCCCGGTGATCCGCGCGCTGCACATCCTGTTCGTCCTGGCGGGCGTCGCGGTGATGCTGCGCCCGCAGGTCCGTGCGAGCCTGGGCGGCCAGAAGCGCTAGTTGCGGAGGAACTCGGCCACCGCGGCGAGGAACTCGGCCGGGGCCTCGTCGTGCACCATGTGGCCCACGGGGATCTCGACGAGCCGGCCGTCGGCCACCCCGGCGGCGAAGTCCTTGAGGTCAGCCTGGTCGACGTTGCTCGCCGGGCCGCCCGCCACGACCAGCACCGGCACGTCGATGCGCAGGGCGTCGTCCCACCAGGCGGGGTCCGGGTCGCTGCGCTGGGCGCGCAGCGCGTTCACGAGCGGCCAGTCGAACGGGACGGCGTGGTCCGGCTCGTCGAACGGCTCGAACCGCGGCCCGCCCGGTCGGCTGGGCGTGGCGTCCTCGAGCACGAGCCGCGTCACGCGCCCGGGCGAGGCGGCGGTCAGGGCCCTGGTCGCCAGCGCCGCCGTGACCGCCCCCATCGAGTGCCCGACGACGGTCACCGCGCCCGGCGCCATCGTGTCGCAGAAGGCGAGCGTGTCGGCGACCATCAGCTCGTAGCTGTACTCGCCGGGCCGGTCACTGTCGCCGTGGCCCCGCGCGTCGGGCGCGAGGACGCGGTAGCCGAGCCCGGCCAGGTCGTCCAGCAGGGGATCCCAGGAGAGCGAGCTCTCGCCGAGGGCGTGCAGCAGGAGCAGCGTGGGCGCGTCGGGGTCGCCCGCCGCGCGGTAGGCCAGGCTCAGCTGCCCGATGCCGACGTGGTGGACCGAGTGCCTCGGTGTGGTGTTCACCCGCGCAAGTATGCCGAGTGCGCGGGTGAGATCGGTCCCTTGCTATGAGATCGGTCATTCAACCGACCGATCTCATCGCAAGGGACCGAAGTCGCCAGTTCGGTCGGTTGCCCGACCCGTGCTCCGCACCAGCGCTCTGGACCAGCACTCCGGACCAGCACTCCGGACCAGCACTCCGGACCAGCACTCCGGACCAGCACTCCGGACCAGCACTCCCGGGCAACGTCAGCCGTCGCTCAGTGGTGGTGCTCGCCCGGGGCCACCGGCGTCGCGCCCGGGAGGGTCCACTGGATCGCCGGACGCCCGCCGTTCCAGCCGTTCCCGACGCCGTCCTCGTCGGCGCGCCAGAACCAGCCCGGCACGTCGCCCTCCGGCCAGCCCTCGGGGTAGTCCTGCCACGCCTCCTTGCGGCCGCGCACCGTCATGTCGAGCAGAGCCAGCGCCGGCATCGTGGCCTCGGCCCCGCGCCCGGTCACGCTGTTGGTGAGGAACACCCGGTCGCCCTGGCGCAGGAAGCACACCCAGGTGCCGAACTCGCCGCCGCCCACGACGTCGTCGTCCGCGGCGAGCACCGAGTACCAGTGCTGGGGGTAGCCCATGAACTCGACGAACGGCGCGAGCTCGGCGTAGGGCGCCTTCGCGAACACCGCGAACGACACGCCGCGCGCCGTCAGGTACGCCGGGTTCTGCACCGCCCAGTACGTCAGCGTGCATCCCGGGCACTGGTTCTCGAACGGCTCGCCCAGGTGCCACATGTGCTTGTAGACGACCAGCTCCTCGCGCCCGTCGAACAGGTCCAGCAGCGTGGTCGGCCCGTCCGGCCCGACGACGGTGGCGCTCGCGTCGACCTCGGTCATCGGCAGCCGGCGTCGCGCCGCCGCTATCGCGTCGCCCTCGTGGGTGTGCGCCTTCTCCCGGACCAGCAGCTCGTCGCGGGCGGCCTGCCAGGCCTCCCGGTCGACGACGGGCGGGACGGCGGCCGTGCCCTGCTGCTCGGTGGCGCTCTCGTGCGTTGCGGTCATGATGCTCTCCTTGTCGGATCGGCTTCGTCGGATCGGTCTCGGGTGCTGACGTCCGGCCGTGCCCGTGGGTCACGGGCCGGGCGCCTGTCACGACGACGAACGGGCGGCGCCCGAAACGACACCCCGCCCCGCTGCCGGCTCTCGGCTGCCTGCTCCCCGCTGCCTGCCGGAGACCGGCTCAGTGGTGGTGCTCGGCGTGCGCGACCACCGGCGTCGCGCCGGGGCGGGACCACTGAGCGGTGGGCCGGCCGCCGGACCAGCTGTTGCCGGCGCCGTCCTCGTCCGCCTTCCAGAACCAGCCCGGCACCTTGCCCTCCGGCCAGCCCTCGGGGGTGTCCTGCCAGGCCTCCAGTCGCCCGCGCGTCGTCATGTCGAGCAGGGCGAGCGAGGGAGTCGCGACCTCGCTCCCGCGCCCCGCCGTCTCGTACGTGAGGTAGACGCGGTCGCCCTGGCGCAGAAAGGACACCCAGCCGAACTCGCCGCCGCCCACGGCGGGGTCCTCGATGCCGTCTGCGGCGTACCAGTGCGGCGGGTAGCCCATGAACTCCACGAACGGCGCCACCTCGTCCCACGGCCCCTGCGCGAGCACCGCGAACGAGACCCCGCGTGCCGTCAGGTACGCCGGGTCGCGCACCGCGAAGTACGCAAAGGTGCAGCCGGGGCACTGGTTCTCGAACGGTTCCCCGCGGTGCCACATGTGCTTGTAGGCCACCAGCTCCTCACGGCCCTCGAACAGGTCCAGCAGGGACCGGGGCCCGTCCGGCCCGGTCACCGAGAGGCTCGCGTCGACCTCGGTCATCGACATCCGGCGCCGGGCCGCGGCGAGCGCGTCACCCGCGCGCGTGTGCGCCTTCTCCTGGGACAGAAGCTCGCGGCGTTCGCGCAGCCAGGCCTCCCGGTCGACGACGGGCGGGACGGCTGCCGCACGGGTCCGGTCGGTGTGGTCCTCGTGTACTGCGGACATGGTGCTCTCCTCGCTGGGTCCTGGGTGTTCCCGAGTACTGACGACGGGCCGGGCCCAATGTCATCGGGCCCGACTACTACGACGGGCGAACCGCGCCGGAATCGACAGACGCCCTCGACAGGCGGATGCGTAAGTAGTAACTTACGCGTTATGGAGACGTCGACCGTTGACCCGTGGCACGCGCTGGCCGATCCGACGCGTCGCAAGGTCTTCGCGCGCGTAGCGCACGGTCAGTGCTCGGTGACTGAGATCGCGCGGGATCTGCCGGTCAGCCGGCCGGCGGTGTCTCAGCACCTGCGCGTCCTGCTCGACGCGCAGCTGGTCGACGTTCATCAGCAGGGCCGTGAACGGCTCTATCGCCCCCGGCTCAGTGGCCTGGAAGGTCTCCGGCGCGAGCTGGAGTCCTACTGGAGCCAGACGCTGACCAGGTTCAAGGACGTGGCCGAGCAGACCTACGAGCCGACCACCCCGGCACCGGAAGGAAAGACTCGATGAGCACCACAGCGCAGGACCGGACGCGACTGGAGGTCGACATCACCGTCGACGTCCCCGTGGAACACGCCTTTCGCGTGTTCACCGAACGCTTCGACGAGATCAAGCCCCGCGAGCACAACCTGCTGACGGTGCCGATCGAACGCACCGTCCTGGAGCCCTACGCGGGCGGAACCATCTACGACGTCGGCGTCGACGGCAGCCGATGCGCCTGGGCGCGCGTCCTCGTGCACGAGCCGCCCCACCGGCTCGTGATCAGCTGGGACATCAGCCCACGCTGGCAGGTCGAACCGGACCCCGACCGCACCAGCGAGGTGGAGATCCGGTTCGTCGCCGAGACCCCGGAGCGCACCCGGGTCGCGCTGGAGCACCGGCATCTGGACCGGCACGGGGACGGCTGGGAGGGCTTCACCAGCCTCGACAGCGGCGACGGCTGGCCGCTGTACCTCGAGCGCTACCGCGCGATCGCCGAGCGTGAGGCCACGGACGCTTGACGCGCTCGGCTCCGGTCCGCGCCCCTCGGCGTCAGTGCTCGCGCCGCGCCAGGACCAGGGGCAACAGGCACAGCGCCAGGGCTCCTCCGCCGAGCGCGAGCGCAGCATAGGAGGCGCCAGCGACGACCACGCCGGACAGTGCTCCGCCGCCCGCTCCCGCGATCGCGACCAGGACGTCGACGTTGCCCTGCACGCGGGCACGGCCGTCCGGGGGCAGGTCGCGGCTCAGCAGGGTGGTGCCGGCGACAAGCCCGAGGCTCCAGCCGAGCCCGAGCAGGGCCAGCCCCAGGGTCAGCGCCCAGACCGCCCCGGCCGGTGCGAGCCCGGCGACGAGACCGGCACCGAGCAGGGTGAGTGCGGCGAGCGCGCTCACGGCGCGCGGCCCGTACTTGTCCACGAGCCACCCGGACAGGGGTGAGGGCAGGTACATCGCGGCGACGTGCACGGCGATGACGACGCCGATCGCGGCGGTCTCGTGGCCGTGATGCTGCAGGTGCACGGGCGTCATCGTCATGACGGCGACCATGACCGCCTGGGTGACGACCATGACCGCGGCGCCGAGGCGGACCCCGGCGGGCAGGCCGACGGCAGCAAGGGGCGGACGGTCCGCTTGGCCGCCTGTCTGCTCGGCGGTGAGCTTGTTCTGTTCGGCCGCGCCGAGCCGACGAGCGAGCAGGAGCGGGTCGGGCCGCAACAGCAGGACCAGTACGAGCGCGGCCGTGCCGTAGGCGACCGCGGCCAGGCCGAAGGGACCGGCCAGGCGCGGGATTCCCCAGGCCGCGGCGAGGGACCCGGTCACCGTGACCAGGTTGGGCCCGGCGACCGCACCCAGCGTGGTCGCGACCAGGACCGTGGACACCGCGCGGGCCTTGCGGTGCGGAAGGGCAAGGTCCGCACCCGCGTAGCGGGCCTGGAGGTTGGTCGCCGTGCCCGCCCCGTAGACGAACAGCGCGACGAACAGCAGGGGGACCGAGTCGGCGACCGCGGCCAGGAGTACTCCGAGCGCGCCGGCGGCACCGACCGCGTAGCCCAGGGCAAGGCCGGCGCGTCGCCCGGACCGCTGCGACAGCCGTCCCACGACGACGGCCGCCGCGGCCGAGCCGATGGTGAACAGCGCGCTGGGCAGACCCGCGAGACTTGCCGTGCCGAGCATGTCCTGGGCGAGGAGCGCCCCGACCGTGATTCCGGCCGCGAGCCCGGCACCGCTGAAGACCTGGGCCAGGACGAGCGCGGAGAGAACCTTGCGCTGCTCGGGCGGCGTCCTGTCCGTCCCCGGCGTTGCGGCGAGCGGAGCGGCGGACGGCGAGGCGTCGGTCATGACGTGCTCCCGGTCCTGGCGCGATCGGTGGTCAGGGCGACGTCGTCGGCGAGGAACTCGGTCACGCCGTCCGCGACAAGGTGGGCGGTGTAGCCCTGGTCGGTCAGGAGGTGCACGGCGTCGTACGACAGTACGCAGTACCGCCCGCGGCAGTAGGCGGCGACCTCGGCGTCGGCGGGGATCTCGGCGAGGCGCCCGGCGAGCTCGTCGGACGGGATGGAGACGGCACCGGGCAGGTGCCCGGCCGCGTACTCGACGCTCGGGCGCACGTCGAGCACGAGCACCTCACCCCGGCGGGACCGCTCGAAGAGCTCGGCGCGGTCGATGACGCGGACGCCGTCGGGCAGCAGCTGTGACGCCAGCCCCGCCGCGGCCGCGGAGACCTCGGGGCGGTGTCGTTCGGCCACCCGGAACATGACCGTCATCAGCTCGGCCACATCCGGGCCGGCCAAGCGGTACAGCACCCGGGTGCCGTCGCGCCGGGAGACGACCAGGCCGGCGTCACGCAGCAGCTGCAGGTGCGCCGAGGCGGTAGTGAGGTTCAGGCCGGCCACCGCCGCGAGCTGCTGCACGGGGCGCTCGCCCTGGGCCAGCAGCTCCAGCAGCTCGAGCCGCTTGCCGCTCGCCAGCGCCTTGCCGGTCCGGGCGAAGGACTCGAAGAGCTCAGCCTTGGACATGTCGCTTCTCGTTCCTGGCGCTATTCCATAGTTCCATGGAATAGCGTAGCAGCCTTGCCTGTCCTGGTTCGGTCAGCAGTGATCCTTGCGGACCGTCCGACCGAGGCCCAGATCGACCCGCGGCTCGAGCCCTTGCGGAGGCCACCGTCGGCGCGTTCGGAATGGACGAGTCGCGGGCGCTGCTGGCCACGCTCGGCCCGGTGCAGCAGGGCCAGGCCGCCGAGTGCGACTGCAACATCTTTGGCCAGGTGCAACGGCGTCTGCCGGTAGTGCCCTACCGCAGCGCCGCCGAGACGATCTCCAGTGCCTCCGCCCGGCCGATGCCGAGCGCGCGGACCGTCTCCGCGTACTGCGACGCCGCGCGCTGAGCGAGGGAGAGCCGCTGGTCGCCGGCCGCGCTGACGAAGGTGCCGGCCCGGCCGCGGGTCTCGACCAGCCCCGCTGCCTCCAGCTCGCGGTACGCGCGTGCCACGGTGTTGACGGCGATGCCGAGCTCCGCGGCCAGGGCCCGCACCGTCGGCAGGCGGGTGCCGACGGGCAGCGTCCGGTCCGCCATCTGCTGGGCGAGCGTGGTGCGCACCTGCTCGAACGGCGGGACGGGGGAGTCGGCGTCGATGCTGATCACGCCCGCAACACTACAAGCGCGACGGCCTTGAGGGGTCGCCTGATTCACCCGCGCGATGGTAGACATGTGGGACAAATCTACGAACCGGGGGGCATCGTGGCTGAGGTATACGAGATCAAGGACGACGCGGGGATCGTGCTGGAGGTGCTCGGGGCGGACGTCGAGCTCGCGGGCGAGCCGCAGGCCGTGCCCGAGCCGACGGCGGGCGGTCCGGAGCCGGTCGTGACGCCCCAGGCCGCGCTGAGCATCGCCTCGCGCGCCTCGTGGGGCGCCCGCTACCCGGACGGCGACCTGACCCTGACCGGCCTCGCGGTCGAAGTGTTCGTGCACCACAGCGTCACGGCCCAGCTCTCCGCGGACGCGAGCATCGCCGCCGAGGCCGAGCAGATGCGAGCACTGGAGAGCGTCGGCCAGTCCCGGTTCGGCACCGGCATCTCCTACAACGTGGTCATCTTCCCGTCCGGGCGGGCCTACCAGGGCGTGAGCTGGAACCGCCGCGGCACGCACACCGGCGGGCGCAACAGCACGTCCCGCTCGATCTGCTTCGCCGGCAACTACGAGACGAACCAGCCCACCGCCGCGCAGATCTCGACAGCCGCCGCGATCTACCGCGAGGGCAAGCAGCGCTGGTGGACCCAGGCCGCACCGCTGTACGGGCACCGCGACGTCTCCCAGACCGCGTGCCCCGGCCGGAACCTGTACGCCCGCATCGACGACATCCGCGCCGGCTCGGGGTCGACCCCGCCCAGCCCGGGGGAGCCCGGCGGTCTCGTCGTGGACGGGTTCTGGGGCTCGTCCACGACCCGCCGCGTCCAGCAGGAGCTCGGCACCCCGGTCGACGGCGTCGTCTCGTCGCAGAGCGTGGCCTGGCGAAACAGCAACCCGGGCCTGACGACGGGCTGGGAGTGGGTCACCAACGCGCAGGGCTCCCGGATGATCGCCGCCCTGCAGCGCAAGATCGGGATGGACTCGGGGGACCGGGACGGCAAGATCGGCCCGCAGACCATCCGCGCCCTCCAGCGCTACCTCGGCACGCCGGTCGACGGCGTCATCTCCCGGGAGTCCCGGGCGGTCATGGCCCTCCAGCGCCGCCTGAACGACGGCCGGATCTAGGGCCCGGACCTGACGCCCGGACGGACCGCCCGGATGGTCTGCCCGGATGGTCTGCCCGGATGGTCGGCAAGTTGTCAGGTGACCGGTAGCCCGAGCTGCCGATCACCTGACGTCCTGCCGATCGGCCGAGCGAGATCGCGGGCCCGGCGCGATCGCCGTTAGGGTCGCGTCCATGACCGATGCCGCCCCGCGCCCCGCACCCGACCGCGCCCCGGACCTGATTCCGCTCGGCCCCGCGCCCCGGCCCGCCGACGGCGCCGACCTGGCCGCCCGCATCCGCACGGCGCTCGCGGACGAGCTCGGCGGCCAGGCCACCGGGCTCGACCAGGCCTCGATCGCCGTGGTGCTCGACGGCGCGGACGTCGCCTCGGCGGACATCGACCTCTCGGGCGTCGTCGTGAGCCTGGACGGCGCGGCCGGGCAGACCGGGCCGGCCGGTGCGGCCGGACATGGTGCGCATGGGGAAGCGGACGCCGCCAAGCGCTGGCACCCCGAGATCGTCCGGCGGGAGCCCGCAACCCTGCGCCGCATCCGCGTGGACGCGCACCGGCTCGTCGCGGTGGACCTGCCCGTCGACGTCACGGCCGAGCTCGAGGGCCTGCGGTTCGACTGGGTCGAGGGCTCCGACGGCCGGGTCGGCGTTCAGCCGGTGGAGCCCACCGGGGCGCACCCGGTCTCGGGCCACGCGCGGATCGCCGTCGACAAGGCCGGCCTGGTCGCGACGGCACGCGGGCTGCTGACCGTCGTCCTCCTACAGCAGGGCATCACGCTGACCGGGCTCGACGTGGACCTCGTGTCGCAGGGGCCGCGGGCGGCGACGCTCCGGGTCGATGCCGCGATCAAGAAGGGCATGTTCCTCTCCGCCCGGGTGCAGGCCACGGCGTCGGTCAGCATCGACACGCACATGGTGCTCGCGGTCCGCGACGTACAGCTCGCGAGCGGCAACCCGCTGGTCGCCGCGCTGCTCGGGACCGTCAAGGGCCGCGTCGAGGCCGCCACGAGCCGCGACATCGACCTCGCCGAGAAGCTGCCGGACGGCGTCCGGCTGGCGGACGTGCGCCTGGACGTCGGCCAGGAGCTCGTCGTGACCGCCCGGCTGGCCTGATGCCCGTCATGAACACCACCACCGGATCGCGCGGCGGCTACGCGAAGGGTCGCGCGACACAGCAGGAGATCATCCGCGCGGCGATCCTGGTGTTCGCCGACGTCGGCTACCACGGCGCCTCACTGCGGGACATCGCCGCGCGCGTGGGGATCTCCCACCCCGGGCTGCTGCACCACTTCCCGAACAAGGCGGCCCTGCTCGAGGCGGTGCTGGAGTACCGCGACGCGGTGGACGAGGAGTCCTTCGAGGAGGATCTGGCGCGCGGCACCGGCTACTTCGACGCCCTGCTCAACCTCGTCGAGCGCAACCGGCTGCGCCGTCCGCTCGTGGAACTGTTCGCGGGCCTGTCCACGGAGGCTACGTCGTCCGACCATCCGGCGCACGACTACTTCCAGCGCCGGTACACGCGGGTGGTGCGTGAGCAGTCGGCGCAGCTGCGGGAGCGGGCCGCGCGCGGCGGGCTCGCCCCCGGCGTCGACCCGGAGCAGGCGGCGCGCACCGTGGTGGCCCTCATCGACGGGCTGCAGGTGCAGTGGCTCCTGTCCCTGGAACGCCCGGACGCCGACCGGATAGACATGGCGGCCGACCTGAAGGCCTACCTGACACTCATCCTCCGCTGAAGCCGTTCTTGGCTGTGAGCGTGACCGTTGCGCCTAAACCGGGCACGAAGTCGCAACGATCGCGCTCACGGCCAAAAGGGGTCAGGCGTTTGCCTCTGACAGGAGGGTCGTCAGGGCGGCGCGGGTCAGGCCCGCCAGGCCGAAGTCCGCTACGACGGCGAGCGGCATGTCGCCGATCATGCCGAGCATGTCGTCGGCGACCGCGCCCCCGTGCACCATGGCGTGGACCCGCGGGCCGACGACGGGGTGGTCCAGGGCCTCGGCCACCGTGGACAGCTCGGCCAGCGGCAGGCGGAGGTCGTCGCCGTCGACCACCACGGTGGCCGAACCGCGCAGGTCGCGCGACGAGGCGCCGACCGACACCACGAACTCTCCGCCCTCGACGACCCACCGGCGCAGCACGGGGTGCCAGTAGGCCAGGTCGCGGGCCGTGAGGTCGAGGGTGAGGTGCCGCGACTCGCCCGGGGCGAGGTCGACCTTCGCGAACGCCTTGAGCTCCCGCTCGGGGCGGAGCACCTGCGCCGCCGGATCACCGACGTACACCTGCACGACCTCCGCGCCGGCGCGGTCGCCGGTGTTGGTGACGGTCACGCGCACGCGGACGGCGGGGTCGTCGTCGGCCGCATGTGCAACCGTCCCGAGCACCTCGGCGGTGACGCCGTCGTAGGCGAACGTCGTGTACGACAGGCCGTGCCCGAACGGGTAGGCGACTTCCGCCTGCCGCGCGTCGTACCAGCGGTAGCCCACCAGGACGCCCTCGCCGTACCGGACGTGACCGAGCTCGCCGGGGAAGTTCCCGTAGGACGGGTTGTCCGCCAGGCGCAGCGGCAGCGTCTCGGCCAGGCGTCCGGCCGGGTTCACGGCGCCCAGCAGCACGTCGACGACGCCGGAGCCGCCGGCCTGGCCGCCGAGCCAGCTCTCGACCACGGCCGGCGCGAGGTGCTGCCACGGCGCCACGGAGACCGCCGAGCCGTTGGCGAGCACGACGACGACCCGCTCGTTGACCGCGGCGACGGCCTCCAGCAGCGCGACCTGCTCGGCCGGGAGGTCCATGTGCTCACGGTCGAAGCCCTCCGACTCGTAGGAGGCCGGCAGGCCGAGGAAGACCAGCACGGTCTCAGCGGCGCCGGCCACCTCGACGGCCTCGGCTGTCAGGGCTGACTCGTTGATGCCGGAGCCGTTCGCCGGGTCCTGGCCGGCGCCGTCGACCGTGTACCCGGCGGCGAACGGCACGTCCACGCCCGTCGCGGCGCGCAGCGCGGTCAGCGCGTCGTCGAGTCGCGTGGGGTTCACCTGGGAGGATCCGGCGCCCTGGTAGCGGGGCGTGCGGGCGAGCTCGCCGACGACGGCGACGCCGTCCCCCGACGCGAGCGGCAACAGCGGCGCGCCCTCGACGGAGTGGTTCTTCAGCAGCACCGTGCCGGCGGCCGCGGTCTCCCGCGCGAGGGCGTGGTGGGCGTCGGCGTCGTACGCCCCCGGGGCGGCCAGCGCGGGCAGCGAGCGCGCGACCAGCCGCAGCACGCGGCGCGCGGCGACGTCGACCACCGCCTCGTCGAGGTGACCGTCGCGCACGGCGGCGACGACGTCGGCGTCGGTGCGCCCGCCCGAGGCGGGCATCTCCAGGTCGAGCCCGGCGGCGACGCCGGCGACCCGGTCGCGCACGGCACCCCAGTCGGACATCACGAGTCCCTCGAAGCCCCACTCGTCGCGCAGGACCTCGGTCAGCAGCCAGTGGTTCTGCGACGCGTACACGTCGTTGATCTTGTTGTACGAGCACATCACGGTCCACGGCTGCGCCCGCTTGACGACGCGCTCGAACCCGGCGAGGTAGATCTCGCGCAGGGTGCGCTCGTCGACGTCGGCCGAGACGCGCATGCGGTCGGCCTCCTGGTTGTTGGCGGCGAAGTGCTTCAGCGACGTGCCCACGCCCTGGGACTGGACTCCGGACACGAGGGCGGCGCCGAGCTCGCCCGCGATCACCGGGTCCTCCGAGAGGTACTCGAAGTTGCGCCCGTTCAGCGGCGACCGCTTGATGTTGATACCCGGGCCGAGCAGCACGGCGACGTCGTTGGCACGGGTCTCGCGGCCCAGCGCCTCCCCGACCCGGCGCACCAGGGCGGGGTCCCACGTGGAGCCGAGCGTGACCGCGGTGGGGAAGCAGGTGGCGGGCACGGAGTTGCCGAGTCCCAGGTGGTCGGGGGAGTCCGCCTGCTTGCGCAGGCCGTGCGGGCCGTCGGTGACCATCACGCTCGGCACCACCTCGCTCCCGGAGGTGCTGTTCCCGGCTGCGCTGTTCCCGGCCGCGCCGTCCCGGGCGACGGGCTGCGTGGTCCAGAAGTCCTGGCCCGACAGCAGCGACGCCTTCTCCTCGAGCGTCAGCCCGGCCAGCACGCGTTCGACGTCGAACACGCGGCCCGTGGTGGCGGCATCGGGGGTCAGCTCTTCGATCGACATCGTGGGTGCTCCCTTGCTCTCCGAACCTACCGAGTGGTAGACATTCAAAAACTACCACTCGGTAGGTCGACGAGACCAGAGCCCGCCGACACCCACCAGCAAGCGGGGCAAGGAAGCCCCGGAGGGAGCCACCCATGGCATCCATCGATTCGAGCCCGGCGGCGGTCGCAGCGCCGCGACGGGCCGGCGGAACCGGCCTCGTCGTCGCGTACGTCATGGCCTTCTTCGCGCTCTACGTGGCGCTCCTGACCCCGGTCATGAGCACGTTGGCGCTGCGGGTCAGCGTCCTGTCGACACCCGAGGGCCGAGCGGGCGACCTCGCGCTGGTGACCGGCGTCGGCGCGTTCTTCGCGTTCGTGGCCAACCCGCTGGCGGGCGCGCTGTCCGACCGCACGACCTCCCGCCTCGGCATGCGGCGTCCCTGGCTGCTGTGGGGCGTGCTGCTGGGCTCGGTGGGCATCACGATCATCGCGTTCGCGCCGAACATCGCGGTCGTCGTGGTGGGCTGGGCCATCGCCCAGACGGCGTTCAACGGCACCCAGGCCGCACTCCAGGCGCTGCTGCCCGACCAGGTCGACGCTCTGCTGCGCGCCCGCGTCTCCGGCTGGCTCGGCATCGCGCAGAACCTCGCGCCGCTGGCCGGCATCGGGATCGCGGCCTGGCTCACCGCGCAGGGCACGGGCTCCGTGTGGCTGCTCCTGCTGCCGACGTTCCTCGCCATTGCCGGGGTGGTCGCGCTCGTCGCCGTCCTGCGGGACCGGCATCTCGACCCGGCCGACGTCGAGCCGTTCCACCTCGGCCGGTTCCTCGCGGGATTCTGGGTCTCGCCGCGCAAGCACCCGGACTTCGGATGGGCCTTCGCGGGCCGGTTCCTGCTGCTGTTCGGCTTCGCGCTGTACAACAGCTACCAGGTCTACTTCCTGCAGGACCGGTTCGGTATGGACGAGCCGACGGCGCTCGGCTGGCAGCTG
The DNA here is from genome assembly GCF_900608595.1 of Promicromonospora panici. Taxonomy (GTDB): domain Bacteria; phylum Actinomycetota; class Actinomycetes; order Actinomycetales; family Cellulomonadaceae; genus Promicromonospora; species Promicromonospora panici. Next base: position 42,871 of record NZ_UWYY01000031.1, on the reverse strand, counting down.
CGCCTCATGGTGCTGCAGGCCGCGGTGCTGCTGCTGGCCGGCTCGGCGGGCGGCGCCCTGTCGGACCGCACCGGCCGGCGCAAGGTGTTCGTCATCGTCTCCACGATTCTGGCGGGCGCCGGGCTGCTCGTCTTTGCTTTCGCGGGGGCGCCCGCCCACCTGTACCTCGGGGCCGCGCTGTTCGGCGCGGGGCTGGGCGCGTACTTCGCCGTCGACCTGGCGCTCGTGACCGACGTCCTGCCCAACCGGGAGACCGAGGCCGCGAAGAACATGGGCGTGTTCAACATCGCCAACGCGCTGCCGCAGTCGCTGGCCCCGGCGCTCGCCCCGACGCTGCTGGCGGTCGGGTCGGGCGGGACCGGGTCGGGGAACTACACGGCGCTGTTCCTGGTGGGCGCGGTGGTCGCCGTCGTCGGCGCCGTGAGCACCATGTTCATCAAGGGGGCGCGATGAGGTTCCGCGACCCCGCACTGCCCGACGCCGAGCGGGTCGCCGACCTCCTGGGGCGGATGACGCTCGAGGAGAAGGCCGGCCAGCTGTTCCAGACCATGGTCGAGGTCGGCCCGGGCGGGTCAGTCGTGGACGAGCCGTCCCGGCACGGGATGCCCGGCACGTCCGAGCTCGTGGTCGGCCGGCACCTGACGCACCTCAACGTGCTCGCGGCGCCGCCCACGGCGCGCGAGTTCGCGGCCTGGCACAACCGCCTGCAGCGGCTCGCCGCCGGGACCCGCCTGGGGATCCCGGTGACCGTCGCGTCCGACCCCCGGCACTCCTTCACGGACAACCCGGGCGCCGCGCTGCTGTCGGGCCCGTTCTCGCAGTGGCCGGAGACCCTCGGCCTGGCCGCGACCCGCGACGAGCAGCTCGTCGAGGAGCACGCCGACGTCGTCCGCCGGGAGTACCTGGCCGTGGGCATCCGGACCGCGCTGCACCCCCAGGTCGACCTCGCGACCGAGCCGCGCTGGGCGCGCGGCGGAGGCACTTTCGGGGAGGACGCCGCGCTCACCGGGCGCCTCGGCGCCGCGTACGTGCGCGGGCTGCAGGGCGGTGGCGACGTCGCCCGCGCCGCCGGGCTGGACGGCACGTTCGGCCCGGACAGCGTGTCCACGATGACCAAGCACTTCCCGGGTGGCGGCCCGCAGCGGGACGGCGAGGACCCGCACTTCGCCTACGGCCGCGAGCAGGTCTACCCGGGCGGCCGGTTCGACCTGCACCTGGAGCCGTTCCGGGCGCTGCTCGCCGCGGGCACGCGGCAGATGATGCCGTACTACGGGATGCCCATCGGGCTGCGGGCGGACCTCGGCGACGGGCCGGAGCCGGTCGAGGAGGTCGGGTTCGGGTTCAACCGCGGCGTGCTGACCCGGCTGCTGCGCGAGCGGCTCGGCTTCGACGGCATCATCTGCACGGACTGGGGCCTGGTGACCGACGTCGAGATGTTCGGCCTGCCGTTCCCCGCCCGCGCATGGGGCGTGGAGCACCTGAGCCCGCTGGAGCGGGTGGCGAAGATCCTGGACGCCGGAGCCGACCAGCTCGGCGGCGAGGCCTGTCCCGAGCACGTGGTCGAGCTCGTGCGCGCCGGCCGGGTCCCCGAGGAACGGATCGACGCCTCCGTGCGGCGCCTGCTGGCCGAGAAGTTCGAGCTCGGCCTGTTCGACGACGGCCGGTACGTCGACGAGGACGCCGCCGCGGCCCTCGTCGGGCGCGCCGACCTGGTGGCCGCGGGGCTGCGGGCCCAGTCCCGGTCCGTGACCGTGCTCCGGAACGCGGACGGAGGCGCCGCCCGGCTGCCGCTCGCGCCGGGCCTGCGCCTCTACGCGGAGGGTGTGCCCGAGGGCGAGTTGCCGGGCTTCGTGCGGGTGCCCTCGCCGGGCGAGGCGGACGTCGCGCTGCTGCGCCTGGAGGCGCCGTACGAGGAGCGTGGTCCGGGCTTCGAGAGCTTCTTCCACGCCGGGTCGCTGGAGTTCCCGGACGACGTCGTCGCGCACGTGGGGGAGATTGCCGCCGTCGCGCCGACCGTCGTGGACGTGCACCTCGACCGGCCGGCGATCCTGACGCCGCTCGTCGTGGCGCTGCCGGACGGGACGGCTTTGCGGGGCGGCACGGCGACGCTCGTCGTGACGTTCGGCGTCGGCACGTCCGCGCTGCTCGACGCGCTCACCGGCGCCGTGCCGCCCGAGGGCCGGCTTCCGTTCGACCTGCCCCGGTCGACCGCGGCCGTCGAGAAGTCCCGCTCGGACGTCCCGTTCGACACCGCGGACCCGCTGTTCCGCTTCGGGGACGGCGACCCGCTCTCACCCTCAACCTGAACTTGAACCTGGGCGAAGCCTCAACCTCGACTTGAACGTGAACCGGGCTACCGACCACCCGTGGCGCCTCCGCGCGTCAGTACGGGTTGTCGACGTACGTGCGGTTGAGGGGCTCCGGGACGCGGAAGTAGTTGGCCGAGAGGCCCGCCGGGTCCGTGGCCAGGGTGCCGCGGGCGGGGCCGTCGTCGCCGTCGTCCCAGCCCCAGGGCGCGTTCGCCGAGTTCTGCGAGCAGGAGATCCCGCCGTTGCCGCAACCGCCGGAGCCGTCGCCCGCGAACGTGCCGTGGCTCGCGAAGAGCTGGGAATTGGCGCGCTGCGCCCAGAGGCCGCCGGAGGCGTGCACGTCCACCAGGCGGTAGGAGACGTCCCGGTCGTCCGGGTGCTCCGGCACCTCGGCCCGGCCGGCCGGGTGGTAGATGACGCCGTCGCCCCGGATGTCGTAGCCCGGTCGGGCCTTGAGCCCGTGCCCCTTGGCCTCCTGCGCGGTGACGGGGTGGGCCAGCCCGTCGTGCGGGCTGGTCGCCATCTGCAGCGTCCCGTCGATGTTCTCGGCGCCGGCGCCCCAGGTGCTGCCCGACGGCGTGTACGAGAAGAAGTCGGTGTGCGCCACGGTGACGGCGCCCCGCACGACGCCGTACGTCGAGCCGTCCTTCTGCACCGCCACCATGACGCCCTCGGCGTCGTTCTCGTGCTCGGTGTCGAAGATCGAGTCGGCCCAGTCCCGCGGGTGGAAGAACATGTAGGTGACGAACCAGTGGCTCGCGGTCTCCATCACCGAGTAGTAGGCGGTGGCGGCCAGGGCGTGGTTTCCGGTGTTGTCCCAGTTGTTGCGGCTGTTCAGGTCGCCGTCGAAGTCGTACGCCGCGATGTAGTCCGAGCGGCCGCCCAGCGCGTTGGTGCCGGTCTGGTCCACGTCCTGGTAGTGGATGGGCGCCCAGCGCTGCGCCAGGTCGGCGTTGCTCACGGCGGACGGCACGGCGGGCAGTCCCGCCGTCGGCCCCGCTGCGGCGGATCCCGCCGCCGCGATGCCCAGGGCGACCACAGCGGCCGTCGTACCCATCGCCAGCTTCAGTGTTCGTGCAGGTCCAGGCATGTTTTTCCCTCGTCCCGGTCGGTTCGGCAGGTTGGACTCTCGAGGGAAGGCTTCACCCGGCGCATTGCCGCCCGGCAACCGCCGCATGGCAGTTGGGTGACGATTTGTCCGTTTGGTCGGACGCTCGATAGCGTCCTCAGCCTCAGGGTGAGGGCGACACGTCTTCACCGCGCAGCGGGAGGACACAGCGGTGGGGACTGGCATTGCAGCTGGCTGGGGAAAGATCGGCGAGGTGTCCGCGCCGGAGACACCGCCCATGGTGCTGAGCGCGCGGTACATCGTGCTGCGGGACCGGTCGGCCGAGGAGCGGGTCGGCCGCTTCGCCGTGGAGCTGGGGTGGTCGCGGCAGTGGGAGACGGCGGCGGATCCCGATGAGGGCATCTGCTACGCGGTCGGCTGGGGCGCCGGTGCGCTGTCCGTCGAGTACTGCGAGGACGACGTCTCGCGGCACAGCTACCTGTGCTTCGCGGGGCCCGACGCCGCGGCCGTCGAGGACCTCACGGAGCTCGCCGAGGCGCGCCTGGACGCGTGGCGGGTGGAGGAGCTGCTCACCGCCGTCGACTCGGCGACGGAGCCGGTGGAGCAGGCCGGCGCAATCATCCGGGCGGGCCTCGGGGCGCCGCGGGAGCTCGACGAGCGCTTCTTCGCGATCATCGACGACGCGTTGCGGCATCACGACGCACGGGTCCGGGAGGCCGGCGTCTGGGCCATCTCGTACGCGCCGCACGCGCGGTACCGGCGGCGGCTCGAGTCGCTCCGCGACCACGACCCGGAGTACGACGTGTCGAGCACGGCGGAGATCCTGCTGGACGCGTTCGACGCCGAGGGGATCAGCGAGGCGCGCGTGCGATGACCGTCGGCGGGATCCGGGAACAGCGATAGGGCTCGGCTCCCGGCCGAGGCCCCGCCGGGCTTTCCGTGACAGCGCGACTTTCCGTTACAGCGCGCCGGACATGCGGTACGTTCCGGTCGACACGTAGCGTGCGCCCCGGGCGCGCTGAGAACGGGAAATCATGACAGCCACGACGACCACCCTGTCTGAACGCCTGGCCGACCTGGACGGCTTGACCCCGCTCACCGAGACCAGCACGAGCTCCGATCCTGCAGCCGTGTACGAGCGGCTGCGCGCTCGGTGGGGCAACGTTGCACCCGTGGTCCTGGAGGACGACGTGCGGGCCTGGCCACGCTGGAGGCCGCGCTCGGCTCGATCCCGCCCGCGAGCAACACCGGGCCCCGCTACGCCCTGGCCGACACGGTGCTCGGCGGCCGCAGGATCGAGGCGGGCGACGCCCTCGTGCCCGGCATCCTCGGCGCGAGTGCGGAGTCGCGCGCCGTGGGGGACGACGCGGCGCGGGACGACATCTGGCTCGAGCCCGGCAACCTGTCCTACCTGACCTGGGGCGCGGGTCCGCACGCCTGCCCGGTGCGCCGTCCGGCGAGGGTGATCGCGCAGGTGGCGGTCGAGGTGGCGCTGCGTCGTCTCGGCGGGGCGACGCTCACGGTCCCGCCGGACGCGCTGCACGCGACCGGGACCCTGTGGTCGTCCATGCCGTGGCGGCTCCCGGTGCGGTTCGAGGTGACTGAGCTCGAGGTGACCATGCAGGGGCGGACGCCAACGCGCTGAGCCGCGCACCGACCAGCTCGTCCGCCAGCCACGCGGCCTGACGCCGCAGGTCCGGCACGGAGGTGCACTCCCAATCCAGCCCGCGCCGGGCCAGGCCCATGGCGCGCAGCCGCGGGTGCCCGACGCCGGCGGCGTCGACCAGGGCGGCGCCGGGCGTCAGGTCGAGCCCGGTGCCCAGAGGGTGCGGACGGATCAGGCCGCGCGCGAGCAGGGCGTCCACGAGCGGGTTCCAGCCGGGCGAGGTCAGGGCGGGGAGCCCGGTCGCGCCGACCACGAGGTCGAACGCGGCGGTGTCCCACTGCTCCCCGCCGCGCACCTCCGCGACCGTGCCGACGGTGAGCACTCCTTCGGCGACCAGCTTGTCCACGTGGGTGCGCATCGCGTGCGACATGCGGTGCCGCACGTTCTCCCAGGAGCGCGCGTGCTCGCGCTGGAACGTCGCGCGCTCCTCGGGCGTCAGCCGCGCCCAGACGGTGTTGACCTGCGGCCGGACGGCGTCGATCACCGCGCGCCAGTCGCGGCCCGCCGTCCGCTCGGCGTCCGCACGGCGGCGGACGACGTCGAGCGCGCCGGCGAGTGTGGCTTCGCCGTCCAGCTCCACCTCGATCGCGGGCGGCAGCGGGTCGGCCGCGTGCGCCGTGGGCAGGACGCCGCCGCGCGAGACGGCGGTGAACTGCGCGCCGGGCAGCAGCGGGTGCAGATGGGCGACGACGTCGAGCGTGGTCAGACCGGTGCCCACGACCAGCACCCGGCGTGCGCCGGCCGCGCGGGCGTCGAGGTCGGGTGACCACGGGTCGGCGACGTAGCGCTCGCCCCACGGCTCGTACTCGGGCAGCCGGACGGGCGGCGGCGTGCCGAGCGCGAGCACCGCGGAGTCGGCGCGCAGCGTGGTGCCGTCGGCGAGCGTGAGCACGACGCCGAGGTCGTCCGGCCGGTGCGCGCCGTCCTGCCCGTCCTCGGCGTCGACCACCGTGCCGCGCACGTGCCGCACGCTGCTCCCGTCCGGCACCGGTACGGACGGGATCAGCTCGGCCAGGTACCGCCCGAAGTCGGCGCGCTGCAGGAAGGCGCCAGGCCCGGCGGGCACGCCCGCGGCGGCGCACCAGCGCAGCAGGTGCTCGGGATCGTCGTCGAAGGCGCTGAGCCGGGCGACCACCGCATTGAGGGTGTGCCGGGGGTCGGTGGTGCGATAGGGCAGGCCGCGCCCCGGCGTCTCGGCGGGGTCGACGAGCAGCACCCGCACGGGTCGGGACGCCGAGGCTGCGCGCAGGAGATGGGCCGACAGGATGACGCCGGCGGCGCCACCCCCGACGACGGCGATGGTCCGCGGCATGGCCCGAGGATAGCTGCTGGTGTCAGCTCCCGGCCTGGGGCGCCCACCCGTCGGAGCCCGCGAGGTAGTCGCCGATCTCGTGGTCGGCGGCCGCGGCATCGGACAGCTGGGGCCTTTCGGCGTTCACGACGGCACCCGGGCCGGCGTTGTCGTACTCGGCGTTGCTGCCCTCGGCCCAGTCGTAGCCGGACATGGTCGTCCACGGGTCGGCCTTGAGGTACGTGCCGAGCCAGGTGTCGCGGACGACGGCGCGCGGGTCGTTGTCCGGCGCGCTGGACGGGTGCCAGGGCCGGCCCAGGTAGTAGGAGCCGTCGGGCGCGGCCGACTCGATGCGGCTGTCGATGACGAGGAACCCGCGTGAGAACGCGGCCGACGTGCTCGGTGCGAGCACGTAGCCGCTGGGGTCGGAGGCGCGGGGCAGCGCGTTGATCGTGGTGTCGTGCAGTACGGCGGTGGCCCGCCCGAAGATGAAGTCGACGTCGCCCTCGACGTAGCTGTCGTGCACGTACACGCGGCCTGGGACAGTAGCCGATCGCGAGTCCAGGTAGAGCGTGTCCTGGTTGCCGAGGAACCGGACGTTCTCGAACGCCACCCGGTCGGCGGCGGTCTTCATCGCGACGGCCTGGTGGCCGGCGATCTCCGGGTGTGCGGCCTCGTCGAACGCGTTCTCGAAGGTCACGGCCTCGGCGCGGAAGTCGTCGCCCTGGACGGTGACCGACGCGCTGCCACTGGTGCCCCACGTGCCGCCGCCCGGCTTGGGCGTGCCGGCAGCACGGTCGTCGGTGATGACGACGTCGGCCGGGTCGCCCGTGGCGCCGAGGAACGAGAGACGGTCGTGGGCGGCGTCCACCACCACCCGGCCCGCGTACCGGCCGGGCTCGAAGACGATCTCGACCCGGCCGGCGGCGTCAGTGGGCGCCAGGTCGATCGCCTCCTGGGCCGTCGTCGCGTCCCCGGAGCCGTCGGTGGCCACCACGATGCGGACGACGTCGTCGGAGGCAGGTCCGCACGGCGCCGCTCCGGGGGAGCCGAGCAGCGGCGCCAGGACGAGCGCGGGTGAGAGAGCGAGGGTGGGCAGGGCCAGAACGGGCAGGGCGAAAGGTGCGGGCATCGTTGCCTCCAGGAGAACCGCGTGAGTGCTGGATATTCGCCCTCGGAACACCGGTTTATAGGCCAATATCCAGCACTCACGCGGGTTTGGGTGAAAGCGGGAAACCGGTTTCTCGGTACAGCAAACCATAAGGGGAAGGTTGGGACAAGAGTCCCCGTTTCATCGCTCCACATGGGACATGCGGTACATTCCGCCTAAACGACGTGGTGCGCGCAGTGTCGCGCCCAGAACCCGGGGAGCCATGACAGTCACGACGACCACTCAGTCGGAGCGCCTGATCGACCTGGAGGACCTGACGCCGCTCATCGAGACCACCACCAGCGCTGAGCCCGCGCGGGTGTACGAGCGCCTGCGTGCCCGGTGGGGCAACGTGGCGCCGGTGCTCCTCGAGCCCGGCGTGCCGGCCTGGCTGGTGCTGGGGCACCGCGAGCTGGTCACGGTGCTCCGGAACGAGGGCCTGTTCGCGCGCGACTCGCGCAACTGGAGCCTGCTCCAGGACGGCACGGTCGGTCCGGGCAGCGGCGTCGGCGGGGTCCTCGCTCCGCGCGACGGGATCTACTACGTGGACGGCGTGCGGCACCGCCACCTGCGCCGCCTCGTCGACGACGCCTTCGAGAGCGTCGACGAGCACCAGCTCGCCACGATCACCGAGCAGTGGTGCCGGCTCGCTCTGGACCGCCTGCTGGCCAAGGGCGAGGCGGACCTCGTGGGTGAGTACGCGCGGGCCGTGCCGCTGCTCGTGATGTCCACGATGTTCGGGCTGGACCCGGAGCAGGCCCGCGCCATGCTGCACCACACGCGGCGGGTGTTCGAGGCCAAGGGGGCAGCGGGCGGCGAGGCGCTCAACGCGCAGCGCAGCCTCATCACGGAGCTGATCGCGAGCCGCCGCGCGGCGCCGTCGGACGACCTCACCTCGGTGATCCTGCGCCACCCGAGCGCACCCACCGACCTGGACGCGCAGAGCGCGGTCTCCGCGACGCTCATGCTGGGCAGTGAGTTCGAGGTCGCGTGGATCACGCAGGCGCTGCGTCTGCGGCTGACCGACCCCCGGTTCGACGGACGGTCGGGCGGCCTGCTGTCCGCGCCGGACACCCTGGAGGCGGTGCTCGGCTCGGCGCCGCCCGCGCCCAACGCGGCGCCCCGCTTCGCCCTGGCCGACACGACGCTCGGCGGGCGCAAGATCTGGGCCGGCGACGCGGTGGTGCCCGGCATCCTCGGCGCGAGCGCGGAGTCGCGCGTCTCGGGGGACGACATCTGGCTCGAGTCCGGGAACCTCTCCTACCTCACCTGGGGCGCCGGCCCGCACGCATGCCCGGCGCGGCGCCCCGCGACCGTGATCGCGCAGATCGCGGTCGGGGAGGCGCTGCGCCGGCTCGGCGGTGTCACGCTCACCGTCCCGGCGGAGTCGCTGTCCGCTACGGGGACGCTGTGGTCGTCGGTGCCGCGGGAGCTGCCGGTGCGGTTCGAGGAGCATCGCCCGGCGCAGTGACCGCGAGGATCTCGGGCACCACCACGCCCCACGCGCTCCGGGGCGGGTACTGATGCCCGACGCCCGGCAGCAGCACGAGCCGCGCGCCCCGGATCTCGGTGGCCAGCGCCCGGCCGTGCTCCGGCGGGAACAGCGGGTCGTCCTCGCCGTGCAGGACCAGGGCCGGCACGGTGACGTCGGCGAGCGTGCCGCGCAGCGGGCTGCCCTCGACCAGGAAGTGGTTCGACGCCGCAGCCGGGTCGATGGACCGCGCGACCACGCGGCGCGCCGTCGCGAGCGAGTCCGCCTCGTCGTAGCCCGGGCCCGCGTACAGCCGGTCGGCCTCGGCGAGGGACCGGACGACGGCGTCCGGGTCGTCCCGGTCGGGGTCGGGCGGCGGGCTGGCGAACCCCGCCTGGATATCTGGGGTAGGTCCCGGGAGGGGTGGGCCGCCTTCGCTCCTCGTGAGCGGGCTCGTCGACATCAGCGTGAGCGACGCGACCCGGCCGGGATGCTCGATCGCCACCTGCTGCGCGATCCCGCCGCCCATCGACACACCCACGAGGTGCGCCCGTTCGATCCCGAGGGCGTCGAGCACCCGCACCGGGTCCAGCGCGAGGTCGTCCCCGGTGTACGACGGCGCCCCGGGTGGGTCGGTCCGAGACCGCCCCGTGTCGCGGTGGTCGTAGCGGATGACGAACCGGCCGGTGCCTTCGGGGTGGCTGCTGCCGTCGCTGTCGCCACCGTCGGCGAGCGTGCGGCAGAAGTCCTCGTGCCACCAGTCCATCGCGGCGGCGATCCCGCCGATCAGGAGGAGCGCCGGGTCCGCCGGGTCGCCGAACGTCTCGGCGCACAGCCGCGCGCCCGGTACATCGAGAAAGGTCTCGGTCATGCCTGTCGGACGGCGTGGACGGTGCAAACTCATCGCCGAGCGCCGGCCGGGTGCCGGGCAGGGCGCTCCGTCAGAGGGGGAGGAACAGGGCCGCCACCGCGACCAGGCCGGCCGTGCCCGCGCCGATCCACGCGTACAGGACGTGCTGCCGGGCGCGCTCGCGGGCGGCGTCGAACTCTGTACGGAGGGCCCCGAACTCCTGGTGGGCCGCCTCGATCTCGGCGCGGACGCCCTGGAGCTGTGCCGTGGCCCGGGTGGCGGTCGCCTGGGCGGTCGCCGCCTCGGAGCGTGCGGTCGCGGCATCGGCCCGGGCCGCTTCGGCGTCGGCACGGGCTGCTGCCGCCTCGGTGCGGGCCGCCGCGGCCTCGGCGCCGGCGTGGTCGGCTGTTGCCAGAGCTGCGGAGGCGAGCGCTGCGCCGTCCTCGGCGGGTTGCCCTGGCTGCCCCGTATGGCCGTGGCGCTGCTGCGGGTGCTCCGGGGCGGCCTCGATCTGGGGCGCCTGCCCCGCCGCGTAGATCACCTGGGTCGTCTGCTCGTGGGCATCACGGGGGCGTGCCTGGCTCTCTGCGCGGGAGAGCTGGTTCTGGACCTCGGCCTTGAGATCGGACAGGAAGGGCTTGAGGCCCCGGCCCTTGCGCTCCTTGGCGGAGGCGTGCCGGGGGACGCCGCCGGGCTGGATCGGGGCGTCGAGTGCGCTCGGGTCGTGTTCGGTCGCCATGGGTGAGAAAGGTACACGGCGTCCTGATCGCACCCGCTGGATCAGGCCTCCGCCGCGACCCCGACACGCTGCATCGCACCGCCGGCGTGTCGCGTTCAGACGCACAGGTCACCCGAGTGATGTGGGCGTCTGGCACCTGCGGGACGGGCCGACAGGTCAGGCGGAAGGCTCCGCCAGGAAGTCGGCGATGAGCGCCGTCACTTCGTCGGGGCGCTCCAGGTTGGGCAGGTGGCCCGCCCAGCCGAGCTGCGTGTGCTTGGCGCCAGGGATGCGCCCGGCCAGATGGTTCGCCACCGCACGGAAGTGGTCGAGGTCCTGGCCGCCCGAGACGATCAGTGTGCGGGCGGTGATGGCCCCGAGGTCGATCGGGGGGCCCGCCAGCTGGTGGATGTCCTCGCCGGCGCCGAGCTGGACCTGGAATGCGTGGCGCTGCATGGTGCGCAGCAGCTCGCGGGCGTCGTCGTCGGCGTCGGGCCCGAGCCAGGTGGCGACGTTGAGCTCGGTGGCACCGGCGATGTCGCCCGCCTCCAGGAGGGCGTCCTCCCTACGGGCGAACCGTTGCAGCGAGCGCGTGCCGGGCAGGGCGAAGGCCGAGTTCAGCAGCACGAGGTGCGAGACGAGGCCGGGCCATGCGGAAGCGACTTGGAGGGCGACATTGCCGCCTGACGACGCCCCGACGATGGCGACCGGACGTTCCCGCAGGGAGTCGAGCAGCTCCTTGACGTCGCCCGCGTTGTCGAACTGCTCACTGGTGAGCGGCGTGTCGCCGTAGCCCCGCATGTCGCACGTGATGACCCGGTGGCCCTGGGCGAGCAGCGCCCGCTGGGGTTCCCACATCCGGGAGTCGGCGACGCCGGCGTGCAGGAGCAGGACGGCGGGGCCGGAGCCCGTGGTGTCGTGGTTGAGGATCATCCGCCGACGGTAACGGCGGCGGCCCGGCAAGAACCAGCGCATTGAGGTGGACTCCCGTGAGGGCGACGGCTAGACTCGAACACATGTACGAGTCATCGGAAGGTCAGGCGCCTGGTGCGCAGACGGCGCGGTCGCCGGTCGACGCGGCGTTCGCAGGGCTGCTCGACGAGCTGTTCACCGGCCCCCGGGTCACGTACGCGCCGGTCAGGGAGTCGCCCACCTACTACGGGGGACACCGCTACCGGCGGCCCGCGCACCGGCGCTTCGTGCTGCGCGCCGGTGCCGACCTCGATGATCCCCGCTGACGGTCCCCGCGACGGCTGATCCCGCTGGGCCCGGCCTGCGCCGCGCCTGTCACATCACGACGGCGACCACGGCGGCCACCAGGGCCAGCGCGATCCCGACCCAGGCGAACGTGGTGGCGGTAGCTGCCTTCTTGGTGGCGGCGTCGGCGGTCCCGCGGGCGGTCGCGGCTTCGGACGCCGCGGAGTCGGCCGCGGTCTGGGCGGCGGTCGCCGCGGACCGCGCCGCATCGAGGTCGGTGCGCAGCGTGTCCGTGGTCGAGGCCAGCTCGTCGATCCGCGCCTGCAGCCGCGCCGCCTCCGCACTGGCCGTGGCCGCCGCCTGCTCGACCGAGGCGGCCACGTCAGTCGCCGTCTTCTCCCGTGCCCGTTCGACTGCCTGCTCGAGCGTCTCCTCCAGCGCTCGCGCCCGGGCCTTCTCCTGGGCGGCAGCCTCCTTGGCGACGAGCTCGCGCAGCTCGGTGCCCTGCTCCTTGAGGGCGATCGTCAGCTCGGCGCGGACCTCCTCCGGCGTCAGCGGCTTGTCGGGCTTGGCGAGGTAGGCGTCCGCCCAGGTGCGGCGCGACCGGGTCGACTTGCCGCCCTTCGCGGCGCCGTCGACGACGGCCTCCTTCTCCTCGTCGGTGAGGCGGTCGAGCGCCTCGGCCGCGGCCTTGACGGCCGGTGGGGTCTCGACGGGGGCCTTGGCACCCTTCGGCGTCGTTCCCTGGGATGTCATCGAAGTCTTGGCCCCCTTGGGCGGTGCGGCAGCTGCCACGGGTGCGGCGTAGTCGGCGTCCTCGCTGTCGCTCGACGCGGACTCGGGAATCTTGATGGGCTTGGTCAACAGAGCCCGGAGGCGGTCCATCCGCTCGGTCTTCTCGCCGCCCTCGCTCGGAGGCGCGTCGCTGTCACTGCTCATGGGGGAAACGTACTGCTCTGCCCGTTGTACGTCGACTACCACGGCGGGAGTGGCGGTTTGCCTGTGTGGATGATTCACCTTGCGTGGACGGTGGTGGACAGGAGTGGCCTTGCTGGGCCACCTGAAACCCCACTGGTGCCCCACAGGCCTTGTCTCGGGCAACAGAATCGATCGGGTGTCGCGGTCGCCGGCGGGTTGTGGGTGCGATCGACACCTGGCGGGTGGGGAAAGACCACCCATGGCCAAGAACAAGGAATCCCGCCGGACGTTCGGAGCGTTGGAGGCGCGCAAGCAGTAGCCGCCCACGCCGACTGCGCGATGGTGTGGAGGCTGTGCGGCAGGTGGTGCAGCAGTCCCGTGCGCCTGAGTTCCGAGGTGTGGTTCCTGCGAGCACACTGGGCGACACAAGTCGCGGTCAGGTCCTTTGCAGGTTTCCTCGTCCAGACTGGTGGGGTGCTCGGACTGTCGGGGTCGGTGAGCGGAAGGGAGCAGGAGTGGCCAAGGTTGCGCTCTGCGAGGACGATCCGTCGATCCGCCGGATCGTGGTGGAGGGGCTGCGGCATGCGGGGCACGAGGTGGTGACCGCGCACGACGGGCGCGAGGCCGTGACGCTGTTCGCCGGCGATGACACGATCGCGGTGGTCGTCCTGGACATCGGGCTGCCCGATGCGGACGGCCGCGACGTCTGCCTGGCGCTGCGGTCGGCGGGCCAGGTCGCTCCGGTGCTGTTCCTGACGGCGCTGGGCGCGGTCCACGACCGGCTGGCGGGCTTCAGCGCGGGGGCGGACGACTATCTCCCCAAGCCGTTCGATCTCAAGGAGCTGCTCGCCCGGGTGGAGGCTCTTGCACGGCGCGGGCGGCTGGTCACGGTGTCGTCGGCCGGCGACCTGGTGCTGGACCCGGCCCGGCACGCGATCGCGTGCGAGGGACGCGAGGCCGCACTGACCCCCACGGAGTTCCGGATGCTCGCGGCCATCACGTCCCGGCCCGGGGAGGTGGTGCGGCGCCGCGCGGTGGTCGCGGCGGCCTGGCCGGACGGGGCGATGGTCAACGAGAACACCGTCGATTCCTACGTGCGCCGCATCCGGGCCAAGCTGGCCGATGTCGGGTCCCCGCTGCACCTGCACACGGTCCGCGGAGTCGGGTTCAGCCTGCGATGAAGCGCCTGGCACCGAAGTCGTTCCGAGGGCAGATCGTCCTGTCGACGGCGGGCCTCATGCTCGTGGTGATGCTGCTCATCACCGTGGGTCTCCAGATGCTTCTGGCCTATACGGCGGGCCGGGACATCGACCACGTCCTGCAGGACCGGGCCGACGCCGTGGCCTCCGTCCTGGAAGCTGACACCGAGCGGGAAGAGTTCGTGGTGCCCCCTGAGCTCATCGAGCCGGGCGTGCGTGTCTACGACCAGGCCGGCCTAGCCGTTGTGGGCACTATCGAGCAGGAGGCCAGCCACGCCGCGGACCAGCTCGGTGCGGCCACCAGCGCGCGCAACGTCGACGTCGGGGACGGGATACGGTTGCGGGCTCTCCCGTTCGTTACGGCCGGTGGCGTCCATGGCGTCGTCGTGGTCAGCCAGGCGACCGACCCGTACGAACGCTCGGAGACCTACGCCTTCATCGCCACCCTGGTGATCGGTGTGCTGGTCGTGGTGGCCACCGCCGGAATCGCCCACCGGGTGACGTCGCGCGCGCTGGCCCCGGTCGCGCAGATGGCGCGGCGGGCGGCCGAGTGGAGTGAGCACGACCTGGCCCACCGGTTCGACCTGGGGCCCGGGGACAACGAGCTCGCCCAGCTCGGCGCGACGCTGGACCGGCTGCTGGACCGGGTCGCGACCGCTATCCGTTCGGAGCAGCGTCTGACGTCCGAGCTGGCCCACGAGCTGCGCACACCGCTGACCTCGATCCAGGGCTCGGCGGACCTCGCGCTGCTACGCGGGGTCACCGACCCGCAGGCCCGGGCCGAGCTGGAGCAGATCGCACTGGCCGCCCGGCGGATGTCCGAGGCGATCACGACGCTCCTGGACGTCGCACGCGACCATCCCGCGGCAGGGGCGCAGGAGACCTGCCTGGCGAGCGAGATCGCCCGCGAGGTCCGCTCGTCCGTCCCCGGGCAGCTCGTCTTCGTGGACGGGTCGGCGGGCTCGTCCGGCCGCATCGCCTGTCCCCGGGCACTGGTCCTGCGCGCCTTGGCGCCGCTGGTGCAGAACGCGGTCGCGCACGCCCGGACCGCCGTGACCCTGCGGGCCACCGACAGGCCCCACACGGTCGTCCTGGCGGTGGTCGACGACGGCCCGGGCATCGACGCCCGGGTGCGTGGTCGGATCTTCGACGCCGGTGTTTCCGGGTCCGGGAGCACGGGGCTGGGTCTGGGTATCGCGCTGCGGATCGTGCGGTCGCTGGGCGGCAGCATCGATACCGAGACCTCACCGTCGGGCACCACGTTCATGGTGACTCTGCCGCGTGGATGACGCAGCGCCCGTCGTGGTCGATACCACCACGACGGGCGCTGCTGACTCTGCGAGGGCTCAGCCGAGGGTGGTCAAGAGCGCTTGCAGGTGCTGCTCCTGCACTGCCGGGGCGGGGGTGCCGGCCCGGACCGAGGTGAGGACCGCGTCGATCTCGTGGTCGAGGTAGGTCCAGGCCTGGCAATCCTCGCCGAACAGGGTGTCCTGGTCCTTGTCCCACGCGGTCTCGAGGTCCGCGACCCGCGCGGCCGCTCCGGGCTGGTCACCCGAGTTCACGAGATCGAGCGTGTCCTGGGTGATGGTCCGGTAGCCGGCCAGGTCCTGGGCCGGGAAGTGCTGCGCCGCCTGCTGGTTGGCCTGCGTGGCGGTCAGCTGGGTCGACGTCGAGCAGGTAGGCGCGGCAGCCTCTTCCAGCGCACTGGTGTGCGGCTGCTGGTTGGTCCACTGCAGCAGGAGGACGGTCACGGCGGCGACTCCCGCCAGGACCGCGAGCGACACCTGCCGCCGGACAGGGCTCGTCACGATCGTCGTGGCCTCGACCGGCTCGCGCTTCTCGATCACGTCCGCCCGGGTCAGGCTCAGGAAGACGACGGTGGCGAGGATCGCGCCGAGGAACACCAGGCTGGTGCCGAACGTACCCAGGCCGACTCCTTGCTCGGCCGCCGGGGTGGCCAGCCAGTCCCCGATGTTGGCGCCCAGGGGCCGGGTCAGGACGTAGGCGATCCAGAACGTCAGGACGGCGTCGGCGCCGAACCGCCACAGGACGGTGACCACCGCGATCAGTGCGAGCGGCAGCAGGACCGACAGGCCCGGCCCCCATCCGGTCAGCTCCAGGGTCCAGTCGCCGGTCGCGGTACCGAGCGCGAACGTGACCAGGACCGTGAGCCAGTAGAACGCCTCGCGCGGGACGGTCACGATGCTGTGGATGGACAGGGTGCGTTCACGTGCGTACCAGACGGCGAACACGGCGATCAGGAGTGCGGTGAACACGGTCGTGCTGATCCACAGCGGGACGCCGTACTGGTCGGTCAGGATGTCGGTGTAGAGGGTGCCGGTGACGCTGACCACCACGACCGTGAGCCAGTACACCGCCGGGACATAGCGCCGCAGTCGCATCTGAGCGGTCAGGACGACCACGAAGATCGCTGTGAAGATGATGGCGGTTTTGACCAGCCCTACTCCCAGCTGCATGTTGATCCAGTCGGCGAAGCTCTCGCCGACCGTCGTGCACAGGATCTTGATCACCCAGAACCAGATGGTGACCTCGGGGACCTTGTTGAGCATCTGCCGCGCCGTGGCGCTCGTGACTATTGATGGGGTCATGCGGTCAACACTCGCCGCGCGAACCTGCGAACAACCTGACTGCCTGCCGATCACCAGCGGCAACAAGAAGGTGGGGCTCCTCGCTGGTGCGAGGAGTCCCACCCACAGGCGTTCGTTACTCGGACCCGTCGTTGGCCTCGGCGCCCCCCTCGTCTCCTCAGCGGCCTCCGTCGCAGGGTCCTGCTCGCCGTCGCCGTCGGACTGCTCCACGCTCTGGTGCACAGCGGTCGGCTGGTTGGACTTGCGCCTGCGCCACGGCCGCACCGCCGACGCCGAGCCCGGCCAGCAGCACCGCAGCCGTGCCCGCCGCTGCCTTGCGCGTGATCTTCTTCATGAGGTCACTCCTCGGTAGGCGGTCACCTGGTGTGACCGGCATTCGGGCTGCTGCAGTTCCTGATGCGTCACCCCGGGGTCGTGGTGTCCAAGAGCGAGATCCTGCAGAGCGTCTGGGACCTGAACTACGACGGAGACGACAACGTCGCGGAGGTCTACATCGGCTAAGGCCGGTCCACCTTGCGGCGCAAACAGAGTCTTGGCCGCAACGCTTGGAACGGGGCGACCGGCCCGGCATCTACCGACCGGCTGGGCGGCCTTGCTATACCTGCGCCGCGGCCTGACCGGTCGCCGCACTGGCCGCGTACAGGAGCTCCTTCAGGCCCGGGACAGCCTCGTGGTCGGGGTGCCAGACCAGCCGGAGGCTGAGATCGCCGGTGGCGAAGGCCAGCCGGGTGAGCCTGCCGGAGGCGAGCTCCTCGGCGACGGCGAAGTCGGGCACGAGCGAGATGCCCATGCCCTGCTCGACCCAGGCCTTGATGACGTGGACGCCTCCGACCTGCACCCGCTCTACGTCGTTGCCGAGGAGCTGCTGCCCGCGGAGCCAGAACGTGCAGGCCGGCGAGTTGGTGAGGACCTTCTCGCCGCGCAGGTCGGCTCGGACGACCCGCGCGGCCCCGGCGAGCCGGTGGCCGGGGGCGGCGATCAGGGCGAGCGGGACGGTATCGACGTCGCAGAACTGCAGCGGTGCATCGGGTGCGGCGAAGCCGAGGTCGCCGAGGCTGCCGCCGGTGTCGAGCAGCAGGGCCGCCTCGAGGTCCCCGTCTGCAACGAGGGCGAGCAGCCGGTCCCGGGCAGTCTCGGGCCGCACCTCGACGCGCAGGCTCGGGCGGCGTCCGGCGAGCCTGCCGAGGATCGCGGGGACGTGGGTGGCGACGATGGTCTCCAAGGCCCCCAGCCTGAGCTCGGGCTGCGTGTCGGCCACCTCGCGCCGGGCCCGCTCGGCGCCTTCGAGGAGGCTCGCGGCCCAGGGGCGCAGCCGCTCCCCGGCCGCGGTCGGACACATCCCCTTGGGGCTCCGGTCGAACAGAGCTGTGCCGAGTGAGGCCTCCAGGACCCGGATCTGCTCGGACACCGAGGACGGGGCCATGTCCAGGGCGACGGCGGCGGCGGTCACGGTGCGGTGCTCGGCGACTGCCGCGAAGACCCGCAGCTGGCGTAGTTCCATGCGCGCAGCAACCAACATCGGCGTTCGGATCTTCCGAACGCGGCCTTCGGGGCGGCCGGTGGAGCGCTGTGCCCGGTGCGGGCGAGGGTTGCGCCCATGACCGCCACGCTCGCGCCCCCGAAGACCCGCCCGCTCATCCTGCTCGGCATCTCGATCGGCTACGGCCTCACCATCCTGGACAGCACCATCATGGCCGCGGCCGAAGCCGACCTCACCGACACGCTCGGCGCCAGCACCTCGAGCCTGCAATGGACGGTGGCGGCCTACACGGTCGTGCTCGGGGCGTTCCTGCTCACCGCCGGGGCCACCGTCGACCGGTTCGGCGCCCACCGGGTCTTCCGCGCAGGCGTGGTCGCGTTCGGCCTGCTCTCCCTGGTCGGGGCACTCGCCCCGAACCTGGCCGCTCTCACCGGGGTCCGGGCGCTCATGGGCCTCGCGGCCGCCGCCTGCATGCCTGCCTCCATGTCCCTGATCACCCAGCTCTATACCGACCCGCGCCGCCGCGCCGGAGCCATCGGGGCATGGGCGGCGATCAGCGGCGGTGCGATGGCCGCCGGGCCCCTCGTCGGCGGTGCCGTCGTCGCCCTCGCGGGCTGGAAGGGGATCTTCTGGATCAATGTCCCCCTCGCCGCCGCAGCCCTCGCGCTCACGGCTTCCCCGGCCCTGCACGGCTCCCGCACTGACCGCCCGATCGACTGGGCTTCCCAGCTGTCCGCCTGCGCCGCACTGGGCCTGGGCATCGACGCACTCATAGCACTCGGATCTGGAGCGACCGGCCACGCCGCCGTCTCAGCCGCCGCCACGGCACTCGCCACCACCCTCTTCGCTCGCCTGGAGCGGCGCAGCAAATCTCCCGTCCTCAACCCCGCCGTGCTCCGCGCCGGCAACGTCGGCCCTGTCCTTCTCGCGGGCGGCGCCGTCAACTTTGCGCTCTCGGGCACCCTGTTCGTCCTCCCGCTGTACTTCCAGCGCACCCTCCACCTGGACGCGCTCCAGACCGGGCTCGCGTTCGTCCCGATGACCGCCGCGTTCGGCTTCCTACCGATCCTCACGGGCAAGATCATCGCCAGAACCGGGCCACGCCGTCCGATCCTCGTCGGCCTGGCGCTCCTGGCGACAGGCGCGACGGGCCTCGCTGCGGCGACCGCGACCGGCACCCTCCTGGTGCTCGTGCTCGTCACGTCGGCCTGCCTCGGCGTCGGTGTCACCTTCGCGATCCCCGCCCTCGTCGCCCTCGTGACCGGGGCCGCCCCGGCAGGCACGGCCGGTGCTGCGGGAGGCTTCTTCAACGCGACCCGGATGATGGCCGCCACGGTGGGCGTGGCTGTCATGGGCTCGATCGCAGGGGTAGACGGCAACGCGGGCGCGACCGCGTTGGCCGTCGCGCTCGCGGCAGCGGTCTGCGCGGCGGTGCTGGTTTACTCCATGACCCGTATCCGGACCACGTAACGGCTGCGGACCTCTCGCCGGATGAGTTCATGCGGCCGATCGATGATTTTCTGCGGACGCTGTTCATCAAGAGCATGGCCATGGCGCCCTCCGCAGGCCCACTCACCGAATCGTAGGCGGTGCCGGCTTGAGCTCTGACCCCGGTATTTCGCGGTGAGCGGTCGTTGCCCGATCGGCACACCGAGAAGCTGGCTCCTGATCCTTATCGTGCAACCAAAGGTTGCGCTCGGCTCGGATACGTGCAACCATCGGGTTGCGTCAAACGATCAACACAGGACATTGGGAGCTCCGATGAGCAACGACCGAATCGAACGCGACACCCTGATCACCGCGCCGCTCGAGCTGGTCTGGACCCTTGGCCCAGCCGGCGTTCTGGGTGGCCGACAAAGCCAGCCTGGCCGGCACGGTCGCCAAGGAGGGGGAGTCGATGATCGCCAAGAACCCCGAGTACGGCGACTTCCCGGTGCGCGTCGAGAAGGTCCAGCCGCCGACCTACCTCGCCTACCGCTGGGCCAGCGCCTTCCCCGGAGAAGAGCTGCGCGACGACAACTCCACCCTCGTGGAGTTCACCCTCGCTATAGAGGGCGACCAGACCCGCCTGTATGTCGTCGAAAGCGGATTCGCGACGATCGCCGCGACCGAGGAACTGCGTGGCAAGGCGGTGAAAGACAACATCGGCGGATGGACCCAGGAGCTCGACGCGCTCAAGGCTCGCGCCGAGCAATCGTCCGAGTGATGAACTCCCAGCGCGGTGGCAGCGAGGGGGTCGACCGCGTCCTCGCCGCACTGGCCGATCCGACGCGGCGCCAGGTGCTCGACCTGCTCGCCGCCGAACGCGAGGCCACCGCCACAACGCTCGCCGAACGGCTGCCGATCTCGCGGCAAGCCGTCGTCAAGCACCTCGCGATCCTCGAAGACGGCGGACTGGTCTCGAGCACCCGTGTCAGACGCGAGTTGTTGTACGTCGTGATGCCGGCAGTGCTGAACGCAACCGCCCGCTGGATGGACCGGCTCGCCGCCGACTGGGATCGTCGCCTGGCCACGATCCGGCACATCGTCGAAGCGGTGGAACGGGATTCGCGCCCCTGAACCAACCGCGCCCCTAAACCAACCAAGCAATGCCCTGACCGATCGATCGCTACCGCGGATTGAGTTCGCAACGCACTCGGCCGGACGGTCAGCCCTGTCCTCGAACGACTTCCCGAGAAAGGTCCCCCTTTGATGGCCGACACCATTTCCGCGCCGCGCTTGACCGGCAGGCAGCGGCTGATATTGCTCGTTCTCCTCGGCGCTGGCTTCACGATGTCCGTCGACTTCTCGATCCTGAATGTCGCACTGCCCGAGACCGGTGCCGGCGTCGGCATGGACGTCGCCGGATTCCCCTGGATCACCGCGGCGTACGCGCTACCCGCTGCCGGGTTCACCCTGTTCTTCGGTCGGCTGGCGGACCTGTTCGGGCGCCGCAGGCTGTTCCTGTCGAGCATGGTGCTGCTGGCTGCGGGCTCGCTGCTCGGGGGCTTCGCTTCAACGCCCGAGGTGCTCCTGACCGCCCGCGCGCTACAGGGCCTGGCCACCGCGATGGCGATCCCGGCGTCACTGTCCCTGCTCACCACCACGTTCCCGGAAGGCGCGCTGCGCGACCGCGTCCTCGGCTTCAACGGCGCGCTGCTGTCGGCCGGCTTTACCGTCGGCGCTCTGGTCGGTGGCACACTCGTCAGCCTGCTGAGCTGGCGGGCCGCGTTCTTCATCAACGTCCCGGTCGCCGTGCTCATCCTGGTGGCCACGCCGTTCGTGATCCGCGTGAGCGAAGTCAAGGACCGTCGCAAGCTGGACCTGCCGGGCGCGGTGACCGTGAGCGGCGGCCTGCTGGCCCTCATCTACGGGATCATCGAGCGCAGCCTGATCGCGGGCGTCGTCGGCGTGGTGCTGCTCGCGGCGTTCTGGTTCATCGAGCTGCGAGTGGCGGCGCCGCTCGTCCCGCTGCGCATTCTCGAGCGTCCCAATGTGAAGTGGGGCAACTATGCCGGCTTGATCATCTTCACCATGACCACCGGCATGATCTTCTTGATGACGCTCTACGTCCAGCGGACCCTGGGCTTCTCCCCGCTGGCCACCGGCCTGATCTTCGGTATCCCAGGCCTGGCGGCCGTGGCCGCCGGCGTCATCGCGGGGCGGGCCATCGGGACCTTCGGCACCCGCAAGGTCCTGACCACGGCGCTGCTCGTCCAGGGCTTGGCGACCATCCCGCTGGTGTTCACCGGCACCGATCGGTTCTGGGTGGTCGTCCTGGTCGCCGCGCTGTTCGTCGGGTTCTTCGGGCACGTCGCCGCCATCGTCGCGTACACGGTGACCGGAACCTCAGGGCTGCCCGACGAGGAACAGGGCCTGGCCACGGGGCTGACGTCGATGACGCAGCAGGTGGCCGTGACGGTAGGCATCCCGATCCTGAGCGCGATCGCGACCCTGCGCGGCGGCGAGCTCGCCGGGATCCACCTTGCGCTCACGGTGAACGTGATTGTGACGCTCGTGAGCGTCGGCCTCATCTGGGTCGGGCTGCGCCCGCGAGGGGCGAGTGAGTCGGACACGGATGCACCGGAGCCGGTCGTAGCCGGCGCGGCCGCGGGTTGAGAGGTAACAGATGTCGTTGAGGACGGTGAAAGCGGAGAACGCGACCGGGTCGAGCACATCGGCCAAGGTGAACATCGCTCTGGCCACGCTGTTCATGGCTACGTTCGTGCTCGGCTGTTCCGAGATGCTCGTGATCGGCATGCTCGACCTGATCGCCGCCGACCTCCGGGTGTCGATCTCGGCCGCGGGTGCGCTGCTGACCGCCCAGGCGCTGGGCATGGCGCTGGGTGGCCCGATCCTGACCGCCCTGACGATGAGGTGGAACAAGCGGATCATCCTGATCGGCGCGCTCGGACTGACCGTCGCCGCGAACCTCGTCCTGGTGCTGACCGCTGATTACGGCCTGTTCCTCGCCGCACGCGCGGTGGCTGGAGCGGCGCAGGGGCTGTTCATCGCGGCCGGGATCGCCGTCGCGGTGTCTCTGGTTCCCGCCGAGCGCACCGGCCGGGCCATGTCGGTTGTCATCTCCGGCTTCGCGGTCTCCTCGGCCGTGGGCGTTCCGCTCGGCACGCTGGCCGGTCAGGAGCTGGGTTGGCGCGGCTCGTTCACTGCCGTCATCGTGCTCGCCGTTATCGCCCTGGTGGCCACGCTGGGCGTGGTTTCCTCGGTACGCGGTACCAGCGAGAGAGTCTGGCAGCAGGCGCGGCACGCGTTCGCCCCGCGGGTGCTCGCCGTCCTCGGCCTGGGCGGGCTGATCTTCGCCGGGGCCGCAGCGTTCAACACGTACATGGTTCCGTTCTTGCAGGACGTTACCGGGGTCGCCGGCGGCCTGATCAGCGTGTATCTGATGGCCTTCGGTATCGCCACGGCCGTGGGCAGCTTTGGTGGCGGCCGGCTGGCCGACGCCGGCGCCGCGCGCACGCTCATCCTCGGTGCGAGCGGAGTCGCGGTGTCCCTGGCCGCGCTCTATGTCTTCGGCGAGTTCGCCTTCCTCGCCGCACTGGCCCTGTTCGCCCTGGGTCTGTTCGGGATGGGCTCAGCACCGTCGCTGCAGTACCGCGTGGTTGAGCTGGCCGGACCGGGCGGCCAGCTGGCGCAGTCTCTGCCGGCGTCCGTGGCCAACCTCGGCATCGCGCTCGGTTCGATCGCAGGTGGCCTGGCCATCGGCGCCAGCGCCGTCGCGGCCGTAGCCGTCACCGGCCTCGTCATCGCCGTCCTCGCCGTAGTGGCGGCCGTGGCAACCAGTTTCCTCAAGCCATGACCCACGCACGTTCGTCGCACACCAATGATGCAAGGAGACGATCATGAACGACCGAGCACCGAGCCCCGCCCTGCCCCCTGTGGTGGACAGAAAGACCTGGCAGGAGGCGAGGGATGCCCTGCTGGCCAGGGAGAAGGCACACACTCATGAGGGAGACGCGATCGCGGCGGCACGCAGGCGGCTGCCGATGGTGGAGATCGACGCCGGCATCGAGGTGATCGGTCCGGACGGGCCAGTCACGATCCTCGACGTCTTCAAAGGTCGTAGGCAGCTCATCGCGTACTTCCACGCCTGGTGGCCGGGCCGACCCGCGGCAGAGCAGTGTCCGGGCTGCACGTTCTTCAACAGCCAGGTCCGCGAGCTGTCCTACATCCACTCGCGCGACGCGACGTATGCCGTTCTCTGCAAGGGCCCGTACGAGCAGAGCGTCCGTTACCGGGACTTCCTCGGCCTGGAGATGCCGTGGTATTCGGCCGAGAAGACGGCGCCACAGCTCCTGGAGGGTCGGAACTGGCAGGTCCACCACCTCGTCTGCTACGTCCGCGACGGTGACCGGGTGTTCGAGACCTACTACACCGGCGGTCGCGGCGTGGAGATCATGGCCCCCACCCATGGGCTGCTGGACATGACCGTCTACGGACGGCAGGAGGCGTGGGAGGACTCGCCCGACGGCTGGCCACAGCCCTGGTACTCGGACGAGCGACCTGGGGAATTTCAGATCGACGGACGCCCCATCGCGCAGTGGGCTCGCATCGAAGCCGGCCACTCCGACGACCTGACCCGACCATGACTGTTACTTCCGCCGCGCCCGCCGTCTCCACGAGCCGCCAGCGCCTGGTCCTGTTCGTCCTCCTCGGCGCCGGCTTCCTGATGTCCGTCGACTTCTCAATTCTCGATGTCGCGCTGCCAGAAGCCGGCGCAGGAGTCGGAATGGCGGAGTCACAGCTCCACCGGATCGCCGCGTACGCGCTTCTCTCGGCAGGCTTCGCCTCCATGCGAAAGGGGTCGTTATGCGAATCGACCCGATTGCCCTCAAGGTGATCGTGCGCGACCTCCTTCGGGCCGTCGGAGCTGGCCGGGAAGCTGGTGGTCTACTCGCTGTTCTCGCGGTTGTCGTTCTCGGGCAAGGCTGTGCACCAGGGGTTCGCCTCGGGCGGGCAGGAGGCGTTCCCGCAGGGGGACGTCCATGCCTTCAGCGGGGCGCACCGCGCGATCGGGCGTGCAGGGAGCCTTGACTACCACGGCGGGAGTGGCGCTCTACCTGTGGGGGTGATACGCCGGTCGCACACCCGACGAGCGAGCAGCGGACGCCGCCCCGGCACCGGCCTGGGGTTCGGGTTCGGTCCGAGGGCGGTGCCTGCGGGCCACCACAGCTGCACCGGTCCCGGCCGCGACGAACAGGGCGGCCAGACCGAGCCAGCCCGGGGTCCCATGCTCGATGGCCGTGACGGTCACGAGCGCGGGGGCGACCATCGACGCCAGGGCGTAGCCGGTCTGGCTGAGGCCCTGGTACGCGCCGGCGTGGCGGGGGTCGGCGAGCTCGAAGGCCATGCCCCAGCCGCCCGCCTCGCCGAGGATCTCGCCGACGGAGTGGGCGAGGGCGGCCACCACGAGCAGGGCGCAGGCGGCGGCGAGGTTGCCGTACCCGGCCAGCGCGTACAGCACGCACGCAAGCGCGAGCAGCCACGACGCGCGCCGCACGGTGATCCCCGCCCGGCGCACGTCGTGCGTGCCGCGTGACGCGCGCACCTGGAGCGAGGCCACCACGACGGTGTTCAGGACCAGCAGCACCGCGACCATCGCCGTCGGCGCCTCGGTGGTGGCGACCCAGAGCGGGACGCCGACCGTCTGCAGGCCGAAGTGCATGGCGATGACGGCGTTGCACGCCACGCTCGCGACGTACGTCCGGTCCCGCAGGGGCGACGGCCCGCGCGGCGCGTCCGAGGCCCGCTCGCCGGCGGAGTCCTCGGTCATCCGGGCGGCGAGCTCGGGCACCCGGCAGCCGAGCCGCGCGAGCGGCACGGTAGCGAGCAGGAGCAGGACGCCGACGGCGAGCATCGCGGTCTGGTAGGCGGCGGGCGTGCCAACCAGGAGAGCGGCCGCTGCGGCCACGGTGCCGAGGCCGATGAAGACGTTGGTGACCACACGCATGCGCGCCCGGACCTCGACCCGCTCGGGCCCGGTGTACCACCGGGCGAGCATCGCCTGCTTGGACGAGGCGCTCGCGGAGCGCATACCCACCGCGAGGCACGCGACGAGGGTGAACACGACGGCGTCGGGAGCGAGGGTGTACGCGAGCATCGCCGCCCCGTTCAGGCCCGTGGCCCAGGCCTGGACGTGATGGGCGCCGACCCGGTCGGACAGCCGTCCCGCGGCGTACGCCGCCAGGACGCCCACGCCGCCGGCGATGCCCAGCCCGACGCCGACGGTCGTGGCGCTGAGCCCGATGACACGCGTGAAGTAGAGCGCGCTCACGGTGTAGAACACACCGCTGGACAGTGCGAACGCCATGGTGCTGAGGGTCAGGGAACGCGCGACGCGGTCGCGGGGGAAGAAGGTCTGCTGCACGCCCCTTTCTCCGTCGCGGCGGATGCCCGGAGCAATTGATGTAGCCTCCAGCTTCATGGAACCCGCACGGACCGGAGGCGCACGGACCGTCGGCGGACAGACCCGCGGCGGGCTGATCCAGTACGAGCTGGCCGGGATGGACGTCGCCGACGTGCGGTTCGCGGTATCGCCGCTCACCGAGCTCACGCTGTCCCTGCGCACGTTCCGCGACCCCGGCCGGTACCCGGTCCACCTGCCCTGGCTGCAACGCACCGAGGGTGCACGCGCGGCCCTGGACCTGCCGGTGCTTCGGGCCCTGACCAACGACGTGCTCTGGACGCCCGACTACCTCACACCCCGGCCGTACAGCCCGCTCACCCGGATTGCGGACGAGCTGGCCGCCATCGAGAGCGTGCCCGTGCCCCGCCTGGCCGATGACCTGCGCGCTGTCCACCCCGGCGACCTGCCCGCGGCCCTGCGCGGCGACCTCGGGACCGTACGCGCACGCATCGCCACGGCGCTGAGGGAGTACTGGAACACCTGTTTCGAGCCCTGGTGGCCGCGCATGCGGGCCGTCCTGCAGGCCGACGTCGTCCACCGCGGGCAGGTCATGTCCGCCTACGGGATGGCGTCGATGTTCGCCGACCTCAGCGAACGCGTCCGGCTCGTCGACGGCGTCGTGCGGGTGCGACTGGGCAGCGACGCCCGGTTCCGGCGGGCCACCACCGGCGAAGGGCTCACCCTCGTGCCGACGCTCTTCAGCCGGGGAGCGACGACCCCGATCTCGCCCGACGAGCCGCCCGTGATCATGTACGGCGCACGCGGCGTGGGCACGCTCTGGGAGACCGAGCCGGAGCGGTCGCCGAAGGCGCTCGCAGGTCTGGTGGGCGCGACGCGCGCCGGCCTGCTCACGGTGCTGGCGACGCCCGCGTCGTCGACCGAGTTGGCGGGCCGGCTCGGGGTGACGACGTCCGCGGTCAACCAGCACCTGCGCGCCCTGCGCGACGCGGGTCTGCTCGCCAGCGCACGCCACGGGCGTTCGGTGCTGTACCTGCGCTCGGAGCTGGGCGACGCCCTGGTCACCGGGGTGGCGTCGAGCCGGTCCGGCGTCCGGCACACGGGTGCGCCTGCGGGGTAGTGTGCTTGGCGCCATCGGCGCCGGAGCGCCCCGTCGAGACCAGGGAGTCAACGTTGACCGCACCCACACCCCCGCCCGATGTCCAGAACGTGCCGGCGGGCCGCTTCGTCAGTGGTGACCCGTACGTCCTTGACGCCACGGCGGTGAAGGAGCCGCCCGTCGGCTGGCGCGCCTCCTCGAGGTTCTTCGGCCCCGGCCTGATCGTCTCCGCGTCCGTCGTCGGCGCGGGGGAGCTCATCACCGCGACGTCGCTCGGCGCGCAGGCGGGCTTCGTGCTGCTCTGGCTGGTGTTCGTCTCGACCATCGTCAAGGTGGCCGTCCAGGTGGAGATGGCGCGCTACGCCATCGTCACGGGCGAGGGGGCCATGGAGGGCTACAACCGCGTCCCGCCGCGCGTGGGGCGGCTCAGCTGGGTCTTCCTGATGTGGGTGCTGATGGCGATCAGCAAGCTGATCCAGACGGGAGGCCTGATCGGTGGCATGGCCGCGGCCCTGTCGATCCTCCTGCCCCTCGGTCTCGGGCCGCTCTCGCCCGCCGCGATGACGATCTGGGCCGTCGTCGTGACGGTTGTCGCGATCGCCACCCTGATCGCGAACCGGTACGGGCTGATCGAGAACGTCGCCACCTTCCTGACGATGGCGTTCGTGGCCGTCACGGTCCTCGTGGTGATCGCGCTGCCGTTCAGCGAGTTCGCGTACTCCGCGGCCGACCTGGGGTCCGGTCTCAGCCTGCAGCTTCCACTCGGGGCGCTCGGGATCGCTCTGACGATGTTCGGCCTGACCGGCGTCGCGTCCGAGGAGATCACCGCCTACACCTACTGGTGCCTCGAGAAGGGGTATGCCCGGTGGTCGGGGCCGAACGACGGCTCCGACGCCTACCGGCGGCGTGCTCGCGGCTGGATCGCCGTCATGCAGAAGGACGCGATCGTGTCCTGGGTCATCTACACCGTCTCGACCGCGGCGTTCTTCGTCCTGGGTGCCGCGGTCCTGCATCCCCAGGGGCTGATCCCCGAGGGCAACGAGATGATCCTGACGCTGTCCGAGACCTTCGCCGGGGTCTTCGGCGAGGCCGGCCGGGTCGTCTTCCTGATCGGCGCTCTGGCGGCGCTCGGGTCGACGATCTGGGCGGCGATCCCGTCGTGGTCGCGCTCGTGGGCCAACGCCCTGTCCATCGTCGGCGTGTTCGACTGGGCCGACAGCCGCTCGCGCAACCGGTGGATGCAGGTCTTCATCGCGGCCCTGCCGAGCGTGTGGCTGCTGACCTTCCTCTGGATCAGCTCGCCTCTCGTGATGATCATGATCGGCGGTATCGCCGGCGGCATCTTCCTGGCCGCCGTCGCCGTGTCCGCGCTCTACCTGCGCCGCCGCATCGAACCGGAGCTGCGCGGCGGGCGCTTCATCCGTGCCGCACTCACCGTGAGCGCCGTCGCCATCATGGGGCTGGGCGTCTACTCCGCCGTGACCACGCTGGGCGGCTGACGCCTCGGTAGCCCGGACGCCGTCCGGGCGAGCGGCCCGGGAGTGACCCTTGCCACGTTCCGGGTCACCGCCATGGCTTGACGCGGATCAACGAGCGATTAAGTTAGGTCAGGCAAACCTAAGTCGTGCCGGATCGTCCGGTCCGGGGCGGCGTACTTGCCCCTTCCCGCATCCCTCTTCGAGGAGCCTTCCGCATGCCCTCACGCCTGCCCGCAGTGACGCAGCCAGTGAACACCGCACCCGCCCCGGGAGCGAGCCACGACACGACCGCGCTGTTGCGCGAGGCAACCGCGAGCACCTATGCGGATACGGTCCGGGAGGTCGCCGACGACGTAGCGGCCCGGCTCTCGTCCGTCACGCAGCCGTTCTCGGGCGCCAGCCGTTCCGAGCTGCAGGGCCTGGTGGACGCGGTGGACCTCGACGGACCGCCGTCGGGCACCCGGCAGGCGCTGCGCGAGGCGGGGGACCTGTACGCGAAGCACGCGATCTGGTTCCACGAGCCCACCTATACGGCGCACCTGAACTGTCCGGTCGCGCTGCCCGCGGTGGGCGCCGAGACCATGCTGGCCGCCATCAACACCTCGGTCGACACCTACGACCAGTCCACGGTCGCCACGCTCATGGAGCGCCGCCTGGTGGAGTGGACGGCGGGCCGCATCGGGTTCCCGGTCGACGGCGCGGACGGCGCGGACGGCGTCTTCACCTCGGGCGGCACCCAGTCCAACTTCCAGGCCCTGTTCCTCGCCCGCGAGAAGGCGCGGCGCGCGGGCACCCGCCTGGAGTCCATGCGGATCCTCGCCACGGCCGTGAGCCACTTCAGCATCGCCAAGTCCGCGCTCCTGCTCGGCCTGCCCGACGACGCCGTGGTCGCCGTCGGCACCGACGCCGACGGCCGGATGAGCCTCGACGCCCTGGCCGAGACGCTCGTCGACATCGAGCGCACCGGCGACACCGTGATCGCCGTCGTCGCCACCGCGGGCACCACCGACCGCGGCTGCATCGACCCGCTCGGCCCCATCGCCGACCTGTGCGACGCCGTCGGGACCTGGCTGCACGTCGACGCCGCCTACGGCTGCGGGCTGCTGGTCAGCCCCACGCGCCGCCACCTCCTGGCCGGCATCGAGCGCGCCCGCAGCGTCACCGTCGACTTCCACAAGTCGTTCTTCCAGCCCGTGTCGTCCAGCGCGCTGATCGTGCGGGAGCGCGCGGACCTCGCGCCCGTGGCCTGGCACGCCGACTACCTCAACCCCGAGGAGAACGCCGAGCCCAACCAGGTGGACAAGTCGCTGCAGACCACCCGCCGGTTCGACGCCCTCAAGCTCTGGGTCACCCTGCGCGCACTCGGCCCGGACGGCATCGGCGCCATGGTCGACGCCGTCTGCGACCTGGCCGCCGCCGTCCACCAGGACCTCGCCACCGACCGCGACTTCCGCCTCGTCGGGACCACCGACCTGTCCACCGTGCTGTTCCGCTACCAGCCCGAAGGGCTCGACGACGAGCACTCCGACGCCCTCGTCCCGCAGGTGCGGCGCGTCCTGTTCGACTCCGGCCGCGCCCTGGTCGCCAAGACCGTCGTCGACGGCCGCCCCTGCCTCAAGCTCACCTTGCTCAACCCGGACGCCACGCTCGCCGACATCCGCGGCGTGCTCGAGCTGGTCCGGTCCGCCGCGCACGGCCTGCTCGCGGGGGAGGCGCTCGCGGACACCGACGGGCCGCCGTGCCGCGACGTGCACCCGCGGCTGGCCCGCACCGAAGGAGAGACGCGATGAAGACCTACGACCTCCTCGGCATCGGGGTGGGCCCGTTCGGCCTGGGCCTGGCGGCCCTCGCCGACCCCCTCGACGACGTCGACGCCGTGTTCCTGGACCAGCGCGACGGCTTCTCCTGGCACGCGGGGATGCTGATCGAGGGGACCACCCTGCAGGTCCCGTTCCTGGCGGACCTGGTGACGATGGCCGACCCGACCTCGCGGTACTCGTTCCTGGCGTGGCTCAAGGCGACCGGGCGGCTGTACCAGTTCTACATCCGCGAGTCGTTC
This sequence comes from Promicromonospora panici, assembly GCF_900608595.1. Classification (GTDB taxonomy): domain Bacteria; phylum Actinomycetota; class Actinomycetes; order Actinomycetales; family Cellulomonadaceae; genus Promicromonospora; species Promicromonospora panici. Next base: position 12,444 of record NZ_UWYY01000031.1, on the reverse strand, counting down.
TACCCGCTGCGTGCCGAGTACGACCAGTACTGCCGGTGGGTGGCCGAGCAGCTCCCGACGCTGCGGTGGGGGCGGCGGGTGACGGGCGTCGTCCGCGTCCCGGACCCGGCGGTGACGTCGACGGGCGGGGACGGCGGCTACCTGTTCGAGGTGACGGCGGAGACGTCCCAGGGCGTCGAAAAATACTGTGCCAAGCACCTGGTGCTCGGCACCGGCACCCAGCCGCGCCTGCCGGCAGCCCTGAACGAGCTCGGCGGCGCGGGTCCCGTGGTGCACACCAGCGAGTACCTGCCCAACCGTGCGGAGCTGGCGGCGTCCGGCTCGGTGACCGTGGTGGGCAGCGGGCAGTCGGCCGCCGAGGTCTACCGCGACCTGCTGGACGGCTGCGGCACCGGGCCGGGGGAGCACCAGCTGACCTGGGTGACCCGCTCGCCGCGGTTCTTCCCCATGGAGTACACGAAGCTGACGCTCGAGATGACGTCGCCCGAGTACACCGACCACTACGTGTCCCTGCCGATCGAGCAGCGCGACGTCCTGGGTCGCGAGCAGCGCAACCTCTACAAGGGCATCAGCGGCGACCTGATCGACGACATCTACGACACCCTGTACCGCAAGTCCGCCCTGGGCGCCGAGGTGCCGACCACCCTGCTCAGCGACACCGAGGTGATCGCCTCCCGGTACGACGCCGCCGGCGCGGGCGGGGCCGGCGAGTACGTCCTGACCCTGCGGCACGCCCAGCTCGGCACGACGGCGGAGCACCGCACCCGCGCGGTCGTCGCGGCCACGGGCTACGCCGGTGCGGTGCCCGGCTTCCTGGCCCCGGGCCTGGTCAACCTCGACGGGCGCGGCCGGTACGCGGTCACCCGCGACTACGCCGTCGACGCCGACCGCCGCATCCACGTGGCGGGCGGCGAGGAGCACACCCACGGCGTGACCGCCCCCGACCTCGGGTTCGGGGCCTGGCGCAACTCCGTGATCCTCGCTGGCGTCACGGGCCGCGAGCCGTACCCGGTCGAGCGCCGGATCGCCTTCCAGCAGTTCGGCCTGCCGGGCTCGTCGCGGGTCGAGCCGGAGTCGCAGATCGAGCCTGAGTCACGGGTCGAGCCTGTCGCGACCAGCCCGCAGGACAACAAGATGGAGGCCGCCCGGTGAGCGCTCCGACAGCCCCGTCAACCACGACGAGCCCGCACGTCTTCGCCACGACCACCCGCCTCGGCGAGATCACGCTCGAACCCGTGGTGCCGGCGCGCGACGCCGAGCTGGTCCAGGGCTGGCTCGCCCACCCTTCGGCGTCCTACTGGCAGATGGGCGGGCTGACCGTCGACGAGGTGCGCGAGTACCTGGCCTCCGTCCAGGCCGGCCCGCACGAGGACGCCTGGCTCGGCCGCCTCGACGGCGAGCCGCTCTTCATGACCGAGACCTATGACCCGGCCCACGTGCTGCTCGACGGCGTCCACGACGCCCGGCCGGGCGACCTCGGCATGCACCTGCTCGTCGCCCCGCCCGCCACCCCGCGGCACGGCCTGACCGATGCCGTCATGACGGCGGTCATGCGCTTCTGCCTCTCCGATGCCGAACCCTTCGCCCCCACTGAGCCATTGCGCCCATCGGGCACCGACTCTGTGGGCACAATCGCTCCCCGGGACGGCCGCGCGGCCGGTGGGGGGCGCGGCGCGAGCCGCGTTGTGGTCGAGCCCGACGTCCGTAATCGGAAGATCGCCGCCAAGAACGCCGCCGCCGGGTTCCGGGTGCTGCGGGAGGTGGACCTCGGCGGGGGCGCGCACGCCAAGCGCGCCGCCCTGAGCGTCGCCACCCGCGCCGACTTCGCGGCGTCCGCCCTCGGCGACGGACCGCTGCCCGGCCCCAACCTGCCGGGCGACCTGGCGAGTTCCGACCTGCTCGCCTCGCACCTCACCGCCGGTCACATGGAGCACGCCCACCGCCACCTGGTCGCCAAGGCCCTCGCAGAGCTCGCGCACGAGCGCCTGTTCCAGCCGGAGCCCGACGACACCCCGGACGGCTATCGCCTCGCCCTCGACGGCGTCACCTACCGGTTCACCGCCCGCCGGTACGCTCTCGAGCACTGGGTGATCGACCCGGCGTCCGTCCGCCGCACGGGCGACGCCGGGCTGCGGGGCGACATCGTCCTGCCCGTGGACGCGCTGGAACTGATCGCGGAGCTGCAGCCCCTGCTGCGGGTGCCGGACGCCCTGCTGGCGACCTATCTCGAAGAGCTGTCGTCCACCCTGGCGAGCGCGGCCGCGAAGCGGGAGCGCGAGCTCGACGGGCACACGCCCTCGGTGGCCGGGCTGCTCGAGGGGATGCGGGCGGCGTCCGGCACGCGTGCCGGCGAGCCGTTCGAGCAGGCCGAGCCGTTCCAGCAGGCCGAGTCCTTTCAACAGGTGGAAGCCGCCATGTCCGAGGGGCACCCGAGCTTCATCGCGAACAACGGCCGCATCGGCTTCTCGCTGAGCGACTACCGCGCCTACGCCCCCGAGCGCGGGCAGCGCATGCGCATGCTGTGGCTCGCCGCCCGCCGCGAGCACACCCACCTCGCCCTGGCCGCCGACCGATGCGAGCAGGGCCACTACGGCGCCGAGCTGTCCGACGCCGAACGGGCCGCCTTCGCCGACCGCCTCGCCGCCCGCGGCCACGACCCGGCGGACTACCTCTACCTGCCCGTGCACCCGTGGCAGTGGGAGCACCGCGTCGCCATCACCTTCGCCGCCGACGTCGCCCGCGGCGACCTCGTGCCGCTCGGCCCGGGCTCGGACGAGTACCAGCCGCAGCAGTCGATCCGCACCATGTTCAACCGCACCCGCCCCGAGCGGCACTACGTCAAGGTCGCGCTCGCGATCCAGAACATGGGGTTCCTGCGCGGGCTCTCGCCCGCGTACATGCGGGTCACGCCGCAGATCAACGACTGGGTCGCCGACCTCGTCGCCGGCGACGAGACGCTGCGCGCCACCGGTTTCGGCGTCCTGCGAGAGGTGGCGTCGATCGGCTACACGGGCGACGTCTACCACCGCACGCCCCAGCCGAACCCCCACCGCAAGATGCTCGCGGCCCTGTGGCGCGAGTCGCCCGTGCCGCGCCTGGGCGCGGGGGAGCGGCTGGTGACCATGGCGAGCCTGCTGCACCGAGACGCGGGCGGCGCGTCGTTCGCAACCGCGCTGGTCCGCGAGTCCGGCATCGCGCCCGAACAGTGGCTGCGCGCCTACCTCGACGCCTACCTGTACCCCCTCGTGCACTGCCTGCGGACCTACGACCTGGCGTTCATGCCGCACGGCGAGAACCTCATCCTCGTGCTGCGCGACGGCGTCGTGCGCCGCGCCTTCATGAAGGACATCGGCGAGGAGGTCGCCATGCTCGGCGAACGCCCCCTGCCCGACCGGGTCGAGCGCATCCGCTCCGTCGTCGACGACGACGAGAAGGCGCTCGCGATCTTCACCGACGTGTTCGACGGCGTGCTGCGGCACCTGTCCGGCATCCTCGCCGAGGACGGCGTGCTAGGCGAGGACCGGTTCTGGGCGCTCGTGGCCGAGACCATCGACCGGCACGCCGCCGAGCACCCCGACCTCGGAGCGGGCACGGGCGCCGGGCCCGGGGCCGGCGTCGACCTGCGGGCCGAGCGCTTCGCGCACTCGTGCCTGAACCGCCTGCAGCTGCGCAACACCCTGCAGATGGTGGACCTGACCAACCAGTCGGAGTCGCTGATCTACGCGGGAACTCTCTCCAACCCGGTGGGAAGACAAGCAGGGAGACAAGCAGGGCGACGAGCAGAGAGATGATGGCAGACGTGGACTTCGACCTGTTTCGAGACGATCTCGGCATCCCGCACGTGCGGGCCGCCTCGGAGACCGCCCTGGCCTACGGCCAGGGCTGGGTGACCGCCCAGGACCGGGGGCTGCAGATCGAGGCGGACCGGATGCGCGCCGAGGAGCGGTACGCCGACCTCGCGGGCGAGGCGGGTGCCGCCTGGGACCGGTTCGCGGCGCGCGAGCGCCTGGCCGCGACGGCCCAGCGCATCTACGCCGCCCTGGCCGCACCGGAGCAGGTCTGGCTGGCGGCCTATGCGGACGGCGTGAGCGCCGGCCTGATCGCCGGCGGGCGGGACGTGCCCGAGCTGGCCGCACTGCCGCACCGCCCGTGGTTGCCGTGGACGCCGGTCGGCGTGTTCCTCGCGACCCACGTCCTGTTCAACGGGTTCCCGAGCATCCTGTGGCGAGCGCACGTGGCCCGCCATCTGCACGTGCCTGGTGTGCCGCTGGAGCAGGTGCTGGGCCTGTTCGCCGCCGACTCCGGCGCGAGCTCCGGCTCGAACGCGTGGGCCGTGCACGGGTCGTTCACGGAGTCGGGCAGCCCACTGGTCGCGGGTGACCCCCACCGCACGCTGGAGCTCCCGGGCCCGTACCAGCAGGTCCGGCTGGCGTGCACCGACCCGGCCGACCCGTACGACGTGCTCGGGTTCGCGTTCCCGGGGGTGCCGGGCATCCTCCACTTCGGGCACGCGGTCCAGCCCGCCGCGGGGGAGCGCCCGGCATCGTCCGTGGCCTGGGGCATCACCAACGCCGCCGCGCACCACGTCGAGGTCGTGTCCGACGGCGCGGACAGCGCAGGACCCGGCGGCTGGCGCCTGCACTGGCCCGCGCGCGAGCTGTCCGACGCCGGCGTCGCCTCCTGGCGCGCCCTGCTGCACGCCCGCACCGCGCACGACGTCGCCGCGGCGTTCGCCGGGTGGGTGGACCCGGTCAATCGGGTGCTCACGGCGGACAGCACGGGCGCCGTCCTCAGCCTGACCGCGGGCAAGGTCCCCGCCGTCGTGTCCGCCGTGCCGGACCGCGCGCTGCCCGCCGCCAAGCCGGCGGACGGCTACGTCGACCTTCCCGCGCCGACGCCGGTGACCCAGGTCGCCGTCGACGCGAACGAGCGGCCCGTGACCCAGCCGCCGGCCGAGCTGGACGGCCGCCCGGGCCTCGGCCCGCGCGACGTCCGGCCCGGCCGCGAGGTACACGAGCTGGGCTGGTCGTACGCGCCCCACCGCGCGGAGCGGATCCGGCAGCTGCTCGCGGAGGCGCCCGCCCCGGAGTCGCCCGCGACCCAGGCCCGCATCCACGGCGACACCCGCGACCTCGGCGCGCCCGGCCTCGTCGCGCACCTCGCAGCCGACCCCTCCGACGCCGCCGTCCGGCTGCGGGCCTGGGTCACGGCCGGCGCCCACGTCGACGCCGACTCCACCGACGCCGCCCTCTACATGCGCTGGCGGGACACCCTGGCGCACCGCCTCGCCGCCCATCCCGTGTTCGCCCCCCTGCACGAGCCGCACGGGCAGGACCCGGCCCTCGCACCGGTGCTCGCCGGGGTCTTCCACGTACCGACGGCGGTCGGGGCCGGGCTCGCGCACATCCTCGCGGCAGACTGGCTGGGCGTCGACGCCGCCGCCGAGGCGAGCGCAGCGCTGTCCGAGGTGGCGCGCGCCGCCGTCGGGCACGGCGAGCCGACCTGGGGCGAGCTGCACGTCCCCGACCCGCTCCACCCCGTCCCGGGCCCCGTCGTCCCGGTCCCGCATGCCGCCGGCCCCGCTGCGTTCAGCCCCGCACCCGTCTCGGGGAACAACGAGACCGTGCGCTGCACGGGCGGGTCCCCGGGCGTCGCCCCGACCGCCTACCGCGGGTCCGTGGCCCGCTACGTCTGGGACCTCGCCGACCGCGCCAACAGCCGGTGGGGCGTCCCCTTCGGCGCCGACGGTCGGCCCGGCAGCCCGCACTTCGACGACCAGCACGCCACCTGGGCCGATGCCCGCACCACCGCCGTCGTCACCGGCTGGGACCGCCTGCACCCCGTCGACACGACCGGCCGCCTGCTCAACGGCGCCCGCGGGGAGGAGGTGTGGCGCCGCGGCTTCGGTCCCGACGGCGTCATCACCGTGCACATGCTGGACCCCGAGGCGGACGCCGACGTCCTGCACGGCTGGTTCACCCAGCCGCGCGCCGCCTTCTGGGGGATGGGCGAGCACACCCGCGACGAGGTACGCGACACGTACACGTTCGTCGAGTCCCTGCCGACCCACCACGCCTACCTCGTGCGCTGGGACGGGGAGCCCGTCGTCCTCGTGCAGGCCTACCACCCGGAGCATGACCCCGTCGCCACCGCCTACGACGTCCGGCCCGGCGACCTCGGCCTGCACTTCTTCCTCGGCAGCCGCGGCCCGACCGCCCGGCACGGGTCGCCGGACGACCCCTGGACGGTGCTCGGCCCCGCCATGCGGGCCTTCCTCTTCGCCGGCCCCGGCACCCGGCGGGTCGTCGGCGAGCCCGACACGCGCAACGAGAAAGCGGTGCGCCGCATGACGACGATGGGCTTCACCGCGGGCGAGGTCGTACGGTTCGAGTCGCCGCAGGGACCCAAGGAGGCCCGCATGGCCTACCTGACGCGCGAGCAGGCGCTCGCGGACACGGCGGCCGGGTAGCGTGGTCCGCTAACGTCGCGTCATGGCGACTGAACCGGCCCACCGCACCCTGCTCGTCCGCCCGCCGTCGCCCAGCCTGGCGGACGGCGAGCTGACCCACCTCGAACGCGTCCCGGTCGACGCCGGCCTGGCCGCCCAGCAGTGGCGCCGGTACGTGGACGTGTTCCGCGACCACGGCTGGGACGTGCACGAGATACCGGCGGCGGAGGCGCACCCGGACGGGGTGTTCGTCGAGGACACGGTGGTGGTCTTCGACGGCCTCGCCGTCCTGACCCGTCCCGGCGCCCGGTCCCGGCGGGGCGAGGTGGCGTCCGTGCGACCGGTGGTCGAGCGTGTCGCGCACGAGATCGCCGAGATCATCGAGCCGGGCACGCTCGAGGGCGGCGACATCCTGAAGGTCGGCCGCACCGTCTACGTCGGCCGCACGGCGCGCACGAACGCCGAGGGTTCCGCCCAGCTCCGGGCGCTGCTCGAGCCGCGTGGGTGGCGGGTCGTCGAGGTGCCCGTGACCCGGGCGCTGCACCTGAAGTCGGCAGTCACCGCGTTGCCCGACGGCACGATCATCGGGTACGGCCCCACGGTCGACGACGCCACCCTCTTCAAGGAGTTCCTGCAGGTCCCGGAGGCGGAGGGCAACGCCGTCGTCGTCCTGGACGACACCACCGTGCTGCTGTCGGACGCCGCGCCCGGCACCGCGGAGCTGCTCCGCGGGAGAGGGCTCACGGTGCGCACCACGCCCGTGACGGAGTTCGAGAAGCTCGAGGGCTGCGTGACCTGTCTGTCGGTGCGGGTGCGCTGAGCCGGTAGCCGTCCCGCACGCGGGACCGAATGCACGATCTGTGACGCAGGTCACAGAACCGTTAGGTGCTTACCCAAACTAACAACTTGCACCCAGCGGGATAATGGACCCGATGCCTCTCAACGACGACAGTTCGAATCGATCTGATCATTCCCCCGAGCGCAGCACATTCGCCTCGATCCGGCGCCTCTACCCCTACGTCCGCACGGCCTTGCCACGCCTGCTCGGCGGCCTGGCCGCGTCGCTCGGCGCCAGCCTCATGGCGCTCGCCATCCCGCGTGTCCTGCAGTGGGTCACCGACGGCCCTCTCGCGACCGACGCGCGCGAGCACGACTGGTCGGGCCTGATCTGGTCCGTCGTCCTCGTCGCAGCGCTCGGTGCGGGGGAGGCGGGCCTGATCCTCTTGCGCCGCACGCTCGTCATGTTTCCCGGGACGCGCGTCGAGGCCGCGATGCGCATGGCCCTGTTCCGGCACCTGCAGGACCTCCCGGTGGCGTTCCACGACCGCTGGCCCGGCGGGCAGCTGCTGAGCCGGATCATGGGCGACCTCGGCCTGCTGCGCCGCTGGCTCGTGTTCGGGATCCTGCAGCTCGTCGTCAGCTTCGTGACCATCGTGGTGGGTGTCGGCCTGCTCGTGGCCACGGGCGGCTGGCTCGGGATCATCTTCCTGTGCGGGTCGGTGCCGGTGACGATCCTGGCGTTCCGGTTCTCCCGCAAGTACCGCAAGATCTCGCGGCTGTCCCAGGACCAGTCGGGCGACCTCGCCACCACCGTCGAGGAGTCCGTGCACGGCATCCGCGTGCTGAAGGCGTTCGGCCGCGGCCCGGACGCGCTGGACCAGTTCACCGACCAGGCCTCCGAGCTGCGTGAGACCGAGATCCGCAAGGCCACCACCGACGCCGGCCTGACGACCGCCCTGCGCGTCATCCCCGAGGTCACGAACGGCGTGGCGCTGGTCGCGGGTGCCTACCTGGTGGCCCAGGGCGACATGACGCTCGGCGCCCTCGTCGCGTTCTTCGCCACCACCGCCGTCATCAACGGCCCGGTGGTCGACCTCGGCATGACCCTGTCGATGACGCTCAACGCACGTACCGCCGTCGACCGGTTCTTCGAGGTCATGGACACGGTCAACCCGCTGACCGACCCTGCCGACCATGCCGAGCCAGCCGAGCCCGGCGCCGGTGGCGCGGGCGGGCACGTCGCCTTCCGCGACGTCACCTTCCGGTACGACGACGCCGCGCGTCCCGTGCTCGACAGCGTGGACCTCGAGCTGCCGCCCGGCACCACCACGGCGCTGGTCGGCCTGACGGGTTCCGGCAAGTCGACCCTCGCGATGCTCCCGCCGCGGCTCTTCGACGTCACCGACGGTGTCGTCGAGGTGGACGGCGTCGACGTGCGGGAGATGACGCGCGCCCAGGTGCGCGAGCTGGTCGCCGTCGCCTTCGAGGACCCCACGCTGTTCTCCGCGTCCGTGCGGGACAACGTGCTGCTCGGCGTCTCCGACGACGTGCCCCGGGCCGAGCGCGAGGCTCTGATGACCGAGGCCCTCGAGGTTGCCCAGGCACACTTCGTCGCCGACCTGCCCGACGGCGTCGACACCCGCATCGGCGAGGAGGGTCTGTCGCTGTCCGGCGGGCAGCGGCAGCGCCTCGCGCTGGCCCGCGCCATCGCCGCCCGGCCGCGGGTTCTCGTGCTCGACGACCCGCTGTCCGCGCTCGACGTCACCACCGAGGAGGCGGTGACGGCCCGGCTGCGGGACGTGCTCGTGGCCACGACCAGCCTCATCATCGCGCACCGGCCGTCGACGGTGGCTCTTGCCGACCGGGTGGCCGTGCTCCAGGGCGGGCGGATCACCGCCGTCGGGACGCACCAGGAGCTGCTCGCGAACGACCTCCACTACCGGTACATCATCTCGAGCCTGGAGGGGGACTACGAGGCGCACGGGCACGGGTACGGGCAGGACGGCGCCCAGGACCCTCCGCTCGAGGAGTCCGAGCCGCTCGGCCCGGACCCGCGGGGCGGCGACCCGCGAAGCTCCGACCCGCAGAGCCAGGAGGCGCTGTCATGACCGCCACCACCCAGCCCGCCGACCGCCGTCGGCCCACCGATGCCGCCGCGGACGACGTGACGAGCCTCGGCAAGGAGGCTTCCCGCAGCGTCCGACGCCGGTCCATGCAGCTGCTCGGCGACCTGCTGCGCCCGCACAAGCGCGCCCTGGCGTGGGCCGCCGTGCTCGTCGTGGCGTCCACGCTCGGCCAGGTGGCCGGGCCGCTGCTCGTCGGCGTGACCATCGACGACGCCGTCCCGGCGCTGCGTGACGGTTCGGTGACGCCGCTGGTCCTCCTGGGCGCCGCGTACCTGGCGGCGGCCCTGCTCGGCGGTATCGCCGCGGGCGCCTACGTGCGGGCCGCTGCCCGCATCGCCCAGGCGGTGCTGCTGGACCTGCGCCGCCGCGTCTTCCGGCAGACCCAGCGGCTGTCGCTGGAGTTCCACGAGTCGTACACGTCGGGCCGCATCATCTCCCGGCAGACCTCCGACCTGGAGGCCCTGCGCGAGCTGCTCGACGGCGGCCTGACGGGCGTCGTCTCCTCGCTGCTCCTGATGGTGTTCACGTTCGGCTTCCTGTTCTTCGTGGACTGGCAGTCCGGGCTGGTGCTCACCGTGGCGTTCGTCCCGGCGTGGCTGCTCACCCGCTGGTTCCAGCGCATGTCGCAACGGTTCTACCGGGAACAGCGGACGGCGTCGGCCCGGCTCATCGTCAAGTTCGTCGAGACCATGACCGGTATGCGGGCGGTGCAGGCGTTCCGCCGCGAGCCCACCACCGAGGCCGACTACCGCAAGCTCGGCGAGGACTACCGCGACGCCAACCTGCAGATCTTCGGCGTCAACGGCCGGTTCCAGCCGGGCCTCATCCTGATCGGCAACCTGACCGTGGTGGCTGCTCTCGCGATCGGCGGGTGGCGCGTGCTGGACGGGTCGCTCGAGGTGGGCGTGCTGGCCGCCGTCCTGCTGTACTGCAAGCGGTTCTTCCAGCCGGTGCAGCAGCTGGGCATGTTCTACAACTCGTTCCAGTCCGCGACGGCGGCGCTGGAGAAGGTGTCGGGCCTGCTCTCGGAGGAGCCGACCGTGACGGAGCCCGCGAACCCCACGCCGCTGCCCCTGTCGGACGGCGGGCGGGCGCGCGGCGAGCTGCGGCTCGACCACGTGCGGTTCCAGTACGGCGACGGGCCAGTGGTGCTGCCCGACCTGGACCTCACCATCCCCGCCGGCCAGACCGTGGCGGTCGTGGGCACCACCGGCGCCGGCAAGTCGACGGTGGCCAAGCTGGTGACGCGGTTCTACGACGCGTCGGAGGGTGCGGTGCGCCTGGACGGGGTTGACGTGCGGGACCTGGCGTCGACGGACCTGCGTCGCGCCGTCGTCATGGTCACGCAGGAGGCCTACCTGTTCAGCGGGTCGGTGCGCGAGAACATCGCCCTCGGGCGGCCCGGAGCGAGCCAGGCCGAGATCGAGGCGGCGGCGCGTGCCGTGGGCGCGCACGAGTTCGTGCTCGACATGCCCGACGGGTACGACACCGACGTGAACAAGCGCGGCGGGCGGGTCTCCGCCGGGCAGCGGCAGCTGCTGTCGTTCGCCCGGGCGTTCCTCGCCGATCCCGCCGTCCTGGTGCTGGACGAGGCGACGTCGTCGCTCGACATGCCCGGCGAGCGGCTCGTGCAGCGCGGCCTGCAGACGCTGCTCTCCGACCGGACGGCGATCATCATCGCGCACCGCCTGTCCACGGTGGCGATCGCGGACCGGGTGCTGGTCATGGAGCACGGGCGGATCGTCGAGGACGGCACACCCGCCGACCTGATCGCGGGCGACGGGCAGTACGCCCGGCTGCACGCGGCGTGGCAGGACTCGCTGGTCTAGCGCCGGTACCCGGCCAGCCCGCCCGCGATCGCCGACAGCGCGCGGTCGAGCTCGTCGTCGGTCACGCCGCCGAAGCCGACGACGAGCCCCGCGAGGCCCGGGCTCCGGCAGTACTCGGCCAGGAGCGGGAGGTCGAACCCCGCGGCTCGGGCGGCGTCCCGGGCCGCGGCGGCGGCGTCCGGATCGGTGAGCCAGGTCGAGTACATCCCGGCCAGCGGCCCGGCGAGCTCGGCGTGCGGTTCCAGGGCGGCCGCGACCCGCGGTGCCCGGTCCGCGTAGACCCGTCGAGCGGTGCGGACGACCTTGTCGGCCCAGCCGTCGCGCAGCAGGGTCAGCATCGCCCGCTGGGTGGGCCAGGGCGGGGTGTCGTGGGTGACCGTGCGGCGTCGGACGAGGCGTTCGTGGATCTCCCGCGGCGCGACCAGCCAGCCGAGCCGCAGGCTGGGGCTGACCGACTTGGAGGCGCTGCCGAGGTAGGCGACGCGCGACCGGTCGAGGACCGCGAGGGCGGGCACGGGGGCGACGTCGTACCGGAACTCGGAGTCGTAGTCGTCCTCGACGACCAGGGACTCCGCTGCACGGGCGGAAGCCAGCAGGGCCAGCCGGTCCGCGGCCGGCATGACCCGGCCCAGCGGGTGCTGGTGGGCGGGCGTGACGTAGGCGGCGGCGCACCCGGCCAGGTCCGTGACCGGCGCGAGCGCCGGATGGTCGACGACGGCGCGCCCGGACGCCCGGACCGTCTCGACCGCCGCGCGGTAACCGGGGTCCTCGACGAGAACGCCCCCGGGGCCGAGCGCGCCCAGCAGCTGGCGCAGCCCGTCCGTGGTGCCGGCCGTCACGAGGATCTCGTCCGGCCCCACGGTCAGGCCTCGGGTGCGGGCGAGCCGTTCGGCGAGCGCTTCGCGCAGCTCGGGGATGCCGCGCGGGTCGGGATAACCCCGGGGCGGCCTGGCCGCGGAGACCTCCCGCCAGGCGCGGCGCCAGCCCGCGAGGTGGCGCGGATCGATCCAGGGTGTGCCGGCGTCCAGGCGGACGTACCGCGGCTCGCGCGTCGCGAGCCGCGGCGGTGGAGCCTGCACCGGGAGCTCCTCGCCCGACGCCACGAAGGTGCCCGCCCCCCGGCGCGTCTCGACCCAGGCCTCGGCCAGGAGCTGGTCGTACGCCTGCTCGACGACGGCGCGCGCCACGCCCAGGTCGGCCGCCAGCGCGCGGCTGGAGGGCAGGCGGTCGCCCGTGGTGAGCGTGCCGTCGGTCACCAGCC
>NZ_UWYY01000030.1 GCF_900608595.1 Promicromonospora panici | reverse complement strand
ACCTGGAGCTCTACCGGCACGCCACCCGCGCGCCCGAGCCCTACTGGCACGAGGCGCTGCGCCGCGACCCGGGGCAGACGGACAGCCTGGTCGGCCTCGCGCGATGCGCCTACGCCGCCGGCGACCCGGAACAGGCGCGCGACCACCTCGAACGCGCCGTCGGGCGGCTGACCCGACTGCACCGCAGTCCGCGCGACACCACCGCGATCTACCTGCTGGGCCTGGTACGTGAGGAGCTCGGCGACGACCCCGGCGCCTACGACGCCTACGCGCAGGCCGCGTGGTCGCGGGCCTGTCGGGCGGGGGCCGGCTACCGGATGGCCCGCCTCGACGCGCGGGCCGGGCGGCACGAGCAAGCCCTGGCGCGGCTCGCCGACGTCCGCCGCACCGAGCCGGAGCACCTGCAGGCGCTCGCGCTGACCGTGGTGTGCCACGGGCGGCTGCGGCAGCACGCCGCCGCGGCGGAGGTGCTGGCCGCGGCCCGCGCGCTCGACCCGCTGGACGCCTGGCTGCGGCACCTGGACGGGCTGGCCGCGAGCGGCGACGCCCAGATCCTGCTCGACGTGGCGATCGAGCTCGCCGGGGTGGGGGAGCACGAGGCGGCGCTCGCGTGCCTGGCCGAGGCCGAGGGCCGGGAGGACCACCGGCCGGCGGGGCAGCCCGCCGTCCGCCCGCTGCTGGCCTACCACCGTGCGCACGTGCTGCGGCTCGCCGGGCGTCCCGCCGACGCCGCGGCCGAGCGGGCGCGGGCGCGCACCCTCGACGCGACCTGGTGCTTCCCCGGCCGGCTCGCCGACGCGGCGGTGCTCCGGGAGGCGGCCGACGCCGATCCGGGCGACGCCCGCGCCCGGTCCCTGCTGGGTCACTGGACGTACGCCGCCGGACGCCGCGCACGGGCCCTGACCCTGTGGCGGCAGGCGGTGGCCCTCGACCCGGACGACGCCGTCGCCTGGCGCAACATCGGCCTGGCCGCCGTCAACCACGAACGCGACCTGGCCGCCGCGCGCGAAGCCTACGACCGCGCGTGCGCCGTCGCACCGGGCGACGCCCGCCTGCTGTACGAGCGGGACCAGCTCGCCGCCCTGACGGGCGCGAGCCCGGCCGACCGCCTGGACGCGCTGATGGGTGGTGGCGAGCTCGACCGCGACGACCTCGCGGTCGAGGCGCTGCACCTGATGATCACGGAGGGCCGGGCGGACCAGGCCCTGATGGTCCTCGGCAGGCGCCGGCTCCACCCCTGGGAGGGGGGCGAGGGGCAGGCGCTGCTCGCTTGGGACCGCGCGCACGCGCACGGCGCCCTGGACGCGCTCGCCGAGGCCCGGCCGCGCGACGCCGTCGACCACGTGCGGGCAGCCCTGGCGCCGCCGCGCAGCCTGGGCGAGGCGCGCCACCCGCTGGCCAGCACCGCGTACCTGCACCTGCTGCTCGGGGACGCGCTGGCCGCCGACGGCGACCCCGCCGCGGCCGCCGACGCCTGGGCCACCGCGGCGGCGCAGCGCGGCGACTTCGTCGAGATGAGCACGCAGGAGCACGGCGAGCAGACCTTCTGGACGGTGCTGGCCCTGCGCCGCACGGGCCGGCACGACGCCGCGGACGAGCTGACGGCGTCGCTGCGCGCCTACCGCGACCGGTACGCGGCCGAGGTGCCGCGCGTCGACTACTTCGCGACCTCCCTGCCCGACCTCCTGCTGTTCGAGGAGGACCCGCTGCGCGTGCGAGACCGGCGCGTCCTCTTCCTGGACGCCCAGCTCGCCCTCCTCGCTGGTCGGGCCCCCGAGGCCGAGGAGCTGCTGCGGCGTCCGGAGCTCGCGGCGTCCCGGCACGCGGCCGACCTGCGCCACGCCGTGGCCCGCCGGGGTGCGGAGCTGCTGCGCGGTGATACGCACGGTGATACGCACGTGGGTGCGCACCCCGCCGATGCTGAACCTGCCGAACGGGCGCGGACCTACCCGCACCCGTGATCCGAAGGCACCAGATGCGCCAATGACGGCGCACGGAGGAGGAACAAAGATGTCCCAGCGAACCACAATCTCCAGGCCAGGACTGACCCGCCGCGAGCTGCTGGCCGGCGGTGTGACATTGGGCGCGGCAGGACTGCTGGCCGCGTGCGTGGGAACGACGTCGGGCGGCGGGGGTGGCGGCGGTGCGAGCACCGGCGCCGTGACCCTGCAGAACTCGATCCAGGAGGCGGACCCGAAGGCCGCTCTGGAGGCGCTCGTCAAGGCCTACCCGGGCGGCGACGTCACCATGAACTCCGTGGCGACCGAGCAGTTCCGGGCGCAGCTGACCAACTACCTGCGCTCCGGCGACGCGCCCGAGGTGCTGAGCTGGTACGCCGGGTCCGTGGCCCGGTCGTACGCCGAGGAGGGCCTGCTGCTCGACGTCTCGCCCCTGTGGGAGGGCGACGGCGCCTGCGCCGGGTTCTCCGACGCGCTGCGCGGCCTGTCGACCGACGCCGAGGGCAAGCAGATCTTCGTCCCGACCAGCTACTACTGGTGGAGCGTGTTCTACAAGAAGTCGGCGTTCGAGAAGTGGGGCGTCGAGCCGCCGACGTCATGGGACGAGTTCCACGCCCTGTGCGAGAACCTCAGCGGCCAGGGCATCGCGCCGATGACCAACGGGCTGTCGTCCACGCCGTGGATGGCGTCGGGCTGGTTCGACTACCTGAACCTGCGCGTCAACGGCGCGCAGTACCACCGCGAGCTGCTCGCCGGCGAGCACGCGTTCAACGACCCCGAGGTCGTCGACGTCATGGAGGAGTACAAGCGGCTCATCCCGTACTTCGACAAGAACATGGTGTCCTACACGTCGCAGGACGCGGCCACCCCCATGGCCCAGGACGAGTCGGCCATGTACCTCACCGGCGCGTTCGTCACCAGCTACTTCCCCGAGGACCAGCGGGACGACCTCGACTTCTTCTCCGTGCCGGTGATCAACGACTCGGTGCCCACCGCCGAGGAGGCGCCCACCGACGGGTTCTTCGCGGCGGCGAACAGCGACAACCACCAGGGCGCGCTGGACCTGCTGAGCTACCTCGCCTCGGCGGAGTCGCAGCAGCAGTACATCGAGGAGTCCAAGTCCTCGAACCTGCCGACGTCGCCCGACGTCGACACGTCCTCCTTCAGCCCGCTGGTGCAGAAGGGCATCGAGCTGCTGAGCAACACCGAGGAGATCACGCAGTTCTTCAACCGCGACTCCTCCGACGCCCTGCAGGCCACCGCCGACACCGCCCTGACCCGGTTCCTCGCCGAGCCCGAGAACATGAAGAGCATCCTCGACGAGTGGCAGACGGCGGCCGAGGGGGTCTTCGCGTCGTGAGCGCGCAGCCGTCCGCCCCCGCACGGGAGCGCCGCTCCCGGCTCGCGCGCGTCCCGCTGCTCGTCTGGGTGTTCCTGCTGGTCCCGTTCGTGATCGAGCTGTTCTGGGTGTTCTGGCCGGCCGCCAACTCGTTCTCGCTGTCGCTCACCCGGTGGGACGGGATCACCCTGGCCGAGCCCGTGGGCCTGCAGAACTTTCGCGACCTGGCCGCCGACCCGATCTTCCTGACCGCGCTGCGGAACAACGTGATCTGGGTGTTCGGGTTCGGCGGCCTGTCGGTGGTGGGCGGGCTCGTGCTCGCGGTCACCCTGAACAAGCCAGGCCCCCTGGTCGGCCTGTACCGCAGCGCCATCTACCTGCCCATGGTCGTCTCGCTCGCCGTGAGCGGCCTGTTCTGGCGCGTCATGTACGCGCCCGAAGGGCCGATCAACGGCACCCTCGGCCTGCTCGGGCTCGAGTCCCTGGAACGCCAGTGGCTCGCCGACCCCGCCGTCGCCCTGTGGGCCGTGCTCATCGCCGCCGTCTGGCGCCAGGTCGGCTACATCATGGTGCTCTACCTGGCCGGGCTTAAGGGCACCGACCCGACGCTCGAGGAGGCCGCCGCCGTCGACGGCGCGAACGCGTGGCAGCGGTTCTGGCGCATCGTCATGCCGCAGCTGCGCGGCGTGAACACCGTCGTCTTCGCCGTCACCGTCATCGACTCGTTGCGCACCTTCGACATCGTCTGGGCCATGACCCGCGGCGGCCCGTACAACGAGACCCAGCTGCTGAGCACCTACATGTTCCAGCAGGCCTTCACCACGGGGAACCTCGGCTACGCCTCGGCCATCGCCGTGGTCATCTTCGCCCTGGCGATCGGCTTCATCATCACCTACCTCGCCCGCCAGGCCCGGACGGAGGACTGACATGACAACGCTCGCCCCACCCGTCACCCCGTCCGTCGCGGCCCGCCGAAACCGGCGCCGCCGGCCCCGGGCAGCCCGCTCCCCGTGGCTGCACGTCGCGATGATCCCGGTCACGCTTCTGTGGCTCAGCCCCATCGTGTTCGTCCTGTTCGTCGCGATCCGCTCCTACGACGACATCGCGGCCCGCGGCCTCGGTGCCCTCCCGGCATCGTTCAGCACCGACGGCTTCGCCACCGCGCTCACCGACGGCGGCGTGCTCGAGGCGCTCGGCAACAGCGTCGTCGTCACCGCGTGGGCGGTGTTCCTCTCCCTGGCGCTGTCGTCCGTTGCCGCCTACGCACTCAGCCGGTTCGCGATTCCCGGCCGCCGCACCATCCTGCTCACCATGCTCGCCGGGAACCTCCTGCCCCCGCAGATCCTGCTCGTCCCGGTAGCTGCCATCACCGAGGCCATCGGCATCGCCGACACCCGCACCGCCCTCGTCATCGTCCAGGTCGGGTTCGGCATCGGCTTCTACACGTTCGTGCTGCACGGCTTCATGCGCAGTCTGCCCACCGAGGTCTTCGAGGCCGCGCGGCTCGACGGCGCCGGCCCCGGCGGCATCTTCTGGCGCATCGTGCTGCCCCTGTCCCGGCCGTCGCTGGCGGCGCTCGCGGCGCTGGCGACCACGTGGATCTTCAACGACCTGATCTGGGCGATGACCGTGCTGCGCACCGAGTCGAAGTTCCCGATCACCGCCGCCCTGCTCAACCTCCAGGGTGGCTTCGCGAGCGCGTGGAACGTGGTCGCGGCAGGATCGCTGATAGCTGCGATCCCGACGGCGATCGTGTTCTTCATGTTCCAGAAGCAGTTCGTGTCCGGACTACTCGTGGGGGCCAACAAGTGACCTGGATCCTGCCGACCCGGTCGGGCCGGTACGTCGTGGACCCGGCGCCGCGCGGGGCCGGGCTGGTCGCGGTCTCCTGGGGGCCCGACGGCGGCGAGGCGCGCCCGCCGGCGGCGGCGACGTCGTCGTTCGAGGCGGACCTGGACCTGCTCCCGATGGAGGCGACGGCGCTCGGCACGCGCAACGTGCACGGCGCCGAGCTGGTGGTCCGGCGCGCGGACGGCCTCCGGGGGGCGCGGCTCGCCGCCGCGGGCGAGGTCACTGTCGGCCGGGACGACGACGGCGCGACGCACCTCGTCTGCCCGCTGGCCGACGACGTGCTCGGCCTGAGCGTGCGCCTGCACCTCCGGACCCACCCCGGCCACGACGTCGTGGAGAAGTGGGCCGAGCTGCGCAACGACTCGGCGCAGCCGGTCGAGCTGCTCCGGGCCTGGGGCGGGGTGTTCACGGTTCCTGCCGAAGCCGGAGCGTCGGTGGGCCTGCTCGGTGGCGCGTGGTCGCGCGAGTTCACGCCGTTCGAGGTGGAGCTCCGTGCGGGGACGCTGAGCCTCGGCAGCCGGCAAGGCATCACGTCGCACACGTACGCGCCGGTGGTTTCGGTGACGCCGTCCGGCGAGCCCGGACCGCGGTACGGCGTCGCCCTCGCTTGGAGCGGGTCCTGGCGGATGACCCTGGACGCCGTGCCCTTCGCCGACCACCTCCGGATCGCCGCCGGGCCCGACGACGAGTCGGGCATCCTCACCCTCGAACCAAGCGCCGGGCTGACCACGCCCGTACTGGCCGGCGTGCGCGTCGAGGGCGATGCCGACGACCTGGCGCAGGCCTGGCACGCCTATCAGGCGACGCTGGCCCGCACGCGCGGCCCCGAGCACCGGCCGATCGTCTACAACTCGTGGTTCGCCACGACCTTCGACGTCCGCGTGGAGCACCAGCTCGAGCTCGCGGCGGCCGCGGCCGAGGTGGGCGCCGAAGTCTTCGTGGTCGACGACGGCTGGTTCCGCGGGCGCACGAGTGACCGGGCCGCGCTCGGTGACTGGGAGGCGGACCTGCACCGGATCCCGGGCGGGCTCGGCCCGCTCGCCGACGGCGTCCGCCGGCTCGGTATGCGGTTCGGCCTGTGGGTCGAGCCCGAGGCCGTGAGCCCCGACAGCAACCTGTACCGCGCGCACCCCGAGTGGGCGCACCAGGTGGCCGGCCGCCCCCTGGAGACGTTGCGCAACCAGTACGTGCTGAACCTCGGCTGGCCCGAGGTGGAGGAGTGGGTGCTGGGCACGCTGCGCCGCCTGCTGGGCGACACCGACATCACCTACCTCAAGTGGGACATGAACCGCTCGATCGCCGACGGCGGGCAGAGCGTGCTCGGCGGCGACGACTGGTCCTGGCGGCATACCCAGGCGTACTACCGGATCCTCGACGGCCTGCGCGCCGAGTTCCCGCAGGTCACGGTCGAGGCGTGCGCGGGCGGCGGCGGGCGGATCGACCACGCGGTGCTCGCGCGGACCGACGTCGTCTGGCCGAGTGACGAGACCGGGCCGCGGGACCGGCTGGCGATCCAGCACGGTTTCCTGGGTGTGCTGCCCGCCTGGACCATGAGCTCGTGGGTCACCGACCTGCCGGACCTGCTCGACCGCGACCGTGACGGCGAGCCGCCGAGCCTGGACTTCCGGTTCGTGGTCGCGATGGCGGGGGTGCTCGGCATCGGCGCCGACATCCTGGCCTGGGACGAGGCGATGCGGGAGCGGGCTTCTTCGTTTGTGGACCTGTATCGGTCGATCCGGTCCGTGGTGCACACGGGGCGGGTGCGGCGGCACGGTTCGCCTGCGGACGGGGCGTGCGCGGTGCAGTACACGGGTGGCGATGAGGCGGGCGCGGACGTGGGCACGGTGGTCGTCCTGGCGTGGCGGCGGCCCGCCGCCCAGAGGACGGCGGCCGGGCGCCTCACGGTGCACCTCCGCGACCTGGACCCGGACGCGCGGTACCGCCTGCGCGGTTCCGACGTCGGGACCAGCACATTCACGGGCAAGCAGCTGATCACAGACGGGATTGCGATCGGCTGGGCCTGGGGGGACTGTGACGCCATGATCCTGGACCGCGTGTGACCGTGGCGGGACCGGCGGATGCCGGACGCCCCCTGACCGTACGGACCGACCTCGCGCTCGGCGGGCGCTGGACCTCGCTCGCCACGCCCGAGCGCGAGTGGCTCTGGCGCAACCCGCGGATTCCCGACGCCGAGCGGGCCGCCGTCGTGCCGGGCGACGCGTTCGTCGACGCGGGCGGCGGCGAGGAGTGCTTCCCGACGCTCAACGGCCCGAGCGACCACGGGGAAGTCTGGTCCCAGCCGTGGTCCGCCGACGGCGCTGGCGCGGCGCGGGTCAAAGCGGGCGACCTCAACCTCCGCCGTCGCCTGACCACCGACGACGGCGTCGTGCGCGCGGCCTACACGATCGACGGCCCACCGGGCGCCGCCGTCCTGCACGCCGTTCACATGCTGCTCGACGTCGGTCCCGGCGCGCGCCTGGAGGCGCCCGGGCGGCCGGACCTGCTGGTGGTCGAGTGGCCCGAGCGGGGCCGCACGGTGCCGTCCACCTGGCCCGACGGCGACGGGGTGCCCCTCGACGTCCTCGGCCCTGACGACGGGACCGCCCGCTGCGCCGTCGTGGCGACCGACCAGGTCGACGTCGTGGACGGTGCCGACCGGCTCTCGCTCAGCTGGGGCGTCGAGCCCGGATATGCGGCGCCGGTGTCGTTCGTCGTGTGGCGCAACCTTGGCGGCTGGCCGAAGGGCGCGCCATACCGCTCGATCGGCGTCGAACCGCTGTTGGGCGCGGAGTCGAACCTCGACCGGGCCGCGCCGGACCGACTGGCCCACCTGGATGCGGGCGGGCGGATCGGCTGGTGGCTGGAAGTTCGGGCCGCGCGGATCAGAAGGGCGGTTGCCCGGGGGCAGGAGGGCTGATCGGAGCGGTGGGTACAGCTCCTGGTTCGGTGGTCAGGTAGGTGCGGGGAAGGCGCTGCCCGGTGAGTGCTCGGAGGGTGAGGTCGTGGCTGGTGTCGGGGTCGATGTCGTCGAGGTCGATGTGGGTGTCCAGGACGGTGGGTGGGCGGGTATAGGCCCGTCCGGTGGGGGTGGTCCAGGTGGTGATCCCGGTGTCGGGGTCGCGGACGATGCCCCAGCCGGCGTGGGTTTTGAGCAGGTGGTGCTTGCGGCACAGGGGGTGGAGGTTGTGGGCGCGGGTCTGTTCCTGCCCGGCGTCCTTGCTCCTGTTCTTGCTCGTGTTCTCGTTCGTGTTCGTGTGCGTGTGCGTGTGCGTGGTCGTGGTCTGGTCGTTGTTGTGGTCGTGGTTGAAGGGTTGGATGTGGTCCAGGTCGCATTGGCTGGCCGTGGTG
This sequence comes from Promicromonospora panici, assembly GCF_900608595.1. Classification (GTDB taxonomy): domain Bacteria; phylum Actinomycetota; class Actinomycetes; order Actinomycetales; family Cellulomonadaceae; genus Promicromonospora; species Promicromonospora panici. The sequence continues at coordinate 58,603 of NZ_UWYY01000030.1, read as the reverse complement.
TCGCACCAGCCGAAGGTGCAGGTCTTGTCGCGGGCTTCGACGGCTGCGCGTAGGACTGTGCCGGGTTGGTAGGTGGTGGTGGAGTAGTCGGTCAGGATCCCGGTGACGGGGTCGGTGAGCAGGCGTTGCCAGGTCGCGTCCTGGGCGATGGCTGCAGCGGTCTCGGCGGGGATGGGTCCGTATCCGGTCAGGTCGCCTGGGGCGTCGTTCAGGCCGAGGAGGGTGCTGGCCGGGATGGTGACCCGGATGACGGGGCGGGTCGGTGTGATCCGGACGGGTTGCACGATTTCCTGCACGACGACTTGTTGGACGGGTGTCTTGCCGCCGCAGGTGCACACCGGCGCCTGGGTAGCGCCGTCCGCGTCGGTGCCAGCGGTGTCGGTGTCGGTCTCTTCGTCGGTGTCGGTGTCGGTGTGGGTGAAGCGGTCGGCGGGTAGGAGGCGGCCGGTGATGATGCCGGTCAGGGAGTCGGCGCGCAGTTGTCCCAGGGTGCGGTCCTCGCCGGTGGCGTGGCGGAGCTGGTGGGCCATGTCGTCCACGACGCCCCAGACGGCTGCGGCGTCGGTCGCGGGCAGGTAGGCGGACAGCCAGCCCATGTCGTTCTCCGCCCGGTCCACGTGCACGGACCGTCGGGCCGCCTCGGCTTTCGCAGTCTGGGCGGCGCCGTGCCGGTTCTTCGCGAACGCGAGCATCTTGCGCTGCAGCCACTTCCACGTCCGTCGTGGCGCGTGGGGCAGGTACCGGCGGATCGCCTCGGCGCGCTCGGCGACGGTCAGCTGGGACGCGGACCGCAGCAGGGTGTGCGCCTTGCGTACGTCGATCCGGCCCGCGACCAGGGCCTGGATCACGCTCGGGTGCTGGGCGCCGGACTCTGCCCGGACCACGACCTCGGTGCCCTCGGGCTCGGTCACGACCAGCTCGGCGGTGACCTGCCCGACCAGCGAGCTGTGCGCCAACGGGTGGGTTTCTCTCCTGGCGCGTTCGGCTACGACCTGCGCCTGGACACCCGCTGCCCACGACTGCAGGCGACCGCACGCGACGGACAGGTCGCCCAGTGCGTCATCGGGTAGGTCGGCCACCAGACCGGCGTCCTCGTCGACAACGTCGGCGACGACCTGGGCCAGCCGCGTGCCCGGCGCACTGGCCAGTGCCTGGCGCAGCAGCTCGACCGGCCAGAACACCACCGGCACCACGTCTGGTGGCCAGTCTGGCGCGCCGGTTTCGTCGGGCGGGCAGTCGGGCATGACGTCGTACGGCAGCACGTCGTCAGGTACGTCAGGGACTGCGTCGTCGGGGACGAGACGCACCAGCCGCCCGTCATGCATGACCAGCTCGCCCGGGATTCCGTCATGCGGGGTCCCCGCGTCCAGGAGGGCGCCGACTCTGCCGTCATCAGACAGCGCTTGATACATACGGGCACACTCCTCACTTCACTCAGGCATTCGCCAACCAAGATGATCAACCACGCCACTGCTGCGGACGTTTGTTCGATTTTATGTCTTCTCGCTGGACTCCGCGCGCCTTTCTGCCATCCGCGTACAACCGTGGCACCGGCTGGAGCGGGCGGTCGCGGCCGCCGTGCCGTCACGGCGTGAGGATCTCCACCTCACCGGACTTGAGCGCGTCGGCGATGTCGTCCGGCGGCCGGGTGTCGCAGATGAAGTAGTCGGCGCGGCCTAGGTCCGCGACCTTGGCGAACAGCCGGCGTCCGAGCTTGGTCGAGTCGGCGAGGACGGCGACCTTGGTCGCGTGGTCCATCATGGCCGCCATCATCGCGGCGTCGCCGAGGTTGCTCGTCGAGTACCCCGCGGTCGACACGGCGCCGACGGCGATCAGGGCGAGATCCGCCTGCACCGCGATCTGCTCGCCGTTCTCGTCGACCTGGAAGCTCACCGGACCGGTGGTCGTCTGCGTGATCGAGCGCACGGAGCCGCCGAACACGTAGAGGTCGCGGTATGCCTTCGGCGGGATCTCCGCGGGGAGCCGTAGGTTGTTCGTGGCGATCGTCAGGTCGCGGTGGTTACGCAGGTTGCGAGCGACCGCCAGGTTGGTGGTGCCGCCGTTGAGCATCACCACCGAACCGTCGGAGACGATCTCGACCGCGCGGCGCGCGATCGCCTCCTTCTCCTCGACCTGCATACGCAGCCGGACGTCGAGGCCGCTGTCCTTCGGGGCCGTGGACGACACGCTCACCGCGCCGCCGTGGGTGCGGATCAGCAGGCCCTCGGTGTCGAGCTGGTCGAGGTCGCGACGCACGGTGTCGATCGACACGTCGAAGCGCTCGGCGAGCTGCGCGACGGTGACCTGGCCGTGCCGTCCGACGTAGTCGGCGAGGGCGGCGCGCCGTCCCGCGGGCAGCTGACGCGCCCGTTCTCCCGCGTCGTCGCTGTTGCTCATGCAGAAATTTCTAGCATATGACGGCACCGGGACGCGACTTCCGCCGCAGGAAACGGCAACCCCGGAAATGGACACATAGGCAGTAGAACCCCGAGATAGAGCCGATCGACGTCGAACCTTGACCTCCGTGCCTGCCGGGGCTACTGTCTCAAAAGTTGCAGTAACGCGCAAAGAACAGCGCAGAACAGCACGGATCGGAATGAGGAGTGAGATGAGCAACGAAGCTCAAGTCAGGCGTCGCATCGTCCAGGCCGCCGGTGTCACCGCCGCCACGTTCGGACTGCTCGCCGTGGCCGGATGCGCAGGCGGAGGCGACAGCGGCGAATCGGGCGGCGACGTCACCATCGAGTTCGCCCAGTGGTGGGAGCCCGAGCTGCCCGACGGCGAGTTCCGGGCCCTCATGGACGAGTTCGAGAAGCAGAACCCCGGCATCAAGGTCGAGCTGATCAGCGGGCCCTACGCCGCCACCAAGGAGCAGCTCTTCGCGGGCGCCGCCTCGCGCACGATGCCCGACGTCGTCGGTCTCGACGGGGCCTGGGTCAGCGACTTCGCGTCGCAGGGCGTCATCACGGACCTGTCCGCGCTCATGGAGGAGGCCGGGTACGACGACAGCGAGCTGGCCAGCCAGGTCCAGGTCGACGGCTCCACCTACATGATCCCGGTCGTCAACTTCGTCTACCCCATGTTCACCAACGACGCCCTCCTGGCGGACGCCGGCGTGAAGGCACCCCCGAAGAACCGCACGGAGTTCGCGGAGGCGGCAGCCGCGGTCACCGACCTCGGTGACGACACGTCCGGCTGGATCCTCCCGCTCTCGCTCGAGACCCCCAACGGCATCCAGAACGACGTCATGTCCTGGACCTGGGCCTCGGGCGGCACGATGCTCGCCGACGGCGGGCCTGACGTCACGAACGACGACGTCGCGTCCACGGTCGACTTCGTACAGGGCCTGTGGGACGACGGCGTCATCGCCCCCGGCTCCTTCACGATGAAGGAGCAGGACAAGGTCGAGGAGTTCACGAACGGTCGCGTCGGCATGATGATCGACTCGCTGGCGCACATCAACCTCATCCGCGAGGCCAACCCCGACCTCGAGTTCTCGGTCTCGGCGGTCCCCGCCGAGGACGGCTACGAGGGCGAGCGCGGCATCCCCTACGCGTCCTGGGGCATCGGCGTCGCCGAGAGCTCGGAGCACCCGGAGGAGGCCTTCAAGCTGATCGAGTTCCTGATGAGCCAGGAGACCAACGCGGAGCTGTCCTCGATCGCGGGCGCGTTCCCGGGCAACAAGACCTCGACGCCGGACTTCGTGGCCGACGACGAGCTCTTCGCCGACGCGTTCGAGATCTACCAGGCCGGCTACCCCGCCAACGAGTTCACGGGGCTGCCCGTCGCCGAGCAGCTGATGCGCCTCTTCGGCGAGCAGTTCCAGGTCCTCCTGGACGGCGGACAGACGACCGAGGAAATGCTGGACAAGACCCAGGCCGCGTGGGAAGCGGAGTTCTAGGTCCCCGGCGATTCCACGCCGTGCCGCGGCCCTCGACCGCGGCACGGCGCCTCACAGGAGGAGCAGCGAGCTATGCAAGACGTGATCGTCGCGCCCGCCCCGCAGGCCGCGACCCCAGAGCCGCCGCGCAGGCGCCGGCCGCTGAGCAGGACCGCCGAGCCGTACGGGTTCCTGGCGCCGACCCTCGCCCTGATGTTCGTACTGATGATCATCCCGGTCGTCCTCGTCGTCGGCTACTCGTTCATGGACAACGTGATCCTGAACGCGACGCCGGAGCTCGTCGGCGTCGACAACTTCGTCACGGTCCTCACCGACAGCGTGTTCCTGACCGCGACCGGCAACACCCTCTTCTTCACGGTCGGCAGCGTCGCCGCACACCTCGTGATCGGCCTCTGCTTCGCGATGCTGCTCAACAGCCCGCTCATCGGCAACATCCCGCGTGCGATCTTCCGCGCCCTGTACATCCTTCCGTGGCTGTTCACTGCGGCCGTGATCGCAGTGCTGTGGCGGATGCTGCTCGCCCCCAACGGCGTCATCAACTACCTGCTGAGCACTGATGTCGAATGGCTCGCCTCGCCGGCCCTCGCGCTCGGCACCGTCACGTTCATCAACATCTGGGCCGGCTACCCGTTCTTCATGGTGAGCCTGCTCGCGGGTCTCCAGGGCGTCCCCGCCCAGCTGCACGAGGCGGCGACGGTGGACGGCGCCAGCGCCTGGCAGCGGTTCTGGAACGTGACGATCCCTCAGCTCAGGCCGATCATCATCAGCCTGACGCTGCTCGACCTCATCTGGACCTCGCAGCAGTTCGCGCTGATCTGGATGACGACAGGCGGCGGGCCCGTCAACGTGACCGAGATGCTCAGCACGTACACCTACAAGCTCGCGTTCAGCCGCTACGAGTTCTCGCTCGCGTCCACGAGCGCGGTGCTGGTGCTGCTCATGTCGATGGTGCTCGCGTTCTTCTACGTGCGTCACCAGAGGGCGGGGGACTGACCATGTCCGAGACCAGGACCACGATGGAGCGCCGGCGGTCGCGCCAGCGGGTCGGTGTCGTCATCGGCCTCGTGCTCGGGGCGATCTTCGCCGCGGCACCCGTGCTGTGGATGCTCGCGAGCTCGTTCAAGTCGAACACTGAGATCTTCGAGCTCCCGCCCCGGCTGATCACCGACGGCTTCTCGTTCGACGCCTACGCCGCGATCTTCAGCGATCCCGAGAAGGTGCGGTTCTTCGTCAACAGCTACGTGGTGTCATTGTCGGTCACGGTGCTCACGCTGCTGGTGGCGATCCACGCGGCCTACGCCTTCAGCCGGTTCGACTTCGCGGGCAAGAGGCCGATCAACATGGTGATCGTCAGCGTGCAGGCGGTCCCGCCGATCACGCTGCTGATCCCGTACTTCGGCATCGTGGTCGCGCTCGGCCTGTACAACACGTATCCCGGGCTGATCCTCACCTACATGGTGTTCACGCTGCCGTACGCCATCGTCATGATGACCGGCTACCTCAACACGATCCCCAAGGAGCTGGACGAGGCCGTCCGTATGGACGGCGCGGGGTCGATGACGGCCCTGTGGCGCGTGCTCGTGCCGGTGTCGGTGCCCGGGATCGTCTCGGTCGGCGTCTACACGTTCATGATCGCGTGGAACGAGTACCTGTTCGCGCTCACGCTGACCCGCACGCAGGACATGCGCACGGTTCCGATCGGCATCCAGCTGCTCATGGGCCAGCACTCGTACGAGTGGAACGAGCTCATGGCGATGAGCATCCTCGGGTCGATCCCGGTGCTCGTCCTCTTCCTCTTCTTCCAGCGCTACTTCATCAGCGGCCTCACCTCCGGATCGGTGAAGAGCTGACCGGCCCCTCGACCCATCCCCGGAAACAAGCATCGGAGAACACACAGTGCTCATCAACGGTAAGGCTCTGCTCGACGTCGCCAACGCGAACAACTTCGCGGTCCCGGCGTTCAACATCAGCGACTGGGCCATGTTCACCGGAATCATGGACATCAGCGAGGAGCTCGAGGCTCCCGTCATCATCGCGATACATCCCGACGAGGTGAGCCACGTGACGACGGACCTGATCCAGGCCATCCGCTCGCGGGCGCACCGCTCGCGGGTGCCCGTCGTCATCCACTGGGACCACGGCGGTACGTACGAGCAGATGCTCGTCGCGATCCAGGCCGGCTTCACGTCGGTCATGATCGACGCGTCGCTGCTGCCGTTCGAGGAGAACGTGGCGATCACGAAGAGGGTCGTCGACACCGCCCACGTCGTGGGGGTGTCGGTCGAGGGCGAGCTCGGCACGATCGGCGCCAACGACAGCTACGGCGAGGCCGGCGCCGCCGAGATCACCTACACCGACCCCGCCGACGCCCTGCGCTTCGTGCAGGAGACCGGCGTCGACAGCCTCGCGATCGCGATCGGCACGTCGCACGGCCTCTACCCGGCGGAGAAGAGTCCGGAGCTCAAGCTCGACCTGCTGCGCGAGATCAAGGGCGTCGTCGGCATCCCCCTGGTGCTGCACGGCGGCTCGTCCAACCCGGACGAGGAGATCGGCCAGTCCGTCAAGCTCGGCGTCAACAAGATCAACATCTCGAGCGACATCAAGGTGGCCTATCACGAGCGCATGCGCGAGGTCCTCGGCACCGACCGCAAGCTACGCGAGCCCAACGCGATCCAGCCCGAGCCGATCGCCGCCCTCAAGGTCACCGCCGCCCAGAAGATCCACCTCTTCGACGCCGCGGGCCAGGCAACCCTCTACTGAAAGCCGTACATGAGCGACTCGATAGTGCTGGGCCTCGGCGGGACCGTCGACTACGAGCTCACCTGGGACGCCCGGGTGCTCGAGTCGCTCGCGGCGCACCACGGGATCGTGGCATCCGAGCTGGATGCCACGATCCCGGTGGTCGACGAGCGCAGCCTCGTCGTCTCGATCCTCGGCTACCTGCGGGACGGCGTCGGCGGGGAACGCTTCGTCGCGAGCTCGGCGATCCTCGACGCGTTCGCCGCCCGGTTCGACACCCGGGTGACCCTGGGCGGCACGTGCGTGCGGGCGGCGATCGCCATGCGCTCGCTCGGCGTCGGCTCGCTCGTGCACCTGGTCAGCATCGACGATCACGTGCGCCGGCTGCTGCCCGACGGCGTCTCGTACGTGTGCAGCGCCGACCAGGACTCGACCGAGCCGCACCTGATCGTGCAGTACCCGGCGGGCGCGACGATCCGCGTGGGTGACGCCGAGATCATCACCGAGCACCCGAACCGCCTGATCTACGTCAACGACAGGCCCAACCGGGAGCTCGTGCTGAGCGACGAGCTCGACACGCTCGTGCCGGATGCCGGGGTGTTCCTGGTGTCGGGATTCAACACGATCCAGGACCCGGTCCTGCTCGAGGACCGCCTCCGGCACATCGAGCGGCTGCTCAAGGCCGTCCCGGCCGGCGGGGTCTCGATCTTCGAGGACGCCGGCTACCACGAGCCGGCGTTCAGCCTCCGCGCCCGCGCGGCGATGGCACCTGCCGTCAGCGTGTACTCGCTCAACGAGGACGAGCTGTTCGCCTACCTCGGCCGCCGGTTCGATCTCCTCGATGCCGACGCCGTCGAGCAGGGCCTGCACGACATCGCGACACTGATCCCGGCGCGCTGCCTCGTGATCCACACGAAGTACTGGGCCCTGGCCCTGGGCGAGCGCGCCCAGGAGCTCGCCGGCGCTGTCCGCGGCGGAATCCTGATGGCGAGCACGCGCTACCTCGTGGGCGACGGCCAGACGGCCGACGACTACGCCCGCACCGCCGCGCTGGATCCGCCCGCGCGCGGCGCCGACTTCGCGCAGGAGCTCGAGCGCCGGTTCGGTGCCCGGCTCGCGTGCCGGCCCGCTCTCGCCCTGACGACGCCTACCCCGACCACGATCGGGCTCGGTGACACCTTCGTCGGCGGCTTCATCGCGGCCCTGGCCCTGGGCGCGGATTCCGCACCGGCCTGAGCTGCCCCGGGCCGGACGCCGAGCGAACCGGATTCCCCCAGGAGCGCGGCCACCGTGCCCTGCAGGACGGTCGCGGCAAGGACGAAGAGCATGACGGGCACGCTACATCCCGCCCAGAATCTTCCACTGTAAGAATTTTTGGGTACGATCGGTCGCGGTACTCGAGGATGCAGCTGCAACGGGGTGGCTGTGGAGAGGGCCGTGCCGAATGAAGGGGTTCCCCATGCCGACGACATCCGTACAGCTCTACTCGGTCCGAGACGCGGTTGCTGAAGACCTGGACGGCGCCGTGGCGCGCCTGGCCGAGATCGGGCTCGAGCACGTCGAGCCGTACGCCTTTCACGAGCGCACCGAGGAGTATCGGCGCGCGTTCGCGACCACGGGGCTGACGGCGCCCTCCGGGCATGCGCCCGTCCTGGCGTCGGAGAAGCCCGAGGCGATCTTCGACGCCGCCGCCGCGCTGGGGATGACCACCGTGATCGACCCGTTCGTCCCCGCCGAGCACTGGCAGACGGCGGACCAGGTGGCCGAGCTCGCCGAGCGCGTGAACCGGCTCGCCACGCTGGCCACGGAACGGGGCCTCGAGTTCGGGTACCACAACCACGCCTGGGAGCTGAGCACCCGGATCGACGGTCGGCACGCGCTGGAGCTGTTCGTCGGGCACCTGGCGCCCGGCGTGGTGCTGGAGATCGACACCTACTGGGCCGGTGTCGGCGGCGCCGACACCCCGGCGCTGCTGGCCGCGCTCGGCGACCGCGTACGGCTCATCCACGTCAAGGACGGCACGCTGGACGGCGACGTCGACAAGCAGCGGCCGGCCGGCTCGGGCGACGTGGGCGTGCCGGCGATCCTGGCGGCGGCCCCCCAGGCGACCCGCGTGATCGAGTTCGACGCGTACGCGGGCGACGTGTTCGCCGGCATCGCGCAGTCGTTCGCCTGGCTGACGGAGAACGACCGATGACCCGGCCCGGTGCGGCGGGCGTCGGCATCATCGGCGCGGGCAACATCTCGACCCAGTACCTGGAGAACCTGACCCGCTTCCCCGACGTCGAGGTCCGGTTCGTCGCGGACCTCGACCAGGCGCGCGCCTCCGCCCGGGCGGAGGCGTACGGCGTGCCCGGCTCGGGGAGCGTGGACGAGCTGCTGGCCCGCGAGGACATCGAGGTGGTCGTGAACCTCACCGTCCCGGCGGTGCATACCGATGTCGGGCACCGCATCCTCGCGGCCGGGAAGCACGTCTGGAGCGAGAAGCCGCTCGCCCTCGACCGGGCCGCGGCCTCCGCCCTGCTGGCCGACGCCGAGGCGCGCGGCCTGCGGGTCGCGTGCGCACCCGACACGGTGCTGGGCGCGGGCATCCAGACGGCGCTCCGGGCGATCGCGCGCGGCGACATCGGGGAGCCGCTGACCGCGACCACGATGTTCCACGTACCCGGTCCGGAGGCGTGGCACCCGAGCCCCGACTTCCTGTTCGCGGTCGGCGCGGGTCCGCTGTTCGACATGGGCCCGTACTACGTGACCACGCTCGTGCACGTCTTCGGGTCCGCGACGCGGGTCCAGGCCGTGGCCTCTACCTCCCGCCCGACCCGCACCATCGGCAGCGGCCCCCGGGCCGGCGAGGTGTTCGACGTGCTCGTGCCGACGCACCACGCCGCGCTGATCGAGTTCGGGCCCGGGCGCTCGGCGCAGTCGACGTTCTCGTTCCAGCACGCCCTGCCCCGGAACGGGCTCGTGGAGATCAACGGCACCGAGGGCACGATCGTCCTGCCCGACCCGAACACCTTCGGCGGAGACTCCAGCCTGTGGCGGTACGGGCAGGACGAGCCCACCACGCTCCCCGCCGTCGGCCCCGAGCTCGGCCGCGGCGCCGGGGTGGTCGACCTGGTCCGCTCGGTCCGGGACGGCGGCAGCGAGCGTGCGTCGGGTGCGGTCGCCGCGCACGTGCTGGACATCCTGCTCGCCGTCCGGGACGCGGCGGACGGCGAGAAGCCCGTGGAGATCGACTCTTCGGTGGGGCCGGTCGAGCCGTTGCCGGACGGCTGGGACCCGACCGTCGCGTCGGTGGGGTAGCGCTACCGGCGTGGCTCCGGCCCGGTGCTGGTCCCTTCGGCACCGGGCAGGAGCCGCTCCAGCAGCGCCAGCGAGCGGCGGACGTCGACGTTGTCGGGGTCGAGCAGCCACTGCAGCTGCAGTCCGTCGGACGCGGCGACGACCAGCGCAGCGGCGTCGTCCGGGTCGACGTCGGCGGCTATCGCGCCGGAGCGCTGCCCGGCCCGGACCCGCTCGGCGAGGTCCGACCGCACGCGCCGGTACCGCGTGTGCACGAACTCGCGTGTCCCCGGGTGCTGCTGACCCTGGAGGGCGTCCGTCGTCAGCGTCGCGTACAGCTCCACGAGGCCGGGGATCGAGCGGTTCCGTTCGGCGCTGTTCTCCATCATCGCCACCGCCGAGACCTCGCTGCCCGCAGAACGCTCGTCCGCCTGTGCCTGGTGCACCCGGGCCTCGTGCGTCCGGTAGACCTCGACGAGCAGCTCGTCGCGGTTCGCGAAGTAGTAGCGCAGAGCGGCGTGCGAGACGCCGATCGCCTCGCCGATCGCGCGCAGCGAAGCACCCACACCGCGCTCGGCGAACAGCTCCAAGGCGCTGAGGAGGATCTGCGCGCGCCGCTCGGGCCCTTTCCGGTAGGACCGTTCGTGGGATCCCGCATCGCCGTTCGCCATGGGGGTCATCGTACGAATGCCTGTGACGTACGGCGCTCGCGCGTACGGAATGCGTCTCGCGCCCCGTAGGTTGCCGAGCGTATGAGCACATTCGGCATCATCGGAGCAGGGAACATCGGCAGCCAGGTGGCCCGCGTGGCGATCGCGCAGGGCAACGAGGTGGTGATCGCCAACTCGCGCGGTCCCGAGACCCTCGCGGACCTGGTCGCGGAGCTCGGGCCGAAGGCTCGGGCGGCAACGGCCGAGGAGGCTGCAGCGGCGGCCGACGTCGCCGTCGTGTCGGTGCCGCTCAGGGCGTACCGCGACATCCCGGTCGAGCCGCTGGCGGGGAAGATCGTGCTCGACACGAACAACTACTACTGGGAGCGCGACGGTCACGTCGAAGCGCTCGACCGCGGCGAGGCGACGGTGTCCGGCCTGTTGCAGGAGCACCTGCCGACCTCGAAGGTCGTCAAGGCGTTCAACCACATCACCGCCCCGAGCATCACGACCGACGGCACCCCTGCGGGGACGGAGAACCGCCGGGCGCTCGTGACGGCGAGCGACTACCCGGAGGCCATCGAGCTCGTCACGCGACTCTACGACGGGGCCGGTTTCGACACCGTCAGCGTGGGGCCGCTCAGCGAGTCCTGGCGCGCCGAGCGCGACCGGCCGGCCTACGGGGCGCGCCAGAACGCCGAGCAGCTCGAGGCGAACCTGGCCCGGGCGCAGCGCGTCATCTGATCCGCCGCGGGGCCGGCGTCTTAGGAGGGCCGGCCCCGGTCACGGCTCAGGCCCCGAACGCATCCAGCGCGACGGGCTCCCACTCGCGCCACGTGCGCAGGCGCTCGGCATAGATCTGCTCGACCTCGGCGAAGGGCCTGCCGAGAAAGACGTGCAGCGGGGGCTGCTCGGCGTCGGCGATCCGGAGGAGGGCCGCGCGGGTCGCGTGCGGGTCGCCGATCTGGAAGTCGGGGGCCGTCGCCTCGCGCACCTTGTCGTAGTCCGGGCTCGGGTCGCTGACGTGCGCGGCGGTGGCGAACCCCGTGGCGTAAGGGCCGGGCTCGACGTCAGTGACGTGGATGCCGAACGCCGCCACCTCCTGCGCGAGCGACTCGGTCAGGCCCTCCACCGCCCACTTGGACGCGTGGTACGCGCCGAAGCCGGGGTAGGCCCGGACGCCGCCCTCGCTCGTGACCTGGAGGATTCGCCCGGCCCTCTGCGCGCGCATGACCGGCAGGACCGCCTGGGTGACCCAGACCGTGCCGAAGAAGTTGGTCTCGAGCTGGGCACGCAGCTCGCGCTCGGTGACCTCCTCGACCATGCCGAGGTGCCCGTACCCCGCGCTGTTGACGACCACGTCGAGCCGGCCGAGGCGCTCGGCGGCGCGCGCGACGGCGTCGAACACGGCGGCGCGGTCCGTGACGTCGAGGGCGATCGGCAGGACGGCGTCGCCGTACTTGCTGGTGAGCGGCTCCAGCGTGCTGGTGTCGCGGGCGGTGGCGGCGACGCGGTCGCCGCGTTCGAGTGCTGCCTCGGCCCACTCGCGGCCGAGGCCGGTTGATGTTCCGGTGATGAGCCATGTCTTCTGCATACCGCCAGCGTGCGATGCCGCGAGCCATTCCACCAGCGACTCTTTCGCACACCAGACATGAGTCTGTCGCATGACTCATGATGGGCCGTATGGCTGAGCTCACCGTCACCGCTCTGCGGGTCGTGCACGCCGTCGTCGGCACGGGGTCCTTCACCGCGACGGCGGACCTGCTGGGGTACACCCAGTCGGCCGTCTCCCGTCAGGTGGCGGCGGCGGAGTCCGCGGCGGGCGTGCCGCTGTTCGTGCGCGGGGCGCGCGGCGTCGTGCCGACGCCGGCCGGGGCGCTGGTCGCCCGCCGCGCCGCGACGGTGCTCGCCGAGCTGGACGCCGTCGGCAAGGACCTCGCGGGGCTGGCCGACCGGCTCGGCGGCCGGGTGGTGCTCGGCGCGTTCCCGACGGCGATGTGGGTGCTCGCGCCACGGGCGGTCGCGGCCGTGCGGGGGCGGCATCCTGGCCTGACGGTCGACCTGCAGGAGGCGTCCTCTCCCGCGCAGCTCCGTCAGCTCCGGGCAGGGCGTATCGACGTCGCCGTGATCGGCGTGGGCGCGGACCTGCCCGCGTACGACCTGGACGGGCTGCGGCGCGAGCACCTCCTGGACGGCCGCTCCCTCGTGGCGGTGTCGAAGGAGCACCGCTTCGCCGGCCGCGGTCAGGTCCCGGTGACGGAGCTGGCCGAGGAGGAGTGGATAGTCGGCAAGGGGCTGCGGGGCGAACCGCAGTTCGGGGCGTGGCCCACCCTGCTCGAGCCGAAGGTGGCGCACACCGCCCGTGAGTGGCACTCGCGGCTCGGTCTGGTCGCCGCAGGGCTCGGCATCACCACGCTGCCCGAGATAGCCGCGCCCGCGATGCCCGCCGACGTCGTGACGGTCCGCGTGGACGACCCGGCCTGGCTCGGCCGCGCGGCGGTCGCGGTCACGCGGCCGGAGCGCGCCGCGAGCGTGGAAGCCGTGCTGGCGGTGCTCCGGGACGTGGCGCAGGAGCTGCGCTGAGCCCGTTCCGTTAATCTCGGCGCATGCCGACGACCAGCCCGGACGACCCCTGGTCCGCCGTCGCCGACGACTGGGGGCGGTACTGGGGCACGTTCGCGCAACCGGTCTGGGAGCCGCTGCTGCGCACCGCCCGGATCGGGCGTGGCACCCGGGTGCTCGACGTCGGCTGCGGCAGCGGCGAGCTGCTCGAACACCTCCAGGACCGAGGCGCGGTGCCCAGCGGCGTCGACCCGTCGTCCCGGATGGCCGAGCTCGCCCAGGCTCGCGCGATCGGCGTGGACGTGCGGCTCGGTGACTTCGAGCGGCTCCCGTTCGGCGACGGCGCGTTCGACGCGCTGCTCGCCGTGAACGCGCTCCAGTTCGCCGAGGACCAGGACGCCGCGCTGGCCGAGGCCGGCCGCGTGCTGGTGCCCGGCGGAGTCGTCGGCCTGGCCGGGTGGGCCGAACGTGCGCGGAACGACCTCGACGCGATCAACGTCGCGCTCGCGGAGGTCGACGACGACGAACCGCCCGAGGACGGTCCGTTGCGCGTCGAGGGCGGGCTCGCCGACGTGCTGCGGGGCGCGGGCTGGGACGTGCTCGACGACGGCGTCGTGCCCGTGGCGTGGACCGCACGCGGCGACACCGACCTGGTGCGCGGGATCCTCTTCGGCGAGGCGGATTCGACGATCGCGGACCTCGCGCCCGTCGTGCTCGACGCCGCCGCGCCGTTCCGCAGGCCGGACGGCACGTACCGGCTCATGAACGCCTATCGCTGGGCCGTGGCGCGCGTTCCCACCTGACCGTCCGCGAGCGTCGGCCTACTGCGCGTAGAGGCTCGTCGCCGTCCGGACGAACCGGGCGACGTGCGGCGAGCGAGAACCCTCGGGCCAGGCGATCACCACGGTGTACGGCGTCGCGTCGGTGACGCGGCGGTACGCGACGTCGGCGCGCGGGTTGCTCAGCGCCAGCGACTCGGGAACCAGCGCAACGGCCTGCCCGAGCGCCACCACTTCGAGGAGCTGGCCGGGGTCCGCGACTGCCGGGCCGGGGCGGCGTGTGACGCGCGGCTCCGCCGGGTCGGCGTCGGCGCCCGACCAGTAGGCGTGCTCGGCGGGCGTGGTCCCGGGCCACACGGGTACCGGCTCGTCGCGCAGGTCGTGGCACCGCAGGGTGTCGCGCCGGGCGAGCGGGTGTTCCGCCGGCAGGGCGGCCACCCGGGGACCCGAGGTCAGGGGCTCGACGTCGAGCCCGCGCCGGTCGAACCAGGAGCCCAGCAGGGCGACGTCCGCTCGGCCGTCCCGCACCATGTCCGCCTGATCGCGGAAGCCGCTGACGAGCACCGTCGCCTGGGCGGCGTCCTGGGCCGCGTACGCGGCCACTATGCGCTGCAGCATGCCGGTCGCGATGCCGGGCTTGGCGGTCGTCAGCAGGGTGGGGGCCGTCGTCGCGGCGCGCCGGGCACGGCGGGAGACGCCGGAGACGACGTCGAGGGCCGGACGCGCGTCGTCGAGCAGGGCCTGACCGGCGTCGGTCAGGGCGACGTGGCGGGTGTCCCGGCGGAAGAGGTCCGCCCCGACCCGCCGCTCGATCTGTCGGATGGCGGGTGAGAGCGGCGGCTGCGCCATGTTCAGCCGCTCGGCCGCGCGCGAGAAGCTGAGCTCCTCCGCGACCGCGACGAAGTAGCGCAGCTGACGCACGTCGAGGTCCTCCATACCCCCAGGATATGAGTCATATCAAGGCGGTCTTTCCGCTCTCGGTACCCCCGGTGCTGCGATGGGCGCATGACAGATCTCCAGCAGAACGCGGTCCTCCTCGGCGAGGGCACGCGTCGCACCGCGTCCGACATCGGCCTGCTCGTGCTCCGGCTCGCGGCCGGCGCGATCTTCATCGCCCACGGCTGGGGCGACGCGTCGCAGGACGGCGGCGCGGGCGCCAACATCGTCAACTATCGGGACGCCGGCATCCCGCTGGCCGAGCTGAGCGCGTGGTTCGGCGCCTATATGCAGCTCATCGGCGGCGGCCTGCTCGTCCTGGGTGTGCTCACCCCGGTGGCCGCGGCCGGCCTCGCGGTCGTCATGGCGGGCGCCC
Source organism: Promicromonospora panici (assembly GCF_900608595.1). GTDB lineage: Bacteria > Actinomycetota > Actinomycetes > Actinomycetales > Cellulomonadaceae > Promicromonospora > Promicromonospora panici. Next base: position 43,378 of record NZ_UWYY01000030.1, on the reverse strand, counting down.
TGGTCTTCGTGCATCCCGGCGAGCCGCTCGTCATGGCGCCCGACGGCAGCGGCGCGGGATTCGCGCTCGCCATGTTCGCGATCTCGCTGTGCCTGCTGGGTACCGGCGCGGGCAGGCTGAGCGTCGACCACGTGCTGCTGCCGCGGCTGGCGCGCCGAGGCTGACCGCTCACGCCTCCCGCGCGCGGCCGGCGATGTCGATGACCACCTTGCCGAGGGCGTGCCCCTCGCCGTGGACGGCCAGCGCCTCGGGTACCTCGTCGAGCGGGAACGTGCGGTCGATGTGGATGTCGATCTCCCCGGCGAGGCACCGGTCGGCCAGCTGCTCGAAGTACCGGGGTCCCGGGCGCACGAGCAGCAGCCCGATCCGGCGTCCGCTCAGCCCGCCCACGACGGCGCCGCCGATCAGGACTGCCAGCACCCGCGGCACCGGCCCGCCGACGCACAGGTACCTACCGCCGCGCGCGAGCGCGCGGCAGTAGGCGAACACGGACCGGCGGGCGACGAGGTCGAGGATCAGGTCGTACGGCCCGGTCCTGGTGTAGTCCTCGGTGCGGTAGTCGATGACCTCGTCGGCGCCGAGGGAGCGCATGTAGTCGAGCTTGCCGGCGTTGTCCACGGCGGTCACGTGGGCGCCTGCCTGCTTGGCGAGCTGGATCGCGAAGGATCCCGAACCGCCCCCGCCGCCGTTGACCAGTACCCGCCGGCCCAGGTCCGCCGCGGCGGTGCCCTGGAGCGCGATCGGGCCGGCCTGCGGCAGCGTCGACGCCTCGGCGAACGTCAACGACGCCGGCTTGTGCGCGAGGGCCGACTCGGGCGCGACCGCGTACTCGGCGAATCCGCCCATGAGCGTGAGGATGTCGCCGTACACCGCGTCGCCGGGCCGGAACCGCGTGACCTCCGAGCCGACGGCGTCGACCCAGCCGGCGATGTCCGAGCCGAGCACCCGCCGGCCCGGCCGGAACAGCCCGCCGAACCGGGCGTAGGCCGGCGTCCCGTGCAGGCCCTCCCAGTCGGAGAGGTTGACCGACGCAGCGGCGACCTCGACCAGCACCTGGTCCGGTCCCGGAGCCGGCTTCGGCATCTCCTCGACCCGCAGCACGTCCGGTGGCCCGTACGCGTCGTACACGACTGCCCGCATCCCGGTCTCCTGTCGATCTCGGCTGCTGTCAGACGCGCAGGTCACTCCTGTGACCTGCGGATCTGACTCGTCGGGCCGATGTGGTGCCCGGTTTACACGGTTTGGCCGTGGGCGACAAGGGTTCCGTGGGGCGAACCTCGTACTGAGAACGGTTATCATCTACCCGGCGACGAGCGGACGCCGCCGGACCGCCGTCGAACCCGGGAGAGAGGCACGATGAGCAGGGCTGCCGCGAGTGGGCGCGTGCCCGTGGTGACACTGACCGGGCACCTCGGCGCCGGCAAGACGACGCTGCTCAACCACCTGCTCCAGCAGCCCGGCGCGCGGGTCGGCGTGGTGGTCAACGACTTCGGCGACGTCAACGTCGACGCCGGCCTCGTCACCGGGCAGATCGACGAGCCGGCGTCTATTGCCGGTGGCTGCCTGTGCTGCCTGCCCGACGCCGGTGGCCTCGACGACGCGCTCGAGAAGCTCACCCACCCGCGGCTCGGGCTGGACGTCGTCATCGTGGAGGCCAGCGGCATCGCCGACCCGGTGACGCTGTCCCGCATGATCCGGTTCAGCGGCGTCGAACGCGTGCGGCCCGGGGGAGTGGTCGACGTCGTCGACGCCGCCGAGCAGTTCGGCACCGTCGACCACGGCGGCGAGGCGCCCGCGCGGTACGCGGTGACGTCGCTCGTCGTCGTGAACAAGACCGACCGACTCCCGGCCGGGGAGGCCGAGCGGACGCTCGCGCGCATCGAGGCCCGCGTCCGCGAGCGCAACCCCGCGGCGCAGGTCGTGCGCACCTCGCACGGCCGCGTGGACCCCGCTCTCGTGTACGACGCCGCGTCCGCCGAGGACCCGCCCGACCAGCTCCCGCTCGCCGCCCTGCTGCGCGACGGCCGCGAGCACGACCACGAGCACGCCGACGCCGTCACGGTCACAGCGCCCGGGCCGGTCGCTCCGGGGCGGCTGGTCGATCTCCTGGAGGAGCCGCCGCCGGGCGCGTACCGGATCAAGGGCAGGGTGGTTGTCGACACCGGACGCAGCCTGCGGGGATACGTCGTCAACGTCGTGGGGCGGTCGGTGCACGTGAGCAGCCGCAGGGTCGACGGGTCGGCGGGTGCGGCAGGCGGCACCGGTGAGCTGGTCGCGATCGGCATGCACCTCGACGTGGGACACGTCCGCGAGCGGCTGGAGCATGCGCTGGCGCCGGCCGAGCGGCCCGACGCCGGGGGCTTCGCCCGCCTGCAGCGCTACCGGCGGCTGAGCGACTGACGGCCTCCGCCGACCTCGTAGGGTGAGTTCACGTGAGCAGCACGTCGACCGACCAGCAGAACCCACCCATCCTGCGTGTCCCCGGGATGCGTGCGCTGCTCGGCGTGTCGCTGCTCGGCTTCGCCGGCTACGCGCTCCTGCTCCCGACAGCGCCCCTGTGGGCCACGCGCCGCGGCGCCGACGAGGGCGGTGCGGGCCTGGTCAACGCCGTCCTGATGCTCGCAACCGTCGCCTTTCAGACGACGGTGCCGTGGGCGCTGCGCCGGTGGGGCTGGCGCACCACGCTCGTCATCGGGGTGCTGCTGCTCGGTCTGCCCTCGTTCGCGCTCGTGCTCACCGATCAGCTCGCCGGGATCCTGGCCGTGTCCGCCGTGCGCGGCGCCGGGTTCGCGATCGTGACAGTCTGCGGCGCGAGCGCCATCGCCGAGCTGGTCGACGCCGCCCGGCGGGGGCGGGCGATCGGCGTCTACGGGCTCGCGGTCGCCGGGCCGCAGCTGGTCCTCGTGCCGAGCGCCGCCTGGATCGCCGAGTCGGTGGACTTCCGGGTGGTGTTCGTGGTCGGCGCGCTGCCGGCGCTCGCGGTGCCGTTCGCGGCGGCCCTTGGTCGTCGTCTGGACGAGATCACCCGCCGTGCTGAAGCCGTCAGCCGCGACGCCGGTGACGAGCCGCGGCACACGCGGGGGCGGGTGCTCCTGGCGCTGGTCCTGCCCTCGCTCGTCCTGCTCGCGGTCACCACCCCGGGCGGGGCGCTGCTCACCTTCGCCCCGCAGTTCCGGCACGGCGCTCAGGTCGCGGTGCTCGGCCTGCTGGGCTTCACCGCGGCGGCGGCCCTGTCCCGCCTGCTCATCGGCGCGCCGGCCGACCGGTTCGGGCCGCGCCGGTTCGTCCCGCCGCTGCTCGTGCTCAGCGCCGGAGGCCTGGTGCTGTGCGCCTGGTCGCTCGCCGAGACCGGCCCGGGCGCCGGCGTGCTGGCGGTGGGAATGACCGTCGTCGGTGTCGCTTACGGCAGCCTGCAGAACCTGACCCTGGTCAGCGCCTTCGCCGCCGTGCCCGACCGGGACCGCAGCGTCGCGAGCGCGGTCTGGAACATCGGGTTCGACACCGGCACCGGCCTCGGCTCGCTCGTTGTCGGCTTCATCGCCGCGGGGACGAGCTTCTCCGTCGGTCTGGCGACCACCGCCGTGCTGTGCGTGCTGATCGCCGTGGTCGCCCTGGTGGCCCCCGCCCGCGCCGCTTGACGTCCCGTCCAGGGCGGTGCCACACTCGTCGACATCACCGGAAACGTTTCCAGGCCGATCAACCCTGGAACCTGGAAACGTTTCCAACCGAGCCACCGCAAGACCTCACGACGAAGTGGAGCCGACAGTGTCGTCATCACGCGCCACCCTGATGCAGGTGGCGGAGCGCGCCGGGGTGTCGCTCGCGTCGACCTCGCGGGCGCTGCACGGCACCGGAGCGAGCCAGGCCATGGTGGACCGGGTCCGCGCCGCGGCCGCCGAGCTCGGCTACAGCCCGGACGCGATCGGCCGGTCCCTGCGGATGAAGCGCACCTTCCAGGTCGCGTTCGCCGTCGCCGACATCGGCAACCCCGTCTACGTCGAGATGCTGACCGCCATCCACGAGGTGCTGGCGCCGCACGGGTACCGCGTGGTCGTCATGTCCACCGGGCACACCGTCGCCTCCACCGTGGACCTGGTCCGCAGCCTCGGCAGCGGGTTCGTCGACGGCCTGATCGTGAGCCCGCTGCGCACCGACGACGCGCTCGTCGAGGCGATCCGGCAGGCGCCCGTGCCGGTCGTCGTCATCGGCCGGTCGCTCGAGAAGCAGGGCATCGACTCGGTCTCGACCGACTCGGCGGCCGGCATCGGCCAGGCTGTCGCGCACCTCGTAAAGATCGGGCGACGCCGGATCGGCTTCGTCAACGGCCCGCTGGACACCACGCCGGGTGCCGCCCGTCAGCGCGGTTTCGACGCCGCCACGAGCGCCCCGGCGTTCGCCGGGAACCACGCCGAGACCGAGCGGGCGGAGAACTTCACGGTCGCCGCGGGGCTCGCCGCCGCGCGCCGCCTGCTCAGCCGAACCCCGGCGTCCGGCCCGTTCGACGCCGTCGTCGCCGCCAACGACCTGCTCGCCATCGGCGTCATCCGGGCCGCGGGGGAGCTGGGGCTGTCGGTGCCCGGCGAGCTCGCGGTGACCGGGATGGACGACACCGAGATCGGCAAGGTCTTCCAGCCGAGCCTGACCAGCGTGTCCCTCGGGTCGGCCGAGCGTGGCCGCGCCGCGGCGCAGCTCGTGCTGGACCGGGTCGGCGACGTCGTCGAGCCCGCCCAGCAGATCGCCATCGGGCCGCACCTCGTCGTGCGCGAGTCCACCGCCCCGCCCACCGAACTGCCCGCTTCGAAGGAGAAGAGCGCACGATGACCGCCCCCACCACCTCCCGGCCGCCGGCGCGGACGCCCCGGCCCGGACGCCGTCGCGCCCCGAGCGGCCTGGACCGGGCCCGGCGTCGCGAGGCGGCGGCGCTGGTGATGCCGTCGCTGCTGCCCATCCTGGTGCTGTCCGTGGCGCCGCTCCTGATGGGCGTGCTCCTGGCGTTCACCGACGCCGAGCTGGTGCGCCGTCCCGACTACCAGTTCGTCGGCATCGACAACTTCACGCGGCTGGCGGGCAACTCGTTCTTCTGGGACTCGTTCCGCATCGGCATGATCTGGGCGGTCGCGGTGACGCTGCTCCAGCTCGTCGCCGCGCTCGGGCTCGCGCTGCTGCTCAACTCCGGGCTGCGGCTCCAGTCGCTCACGCGGGTGCTGGCGCTCATCCCGTGGGCGATGCCGCCCGTCGTCGTCGCGATCATGTGGCGGATGATCTACTCGCCCAACGCCGGGCCGCTCAACGCGTTCCTCGGCTCGCTGGGCCTGCCGGACGACATCAACTGGCTCGCCGACTTCTCGACCGCGCTGCCCGCCGTCATCGTCGTCGGCGTCTGGGTGGGCATGCCGCAGACGACGGTGACGCTGCTGGCCGGCCTGCAGCAGATCCCGCCCGAGCTGAACGAGGCCGCCTCGATGGACGGCGCCGGGGCGTGGCGCCGGTTCACGGCCGTGACGCTGCCGAGCCTGCGGCCCATCGTCACGTCGATCACGTCGCTGAACTTCATCTGGAACTTCAACTCGTTCTCCCTGGTCTACGTGCTGACCGAGGGCGGCCCCGGCGGCCGCACCATGCTGCCGATGCTGTTCACCTACCTGGAGGCGTTCAAGAACCGCAACATCGGGTACGCGGCGGCGATGGGTGTCGTGCTCGTCGTCGTGGTCGTGCTCCTGCTGACGGTCTACCTGCGGTCGCAGTTCCGCGACGACCGCGTCGAGACGAAAAAGAAGGAGGGCTGAGCTGATGCGCGTCTTTGCCCAGCAGCTGGTCCGCCCCGCCCAGTACGTGGCGCTGGCCGGTTACATCGTCTTCCTCGGCTTCCCGCTGCTGTGGCTGATCTCCGCGTCGGTGAAGTCGTCCGCCGAGCTCAACTCGCTCGTAGTGAGCCTGCTGCCGCAGGAGTGGCACTGGGCGAACTACGCCGACGCGCTCGCCCGCCAGGGCCTCGTGAGCTCGGCCGGCAACAGCGCGATCGTGGCGCTGGCGTCCACCGCGCTCGTCATCCTGATCGCGCTGCCGGCGTCCTACGTGCTGGCCCGGCTCAAGGGTGCGATCCGCGCGGCCGGCGTCGGCTGGATCCTGGTGAGCCAGGTGTTCCCCGTGATCCTCGTGGTGCTGCCGCTTTTCCTGATCCTGCGGACGATCGGCCTGACGGACAGCCTCGTCGGCCTCATCCTCGTGCACACCACGTACACGATGCCGTTCGCGCTGTGGATGCTGCAGGGCTACGTCGCCGCGATCCCGGTCGACCTCGAGGAGGCCGGGGCGGTGGACGGCGGCAACCGCCTGGTCGTGCTGCGCCGGATCGTCTTCCCGCTGCTCGCCCCGGGTGTCGTGGCGACGGCGATGTTCAGCTTCGTCTCGTCGTGGAACGAGTTCTTCTTCGCCCTCGTCCTGCTCCAGTCGCCCGAGAACTACACCCTGCCCATCACCCTGTCGACGTTCATCGGCGGCGAGGGCAAGGTCGCGCTCGGACCCCTCGCCGCGGGCTCCGTGCTCGCCGCGATCCCCAGCATCGTCTTCTTCTCCATCATGCAGAAGAAGCTCACCGGCGGCCTCATGGCCGGGGCGGTCAAGGGATGACCGCCCACCCCATCGGAAAGGTAGACCCATGAAGACCCGTGGAGTGTCCATCGCCGCATGCCTCACGATCACCACCGCGCTGCTCGCGTCCTGCGGGAGCGGGGACGCCGGCGACGACGGCCCGGTGACGCTGAAGTTCCAGGCCCTGTCCGACCAGCCCGCGGCCATCGCCGCGACGGAGTCGATAGTCGAGGACTGGAACACCGAGAACCCCGACATCCAGGTCGAGATCGTCCCGGCGGGCTGGGACGGCGTCTACGACAAGCTGATCACCCAGTTCAACGGCGGCGCCGCGCCCGACATCATCCACTTCGAGGCCGCGAGCATCGTGTCCTTCGCCCGCGACGGCTACCTCGCGGACCTCACCGACCTCATGTCGGACGAGCGCCGCGCGGACATCCCCGAGGGCATCCTCGACTCGGTGACTGTCGACGACCAGGTCATCGCCTACCCGACCGAGCTGCAGTCGTACGTCGCCTTCGCCAACCGGACGCTCCTGGAGGACGCCGGCGTGGAGATCCCCACGGGTGACACGATGACGTGGGACGAGCTGCGCGAGATCGCGAAGGCGACCACGAAGGGTGACGTGTACGGCCTCGGCTGGGGCCTGTCGAGCCCGACGGCGACGTTCATGTCGCTGGCGCCCGGGTTCGGCGGTACCTACCTGGAGGGCACCGGCGAGGACGCCACCCTGACCATCGGCGAGGGCGAGATGGCCCTGCCCGAGCTGGTGCACGACATGGCGTACGAGGACGAGTCGATCCTCCCGGTCACCATGACTCAGTCGGGGTCGGAGGCCATCGCCTCGTTCTACGCGGGCCAGACCGCGATGACCGTGCAGGGCTCCTACCAGGCCGCGAACATCGCGAAGGACGCGCCCAAGGACCTCGACTGGGTGGCGCTGCCGCCCCTGGCCGGGCCCGAGGGGCCGCAGCAGGCCGCCAACCCGCAGACGCTGTCGGTCAACATCGACTCCGAGCACGTCGAGGAGTCGGCGGAGTTCATCGAGTTCTTCACCCAGACGGAGAACCTCGCGGCGCTCAACGAGGCGGACGCGCTGATCCCGGCGACGACGTCGGCGCAGGAGAGCCTGACCGAGAAGCTGGGCGACGAGAACGGCTGGAGCACGATCCTGGCCGGGGGCCAGAACTTCGTCTCCGCCCCGTACCTGTTCGCGGACTCCTACGCGCAGTGGAAGGACACGGTGGCGACGCCGGCCTACCAGCGCTACCTGGCGCAGGAGACCGACGAGACGGAGCTCGCGGACCAGCTCACGAGTGGCTGGACCGAGATCACCCAGTAACTGCTTGGTTGTGGGCTGGAGAACGACACTACGTAAGGAGCGTGACCGTGAGCTGGTTAGAGGACCGGTCGGTGGCCGTGATCACCGGTGCCGCCGTCGGGGACGCCCTCGGCGGCGCCACCGAGGGCTGGACACCCGCGCAGATCGAGGAGCGGCACGGGGGCCGCGTCCGCGGGATCGTCGGGCCCTGGTACCCGAACTGGCAGGACGCGCGCCCCATCGCGCCGTACCACAAGGGCGACGGGCACATCACCGACGACACCCTCATGACCAGGGCACTGGTGGAGGTGTACGCGAAGCGGCGCGAGCACCTCGACGCGTACGCGATGGCCGAGGACCTGGTGCCGCTGATGATCGGCGAGCCCCGCTGGATCCCCGAGCTCGAGTCGACGGCGCTGCTGCTCCAGCGGGTGTTCCTCGCCGAGAAGTGGCTGGTGGCGCGGCTGCACTACGGGCACGTCGACCCGCGCGAGGCCGGTGTGGGCAACGTCGTGAACTGCGGGGCCGCGATGTACGCGGCGCCGGTCGGGCTGGTGAACGCGGGCGACCCGCGGGGCGCCTACGCAGAGGCGATCGACCTCACGGGCGCCCACCAGTCCAGCTATGGGCGGGAGGCGGCGGGGGTCTTCGCGGCGATGGTCGCGGCGTCCGTCGCCCCGAGGGCCACGCTCGACGACGTCGTGGTGGCGGCGTTCGACGTCGCGCACGACGGGACCGCAGCTGCCCTCCGCGCCGTGGTGGACGCCGTCGGCGGGTGGTCCGGCTCGGGCGCCGGCGGGGTGCCCGCAACCGACGACGAGGAGCGCGAGCTCGCGCGCGCCGTCCGGGAGGCCGTCGCCCCGTACGACTCGGTGGGGCCGGAATACCGGCACATGTCGATGGACGCCCGCCGTCCGTCGCGGACCAAGTCGATCGAGGAGCTGCCCGCCGCGCTCGGGCTGCTGCTCGGCCACCGGGGTGACTACCGTGGCTCTGTGCTCGCCGCGGTGAACTACGGACGCGACGCCGACTCGATAGCCGTCATGGCCGGCGCGATCTGCGCCGGGCTGGGCGGGAGCGGCGTCGTGCCGACCGACTGGCTCGACGAGATCGAGTCGGCCAGCAAGATGGACGTCCGGGAGACCGGCCGGCTCATGGCCTCCGCCGCGGCGGACATCCTCCGCGCGGACCGCGAGCGGGCCCTGACCCGGCTGACGGCGCTCGACGCGGTCGATGCAGCCGACGTGGCGACGGTGGGTGAGCCCGCGTGAGGCTGACCTGGGCCCAGCCGGAGGACCTGCTGACGCACGAGCTCGTGCAGTCGGCGGACGAGGGCAAGGACGTGACCGACGTCCGCCACCGCTGGGTCGCCGTCGGCGGGGATCCGACGCCGGCGGTGAGCGGCGCCGGACCGGCGCCCGCGACCCCCCAGCTCCGCGCGGTGGCGCGGGTGCTGCTGGACGAGCTGGACGCGCGGCCCGCGCCGTCGGCCCCCGAGGAGCCGGACGAGTGGGACCGGATCGAGGCGCTGCTGCCGCCCGCGCCCGATCTGCCGCGGCGGCCGTCCGGGCCTGACGCCGCGTACGCCGACCGGGTGCTCGGCGCCTGGACCGGCCGCGCGGCCGGCTGCCTGCTCGGCAAGCCCGTGGAGAAGATCCCCCGGGCGGGCATAGAGGAGATCCTGCGGTCCACCGGCCGGTGGCCGCTGGACCGCTACTTCACCGCGGCAGGCCTGCCCGACGACGTCGCGGCCCGGTGGCCCTGGAACCGCCGGTCGGCGCCGACGTCGCTGGAGGAGAACATCCACGGCATGCCCGAGGACGACGACCTGAACTACCCGATCCTCGCCCTTGAGCTCCTGGAGCGGCACGGCCGCGGGTTCACCACCGACGACGTCGCGCAGCTCTGGCTCGACAACCTGCCCGCCGGGCGCACCTTCACGGCGGAGCGCGCCGCGTACCGCAACATCCTGGACGCGCGCCCCGTGCCTGAGACCGCCACGCATCACAACCCCTTCCGTGAGTGGATCGGCGCGCTCATCCGCACCGACCTGCTCGGCTGGGTCTCGCCCGGCGACGTCCGCGAGGCGGCCCGGCTGGCCTGGGCGGACGCCCGGCTCAGCCACACCCGCAACGGGGTGTACGGGGCGGCGTGGGCCGCGGCGCTCGGCGCGGCCGCGATGGTGTGCGACGGCGTGGAGGAGGTGCTCGACGCCGCGGACGCCGTCGTGCCGCCGGACAGCCGGCTGGCCGCCGCCGTGCGGCTCGGGCGCTCGCTGGGGCGCGAGTGCGACGGGAGCGAGGCGGGCGTGCGGGCCGGCCTGGACCGGATCCACGCCGAGTACGGGCACCTGCACTGGGTACACGTGCTGAACAACGCGGCGGTCATCGCCTTCGCGCTCACCACGGGCCGGGGCGAGTTCGGTCCGTCCGTCTCGATCGCCGTGACCGCCGGGTGGGACACCGACTCGGCCGCGGCGACCGTGGGCGGCGTCGTGGGGGCGCTGCGCGCCGGGGACATCGGGGAGCGGTGGACCGCGCCGCTCGACGGGCGGATCGCAACGTCGCTGCCGGGCGGGGAGCAGCGGATCGCGGACCTCGCGGCACGCACGGTCGCGCTCGCGCGGCCGGCCGGGGGTGCCGAATGAGCGGCGGCCGGGTCGTGGTCGTCGGGTCGGCGAACGTCGACCTCGTCGTCGACGTGCCCCGGCATCCCGCGGGCGGGGAGACGATCCTCGGCGGCGACCTGCGCCGCACGCCGGGCGGCAAGGGGGCGAACCAGGCGGTCGCGGCGGCGCAGGCCGGGGGAGCGGACACGACATTCGTGGGCGCTCTCGGCCGGGACGAGTCGGCCGGGCTGCTGCTCGCGTCGCTCGACGGGGCGGGCGTGCGGACCGACGTCGTGGAGCGGGTCGACGCGCCGTCCGGCACCGCGCTGATCACGGTGTCGCCCGACGGCGAGAACACGATAGTCGTCGCGCCCGGCGCGAACTCGCGGGTGCGCGTGGGCCCGGCGCAGGCCGACCGGATCGCCGCCGCCGACGTCGTCCTGGCGCAGCTCGAGATCCCGCTCGACACTGTGCTCGCGGCCGCCCGGGCGCGCCGGGAGGGTGCGCTTTTTGTGCTCAACGCCGCGCCGTCGCGCGACCTGCCCGACGAGCTGTGGGAACAGCTCGACGTGCTGGTGGTCAACGAGCACGAGGCCGCCGACCTGGTGGACGGGCCGGAGCCGTCCGGCGCGGCGACGCCCGAGGCGCTCGCGGCCGCGTTGCTGGAGCGCGTGCCGGTGGTCGTCGTCACGCTCGGCGCCGAGGGCAGCCTCGTGGCCGAGCGCGACGTCCCGCCGGTCCGCGTCCCCGCCGCACGCGTCACGGCGGTCGACACGACGGGCGCGGGCGACACCTACTGCGGCGTCCTGGCCGCCGCCCTCGCCCGCTCAAGAGAGCTGTCCGGCGCCGCCCGGCTGGCCGGGGCGGCCGGCGCGCTCGCCGTCACCCGGGTCGGGGCGCAGGACGCCGTGCCCGACGCCGACGCCGTGGCCGTGCTGGCCGAAGAACTGAAAGAGGCCTCATGAGCTACACCTTCGACCCCCTCGTCCCGCGGCCGATCGACCGGCCCACCGAGGTCGTCGTCGGGCCGCTGACCGCCGAGCGGAGCGCGGCCCTCGACGAGGCGAAGATCTTCTCCGGGCCCGCGGACCCCGCCGACCGGCCCGCCTGGCGCGAGATGCTCCGCGTCTGGCGGGACGACTCCCGGGCACGGCACGCCTACACCGGTGCCGCGTACGGCCGGCCCGAGGCGGCGTGGGCGGCGCGCTGCCGCACGGTCGCGCAGGTCTGGCTGTGGGACGAGCTGCTGTACTCGTTCGAGGAGAGCCGGTTCACTCCCGAGCGGTTCCTGGCGGACGCGGACCAGCGGTTCGGCGGCCTGGACGCGGTCGTGCTGTGGCACGCCTACCCCGTGATCGGGCTGGACGACCGCAACCAGTGGGACTTCTACCGGGACGTGCCCGGGCTCGCGGGGCTGGTGAAGGCGCTGCACGACGCCGGGCTGCACGTGTTCGTCGACTACAACCCCTGGGACGTCGGCACGCGGCGCGGCGCCGACGACCTCACCGAGCTCGCGGCGGTGGTGCGCGAGCTCAAGGCGGACGGCGTCTTCCTGGACACTCTCAAGAAGGCCGAGCCGGAGCTGGTCGCGCGTCTGGAGGCGGCGCGGCCCGGGATCGTCCTGGAGGGCGAGTCGAAGCTGCCGGTCGAGCGCATCGAGGACCACTCGTCGTCCTGGGCGCAGTTCTTCGCCGACTCGCCCGTGCCGGGTGTGCTCCGGGCGCACTGGTACGAGCGCCGGCACATGCAGCACCACGTGCGGCGCTGGCACCGCGACCACTCCGAGGAGCTGCAGTCGGCGTGGCTCAACGGCGTGGGCGCGATGGTCTGGGAGGTCGTGTTCGGCGTCTGGGTGGGCTGGTCGGCGCGCGACGCCGCGACGGTGCGCCGCATGGTCACCGTCCAGCGCGCCGCGGGCGACCTGCTGCTCGACGGTGAGTGGACGCCCCTGGCCCCGCTGGCCCCGGAGGCGGAGGCCGCGGGGGTGTACGCGTCGCGCTGGGAGCTGGGCGGCGTCACGCTCTGGACGCTGGTGAACCGGGGCGAGGCCGACTACAAGGGCCCGGTACTGGCCCCCGGCGCCGCAGAACGCGGGGCCGGGCGGTTGCTTGCGCTCACCGACGTGTCAGAAACACAGGTCACCGGGGTGACCCACGCGTCTGACAACTCCGAGGTCGTGGTGCCCGGGCGGGGGATCGCCGCGCTCGTGCACGTCGGAGCGGACACCGCGGAGCCCACCTGGCTGCCAGGCCTGCTCGATGCTCTGGCGGACATGCCGCACGACGTCGATGCGCGGTTCCCGCACCGGCTCGCCCGCCGGGTCGGCCCCTCCGACGTGTCAGAAACCCAGGTCACCCGGGTGACCTCAGCGTCTGACAGGTTGCTGCCCCCGGACGCCGTCGTCGTGCCGCAAGGTCCCTACGTGCTGACCGTGCGTTACCGCGCGCGGGAGACCGGCATGTACCAGGGCGCGCCGTACGTGGACGAGTGGAAGCCGCTCCCGCCGCGCCTGCACGACGCCCGGACGCTGCAGCGCGACGGCGTGCTCGCCGCGCCGGTCGCCGTGGCGGCGACCGAGGTGACGAACGCCCAGTTCGCCGCATTCCTCGACGCAGAAGGCTACGCGCCCGCCGAGCCGCACCGGTTCCTGGCGCACTGGGACGACGGCCGCCCGGCGACCGGAACCGAGCACCACCCGGTGACCTTCGTCGACCTCGACGACGCCCGCGCCTACTGCGCGTGGCGCGGCGGCCGGCTGCCCACGGAGGACGAGTGGCAGCTCGCGGGTGAGGCGCGCCCCGTGCTGTTCGGGGCGGACCGCTCCGGCCCCGCAGTCTGGAGCTGGACCGAGAGCGAGCACAGCGACGGCCGAACCCGCTTCGTTGTGCTCAAGGGCGGCAGCGACTACCGCGCCGAGGGTTCCGACTGGTACGTCGAGGGCGGTCGGCACGCGCCCGACTACTCCGTGAAGCTGCTGCTCCCGGGCCTCGGGCTGGCCCGGAGCGCGACCGTCGGGTTCCGGTGCGCGTGGGACCTGCCCGCGCCGTCGGACATGCGGGCGGAGGCGATCGCATGACCGTCTCCCGCGACCCCGCCGACGGCGCCCTGGCCGGGCTGCGCGTCGTGGACGCGTCCACCCTGTTCGCCGGGCCGATGGCGGCCATGCATCTGGGCGACCTCGGCGCTTCCGTGGTGAAGGTCGAGCACCCCGAGCGGCCCGACCCGTCGCGCACGCACGGCGCCGCGAAGGACGGCGTCAACCTCTGGTGGAAGACCCTGGGCCGCAACAAGCGCGCGGTGACGGCGAACCTCGGCTCGCCGGGCGGGCGCGAGGTCTTCCTCGAGCTGGCCGCGCGGGCCGACGTCGTGATCGAGAACTTCCGGCCCGGCACGCTCGAACGCTGGGGACTGGGCTACGAGGAGCTGTCGGCCCGCAACCCGCGCCTCGTGCTCGCGCGGGTCACGGGGTTCGGCCAGACCGGGCCCTACCGCACGCGGCCGGGATTCGGGACGCTCGCCGAGGCGATGAGCGGGTTCGCGGCGATGACCGGCGAGCCGGACGGTCCGCCCACGCTGCCACCGTTCGGCCTGGCCGACGGCGTCGCGTCGCTCGCCACCGCGTTCGCGATCATGACGGCGCTCTCGGCGCGTGACCGGACCGGCCACGGGCAGGTCGTGGACACCGCCATCGTGGAGCCGATCCTGGCGATGCTCGGACCGCAGATCACCCGATGGGACCAGCTGCACACGACGCAGCCCCGCACGGGCAACCGGTCCAGCAACAACGCGCCGCGCAACACCTACCGTACGAGCGACGGGCACTGGGTGGCCGTGTCGACGTCGGCCCAGTCGATCGCCGAGCGGGTGGTGCGGCTTGTGGACCGGCCGGACCTGGTCGACGAGCCGTGGTTCGCGCGCGGCGTCGACCGGGCGCGGCACGCGGACGAGCTGGACGAGGCCGTGGGCAGGTGGATCGGGCTTCGGACGCGGGAGGAGGTGGTGGCGGCGTTCGAGGAGGCGCAGGCCGCGGTGGCCCCGGTCTACGACGCGCGCGACATCGTCGAGGACCCGCAGTTTCGGGCGCTGGGCACCATCCACGAGATCGAGGACCCCGAGCTCGGGCCGATGCTGATGCAGGGGCCGCTGTTCCGGCTCTCGGAGTACCACGGCGTCATCCAGTTCACGGGGCGAGCGCACGGGGCCGACACCGACGAGGTGCTCGGAGAGCTCGGGTTCTCGCCCGAGCGGGTCGCGGAGCTGCGGGAGGAGGGGGCGGTATGACGGGCTCGGCTGGCGGCGGCACGCCGCTGACGCTGCTGTACGTGCCCGCCGACCGGCCCGACCGGGTCGCCAAGGCGCTGTCCTCGCCCGCCGACGTGGTGCTGGTGGACCTGGAGGACGCCGTCGCGCCGTCGCGCAAGGATGAGGCGCGGTCGAACGCGGCGGATCTGCTCGCGGGCGTGCCCGCGGACCGCGCCGTCCAGGTGCGGATCAACCATCCGAGCACGCCGTGGCACGCCGACGACGCCGCGATGGTCGCGGCGCTGCCCGCCGGCGTCGGGGCACGGATCCCCAAGGCCGAGTCCGCCGACGAGGTGCGGGCGCTCGCCGCCGCGCTGCCCGGCCGGGCGCTGCACCTGCTGGTCGAGTCGGCGCTCGGCGTCGAGCGCGCCTTCGAGCTGGCGACGGCGTCGCCGCAGGTCGCGTCGATCGGCCTGGGGGAGGCGGACCTGCGCTCCGACCTGCGGCTCGACGGCGACGACGGGCTCACCTGGGCACGGAGCCGCGTCATCGTCGCTGCGCGGGCGGCGCGGCTGCCCCCGCCGGTGATGTCGGCCTACACGAACGTGCGGGACCTGGACGGGCTGGCGGCGTCGTGCCGGGCCGGCCGGGCGCTGGGGTTCTGCGGCCGGACGGCGATCCACCCGGCGCACCTCGACACGATCCGGGGCGCTTTTCTGCCGTCTGCGGCCGAGGTCGCCGCGGCGCGGGAGGTGCTGGAGCGAGTCCAGGGTGCCGCCGTCGAGGGCGTGGGTGCTGTCGCTCTGGAGGACGGGACGTTCCTCGACGCCGCGATGGTGGAGCGGGCTCGGTGGGTGGTGGAGACTGCTCGTTGATGACCTTCGCAGACCTGCATCACGGCTCCCGGCCCCTCGTCCTGCCCAACGCCTGGGACGTCGCCTCGGCCCTCGCGTTCGCCGAGGCCGGGTTCCCGGCGATCGGCACCACGAGCTTCGGCGTCAGCGCAGCCCTCGGCACGCCCGACGCCGGACGGACGAGCCGGCCGGCCACCGAGGAGCTGGTCCACCGCTTGCGGGCGCTGCCCGCGTACCTCACCGCCGATATCGAGGACGGCTACGGCGACGACCCACTCGAGGTCGCCGATCTCGTCGTGGCCCTTGCCGACGTCGGGCTCGCGGGCGTGAACATCGAGGACTCCACCTTCGGGGAACTCGTCGATCCGGCCGCGCACGCCGCGAAGGTGGCGGCGATCAAGGCGGCCGCACCCGAGGTGTTCGTCAACGCGCGCGTCGAGACGTACTGGCTGAACAAGGACGCGACCGTCGAGGCCACCCTCGACCGGGCCCGCGCCTACGTCGACGCCGGGGCCGACGGCATCTTCGTCCCGGCCGCGGCGGAGCCGGCCGTGCTCGAACGTCTCGCGAGCGCACTGCCGCTGCCGTTGAACGTTCTCGCCGTTCCTGGGCTCACCGTGGGAGAGCTCGGCGACCTCGGCGTCCGTCGGATCAGCACTGGATCGCTGCCCTACCGCGCGGCGATCGACGCGGCCGTCGCCGTCGTGACCGCCGTCCGGGACGAGAGGGACGTTCCGTCGGCGACGCCCTACCCGGAGGCGCAGGCGAGGCTGGAGCGGTACGCGCGGCGGGTGCGTCCCTGACACCGGCACGCGGTTAAAGGCTTGCCGCGTGATGCAAGGGTGACGGGGTGACTGATCGAGAAACTCTGGCCGGTTGCCTCCTGATCACCGGGACCCCGGGGGCGGGCAAGACGACGGTGTCGCGGCTCGTGGCCGAGCGGCTGCCGCGTTCCGCGCAGGTCGACGGGGACGTGTTCGGGATCATGCTCGTCAGCGGCGGGGCGAACATGCTCGACGCGGACGGGCACTGGAATCCCGGGCCCGAGGGGCAACGCCAGTTGCGACTCCGGATGGTGAACCTGTGCTCGGTGGCGGACAACTTCGCCGAGGCCGGGTTCACGCCGGTCGCGGACTCCGTCGTCGAGACGCGGGAGGAGCTGCGCTTCATCGCGGGGCGGCTGCGGGCACGGCCGCTCATGCTGGTGATGCTGTGCCCGCCCTTGGACGTGGCACGCCAACGCAACGCGACGCGGGCGCCCGAGACGCAGGTGGACTACGACTTCGCCCCCTTGGCGCGGAACCAGCGGCGAGAGTTGGGCGACGTCGGCTGGTGGCTCGACTCCGGGGAGCAGACGCCGGAGGAGACCGCCGACCTGATCGTGGCCGAGGCTGCTTCGCGGGCCGTGGTGTCGGAGGAGATGTTGCGGTTGTAGCGCCGGGCAGCTTTGGTCGTCCGCACGGTGCACGACGGCGGTGCGCAGGCTGCCTCGGGTGTCCGGCCGGGACTGCTGGTTCTGCTGTGGGCAGATCGAGGTTCGCTCGTCGAGCGGTACGAACGGGTGTGCCATATGTTGGTGGCATGAGATCAGTGGACGGTGCACCTGGGGCGGGCGAGCAGCCTCCCGGGTCCGTGCTGCCCGCGGACGGTGGCGTGACCACCGATGCGGCTGGTGTGCGGATGGTGCGTGAGCTGCTGGCCGGCGTGATCCTGCCAGGCGGTACTGACACGGCGTCGTCTGTCTCGAAGCGGGTGCAGGCGCAGTGGGTGGACCTGCTCAGTGAGCTGGAGGCGGTGAAGAACACGGTGACCGCGACCCAGGCGAGGCTGGCTGTCGCGCTGGAGGAGGCCACGAAGGCGGACGAGGCCGTTCAGGGTGTCCGGGCCGAGCGGCAGGGTCGTGGGCTGCCGAACCAGGTCGGTGCGGCGTTGCAGGCCAGCCCGCACGCGGGTGCGTCGTTCCTGGGTACGGCGCGGGTGTGGGTCACGCAGATGCCGCACACGTTGGATGCGCTGCGCACGGGGGTGCTGTCCTCGTGGCGGGCGACGTTGATGGTGCGGGAGACGTCTCACCTGTCAGTCGAGGATCGGGCGCGGATCGATGAGGAGATCTGCGGCCCGGGAAACCTGGCAGGGCTGTCCCGGCTGGGGACCAGGCGGCTGGTCGCCCGGATCAAGGAGCTCGCCGGTCAGTTGGACGTGCACGCGTGTGTGAAGCGGAACGCGAGGGCCGAGGCGCAGCGGTGTGTCTCGGTGCGTCCGGCACCGGATCTGATGGTGTATCTGACCGCGTTGGTCCCGATGCGACAGGGGGTGCAGGCCTACGCCCAGCTCAAGGCCCACGCCGACGCGGCCAAGGCGACGGGGGACGGGCGGGGTGCCGGGCAGATCATGGCGGACACCCTGATCGAGCGGGTCACCGGCCGTGAGCCCGGCAAGGCTGATGAGGTGCCGGTCACGATCAACCTGCTGGTCTCGGATCAGACGTTGCTGGCCGGTGGTGACCAGTCTGCCGTGGTGGTGGAGGGCACGGCCGCGGGTGTGGGTAGCGTGCCGGGGCCGGTGGCGCGGAACCTGGTCGCGCACGGGCTGGACGCGGACGCGGCGTGGTTGCGTGCGGTCTATGTCGACCCGCGGGGCCGGTTGCTGGCCACGACGTCGACGTCCCGGTTCCACCCGGCCGGTTTGGCGCGGTTGTTGCGGGCGCGGGAGCAGGGGGTGTGTGGGTCGTCGTGGTGCGACGCGCCGGTACGGCACATCGACCACATCACCCCGCACGCGGAGGGCGGTGCGACGAGTCTGGACAACGGGCAGGGGTTGTGTGCCCGGTGCAATCACGCGAAGCAGGCACCGGGCTGGTCGCAGCAGGTCACCGAGGTCGACGGCCGGCACGCGGTGCAGACCACGATGCCGACGGGGCACACGTCTGTGTTTGTCGCGCCCGCACCGCCGCGGCCGGTCGTGCCCACCGGGCAGGCGTACCCGGGGCCCGATCCCGTCAGCGAGCCGAACCTGGTCAGCGGGCCAACTCCGGCGACAGAGCCGGACCCGGTCAGTGGGGACGCCAAGGACGGTGCCGGGCAATCGACACCGCCCTGGACCCCCGCGGTCGGCATGTCCGGCCCGGCGCCGGGGCGTATCCCGCGTAGCCGGTACAGCATCGGCTGCCACACCAGACGCGACCGTGGCGCGATCGCGTACCGCCCGCCCGGGCGGCGTGAGCAGGTCGGTCCCGGGCGCCGGCGACGGTCCCGACCCGACCTCGCCTGGGCACACCCACCCGGGGCACATACCCGCTGAACCGGCGACCGGCGCGAGCTGACCCTCGCGGCGGCCACCGGCATGCCCGGTTACCCGATGCCCGGAACCAGTGCGTACGCCACCACCGTGATCGAGTTGTTGAAGGCGTGCACGACCACGCCCGGCCGCACCGAATCGCTGCGCCGGCGCAGCTCGGCGGTGATGATGCCGACGATCAGGGCGGCCGGCAGCACGACATTGATCCCGTGAAGGAGCGCGAAGATCACCGCGCTGCCCAGGGTCGCGATCACCGGCCCGTACCGACGCCCAGCCAGAGCCAGCGGGCAGTGGTCCTGTGGATGCCGAAGGACTGCCACGAGCGCCGCCGCAGAGCCGCCGCAGCGGCAAATCCGGCGAGCCCCGCCACACCTGAGAGGCACGCCAGGAAGGCACCACCCAGGGGGCTGGTCAGGTCGAGCTGGTTCGAGGCAACGATCGGGAGCCCGAACCCGACCGCGGCCATCGCGACGATCCCGGCCACTGTCTCGGGCCAGCCAGGCAGCGCGGTCTTCGGATTGACGTCCGTCGTGTCTTCCGATGACATCGGTTGAAGCCGTGTTCCTGCACACGGTCAAGCGCTACGGCACGAGCACGATCCGCCCGAACACCGAGCCGCCGTCCATCAGCCGGTGTGCCTCGGCGGCCTGGTCCAGCGGCAGTACGTCGTGCACGACGGCATGCAGCTCGCCCCGTGTCGCGGCGGCGAACAGCTCGGCCCGGACGGCGTCCCTGGCCGGCGTGGGGATGGTGTCGAGGCTGAACGTCGCGACAGAGCGGGACTGCTGGAAGGTGCTGATGAGCTGCTTGCCGAAGTCGGCGGGCGGCATCCCGGCGACCGCGCCGACGACGACCAGCCGTCCGTTCGGTGCGAGCCGGTCGACGAACGCGGCGGTGTCCGGCCCGCCGACGATATCGATGATCACGTCGTACGACTCCGGAGCGTTCGAGTCGCCGTCGCCAGAGCGGTCGAGCACATGTGTCGCCCCGAGATCGCGCAACCGGCTGCCGCGCTGGGCCGACGACGTCGTCACCGCAACCGCGCTCGCGCCGCCGCGGGCCGCGAGCTCGACCGCAGCGATGCCGATGCTTCCCGCCGCACCGCGCACCAGCACGGACTCCCCGGACGTGAAGTGCGCGTGCGCGAGCCCGAAGTGCGCGACGGTCGCCGAACTGCCGAAGGTCACCGCGTCGATCGACGACAGGCCGTCGGCAAGCGCGACGACGTCGCCCACCTGCGCGAGCGCCCGCTCGGCGTACCCGCCGGTGCGCGTGAACGCCCACACCCGGCGGCCCAGCCACGATGCGTCGACGTCCGCACCCACCGCGGTCACCGTCCCGGCCACCTCGCTGCCCGGGATCAACCCGGTGGTGAAGCCGTATCCGCTGATGGTCCCGCGACGGATCACGGCATCGACCCCGCCCACCCCGATCGCCTCGGTCTCGATCACGAGCTGCCCGGGTTCGGGAATCGGCGCCGGGGCGTCGGTCACCACCATGCCGCTGGGGTCACCGAATCGCTCGATCGTCACTGCTCGCATCATTCGTCTCCGTTGTGTTGCCGCGGTTGGCGTTCGGCGGCGACGCTAACGGACGCCTGCGTCCACTTATGCGAAGTGAGAGTCCCGGCCGCTCCATTGCTCCACATGCCGCACTCACATGCTCAGGGCGACGCCGGGAAGTTGTCCCGCACGAGGCTTCCGCTTCCGGAAGTCTCTGACTAAAGTCAGAGATATGACGCTCGTCGACACGGTCCGTCGTTTCAACCGCAGCTATACCCAGCGCATCGGCGCCCTGGAGGAGTCGTTCCTCGGCACGGGCCGGCCGCTCGGCGCGTCGCGCCTCCTCTTCGAGGTGGGGCCCGACGGCGCGGCGGTCCGGGACCTGCGCGAGCGGCTCGACCTCGACTCGGGCTACCTGACCCGGCTCCTGTCCAGGCTGGCCGACGACGGGCTGGTCGAGGTAAGGCCCGACCCGGCCGACGGGCGTCGTCGGCTCGTGACGCTCACTCCCGACGGACAAGCCGCCTACCGCGAGCTGAACGAGCGCTCCGACAGCAAGGCGCGCGGGCTGCTCGAACCGCTCACCGAGCGGCAGCGCGCCCGGCTGGACGAGGCGCTCGGCACCGCCGACCTGCTGATCCGCGCGGCGACCGTGCACCTGCGCGTGGTGGACCCCGTGACCGACGCGGCCAGGACGGCGCTGGGGGAGTACTACGCCGAGCTCGACCGGCGCTTCCCCAGCGGTTTCGTGCCCGAACCGCGGGACGACGGCGCGGCCGCGCTCCGCGCGCCGAGCGGCGCGTTCGTGGTGGCGGCCAGCGACGGCGCCCCCGTGGCCTGCGGCGGAGTGCGGCGCCTCGACGACTCCACGGGCGAGATCAAGCGCATGTGGGTCGCGCCGGACTGGCGGGGCGCGGGCCTGGGCGCGCGACTGCTGCGGCGCCTGGAGGACGAGGCGCGCCGCCTCGGCTACGCGCGAGCCGTGCTCGGCACCAACAGCGTGCTCACCGAGGCATTGGCGATGTACGGGCGGGTCGGCTACCGCGAGATCGGGCCGTACCTCGTGGACAGCCCGTACGACGAGGTGTTCTTCGAGAAGTCCCTGATCTGAACCCCGACAGGATGCGAGCGGTACCCCCGCGCGGCACGGTGGAAGCCACGGCGGGGCGTCCGCCGTCGGCCCTGCCGCAGGCGAGCCGCACCAGGAAAGGAGCGCTCCATGGTTCAGCAGACAGTTGCCGACGTCATGACCCCGGCGCCGTCCACGATCGGCATGTCCGAGACGCTCCAGACCGCGGCGCAGCTGATGGCCGCGCAGGACGTGGGTGCCCTGGTCGTGCAGGCCGGGCACACGACGATCGGGATCGTCACCGACCGGGACATCGTGGTGCGCGGGCTCGCCGAGGGCCTCGGCCTCGAGGCGATGGTCGGCGAGGTCGCGAGCGAGGACATCGTCACGGTCGGCCCAGGCGTCGCCGCCGAGACCGCCGTCGAGATGATGCGCGCCGCCGCCGTCCGCCGGATTCCCGTGCTGGACGGCGACACCGTGGTGGGCATCGTCTCGATCGGTGACCTCGCCGTCGAACGCGACCCGGCGTCGGCGCTGGCGGACATCTCCGAGGCCGAGCCCAACGACTGAGCCTGGCGCACGACTGAAGATCGTGGTTGCTCGCCAGCCCTCACTCGTCGCAGCGCCGCCGGCGGGCTTCCTCGCGGCCGCCCGCCGCACCTGGGTGCGCCACCCCCGCTGGTCGCTGGCGGTCAAGGGGGCGCTGGCAGCAACTCTCGCCTGGTTCGCCGGGACCCTGGTGCCCGCGCCGTTCTCCGAGTACCCGTACTACGCCCCGCTGGGCGCGGTGCTCGCCACCACCAGCACGGTCGTGCGGTCGGTGCGCGACTCCCTCCAGGCCGTCGCCGCGGTTCTGCTCGGCGCCGTCATCGCCCGCGTCGTGGACCTCGTGCCGCTGCCCGGTCCCCTGGAGATCGCGGCGGTCGTGGGTATCGCGCTGGTGTGCGTGGGCTGGCGCATCCTCGGCGACATGGGGGACTGGGCCGTCATGTCGGCGATCTTCGTGCTCATCCTGGGTGAGGGCGACGGGGTCGCGTACATCGGCTCCTACGCGGGGCTGATCGTGGTCGGTGCGGCGCTCGGGATCGGCGTCAACCTGCTGCTCCCGCCGTTGCCGCTGACGCCGTCCGAGCTCGCGCTGGCCCGGCTGCGCGACGGGCTCGCCCAACAGGTGGAGGCGCTGGCCGGCTGGCTCGAGGACGAGGGGACACTGGCGCCCGACGAGTGGGAGGCCCGCCGGCACCGGCTCTTCCCCACGATCGAGGGGGCGCGCGCCGCGGTCGCCCAGACACGCGAGGCCTCCCGCGCGAACCTGCGGGTGCGGCACAACGGCAACGGGTACTGGGTGGCGTCCCAGACGCGCCGCGCCGGAGCGCTGGGCACGTCGGCCGAGGTGGTCGACGAGATAGTGCGCCTGCTCGTCGAGTGGGAGCGGGACGGGCGCGACGACGTCGCCCTCGGCCGGCAGCTCAGGCCCACGTTCGCCGGCACGCTCCGGGCGTTCGCCTCGGCCCTGCGTGCGGCCGAGACCCGGGAGGCGGCCCACGCGGACGAGGCCGGCAGTGCCGCGCAGGAGGCCGCCGACGCCGTCCGCCGGCTCGACGAGTCGCTCGACGAGCTCCGCGACCAGGTCCGCGCGACCCGGCGCTCGTCGGACCAGGACTACTTCGTCGCCGGGGCGCTCATCGTGAACCTCGCGCGCGGAGCCGACGCCCTGCGCTCGTGACGGCGCCGCCAGACCGCCGGGCGGCGGCCGGACCGGGACGGCGTTACGTTGGCAGAGGTCGAGAAGCGGCTGCCGATCAGACCTGCCGAGGTGCCCCCGTGAAGGCCCTTTTCATCAGCTGCACGCTCAAGAAGTCCCCCGAGCCGTCCAACACGGAGGCGCTCGCGACGGTGGTCGCCGACGCCCTCCGCGAGCGCGGCGTGACGGTGGAGCACCTCCGGCTCGCCGACCTGAACATCCCGCCCGGAGTCCTCACCGACCTGGGCGACGGCGACACCTGGCCGGGCGTGCACGAGCGGCTGCTCGGCGCCGAGATCCTCGTCGTCGCCACCCCGACCTGGCTCGGCCGACCCTCGTCCATCGCGCAGCGCATGCTCGAACGCATGGACGCGATGCTCTCCGAGACGGCGCAGGACGGCACACCCGTCGCGTACAACCGCGTCGCCGGTGTGGTCGTGACCGGCAACGAGGACGGCGCGCACCACGTGATCTCCGAGATCGGCGGCGCCCTCGGCGACATCGGGTACACGGTTCCCGGCCAGGCGTGGACCTACTGGAACCAGGGCCCCGGTCCGGGTGCCGACTACCCGCAGACCGAGCACGGGCACGAGTGGTCGCACAGCACCGGCCGGCTCATGGCGCACAACCTGTACTCCGTGGCGTCGGCGCTCGCGGCCCAGCCGGTGCCGCCACCCAAGACCTGAACCAGCAGCCGAACCAGCAGCCGAACCAGCAGCCGAACCAGCAGCCGAACCAACAGAGGAGGACGACATGGCCACCTGCGACATGTGCGGCAACGAGTACGCCCACACGTTCACGATCACGAAGGACGACGGGGCGAAGGGCACCTTCGACTCGTTCGAGTGCGCAGTCCACGCCATGGCCCCACGGTGCGCCCACTGCGGCTGCACGGTGCTCGGCCATGGCGTCGAAATCGACGACAAGACCTACTGCTGCAGCCACTGCGCACGGGTCACGACCGGTGCCCGGATCACCGACAGCGTCGGCGTCTGAGCACCGCGATACCCGGCATGCGAGCGGGCAGCCACCGGGGCATGGTGGATCTGTCGGTGAAGCAGCCCGCCGTCGGCTCAACCGTGGAAGGAGAGCGACATGGTTCAGACCGTCGCCGATGTCATGACACCAGCACCGACCGCCGTCGACCTGTCCGACACGATTCAGGTCGCCGCACGGGCAATGGCCTCGCAGGACGTAGGCGCCCTGGTCGTGCAGTCCGAGTCCAGGACCGTCGGGATCATCACCGACCGCGACCTCGTGGTCCGCGGTCTCGCCGAGGGCCTGGGCGTCGAGGCGCCCGTCAGGCAGGTAGCGAGCGAGGAGCTCGTCACCGTCGGCCCCAGCGACCCTGTCGAGACCGCCGTCGAGGTGATGCGCTCCGCCGCCGTCCGGCGAGTACCCGTGATGGACGGCGACGTGGCCGTCGGGATCGTCTCGATCGGTGACCTCGCGATCACCCGGGACCCGTCGTCCGCGCTCGCGGACATCTCCGAGGCGGAGCCGAACCGCTGAGCGTGCCGCCGACAGGTGAGGAGACGCCATGAGCCCCGCGCCCGTCGGCCGGACCCCAGTCGACCTGACCGCCGCCGAGACCGCGCGCGTCGTGCGCACGGTGCTGGCGCCGCTGATCGTCCAGGGCGTGATAGTCCGCCGACCGCGGGCGACCGCCTGGGCGGAGCGGCACCAGACCGACCGCGCGGCGCGCGCCGTCCTGACCGGGCTGCGCGAGCGCCACGGCGGGGCGCCGCTCGTGCTGCGGCTCGGGCTGCGGCGCTTCGTCGTGGTCACGGAGCCCGACGACGTGCGCCGCCTCCTGGAGAACTCACCCGAGCCCTTCACCCCCGCCACGAAGGAGAAGCGCGGCGCGCTCGCGCACTTCCAGCCCGAGGGCGTGCTCATCTCGTCCACCGCCGAGCGCTGGCACCGCAGGCCGTTCAACGAGGCCGCGCTGCAGGCGGACCGGGCCGTGCACGACGAAGGGGCCGCGTTCGTCGACGCCGTGCGACGCGGCATGACGGCGCTGACCCGGCAGCTCGACTCGACCGGGCTGCTCGACGCCGAGAGCTTCGCCGACGTCTGGTGGGGCATCGTGCTGGAGATCGTGCTCGGCCCAAAGGCCCGCGGGGACCGAGAGCTCATCGCGGACCTGAACGCGCTGCGCCGGGACGCGAACTGGTCGTCGCTGCACCCGAGGCGGGGGCGGCTCCGGGAGGAGCTGGAGCGCCGGATCGGGTCCTACCTGTTCGCCCCGGAACCGGGTTCGCTCGCCGCGGCGGCGTACGACCGCGGACCGGCGACGGCAGTGGGCCAGGTGCCGCACTGGCTGTTCGCGTTCGACGCCGCGGGCGCCGTGACCCTGCGGGCGCTCGCGATCGTCGCGGCCCGCCCCGAGGTGCGCGAGCGGGTGCTCGAGGAGGCGGACCCGGTCGGCCCGTCACCCTGGCAGACGGCGGGGCGGGGTCCAGCCCTCCTGCCCTACGCGCGGGCCTGCGTGCTGGAGTCGGTACGCCTGTGGCCGACGACGCTCGCCGTGCTGCGGGACTCGACCGGCCCCACCCGCTGGGGGGAGCGGGTCCTGCCCACCCACACGGGGTTCGTCGTCGTGAGCTCGTTCTTCCACCGGGACCAGCGACGCCTGGAGCATGCCGACGCGTTCGTCCCCGAGGCGTGGCTGGACGGCCGTAACAACGCCGACTGGGGGCTGGTCCCGTTCAGTGGCGGGCCGGTCGCGTGCCCCGGCCGGAACGTCGTGCTGCTGGTCACCTCCCACCTGCTGGCGCGGCTGGCCGTGCGGGACCTGCGCGTCGAGCGGGGGCGCTACCTGGCGCGGGACCCGCTGCCCGCCACGGTGGACCATCTGGGCCTGCGTTTCAGGATCGCCGGCACCGCCTGAGTGCGCGGCGGTGGAGGAGAGAGGAGAGGAGGCGCGCGTCGTGGATGAAGCCGGGATGCTGCCGGGGGTGCCGCACCTGCGCTCGCTCGCCGATGTCGCACAGCTCGTCGAGGCGCTGTCACCGCTCTATGTGCGGTTCAGCGCCGGCCCGGTGGCCGACGCCGCCACGGCGAGCCGGGACCACGAGAGCGGGTGCCTGCTGCCCGGGCTCAGCGTCAACCCGCTGACGCCGGAGCCGTGGTGGGACCGGCAGCCCGAGCACTGGCTCGCACGGCAGCTGTGCCAGTACGCGCACCTGCTGGCCCCAGACCGCTATCCCTGGGTCCTGACCGGCGAGATCGCGGGCCGCGGGCCGGACTGTGAGCCGCTCCTGGTCGACACCACCCCGATAGCCTCGATCGACCGCTCGGTGGTGGACGAGGCGGCCGACCTGTATGAGCGCGTGTTCCGCCAGGGCGCAACCTCCTGACAGCACTCAGCGGGTCCGGGTGCGGGGTTGGAGGACGCCCGCCAGGAGGATGACCAGAACGGCGGCGATCGGCACGACCAGCAAGCCGTAGCGCAGGCCGACGGCGTCGGCGACCATGCCGACCAGCGGTGGGGAGGCCAGGAAGCCCAGCCGCATCAGCCAGGACACGATGGTCAGGCCGGTGCCGGCGCGCAGGCCCGGCAGCTCGTCCGCCTCGTGCATGGCGGCCGGAACCAGGGTCGCGCTGCCCAGGCCGACCGCGGCGAAACCGGCGATCGTGCCGGGCACGGTCGGGAAGGCCAGCGCCAGCCCCATGCCGAGCGCGATGATGAGGCCGCCGCCCCGGGCGACCGTCCGCTGGCCGAACCGGTCCACCATGCGGTCGCCGAGCAGACGCCCGACGAACTGGGAGCCCACGAGCGCGACGAAGCCCGTGGCGGCGAGCGCGGCGGGAGCGCCGAGGGAGCCGGACAGGTACAGCGTCGCCCAGGAGCTGCCGGCGTCCTCCGCGAGGGCGCCGCCGATGGCGATGAGGACCAGCGCGGTGATGATCAGCACCGTGCGCCGGCTCAGGACGGCGCCCCGCGCGCCGGCCGCCCGCGTCTCGTGGGCCGCGGCGGCGTCCTCGCCGTCTCGTCCGGGGAGCCGGAACCGGAGGGCCACGAGGGCGACCGTGGCGAAGATCGCCGTCGAGATGCCGAGGTGCGCACCGAGCGGGAGGCCGAGCGCGATGGCGGCGGCGCCCATGGACCCGCCCAGCACGGCACCGATGGACCACACCGCGTGGAAGCTGTTGATGATCGAGCGCCCGTACCGGCGCTGTACCCGCAGGCCGTGGGCGTTCTGCGCGACGTCGGTGACGGCGTCCATGGCCCCGCCCAGGAGCAGCGCCGCCACCAGGAGGCCGAACGACGGCGCGAGCCCGGCGGCCAGCACGCCCAGGCCGGTGAGGATGGTCCCCGCCACCGCCGCCTGCGCGGAGCCCAGCTTGCGGACCAGGAAGCCCGCGCCGAGCCCCGCGACGATCGCCCCGGTCGGGAACGCGGCGACGGCCAGACCGTAGACGGTGTTGTCCAGGTCGAGCGCGGCCTTGATCTCCGGGTAGCGCGGGACCAGGTTGGCGAACAGCGCGCCGTTGGTCAGGAACAGGGCGGCTACGGCGGCGCGGGCACGCCGGTCGGCGGGTTGCGGGCCGGAACCCGGGTTGAAAGCCATGTGTACGAGCGTACCCACTCTGCGTACGATCGTACACATCGCCCGCTAGGGTGTGCTCCATGACCGAGGACTACTTCGCCGGTGACCCCCGAACGAACCGCGAGCGCATGCTCGCCGGCGACCTGTACATCGCCGACGACCCGGAGAACGCCCGGCTGGCGCAGCGCGCCGTCCGGCTCGCCGACGCCTACCACCGCGCGACGGTGGCCGACGACGCCGGGGCCCGGTCGCTCCTGGCCGAGCTGCTCGGCACGCTGGGCGACGACGCATACGTCAAGCCGCCGCTGTTCGTCGACTACGGCGAGAACGTGCACATCGGGCCGCGGACGTTCGCCAACTACAACCTCACGGCCCTGGACGTCGCGCCCATCACCATCGGCGCGGACTGCCAGATCGGGCCGGGGGTCCAGCTGCTGACACCCACCCATCCCGTCGATCCGCGGCCCCGCAGGGACAAGCTCGAGGCGGCGCTGCCGATAGTGATCGGTGACAACGTCTGGCTCGGTGGTGGTGTCATCGTGTGCCCGGGCGTGACCATCGGCGACAACACCGTGGTCGGGGCCGGCGCGGTGGTCACCCGGGACCTGCCGGCGAATGTCGTCGCCGTGGGGAACCCCGCACGCGTCGTCCGCGAGATCTGACGGGCGGGGCGCGAGATGACCGTACGCCGGCACGACCCCGACCGCAGGGACCGGATCATCGACGCGTGCCTCGACCTGATCGCGGAGGTGGGGGTCGCGGGGGTGTCGCACCGCAAGGTCGCGGCCCTGGCCGACGTGCCGCTCGGGTCGATGACGTACCACTTCGCCGGGATGGACGAGCTGTTGCGTGAGGCGTTCGGCCGGTTCTCGCGGAGCGTCAGCGACGGCTTCGAGCAGCGGATGAGCGAGGCCACCGACGTGGAGACGGCACGCGACGCCGTCGTCGCGATCATCACGGAGGACGTGTTCGACACCCAGCGGGACCTCGTGCTGACCCACGAGCTGTACACGCTCGCGGCGCGCGAGCCCGCGTTCCGAGAGCTGACCAACGCATGGATGGCGCAGTCCCGAGCGGCCCTGGAGCGGCACTTCGACCCCGTCACCGCGCGGATGCTGGACGCCCTGATCGAGGGACTCACCATCCACCGCGCGCTGGACACCGAGGCGCCGCGACGCGAGACCGTGACGGAGGCGGTGCGGCGGATCACGGCCGGCGTCTGAGAAGTGTGAGCCGTTCGTCCGGACTGCCGGGAAACATGTGCACCGTCCGGGTGTTGTCCCCGGTGTGAGCGACGAACTGCGCCGGGCGACCGTGGTCGTGATCGGGGCCGGGCAGGCGGGCCTGTCGGCGGCGTACCACCTGCGGCACAGGGGATTCGTGAGCGCCGTCGAGCAGCCGGACGCCGAACGCACCTTCGTGGTCCTGGACGCGAACCCCGCACCGGGCGGTGCCTGGCAGCACCGCTGGGAGTCGCTGCGGATGGCGACGGTCAACGGCATCTTCGACCTCCCCGGCCTCGCGCAGCCCGCCGTCGACACGAGCGAGGCCAGCCGGGCCGCCGTCCCGCGCTACTTCGCCGGCTACGAGCGGGCGTTCGCGCTGCCGATCCTGCGCCCGGTCCGTGTCGTGGCGGTGCGCCGCGCCGACGAGGACCCGGACGGTGACCTCGTCGTCACGAGCGACCGCGGGTCGTGGGCCGCCGGTACGGTCATCAACGCGACCGGGACGTGGACCAACCCCGTGCTGCCGCACTACCCGGGGCAGGAGACCTTCGTCGGGCGCCAGCTGCACACCCGCGACTACGTCCGGGCAGCGGACTTCGCCGGGCAGCGCGTGGCGGTCGTCGGCGGCGGGATCTCCGCGCTCCAGCTCCTGGAGGAGATCTCCCGCGTGGCGACCACCCGCTGGTACACCCGCCGGGAGCCGGTCTTCCGCGAGGACGGGTTCCTGCCCGAGACCGCGGGCCGCGAGACCATCGCCAAGGTCATGGCCGACGTCGCGGCGGGCCGCCCCACCGGCAGCGTCGTGTCGTACACGGGGTTGGCCTGGACTCCGTACGCGCTCGCGGCGAAGGAGCGCGGCGCGCTCGAGCGGCGGCCGATGTTCCGGACGATCGAACCCATGGGCGTGCGCGAGGCGGACGGCTCGTTCACCCCGGTCGACACGATCCTGTGGGCCACCGGCTTCAAGGCCGACCTAGCCCACCTGGACCCGCTGCACCTCCGTAACGAGCTCGGCGGCGTCGCGATGAACGGCACCCAGGCCGCCACCGAGCCGCGCGTCCACCTCATCGGGTTCGGACCGTCGCAGTCGACGGTCGGGGCGAACCGCGCGGGGCGCGAGGCTGCGGCTGCCGTGGTGCGGAGGCTCCGGATGGCGGTTCCGTCGACGGCGAATGCGGCGCGCTCGAATGCCTAACCGAAGGCACCCCCGCGTGTCGGTGACGTCCCGTACGCTCCCGCCATGCCACACGATCGCATCACCAAGGGCCATGCTCGCAATTGGCTCCACACCGGTTACGGCTGGGACCTCGGAGCGCCCGATCACGCGACATATTCCTGGGCAAGCGGAGCGTTCGCCCACACACTGAACGCAGACCCCGCGTGGCACACCTGGTGGCGCTCGCCACGCCGCGAGCTCTGGTTGCTGCCCCTCTTCACCCCGCACTCAGAGACAGAGCCGCGGGTCCGACGTCGCATCCGCACGGTAGAGGTCGTCCTCGACGTGGACTCGGCGACCTTCGGCGCCGGAGAACCGCAGGCGCTCGCGGACCTCGCTGTCGAGCACATCCAGACCTTCGTGGGTCTTGCTGGCGAGCGCTTGCGTCTTGGCCCGACGCCACGGTGGCCGAGCCTGCCGGATATTCCGGAGGACTTGTCTGGGTTCGAGCACGTGGACGAGACCCCGAATCGCGACGAGATGCGCGAACTGCTCCGGGAGATGGGCGTGGATCGCAACATGGAGGAGATCCTTGAGGGCTTCGGCTACGACGCCGAAGGACGTCCGCCGGGCCGCGGGTGACGAGCGGCGGTCAACTGCTCGCTCAGGTGTTGGCCAGTCCCGCGACCAGGTTGATCAGCAGCGCCACCACGACCGTGCCGAACAGGTACGCGAGCAGGGCATGCACCTGGGCGACCCGGCGCATGCCCGACGAGCGCAGGTCCGTGTCCGAGACGGCGAAGCTCATCCCGACGGTGATCGCCAGGTACGTGAAGTCGGTGTAGCGCGGCGGCTCGGTCTGGTGGAAGTCGATCCCGCCCGCCGGGGTCGTGTAGTAGGCGCGGGCGTAGTGGAGCGCGAACACGGTGTGCACGCAGGCCCACGAGACGATCACCGCTGCGAGGACGGCGGCCATCGTGACGTCGCCGTTGCCCAGCACACCCCCGACGAGGGTGACCGCGACCGCCGCCAGGCTGGCCAGGGCCGCGAGCAGCACGATCACGTTCGCGACGCCGCGCGTGGGCTCCTCGCGCACCGCGTGCTCGCTGGTCTCCTCGGGGTCCATCGGGACGATCACCAGCGCGGTCCAGGTCACGAACACGAGCCCCGCACCGGCCCACCCGCCGAGCACCGCCGCCACCACCGAGTTCCACGAGAGCAGCCAGCCCAGCAGCACCCCGACCAGCAGGGCCGCGCCGATCCGTGCCCCGGGTGGGCTGTCCAGCACCCGGCTCACCCGCCGCATCCGCGTCATGGGCACAGTCAACCAGCACGGGTGGCCAACGCCACCGCGTACCGGTCTGCCGCACCGCTGCCGCATGTGCGAACCTGGATCCAGAGCCTGAAGAGGTTCCCGGACGAGGGTTGCCGTACCCGGTGCGCGACAAGACGGCAATCGAAGGAGCACACCATGTCCTGGATCTTCCTCGTCGTCTCCGGCCTTTTCGAGGCCGTCTGGGCCACGGCCCTCAGCCGCTCCGAAGGCTTCAGCAACCTCGGCCCGAGCATCCTCTTCGGTGCGGCCCTCGTCGCGAGCATGGGTGGGCTCGCCTACGCCATGCGAGACCTGCCCGTCGGGACCGCCTACGCCGTCTGGGTCGGGATCGGAGCCGCGACCACCGTCGCCTGGGCGATGGTGACCGGCGCCGAACCGGTCTCGGTGGTCCGGGTGTTGCTGATCCTCGGGCTGATCGGCTGCGTGATCGGCCTCAAGCTGACCCACTGACCTCGTCGGCGTCGTCCTCCTCGATGCTGATCGTCGCCGACGGGCAGAGGTTCTCGGCCTCGCGGGTGGACGCCCACTCCGCCTCGGGCGGGTTCTCGTCGATCAGGCTGACGAACCCGTCGTCCTCGGTCCGGTTGGCGAACACGCGCGGTGCCGTGCGGCCGCAGTTCCCGGACGCGATACAGGTGGTCGGATTGATGGTGACCCTCATTGATATGCGTCCTCCATGCTTCAGCCGCGGTACCGGCGGACCAGCGGGCAGGTGTACGGGTCGCGGTGCTTCAGCCCGACCTGGTTCAGGTAGGCGATGATCGTCCGGAATGCTTCGCCGAGCGACGTCTCCGTGTAAGGGATGCCGTTCTCGGCGCAGTACCTGCGAACCATGTCCCGCAGGGCGGGCAGGTTGGGACGGGGCGCCATCGGGAACAGGTGGTGCTCCACCTGGTACTCCAGGCCGCCCATGAAGAAGTGCACCAGCGGCCCGCCCCGGACGTTGCGGGACATGTGGATCTGCCGGCGCAGGAAGTCGATGTCGGCGTCGTGCGGGACGGTGGGCATCCCGATGTGGTTGGGGGAGAACGCGCCACCCAGCAGGAACCCGAACACGGCGACCTGCACGGCGACGAAGGCGACCGCCAGCCCGGGCGGGAGAAAGACGAACAGGAAGGCGAGGTAGCCGAGCACCCGGATCCCGACGAAGAGGATCTCCGTCCAGCGATGCGCGACGTCCTTGCCGGTGAGGATGGTCCGGACCGAGCTGACGTGCAGGGAGAACCCCTCGAAGAGCAGCAGCGGCAGGAAGTAGAACCCCTGGTACCGGGCGAGCGCCGCGGCCAGGCCGGTGCGCCGGTCCGTGTTGTCCGGCGTGAAGGACAGCACCCGGGACCGGACGTCGGGGTCGTCTCGCTCCTTGTTCGGGTTCGCGTGATGGCGGCTGTGCTTGTCCGCCCACCAGCCGTAGCTGATTCCGTTGAACAGCCCGGCGATGACACGGGCCGTCCACTCGTTCCAGCCCTGGGACGCGAAGATCTCCTGGTGGGCCGCCTCGTGCCCCAGGAACGCGAGCTGCGCCATCGCGAGACCGAGCAGGGCCGCCAGGACCAGCTGGAACCAGGTGTCTCCCAGCAGGACCACCCCGACCAGGACCGCCGCCGTCACCAGCGTCCAGAACAGCATCATCGACCAGTAGAAACCGTATCGACGGCGCATCAGGCCGGCGTCGTTGGCCTCCGTCGTCAGCTGATGAAATGCCTCTACGTACTGATTCCCAAGCATTGCCACCTCTCGAGAGCGACTACTCCTTTCTTGATGCTAATGAGGGAGCGGGACACTCGCCGGTGCTCACTCCTCGACGGAGGCGGCGACCAGCCAGGCGGTGATCAGCACGATCACCACCATCAGCGACGTCTCGCGGGCGGCGCTGCGCCGCAGCACGTTGCCCGCCTTGCGGGCGCTGCGCTTCCGGAAACGCCTCGACTCGAGCCGCGGGACCACACGGAAGTGGTTGTACGTCCCGATCGCCCCGACCACCGCGACGATGCCGACCTTCGCGAGCAGGAAGAGCCCCCAGTCGCTCTCCCAGAGCTGCGCGGGGCGGTCGAGGATCTCGACCGCCAGCACGATCCCGGCAGCGCCCACCACGGCGACGGACACGGCCGCGACGACGGAGAACCGGGCGCCGATCAGCGCGGCATCCAGGGCACGTCCGTCCCGGCGCCGGCTGTGCAGCAGGATCCCCATCGCGACGACGCCGCCCACCCACGTGGCCGCAGCCGCGAGGTGCGCGACGTCGGCGCTCACGACCAGCCAGCGCGGCTCGGCGGTGTTGCTGTGGCCGCCGAGCACGTGCCCGGCGCCGACGAGCACGCTCCCGAGGATCGCGAGCCACGAGCCGGGCACGGTGCGCCGGGCACCCGCCGCGAGCGCGATCGCACCGACGGCCTGCAGGCCCAGTGCCCAGCGCGTGGTGCTGGTGAGCGAGTCCGCGATCCGGGCCGGCGAGACCGCGGCGGCGAGGTCGCCGTGCGCCATGTGCACGGAACCTGCAGCGACATGGATCGCGAGGCCGGCCAGGATCAGCAGGCCCGTCCAGCGGACCACGCGGAGGACGACCGGTACGTCCTCCCGGTCCTCACCGCGCAGCACGAGGCCGGCGAACACGAGAGCGCCGGTGCCGACCAGGCCGCCCCACAGGGCCGCCGCGCTGCCGAGCCGCGCGACCGCCTCCGTGGCGTTGCTCCCGAGGCTGTCCATCGCCGCGGCGTCGTGGTCCATCCCGTCCATGTTGCCCATGTCGTGGGCGCCGTGTGGCCCGTCGGTGTGCTCGCTCCCGGTGCCCTCCGACGCCCCGGTGCCCTCGGGCGTCTCGTCGTCAGCCCCGGTGTTCGTCCCGCCGTCCGCCCCGGCGACGGCAAAGCCGAAGGAGCCCTCCAGCGGGTGTCCGTCCTGGGCGGCCGCGGTCCAGCTCACCGTGTACTCGCCGGCGGCCGGCGGTTCGGCAAACGTCGCGACGAGGACGAGGCCGCCCTCGGCCGAGGCGACGTCGGCCGTCACCTCGCCGGCCGGACCTTCGACGACTATCCCGTCGCCGAGGGCGGTCACCGGGAGCGTGAACCGCAGCGCCACCTCGTTCACCGGGGCGTCGGACGTCGAGCCGGGGGCGGGCGCCGACGACTCGAGCTTGGTGTGCGCGGACGCGAACGGCGCGCACCATGTCGCGAGCACGAGCGCCGCGAGCGCCGCGAGCAGACCGACCACCATCCGGGTCGAGGCGCGCGTGACCCTGGAGGGTCGGACCATGAAGACTCCTCACGAGCGGGTGGTGCGCCGGCTCGTCGCCGGCGCACCACCCAGTGGTCACATCGAGGCGAGCAGGCCCTCCATCGTGGCGATCTCGGCCGTCTGCGTGTCGACGATGGTCTGCGCCATCTCGACGGCGGCCGCGTCGCTGCCCTCATCGATCTCCGTCTGCGCCATCTCCACGGCGCCCTCGTGGTGCGCGATCATCTGCTCCAGGAACAGCCGGTCGCTCTCGGGGGGAGTGGCCCCGTCCAGGGCCTGCATGTCCTCCTCGGTCATCATGCCGCTCATCCCGTCGTGGCCGTCGTGCTCCGCGGTGCGCGGTGCGCCCCAGGAGTCGAGGAACTGGCCGAGCTGCTCGATCTCGGGGGCCTGGGCCTCCTTGATCTGGGTGGCCAGTGCCGTGACCTCGGGGTTGGTTCCGTCCTTGGCCAGGACGGCGTCCGCCATCTCGACCGCCTGCTCGTGGTGCGGGATCATCATCTGCGCGAACATCATGTCCGCCTCGTTGTGGGCCGCCTGGTCGCCGGACTCCGAGCCGGCCATGGTGGACATGTCGTGGTCCATCGGCTCCTCCGAGCCGGAGCAGCCGGCCAGGGCGAGGGAGCCGGCCAGGACAACGGCGGACAGCAGGGTGCGCTTCATCAAATCTTCCTCTGACTCTTCTGGTTCGTCGGGGTAGCACTCATCGGCGCGGCCACGCGGTGGCGTGGTCGCGCTGGTGGGGTCGACGCCGGTCGCGTCGACGCCGGGTCTACGTCCGACTGATGCAGAGCTCGTGCAGGGAAGGAGCGGCGAGCGCTCGGAGGTCGACCGCCACCCGCGGCAGGGGCATCGACCACGCGGGCAGGGCACGCCACAGGAGACGTCGCGCGGGGACGACGAGGGCCAGCAGGGCGACGAGGATCATGAGGCACATCGCCATGGCGGCGTCGTGCCCGCCGCACCCCTCGCAGCAGTCGCCCGCCGGCTTGGTCAGGTCCTCGGTGACCGGGGTCGGTGTCACCGTCGGCGGCGTGCCCGGAACGGCGGCGTGCACGCTCTGCGTGGCGACGACTTCTCCGTCGGTGGGCACGTGCTGGTGCGACGTCGGGGACCCGCTCATCGAGTGCATGGTGACCACGCCGATGATGACCGTGAGGATCATCAGCGCGCCGTTCAGGCGTCGCCCGGGCTCGGCGACAGCCGAGCGGAGGAGCGAGATCACGCGCACGCCACGGAGGCTATCGCACGTCCGGTGGGTGCCGAAAACGCTGCTGCCGGGCGGGACGCGCTCAGGCGCACAACAATGGCTGGGGTGACGGACATCGACACCTGGTCGCCGACGACCTACGCACGTAACGGCGACGTCGAGCTCGCCTACGACCGGCTCGGGCAGCGCGGCGGCACCCCGCTCCTGCTCATGATGGGCCTCGCGATCTCCCGGTTCTGGTGGCCGGACGGGCTGTGCCGGGCCTTGGCGGACGAAGGCTTCGACGTCGTCCGGTACGACCAGCGCGACACCGGGTCCTCCACGCGGTTCGGCGAGTCCAAGCGGCTCGGGCCCTGGAGCATGCTGCTCGGCCCGGGGCCCGCGAGGTACACGGCCGAGGACCTGGTCGACGACGCCGTCGCCGTGCTGGACGCCGTCGGCTGGGAGCGTGCGGTGGTGTTCGGGCACTCCCTGGGCGGCATCGCGGCCCAGCGCCTCGCGCTGCGGCGCCCGGAGCGGGTGCGCGGGCTCGTCACGTGCGACGCCCCGCCGAGCGACGCGTCCGGGCCCAGGGCCTTGCGCTACCTGCGGTTCGGCCTGGTCGCGCGGCTCGCCGTCAAGAAGTATCCCGAGGGGCGCGACGGCGACATCGCGGCGTCCCTGGCCGTCGCGAAAGGGCTCGCGTCGCCGGTGAACCCGTGCGACGAGGCCGCGGCGCGCGCACGGATCGAGCGCGGTCTCGAGAGCGGGCCGCGCGACATGGCGGGACTGAGCCGGCAGATGCACGCCAGGTGGCACGGCCCGCGACTGAGCGAGGTCCGGACGCCGACCCTGGTGCTGCACGGCGAGGACGACCCCCTCGTCCGGACGTCGGCGGCCCGGGCCGTGGCGCGGGCGGTCCGGGGCGCGAAGCTGGTGGTGCTCGACGGCGTCGGCCACGACCTGCCGCCCGTGGCCTGGCGGACCGTCGCGGAGGAGACCCGGCGCCTCGTCGAGACGGACGGCGTCCCCGGGAAGGATGACCCAGCCGACGAGGTAACTGGGAGGTAGCACTGCTACGTCTCCGTTACCCACCGGGCTGGGTCATCCTCCCCAGGACGCGGACTTGCCGCGCCGGCCGGCGAGGACTGGGTGCCGCCCGGGGCCCGACCGGCGCGTTCGAGCTGCTGCGCCAGGTCGAGCATCTCGCGCCCCAGAGCGTTGAGCCGAGCCTGGAGCTCGGCGCCGGCCATGTGGGCGCCGGCCACGTCAGGGCCGCCCACATCGGCGCCGCCCAGGTTCGCTGTCGCGTCGGGCTCGCGGATCACGTTGATGTCGAAGACCACCCGGTCGGCCCGGTGCCAGGTACGGAACACCTCGACCGGCCGTGCTGCCTCGTCGGTGCTGGTGCCCTCCAGCAGGAGCACTGGTGCCCCGACCGGCACCTGGAGCAGCTCGGCGGTCTCGGTGTCGGCCCCGACGGCCCGGACCTGGCGCTTGCCCGCCACGATCTGCGTGCCGAACCGGCGTCGGACCGTAGCGTGCAGGGAGGTGTCGGTCAGCTCCTCGGCGGTCAGGTCGCCGAACTCCTCGGGTAGCCAGGTCTCGATGACGGCGAGCGGCTCCCCGCCGGCGCTGCGCAGGCGGCGCATCCGCAGCACCTGGCCGGAGCCCAGCACGCCGGTGGCCTCGGACGCGGGCTCGGGCCCGAGGTCGAGGACCCGGGTGCTGACATGCACCCCGCCGTCCTCCACCTGGGTCGAGAGGCCAGGGACCCGCTGCACGAGGCGGTGGAGCTCGCCGCGCTCGCGTACGGTGGTGCCCCGCCCGCGGCGCCGTTCGACGAGGCCCTCCTGCTCCAGCGCGGCCAGCGCCTGCCGGACCACCGAGCGGGACACCCCGTAGCGTTCCTGCAGCTCGGCCTCGGTGGGCACGTGCGCGCCCGGTGCGAGCGCGCGGCCGAGGATCTGCGCGCGCAGCTCGCTGCTGAGCCGCCGGTGCAGCGGTGTGCCGTCGGGTCCGGGGAGCGCCATGGTCAGCTCGCGGTCTTCTGCGCCGTCTGCCACACGTGCTCCCAGCCGGGCGCGAGCTCGGCGGCTCGCTCGATCGCGAGCACGAGGCTGGCCTCGCGTGCGATGCCCTGGCCGGCGATGTCGAACGCGGTCCCGTGGTCGACGGAGACGCGCACGACGGGCAGGCCGACGGTGATGTTCACGCCGTCGTCACCGTAGACCGCCTTGAACGGGGCGTGGCCCTGGTCGTGGTAGCAGGCGATGACCATGTTCCACTTCCCCTTGACCGCGGCCGGGATGAGGGCGTCGGCGGGCAGCGGGCCGTGGGCGTTGATACCGCGGCCGCGCGCCTGCTCGACGGCGGGCGCCAGGATGTCGGCGTCCTCGTCGCCGAACAGGCGGTTCTCGCCGGCGTGCGGGTTGAGGCCGGCGAGCCCGATCGCCTCGTCGGGCCGGCCCAGTGCCGTGGTGAACGCGCCCGCCAGGTCGAGGACGTTGCGCGTGCGTTCCGGCGTGATGTCCTCGATCGCCTGCCGCAGGGAGACGTGCGTCGTCAGGTGGAAGAAGTACAGGTCGCCCGCGGAGAGCACCAGGCTGAAGTTCTCGACGCCGAACTCGTGGGCGAGCAGCTCGGTGTGCCCGGGCCACTTGTGCCCGCCGGCATGCATCGCGGCCTTGTTCAGCGGCGGCGTCACGATGCCGTCGACCTGGCCCTCGCGCGCCAGGCGGCAGGCCTCGACGACGAACCGGTAGGCGCCGTCGCCGGCCGCGGCGCTGAGCTCGCCGATCGGGACGTCCCTGAGTGACGGGCCCGTCTGGAGCAGTTCGATGGTGCCAGGGGTGTTGGCCGCCTCGGCGGGGGACGCGATCACGCGGATCGCCGCAGGGTCGGCGCCGAGCGCGGAGACGGCGCGGCGCATCGCGCCCTCGTCGCCCACGACCACCGGAACGCACCGCGCGCGCAGGTCGTCGTGGCCGAGCAGCGCCTTGGCCGTGATCTCCGGGCCGATGCCCGCGACGTCGCCCAGCGTGATCGCGAGGGTGGGGATGCTCAAGGGGTTACCTCCTGGTGGGAACAGTACGACCTCAGGTTCGTGAGGACGTCGACGACGGTTCGTGCGGTGCCGAAGCCGCCGGCCTTGGTCACGACGACGGTGCCGGCGGCCGACCCGCCCTCGAGGTGACCGAGGGGGACCCCTTCGGCCACCGATCCGGCGACCCGTACGCTGCGGGCGCCGAGGCGGGCGAGGACGGCGCGGCTGCCGTCCCCGCCGATCAGGACTATGGCGTCCGGGCGGGTCCGTCCGGCGATCGCGGCGACCAGCCCGGCCAGGGAGCTCGCCACCTGGACCGCGCGCTCCCGCCCGGTCTCGGTCGGCTCCGGGGTGCGCACGAGGACGGTCCGGGGCGACGCCCCCGGCCCGAGACCCGCCAGCCACGAGGCGACGACCTGGTCCGCCCCTACGGCGGGGTCGGGAACCAGGACGTGCGTGCCCGGCTCGGCGCGGACGAGCTCGTCGGCCTGCTCCAGCGAGACCTCGTTCAGGGAGCTGAGCACCACGAGGGCCCGCTCGACGGCCACGCGCGGGGGCTCCGGAACGGCGGCGGCACCGCCCCAGCGCGGGGCGAGCGCCGCCGCGAGGCCGGCCGAGCCGACCGGGACGGCGTCGGCGCCCAGCAGGGCGACCGCATCGGCGAGGCGCTCCAGGTCGGCGTCGTCGACGGCGTCGACCACCACCGTGCCCGCGCTCGACCCGGCCGCGGCGAGGCGGAGCGCGAGGGTGCGCGCGTCGTCGTCGGCGGGCACCCGGACGGCGCTGGGCAGGAGGGCGGTCAGGTCGCTGTCGCGGACCGGTGTGACGGGGTCGTGGCCGGCAGTGGTGGTGGCGACGGGTGCGCCGTCCACCAGCAGGACGCCGCCGCTGACCGTCCGCCGCAGCGCCGGATAGCTCGGGCAGACGACGGCGAACGCGCCGGGGACCCGCTCGCGCCAGGCGGCCAGCGCCCCGGCGACCTGCCCCGCGACGCTGCCGCGCATCGTCGAGTCGATCTTGACGTAGAGCCGGCGCGTCCCGGCGGACACCAGGGCGCGGACGGCGTCGGCGGTGGCCGCTCGGGCGGCGGCGTCGTCGAGCGGCCGCGCGTCGGTGACCACGGCGACCGCCGTCCGCTCGCCGACGGGCAGCGCCGAGCCGAGCGCCAGATGGCTGGTCCACCCGGCGCGGGCGAACTGCACCACGCAGTCGCCGGCTCCGGTGAGGTCGTCTGCGACGACCCCGACGGTGCTCTGGCTGGTGTCCTGGCTCATGCCGCGCCGCGTCCCTCGCCCGCGGTGCCGGCCGCGACGGGCGCGGTCTCGGCGTCGTCCGCGGTGCTGAGGCCGCCCTGCCGCTTGAGGACGACGGTCGCGAGGAGCGGCGCGAGGATCGCACTGACCAGGACCGCGGAGGCGACCTGGGCCGTGGCCACGGCGACGTACGGCTCGAACGCCGGGTCGATCCCGCCGATGATCGCCGGCGTGGCGACGGCGTTGCCCGCCGTCGTCGCGGCGGCGATCGCAACGCCGGACCTGATGCCGCGCCGCAGGATGAACCGGTAGCCCGAGTAGGTCAGGAGGGCGGTCAGGGCGACGGCGATGATGCCCACGAGGATGCCGCTCGCGCCGCCGGCCACGACGTCGCGCAGGTTGATCCCGGTACCCAGGGCGAACGCGAAGAACGGGATGACGATGTTCGGGACCGGGCGCATGATCTCGGTCCAGCGGGGATCCAGGTTGCCGACGACGAAGCCGAGCACCAGCGGAATGATCGCCGCGAGGAACGCCGTCAGGGGGATGTCCGCCAGTCCCGAGGCGCCGAGGAAGAGCATCGAGATGAACGGGCCGTCGTTCAGGGCCGACGCCATGTAGGCGCCGCGGTCGCGTGCGTCGCCGTACTTACCCGTGAAGGCCAGCCACAGGCCGCCGTTGCTGTTGTCCACCGTGGCCATGAGCGCCAGGATCGAGACGCCGAGGAAGCCCTCGATGCCGAAGACGCTGCCCGCCAGGGCGACGAGCGCCGCCGGAATCAGCGACTTGGTCAGGAGCAGCGTGCCGGTCGCGGCCAGGACCGGCCCGGAGGTGCGGGCGGTGATCTGCATGCCGGTGGCGAAGATGAGGACGGCGATCAGCGGTAGGGCCGAGTCCTTGAACAGAGCGGTCGTGAAGGAGCCCAGCTCCAGGAAGCCCGGGAAGAACGTGCCGACTATCGAACCAAGGACGAGCGGGATGAGCATGAGCCCGCCCGGGATCCTGTTCATCCAGTCGTAGAGGGGGACAGTCGACTTCGGTGAGCGCCCGGCATCCATGGCGAACCTCTCGCTCGTGCGCCGCCGACGATGGCGACAGCAGTTGTCAGTACAAGAAAGTACGGACAAAACTACGCCACGGCCGGGTCGTCGAGCAAACCCCGAGGTCAGGTGTAGAGCGGCACCTCCGCGGCCTGGCTCACGAACCA
Source organism: Promicromonospora panici (assembly GCF_900608595.1). Taxonomy (GTDB): domain Bacteria; phylum Actinomycetota; class Actinomycetes; order Actinomycetales; family Cellulomonadaceae; genus Promicromonospora; species Promicromonospora panici. The sequence continues at coordinate 1,950 of NZ_UWYY01000030.1, read as the reverse complement.
GGGCGAGAACGCCCAGGGCGCGGCACGGAGCGCGCTGCCCAGCGCGCCGGCCTCGGCCCAGCGGGCGTCCATGACCTCGTCCGGGTTCGGGTGCGGCTCCTCGTCGGTGACCGCGAGGTAGACGGGGCACACCTCGTTCTCCACGACTCCCGAGGCGTCGGTGGCGCGGTACCGGAAGCCGGGCAGCTCTACCCGGACCTGGCGCACGGACAGCCCGAGCTCGTCGTGCGCGCGGCGGACCACGGCGTCCTCCATCGCTTCGCCAGGCTGCGGGTGGCCGCAGAAGGAGTTGGTCCAAACCCCTGGCCAGGTGAGCTTGCCCAGGGCACGCCGGCTGACCAGCACCTGACCCGCGGCGTTCAGCACGTGGCACGAGAACGCCAGGTGCAGCGGTGTGTCCGTGGTGTGGACCAGGCGCTTGAGCTCCGAGCCGATCGGCGTGCCGTCCTCGCCCAGCAGGACGACTCTTTCCTCGGTCATGGGTCCTCCTCGATGGTGCGTGGCTTCGAGAGCGCAGGGCTGACTACGTCCCGGTCGTCGTGAGGGCGTCCTCCAGGCGATCCACGAACGCGGCCTGCGCGCTCACGACGAGGCGCCGGGCGTCGTCGGGTGCGAGCCAGGCGACGCGGTCGATCTCGGGAACCTCGATGCGCCGCCCCGACCGCGGGGGCCACTCGATCTCGACCGTGTTGCTGTTGATCTGCTCCAGGTCGGGTCCGGGCCGCGGCCACTCACGCGCCCAGGCGAGGACCTTCTTGCCCGCGCGCTGACGGACCTCGCCGAGCTCGATGTCCGGGGCCGAGGACGGCGGTAGCGCCATCCCGAGCTCCTCGCTCGCTTCGCGCAGCGCCGCGACGTGCGGATCTTCGTCAGGGTCGAGCTCGCCCTTGAGCAGGGTCCATGCGCCCTCGTCCTTGCGCGCCCAGAACGGCCCGCCCATGTGACCCAGCAGAACCTCGATGCCGGCGCCGGGCAGTCGTCGGTAGGGCAGCAGGCCCGCGCTCGTCGTCGGCATCAGTCCTTCCCGGCCTGTGCCTCGGCCGCGAGAAACTCCCCCGGCGGGTCGAACTGCGCCAGGACGAGCTCGGCGCCGAACGGGTCGCGGATCGTCGCCTCCTTGGACCACTCGCCGTCCTCCGTCGCCAGCACCGTCGCGCCTCCGCGCTCCGCCGCCGCCACGGAACCGTCCCGGTCGGCGACAGCAAAGGCCACGGACCAGCGCGCCGGACCGTCGGCCTGCACCACCCCGGCGACGACGTCGGCGAAGCCTGGCGGTACGAACTCCTGACGCTCGTGGATGCCGGGGTCGGACGTGCTGACCAGGTGGTCGCCATAACCGGGGACCCGTGCCATGCCGGCCCCGAGGTCGTCGCTGCGCTCCCACCCGAACAGCGGACCGTAGAACTGCAGGGCACCATCCACGTCCGGCGTGAGCAGGTTGCTGAAGTTCCACGTGCCCGGCGCGTTGACGGCCTGTGCGCCGGGCCGCGTCCCCGCCTGCCACAGGCGGCTGGGTGCTCCCTGGCGGTCGACGATCCGCGCCATCCGGCCCGCGGGCTGCCCCGGCGGTCCCACGGCCTCCGGCCGCGAGCTCACGACGCCGCCCAGCCCCGCGACACGGGCCGCTGTCTCGCCGATGTCGTCCACGGCGAGGTAGGTGTGCCACGCGACCTCGCCGTCGAAGCCCTCGTCCGGGGTGGCGATCCCGGCGATCGCCGTGGCGTCGGTGCCGTCCTGGGACGCGATGACGTAGCGCCCCGGCGCCCCGGGCGGCATCTTGTCGGTGAACCTCCAGCCGAACAGGTGGCCGTAAAAGGCGAGCGCCGCCTCGACGTCGTGCGTCTCCAGGTCGATCCAGCTGGGTACGCCGTGCGGATAGGTCCGAGTGGTGTGTGGGTCGGCCATGACTTCCTCCAGAAGGGGTTCCATTACCCCCGATGCTGCACCCGA
>NZ_UWYY01000029.1 GCF_900608595.1 Promicromonospora panici | reverse complement strand
CGTGGGCTCGGAGATGTGTAAAAGGGACAGGGATCGTGAGTACGTGCTCGACCACGGCCACGCCGATGCCTTTGAGACCACCTATGACGACGACTCCGGGCGCCTCGCCCTGTCGGTCAAGGACGACACCCGGATCCACGCCGACAGCACGGCATTTCGCTCGCCGGAGGACGTGACGTTCGCCTATGAGGACCCCCGCGGTCAGGTCGAGCTACCCGAGGCGACCGGCGCCTGGGGATTCCTCGGTGAGCATGGTGGCCGGGCCGCCTGGCTCGGCTCGCAGACCGGTAGCGACCAGGACTACCTGCCGTGGGCCGGCTGGAGCACCGAACGGCTGCTGCCCTCGCTGGCCGGCACCGGCATCACTCCGGCGTCCGGCAGCCCGGTGTCGCTCGTGGTGAAGGTCGACGGGCCGGGCGACGTGTTCACGTTCCAGAACGACTCGTTCGGCCAGCCGGTCAACCGGTACATCGACACGACGAAGTCCGACGGCGGGACCATCCCGATCGCGGCGAACGCACACGTGCACACCAACTGGGTCTTCACCGCCAAGGGGGACTATCACGTGAAGGTGACGCCGCGCCTGCGGACGTCCGACGGCCGCACGATCACCGGACCTGCCGCCGACTACCACTTCCGCGCGGGTGCAGAGCAGGCGGGCGGACCCAGTGGGAACGACCCGGGACCGACGCCGAGCGACGACCCGGGTACGGACCCGGGCAACGGCCCGGGCGATGCCCCCGGGACCGGCGGCAACACCCCGGACGGCGACCCGGACGACGGCAATCCGGGCGACCAGCCCGAGCAGTGCGTGCCGGAGCCGGTCACGCGCGAGGTCACCACGCCCGCCGTCGGCGGCATCTCCTCGGGTCACTTCGACTTCGGGTCGATGGTGCAGGACGGCGAGCTCGTCGCCCGCGTGAAGGACGACCGCGAGCAGCCGTCGTCCTGGGCCGATCCGGCGTCGCTCACCTTCCGGCTGGGCGAGGCGGCCGAGGACAAGGTGCCGGCGGGCAGCGAGTTCGGGTTCCTGGGCGCTGCCGGTTCGACGATCTGGTCGGTCGGGCAGGTCCAGGAGGACGGGGTCCCCTGGATCGGCTGGAACACCCAGCACCCCAGCCTCATCAAGGCCGCGGACGGCCCGGTGACCTTCACGCTCGACGGGGTCGACGGCCCCGGTGAGCTCGGCGTGTACGCCACCGGAACGTTCGGGGGAGTCGGTGCCAAGAACTTCGGCACCCTGCCCGGGTTCCCGAAGTCGATGACGGTTCAGCTCAACCAGCACGTGCACGCCAACTGGGCGTTCACGAAGCCCGGCGTCTACTCGGTGACGATGACGCAGTCGGTCCCGCTGAAGAGCGGCGGGACGGCGTCGGACGAGGCGACGCTGAAGTTTTCCGTGGGTGACACCACGGGGACCACGACGAAGACCACCTACGTGGGCCGGACGGCGTCCGGCGAGGAGTGCGACCTCAGCGCCGACCAGCGTGCCGCGCTGGCGAGCACGGGCGCGAGCGTGTTCCAGCCGCTGCTGCTGGCCGGCCTCCTCGTGCTGATGGGAGCGGCGCTCGTCGTCGTCGCGCGGCGTCGTCAGGCACGAGCATGACGGGGCAGGACGGGGCGCTGGTCCCGTGCGCATCGGTGGCCCGACCGTGACCTCGCGGTGGCGGCCCGCCGCGGTCGGCATGATCGCGGCGGGCGCGCTGATCCTGACCGGCTGCGTGAGCGACACCGATCCGGCGGACGACGACCGGCTCCGCGTGGTGACCACGACCGGCATCCTGGCCGACCTGGCGCGCAACGTGGCCGGCGACGGCGTGGAGGTCACCTCGATCGTGCCGCCCACGGGCGACCCGCACTCCTACGACCCCACCCTGCGGGACGTCCGCGACGTCGTCTACGCGGACGTCGCCTTCAGCAACTACCTGCTGCTGGAGGACCACGCGGTGGTCACGACGCTGGACGCCAACCTGCCCGACGAGGCCCCGAACATCTCGCTGGCGGAGTCGGCGACGAAGTACGCCGCCGAGGTGATACCGCTGGTCGAGAACGTCAACCTCGACACCATCTGGCTCGGGCTACGGGTCAGCGGAACGGGTGCGGAGGTCGGGACGACCCGGGCGTCGGAGGCGCGCTTGCGGGTGACCGGTGTGGACGGACCGGGGCGCCTGGCGGGATATCTGACCGAGACGTTCGGGCAGCCGCGGATCTACTTCGACTCGGGCGACGGCTTCGACGCCGCCGACGGGTACGCCCGGGACACCGCGACTCTCCCCACGGACGCACACACGCACATGAGCTGGGCATTCACCGAACCGGGTATCTACCGCATCGCCATGGAGTCCGACCTGGTGGTCGAGCCCGGCGGCGATCCGCGGCCGCTGGGGGAGGCGTCGATGACGTTCGCCGTCGGCGTCGACCCGTACTCAGTGCCCGGCATGGAGGGCGCGCGAGTGGTGGACGGCGGCCATGCCGACGTCACCGTGGACCTGGACGACGGCGCGATCGTGCTGCAGACCGACACCCCGGTGAGCGAGGCCGTGGACGGTGCTGGCGAAGGCCCGGGTGACCGGGGCGACGTCGAGCACCCGCACACCCAGGTGCTCGATCCGGCCGAGACCGTGGTCTCCGTGCCGAACAAGGCGCTCGCCTCCGTGCCCGCCCAGCCGGGGTTCGGGTTCCTGGGCAGGCCGGGGGACCAGGTCTACCTGCTGCCCCAGGCGGTGCTGGGCAAGCACGTGCACGGCGAGATCGACCCGCACCTGTGGCAGGACGTCCGCAACGCGCAGGCCTACGTGGAGGTCATCCGCGACACCCTGATCGCGGCCTCCCCGGACCGGGCGGCGGAGTTCCGGGCGAACGCCGAGGCGTACCTGGCTGAGCTGCGCGAGACGGACGCCTACGTCGAGAGCACCATCGCGCAGATCCCGCTCTCCCGTAGACACCTCGTGACCACGCACGACGCGTTCGCCTACCTCGGCGAGGCGTACGACGTCGACATCGCCGGCTTCGTGACGCCCAACCCGGCTTCCGAGCCCAGCGTGGCCGACCGGATCAAGCTCACCCGGACGGTCCAGTCCCTCGACGTGCCCGCGGTGTTCCTCGAACCCAACCTTGCGGCACGGTCCACCGTGCTCACCGAGGTGGCCCGCGAGAACGACCTGCAGGTCTGCCCGATCTACTCCGACGCGTTCGACGACCGCGTCACCACCTACGTCGACCTGATGCGCGCCAACGCGGACAGCCTCCGCCGGTGCCTGACATGACCGGCCACTGCGCGGACAAGCGCTGGCAGGCAGATGCGGATGCGCGCCATGAAGCAGAAGGAGTACCCATGACTTCCCGAACCAGGCGGACCCGTCTGGCGGCCGCATGCACTGCCGCGCTGGTCGCCGGCCTGGCGGTCAGCGCCGCACCGGCCGCCGTGGCCGACGCCCCGGACGACGCCGGGCTGGAGCAGACCGTCGAGGCCGACGAGGAGGTGGTGGCCGAGGACGAGGTGGTGACCGACGGGCACGTCGACGTCGGACCGCGGTTCCTCGACGACGAGTGGACGACGCTCGCGCGCGACGACCGTGAGGTCCCGTCCGTCTGGCGCGACCCCGAACGTACGGTGCTGCACCTGGGCGACGCGGCGGTACTGCCGGCGCCGGACGGCGCGAACTACGAGTTCCTCGGTGTCGAGCCCGGAACCCCGCTGCACGTGGTGCCGCAGACGCAGGCGCCCGACGTCGTCTGGCTGGGCTGGAACACGCAGGACCCGGAGGTCGTGGATGCGATCGACCTGGGCGCGTCGCTCCGGCTCGACGGCCTGGACGGCCCCGGCGAGGTGTTCGTGTTCCTCCAGGAGGGCGTGACCGGGCCGCCGAACGTGCTGTGGGACTCGGGCGGGCCCCTGCCCCAGGAGCTGTGGATGGAGGTCAATACCCACGTCCACGCCAACTGGGTGTTCACGGAGCCCGGCATCTACCGGCTGGACGTGACCATGCTCGCCGACCTGAAGGACGGGACCTCGGTCGAGGACGAGAGCACCCTCGTGTTCGCCGTCGGCGAGGACACCGATCCTTCCGAGGCGCTGGTGGCGGTGGCCGACGACACGGCGTCGGACGAGGAGACGGCTGAGGGCGATGCCTCGCCGGACACCTCGCCGTCGGAGGACGCGGCAGCGGAGGTGCCGGATGCGCCGGGGGCGGGCGCGGCGCCGTCGGACAGCAGTGGTCCTGGCGCGGTGGTCTGGGGAGCTGCGGCGGCCGGTCTCGTGCTGCTCCTGGTGCTGATCGCCCGCGTAGTGAGCGCGCGCCGGGCGCGTGCGGCGGCCGATCACGACGCCGGGGACGAGTCGTGACGGCGACCGTCGCGGGCGACACGCGCACATCGGCCGGCCCGGGACCTTCCGCCGTCCTGCAGGTGCGGGACCTTGCCGTCGTTCTCGGCGGCCGGCCCGTGCTGAACGACGTCCGGCTCGAAGTCGCCGAGGGCGAGCTGCTGGGCCTGGTCGGCCCGAACGGCGCGGGCAAGACGACGCTGCTGCGGGCCGTGCTGGGACTGGTGCCGTCATCCGGCCGGATCAGTATCGCGGGCCAGGACGTGCGCCGCGGACGACGGCGCACCAGGTCCGCATCCGTGACCCGCTCGATCGGGTACGTACCCCAGCGGCACGAGTTCGCCTGGGACTTCCCGGTCACCGTCGAGGAGGCAGTGCTGACCGGGCGGGTCACGCGCATCGGCTGGCTGCGCGGGGCCCGGACGGAGGACTACCGGGAGGTGCGGAGAGCGCTGGACCGCGTGGAGCTGACCCACCTGCGGCAGCGGCCCGTGGGTGAGCTCTCGGGCGGCCAGCGCCAGCGGGTGCTGGTGGCCCGAGCGCTGGCCCTCAACCCCCGGATCCTTCTGCTCGACGAGCCGTTCACCGGTCTGGACGTCCCCACCCAGGAACACCTGACCGAGCTGTTCCGGGAGCTGGCTGACGAGGAGAGAGCGGTCGTCATGACCAACCACGACCTGGTGGGCGCGGTGCACGCGTGCGACCGCCTCTGCCTCCTGAACCGGACGGTCGTCGCGTCCGGCACCCCGGCGGAGCTGGCCGGTCCGGAGCCGTGGATGAGGGCGTTCGGGGTCTCGGCGGGATCACCGCTGCTCACGGCGATCAGCCAGGTCGCCCAGGGCCGGCCGGCCGACGGGTCGGACGGGGGAGTGCGCTCATGATCTCGCCCGTCGACTTCGTCCAGGACCTGCTCAACCCGGATCTCGCGTTTCTGCCCAAGGCGCTGCTCATGGCCGTGCTCTCCAGCGTGGTCTGCGGCGTGGTCGGCACCCACGTGGTGCTGCGCGGCATGGCCTTCATCGGCGACGCCGTGGCGCACGCCGTGTTCCCCGGCCTCGCGGTGGCGTTCGTGCTGCAGGGCTCGCTCGTGCTCGGCGGCGCGATCGCGGGCATCACGACGGCGCTCCTGGTCGCGCTGTTCGCCCAGAACCGCCGGCTGCGGGAGGACTCCGTGATCGGCGTCTTCTTCGTCGCCGCGTTCGCGCTCGGGATCGTGATCATCTCGACCGCCCCCGGCTACGCCGGGTCCCTGCAGGACTTCCTGTTCGGGTCCATCGTCGGCATCCCTGACGAGAACGTGATGATCGCCGTCGTGGTCGGGCTGGTCCTGATGACCGTGCTGTTCGCGTTCCACAAGGAGCTGGTCGCCGTCAGCCTGGACCGGGAGTCGGCACGTGCGCTCGGGCTGCCCGTCATGCGACTCGACCTGCTGCTCTATGTGGTGGTCGCTGCGGCGATCGTGATCTCGGTGCAGACGATCGGCAACGTGCTCGTCCTGGCGCTGCTGGTCACGCCCGCCGCGGCAGCCCGGCTCCTGACCGACCGGCTCGGCCCGATGATGCTGCTCGGCCCGGTCATCGGCGGCGGCTCGGCCCTGGTCGGCCTGTACCTGTCGTGGAGCCTGGACCTGCCGGTCGGCGGCACCATCGTGCTCGTCGCCACGGCCGTGTTCCTGCTGGCCTGGCTGCTCGCGCCCCGGCACGGGGTACTCACTCGGGCCGCTGTGCGGCATCGGCAGCAGGTTGAGGTCGCCCGGCCGCGGCCGCGGTGAAGCGCTCCGCCAGGCGCTCCAGGCAGGCTCGGAGCTCCGGCGGGCTCTCTACCGTGAAGTCGAGGTCGAGGCGCGTGATGTAGGCGGCGAGGTCGATCAGCGAGTCGCTGCCGGTCTCCCACAGGCAGCCGCCGTCGTCCGACGGACTCAGCAGCCCGCTGCCCGCGGGGAGCAGGCTCGAGGCGGCCTCCACGCTTGCCGCCAGGCGGATCCGTGCCTGGTACCGCCACGCGCGCGAGCCGATGCCGCCGAGGACGTGTGTCAGCGCGTCCTCCGGCGGCTCCTTCGGCTCGAACCGGGGGTCGTTCGGCACCACGGGCCTGATCCGGTCGGCCCGGAAGGTGCGCCAGTCCTGACGGTCGGTGTCCCAGGCCAGCAGGTACCAGCGCCGTCCGGTGTGGACCAGGCGGTGCGGCTCGGCCCGCCGCCTGGTCGCCTCGCCCTCGCGGTCGAGGTAGTCGAAGCGCAGCTGCTCGTGGCGGTGGGCCGCATCCGCGATCGTGGTCAGCGTCGCGCGTCCACGGTCGGGCCGCCGGCCGCGGCCGTGACGGTCGCCGAACGCAGCACGTCGACGCGGTGCCGCAGCCGCGAGGGCAGCGTCTGCTCCAGCTTCAGCAGAGCGCGCAGCGACGTCTCCTCGATGCCCGAGACCGAGCCGGACGCCGCCGCGACCAGGCCGAGGGCCACGGCGACCGCCTGGTGAGGCGTGTGCCGACCCGGCCACTCGCGCTGCTCCCACGCGCCGCGGTTCGGTGACCCGATCGTGACCACTACGGTATTGACCGCGCGGGCACACCCGGGCACGGTTCTCTCTGCACACCCGTTCGGACCTCGCACGCCGCGCAACGGAAGGGGTGTTCTGCACGTCATTGCAAGCACCCTGCTCGAAGGAGATCACCAGTGCGTCGCATGTTCCCGCTCACTGTTGCGACCATGGCTGCGGCTGTGGCCCTGGCCGCGTGCAGTACCCCGACCAGCGCAGCCCCGGAGGGATCTGCCTCCGCTGATGGTGAGCTCACCGCCATCACCGTGGGTGTCATCCCGATCGTGGACGTCGCTCCGATCTACCTGGGCGTTGAGACGGGAATCTTCGAGGACCACGGGCTGGACGTCACGCTCGAGCCCGCGGAGGGCGGGGCGGCGATCGTGCCGGCGGTGGTCGACGGCGAGTACCAGTTCGGGTTCAGCAACGTGACATCCCTCCTGGTCGCGTCGTCCGACGGGGCGCCGGTCAAGGTGGTCGCGCCGGGCGACTTCACCACGGGCCAGCCGGGTAGGGACTTCAGCGCCGTGGTCACCTCCGCCGGCTCCGGCATCAATGGCTCGGCTGACCTCGCCGGCCGGACCGTTGCCGTCAACTCGCTCAAGAACATCGGCGACACAACGGTCCGCAGCGTGGTCGACGCCGCCGGTGGTGACCCGCAGGCCGTGGAGTTCGTCGAGATGAGCTTTCTCGACATGCCGGCCGCCGTCGTCAGCGGTCAGGTCGACGCCGCGTGGGTCGTCGAGCCGCACCTGACCCACGCGGTGGAGCAGGGAGCGACGATCATCAGTTCCAACTTCGTCGAGACCAACGCTGACCTGCTGATCGCGGCCTACTTCACCTCGGACCAGATGATCGCTCAGGACCCGGAGACCGTGGAGGCCTTCACCGCGGCGATCAAGGAGTCCCTCACGTACGCCACCGAGCACCCGGACGAGACGCGTGCGGTTCTCGACACCTACACCGAGATCGACCCGGTCGTGCGGTCGGTCCTGATCATGCCCCGGTTCGCTCCCGACCTCGACACGCCATACCTCCAGGTGGTGGCCGATCTCGGCCTCAAGTACGGCATGTTCGACAAGCCCGTGGACGTGACCCGGCTCCTGCCGTAGACGGCGGGATCGGCGACGGGCGGTCGGTGCGCAGCGCACCGACCGCCCGTTTCGCGTGCAATGGACGTATTGACCAGATCGTGATCCGACAGGGTGTTGACCTCGACGGCGGACGCTGGCAGTGTTCTCTGTGAGCACACTGGTTCGGATGCCGCACAACTGCACCTTCTCTCTGGTGCGCCGAACCTCATCGCAAGCAGCATGTTCGAAGGAGAACCCCCAGTGCGACGCACGTTCCCACTCGCGGTGGCCGGTACGGCCGCGGCCCTGGTCCTGGCCGCCTGCGGCGGCCCTTCCGACACCGGGCAGGAGGCGAGCACGCCGGACGACGGGGCGCTCACCCCCGTCACGGTCGGCGTCATCCCGATCGTCGACGTCGCACCGATCTACCTCGGTGTCCAGGAGGGCTTCTTCGAGGACGAAGGCCTCGACGTCACGCTGGAGCTGGCCCAGGGCGGGGCCGCGATCGTTCCGGCCGTCGTCAGCGGCGAGTACCAGTTCGGCTTCAGCAACGTCACGTCCCTGCTGGTCGCGTCCTCGCAGGGCCTGCCGCTCAAGGCGGTCTCGGCCGGCAACTTCACCACGGGCACGCCCGGCGAGGACTTCGGCGCCGTTGTCGCCCCGGAAGGATCCGACATCGAGGACGCGGCCGACCTGGTCGGCAAGACCGTCGCGGTGAACACCCTCAACAACATCGGCGACACCACGATCCGGAAGGTCGTCGACGACGCCGGCGGCGACCCGGCAGCGGTGGAGTTCGTCGAGATGGGCTTCCCCGACATGCCTGCCGCGGTCGCCGGCGAGCAGGTCGACGCCGCGTGGATCGTGGAACCGTTCGTGACCACGGCGCTGCAGCAGGGCGCGAAGGTCGTGGCGTCGAACTTCGCCGAGACCGACCCGGAGCTGATGGTCGCGGCGTACTTCACGTCCGAGCAGCAGATCGCGGAGGACCCGGAGACCGTCGAGGCGTTCACGGCGGCCATGGAGGAGTCCCTGACCTACGCCGAGGAGCACCCGGACGAGACCCGCGCGGTCCTGGACACGTACACCGAGATCGACCCGGCGGTGAAGGAAGCGATGGTCATGCCCCGCTTCGCGCCGGGCCTGGAGGCGTCGTCGTTCGAGGTGCTCGCCGACCTCGGCCTGGAGTACGGCATGTTCGACGAGCCCGTCGACGTGAGCAAGCTCCTGCCGTGAACTCCGCGGTGAACCGGATCTCCGGTGGTCGCACCCCCGTCTGGGCCCTGGGCCTGGCGGGGGTCGCGACCCTGCTCCTGGTGGTCGAGATCATGCCGCGGCTGGGCCTGGTGGACGCTCGGTTCCTGCCGCCCACGTCGCAGATCCTCGTCGCGCTCGCCGACCGGCTCGGCATGCCTGAGTTCTGGACGGCGCTGGGCCAGACGCTGACGACGTGGGTCACGGGGCTGGCGATCTCGCTGGTCGCCGGTGTGGTGCTGGGCGTGGTCATCGGGTCGGTGCCTGCGCTGCGCGCCGTGACGGCGTCGACCATCGAGTTCCTCCGGCCGGTGCCGTCGGTCGCGCTGATCCCGGTGGCGATCCTGCTGTACGGCACGGGGATGGCCTCGACGCTGCTCCTGGTCGTGTACGCGAGCTTCTGGCAGGTCCTGGTGCAGGTGCTCTCGGGTGTGCAGGACGTCGACCCCGTCGCCTCCGACACCGCCCGGTCGTACCGGTTCTCGCCGCTGACCCGGGTCCGCACCGTCATCTGGCCCACGACCCTGCCGTACGCCATGACCGGCCTGCGCCTGGCCGCGAGCGTCGCCCTCATCCTCACGGTGACCGGTGAGCTGCTCATCGGGACACCGGGAATCGGCAAGCTGCTCGGCATCGCGCAGTCCTCTGGCGCGGTCGCCTCGATGTACGCCTACGTCGTCGTCGCAGGCCTGCTCGGCGTCGCGGTCAACGTGCTGGCGCGTGTCCTGGAGAGCCGGGTCCTGTTCTGGCACCCGTCGGTCCGCGGGGAGGTGGCGGCGTGAGCGGCATGGTCAAGGCACTGCGATCGGTGCTCCAGCCCGTGCTCCTGGCCGTGGGGCTGCCCGTCGTGATCCTCGCGGTGTGGTGGGTCCTGACCGCGGGCAGCACCTCGTACTTCAACCCCCCGCTGCGCACGATCGTGGGAGTGTTCGGGGACACGTGGTTCTCCTCGCCGTTCGGGGAGAGCCGGATCGCGGTGGACGTCGTGCCGAGCGTGCTGCGCCTGCTCAGCGGCTACGCCGTCGCGCTGGTCGTGGGTGTCACGCTCGGCGTGGCCATCGGGTCCTCGCGAGTCCTGCGCGCCTACGCGGAGCCGGTGCTCGAGTTCTTCCGCGCGATCCCGCCGCCCGTGATGGTGCCGATCCTGATGCTGTTCCTCGGGATCGGGGACACGATGAAGATCGTCGTGATCGCCACGGGATGTCTGTGGCCGATCCTGCTCAACACGGTCGAGGGTGTGCGCGGTCTCGACCCTGTGCTGCGCGACACGGCCCGCGCCTACCGGCTGGGCCGGGTGGCGACGGTGCGGCACCTCGTGCTGCGTGGCGCGAGCCCGCAGATCGTGACCGGCGCACGACAGGCCCTCTCGATCGGGATCATCCTGATGGTGATCAGCGAGATGTTCGCGGCCAAGGACGGCCTGGGCTTCTCGATAGTGCAGTTCCAGCGCAGCTTCGCCATCCCGGAGATGTGGAGCGGGGTCATCCTGCTCGGCGTCGTGGGCGTGCTGCTGTCCCTCGTCTTTCGGGCCGTGACGAACGCGGTCCTCGGCTGGTACCTCGGGTACCGGCAGTCCCAGCACGGAGGTGCCTGACATGTCCAGCCCGACCAGCCCGGTGAGCACGACGGCCGATGACGTCGCGGACCGCACCGGCGGCGCGCGGCTCGCCGTGCGCAGCCTCCGCAAGGTCTACTCCGGTCGCGGTGAGCCCGTCGAGGCCATCGCCGACCTCACCTTCGAGATCCGGCCCGGTGAGCTCGTCTGCGTCGTCGGCCCCTCGGGCGCGGGCAAGACGACTCTGCTGCGCTGCATGGCGGGCCTCATGCCCGCCACATCCGGCGAGCTCGTGCTCGGCGAGTCCGCGATCACGGGCCCTCCGCAGGGCATGGCCGTGGTGCTCCAGGAGTACGGCCGCTCGCTGTTCCCCTGGATGACGGTCGCCCAGAACGTCGAGCTGCCGCTCAAGGAGAAGGGTGTCGGGAGGTCGCGCCGGACCGAGCTCGTGCGCGAGACGCTCGCGGCGGTGGGCCTGGGCGACGTCGCCGGGTCCTACCCGTGGCAGCTCTCCGGGGGTATGCAGCAACGAGTGGCGATCGCGCGGGCCGTCGCGTACGAGCCGCAGGTGCTGCTCATGGACGAGCCGTTCGCGGCGGTCGACGCGCAGACGCGCTTCGAGCTCGAGGACCTGGTGCGCACGCTGTGGAAGCGGCTGGGGATCACCGTGGTGTTCGTGACGCACGATATCGACGAGGCGATCTACCTCGGCGAGCGGGTGCTGGTCCTGTCGGCCAGGCCTACGGTCGTGCTGGAGGACGTGGCGGTGGGTCTCGGCGCCGAGCGTGACCAGCTCGAGACGCGTGGCGACGCGGAGTTCGCGCGCCTGCGCACGCACGTGTACGAGCTGGTGCAGCAGGCGAAGAAGGGCGTACGCAGCCTGGCCGAAGCGCACCTCACCCACCCGGCGGCAGTCGGCGTCGAGCCCGGTGGCGCGTCGGGGCCTCCGCGCGTTCGATGAGCCGAGCCGGCTTGAGCCGATCCGAGGAGGGGCCTGATGACCGACGAGACGAACGCTGACGACGACGTGGCAGCACGTGCGCCCGAGTTCGTGCAGTCGCTGGAGCGCGGGCTGGCGGTGATCCGTGCGTTCGACAGCGAACGGCCGTCGCTCACCCTGAGCGATGTGGCCCGGGAGGCGTCGCTCAGCCGTGCCTCGGCGCGCCGGTTCCTGCACACGCTGGTCGAGCTCGGGTACGTCGCGACCGACGGGCGTGAGTTCTCGCTCCGGCCGGCGGTCCTCGACCTCGGGTACGCCTACCTCTCGAGCCTCACGCTGCCCGAGATCGCGACGGTGCACCTGCAAGAGCTCTCCGAGCAGGTGGGGGAGTCGTCGTCGGTGGCGGTGCTCGACGGCGCGGACATCGTCTACGTGGCCCGTGTGGCGACGCACCGGATCATGAGTGCCGCGATCCGCGTGGGTACGCGGTTCCCGGCGTACGCGACGTCGATGGGTCGGGCGGTCCTCGCTCACGCCGAGCCGGCAGTGCTGAACGCCTACCTCGCCTCGACCGAGCTCGCGCCGTTGACGTCGCGGACGATCACGAAGCAGCGGGACCTGCGCGCGGAGCTGGTCCGGGTCCGCGAGCAGGGCTGGGCACTGGTGGACCAGGAGCTGGAGGAGGGGCTGCGCTCGGTCGCGGCGCCGCTGCGGGACGGTACGGGGCGCGTAGTGGCGGCGGTGAACGTCTCGGCGCCGGTCCGCCGTGGCGAGATCGCCGAGATTTTGGAGCACCTCCTGCCTCCGCTGCTGAAGGCGGCAGCGGCGATCGAGGCCGATCTGGCGCGGATGCGGTAGGCGGCCGGGCGGCGGCACCGGGGCGGTGGCGAGGCCAGCCGTGAGGGTAACGACAACATGTAGGGGAGTGACGTGATGCAAGAGGCTTATGTCTTCGACGCAGTCCGGACGCCGTTCGGGCGGTACGGAGGTGCGCTCGCGCACATCCGGCCGGACGACCTGGCCGCGTTCGTGGTCGGCGAACAGGTGCGGCGCGCGCCGGGGCTGGATCCCGCCGTCGTCGACGACGTGATCCTCGGCAACGCCAACGGTGCGGGGGAGGACAACCGGGACGTGGCGCGCATGGCCGTGCTGCTCGCGGGTCTGCCGGTCACGGTGCCGGGTGTCACGGTGAACCGGTTGTGCGGGTCGTCGCTGGAGGCTGCGGTGCAGGCGGCCCGCGCGGTCGAGACGGGCGACGCCGACGTCGTCGTCGCGGGCGGCGTCGAGTCGATGAGCCGCGCGCCGTGGGTGCTGCCCAAGACCGAGCGGCCGTTCCCGGCGGGCGATCTGAACCTGTCCTCGACCACGCTCGGCTGGCGGATGGTCAACCCGCGGATGCGAACTGAGTGGACGGTCTCGCTCGGGGAGGCGACCGAGCGGCTGCGCGAGAAGTACGGCATCACCCGCGAGCGGCAGGACGAGTACGCGCTGCGCAGCCACACACTGGCCCACGCCGCCTGGGAGGCCGGGCACTACGACGACCTCGTGACGCCGTACCCGGACACGGCGTCCGGTAAGGCAGCCGGCGAGAAGCTGCTCCGGGACGAGCCGATCCGTCCCGGCACCTCGCTGGAGCGGCTGGCGGCCCTGACGCCGTCGTTCCGGCCCGCGAGCGACGGCCCCGAGGGCACCGTCACCGCGGGCAGCTCCTCACCGCTGACGGACGGCGCCTCGGCGGCGCTGATCGGGTCCGAGCGGGCGGCCGCGCTGACCGGCCTCGAACCGCTGGCCCGCCTCGCCGGCCGGGCGGCGGTCGGCAACGAACCGCAGTACTTCGGGTACGCGCCGGTCGAGGCCGCCGAGCGTGCCCTGGATCGCTCGGGGATCACCTGGGACGACGTCGCCGCCGTCGAGATCAACGAGGCGTTCGCCGCGCAGACCCTCGCCTGCACCGACGCCTGGGGTGTCGACATGGAGCTCGTCAACGCGTGGGGTGGCGCGATCGCAGTCGGGCACCCGCTGGGGGCGTCGGGGACGCGGGTGCTGGGCACGCTCGCCCGGCGCCTCGTGGCCGACGGCGCCCGCTGGGGCGTCGCGGCGATCTGCATCGGCGTCGGGCAGGGCATGGCCGTGGTGCTGGAGAACGTGACCAACGGGAGGCCTGAATGAGCGCGGCGCGGTTCGCGCCGAGCGCGCTCGACGCGCTCGGGGACGTCGCCGACGGCGCGACGGTGATGATCGGCGGGTTCGGGCCGGCGGGGCAGCCGACCGACCTCGTGGAGGCCCTGTTGGAGCAGGGCGCCTCGGACCTGGTGGTCGTGAGCAACAACGCCGGCAACGGGGACGACCCGCTCGCCCGGCTGATCCAGCGGGGACGCGTGGCCAAGATGGTGTGCTCCTTCCCGCGCCAGGTGGATTCCTGGCACTTCGACTCCGCCTACCGGTCCGGAGCCGTGGAGCTGGAGCTGGTGCCCCAGGGCAACCTGGCCGAGCGGATCCGGGCGGCCGGCGCCGGGATCGGCGCGTTCTACACGCCGACCGGCTTCGGCACGCCGCTGGCCGAGGGCAAGGAGCACCGGCGGATCGACGGGGTCGACCATGTGCTGGAGTACCCGATCCACGCCGACGTCGCCCTGGTGCGGGCCGACCGGGCAGACGGCGTCGGCAACCTCGTGTACCGCAAGACGGCGCGCAACTTCGGCCCGATCATGACGGCCGCCGCGCGGCGTGCCGTGGTGCAGGTGCGGGAGGTCGTCCCGACCGGGACCCTCGACCCGGAGGCCGTGGTCACACCGGGCATCTACGTGGACGCCGTCGTCGAGATCGCGGGAAACGCGACGATCGCGATGAAGGAGTCGGCATGACCACCACCGAGACCGCAGCACGCCGGGCGCCGCTGACCAAGGCCCAGATCGCCGCCCGGGTCGCGGACGAGATCCCGGACGGCTCGTACGTCAACCTCGGCATCGGGCTGCCCACGCTCGTCGCGGACCACCTGGCCACCGGCCGCGGGATCACCCTGCACACCGAGAACGGGATGCTGGGCATGGGCCCGTCCCCGGAGCCGGACGACGTGGACCCCGACCTGGTCAACGCGGGCAAGATCCCGGTGACCGAGCTGCCCGGCGCGTCGTACTTCCATCAGGCCGACTCGTTCGCCATGATGCGCGGCGGCCACATCGACGTCTGCGTGCTGGGCGCGTTCCAGGTCTCGGCCACCGGCGACCTGGCGAACTGGTCCACGGGAGCCCCCGACGCCGTTCCCGCCGTCGGCGGGGCGATGGACCTGGCCATCGGTGCCCGGCGCACCGTGGTGATGATGAACCTGCTGACCAAGGACGGCCGGCCCAAGCTCGTGGAGCGCTGCACGCTGCCGCTGACCGGCGTCGGCTGCGTGTCCCGGATCTACACCGAGCTCGCGATCATCGACGTGGGACCCGACGGCGCGCACGTCGTCGAGCTGTTCGGCACGACCCACGCTGAGCTCGAGAAGATGCTCGGCCTGACACTCGGCCCGACGCTCGGGAGGACTCGTTGACCGTGGAACACACGCCCGTGGCGATCGTGGGCGGCGGCCCTGCAGGGCTGCTGCTCTCGCACCTGCTGCACCGCTCCGGCGTCGAGCACGTGGTGCTGGAGGCCCGCTCGCGCCACGAGATCGAGCACACGCACCGGGCCGGGATCCTGGAGGCGAGCTCGGTGCAGACCCTCGTCGACGCGGGCCTGGACCGGGTGGTCCGCGAGGGCGACCGGCACGACGGGATCGTCCTGCGGTTCGACGGCGAGGACCACCACATCGACCTGACCGGGCTCACCGGACGCAGCGTGTGGCTCTACCCGCAGACCGCCGTCTTCATCGACCTGGCGACTCGGCGCGAGGCCGACGGCGGCGACATCCGCTGGGAAGCCACGGTCACCCAGGTGCTCGACCGCGACACCGACCGGCCCGGCGTGCTCTGGACCGACGCCCAGGGGGCGACCCACGAGCTGCGCTGCGACGTGCTCGTCGGGGCCGACGGCTCGCGCTCTACCCTGCGGCACACGCTGCCCGAGGCGCAGCGCCGCACCTTCTCCCACGAGTACCCCTATGCCTGGTTCGGCGTCATCGTCGAGGCACCGCGCAGCGCGCCCGAGCTCGTCTACACCGCCTCCGAGCACGGTTTCGCGCTGATCAGCCAGCGCACCGAGACCCACCAGCGCATGTACTTCCAGTGCGACCCAGATGCGGACCCGAGCGGCTGGAGCGAGGACCGGATCTGGGCCGAGCTGCAACGCCGGGTCGCCGGGCCCGACGGGTTCCGGCTCATCGAGGGCCCTGTCGAGGAACGGTCGGTGCTGCGCTTCCGGTCCTCCGTCGTGGAGCCCGTACGGCACGGCCGCATGCTGCTGGCCGGCGACGCCGCACACTCCGTCCCACCCACCGGAGCCAAGGGCCTCAACCTGGCGCTCGCGGACGTCGTCGTGCTGCACGACGTGCTCGAGACGTGGCTCGCCAAGCGGGACGACGCGGTGCTCGACGAGTACGGGAGCAGGGTGTCCGAGCGGGTGTGGCGCGCACAGCACTTCTCCGCGTGGATGAGCGGCATGCTGCACTCCCACCCCGGCGAGTCCGGCTTCGCGGCCCGGCGCCGCGTTGCCGAGCTGCGCACCCTCACCTCCTCGGAGGCCGGCCGGCGCTTCCTCGCCGAGGGGTACACCGGCTGGGGTCCCGTGCTCGGGGGTCCCGCGTCGTGAGCGCGGGCGACGCGCGGACGACGTCGAACGGTGAGGTCGAGAGGGAGATGACGATGAACGAGACAGGGCCCGACACCGCGCTGGATACCGCGGCCGAGTCGCAGGCGCAGCTCAGCGCCGAGATCGAGGCCGGGCACGACGCGTATCAGAAGGGCCTGGAGGAGGGCGCGCCGGAGGAGCTCGGCCCGCGGCGCGACTGGCCCCCGTACCGCAGTTCGCTCCTGCGCCACCCGACCAAGGACCTGCACCACGCCGACCCGGAGACGATCGAGCTGTTCGCCCCCGTCTTCGGCGAGCGCGACATCGGGGCGCTGGAGGCCGACCTGACGGTGCAGCACAACGGTGAGCCGATCGGGGAGCGGATCGTGGTCCGCGGCCGCGTGGTCGACGGGCAGGGGCGGCCCGTACGCCGCCAGCTCGTGGAGGTCTGGCAGGCCAACGCCGCCGGCCGGTACATCCACAAGCGCGATCAGCACCCGGCGCCGATCGACCCCAACTTCACCGGGATCGGGCGGATGCTGACCGACGACGACGGCTGGTACCAGTTCCAGACCATCAAACCCGGCCCCTACCCCTGGAAGAACCACTTCAACGCGTGGCGCCCGGCCCACATCCACTTCTCGCTCTTCGGGCGGGAGCTCACGCAGCGCATCGTCACGCAGATGTACTTCCCCGGAGACCCGCTGTTCCCGCTCGACCCGATCTTCCAGTCGATCCAGGACCCGCGCGCCCGGGACCGCCTCGTGGCGACCTATGACCACGACGTGTCGCAGCACGAGTGGGCGACCGGATACCGGTGGGACATCGTGCTGACCGGGTCCCACCGCACCTGGACCGAGCCGGAGGACGGCGATGAGTGACGTGGTGACAGCGCCGGCGCGTGAACCGGCAGAGGGGCTGCTCGGGCCGACCCCTGGGCAGACCGTCGGGCCGTTCTTCGGCTACGCGCTGCCGTACACGCGCGGCAACGAGCTGGTCGAGCCCGGCACGCCCGGCGCCGTGCGCCTGCACGGGACGGTGTACGACGGCGCGGGCGCCCCGGTGCCCGACGCGCTGATCGAGATCTGGCAGACCGACCCCGCGGGGAAGGTCGTGGCGCGCTCCGGATCCCTGCTGCGGGACGGGACGTTCACCGGCTGGGGCCGCGCCGAGACCGACCGCGAGGGCGGCTACTGGTTCCGCACCCTGAACCCGGGTGCCACCGAGCCGGGCCGTGCGCCGTTCTTCGTAGTGACCGTCTTCGCCCGGGGCCTGCAGGACCGGCTGTTCACCCGGGCCTACCTGCCGGACGCCACGACCGACGACGCAGCCGACGGCGTCGCGCTCATCCCGGGCGCGCTGGAGAACGACCCCCTGCTCGCCTCGCTCGAACCCGAACGGCGCGCCACGCTGGTCACAGCCCGCGAGCCCGACGGCTCGCTGCGCTTCGACGTCCGGCTGCAGGGGGAGGGGGAGACCGTGTTCCTCACGTACGACGAGGGGCCCGCGGCGGGCAAGGACGGCGTCGGTGCCTGACGTCGGCCTGCTGTGGCCGGGGGCGGACGGCGACGACGTCACCGACGACGTCGCCGTCCTGCGGGCGCTGCTGGCGGCCGAGGTGGCGTGGGTCCGCGCTCAGGCCGCCGTCGGGCGGGTTCCTGGCGGGGAGGCGGACGCCGTCGGGGCGGCGTCCGCGGAGCTCGGCGGTGCCGCCGCCGAACGGCTCGCGCGCGAGATCGCCGCCGAGTCCGCGGGCGGCGGCAACCCGGTGATCCCCCTGCTGGCCCGGCTGCGAGCCGCTGTCCCCGAGCACGCCGCGACAATTCACGCGGGCCTGACCAGCCAGGACGTGCTCGACACCGCGCTCGTCCTGGTGCTGCGCGACGCCGCGCACGCCGCCGTCCGCGATCTCGACCGGGCGTGCGTGGCGGCAGCCCGTCTCGCACGTACCCATCGCGACGCCCCGGCCCTGGGGCGAACGCTCGCCCAGGCCGCCGTCCCCACCACGCTGGGAGCCCGGTTCGCGGGCTGGCTCGGCGGCCTGCACGCCGCCCGCCGGTTCCTCGCGGACGCCGCCGGGGCTCTCCCGCTCGCCTACGGCGGCGCTGCCGGTGAGCTCTCGGGCGTTTCCCGGCTCACCGACGACCCGTTCATCCTCGTCGACGCCTGGGGTGCGGAGCTCGGCCTGCCAGTCCCGCCCGGCCCGTGGCACACCACGCGCACGCCCATGACGCGGGCGGCGGCCGGCCTCGCCGAGACCTGCGCCGCGTTCGGGCACGTAGCGGGCGACGTGCTCCAGGGGGTGCGCCCTGAGATGGGCGAGCTGCGCGAGCCGGCGGCTCCGGGCCGGGGGACGTCGTCGGCCATGCCGCACAAGCGCAACCCCGTTCTCTCCGTGCTGCTGCGCCGGTCGGCGATCGCGGCGCCGCACCTGGCCGCGACCGTCCAGAGCGCGGCCGGCCTCGCCGTCGACGAGCGGTCCGACGGCGCGTGGCACGCCGAGTGGCCGACACTGCAGCAGCTCGGCCGGCACGCCGTCGTCACGGCTCGCCTCGGCGCCGAGCTGCTCGAAGGGCTCGAGGTCGACACCTCGGCGGCCGCGCGGAACCTGCACGCCGCGCTACCCGACGCGCGCGGCGTCGGGGTCGCGCCCACCGTCGTCGACCGCGTGCTCGCTCGGCTCGCCGCCACTGGCGATTCCGCACCTGACGAGACCGGCTTGGAGGAACCATGACCGCCGCTCCCGCGCTCGGTGCCAGCGCCCACGCGCTCACCGACAGGACCCGGCCGCTGCTCGTGCTCGGACCGTCACTCGGCACCAGCGTGACCGCGCTGTGGCAGGACGTCGTGCCGCTGCTGACCGGCGACATCGACGTCGTCGGGTGGGACCTGCCGGGGCACGGCACGGCGCCCGCCCCGGAAACCGCCGACCTCGCCGGGCTGACGATCGCAGACCTTGCGCGGGGGCTGCTCGACGTCGTCGACCGGGCTCAGGCCGAGCGGGGCGACGTGGGTGCCCCGTTCTGGTACGCGGGCGTCTCCGTGGGTGGTGCCGTCGGGCTGCAGCTCCTGCTCGACGCGCCCGACCGCTTGCTCGGTGCGGCCCTGATCTGCACCGCGGCCCGGTTCGGCGAACCCGGACCATGGCTCGAGCGGGCACGGCTCGTCGAGGCCGCGGGTACGCCCACGCAGGTCGTCGGCTCGACGCAGCGCTGGTTCGGCCCCGGGTTCGTCGAGCGGGAGCCCGAGGTGGTGCTGCGGCTGCTCGCCGGCCTGCACACGGCCGACCGGTTCGGCTACGGCGCGGTGTGCCGCGCCCTCGCGACCTACGACGTGCGCTCGCGACTCACCGCGGCCCCGGTGCCCGTCGTCACGATCGCGGGCGAGTACGACGTCCCCGCGCCGCCCGCCGCGCTCGAGGAGATCGCCCGGGCCGTCGGCGCGGTCCGCACGGAGGTGCTCGACGGCGTCGCGCACCTCGCCCCGGCCGAGGCTCCCGTCCGCGTGGCCGACCTCGTGCGCGAGCTCGTGACCGTGAGGGCCGTCCGGTGACCGGCGATCACGGGACGGACACCGGATCCGAGCCCGTGCCCAGCGGCGCCGACGAGGGGATGCGGGTGCGGCGCGAGGTGCTCGGCGACGCGCACGTCGACCGGGCGACAGCGGGCGCGACGGAGTTCACCGCAGAGTTCCAGGACCTCATCACCCGGTACGCATGGGGCGAGATCTGGACCCGCCCGGGCCTGGACCGGCGCAGCCGCTCGATGATCACGCTCACGGCCCTGGTCGCGGGCGGGCACTGGGGCGAGCTCGCGATGCACGTGCGCGCGGCGCTGCGCAACGGGCTCACCGTCGACGAGCTGCGCGAGGTGCTGCTGCAGACCGCGATCTACTGCTCGGTGCCGAGCGCCAACCACGCGTTCGCGATCGCCCAGGACGTGCTGCGCGAGGAGGGGCTCCTCTGAGCACCACCGGACCGTCGGTGAGGGCCGTACGGCGCGGGCTCGTCCTCGTCGGCATCCTGGCGATCGCCGCCAACCTGCGCGCTGCCCTCACCGTGGTAGGCCCGGTCGCCGACGACGTCGCATCCGACCTCGGCCTCGCGGCGTCGCAGGTCTCGCTCCTGGTCTCCCTGCCGCTGCTGTGCTTCGGCGCGTTCGCGGTCCTCGCACCGCGGCTCTCGGCACGCTGGGGGTTCGAGGCGACGAGCATGATCGCCCTCACCGCGCTCGGCGTCGGGATCGTGGCCAGGTCGCTGCCGTGGGCCGGTGCCCTGTGGGCGGGCACCTTGCTCGTCGGCGCAGGCATCGCGACGCTCAACGTCGCGCTGCCTGCCCTGGTCAAACGGGACTTCCCGAACATGGTCGGGCGCGTGACGGGCGCGTACTCGGCGACGCAGTCCGCCTTCGCGGCGGTGGCCGCGGTCGTTGCCGTGCCCCTGGCCGGTACGCAGCCCTCGGGATGGCGCCTCGCGTTCGGGGTATGGGTCGGGCTGACATTGGTGGCGCTGGGTCTCGTCGCACCCCAGCTGCGTGGTGCGCCCCGGCCGCGTGCCGTCGCGACGGCGCCCGTGGAGGGTGTGGAGGGCGTGGAGGGCAGGGTGCCCTGGCGCAGCGCCCTCGGGTGGCAGGTCGCCTGCTACATGGGCCTGCAGTCCACGTTCTACTACTCGGTCATCACGTGGTGGCCATCCGTCGAGACCGCCGCAGGTTTCGCGCCTGGTGATGCGGGCGCGCACCAGGGGGTCCTCCAGGTCGTCGGGATCGCCGCATCTCTCGTCGCGGGCCGGCTCATCGATCGAAGCCGAGCGCGCGGGCAGAGCATGCTGGTCGCGGCGTTCTCCGGCCTGTCGGTCGTCGCCGTCGTGGGGGAGCTTCTCGCCCCCGGCTGGTGGGTCGTCTGGATCGTGCTGCTCGGAGCGGGGACCGCCTCGGTGTTCGTGACCGCGCTCTCGTTCTTCGGGCTGCGTACGGAGAGTCACGCCCAGGCCGCCGCCCTGTCGGGTATGGCCCAGGCGTTCGGCTACGGGCTCGCCGCGCTCGGACCGCTGCTCATCGGTGCCCTGCACGATGTGACGCTGGGCTGGAGCGTTCCACTGTTCGTGCTCCTGGCGATGAAGGTTCCGGAGATCGCGCTCGGAATGCTAGCGGGCCGCAACCGGGTGATCGGCACCGGATGACAAGCCGGGCGCGATGCGGCCATAGGCCTGGAGAGTCTTGAGGCGAGCCAGGGTCAGGTAGCCGCCCCACTCATGGGCGACGAGCGGGGTCCACATCAGGAAGTTGGGCTTCCATCCGCCGTCGTCCTGCTGCGCCTTGAGCAGGGCGTCGAGATGGAGGTCGATCACCTCGTCGCTGAACAGCCCGCGGGCCAGCGTCCGTGGCGTCGGCGCGAAGTCGAGCGGGGTGTGGACGTGACCTTCGGCGTCGGGGTCGAGTGCAACCGGCGCGAGCAACGCCTCGGACAGCCGCGCGAACTCCTTCTCCGCCCGGTCGCGGTCCGGGACGCGCTCCAGGAACGCCAGGATGGACAGCGCGTCGTAGTCCCCGACCTCGGTCGTCGCTGCGATCTTCCTCCAGCAGAACTCGGTGGCGTCCGCGAGCCAGCGATGCTCGATCCCGTGGGCGTGGAG
Source organism: Promicromonospora panici (assembly GCF_900608595.1). Taxonomy (GTDB): domain Bacteria; phylum Actinomycetota; class Actinomycetes; order Actinomycetales; family Cellulomonadaceae; genus Promicromonospora; species Promicromonospora panici. The sequence goes on along the minus strand of NZ_UWYY01000029.1, from coordinate 51,735 downwards.
CAGTCCGGCGATCGGGGCGGTCGGATTCAGCGCTGCCGGAGCCGGGTCGCCCTCCGGCTGCCACCAGGGAGCACGTTCGTCGTCCACGACGCTCGGCAGCACCCACGGCACGCCGCCGTCCGGGGTCCTGCTGGACTCCAGCCAGTCGCAGGCCGCCGGCACCGCCGCGTCGTCGAAGGCGTCGATCTCGTCGAGGATCCAGAAAGCGATCTCGATGCCCTGCGGCTGACTGCTCGCACCGCGCAGATCCGGCTCGATGGCGTTCCCGAACCCGCCGTCAGGGTTCTGGTAGGCATGGACGGCCGCTCGGATCGGGGCAGCGGATCCGCCGCGGAACAGCCTGGCGAACCGGAGCCGATCGACCAGCCGGGCGTTGAGCATCAGGTAGCGCTCGGCAGCGGCCAAGGCCTCTGCTGTCAGGGTCTTCATTCCGGTACCTCCTCTCCGTGCCTCTCTACCGTGATCTCCGGCGTCACGACAAGGCCGGCAGGACATCCGTGGCCACGGCGTCGAGGACCGCCTCATCACCCGCGAACGGCCCCTCGCCCCGAGGCCACGGCGCCAGGACGTCGGTGAAGCCGAGCTCTGCGGCACGGCCCAGGAAGTCGCGGTAGACCTCGACGCTCGAGAGGCTGAAGACCGGCGCGGCGTCGGTCTGGAGGAAGCGGCGGACCGTGGCCGGGTCGCGTGACTCGGCGGCCAGGGCGTCGTCGAACCGGGCCGACAGCTCGGCCAGCGACTTCCACCACCCGTCCAGGGTGTCGTGGACCGTGCCGACGGTGATCCAGCCCTGGCCGTGCCGGGCGGTCAGCGCCAAGGCTTTCGGCCCGTTCGCAGCCAGCACGAACGGTGCGCGCGGACGCTGGACGCAGCCGGGCGCGGTGCGGGCGCCCACGGCCGTGTAGTACTCGCCGGAGTAGTGGACCCGGTCCGTGGTCAGCAGCGCGTCCAGCAGCTCCACGAACTCCTGGTACCGCCTCGACGGGCTCGCGGCCTTCGTGGTGCCGCCGAAGACGTCGACGTCGTAGCCACCCACCCCGCCGGCACCGACGCCCACGGTCAGCCTGCCGCCGGACAGGTCGTCCAGCGCCATGATGTCCTGCGCGAACGGCATCGGGTGCCGGAAGTTCGGCGACGCCACCATGAAGCCCAGCTCGATCCGCGACGTCGCCAGCGCCGCCGCGCTCAACGTCGGCACTGAGCCGAACCACGGGCCGCCGACCAGAGGTCCCCAGCCCAGGTGGTCGAACGTCCACGCGTGGTCGAAGCCGTACGCCTCCGCCGCCTGCCACCTCGGCCTCGCCTCGGCCCAGCGGTACTCCGGAAGGATCGTGATTCCAGCCTTCATCGCTCTTCTCCTCTGCGTCGGTCCCACAGAACAGTGTCAGGGACAAGGACTGGGCGGGGTTCGAGGTAGTCGGCCAGACGATGGAGGACGCCGGCCGACCGGCGCCGGATCGCGCCGAGCCACTGACCGAAGCGGTCCTCCTGGACAGGGGCATTCGGCATCGCTGAACTGACGTCGTCGCGCGACACCTGGACGGCCAACCACCCGGCGAACAGGTCCATGGGCGAAACCTCCGAATCAAGAGTTCTGGTCCCGTTAGCGGTCACGTTAACGGTAACGTGACCGTTAACGGATCCTCGCAGAGGATCCCGACGACGTCAACGGTTCCCGGGGGATACAGAGCCACCCGGCGGCTACGATTCAGGTCATCATGACGAAGCAGCAGCACGGTGCAGCGGGGTCCGCCGGGTCAGAACCACCTCGGCGAGTCACCCTCAGGGACGTGGCCCAGGCGGCCGGCGTCTCGCATCAGACCGTGTCGCGGGCCATCAACGACAAGGGCGAGATCGACCCTGAGACCAGACGTCGCGTGCTCGACGCGGCGCGTGAGCTGCGGTATCGCCCCAGCCGATTCGCCCGCGGGCTGGTCCGGCCCGACACGATCACGGTGGGCCTGATCGTCCAGGACGTGGTCAACCCGTTCTATCCCGAGCTGATGGCCGGCGTGATCGAAGCGGCGGAGAACAAGGGATGGCAGGTCGTTGTCGGCAGTACCCAGAACGATCGCGACAACGAGCTGGCACTGGTGCGCTCGTTGGGCCGTCAGGTCGACGCTCTGATCGGCTTCCTGGACCATTCTGACGCCGAGCTGGCTCCCTACGTCGAGGGCGTGCCTCTCGTCGTCATGGACCGACATCAGAAGACGAGCCACGGCGTGGTGGACATCGACATCGAGACGGGCGTGCGGCACGGCATCCAGCATCTCGTCGAGCGCGGTCACCAGAAGATCGGCATGATCGATTGTCTGAGGGAGGACGGGCAGAGTGAGGACGGGCTCGAGCGCCGAGACTGCTTCCTGGCGGTGGTCGAAGAGCTTGGTCTACCGGTCGATCAGACCTGGATCGTCGCGGGCACGGAGTCGGTGGCGGGCGGTGAGGCCGGTTTCGCCGAGCTGCGCTCGAAGCACCCCGACGTCAGCGCGGTGTTCGCCTACAACGATGTCGTCGCCATCGGTGCCCATCGTGCGGCCCGGCGTCTGGGCCTCGATGTGCCGAAGGACTGCGCCGTGCTCGGCTTCGACGGCCTCAGCATCGGGGAGCTGCTCGACCCGCCGCTCACGACCGTCCACATCGACAAGCGCCGGATGGGCGAGCTCGCCATCGACCAGGTCGACGGACTGCTGAACGGCACGCCGGTGGAACACGCGCTGCTGCCGACCGAGCTGGTGGTGCGCGGCTCCACGTAAGCCGATCACTACAGGGGACGCGACCTCGACCACAGCTCCTCCGCCACGCTTCCCGGCGTGAACCCGAAGTGCTCCAGCATCGCCGTGGCCTCGGGAAAGCTGGCCGCGATCGCGTCGGGTGTGTGAGCGTCGCTGGCGAAGCTGACCATCCCGCCGCCTTCCTCGGCCCACCACTGCGGGATCCACGACCAGAGTCGTCGGGTGTTCATCTCGAGGGCTCGTCCGTCCTCGGCGATCGAGCGCATCGCCGCTCTGAACTCTTCCTCGAACGGGCGCGGGTCGAACGGTCCGACAGCTTCGGTCGGCCATTGCCGGATCGCGTAGTCGATGTGCGTGAAGACGTCGAACGCGTCCGAGCCCTGCACCATGACGGAGACCTCCGCCAGATAGCTGTGCATGACGGTCGCCGGATCGTGCTCGCGAAAGAGCGTGCGCGGTTCCGCACGACCGTCGCCGAGATCGAGAGTGTGCAGCGAGCCGAGGACCCGGTCGATCAGGTCCAGATCGACGATCTCTGCCGCCTGACTGCCGAACAGGTGCGGCTGTCCGAACTCCACTCCGGTGTGGATCCGGAGGTCGGGGAAGTCGTGACGCAAACGCTCGATGGCATCGAAATAGCCCTCCGCGTCGAACGGGGCGAAGTCGACGCGGCCGGCGTCGTTGATGAGGTCCTGCTGGTGTGGCATCAGGTCCTCGGGCTCGGCGCGCCAGGTATCCGGGATGTCGAGGTGCTCGGTGAAGAAGAGCGCCGGCAGCCCGATCTTGACGGCCTGGGCGCAGGTGGCGCGCATCCGTCCGACGGCGGTGGATCGCGGGCCGCCGGTGTCCCAGGACCACTCGCTGTGCACGTGGCTGTCGGCCGGCAGTGTCATGAGGCGATGCTCCCACTGTTTGTCGCCCGGCCCGCTGAGTGCGAAGCACTACACCCAGCGGGCCGGTACACAGTGGTTACCGTCTGGTCCATTGCTGGTTGGCTTGTCCGCTGCCGCAGGTCCAGAGATGGACCTTCGTGCCGTTGCTGGTGCCAAAGCCCGAGGCTCCAGGCACAGGCCGGACTGCACTCCGGTGATGGTGCCGTCAGCGTTCACGTTCCACCGCTGGTTGACCAGGCCGTTGCAGTCCCAGATGACCACCCGGGTGCCATTGCTGGTGCCCTGACCGTAGGCATCCAGGCACTTGTTGCCGTACACCATGAGCTGCTTGTCGGCGGTATAGGTCCACCGCTGGTTGGAGCCGCCCCAGCAGTCCCACAGCTGCACGTCGGTGCCGTTGGCGGTGCCGACGCCGGTGACCTCGAGGCAGCGGCCGGACTGGGCACCCACGATCTCGTTGCTGCCCGTGGTGCCGACGCTGCCCGGCACCGACCGAAGTGCCCCGTACCAGACCGCGGCCATCTTGTCGTAGCCGGTAGCGGTCGGGTGGACGCCGTCCTCCAGGTCGGCGGCCGTCAGGGCGCTGTGCATGTCGACCAGGTGCACGTTCTTCCCGGCGTTCACCTTGCTCTGCACGATGCCGGGGATCGCCGCGTTGAAGCTGTTCACCGCCGCCTCTCCATCGCCCCACCCGAGCGGAGTGATCTGCGCGACGAACACCTCGGCGTCCGGCGCCGTCGTGGTGATGCGGTCGATCAGTGCGGACAGCCGGTCCGGGGCGGTGGAGAGGTTGTAGTTCTGCAGGATGTCGTTGGTGCCGATCTGCAGCAGCACGCTGTGCGGCTGGTAGGTGTTCAGCCAGCCGACGACGTTCGCGTCGATCTGGTCGATACGCCAGCCGGGGTGGCCCTCGTGATCGTGGTCGCCAAGACTCGCCGGCCCGTTGAACTGCGACCCGACGAAGTCCGCGGCGTACCCGCCGTCGGCGAGGCGTTGCCACAGGCCGATCCGGTAGCCGCCGGGCGTCTGTGTGCCCTCGGTGATGGAGTCGCCCAGCGGCATGACACGCACGCCGCCGTTGGACTCCGCGCTGGCGGGACCGATCGGCGTCGTCACCATGGCCATTACGACACCGAGCGCCGCGATCGATCCGAGCCACCTAGCTCCTGTTCGCATCATTCGCTCCTTCAGCGCCGCAGGGTCAGCAGACCCGGCCGGTAGGGGAGGAGGCCGTAGTCCATGCCGTCACTGCTGGGGTCGCGCCCCTGGTAGAGGAACTGCAGGTTGCAGGGGTCGATGGTCTTGGTCTGGTCGGGGTTGGTGCGCACCAGATCGCCGTGGCTGATGTCGTTGGTCCAGGTGACACCAGTGTTGGCCTTGCCGGCGAAGGGGTTGCTCTCGGTGCCGGCCTGCGGGGTCCACGTGCCGTCGAGGCTGGAAGCCGTGAACGAGCGGAAGTAGCGACCGTTGTTCCCCATGGCCTCGACGATCATGAGGTACTGGTTCTGGCCCTGGACCTTGTAGACCTCGACCGCCTCGAACAGGTTCGCCTTCGTGTCGCTCATGACGAGCTCGTAGTCCGTGCCGAAGCTGCTCGGGAAGTCCCCGAGAGGCATGCTGGACCGGTAGATCTGGCCTTCGTCGTTGGCGAAGAACATGTACATGTTCTGGTCATCGGCGATGAGGGTCTGGTCGATGGGGTTGTTCACGGGAAGCTCCCCGTTGAAGAGCTCCTGGTGCGGGCCCCAGCTGTTGGGGTCGGCCGGGTTGGTCGACGTGCGGTAGGAGAACTTGTACGGCCAGCCCCACTGGTAGGCGAGCACCCAGACGTTCTTCGGGGCGAAGTAGATCAGCGTCGGGGCCACCGGGTTGAAGCCCGTCACCATGTTCTGGCCGGTCGAGGCCATATCGGACCAGTTCGTGAACGGGCTGAAGACCACCGAGTTCCAGCCGTCGCCGTCGTGCGTCGTCCCGTAGACGAGGTACTGGCCGTTGTGGCGGACCGCGGTGAAGTCCTTGAGCGCGACCTGCCCGTTCCGCGGCTCCGCCAGGGGGCCGGTCGATGTCCAGTTGTACGTCGACGGAAGGGTGCATGTGGCGTTGCCGCCGTCGACGCGGACGAGCTGCCATTGCTGGTTGTTGCCGCCCCAGTCGCTGAACTGCACGACGCTGGCGCCGTCGTTGGTCGCCGCGTTCTGGACCTCGACCGCTTTGTTGCTGTTGCGGTTGATCAGGCGGACGTAGCCGTCGGTGGAGTCGGCCAGCCGGAACTGCTGGTTGGTGCCGCCGTGGTCGGTCCACTGATGGATGGCGGCATTGTCGGCTGTCGACCAGCTGGAGACGTCGAGCACCTTGCCGGAGTGTCGAGCCTTGATCTTGTAGTAGCCGTCGCCGGCGTCCACGAACTGGAACTGCTGGTTGTTGGCGTTGGTGCGGGTCCACTGGTGGAGCGGGGCGCCGTCGGCGGTGGACACGCCGCTGACGTCCAGGGCCTTGCCGCTGTTGCGGTTCAGCAGCACGTACCAGGCGGTGGGGTCGACCGTCGCGGCGGCGGCCGGGCCGGTGACCGCGAAGATGCCGCCACCGGCCACCAGTGCCGCGACGGTGGCGGCGACGAACCGCTTGAGCCACGGACGTCGCCGGGACGGGGGTGCGATCGGCCGAGAGTGAAAAAACTCAGACATGATCCTCCTTGATCAAGAGCCGGGATCGTTCACGGCTAGCCCAGATTGTGAGCGCTAACACGCCGCCCGTCAAGGCTCGCCGTAGCCCGACACCCACCCGCGGTTGCGAGAACGTTTTCAAAGTGGCTGGCCTCGGGATACGGTGACCGTTGCACGGTGAGGAAGCCGACCCGGGGGCTCAAGGGAGAGCACTATGCGACGAGCACTTTCCGTTGTTCTGGCCACGACGGCCGCCACTTGCCTCGTGGGGGCGGCGCTGGCGCCCGTCGCCGTCGGGCAGGAATCCGACTCAGGAGGTTCCGGCACCGCGATCGACCTCCAGCCGAGGGACGAGCGCCAGACGGTCGAGGGTTTCGGGTTCTCGAGCGCGTTCCAGCGGGCCACGCTGCTGCACCAGCTCTCGGAGCCGCAGCGCTCGGAGGCCCTGGACCTCTTGCTGGGTCGGGATGGCGCCGCGCCGGACATCCTGCGGATCGGGATCGGCGGGCAGAGCCACGACACCTACGACGTGATGCTCTCGATCCAGCCGGAGGACCCGGGCGGTCCCGACGCCGAGCCGCAGTACCAGTGGGACGGGTGGGACAACGGCTCGGTCTGGTTCGCCCAGGAGGCCGAGGCGCGCGGCGTCGACCGCTTCTACGGCAACGCCTGGACCGCCCCGGCCTACATGAAGACCAACAACTCGGCCGTCCAGGGCGGTGCGCTGTGCGGTCTGTCGGGTGCGAGCTGCGCGAGCGGCGACTGGACCGAGGCGTACGCGAACTACCTCGTGGCGTGGGCCGACTTCTACGCACAGGAGGGCATCAACATCGAGAGCATCGCGTTCACGAACGAGCCGGACTGGAACGCGAGCTACGAGTCGATGCTGTTCACCCCGGCGCAGGCCGCGGAGTTCACGGGGATCTTCGGGCCCGTCGCGAAGGAGGCCGGGTACGGCGTGGTGTGCTGCGACTCGTTCGGCTGGGAGCAGGGCAAGCCGTACCTCGAGGCGCTCCAGGCCGACAAGGACGCGTGGCGCTCCCTCGACACGTACAGCGCGCACTCCTATGCCAGCCGGTCAGCGACGCCGGTCGACACCAACAAGCCGGTGTGGATGTCGGAGTGGGCGTCGTCAGCCTCGGCGGCCGGGTGGAACGAGAACTGGGACGGCGGCCAGGGCGTCGCCACCGATGGCATCGTCATGGCGGAGCACATGCAGGACTCGCTGACGCAGGCCCAGGTCACCGCCTACCTGTGGTGGCTCGGCGTGAGCCGGGGCGCGTCCGCGTCGCTGATCCAGGCGGACGTGCCGGGGGACACGTACCGGGTGTCGTCGCGCTACTACGTCTTCTCGGCGTTCAGCCGGTACATCGACCCGGGTGCCGTGCGGTTCGACGTCGAGCACGAGACGGACGGGCTGAAGGTCTCGGCCTACCGGAACCCGGACGGCTCGCGCGTGGTGCAGGTGCTCAACCTCAACCAGGCGGCGGTGAGCACTGACATCGACCTGCCCCGACCGGTGACGACCTACCTGACCGACAACGACCACGACCTGGAGCAGGTGGACTCGATCGCTACGCCGGGGCGCGGGGCGACGCGGCTGGAGCTGCCGGCGCGGTCGCTCGTCACGCTCGTATCGGGGCAGAGCTGAGCTGACGAGACGGTGACGCTATGGATCCCCGACAACCCAGCCGTGGCACGACCATCTACGACGTCGCAAAGGTCTGTGGTGTAGCGCCGTCGACCGTGTCCAGGGCGCTCAACCACCCCGGGCGGGTCAGCCCACGGACGGCACAGGCGATCCTCGATGCGGCGGACCGCCTCGGCTACCAGCAGCCCGCGCCGATCGCTCGAACCTCCACTCCGGTGATCGGTCTCGTTCTGTCGGACATCACCAATCCCGCGTACTTCGATCTGATCCGGGGTGCCGGGCTCGAGGCGGTGCGGCGAGGGGTGCCGATGGTCCTGGCCGAGACGCGGGAGTCGCAACAGACGGAGCGCGACACGCTCACTTGGGCCTCGACCAGCCTCGCCGGCGTCGTCCTCGTGGGGTCCCGGATGCCCCCGGTCGACGTCCGGCGGCTCGCCCGGCGCCTTCCAGTGGTGGTCGTCAACCGGGTGGTGCCGGGTGTGACGACCGTGGGCCTGGACAACGGGCAAGGAGTGCGTCTGCTCATGGTCCACCTGGCTTCGTTGGGCCACGACCAGATCCTCTACGTCGGCGGCCCGACGGCGTCCTGGGCCGACGTCGCGCGGTGGGCGGCAGCAAGAGATGTCGGCGCGGAGCTGGGAGTGCGGGTGCGTCGGAGCGGATCGCACGAGCCGACGATCGCCGGGGGAGAGCGGGCGGTCCGGGCCGTTGTGTCGTCAGGGGTGTCCGCGGTCGTCACGTACAACGACCTGGTCGCTATCGGGCTGCTGCGCGGCCTGACTGACCTGGGTGTCCGCGTGCCGGCGGACATGAGCGTCGCCGGCTTCGACGACACCTTCTGCGCGAGCTTCACCCGGCCGGCCTTGACCACGGTCTGCGCCCCTTACTCCGACGTGGGCGCGAAGAGCGTCTCCAACCTGATCGATCTCCTGACCGGCCTGCCGGTGGAACCGCGCCCGTCGATGCTGCCCGTATCGCTGGTGATCCGAGACTCCACAGGTGTGGCAAATCTTGGCAACACCGTTGTCGAGGAGCGGCCGACGAGCCAACAATCGGCGACAGTGGCGCTAACTGGCACCGGACCCGCGCCCACGGCTCAAGGACGAGTGGTGAGGTCACATGGATAGCGTTTCTCTGCGCTCCCGGCGGCGACCGGCGTCCCGCCTGGCGGGGATCGCCGCGGCCGCCGCGCTCGTGACGGGGGCCGTCGTCGCCCCCGGGGCCGCCGGCCCGGTCGAGGCCGACGCCAGAGCGCAGGCAGGACTGCAGGGCCAGTCAGGGGCGCGATCGATGGTCCTGTTCGGGGAGCGTCCCGGGTGGTTCCCGCTGTCGGTGGACGGCGACAGCACGCCAGTGGTCGTCAGCGGTCAGGACTTCGACGGCGTGGTCCGGGTCGCGGGTGACCTGGCGCTCGACGTCGAGCGAGTGACCGGTACGAAGCCAAGGGTCCTGGACGAGGTTCCGGCATCGGGTCCCGTTGTCCTTGTCGGCACCCTTGGACAGAGCCCGCTCATCGACGCGCTCGTCGCGGACGGCCGCCTGGACGTACGCGCCATCGAGGGCACGTGGGAGACGTCGCTCCAGGTCACGGTCCCACGGCCGTTCCCAGGGGTGCGTCAGGCGCTGGTCATCGTCGGGAGCGACCAGCGCGGCACGATCTACGGCGCGTACGAGGTCTCCCGGCAGATCGGGGTCTCCCCGTGGCACTTCTTCGACGACGTGCCGACCGCGCAGCACGACGACATCAGCATCCGCCCCGGTCGGCACACTCAGGGCACGCCGGCCGTGCGGTACCGAGGATTCTTCATCAACGACGAGGCGCCGAACCTCTCGTCCTGGGTGGCGGAGCACTACGGACCGGCTCCCGGCCATCCGCAGGGATTCGGGCACGACTTCTACGCCGACGTCTTCGAGGCGGCGCTGCGCCTCAAGGCCAACTACCTGTGGCCCGCGGTCTGGGGCCGCGCCTTCGCGGAGGACGATCCCGAGAACCACGCGACGGCGAAGCGGTACGGCGTCGTCATGGGAACGTCGCACGAGGCGCCGATGATGAGGGGCATCGAGGAATGGAACCGCGCCCCCGAGGCCTATGGCGGCACTGGGGAGTGGAGCTTCGTCCGCAACCGTGAGGCGGTGGAGGCGTACTGGCGCGACGGCGTCCGCCGCATGCGGGACGAGGACTTCGAGGGCGTGGTCACCCTCGGTATGCGGGGCAACGGCGACACCGCGCTCCCGGACGGCACCGGCAGCGAGCTCATGGAAGAGATCATGGCGTCGCAGCGCGAGATCCTTGCCGAGGAGCTGGGTCCCGGCACCGACGTCAGCCAGCTGCCGCAGGTGTTCACGCTGTACAAGGAGGTCCAGCGGTACTGGGAGCAAGGCCTGCAGCCGCCGGACGACGTCACGGTCGTGTTCGCCGACGACAACTGGGGCAACATGCGTAAGCTCCCCGACCCGAGCCTGCCGGAACGGTCCGGCGGCTACGGCCTGTACTACCACTTCGACTATGTCGGTGCCGCGCGCAACTACAAGTGGGTCGACACCACCAACATCGTCAATACCTGGGAGCAACTGCACACGTCCTACGAGTACGGGATCGACCGGCTCTGGATGGCGAACGTCGGGGACATGAAGAACGAGGAGCTAGCCCTCCAGTTCTTCCTCGACTACGCCTGGGACCCCTCGGCGTGGCCGGCCGAACGCCTGCCGGCATGGCTCGAGCAGTACGCCGCCCAGAGCTTCGGTACGGAGCATGCCGCCGAGATCGCCGACATCCTCCACGAGTACGGCGTGCTGCAGGCGCGGCGGAAGCCGGAGCTGCTGAACCTCCGGATGGACCGCAGCCCGTATCAGGACCCGACGGCGATGCCGCCGTCGATAGTCCAGTCGGCCACGAGCCCGTTCAACCCGACCAGCTATCGCGAGCTGGAGACCGTCACCGATGAGTGGCAGCACCTCGCGGCTCGTGCCGAGGCGGTGCGAGCCAAGCTGCGACCGGGCCTGGACGACGCGTACTTCCAGCTCGTCCACTACCAGGTCGCGGCCACCGCGAACGCGTACGAGCTGCGCGAGGCGCAGTGGCTCAACCTCCAGTACGCGGAGCAGGGGCGGGCCGGGGCGAACGCGCTGGCCGATCAGGCGGAGGAGCACTTCGCGCAGGACGTCGCGCTGAGCGACTACTACAACAACGATCTCGCCGACGGCAAGTGGCACAACTTCCAGCGGCAGCCCAAGTTCGGGTACACCACGTGGCAGGACCCGCCCCTGCCCGACCGGATCTATCCAGAGCTCAGGCGGACCGAGGTGCCCCGTCCTGCGGAGATGGGCGTGACGATCGACGGAGCCGGAGGTTTCGGTGCGGTAGTCGAGCCCGAGGTCGTCCATCAGGCGGAGGACGCCCGCATGGAGGGCGTGCAGGTGGCGAGCAACTGGTCCGGGTACACCGGGACTGGGTTCGCCAACCCGCTCAACGCGAGCGGCGACTGGGTCGAGTGGACCGTGGACGCGCTGGAGGCAGGCGCCTATACGCTGCTGTTCCGCTATGCGAACGGCGGTACGGGGGACCGGCCGATGGACGTCTCGGTCGGCGGCGAGATCGTCCGGCGGGCGCCGTTCCCCGCTACCGGAGCGTGGGGCCAGTGGAAGCATGCCGCGGTGCAGGTCGACCTGCCGGCCGGAGAGTCCACCGTCCGGATCACGAGCACCGGTGCCCGCGGGGTCAACGTGGACTATCTAGGGGTGAGTGCCGGCGCGGTGGACCCGGACCCGAGCGAGAACCCATGGTGGCCCCACTCGCCGGGAGCTGCTGTGCTCCCCGCGTTCAGTCCGTATCAGACAGCATCCGAGCAGTACATCGAGGTGTTCAACCGTGGCTCCGAACCCTTCCGGTACACGATCACTCCGAGCGTGGACTGGCTGACGGTCAAGGGCCGTACCGGCACCGTCGACGACCAGGCCCGGGTCGAGCTCGCTGTCGACTGGAGACGGGCGCCGAGCGGGACCACCCAGGTGCCGATCGAAGTCGTCGGGTCCGAAGGCACGACGGTCACCGTGCAGGCGGTCGTCGAGAACCCCGACCTCGCACGCGTCGCCGGTCACGTCGAGGCGCAGGGTGTGGTGTCCATCGAGGCCGGCCACCACAGCCGGGCGGTCTCGTCGAGGTCGGCGGGCTGGAAGACCATCGACGACATCGGCCGTACCGGCGACGGGGTCATCCCGTGGCCGGTCACCGCGCCGACCCAGGTGCCAGGTCCCGGCACCGCGCCGCGCCTGGAGTACCGGACGACGTTCACGTCTGCCGGCCCGGTTGACATCAGCGCGTACGTGTCGCCCCGGAACGCGGCACTGGCCTCGGACGGCCTGCGGTACGCGATCTCCGTCGACGACGGCGAACCCCAGGTGGTCGACATCACGGTGGGCTCGGACGACGAGCGCCTGAACAGCGTCTGGGGCCGGAGCGCCACGGACGCCGCCAGCACGACCACCACCCGGCACACGATCGACGAACCGGGGGTGCACACGATCAAGGTCTGGATGGTCGATCCGACCGTGGTGTTCCAGAAGTTCGTCGTCGATACCGGAGGCGAACGCTGGAGCTACCTCGGGCCGCCCGAGAGTGCCCGGCGTTGAGCGAGAGAAGTATTGACCGACAGCGCAGTTCCGACGACAGAGAGGGCAATGATGCTGCTTCCCAGGAGAACCGAAGAAGCGCGCTTCGATCCCGTCAGCAGGCGGGCCTTCCTCGCCCTCTCCGCCACCGCGGCGGCGGGTACGTACGGCCTGATGTCGGCACAGCCGGCTGCCGCGGCCCAGGTGCTCGTCCAGCCGTCGATACGGCAGCAGACGATCCAGGGCTTCGGCGGCATGAACCACACGGCCTGGATCAGTGACCTCACTGCGGCTCAGCGCGAGACGGCGTTCGGGAACGGTGCCGGGCAGCTCGGCTTCACGATCCTGCGCATCCCCGTCCACGAGGATCCGGGCCGCTGGAGCGGCGAGGTTGCGACGGCCCGGCGCGCGAGCGAGCTCGGCGCCAAGGTCTTCGCCTCGCCGTGGAACCCGCCCGCCGCGATGACGGAGGCGTTCTCCGGAGGTAAGCGGCTGCGCTACGACCAGTACGGCAACTATGCGCGGCACCTCAACGACTTCGTGCTCTACATGCGCGACCGCGGAGTGCCTCTCTACGGCATCTCGGTACAGAACGAACCTGACTACGCACATGACTGGACGGCGTGGACGCCTGCTGAGATCGTCCGATTCCTCCGCGAGAACGCCGGATCGATCGACACCAAGATCATCGCCCCGGAGTCCTTCCAGTACCGGAAGAACCTCTCCGATCCCATACTCAACGACTCCGGGGCACTCGCCAATGTCGACATCCTCGGAGCGCACCTGTACGGCACCGCGACCGCAGACCTCGACTACCCGCTCTTCAAGCAGAAGGGCGCGGGCAAGGAACTGTGGATGACCGAGGTCTACCACCCGGACAACCAGTCGGCCGAGGCCTGGCCGCGGGCGCTCGACACCGGCGAGCACATGCACAACGCTCTCCTGTACGGCCGATTCCAGGCGTACGTCTGGTGGTACATCCGCCGTTCGTACGGGCCGATGCGAGAGGACGGGCAGATCAGCAAGCGCGGCGCGAACATGGCGCACTTCTCGAAGTGGGTCCGCCCCGGCTACTGGCGGGTCACGGCCACCGCGAGTCCCCAGTCGAGTGTCTACGTCACCGCATTCACGAACGGCTCGAAGCTCGTGATCGTGGCGATCAACAAGACCGCCGCAGGGGTCTACCTCCCGTTCAGCGTGGAGGGCGCCGGTTCCGGTGCGTTCGCGACCTGGGTGACGGACGCCAACCGGACACTTGCTCCGTACAACAGGGTGGTCATGACGACCGGCTCGTTCAACGCCGAGCTGCCGGCGTACAGCATCAGAACCTTTGTCACCGAATGACGCGGCGCGCCGGACCCCGACGCGACGCCCTGACCAGGGGGACGACGACGAGTCTCTGACACCCCACCCCGACGACTAACCGAACGGCATTGGGGTTATCCGTCCGGGTCGACCAAGCCGGACCGGTAGGCGATGATCACGGCCTGGACGCGGTCGCGGGCTCCGATCTTGACGAAGATCCTTCCCACGTAGCTCTTCACCGTGGACTCGGCGAGGAAGAGCTGCTCGGCGATCTCCGTGTTGGTCAGCCCCCGGCCGATCGCGACGAGAACCTCCCTCTCCCGGTCGCTGAGGCGGTCGATCACCTCGCCGGCCCGGCCGTCGGGCGGCGAGGCGGGTCGCGGTTCCCGGGACGCGAGGCGGTCGATGAGCCGCCGCGTGGCGCTCGGTGCGATCACGGCGTCACCGGCCGCCACGGCGCGGATGGCGGAGAGCAGGTCCTGCGGCTCGACGTCCTTGGTGAGGAACCCGCTTGCCCCGGCCTCGAGACCGGCCAGGACGTACTCGTCGAGGTCGAACGTCGTGAGCAGCAGCACCCGCGGCCCCGTGGGAGCGGCTCCGGCCACGATCCGCCGTGTGGCGGTGATCCCGTCCGTCCCGGGCATGCGGACGTCCATCAGCACGACGTCGGGCCGGAGGTCCCGTACTCGCTCGACCGCCTCGTCGCCGTCGGCGGCCTCGGCGACCACCTCGACGTCGTCCTGCCCGGCCAGGAACATGCGCATGCCCAGGCGCTGGAGGCGCTGGTCGTCGACGATCAGGACTGTCGTCGCCACGGGTTCGGCCTCGTTCCGGTGGTTCATGGCTGCCCGTGCTCAACGGGGATGACCCGCCCGTCGTCCCTGTCGTCCCGGAGCCCGACCTCGAACAGCAGCACCCAGACACCCAGATAGGCCCACGCCATGTCCAGGCCGGTGAGCGTCGAGGCGACAGCGGTCACGACCACCGCGGTCACGGCCGCGGCCAGTGCGGCGAAGGGCCGTCGACGCCGTAGCAGCACCGCAGCGCCGACGACCACCAGGAGCACCGTGCCGAGCGGACCGAGCCGTGGGGTGGCGTTCGCCGAGATCAGGGTGACCGCCGCGGCCAGGGTGACGTCCCACCACAGCGGGTGGCGCCCGTCGAAGGCGCGCACCCGCTGCGCCGGTCCGGTCATGGTCACATCCTCACATCCCGCCCCGGCGTCCGGCCCCGTTCGCGCAGTCAGACGTCGCGGTTCTTCAGCAGCCACCAGGCCGCACCGCCGGTCCCGGCCAGCCAGGCCAGCAGCACCACCACGGACGTCCCGGTGCCGTAGGGCTCCGTGGCGAGGCCACCGGACCGCAGCACGTCGATGGCAGCGAGCGGCATGTAGTCGAGCAGGCCGAGCATGGAGTCGGGCAGGAACGCGGGCAGGATCTGCGGCGCCATCTGGAATCCGGCGAAGTACAGGACGATCGCTCCGGCCGCGTTGCGGACCAGCCCGCCCAGCAGGATCCCGAACAGGGCGCCGTAGGGCAGGACGAGCGTGCCGCCGAGCACGCCCCAGAACATCTCGGGGGCGAACAACGAGAGCCCGTGGGCGGAGGGCACGGTGCCGGCAGCCTGCAGGACGAGGTAGAGCAGCACCGAGGTGAGCGCCGCCAGGACCGCCGTCACCCCGGTCAGGACCGTGGCCTTGGCGAGCAGCATCCCCGTGCGGCGTGGAGCTGCCACGAGGCTGGTCCGGATAGAGCCGGTCGCGTACTCGCTGGTGATGCTCAGCACGCCGAGGACGACCAGGACCAGCATCCCGACCGGGTAGATGGCGGTCCAGCCGAACGGGATGGCCTGCCCCTCCTCGCTCCCGAGCATCTCGCCGTCGACGATCATGTAGCCGCACAGCGCGATGGTCAGGGCGAAGGCGGCGGCCAGCGTGATCCAGAGGGATCGGACGGACCAGAGCTTGGTCCACTCGGACCGCAGCAGGCCCGTGGCGGTGATCCGTGCGTGACCGAGCTCTCCGCGGTCCGACGGCGCGAGCGCAGCGGTGCTGGTCATGCGGCCACCTCCTGGTGGATGCCGTACTCGACGGAGCTCCGGGTGATCCGCATGAACGCTTCCTCCAGCGACAGGCGGTGCGTGGACAGCTCGTACAGCGTGACTCCCTGGGCCGCCGCGACGGCGCCGACCTCGCGGGCGGTGCGTCCCTGGACGTCGAGCGTCTCGCCGTCGACCAAGGTCACGCTCACCCCGGGGCCTTCGAGCAACGTGGCGAGGGTTCCCGCGTCCGCCGTCACCACGCGGGTGACGGTCGGTGCGACGGAGCCCACGACGTCCTCCACCGATCCGGCGGCGAGCATCCTGCCCTGGCCGATGACGACCAGCTCCTGCGCGATCAGCGAGAGCTCGCTCATCAAGTGCGAGGACAGAAAGACCGTCCGTCCTTCGTCGGCGAGGCGTGCGAGGGTCTCCCGGATTCACAGGACGCCGTCGGGATCGAGCCCGTTGACCGGCTCGTCGAGCACGAGGACCTGTGGGTCTCCGAGGAGCGCCGTGGCGATGCCCAGACGCTGGCTCATGCCCAGCGAGAAGCTGCCGGCGCGCTTGTGCGAGACCGAACCCAGGCCGACCGTCTCCAGCACGTGCTCGCCCCGCCTCGCCGAGAACCCGTGGGTCCGGGCGACGGCCAGGAGGTGGTGGTAGGCGCTGCGGCCAGGGTGCACCTCCCGGGCGTCGAGCATGACGCCGACGTGCCGCAGCGGGTCGGCCAGGTCGCGGTAGCGCTTCCCGTCGATGGTGATCCGCCCGCCGGTCGGGTGGTCCAGGCTGACGAGCATCCGCATCGTGGTGGACTTCCCGGCGCCGTTCGGCCCGAGGAACCCGGTGACGACCCCGGGCCGCACGGAGAAGGACAGGTCGTCGACCGCGGTCTTCTCGCCGTAGCGCTTGGTCAGATGCTCTGCAGTGATCATGCCGCAACGCTATGGACGCCCTGAGCGCCACGAAACTGGCCTCGGTACCGGTCTGACAACGCGATCCGGTACCACGGTCTGCCTCCCTGGGTACGGACCGGATCCGTCACGAGCAGGTCGGTCCGTCGGCCCCTGGGCGCGGCGCCGGAGACCGTCGGTCGCCGGCACCCTCGTACTGGATCCATGTCACACGTGACGCTGCTCCACGGTCAGTGAGAGAGCAGGACGCGTCCATCCCGCCGCCCACGCACGGCGGAGAACGCGTGGGACCGCGAGGTGAGGAGCAGGATGGCTGACGCCGTACGCAGGGCAGTGGTGATCGAGCCGGGGACGGTGGAGCCTGGAGCGGTCCGGGTGCGCGCCTACCGCTCCGGTGTGCTGGTCGCGGACGCGGACCCGCCGCTGCTGGTCTGGGAGCACGGCTTCTATCCCCTGTACTTCTTCGCACCCGACCGGGTGCGGGTCGAGGTTCGCCCGGCAGGTATGGGGCCTCGCTCCCGGAGCCTGGGCCCGAGCGAGCTGTTCGATGTCGTGGTGGGCGACACCGTGCTGACCGGCGCTGCCCGGCGGTACCCGCAGGCCCCGGTCGAGGATCTGCGGGACGCGGTGACGCTGGAGTGGTCGGCGTTGGACACGTGGCTGGCGGAGGAGGAGCTGATCCACACCCATGCGCGTGACCCGTACGTCCGGGTGGACGCGATGCCGTCGGGCCGGCATGTCCGGGTCGTGGCGGGCGGGCAGGTGGTCGCCGAGTCGCGCCGGCCGGTGGTTCTGGTCCAGTCCGGGCAGCCGCCGAGGTACTACCTGCCGCGGGTCGACGTGCGGATGGACCAGCTGAAGCCGACCGACACGGTGAGCTACTGCGCCTACAAGGGCACGGCGGCGTATTGGGCGGTGCGGGTAGGCGGCCTGGAGCTGACCGACGTCGCATGGGGCTATGACAACCCACTGCGGGAAGGGCTGGCCGTGGCGGGGCTGGTCTGCTTCTGGCCGGAGAAGAGCGCGGAGCTGGAGGTCTATGTCGACGGGGAACGGATCAGCGTGCCGTAGCCGTCGGCGTCATCCGGCGACTGATACTGAGGGGTGACCGACACCCCCCAGACTGCTCCCGTCGTCGTCCGCCTGCTCGACCGGGAGTCTCCGGCTGAGCCGGGGCTCCCCGCCCTGCTCGCTGCCTACCACCTGCAGACCGAGGCCGAGAAGGGCGCCGCCGTCGGCGACGTGAGCGCCCTGCCTGCGCGCTATCAGCGGGAGATCGCGGAGCCCCGGACGGCGTTCGCCCGGGACGTCGTGCTGGTCGCCCGCTCCGGGGGCAGGCCGGCCGGCTCTCTGGTTCTGACCGCGCCGGTAGCGGGTCGCTCGGAGGTCAAGCGGCTGTGGACGGTGCCGGAGCTCCGGGGTCGGGGCGTCGCATCGCGGCTGCTCACCGTGGCGCTGGACCATGCGGCCGCGCGTGACATCAACACGGTGGCATTATCCGTCTGGAAGTGGCGCACGGGCGCCATCGGACTGTACGAGCGCCTCGGCTTCGCCGTCGTCGACTCGTGGGATGACCGCGCCGACCTGGTGTGTATGGAACGCGCCGTCTGAGCCGAGCGCTCGCGTGACAGCGGGTCACGGCGGTACGCGCTGCACGAGTCGCCGCCGTCGGGGCAGGACCCGTTGGTTCTGCTCGGGCAGCACGTCAGGGTGTGGTGAAGGCGGCGGGCGAGGCTGAGGGCCTCGCCCGCCGCCGGCACGGTGCCAGCTGGGGTCACGAGGTCGTGATCGTCCAGACCTGGTTGGTGCTGCTGGTGTTGCAGGTGTACTGCTTCAGGCGGGTGCCGTTGGCAGTGGATGCGCTCGGGACATCGATGCACTTGCCCGAGTTCCGGTTCTTGAACTGGTGGTCGCTGCCCACGCTGATGCGCTGCCACTGCTGGTTGGTGCCTGCGCTGCAGGTGTACTGCGTGATGTTCGCCCCGTCGGCCGTGGAAGCGCCGTTGACCTCGATGCACTTGCCGGAGTGCTGGGCGACGAGGTGGTAGTAGCCGTTGCCGAGGTCGTTCAGCGCGATGCGCTGGTTCGTTCCGGTGCCGCAGGTGTACTGGGTGACCTCGGCCCCGTTCGACATCGAGGCGGAGACGACGTCCATGCACTTGCCGGAGTGCTTGGCGGCGATCGTGCCGACGCGGGAACCGGAGCCGGTGCCCCCGCTGGGGTTCACGTTGTCGCCCATGGCATACCGGTACTGGTTGGCGCCCGAGTAGTTGCGGATCGTCAGGTCGAGCGCCGTGCCGCTGCCGCTCTTGATGTACATGGAGTACCAGTCGTAGCCGATGTTGCCCTGCTTGCCGCCGGCGGCCGGCCAGTACACGCCACCCATGGAGTTGTCGCGCATGACCTGCGCGACCGCCCGCAGGTACCGGACCATGTTGTGGCTGCTGCCGCTGTCGTTGTAGTTCAGGCCGCTGTTCATCGCGGAGCCGAACTCCGTCACGATGGCGCGCGACGCGCAGTTCCCCAGACGGGTCGTGATGTGCGACCTCCAGGCGTCGTAGGTCATCGCGCTGTACATGAATGTGTACGTGTGGAACGAGAGCAGGGTGTTGTTGAAGCGTGAGTCGTTGCAGACGTCGCGCAGGTCCTGGCTGTAGCCGGTGCCGCCGATCAGGACGCGGCCGTCGGGGGCGTTGCTGTGCGTGCTGAGCCAGGCGGCGGCCGTGTCGCGCCAAGCGGTCGAGGAGTAGCCGTGCGGCTCGTTCATCGGCTCGAAGTAGACGAGGCTGTTCGAGGCGTACTGCGACAGGATCGTGCTCCACATGGAGTTCCAGGCGGCGGTGTTGGTGACCCTGCCGCCGGAGGCGGCGCCGTCCTCCCAGTACCCGAGGATGACCTTCCAGCCGCGGGCCGTAGCCGCGTCGATCGTGCCTCGGTAGGCACCCCACCAGGCAGTGCCGACCGTGTGGGTGTTGACGGGCAGGCGGACGGTGTTGACGCCGAGCGTCGACTCCATGTCGCCGTAGAGCGCGTTGGCCTTCGCCCGCACGGTGTCGTAGCTGTCGGACGACGAGAGCCCGTCGAGCACCAGCGGGCTCGTCGAGAAGTTGTCACCGGCGACCGCCCAGTTCATGCCGCGGAACTGGGAGGTGGCCGCCGTGGCGGGGGCGCTGCCCGCGACAGCGGTGAACGGCAGGAGGGTGAGGGCTAGCAGGGCGGCAGCCAGGCGGGCCCGGGGCCGCCGAGGGCGTGGGGAGGTAGGACGGAGTGTCGGCATGGTTCAACCCATCTCGCGCTTCGTTGCGCGCGTTCGACTGTGAACTAACGGAGGGCTTCGATGCTGATCGTTTGCGAGGCCAGCGTCCCGCAAGAGTCCCACTCGAACAGTATGTGGTCAAGAGTGGACCTTAAACGATCAGAAACGATCACGCGGCGACAGGTCCTACGGTCGTGAACTCACTTGATCCGCGCCCGGTAGGCCGTAGGCGCCAGACCGTGAGTCCGGGTGAACTGGCGGGAGAAATAGAGCGGGTCCTCATAGCCGCAGCTGGCCGCGATCGCGGTCACTGCGAAATCCGTGCTGTCGAGGAGCTCACGCGCCCGCGCCATGCGCAGATCGCTCTGGTAGCGCAACGGTGGTACGCCCACCTGCCGCCGGAAGGCAGCGTTGAGCTGGGAAGAGCTCAGCCCGACCATCGCAGCCAGTGCCTCGACCGAGGTGCGTTGAGGCGTCGTGGCACGCAGATGCTCGACTGCTTGCTCGACAGGGCTCAGAGCGGGGCCAGGTCTACGGCGACCCGTCGCGATCACTTGTGTCAGTGCGTTCCACGCCGCGCCGGTAGCTCGGACCAGCCCTCCGGCAGTGCCGGAGTCCAGGGCGTCGATGACCTGTGAGACGAGGCCGGCGACGGGTGTCGGGTCGCGCAGGTGGGAGAGCGGACCGCCGGCAGCCTCGTGTGCCGACCGCACCAGCTCGGCGGAGTCCCTGCCGACGAAGTGCAACCACCACAACGTCCACGGGTCGTCCTCCGATGCTGCGTACTCGTGCGCGACCTCCGCGGGTAGGAGGACCGCGTCGCCGCGTTGCACGGTGAACCGTCCATCGGGTGTCCGGCACCAGCCGGCGCCGCTGGTGCAGAGCATCAGGATGTGCTGGCTCGCGCCGCCCTCGCGAAACCGTCCGTGGCGTGCCGCGTGCGGGAACAACCCGGCATCAGTGACCAGAAGACGGCCGGTCACCGGCCGCGCGAGCGCTGCCTGGACCGTGGGCCTCGGAACGACGAACATGCGCTGGCCGGTGAATCCGTCCCGGAGCGCCAGTTCCTCGATAACCGTCGTTTCGTCCATGGAGGCCATGGAAACGCCCATCGCCAGGGTGGTCAAGCCGCCCTACGTTCGACACATGCCTGCTCTACGAGTCCGACCAGCTCGAAGGGCGCCGGGGCACACCCCTTGAAGGAGAGACATGAACACCGACGTTCACCCGGTACCCGCCGCTCAGCGGCTGCGTGCGAAGGTGCCACCTCCGCCCCGGCGAGGGCATCTGCCACTCGGCGACCCTGAGGGCACCGCCGACCGGATCGAGATCACCAGTGGGTCGATCGAACGCGCCGGAAAGCCGTGGTTCCCGATCACCGGCGAGATCCACTACTCCCGGCTACCGCGCGACCGGTGGTCCGAGGTGCTGGGTCACGCCCGGGCCGGCGGCCTGGACACCGTGGCCACCTACCTCCTGTGGCAGGCGCACGAGCCGCAGCCGGGCCAGTTCCGGTGGGACGACAACCTCGACCTCCGGGCGTTCATCGAGCTTGCGGCACGGCACGGCCTGGACGTGATCGTCCGCATGGGGCCGTGGGCACACGGTGAGGCCCGCTACGGCGGCTTTCCGGACTGGCTCGTCGAGCGTGGCGTGGCCACGCGCACGAACGACACCGACTACCTCGAGCTGGTGCGCCGGTTCTACGGGCAGATCATCGGCCGGCTGGACGGGCTCACGCACGTCGAGGGGGGCCCGGTCGTCGGCGCCCAGATGGACAACGAGCTCTACGACCAGCCACAGCACCTCGCGATGCTGCGCACCATCGCCGAGGACCTCGGCCTGCGGGTGCCGATCTGGACGGCGACAGGTTGGGGAGGCGCCCAGGTACCAGAGTCCCTGCTGCCGCTGTACAGCGCCTACGCAGACGGATTCTGGGAGGACTCGGCCACGGAGTGGCCGGATTTCGCTGCCTTCCACTTCCGCTACAGCGAGGTCCGTGACGACCTGACTGTCGGTGCCGACCTGCGTGAGGCCCTCGACGGCATCGTGCTGGACCCGTCGGCGGTGCGACTCAAGGACGACGCGGCGCTACCGTTCGCCACCTGCGAGCTCGGGGGCGGCATGCACGCGGCCTATCACCGTCGGCCTCTCGTCACCTCCGAGGATGTCGCCGCTCTCGCGCTGGCGAAGATCGGCAGCGGCTCCATCTGGCAGGGGTACTACATGTACGCCGGTGGGACGCAGCGGCGTGGTGCCCACGGCACCGAGCAGGAGTCGCATGCCACCGGGTACCCCAACGACGTCCCCACTCTCAGCTACGACTTCCACGCGCCGGTCGGCGAGCACGGACAGGTGCGCCGACACCACCATCTGCTGCGCCGGCAGCACCTGTGGCTCGCGACCGATGGTTCAGAGCTGGCCGCCATGCGCACCACGGTGGGTGGAGGCAGCGAGGACCCGTCCGAGCTGCGCTGGTCGGTCCGCTCCGACGGGCACCGCGGTTACCTCTTCCTCACGACCTACCAGTCGGCCCGCCGTCCGCTCGACGCGCAGCCCGGGCTGCAGGTCGCCGTCGAGCTGGACGACGCCGTCGTGACCGTCCCCTCCCGCCCGACGGACGTACCGGTGGGCGTCTCCGTGGCCTGGCCGCTGCGCTACCCGCTGACCGACGGGCTGGTGCTGCGCAGCGCCACGGCACAGCTCGTCACCAGGATTGCCGACGACGCCGGTGAGATCGTCGTCCTGAGCGCCACGGAGGGTGTTCCGGTCGAGCTCGTGCTCGAAGGTGACGTCGATGTGCGCGGCGCGGGGACGGCGCGGCCCGACGGCGGGCACACCGCCGTCGACCTCGTGGGAGCACCAGGACCGGGCGCGTTCGTCGAGCTGCCAGGGGTGCGTGTCCTGGTCGTCGACGAGGAGACGGCCAACCATCTCTATCGCCTGGAGATCGCCGGACGCGACCGGCTCGTCCTGGCCGACGCACCCGTGTACGGGTTCGACGGCGGCCTGGTCGCCCACCCCGACACCGAGTCGGTCACCGTTTCTCTCCTTCCCGCACCGGCTTCGCTGACGTCCGAGCACGCCGAGGTCGTCGTGGCTACCGCGGTGGCAACGCCGTGGGGGACGTGGACGGTGCGGACCGGCGCAGGACGGCGCACGCTGGCGAGCGGCCTCCGACCACATGCTGCTGCGCCACCGGAGCCCGCGCGGGGCGGCCCGATGGACCGCCTCAGCGCGCCGCGGGACTTCTCCGGTGCGGC
This sequence comes from Promicromonospora panici, assembly GCF_900608595.1. GTDB lineage: Bacteria > Actinomycetota > Actinomycetes > Actinomycetales > Cellulomonadaceae > Promicromonospora > Promicromonospora panici. The sequence continues at coordinate 28,413 of NZ_UWYY01000029.1, read as the reverse complement.
GCGCGTCCAGCTCGACGTGCCGGGCGAGCTCGTGGCCGACGTCGACCGTGCTCTCATGCGGGTCACCTGGACGGGCGACGTCGGCCGGGCGCTGGTCGGTCACGAGGTGGTCAGCGACCACTTCTGGCACGGGCGGGCCTGGGACCTGGACCTGACACCGTGGCGTGAACGGGTGGCCCGGGACGGAGTGACGCTCGAGCTGCTGCCCTGGCGCAGCGACACCGGAGTCTGGGTGGACCCGTCGGTGCGCGACGTCCCCGAGGGCATCACGGTGCCCTCGGTCGAGATCGTGCGGGTCGCCAAGGTCGTTCTCGTTGCCGAGGAGGCGAACCCGTGACGGAGTGCCTGGTTCGCGCTGGCCATCCCGGCGAGGAGGTCCGCGACGCCGTTCTCGCCGGTATGGGCGAGTCACACAGCGCTGATTCAGCGCTTCCACTTGCGACGGTGAGCGCGATGCTCGCCGGGCCGGACGCCATCGGAGCGATGGAGACCTATCTCGATCGGATCGTCGATCAGCCTCGTCGGGACCAATCGTTCGAGATGGTGGCAGCCGCGATCGCCCACCTTGGTGGCAAACTGCCGGCGGGTCCGGCGGCGTGGGCTGTCGAGGCATTCGAGGAGCTGCTCGCCATGGCGCAGGATCTTCAGCAGAGGTTCCGGGTGGCCCGGGCGTGACCGTGCATCCAGACGGCGTCGGGAGCACTGGGTGTTGGGTTCTCCAGCTCGGAGACGCGCCGTGTTCGGCGCTTGGCCGCTGACCTGCGCCCGCGACTACGATCGAACGTGTGCGACTGTTCGAGAACCTGACCGCCACGCAGGAACCTGCCTGGCCAGAGCTGCAAAGGCTCGTGAGCGAGGCATCTGTCACTGCCGAAATCCTCGCCCTGGCGAGACGACCAGTCGTCGCACGCTCGAGCAGCTCCAGGTGACGACGGGGTCACTCCTCGGCGCCGTCGTCGTGCATACCGGCGGACTCCTGATCGACCACGGCTGGCTGCGTGTCTACGGGAGCCCGCTCTCGGGTGATCCTGGCTACCTGCCTGGTCTGGCCGCGATGAACGACTTCCCGCCGAAGCCCGAGGCCACCTGGTCACCGGCGCACGGGCTGGTCGTCGCCCATGACGTCCTCGGCGGTACCTACGTCCTCAACGGGCACGACCCTGACGCCGTCGCACGGCCCGGAACGGCAGGCGAGATGATCTACCTCGCACCCGACACCCTCCAGTGGGAACCGCTTGAGGCCGGCTACGCCGCCTGGCTTGCGTGGGTGCTCGGCGGCGGCCTGGTCGACTTCACGGACGGACTGCGGTGGGACGGATGGGACACCGAGACCCGCGGCCTGAGCGGTGACCGCGGGCTGAACGTCTATCCGCCGCTCTGGTCCAGAGAGGCCCATGAGGATCTCGGTGCCACCAGCCGTGCCGCTGTACCCATGGCTGAGCTGGTCTGGGCTGCTCGATCGACTGCCGTCCAGATCGATGGTGTCGACCTGGGACCACTGGGAACGTTCGGCGACCGCGTGTCTGATTCGCGCTCAGGTCTCTGACCGCCTCAGATCAGTTCGACACTGTCGGCCTGCGGCCCCCGGTCACTCTGACGCACCTTGAACCGGACCCGGTCGCCCTCCTCCAGGACCTCGTCGCCCCGCACGACCGACACGTGCACGAACAGGTCCGCGCCCCCGGCATCGGGGGTGATGAAGCCGAAACCGCGGTCCGCGTCGTAGCGCGCGACGGTGCCCTCACCGCCGCGCACAGGCCCGCCCGATGCCGCGGGACGGCTTGGCCGACCGCGGTCCGTGGCCGCGCGCGCACTCCCGGAGCCGCGCACGAGCTGCACGTTGCGGGCGTTCGGCCCTCTGTCGCCGGCGACAACGTCGAACGTCACGCGTGCACCCTCGGACAGCTCGGTCAGACCCGGGCCGAGCGCACGGACATGGACGAAGACGTCCTCCCCACCCGAGTCGGGAGCGATGAAGCCGAAGCCCTTGGTGTCGTCGTACCAGGACACCGTGCCGTCCGCGCCGTCGGATGCCGACTGCGCAGCGTCCGCCCCGAGCGGTAGCAGGTGGTCCGCCTGCGGCCCCTTCTCCCCTTCGACGACGAGGAACGCCACGCGCTGCCCCTCCGAGATCACGCCGCCACTGACGATGGCCGAGCTGTGCACGAAGACTTCGACGCGACCGTCGTCGGGCGTGACGAATCCGTATCCCTTGGCCGGCTCGTACCAGGTGACGGTGCCGAGCACACCCACGGGCGCATGGACGGCCCGGTCGCCCGTGACACGGACGCGGCGCGCCTGCGGGCCACGCTCACCCTCGCCCACCTCGAACTCGACGGCCTGCCCCTCGCGGAGAAGCTTCGGTCCGTCGTCGCCGACGATCTCGGACGCATGCACGAACAGGTCCTCGGCCTCATTCCCGAGGTCGATGAAACCGAACCCTCGGTCGGCGTCGAACCATCGGACAGTTCCCTGGGGCACCTAAGACTCCTCATCTCGGCAGACATTGCTGTCGTCCAGTGTCCCTGACAGAACCCCAGTCGGGTGTGTCCGTAGCTCCTGCTCGCACGGTCGGAAGACTGCGTGAGCTCACCAGCGACGTCCACGAGGACACACACAACGCGATGTCAGCTACCGGCGGCGGCGCAGCTGATGCACGTGCGGGCCGTGGGCCGGGCCAGCAGACGGTCACCTGCGACTGGTTGTCCGCAGCGTTCGCAGTAGCCGTAATTGCCAGCGGCGATCCTCGCGAGCGCGGCGTCCACGTCGGCCAGGTGGTTCCTTGCCGCAGCAAGCAGCGTGCTCGCCTGTGAGCGCTCGAAGGCGATCGTCGACCCTTCGGGGTCGTGCTCGTCGTCGGCCGCGGTCAGCTGCGACGCCTCCACCATCGAGGCAATGTTGCCGGAAAGAGAGGAGATCAGGTCGGCCGTGCGCTCGCGATCGGCGATCAACAGCCCATGGATCTCAGTAATCGGCGGCATTCTCCCGCAGCCCTCCTCGCGAATCTCGGGCGCGTTGACTCTCGCAGGCTACCGGCGACGGTCGCCTGAGCGGACATTCTGATTCCGGCTGCTGACCCGGAGGAATTAGGGCCACTCGGCGCCGCTTCCACCCCTCCGGAACGCACGAAGCCCAGGTCAGCAACACTCTCTGACCTGGGCTTCCGCACTCTGAGCGGGCGACGGGAATCGAACCCGCGTCATTAGTTTGGAAGCCTTGCCGGGTGGCGATCGGATGATGCTGGCCAACCGGCCGAAAATGGCCGCTGACCTGGTCTTATTGTAATGCTTGAGTGGGTTCGCGTGGGGTCGGGAGTGGCCCTTATTGGCCCTAACTAGGGCCAGTCTGGCGAAAGTTAGGGCCAATAAGGGCCAGTCCGCTGCCCCCCGTCGACGACAGATGCCAGGGGCGACGGCAACCGGCTCGATCAGTGGGTGAAGGTCACTTGTCATGGCGGAAACCGCGCTCTCCTCTGGCGGGAGCAGCCCGAGGATGGCACACCACCTCTGGGCCGTTATTCGTGGTCCAAGGCAGAGTCTGTATGCCACCAGTGGTGGTAGTGGTCGAGCTGTGCTGGGAACTTTAACGAGTATGCGTCGGTCGAGCTTGTAACGATTGCTCTTGCCTCTCGCGGGCCTGCGTGGCAGGTGAAGTATGGTCTCGCTCAAGGAGGTCGCGATCGTCCGGCGGCTGCCGCAGGCCTCCTCTATCCCGCAGCCGGAGCCGCCTCCGCCCACCAACCGCGGACTTCGCAGTTCCAGTTCTGGAGAGCCAATGCGACCAAACAGGGTTCGCGTTCCTTAGTCGAAGCGCGCCGGATCCCGCAGGTAGTCAGTCAACACCTCAAGTCGAAATCTCAGCGCACCCTCGTCATTCGGGCTTTGCGCCAGCCGACCAAATTCGAGGAGTCGACGCTGCTCCCGGGTCAGGTCTTCTTCGTCGTTGAATCGGCTGATCTTACGAGCCTTCTCAAAGGCCACCAAGTCGCTGCGCGACGGTGCTGGCCATGATTGGCGTGCCGCTTCCCAGAAGTACAGGAAGTACACGGATATCATTCCAACGACTGCGAGTAGCGGGTCGTTATCTGTGAAGGTTTCCTCCATCGAATCGATGATTCCGCCCACCTCCGAGGAAAGCTCATCGGCACCTTGAGTGTCGTTCTTGACCTTGAACTCTTCCCAGAAGTCGTCAAGCTGGCGTTTCTTTGTGTCGTGTGGGCCACTCTCCTGGGCAAGTAATAGCAGTTTGGTCGCGAGGTCATAGTGCCGGTATCTCTTGTTTCCAAACGGAAGCTTATTCGTAAAGAGCTCCCGGTCACATAGAGTTCGAACTGCCGTTCGGAGTGGTCCTCCTCGACCGTTTCGCTTCTCGGCTGCGGTTAATGGAACCGCCTCGTTGAGACGACTGAACATCTCCTCGATCAGATCGACATCATCGGTCTGTATGCACATGATGTCCAGTGGGGAAGCTCCAAACAGCATCGCGGTATGGTCTTCCTCGGCCTGCAGTTCCCGGTATGTCTTACCTGCGGCACTGGTCGACCCTGTCTCCAGATGCACAAAGTCTTCTGCCAGTGCGAACTTGCCGTCCATGAAATCCCAGATCGCCTCGAGACGCTGGCGCCCGTCGACTAGCGAGTACTTATACTTCTTGCCGTCGACGACTATGGGTGCTGCATGCTGGTGGAAGTAGATCTTTGGGATGTCGAACTGATTTATTATGCTATCGATGAGCAATGCCTGCTTCGCACGCGACCACACTTCACCTTGCCGCTGATAAACCGGGTCAAGTTGAATCAGGCCCCTCATTCTTTCAACATATGCGACGGTGTTGGTTCTTAATGGCGTTACAGTGAAGTCCATCATTTGGTGTAGAGCCCCCTCAGGTGATCGGCGAGGCTAGCAAGATCAGGGAAAACCGTGCTGGCATTGATGTTTATGTCATTCAATGCTGCTCGGATGTGAGGCTTCGCGGCTGCTGGGATTCGAATCTTGGTTACGCAAGAACTTTCGTGGACGCTCACAAGGTCTTCGGTCAAACGATGAGACACGGTAAATGTGCCCACCTGTGCGACGATGCGATCAAACGAGCGACCGGCTATGACTGCGATCGGCCCCATGGACGGCCCGGGCTTAGCGGTTGGAAGGTAGGAATCCAAGAAATCATCCTCATCCAACATTACCACCGAGGGCGCGTCGGAGAAAGCTCGCCGATTGAGCTCTTGTGGTTCAAGTTCAAAGAAGGATCCGTCGGTCTCCTCATTAATTGGCCCTGAGGCCTGGACCGCGAAGTACAATCCAACGAGAGGGTTTTCAGTCCAATCCAATAGCCGGGTGGGCAGGCCATAGTGCTGAGCCAGGCAGATCCACTCCCAAAAGGTCCGTGGCCGATCTCTTACGCGTGGTCCGGCATCCTGTTGAAATCGCTTCAGCATGTCGACTTCGCCATCGAGGTGCCCTCTGTTCCGCGCTAGCCGCGGGTTCAGGCCCCACGCGAAATCGGTCTGTCCCCGGTACCAGCGTGGGGTGCCGCTGGCCCGTGAACCGCTCAGCCGAGTCATCAGCGCTTCGATGCTGTCAACGCCTGTGTCGAGGTCGTCACCGGAACTATCGCCATCGGAGGCCGTAAGTTCTTCCGGGGCCCGCGGATCTTCACCGGTGGCTGAGCGCAGGTCGCTCGACACTAAGGTTTGTCGCGCTGTGGGCTCCTCGGGCATTAACTCCCCTTCGTCAATAATCTGGCGAAAGTGTACCGCTCACCCTGACGCGGCTCACGCACGATGCCGGGCGAACTTTGCTGGTCGTGGCTGCGCAGAAGCGAGATCAGCGGGGAACGATCGCCGGTCGCAGAGGGGAGTTCGAGCGTGGCCCCTTCGTAACCCGTGAAGCCGCGCTACTCAACGCGGATACTGCCCTTGCCCGCTCGCGCCTGAAGCCGGCCCCGAAGGTGGCGGGTGCGATTGAGCACATCATCGTCGCGATCCTGCTGGCAGCGGAGCTGTTGGCCAGTCGATGAGGTATTGATCAACGAAGCCACATCGCTTTGCAAGGACTCGTCCCGAGATGGCCATGACGTCACGCCCTGCGGACTATGCCATTCACCAAACGGCTCTAGCTCAAGATGCCCAGATTGACCAGCCGATAACCCATCGCTTCCGTGGAGACGTTGAACCTGCCCGCGAGTTCATCGATCAGTTCGTCGACCTGCTTGACCTGGCGCGCCTGCACTTCCGCGAGAACGAACTCGGCGGGCATGAGGAGCGCGGCCGCAAAGCGGTTCGCTTCCATTTCCTCGCGGTCTTCGGCGAGACTCGAACGGCGGTCGCGGAAATTCACACGCACAGGCGTGTCGAGGATCAGTGCCCGGCCCCGGTGGAGGACAAGGTGTCCAATCTCATGAGCGATCGTGAAGCGTTGCCGAACCGTCGCGTGGTGGCTGTTGACGCCGATGATCACTCGGTTGTCCTCGCGGACGAGCATGCCAGAGATGTCGTTGCCCTCCATTTCTTGGTGGACAACGCGCGCTCCCTTCAGGCGAGCGATTTTCTCAACGTCCACGGGGGCATGTGTGATTTCGGCGTGGGCCAGGAGGCGTGCGGCCTGGTCATCTGCGCGAGTCATCTCCTCCTCCCTTCGTCGGGTTGGTCTGCCGCGTGTTGCAGGACCGCCGACACCCAGTCCGCTTGTGGTTTGTCCAGCTCCTGCCGCGCAACCTTGGCGGCGTCGACCCGCTCGGGCGGCCTTCCCGGAAGTAGCGCTTCCGGTTTGGTTCCCGTTGCGGCCGCGATCGAGACGAGATGATGCGCCAGGATCTTCTGGCGACCAGCTTCAATGTTTGCCACTGACGCCCGGGTCAAGCCCGCTGCTTGGGCGAGCGCCGACTGGGTGAGCCCGATGGCTCTCCGTGCTTCGCGTACGCGGGAGCCAAGCTCGGAGTAGAAGTCTGCGCCTGGATTGGGCAAGGGATCGCGTCCTTGAGTGATGTCGCCACGTGTGTCTGTCGCAAACTACTCTACGCAGTGCCCAAAGAGTGAGATTCGGCAACCATCGTCCCGGCGCGGCGCATACCTACCCGTTTGCCCGGGCTGGTCAGCACCGGTGTGGCTCTCAGCCGGGTTGGCGGAGCGGCGCAACGCGATCGCTCGCTCCCGTTCAGATCATGCGATTGCGAAGGCCCGAAGCCTGTGAGCCAAATCGACGGACCAGCGTGCGGCGATCCGGAGGCTCAGGACACTGGAAGCGCTGGAGGGTGCCCCGCCGAAGGCGGAGCCAAGGCCACGGCAGCAAGCGTGCTCATCGCCCCGCTCCACGCCTGAGGACAGGAAGCTCACGGCTGTCGCCGCGGCCCAGGTTGCTGTCCGAGGTACGCCCGCACCAGCGACAGTCAGGGCGTGCCGAGACCGTCTGGCGCTTGAGCTCGGGACCGCGTGGAAAGCGTAGAAGTGCTTGGGACGGCAGCCCGCTTGTGAGGCCGACAGTGGCGAACAGGAACCGGGTTGTGGCTTCTCCTGCGGCGATGCCGTTGAGCGTTATCACTGCTGGCGCTGGTACGTCAGGAATGTATTTGGCCGCCTGACGTTCGCGCTCCGGTGTCGTCTCGAGGGCGAGTTGGGTGGCGTTGATGAGTTCGGCGCACCACAGGCACGACTGCCCGGGCATGAGGGCGCGGATCGCCACGTGGATGTCCTCGACGGTGCCGTCATTGCTGGACCGCACCTTCACGCCGGCCTCGATGCCGGGTACGAAGTACTGCTGGACGATGGCGTTGACGACGTGGCGGGCCAGGGCTGAATCGGCGGCCAGCATGATGTAGTCGCAGGCTGCAGCGGCCATGGCGGCGCGGGGGTCCTCGATGCCGGAATTGAAGATCGTGATGGAGGCGTTCGGGTTGGCTCGCTTGATATTTCGGGCAGCCAGGGCGGTCTTCCGGCGGGCTATGGGCCAGGCCAGGCCGAGCCGCTCGGCGAGAGATCCGAAGGCGGCATCCGACCGTCGCGCTGCGATCATTCGCGGAAGGTTCGCGGTGTGGATGCGGTCACCGTCGACGAGTACGAACCGGCCTACGCCAAGTCGACCGAGGTACTCCGCGACGATGCTGCCGAGCCCCCCGAGGCCGACGATGGCGACTGTCGTGTGGGAAAGCAGCTCCTGTCCGCGGTCGCCGAAGACACGTACCTGGCGGTCGTAGCCGGCCACAGCAACCGACGGCGTGAGGGGTGGCTCGGAGTGCAGCCACTCGATCGGTTCCCCGATGACCCGCGTCTCGGCGAGGGCTCGGATCTCACCGCCGGGTAACCATAGTTCGCCTGCCAGGGCGTTGCGGGCGGCCACGAGCGCGCCGACCGGCTGTCGTGTGATGTCGAGCAGGGCAGGGTATCCGCGGATGTGGCTGTTCAGGTCCGTTCCCGAGAACGCGACATGGTCGGCGCCTCCATGGCAGTGCACAGCGAGGTACGCAAGGCCGCGATCACGCGCCCGCACGGCGGCCAGTCGGACGAAGTCTGGGCTGAGCGCCCGATAGCCGAGTTTGCCGGGCACATAGTCGGTACCGTCGCGGGCGATCAGGATCTCCCTGGCGAGGAGACACGGTCCGTCGCCGGTCTGGGCCACGCCAGCCAACACGACGGCGCCATGCTCTTCCCCGTCACCGGGGAAGAGGTGGGACCAGAGTTCGGCGCGCACCGGAGCCGGAATGCGCAACGTCCAGGTCGGCTCATCCATGCCGGTCACAGGCTCCGGAACCAGGCGATCACGTTGCCCGCTTTGAGAGCGGGCGTCGACACGGCAGCGTCATGTCGGGTGGACCGCCGGCTGAGCTGCAGGGCCGAGCGGCTCTGCCAGGCAACGCTCTGGATCGCGGTGTCCGTGATAGGGCTCCCGTCAGCGCGGGTGACGCCACCCCCGATGTAGAGCGGGTACGTGTCCGCGTCGGGTAGCAGGGGCGACAGGTGCATGCCGAGCCACGTCGACTTCGGTGAGAATTCCGGGCCCAGTTGGATCGGCTCGATGATCACGAACAGGCCGCCCGAGGCGTCAGAGGTCTCCGCGATCTGCGCTTCCGGAAACGCGCGGCGGAGGCCGCCAAGAGCCTCGGCGACCGCGGAGGTCACGGTGGCCTCGCTCATGAGTTGTCGTCCGGAGCCACAGCAAGGAACTGGGAGTGCCGGGTGACCGTGACGGTCTCATCGTCGCGGACGTGGACGAGTTCCCCGTTGGGGCGCTCCTCGGAGAGTTGGAAGCCGACATCCGGGATGACGCCCTGGGCGACAGCCGCCTCCTTGATCTCCAGCCCTGTCATGCGGTGATCGCTCAAGATGACCGTCTTGCCGTTGATGTTCACCTCGATCGGCCGCTGCCCGGGGCCGCGCCCTTCTTCGCCGTGGTCCGTCATGTCATGCCTCCAGGTTGTTCGGATGACTACATCCACAGAGTGACATCCTCATGTTCGTTTTGCAAGCACACCTACTAGGTTTGTCACACACACAGTCTTGCATCTTCCGTTGTGCGGCCGTGGTCGTTGCGGCCGAGTTCGTCCCGCAGCCGAGTGCACCTCGTGGCGAGGTGTCAGGACTGTGGGACATCACCCGGGACGCGAAGAGGCTCGGATCCGCGGAACTCCTCGGATCCGAGCCCTGGTCAGGTTCGACGACCGCTAGCGGTCGAGAGATTGACTAGAAGTTTGTGAATGTGGCCGCCCGTCACCATGACTCGGTTGACGCCGCGCACGGCGAGGTCTTCGAGTACGGCTCCAGCCCAGACCGGGCACGGGCAGCGTCGTGGACCCTCAGAAGTTGACACGGTTTCTGACACGATTACTTGCGAGGTACGCGTGGTGACACTGGTGGGCCCGTAGCGCGGAGCGAGCCCAGCCGTGACTCGGGGGGACCGCAATGTCTCCTTCCGCTCCGGTTGTGGCAAGCCCGTCCCTTCCGCTCCCGCCATCCCAACTCGGCCCTGCTTGTGCTCATCGAGACCACGCGCGCCGCCGCAGGTCTGACCTCGTCGGCGGGGCGGGCGGCATCGAGTTCTGGTGATCGTGGGGCAGACGCGGAGTGCCGTACGCCTGAGGAGGAGCTTGCTTGCGCTACCTGCCAGTGGATCCCGTGGGTGAATACCTGCCTGAGATGTTGCTCTTGAAGTGCGCGCTTGGCTACGGTCTCCGGGTTCTGACCTGTCGTGGAAGGGCTCGGCTATCCGCGGGGAGCGCCTCAACCTGCTTGACGTGAGTGGATGATGATTAGCCGGTACGGCGGGTTCGGACCCGATAGCTTCGATGCGCAGATGTACCGGACTCGCCGGGCCAGCTGGATGGGGCGACCTTCGGCATGGTGTGTGTGTTCATTCCGGTCTTCGCGACTCTTGACGGTCCGGGCGTCGAAGTGGTGGTGCTCCCTACCGCCGCGTCGATCACTTCTGGTCCCGGTACCTGATGAGCGATGTCCCATGGATCCGACAGCGCGCGCGGCTTGGCGTTCGGCGCATCTTGTGGATGGCGGCGTTGGCGGGTGTCTTCGTTGCGGTCCTTGCTATGCAGGTTGTCCTGATCAGGACCGTAGGTCCGTGGCCTGCCGCTGCCATGGCACCCGTTGCGTTCGTGGTGGAGTTCCTCCTGGCGCGCGAGTCACTCGGAGCAAGGGGGCCTGGGAAGCTACCTCAGAATCTCACTCCGCTGTAAGCGCAGTGGACCCCAGGGGATAGCCCGCCCATGAACGGGGCCATCGCGCCGGACCTTCCAGAGCGTGCCGCCCGAGATCGGCGCATAGCACCAGAGCGATGATGCTGTCATCCCCCGGGGAGATTGCTCGCGCCCTGCGGAGGGACCCCGCACGCTCCTGCCGTACCTTGCAGCACGGACAAGGCCGACAAGCCGCGACGGCGACGGACGAGCACGCGACGACACTCCGCGTGACACGGTGGCGCGACTGACATGGCTACGCGGCTAGGGCGGTCGAGCGGATGGACAGCGGGTCCCGCGGACCGCCCGACGAAAACCACACACCTACTGCACAAGCAGTGAGCGGTTCTGTCCGTACGAAACTTTGGGGTGGGTATATGAGCGTCGACAAGAGCGCTGCCGGCCTGGGCGACAACGGGCCTTGCACGCCACCTGAGCATCGGTCCGCTGGCTATCGCGTGGGACCCTCCGGCGTGCGTCCACGGTGCGGGAGTTCGATCCCACAAAGGACGACGGGACGGCCTGCGAGATGGTGCTCGCAGCGGTGCCGGCGCGCCGCATACGAAGAACGCCGGGCCGCGGCCATCGGAGCCATCGCCGTCGAGGTCGTGGAGACCGTCACGACGACCGAGCACGGGCTCGATGAGTGCGTCAGGCGAGTGCTGGTTTCTCCCGTCGCGATACGCAAGGTCCTGACTCGCCTGACCAAACTGCTGGCGGACGATGGTCTGCGAAATCCGAAGTGGACGTCGACAGTGGACTCCGCGGTAATCCTGGCGCGTGCGGTTGGGGCCGGCGGTCGAACCTCCGCTCGCTTCCCTCCGCGGGGGTACGTCAAGCCAAGCTGGTAGAGAACTTCAGCGAGCTCCGGTGTCCCAGCCTGGCGCTCAAGACCGGAACGGCACGCTGTGTGTCCCGTATCTGTGCAGCAGTCCCGCCTCTACGGTGCTGAAACGGCCGGGTGATCCCAACTCCCAGAACGGGTGATCTTGCCCGTCACGGCTGGTCGTCGGACACATGGCGGCAGACCCTTGACCGCAAGAAGTCGGATCTATCCACTTACGTGCTGGAGGCCGGAGAGGCGGCAATGGGTGACAAGAATGCACGAGATGTCGCGCCCGGAGGAACGGCGGTTGGGATGTGGTCGCGCCCGGAGGCAAGCGGGCAAGCACGCACACAGACACACAGGCGCAGGCAGTGGACCTCGCGCGAGATCGTCGGGAACGCGGGCGGCGGGGAAGTTCGCAGCCATGGTCGCGATCGACGTATTCGTGACTCGGACTGTCGCACCAGGCAACGACCCCAACCTGCCTCGCGACACGAAGTAGTCCGCACGGGGTGTCGATGCCTGGAGACTACGTTGCGGCGCGATCCTGGAGTGCACCGCGACCAAGCAGGAGGCGCAATGAGTGACGGGACTCTGTGGATAACCCCCGAGGTTGGCCTGCCATATTCGGTGCTCGACGCCCAGGCGGAGGGGCGGCTCGTCTTCTTTGTGGGCGCAGGGGCTTCGGTTGCTGCGCCGTCGAACCTTCCGCTGTTCGGTGAATTGGCGCGCCAACTTTCTAAGCTTGCTTGGGTTCCTTACGAGGAGTCCGTCGCGATTGACTATTTTCTCGGCGCGATGCCTGACAACTTCGATACGCACGCGCGCACACACGACATTATTTCCCGCGTGGAGTCTAGGCCGAACTCTACGCACACTGCGCTCGTGCGGCTGGCTTCTTCAATGGGGCCGATTCGCATTGTAACGACCAACTTCGACGATCATCTGGCGTCGGCGGCCTTGTCGGAGAAGATTGATATTGCGGACCGGTGGATAGGTCCGGCCTTGCCGCTCGGAGAAGATTTCCAGGGCCTTGTCCATCTCCACGGATCGGTTCTCCGGTCCCCGCGAGAACTCGTCCTGACTGATAGTGATTTCGGCCGGGCATACCTCACGTCTGCGTGGGCCACGCGGTTCCTTTTGCCGATGTTCCAGAAATTCACAGTCGTATTCATCGGCTACAGCCATGACGACCCAATCATGCGATACTTGGCACTTGGACTGCCTTCTGGGACGCCAAGGTACGCGTTCACAAGCTCGGAGGGAGCAGCCGACCCCAAGTGGCGCCGACTCGGAGTCCAGCCCGTGGGCTACCCGGTGGATGGTCACGACCACAGCGCCCTCGTACGAGCTCTTGAGGCCTGGAACGATCGTGCCCGGATGGGGCAACTCGACCACCGAGCCCGCATCCAGGAAATCGTGTCTGCCGGCACTGCGCTCACCCCAGTCGACCGCGACTATCTCAATACCCGCCTTGGTGCCGTCGAGGGTGCACAGGAATTTGCGCGCGCTAGCAGCGGGCTCGCCGACGACCGAAAGCTCGAATGGCTGCACTGGTTTGAAGCTTCGCCAGCGTTCAAATTACTGTTCGCGACACCTGAAGTCCCCGACAACATTTCGGTCCTCGGTGACTGGTTTAGCCACAACTTTATCGATTCACCTGGCCTGCACGGTGCAGCGTTGCAGACGGTGCAGCGACTTGGGCAATCGATGGCAGGTTCGCTCTTTCGGTCTGCTGCATGGAGTACCGAGAATCTAGCCAAGAAGGACGGCGCCGCGGCTGAACGCTGGCGGGCGTTCCTCGCAACATCTGTGCACGGTCATTCGGCGCCTCTTAGTGCTGAGTACGTGCTGCCCTACCTGCCCGGAGCGGAGCCTCGAAGCACAAGCGTGCTGAGATCGGTGCTTCGACCCTTTCTGGTGCTCAAGCGGCGCTGGTTTGTCAATGAACCCGAGGTGACGACCGCGATTCCCGACGCCGACGTGACTTGGAACGCAGAAGAGCACGCATTGACACAGCACGTACTCCTCGCGGTCCAGACGGCCGCTCCCGGTGATCGTCGGCTCGGCGGCGCATTGGAAGAGGCACTCGCGGGTGCTTACGACCTCCTCGATACATATCACGGGGTGCGGGCGTGGGATCCCCTTGCGTTCGGTCGATCAGCGATTGAACCGCACGAGCAGGACGCGATGCGTGACCCGATCGATGCGATCATCGACGGCCTGAGAGAGTTCGGCGCGAAGGCCCAAGAGATCGACACCGATCTGCCGAACCGTTGGTGGGCGCTCGACCGACCGCTGTTTCGACGGCTCGCACTCCACCTGGTTGCAGTCGACCCCACACTCACCTCAGAAGCGCGCCTTCAGTGGCTCCTCGATCGGACGGGTCTCTACGCGGACGACCTCAAACACGAGATGTATCAGGTTCTCGCCGTCTCGCTCGCAGACGCACCTGACGTGCTCAGGTCGCAGCTTCTTGAAGCTGTGGTCGTGGGGCCGGAATACCCCGACGGCCTCGCGGATCGGGAACGCCATGTTGCGTACGCCAAGTACAACCTACTGGTCTGGCTTACACGTTCGGCGCCAGACTGGGAGGCGGCTGAGACAGCTCTGGCTGTGATCCAGGGTGCAAACCCATCGTTTGCTCCTCGTGACCACCCCGACTTCGACAGATGGATGTCCAGCGGCACGTGGGGTGGGAAGTCGCCGATGGAACCGGAGGCGTTCGTGCAGTCGCTTGAAAGTGACCCGGCCACTGCCCTCGGGAAGCTGCTCTCTGGCGATTATTCTGAGCGGAGTCTCGGCGAACCGACATGGCGCGATGCGGTTGAGCTCGTCGAGCGGTCTATTTCCGAACGGCCGGACCTGGGGGAGTGCCTCTGGGCGGAGGCGGATGTGCTGGGCATCGACGGCAAGATTGGCGACGTCCGCCGCGCGATCGTCCAAGGCTGGTCGAAAGCGGACCTTGGGGAGTGCGCGTTGGCTGCTGTGACACACGTCGGAACACTCGTTGCTGACGCGGAGTCGGCGACCGTCATCGGCCGTTTCCTGATGGCGCAGGTGCGGCGGCAGATTGACAGCGATGAGACCCCGGCGCTGGCCGAGATGCGTGAGGTTTCCCGTGCGCTGTGGCGTGAGCAGAGCCCCGGGTTCACCCGCAGCGAGGATGCGGATCCGCTCACCTTTGCGCCGCTGTACCTCAACTCGTGGCCGGGTGACCTCGCGCAGTACTGGATAAGCGAGGTCGATCGGCGCTGGCGTCAACATCGTGATGACTGGGCTGGCCTGAATGAGCTGGAACGCGACGCCCTGGTTGACTTGCTCAGGGGGAGTCGGGCTGCGCTCGACGCGACGCAACCAGCACTTGCTAGCGCACTTTTCTTTCTTTTCGCTGCAGATGCGCCCTTCACAGAAGAACACATCCTGCCGATCTTCCGAGCGGACAGCACGGCGGTGTTTGGTTGGTATCCATATCTCCATCACCCGCGCTATAACGACAAATTGCTTGCTGCTGGCCTGCTGGACAGTGTGATCGAGGAGTGGGGACGGCTTGAAGCTCTTCGTGAACGAGGTCTTCAGGTCAATTTTTTCGGGCTGGTGGCTTCCATCGTCTCTTTCGCCGGTATCGCCTCAGAGGATCGCAAAACCCTACTCGCCCAAAGTGTGCTTGCGAATAGTGGTGCACATGCTCCGGATTTCGCCGTGGCGGTCGTACGGTTTCTAAGTCAGGATGGCATCGATGGCGCTAAAGTGTGGACCCACTGGCTGAGGGACCATCTGATCGACCGCTTAAATGGTGTGCCACGGACTGCTGATTCCGAGGAGTTGGCCCGATGGTCGGACGTCGTGCCGCATCTTGGCGGTGAAATCCCGGAAGCCATTGCCCTACTTGGCGCC
Organism: Promicromonospora panici; assembly: GCF_900608595.1. GTDB lineage: Bacteria > Actinomycetota > Actinomycetes > Actinomycetales > Cellulomonadaceae > Promicromonospora > Promicromonospora panici. The sequence continues at coordinate 13,016 of NZ_UWYY01000029.1, read as the reverse complement.
CGCGGTATCGGACTCGGGGTCCGTTTCTTTAGTTCGGACTTCCCTGAGTCTGCGCTTTCTGACCACGGTTCCGCTCTGGCCGCCTACTACGCTGAGCGGGTTCGAAATTCCGCACCTGCAAACGGAATGGCGAGTTACCGGGTACGACGATTGATTGACAGTATCCGAGCCGGTGTAGATGATGAGGCGGTGCAGCCTCTCATCGTGGCGGCGACTGAAAAGGGATTTCTGGGCAGCGATTTCCTTTGAGTGAGCTTGTAGTCACGCCCGGATGCGCCACTGGATCAACCCGACGATGTGCTGTCGACGGCGGCGTGTCTCCCTGATCTTCCTTGTACTCGACGACGCAGACGGGTTGCGACACCCCAGCAGTGGTACGCACCATTGCTCGGGACCTCGTAGCTAACGTGAGGTTGTCGGCGCACCCGCCTCTTCGCTGCTAGCCTCTGTAATTCCTGCGACCTTTGGTGCGAGTGAATCTGCGATCTGTATGGCCGGCAAGGGATAGGCTGCGAATCGGTTTCTCAGCGCCTCGTCGAGGAGTTTGATATCTGACTTGCGCCACGCGGCTTTGTCAGTCGCGAGGACGACAGCGTCAGCCCGAAGAATCCTCGCCACTTCCGCTATCTTTCGCGCGGTGTCCTTCTTCTGTTTTTGGGCCCCATCGAAACCAGCAGATGCCTTGGCTTCTGTCACCAGAATTCGGCCATTGGTGTGCGAGATGAGATCGATCTCGGCCACCTGGCTGTCACCTTTCCAGAACTCGATCTCGGCGACGTCAGCATACGTGGCATGGCGACTGCGGGCGCGCAAACGGGCAGCGGCGAACAGTGGGATGTCGCCGTTCTCGGTGAAGAGCTGGCGGAATGCGCTGTGCAGGTCGTAGTAGCGCTTCGGTTCTCGGCCCCGCTCCCATCGAGCCGCAGTCAGGAGATTGTGCGCGCTACACCTGGGACACTCGTACGCCCGACCGAGTTGCTCGTCCTGGACGAACGACCAGCGGGCACACTCTTCACATCTGAGGATCGCTCCGCGCCGGATCAGGTCAGCTCGGATCAAGGTGTCAACGAGGTCTCGCACTGGATCGTCGGCCGGTGCCCCGCACGCGAGGAACATGTCGTCGAAAGTTGCGAAGCAGTCGGCGCCGACCCAGCGGGGCTGGCGTGCTCGCTCTTCGGAAGACATGGCTTCGTACCGCTTCTTACGTTGCTTGTCTGACTCGTCAAGAACCGCGAACAGCTTGAGCGCCGGGTGCATCAGGCCAGAGACAAGATCGGTCAGCGCCTCGCGGGAACCGAGGCGGCGCGCCACCAGCTCCGCGTTCGTTCCCGGTGTCGAGTACCGGACTTCATATCCGTGCTGGGCCGCCATCGCTCGGACCCACGACAGCATGCCGAGATTCGCGAGCCTGGGGTGTGCGAGCGTGCCCGACGTCACGGCGCCCGCTTGGACGAGTCCAAATGACGCGGCCTCGACGGCAAGGCCGTGCTGACTACTACGCACAACGGAGTCGGGCAAACGTCCAGGCGTCTGGACGACGAGACGTTCCGAGCCGATGCTTCTGCCGGCTGGCATGACACCGTCCTCGAATCGGAAGTCGACGATCCACGCAGGCCGCCCGCCAAAGAATCCGTGCTCGCGCGGGCTCGGCATTGCGAATCGAGTAGCCATCGTCATGGTGCCGTCCTCATCGCGTTCGACAGCGACCGAGGAAGGTGCGTCCGCGTTCTCGTCGAAGGCGCGAAACGTGTGCGACGCCGCGATGTCGGGGAAGTCGGTCCGCGCGATCCCGTGCACCTGGCTCGGCGGGTTCATCACTATCTTCGGCAGCCCGTCGTCCAGTCGCTGAAGGTACCCGTCGAGTTCTTCGTTGCTGAGCGACGCGGAGACGTACCCGGGCGACCGGCTCGGGTCTGCGAACTGATGGTGCCGGTCCAGGACCATTGGCAGCGTGGCCGTCTTGAACGTTTCGTCGTCGGAGAACATCGACGGCGGTAACCAGAGTCCGGTGCCACAGAAAAGATCGTAGGCGCGAGCCAACGCAAAGTCCTCGGCCCTGTCCCCAACCACAACCGCACCGCGTGCCCCCAGGCGTCGGGATCGCCTGACAAGTGTCTTCACACCCACATCGAGCACGTCGAACCGAGAGCGAGCCGTTCCGTCCGGCTGGCCGACCCAGAGCGCCTCGTCCGGCTCCCAGGATCGATCTCGCATGAAGTTGCGCAAGATCACTCGGGGCGCTGGCTCGTCACGCTCGCTGTCGGGATTGGCTACCACTCCCAGACGACTGGCAGCGATGAGCGCTGCGTCCGATTCCCACGAGAGCGGAATCGCAACGTGCGCGGGCATACCGTTCGCAAACAGCAGAGACGCGGAGACCAGTTCCGAGAAACCGCTCGTTTGAACCCTCTCGTCCCTTGGAGGCCATGGAAGCGGGTCACTGGCCAGGCCAGGATCGAGGAATGGCGTGCACCATTGCGCCAGGATCTCTCTAGCTTTCTCCTGAGCAGGATCATCATGGTCGATGGGCTGGTTGGCGATCTCACCCGAGATCCGGGAGACGGCAGACGCGTCCAACCCCGTGCTGTTGATCGTCACCTGAGATCCGCCGGGCAATGCCCAGTCGAGCTCGCTGTAAGTGGGCTGCAATCCCAGGACATGGTCCGGGTCGAAGTGCTCGACGATCCGCAGCATGCGCTCGCTCACCGAACCGTCTGGCGCATACGGGACTAGGAGATGTCCCCCGCCGGCCCAAGTGCCGCTAGCGGCCTGAAGTGCGAGGCGTGCCCAACGGCGCCAGTTCTCGTCTCCGCGGAAGAGGATCGCGACCCGAGGCGGGCGCAGAGTCGTGCGCACTGTGACGTGTGCCAGAGTCGGCATCAGGGAGCTCCGGCAAGACCACGCCACCGACCGCCGCGACGGGGCGTTCGAAACCTCTGCACAGGTTCGTCATCCAAAGGCCGCTCGCTCCTCGCTCTGTCGCCAGACACTGAACATGCTGCCAGATGACCCATATGAGAGGACCGGCTAAGCCGGGTGAACTAGCGTGCTGCCGCCGTGCTCAGAGCGTCGTGGAGCGCCGTCGGCTGGCCACTCTGCTGACGGGTTCTGTTCGACTCACATTGCGGACGAGTTCGTGCCACGGACGTGCCACGCATTAGCCCTGTGCCACGCACATGCCACGCAGCGAACGAGACTGCGCGGGCCCAATTGCGCACCACCACGCACCGGTGCAAAACTCAACAGCGAGCCCCGCGAGCCGCAGGATTCCGACGATTCTGCTGGTCGCGGGCTCGCCACAAGAGCTTGAACTACGCGGTCCGGAAGTAGAGCAAGGCCTCGGCACCCCCCAGAGAAGTTCGGGGGCTCGAATCCCCAGCTCCGCATACGGTGTGACGATTGCCGTACTCGGCTGCCAGGATGCGGGCGTGGACGACGCGATGACCGTGCTGAGACGAGAGTTCGAGTCGGCAGAGGCTGGCTTCCTAATGTGCTTGCGAGGCGACGGCCTTGTCTGGGACCGGGCGGCCTTAAGCCGCTTGGAGCAGGCGATGCGGACGGTCTGTGAGCAGTACGAAGGTCGTGATGATCTGCCGCGCTGGATGGCCGAGGGGTTCTACGAGGTGTCACACTTTGTGGCGGAGTGGACCAGCCATCCGAACTTCCCCCGGCCGGAGCCGGTGCAGTATTACCAGGACTGTCTGGAGCGGGTGCGGGACCTAGCGGACTGGTTCTTCCGCGGCTGGCACGCCTACCAGGAGCCGCACGTGTGGCGTAATCTCTGACGTCGCCCCGAGGTGATTGCCGTGAGCATCGACGGCCCTCGCCGTCGCATCGCAGGTTCGATCGGGAGGGTCGACGGTAGCCTTGCTGCCGAGCAGGCGTGTGCCTGTTTTCAGAGATCACGACAATCCCGTCGCAGTCCAAGCCGCCTTCCCGTTCGTAGGGGAGCGGCACACCGGCTCGATTCCCCCACAGTTCCCCCAAGGCGCCAAGCCGACCGGCGAACCGCGAGGTCAGGGCCACATGACACGCTTCAACGTCTGAGCCGGAACTAGACTTTCGGGAGCGTCAGAACTCAATTCGAGCGATCTCCGATGGTTCCAGGGTCAGATGCGTCCGAGCACGGCAAAGCAGCTAGCTCGAAGACAACCGGTGCTGAATCCAGCGCCGTGCGCCGCGAACCGCCGCCTCCCGATGCGGACTCGGGTACTCGACGGCAAGACGGTGCCACTGCCCGTAGATGGTTGCGGCGAACGCGGAGATAGCGTCCGGTGTCGCGCTGGTGTGCTGCATGCCCCAGGTACCGGACACGAGGTGCTCGGCCTCGGCCGGTTCACGTCCCTCAGCGATCAGCCGGGGAACCAGCAGTGCGGCGTCGACCCAGGGCGGTCCGGTTCGGGACCAGGCCCAGTCGATCAGACGGACCTGGTCGCCGTGCACGAGCAGGTTGAGCTGATGGATGTCGCTGTGGACCAGGGAGTACCCGGGCAGGATGCTCGGCACCTCGTTGTCGAGGTGGATCAGCAAGTCGAGGTGCTGCTTCTCCCACGCGTCGAGCTGGTTTGCGTGGTTGTCCGCGAGCCACTGCCATCCGGCAAGGCGCGCGTATCTCTTCCGGAGCGGCGAGACACCAGGAGCAGGGCTCGGGGTGAGCTGCTGAGCCAGGCGTGAGAGCACATCGACCACGGCCGGGACGTCCGGCGATCCGGGCGTGAAGTCGGCGTGCTCGCCGGGCACGGTCTCGTACCCGGCAAGCAGCCATCCTTCGCTGTGCACGGTCCACAACAGGCGCGGCACATCGCGCACCGCGTCCCCTAGTCGGGAGTTGATCTGGATCTCGTGCTCGTGCACGCTGACTAGTCGCTCGTAGTCGGGAACGCCCTTGACGAACACCGTCCCAGCGGCCGTGTGCAGGAACGCGGCGAACGTCGAGTTACGTCCCGCCGACGGCGCCTCGGCACGGAGCACTGGCCCGCACTCCGTTTCGACGGCACGGCGCAGTGCGGTGGGCAGTTCTTCCCATGAGCGGCGATGCATCGTGCTCTCCTAATGGTCGGTCACGGTGCGGTCGAGCTGGTGCAGCCCTGGTGGCACTGCGAGCAGGCGACCGAGTGCGCTGTGGGCCACAGGTCGGTGTCGACGTAGAACCCGGCTTCGGCGATGGCGTCCACGGTGTACTGGATCGCCTCGTGCGCGGACTCACCTCGGGTGGTCGGGTCTTGGGGGTCGGTGGGGACGTGGTGCAGGAACCGGCCGGCGACCTGCTCGCAGAAGGCAGCGTAGTCAACGGTGTGCAGGATGAACTCGTGCCATCCCGGGTCCACGATCTCCGACGGAGACAGCGGTCGGCCCTGGTGGGTGGCGCTGGTACCCAGGAACGCGAGGGCCTGGTCGACGACGCGGGCCGCCATGTTCAGGTCGTGGTCGTGGTCCTCGGCGACTCGCTGGACGAGCCGGTGGAACAGGTCGGGGTCGACGAGCGAGCGGCCCTCTCGCAGTTCGCGTGCGGTGGTGGTGGTCAAGTTGCTTCCTCCTCGGTGTACGGGGTGGTGCTGGACATGCCCGCCAGGAGCGGGCTTGCGGCTGGGTAGTGATACGGGGGTCTGGGGCTCCACCCAGCCGCAAGATCAGTGGGGACCGGGCTATAGGTCGCTCAGGGGTAGTTCGAATCCGGCTGGGCCGTGTCCGGTGACGCTGCGCCATTGGGCGCGGCGGCGGCCCTCGTCGCCACGCGGGTAGGGCAGGCCCGCCTCTAGTGCGGCGGTCTCGATCGCGCGCATCGTGATGCCCACGCCGGACGGGATCGGTGCGTGCCTGACCCAGCGGCTGTCCTGGAGGGTCCACGCTTCACATCGGGCCAGGTCCGGTCCGACGCCGTGCCATACCCGCAGCACGACCGGTCCGGGAGCGGTCCGCTCGGCGGTGGCGATCTGCGCGGCCAGCGGGGAGAGTAAACCGTCCATGGCAGGGACAAGAGAGGCCAGGACCGGCAGGGCACCAGCTTGGTCGATAGTGCCGGTGGTTTCGTCGGCGGCGCTGCGCACGATCGCTGGCGCGTGTCCCATCGCGACCGAGCGTTCTGCCCAGGTCAGCATGTCGAGGTCGTTGACGCCGTCCCCGACCGCCACCGTCCGATCCGCACGGATATCCAGGTGGGTGCGGACGGCGTCGAGGGCGAAAGCCTTGTTGACGCCGGGTGCGGTGATGTCGAGCCAGTCAGCCCGTTGCGTGGCCACGGTGACCCCTGTGGCGCGGAGGGCGTCGGTATAGCGGCGAAGATCAGGGGCGGTGAGCGCGATGCGGGTCGCGGGCTCGGCCATCAGATCGGCCAGCAGGACGTTCTTCTGGTGCCCGTTGAGCTCACCCGGTTCGAACGGGCTGCTGGTGCGCCAGCCCCACCCGATCTCCTCGATCGCCACTCGCACAGCCGGCGCTACGTCCACGGCGCGCCGGATGACGGGTGCGGGATCGAACATGCGGGCCTCGACGATGTCGTAGCCGGACGGTGCAGACGGGTCCAGGTGAATGGTCAGGGCTCCGTTTGAGCACACCGCCCAGCCGTGGGCGAGTCCCAGCCGGGTAGCGATCGGCAGCAGCCCCGCCAAGGACCTGCCCGTGGCGAGCACAATCTCGTGGCCGGCCGCACGAACAAGATCCAGCATCTCGACCGTCCCGGATGGAATCCGCCGATCGCCGTCTATCAGCGTGCCGTCGATATCCAGGGCAACGAGCACCCGAGCGGATGTGGCGGTCACGGCACTCATGGGGCCACGACCTGCCGCAGCGCTGAACGCACCTGGACCTCCAGACCGTCGCGCTCACCAGTCCACAGTGTGTGCCCGGGAACGAACATGCAGTGGTCCAACGGGGACTCGCACCCCAGGGCTCGCGCGATTTGCTCTCCGCGGTTGATGTCCGTGGGCTGTAGGCAGATCCGGCCACGGGTGAGCGTCACGATCTCGATCTGGTCTGGACCCACAGCCCGCAGAGCGTCCGTGGCGGCGGCCATGGCGAAGATGAGTTGATCCATGGCCGTGAGCCCCCCGTCATCGGGGCTCGGTCGAACTCTCATCGTGTTCTCCTCTGTCCGATACAGGGGCGGCAGGCTGCACCCTCGGTTCCCTGGCTCGGCAGTCGATTCCGCGCCGAGCAACTTCCGAAACCTTACTGCCATTTCAGTAAGGTGCCAAGGATTAGGTCCGGAGCTAGAGGCAGAGGCGCTACGTGCTTGCGACGTAGAGTGAGTGCGCGCGTCGGCTCTTTGCGCAGGCCGGAGCAGGTGTGAAACGGAGCAGAGGAGCGATCCAGGATGAGCAGCGACGGGCAGTGGACAAGCGTGTCCCTGCCGTACGTGACCGGCGAGCCGGTCGATGCCTGGGCTGCAGAGGCCAAGGCACATGGCGGCAAGGGCACGCAGCGGCTGGTGACCGTGGACATGCGGCCCGCTCCCGAGACCGTCGCCCGTGCTTTGGGGCTTCAGCCCGGTGAGGAGGTAGTGCTGCGCTCCCGTGTGATGCTCCTGGACGACCGCCCGGTGGAGCTCGTTGACTCGTACTACCCGGCCTCGATCGCCCGCGGTACTCGGCTGGCCGAGATGAGCAAGATCCCCGGCGGCGCCGTCGCCCACCTGGTAACCCTGGGCTATCCGTCTCGGCGGGTGGTCGAGGACGTCACCGCACGCATCGCGACCCCAGCGGAAGCCGAGGAGTTCGGACTGGACCTTCCGGCCGCGATAGTCGAGCTCTCCCGAGTGATCCTTTCCGACAACGACCAACCCGTGGAGGCCAGCGTGATGATCTCGCCGGCCGATGCCCGCAGACTGCGCTACGAGATCACCCCGTGACCCATCGGACACGTGCGGGAGCAGGTCATGCCCCGCGGAACTGACCAGCGGCCTCGCCACGAGCAGGTCGCCGCTGAGCTGCGCGAGCAGATCCTCAGCGGTGATCTCGCGCCAGGGGCTCAGCTTCCGTCGACCGCCCAGCTCATGGCTCGGTTCGACGCGGCGAACGCGACCATCCAGCGTGCGCTGAAGTCCCTGAAGGACGAAGGCTTCCTCAACAGCCGCGTCGGCAAGGGCGTCTACGTCCGCAACCAGCCGCCACTGGTCATCGACACCGGCGCCTACCTCCCACCGGATGGCTCGTTCTCCTACGAGCTGCTCGACGTCGAGACCGTCAGCCCACCAGCCGACGTCGCCAGCGCCCTGGGCCTTTCCGATGGAGAACAGGCAGTGCGGCGTCGCAGGATCCTGCTCCACGACGGGCAGCCGCTTGAACTGTCCGCCTCGTACTACCCAGCAAGCATCGCCGAGGGCACACCGCTATCCGGACCAGGCAAGATCGCGGGCGGTGCGCCCAAGGTCTTCGCCAACCTTGGGCTGCCTCCCCGGGCCTTCGTCGATCGCGTCTCAGCACGGCCTCCAACACGAGAAGAGGTCGAGACGCTCGACCTCCCCGTACGTGCCCCGGTGATCCGCCAGCTCCGAGTCGTGCTCTCCGACGACGACCGACCGGTCGAAGCATCAGTACTCGTCAAGGGAGCGCACCTGTACGAGCTCCAGTTCAGGCGCCTGGTGCCCGAACCGGACGCCAACGACGCCTGACGGACTACGGGTGGGTACAGCCCGCGGAGCGACCACCGCTATTGAGCCGACACGACCCACCGGAGACGGTCCGTCACATGAGCAGCGAAAGCCTCACCTCGGAACTGGCCGAGACCGTCGCCGAACTCGTCACGACCACGATGAGCGACATACGCCCCAGGCTCGTTCAAGCTGCGCTCGCAGGCCACCGCGCCGAGAACGAGAACCTGCGCCACCAAGACAACTTCCTGTCCGACTACGACCTCTGGATGCACCAGCGATACAAGGAACTGCTTTCGGAGGTGCTGCCGTCCTTCATCTACGCGTCGGAGGAAGACGACCCGCAGGTCATCGGCGATGATCCCGAACCCGACCTGTGCGTACTGGTCGACCCGCTGGACACCAGCGAACTAGCAGTGCGTGCCTTGCATGGGTACACCCACCTAATGGTCTACTCGCGATCGTTGAGGCGACCCGTCATCGCGATCGTCGGCGACATCTTCCACCACGTACAGCTCTACCTCGCGTTCTACGACAGCGACGGTTCAGACCGAGCGTTTGTGATCACCGCGGACGGCGACCGACACGCGCTCGAGTCGCCGTCGAACGCTCACCTCCCGCAGGCGCTGGTGACCAACTACCTCATGCGGCCGGCCGAACGCTTCCGCCCCTTGGCGCAGCAGGAGCGGTTCCTCGCCGCCTTGAGCGCACCGGGCGAGAACGGGAAGGCCCGAGGACGGATCGGTGTCGACTTCGGCTCCATCAGCCTGTGCCACGTCGCGGCCGGCTTCACCGACGCCACCATGGAGATCGCCAAGGGCTTCGCCGTGTGGGACCTCTCCCCGGGGCACTACATCCTGCACGCCGCAGGTGGCGTCACCATCGACCTCGACGGCAACCCCATCAACCTCGACTACGGGCTCAACACCTTGGCCGAGATCAACACGACCATGAGCACGCGACGCAAGTTCATCGCGGCGGGCAACCAGGCACTTGCCGAGGAGATCCGGGGCGCCATCCAGCTCTAGACAGTGAGCAGCTTGAGGCTGCTGCTGACGTCGTGGGCCAGTGGCGCGAGTAGCGGGGTTGCCGCCGTGCCTTCGGGTTAACGCCTGTCCTGTGAATGGCCTGGTCACAGGGTTGGTGATGTCCGGTTTGTGGGTGTTGGGCGTGGTGAGCTGACCGATGGGGCCTGGGCGCGGATCGAGCCGTTGCTGCCTGGCGAGCCTTCAGCGGGCTCGGGAACTTACCCCGCAGCAGACGCGCCATCGCCCGACCACCCGCGAGGTGCTGCGTATGCTCGTTCGCGCGCACCGGCATGCGAACAAGTCGTTGGCTCAGTTGAACGCCTGGATCGGCGCGAGCACCTGACGGCTCGCGGTTAGACGGCGCGCTCTACGTGTCCGCGGGCGTGAGCGTGTTCAGGATCTCTTCCCAAGGAAAGTCATCTGTGGCGCCCACACCCGATTCGTGCGGCTCGCTTGGGCCGATCACGACGTTCACGCCCCACTCCTTGAGCGTTGCCAGACTGCCCTGGTAGGTCGGGTGGCCAGCGAACTTGACGTTGATGTAGGGCCCTGCGGTGATCGGGATGTTGCGGCCGATCTGTTCGGCCAGCCGGGTCAGCACGTAGGTGTCAGCGATGCCGAGCGCCCACTTCGTGAGCGTGTTGTACGTCGCCGGGGCCACGATCACGGCGTCCGGGTCAGGTAGCGAGTACCCGGCCGTGGTGTGGAAGTCCGTCCGCACCGGACGCCCCAAGTACTCCGCGATCTGCTCCATCGCTTCGGGGAAGCTGCTCACCGCCTGCTCAGTGGCCAGAACATGCACGTCCCAGCCTCGCTCGGTAGCCAACGGCAGAAGCCGCGACGGTACCTGTCGGGTCGCTCCAGCAGCGGCCACCACGACGTACAGCACACCCAGGCTCATGGCTCCGAGGCTACTGTGTTCCGCCTTGTAGCCGGGCTCTCGGTGTTCGTCATGAAGGCGACAGGCGACGAGATGGTGTGCGCACTCTGACCTGCACCGATACGGCCGCACACCCTGGTGTGCGGCCAACTTGGTGTGCGCAGAGCGTGCGCTCGGTCGTCACCCTCTCGGGTCGACCATGCGCGTGATCACACCTGCTCTGTCTCGCTCTGGATCCACTCCAGGTACTTCTGGTGTCCGCCGATCACGGGCGTCACCAGAACCTCCGGAACGTCGTAGGAGTGTTCACGCACGATGTACTCGGTGAGCCGGTCAGCGAGGGCGGCGGTGGTCTTGAACGTGACGCGCCATTCCTTGTCCTTCTGCACGGCGCCGTCCCAGCGGTACATGCTTGTGACCGGGCCTTCGGCCTGCGCGCATGCCGCGAGCCGTGCTTCGACAGCCGACGAGGCGAGAGCCTCGGCCTCCTCCACGGCATCAAACGTTGTGGCCACCTGCACGAACTCGACGTCGACCGGGTTGCTCGCCATGCGATGAGCGTACCGACGACCTCCCGCCAGGGCGCCTCGATCCGATCAGGTCCATGGCGCTCATCAAGCCCGGCTCGTCCACCGACCGGCGCGCTTCTCTCTAGCGGTGCGCCCAGATGGGGTTCGCCGCGATCGCTAGCGAGGTCCTCAGCTGGATCAGCCACCCTTGAGTATCCGAGATAGGGACCGGTGTTACCGATGTTGCGGCGGATACTCATGCCATGATTCAAGCCTTCGAGCCCAGCGCAGGCGATCCGAAAGAGGGAATTGCTGCTCGGGGTGCTGGCGTCCGCTTGGAGAGCCCGGAGTATCGATGGTCCGGACCGGCAGTCCAACAGGGGGCCTTCGCTCAAGACCTGGCGAAAGAATCGGGCGTCTGTGTAAAGACACCCACAGCCGAAATCTCAGGCGAGCGGGAGCGGCAAGACACTCACGATTCACGATGGAGGCGAGTGGCGGTGGTTCGAACCTCAGGGCTGATCCTCATCGGGTACTGGGACGGACCGAACACGACCCCAGGGTGGCCTCGCCCGGAGCGGTTCGTTGATACCACCTGGGACGTGGATGACCGCGACATGGTGGCCGACTACCTCGCTCGTGGACACGTTGTGCGCGCCTACATGGGTTACTCCGACTACCGGCTCTGCGGTGAGAGGAACGGGACCCTCGAACTGACCGACGGGACCTTTGTCTGGCCCGAAGGCCTACGGCATTACGTCGTGGAACACACGCTCCGGCTACCTGACCGGTTCGTCGAGCACGTTCGTACCCGGATCGAGGGGTTGGAGACGGCAGCTCGGGACGAGGAGTGGTGGCGAACTCAGTGACGAGATCGAGCGGGCACGTCTACGCCTAGGTAGGTTCCTTGCGCAGGTAGACCCACTCCTCGCCGGGAAGAAGCTCCCGCGGTTCAGGTGGCTCGACGCCCACGGCGGTCAGGGTGACAGTGACCTCGGGCAGCATGTCGGCGATGACGTGGGTCTCGACGAGAGAGCAGTCATCGACGTCGTCGTCCGTCGGCACGTGATCGAAGATCATCCGGCCGCTCACGGCCGACTCGGAGACTGCTACTAAGACACCTCGCAGGCCGGGTGTCACCTCGTCCCAGAGCGCCCGCTGAATGGACAGCAGGACGCTCACGCGCAGCGGTACCTGGCTCATCGCGAGATCACGGAGAGATGCTGGCCATGTGCCGGTTCCAGACTCAGCCCACAAGACGCCTCGCCGGGCGGCGTGGATCGCTCTCGCCGCTCAGTCGTCGAAATCGAACCCGTCCTCATCGGCTGCAGCGACCAGGCTCCGCATCCTGCTGCCGTCCATGGCGACGCCATTCATCAGTTCGCCCAACGCTTCGAGTGCGGCTTGGTCCTCGCCGTAGGCGCAGAACATGTCGCCCTCCGGGTCGTAGCCGAACCGGCTCTCGAGCAAAGGAGCCTCGGTAGCGACCAGCCTGCGCGCGACGCCCGCCCAGAAGTATCCGTTCGGCTCGTGCCCGAGCTCCTCGACCAGTGCGTCGACCGGCGTCGCCCCGGCAGCAGCAACGAGAACCTCCCGGGAGTGGTCTCGACCAGCTTCGGTACCATCATGTGCCGGAACCTAGCACCCGTAGCCGACACCGCCGCCCTGGACGATCGGACGCTGCTTGATCGCTGCTCAGGGCGCCTCGGGGGAAGTAGGACCGGGCGTGACGACAATGGTCAAGCCCGCCTCTCGGACGCGCTGGTGACCTGCGGAAACATTGGATCTCGACGGTTGTATCCGCACGCTGTCCGCACCGAGCCCCTGACCATCCCGTCAGGAGCCCGGGTCTGGATGTGGTGCCTGCGGCACGGCGAGTCGGCGATTTTCCAGCTCACCGAACCCGCACCCTCGATGACGAATGTCACCGCTGCGGGGACCGACGGGCATCAAAGTGGTGTGCGCATCCGACCTGCGCCGATATGGCCGCACACCCTGGTGTGCGGCCATAT
>NZ_UWYY01000028.1 GCF_900608595.1 Promicromonospora panici | reverse complement strand
GCCTGCGCACGGCAGAGTTGTGCGGTGCCCGGTGGGCGCTCGGGTAGCTTCTCTCGTGGAGACCGGTCGTGTGGGGGTGATGCTCTGATGGGAGCTGCGCGACACGAATATGGACCGGGTGATACCCGGCCCACTGCGTCGGGCACTCTTCTCTGCTCTGGCCACCTGTGGGACGGTGTGCCGGTGAGCAGCGGAGCAGACCGTCCCGAGGAACAAGTCGCACGCGCGATCGTCGGCGACGTAACTGGAGCGCATGTCATCATCGCCGATGACCGCGAGGCTCCGGCTGGCACCGTAGACGCCCGACTGGACTACCCAGATGGTCGGACCGGTGTCTTGGAGATCAGCACGCTCGGACACCAAAGCGAGTTCGCGGCGGAATCAAGAATTGCGGCACTCGGCGGACGCCTCCCTATGCCTGGGCACTGGAAATGGATCGTCAGCATCTCCGACCCTCGCGAGCTGACACGCATCCTGGAGGTCTATACCCAGGCGGTCCTGACCTGCGAAGCCCACAACGCGGCTTCAATCAGCGACCTTCCTGCAGCGGTGATCGAGGCCGACCGGGAACTGACGTGGCTGGCCACGCAGAGCACCTCCCAGCTGTACGGAATCCAGCTCCCAGAGGGTGCCCAGGACATCTCTGGATTCATCGATTTGAACTACCAGCCGGCGGAGCCCTATCGCAGGTACCCCGGCCCGGACGCGATCATCTCGGAGGTGAATGCCGCCCTGGGCGGGAAGACGCTCGCTAGACGGGTGACGAAACTTCTGAAGGCTGATGGCGACGAGCGCCACCTGTTCCTGCACGTTTCGGTCTCAGGGCTTGACGAGTACTCCCACGCGCGCCTGGTGCTCAGCGCGAGCGCGCCACAGGAGGTGGTGCCGCGAAGCGGCGACCCGGAGCTCCCGGAGCCGATCAGCCACCTCTGGCTGTACACCGGTTGGTTCAACCGGGTGAGCCGATGGACCCGTGGCCAGGGATGGGACCACCCCCAACTCCGGTGACGCTGGGCCGATCGTGGCCCAGTCGCGCACGCTGGCGGCGCCCTGTCGGCCAGGATCCCCTCGGACTCACCGCTGGCTATCGTCGAGGCGGAGGATGCCGGGTGCGAGCCCGGGCGAAACACCTCGACAAGTGCACCGACGTACTCGGCGGGTGAGTGTTCTGCCCATGCTGCCGCCGGAGGCGGCAGGGGCATCGACGGTGCCAGTGGTGTGTGGGAGTCTTGGGCCGGTTGGGCGATGTTCATCCCAGGGCGAGGCCGGTGCGGGTGAGTGACCAGGTAAGGGCGGCTTCCACCTGTACGTTTCCCTGCGAACTCACGCAGACGGTTGCACGGCCAGGGCATTGGGCGTCAGGCAGGTGCGGATGAGCATAGTCGGGGGTAGGGGTGTCTTCGGAAGTGGAACTGGCGCGTAGCAATTCCGAGCTTTCAGGCGGAGAGCGGGCGGCTCTAGACCGAAGAGTTCGTATCGCGTGGCGTTCAGCTGGTATGGGCGCGGCGGCAGCCATTCTGTTCATGATTGCCGCTGTCCTCAATGAGTACGAGAGCGCCATCCTGGTCATAGTTCAACTGGCTGCTGCTGGCTTCCTGGCGGCTTGGGCCGGCCTGGTCCTGGCGACTCACCCATTCCTGCTCCTGCCGCGCCGATACCTGCATTGGCTACGCACGATCCAGCCATACGAACCCGAGACGTTCTGGGGGCAATCCCTCCAGCGACTCGTCTCATGGTCAGGAGCATGCCTTGCGCTCATCCTTGGAAGCATCGTCGGTGCAGAGCTCGGCGCACAAAAGACGGCAAGTCAGCTCTCCGACGCTGCCTGGCAGTGGGCAGGGCTCCTCCTGCTCGGCGGATTTGTGTACGTCTGGTGGACCAGATTCCTCGTGGAGCTCGCCGACACCCACCGGCGAGCACTCAAGAGAGGCCAACTGGCAACGCGCCCAGCCGCCGGGGCATCGGTCTGGCTGCTCTTCCTGACGATCTGGATATTCGGGTTCGTCGCGACGATCATGTCGGTGGCGATAGCGCCCTTCGCATGGCAGGCATTCCTACGATTCATCGGGATCAACGAAGGGGCGCCGTAAGCCGACACTCGACACGCGCTCGGACTCTGCGTACAGAGGCCAGGCTGCACGGGCGCATGGCACTGTGGCTGGCGCGGACCTGGGTGAAATTGCGGGTGATGTCCGCTCGTCTGCGCCCCCTGGCCAACCATGTGCGCTGGTGAGCCCCTACGGTCGGTGGCGCACACTGTGCGCAATGCGGGCGCGGATGACCGCAGGGTCAGGCATCAGAACTACCCGTGCGCGCTCAAGCCCAATGGCTTGCGCGTCATCTTTGATGTGTGGTGTCAATGAGATTTGAGGTGTTCGTGATGCGCGGGAGGGCTCTGGGAGACTTCACCAGACAGCGCTGGAGCGAACACAGCCGACGCGCGGTGCCCCCTAGTAGGATTTAGGAGACTTCGACGGCATCGCTGCCGCTGAATGGAACTGTCCGGGCGTCCGGTCCCGCACGCGCAGAGAAGAGGCGGTCGAACTGGCGAGTACTCGGCCCTCGGCCTTGCAGCCCGACCAGCCCCCGTCGCTCAGCGACCTTGAGCCACCCCCGATACCGAGCGCGCCGGTCTCGATCTCTGGGCCGCCGGTTACGCCAGCTCAACGCATCGCCTTCTACTCGCCCGACGAGTGGGAGTACTTCATCCGCGAGTGGGCGATCGCGGTCGGCTCGTCGTATGTCCAGATCAAGCGACTGGGCGGTTCGAACGACAAGGGCGCCGACGTGGCCGCGTTCAAGACAGACCAAGGATTCGAGGGCGACTGGGATTGCTTCCAGGGAAAGCACTATGCGAAGCCGCTGGGTTGGTCAGATGCCTTCCCAGAGATGCTCAAGATCTTTGTCGGGACCGTAGACGGCCACTACAAGCTTCCGAACCTCTACGCCTTCCTCGCCCCGAAGGGGTGCGGGACAGGTCTCAACCGGTTGCTCAGCAAGCCCACAGAACTCCGGCAGAAGTTCCTGCAAGAGCTTGGTAGCATCAAGGGCATCGCCGCGAGCCTCGAGATGTCGCTGCGCGATCAGGTGCGAACGCTCGCTGAAGCCACGGACTTCGCGATGTTCAAGTCCGTGGAGCTGGTGGATGCTATCGCCGCTCACCGGACCACGGCCTACCATGTCGCCCGCTTCGGGGGCCCGCTGCAGCCCCGTCCTCCGGGCGACGGTGCACCTGTCGCAATCGGCGAGTCTGAGACGCGCTATGTTGCACAGCTCATGGACGTGTATCGCGAGGTTCAGCCTGCTGGGGATTTGATGCTCGACACGCTGCATACTCAGCCTCGTCTGGCGGCGCACTTCCAGCGTCAGCGCGAGTCGTTCTACTCGGCCGAGTCCCTCCGCCTTCACGCCCGGGATGCCGTTCCTCCTGGCACCTTCGAGGCGCTGCAAGACGATGTGCACTCCGGCGTGATCGAGATCGCTGAGGCGGACCACGCCACCTCGCTGGAACGGCTGACGCAGGTGTTGCAGGCATCCACTCAGATTGACCTGAGTTCACACGCGCTCACCACGATCTCTCAGACCGATGACCGGAAAGGCATCTGCCACCAACTCGCGAACGAGGATCGGCTCACATGGAAGCGTGTGGACTCATGAGGAGCCCCCTCAATGGACCGCTGGAGACGGCCATCCGTGCCCTGACCCTGCTCGCCGAGGCCTACCCGAAAAGCCTGGATCTGAACCAACTCGTCCTCCTGGACCACGGTCTGCTGCACAGTGAGGACCTAGGAGGCCCGCCTAGCCTGCACCCGCCTGTCCCGATCCGATCCAGTGAGCTCGGGGTGAAGCGGCACCAAGTCACGCTTGGCCTCGAAGTGCTCACGCGGGTGGGCCTCGCTGAAATGAGCGCGGTCGCAGGCGGCATACACTTCACGGCCGCTGATAGTGCCCATCCGTTCCTCAGCTTGTTGGAGACGTCTCACGCCCGAGCACTAGCGGAGCGGGCGAGCTGGGTGGTCGACCGGTACGGAGACTTGACGGATGCAGACCTCCGCGGGGCCATCCGCGAGGTTTCCGGACGTTGGGCCGAGGAGTTCGAGAACTTCAACGGCGGGGAGCCAGTCACATGAGCCGGTTGAGGCTTCTGCACATCACGCTCTGGGGGCCGACCGTACCGCTGTCGACGGTCGAGTTCGGCGCGGGGCTTACGCTCGTGCGCGGCCCGTCGGATACAGGCAAGTCCTTCATGGTGGAAGCGATCGATTTCATGCTCGGCGGGAAATCGCTCAAAGAGATTCCGGAGCGAAACGGGTACTCCACCGTCCTGCTCGGCATCGAACTGCCGACCGGCGAGATCGTGACCCTTGCGCGCAGCGCGACTGGGGGTGCATTCTCGCTCTATCGCTCCGATGTCCGCAGCGGACCCATTCCGGTTCCCGATGAGCGACTTGCGGCAAAGCACAGTCCAAAGAACGCGACGAATCTCTCGATGTTCTTGCTCAAGCAGCTCGACCTCGAAAGCGCCCTCATTCGGAAGAACGCTCAAGGGGCAACCGTCTCCCTTAGCTTCCGGGACCTCATCCGTCTCTGCATCATCGATGAAACGAAGATGCAATCAGATGTTGCACCGGCCATCACGGGCCAATACACGACGAAGACAAAGGAGATCTCGACCTTCAAGCTGCTGCTTGAGGCGGAGGACGATTCCTCGATCGTTCCCGCCCAAGGCGGGCGGGAGGGCGCTCGGGCGACAGGGGCGAAGATTGAGGTAATCGATCAGTTGCTGAGCGACATAGAGGCGAAGCTCGTCGACGCTCCGGACGAGATCCAGCTTCGCGATCAGCTGGTGCGGCTGGATGGTGCCATTGCCGATCACACGTCGACGGTAGAAGGACTCCTCGCCGAACGATCCGGACTCGCAGAGCAGGTCCGCCATTTGCAGGAGACGGTCCAAGGGGCAAGGACGGAACTGTCGGAGGTCGGTGCGCTCCAAAGCCGCTTCGAACTGCTGGGCAGGCAGTACGACTCAGATCTCGAGCGTTTGGCTACGATCCGGGAAGCCGGCGTACTGCTCGGCTTCTTCACGCCCGGGAAATGCCAGTTCTGCGGTGCCGAGCTCGCAGATCAGCACTACAACCACGCCCACGGTGTCGACGGCACAGCGTTCGAGGAGTCGGTCGATGCGGAGATCGCCAAGACTCGGGCGCTTCGCGCGGACCTGGCAGTTACGGTGGCGGAACTGCTTCGACGCGGCGGAGAGGCTCAGACGTCGAGACTCAGTGCTGCGGCCCATGCCGCGGCACTGAGTCTCAGGTTGCGGGAGCTCGATGAGCAACTGAGTCCAGGGCACGCAACGTTGCGTGAACAGATCGCGATCAAGAGCGATCTCGAACGATCCCTCGCGCTCTACACTCAGGCGGACGAGTTGGCTCGTCTGAAGGCCGGAATCATCGATGACACGCAGACTGATGTGGCCGTCGTTTCAGGAGGCCTCAACCTCACGGCGCTCCGGGAGTTTTCCGCTGAACTGGCGACGCGGCTGGAGGCTTGGGGATACCCGGATGCAGCCTCGGTGCGATACGACCGCGCCGAGCAGGACATCCTGGCAGACGATCAGTACCGTTCCGCGCACGGCAAAGGCGTTCGGGCGGTCCTCCACGCTGCGTTCACAGTGGCGCTGGCACAGTACTGCTTCGACCGCGACATCGCCCACCCGGGCTTCATCGTGCTCGACTCGCCGTTGGTTACCTACCGCCCGCCTGGTCGCAACTCGCAGGCACGGCTCGACCAGTCGCTTCCAGCAGGAATCGTCGCCGACTTCTACCGCGACATCCAGGCGAGCTTTGACGGGCAGGTAATCGTGATGGAAAACCTCGACCCGACCGAGCCGCTCGGTCCGGACGCGGTCGATGTCGTGTTCACGAAGGAGATCGGAGCCGGACGCTACGGCTTCCTTCCCCCCAAGGGCTCAGCGGAGTCCACGCTCCAGAGTGAGGAGTAGCTCGGTGCGCAACAGAGGCAGTACCGATAGGTCCAGTCGCTTCCCTTGAGGCGGCGGTAGCCCCGTGCCCGTCAGTTGGGATACTCCCGAGGCACTGAGGCATCCCGTCGACTCCAGGACATTCCGTAGTCGGACAACTCGGGCACGACGAATAGAATGGGCGGTTCGTTACCAGATAGGCGGAAATGATGCGACGTTTATCGCGCTACTTTTCCCGGTTGCGCGGGCTGGTTGTGTCCCCTCGTTCTGTGGTTGTCATTGGCGTGATCGCGATGCTTGGGGCCCTCCTGCTGGTTCTAGGGCCTCTGACATGGCTAATCGCCGGCGATACGGTGCGTCAGCTCTCGGGGGCTGAACGCGCTGCTGCCCTGAACGACGTTAGGCAGACGATGGTCACTGCTATGGGAGGTGGAGCGGCCCTCGTCGCGATTGGTTTCACTGCTCGCACGTACTATCTGTCACGCCGTGGCCAGGTAACTGACCGGTTCGGAAAAGCTGTCGCGCAATTGGCATCCGGTGAACCCGAGGAGCGGCTGGGCGGTCTATACGCCTTGGAGCAGGTGATGGTCGAATCGCCGCGAGACCACGCGGCGGTTGTTGCGATTCTCTGTGCGTTCGTCCGGCGGCGCACGCTCCTGCCTCCCGATGAACGGCACGAGCCGATGACGCCCCTAGATCGCGGTCCGCTGAGGAACTCCGACGGCGAGCCTGACTTCGACATCGACACGGCGATGACCATATTGGCCCGGCGGCCGGTCCGGCCTGAGCCGAACAGGCCGGACCTTCGCGAAGTGTGCCTCGCTCAACTTTCCATCCGGAGTTACGATTTCGAGCGCGTCCCGAGGCTAACGCGCATGTTCCTGACGGCATCAGATTTGCGTCGAGCAGATTTTCGTGGTGCAGACTTACGTGGCTCAATTGTCAATTTCGCCGATATGCAGGGCGTGTGGCTTTCGAATGCTGATCTAAGGATTGCCGCTTTCAATGGCGCCAACCTGCGCCGGGCAAATTTCGAGGGTGCGAGGTTGGAGGGTGCTCACTTCGCCATGGCAGATCTCCGCGATGCGCGCGGCCTTACAGTCGAGCAAATTTCCGTTGCGGCCATAAACGAGGAAACGCTGCTTTCGCCCGCCCTTGCTCGGCATCCTTGGGTCTTGGCTCGCCTGTCGGACTGCAAGCTCGCTGAGGCGAAAGGGAAGCCGTGGTGGTGCCCTCCGCAGACTCCGGACCCCGAGTCTCAAGGATCTTTGGAGTAGTCCGGCAAGTACCTGCGCCGATCTTCATCCTGTCCGGTGGGTTGGCTCCGGTCTACTGTCGGTGGTCGTGATCGCCGACGCCATCGACTCCCGCCTCGCCAACGCTCCCTTCAATGTCCGGGCGGCCGGAGTGGGCAAACTCGTGGAGCCAGGCCTCGCACTCACACGCGCGATGTACAAAGGGCTGTGGGTCGGAGGGCGAGCAACGCTGACACCCACCCAGTACCACTTCCACCCGAACGACATGAACCGTTCGATGCACGAGGGTCCGATCGACTTCGTCATCCCATTGGCCGACATCACCGACGTCACCACGAGGTGGGGGCTCGTTACCAGCCTGGTCGTCGTGCGCGCCGGCGGGTACGAGTTCAAGATCCGGTGTTATGGCGCACGGAAGTTCGCCGACCGCGTCCGTGCCGCCGTTGCTGCTGCGCGAGGGGAGTCGTCCGATTCACGGGCATGACTGCCTCGTGCTCGGCTGAGTTCATGGGACCTGAACTGCCGACGGTTCGTGTCAGTCTCTGGCGCGCCGACGCTGTCGTGCTCTTTGACTGGCTCATGTCGGTCGACTTGGATGCCGTTCCTATCTCGCATCCGGCAGAGAAGCAGGCGCTGGCTGATCTGTTGTCGCGGCTTGAACAGGACACCGATGTCATCGGTGCGACGCAGGGCGAGATCGACGCCGCACGCGAAGAGGTTGCGCGCGATATGGGTTGGTGAGGGATCGGTGCCGCTCAAGCTGCGGGGTGTCTCCCCTCGCGTGACGGTGGCAATGAGGTAGGTCCCTGTTCCACGCGCCGGTAGCGTGCATCGGGTGCTCCTGGACAGCGACGATCCGTCAACCCTGCGCATCACCATGGAGACAGGGCTGCGCTTGGAGTTCGAGAAGGTGCTTCCGTACGGTCCCGACGACCCACACTTCGTCGGCATGCTCACACGCGCGGTCGGCGCCCACGTCCGGGTGGAACAGCAAGTCCTTCTCCTAGCTGCCAGCGAGCTTCCCTACTTCCTGCGGGAGTTGTACGAGGACTTCCGGGGCTGGGACGGCGAGCGCACGTGGCACTCACTCGAATCCGAGCTCCGGCTGATCGCACGACACGACGGTCACGTTCACCTGCGCTGGGAGTTGACCCATCGACCCTATGAC
Organism: Promicromonospora panici; assembly: GCF_900608595.1. Taxonomy (GTDB): domain Bacteria; phylum Actinomycetota; class Actinomycetes; order Actinomycetales; family Cellulomonadaceae; genus Promicromonospora; species Promicromonospora panici. The sequence goes on along the minus strand of NZ_UWYY01000028.1, from coordinate 73,214 downwards.
GAGGCACGGTGGACGTTCTCGACCACGACACGTCACGGTGCGGGAGAAGACATGCGTCGGCTCGCAGATGCCTTCGAAGTTCTGCTCGATTCGTAGGCCGGCGTCGGTACCTGTTCCGGAGTGGCACGCAGCAGGCACGCCCCACCCCCGCTAACCTAGAAACCGCAGAATTCCAACGATCCAACGCCTCCAAACCACATGATCAACTTCTGCTTGATCCCTCGGCCCCCTGAGCGTGGCCGGCCTGGTCAGTGGCCCGGATCCGCGGAATTCCGTGGATCCGGGCCCTTTCACAGCCTGGTGCCAGCTGCGCGCGGGCAAGCGTTGGCGCTTCAGCAGCGAGACATCGTCAGAACTGTGATCCGAACAGGGCGACCCGGTATCTGCGGCGGCTAAGGCAAGTGAGCGAAGGGACCCACCGCTTGCTAATTGTCCGTCGTTCTCAACGTTCGAGGCTTGTTGGCGCTGAGGACGATGCGATGTCGTGTGTCGGCCGCCGAGGGCGCGATGAATGCCCGGAACCGTAGCCGTGGCGGCAGTTGGTCAGCGCCGCGCCCCTTGCTGCGCCAGCTCCGGCTCGCGCTGCGTGACCAGCCACGACCGAAGGTCACTGACCTCAGCCACCAGCGACCGTGACTGCGCCAGGTCAGCCTGGTACGAAGACCCTTCGGCGAACCACCGGAACATCGCTTTGAGGTCTGCGTCGTCGCCGAGGTACTCGAGCGGGATGGTCTCGAATCGCGTCGGCACCCCGAACACTTCGCCGGCCCGGGCGGCCACCAGGTCCAGAGGAAGTTCGTCGCCCGCGATCTCAATTGCGTGCCGTCGATCGCTCCAGGCTCGAGCAGGAGCCGGGCGGCCGCTCGGCCGATGTCCCGTACGGCGACCATCTGCACCGGCACGTCGCCCGGCATCGGCATGCGGATGACGATCTCGCCTTCCTCGTTGGGAGTGAGCTGGGCGGCCAGGTTCTCCATGAAGAAGGTTGGACGGAGGATCGTGGCGGGCACGAGGGCGCGGAGCCGCTTCTCGACGTCGAACTTGCTCTCGAAGTGGGGGATGCCGGTCTCGCGCTCGGCGCCGCCCACTGACGAGTAGACGACGTGCGGGACCTTCGCTCGGGCCGCGGCGTCGGCGACGGCGTGCCCGCGTCGCACCTCGCCTGCTGGACCATCGGGGCCTTCGAAGGTCGTCATGTAGAAGAGGGCCGCGACGTCGGCGAGCCCGTCGGCGAGCGACTGGCTGTCCTCCTGGTCCGCCTGTACTACCTCGGCGCCGGTCGCACGCAGCGCCTGGGCCGTGGGGGAGTCGGGGTTGCGAACGAGGGCGCGAACCGGGACGCCGAGCTCGTGCAGTGCGTCGACCACGCTGCGGCCTTGCTGGCCGGTAGCACCGATGACGGCGACGGAGGGCTGTTGTGTGGAGGTCATTTCATGTCCGTTCAAGAGTCGCGATGCGCCGCCGAGGGTGGTCGGCCGGCGGTGAAGACGTGGTGCCGGGGAAACGCGCTCGCATCTTCAGGCGCGAGCGCGTTCGCCGGGTTCAGAGCGATTTCAGTGTTCGGACGCGGTCGGCGATCGCACGGCGAGCCACGTCCGATTTGGGGGCGATGGAGTCGAACTCGTGGGGGACGCCCGGGCGCAGATGGAACTCCACCTCGACGCCGGCGCGGCTCAGCTTCGTGGCGTAGGCGGTGTCCTCGTCGCGGAACACGTCGAGCTGACCGACCTCGATATACGCCGGCGGCAGATCCGCTGCGTCCTGCAGACGAGCGGGGGCCGCGGTGGCGGGCACCTGGTCTCCGTCTGCGGCCGCACCGAGCAGCGCCGGCCAGGCGGTGTGGCTGTCGTCGTAGGACCAGATCAGGAAGGGCTCGATGAGGGCGTCGGACGTGGTGGTGCGGTCGTCGAGCATGGGCATGAGAAGAATCTGACGCGCGATCTTGGGACCGCCACGTTCGCGTGTGAGGATCGTCAGCGCCGCCGCCATGCCCCCGCCCGCGCTGTCGCCCATCACACCGATGCGGTCGGGGTCGACGCCGAGCTCCGCGGCGTGGTCGTGGAGCCAGCGCAGCGCGGCGGTACTCGACCGACAGCATGGGCACGCCGCTTGCCGACGCGTACCGGGAGACGGGCCCGTCGAACTGGTCGATGTGACCGAAGATGTAGCCGCCGCCGTGGAAGAACAGCGCGGCCGGCCCCGCCGGGGCGCCGTCCTTCACGTACCAGCGCGCCGTGATCGTCGCGCCGTCGTCGGTGAGTATCTCGACGTCCGTGATGGTCACATCGGCCGGGATGGGGAGCGCCGTGCTCGCGGCGGCGAGGATGGGTTCCCACAGGGCGCGGCGTCCGGCGATGTCGCCGACCGCGGGTGGGGTGGTTGCCGCCATGGCCTCGCCCATCGGGGCGAGGGCCGCGGCGACCTCAGGATCGAGAGTGAACGACATGTCGCACTTCTTCTCTTGGGGAGGTGTGGAGAGGGATCAGCGGACGTCGGGGACGGCCACGACCTTGCCGCGCAGCTCGCCGGCGGCTGACTGCGCGTGGATCGCGGGGAGTTCGCTCAGCGGGACGCGCCGGGCCACGTCGACGGTGAGCTCGCCGCTGTCGACCAGGGCGACCAGCTGGGCCAGCTCTTCGACGTCGGCGCGGACGAAGATTCCGGCGGCCCGCACCCCGCGCGCGTCGTCACTGGGCGTGGGCATCCACGCGGTCGTCGACGCCACGACGCCGCCGTCACGGACGAGGACGACGAGAGCCGTGAACTCGTCGGGGCTGATCGGTGCCAGGTTGAGCAGGACGTCGACGGGCTCGCTCACCGACCCGAGAACGGTGGACGTCGTGTGGTCGATGACGTCGTCCGCGCCAGCACCGGCAACCGCGTCTCGGCTACGAGGGCTCGCGGTGGCGATGACGTAGGCGCCGGCCTGCTTGGCGAGCTGGACGGCGTAGCCACCCACCGCTCCGCCGGCGCCAGTGATCAGCACTCGCTGACCCTCCTTGAGCCCTGCCGCGTCGAAGAGCGACTGCCAGGCGGTGAGCGCCACCGAGGGCAGCGCGGCGGCGTCGGCGAGGTCGATGCTGGTCGGCGCCTTGACGAGGACGTCGGCGGGGGCGACCACGAACTCCGCCGCGGAGCCGTCCTCCGTCATCGGGAGGAAGCCGACGACGGCGTCGCCGACCTGGAAGCCGCTCACGCCGTCGCCGATCGCGTCGACGGTGCCGGAGACGTCGTAGCCGGGCACGTGCGGCAGCGTCACCGGGATCGGCAGGAGACCGCCTCGGATGCCGTTGTCGGCCGGGTTGAACGCGGAGCCGGCCACGCGGACGAGCACCTGGCCCTCACCGGCGACGGGCCGGTCGGCGTCCTCGTAGCGCAGGACCTCGGGGGAGCCGGTCTGGTGGAAACGTACTGCCTTCATGATGGCCTTCTCTCAGTTAGTGCTTCGGATTCGAAGCATCTGTGGAGACCGTAGCACTGCTTCAAGTTCGTAGCAAGTGTTTCGAGTTCGCAGCAAGGTAGACTGCTGGCATGGCCGACACACCTCGTTCCTTCGACTCCACCGAGCTGGGTGCCTACTTCGCGCTCATCGAGGTCAGCAGCCTTCTGCGGCACACGGTCGAGCAGCAGCTGCGGGGGGCCGGCGATCTGAGCTACGTGCAGTTCCAGCTCCTGGCCCGTCTGGGCAACTCGCCCGACGGGAGCTACCGCATGACCGACCTCGCTGACGGCGTCGTCTACAGCCGCAGCGGCCTCACCTATCAGGCCCAGTCGCTTGAGCAGCGTGGGCTGGTCACTCGCGCACCGTCCCCCGATGATGAGCGCAGCACGACGGTCACGATCACCCAGCAGGGCAGGGACACCCTCACGAAGGTCTTCCCCGGCCATATCGCGGTGCTCGACGAGCTGCTGTTCGAGCCACTCGAGCGGGCGGACGTCGAGGCCATGGCTGATGTGCTGGGCAGGGTCCGCGACCATATGCGCGCGGCACCCCCGCGTTCCGCGGCGCCGCGTCGACGCAGGACGAGCTGACCCGGCATCGGGGACCGGTGAGAAGGGTCGTGCGGAACTGGAACCTGGTCAGAGTCCCGAGCTGCTCGCGATACACCAGGAGATCAGCGGCGAGCCGCCCGTCGTCTGGGCAGGCCGCATCATCGGCTTCGGAGAGTTCGAGTACCGCTACGACAGCGGGCACAGCGGCCGCGCTCCCTTGCTCGCCTTCGCACCGGGCCCTACGAAGCACACGATCTACCCGCCCGCCGACGGAGCCCATCAGCGCGACCATTCGGCTGGTGTAGGCGTCGTCGTCCGCCGCGACGATGCCGCTCATCGCCGTAGGCGTAGGGGCTGATGGCCATGCCGGAGCTCACGGTATCCCGACCCCAGACATGCGAAAGCGGGCCCCGGAACCACACCGGGACCCGCCTCCGCTCGGCCTACGCCAGAGTCGGCCTACGCCACAGTCGGCCTACCCCAGCATCACGGCTCGATCGTCGGAACGAAGTTGTCCAGCAGGAACTGGCCCTCCTCGCCCGCGGGCAGCTCGCCCATGAACCGGCTGACGACGCCGGTGCTCTCCGACTGGACGAAGACCTGGAAGTCGATCGTCTCGACCGACGCGTCGGCCCAGTGCCCGGTCTGCGCGGCCACGAGCACGGCCTCCGAGGCGCCCTCGACCTCGATGTACGAGGCGTGGAAGCCGACCTCGTTCAGGTCCTCCGGGTTCGGCATCTCCTGCGACACGAAGGGCGACTGGACGAGGATCCGCCAGTACAGGTCGCCGTACTCGTCGGAGACGGCGATCTCCGGGGACTCCCACTCGTGGCCGCTACCGCCGTCGCCCACGATCTCGCGGCCGGTCCAGTCAGCCGGGATCGCGTAGCCGACGCCGTTGGTCTCGGTCGTCTGCCAGTCGTCGGTCGCGCCCGGGGTGGGCTCGCCGAGGTCGATCGGGATGCCGACCGGATCGCAGTCGGACGGCCCTGCGGCCTGTGCGGGGACGTGCGCGGAGGTGGCGGCGCACGCCACCGATTCGGGGCCGGCGACGGCGGTCGCCGTCGGGCCAGCCGTGAGGCCCACCACGAGGCCGGTCAGCAGAACAATGGAACGTGCCTTTGCGTGTGTGTTTCGCATGCCTTCTACGACGCGCCGGGCGTCCGGATGGTTGTGCCCATCCTGAGATTCACCAGATGTTCACGCAGGTCGGACGTCGTTTCTGGTCATCACGGGCAGCGGGGCACCGGCGCGCTCCAGCTCGTGTTCGAGCGGTTCGAGACGTAGTAGTCGCTGACCCAGCGCCCGTCGCGCAGCTTGTTCCACACCGAGGTGGTCCCGACCGTGCTGCCGGACTTCTGGCACATGACATAGGCCAGCGAACCGCGACGTAGCGCCGCGCCGGAGCTCGGGTAGGACGTCCCCGGTCCGGACCGGACCGTGAGCGAGTCGATGGTCACCTGCCCGGGGTAGCGGCACCGCGGCAGCTGCGACGTGAACCCGGTGTTGGACGGGGTCGAGACGTAGTAGTCGCTGACCCACGCTCCCGTGGCCAGCCGGTCCCACACCGCGGTGGTGCCGACCTTCTGCCCGGTGGTCTGGCAGACCACCGTGAGCGTGCCGCCCGGGTTGTAGCTACGAACGACGGGGTAGGAGGTAGCCGGCCCGGTGCGGGAGTTCAGCGACGTCGAGCTCGTCACCTTGTAGGTGCGGGCGACCGTGGCGACGGGTGCCTTGATCCGGTCGGAGTCGATGTTGATCGTCACGCCGCCCCAGGTCTCGTTGTGGTCGCCCTCGTACTGCTTCGCGCGCTGGAAGGTGGCCCAGTGCGAGTTCGGCGCCGTCGGCCAGTTGGTCAGCGAGCTGTCGCCGTCCCAGCGGGCCATCCATACCGCGTCCGGCCGGGCGTAGGTGGTCGAGTTGTAGGAGTCGGAGAGGTCCCGCAGCCCCGAGTCCTGGTGGACGTACACGCCCGCCAGGTACCCCGACGAGTGCAGGGTCTTCGTCCATGCCGAGACGTACCGGCGCACCGCCGTCCGGCACGACGAGTCGGCGGGGTCGTAGTGCTCGACGTCCGCGTACAGGGCGCTGCCCGGCCGCATGCCGAGAGCCTTGGCCTTCGAGACGGCGTCGGTGGCGTCCGAGTTCCCGCGGGAGGTGGCGTTGGTCGCGGTGTAGCGGTTCGGCTTGTCGCCGAACATGCAGTACGGCTGGTAGCCGAAGTACGTGGGCAGCAGCCTCCAGCCCGCCGCGACGGCGTCGCGGACCCAGGCCGCGGTCAGGTTCGGCTGCGCGCAGCCGCGGTTGTTGCCGCCGAAGTACACGTTGACGGCGCTGTACGGCGACGTCCCCTTCCAGGCCTGCAGGGCCGCGATCGAGGGTGCGGTACAGGCGTCGAAACCGAGGCGGTCGGCCATCGTCGCCGCCGAGCCCGACGGGTACACGACGGGGGTCTCGGGCTCGGCGGACGCGGGGACGGCAAGCCCGGCGACCAGGATTGCCAGGCTGCCGGCGAACGCGGCCAGCCCGCGGATGATCGTGCGTCGGGCGGCCATGGTGTACCTCCAGGTGACAGACCCCGTCGTCTACCTAGAAGTGTGCGCCTTCCGGCCGCTGAGCAGCAGGGTCCGTCGGTAACGGTTCGGTGCGCCTTCTGGGAGTAGGGTCCGTGGATGGTCGGCCCTCGGCGTTACCGTGATGTGCGCGCGACGGCGATCGCCGCCCCGCCCGACGTGGTGTGGCGTGCGCTTCTGGACCAGGTCGAGGTGCTCGGACCCGCCCGGTACGTGCGCCTGATCGGCTGCCGCGACACGGTCGCCGAGGGGCCACGCCCACTCGCGGTGGGCTCGGCGGTCCCAGGTTTCCGCGTCGCGGAGGCGGATCCTCCGCACGAGCTCGTGCTTGACGGCGTCCACCGGTTCTCGGTCTACACCCTCACCTTCCGGCTCCTGCCCGACGGCGCCGGCACTCGCGTCGAGGCGCACACCGACGCGACCTTCCCGGGCGCGCTTGGAGCGATCTACCGCTTGCTGGTGATCGACTCGCGCTTCCACAAGCTCGCGACCCGGAGCATCGTGGCGCGGATCCGACGCCGGGTGCCGGTGCCCCACGACCACCTGGGGCGATGAGGAGGGCCGCGGCTCCGACGGCGACCTGCACGGACCCCACGTAGGTTGGTGCGCACCAGTTCCGCTCTCTCGAACGGCATTTTCAGGAAGCGAGAGACGAAAGGCGGATGACCGACGCGCTCGCCGCCCGGCCGCCGGGCGAAGCGCCCTGGGCGGCCATGCGGCGCGCGCTCGATGTGCTGATCGAGCAGTACGAAGGCCACGACGAGCGCACCCGGCGGCTGACCCAGCTGGTCATGAGCACGCTGGCGCTCGCGGCTCGGCACCGGGAGAAGAACGCGCGATGGCACGAGCTGCTCCGGCCGGAGATCGCACGGCGCCTCGGCGCCGACCCGGCCGACGACTCCGACCCGCGGGTCCATGCCGTGATCGCCGCCGCCCTGGGGTGCGTCGAGGCCGCGCTCACCGCGTGGAGCGCCAGCGCCCGGCCGCAACCGCTGGGGAAGATCCTGGACCGCGCCATGGCGGCGCCTGCCAACTAACCCAGCAACAGTACAAAAGGTGCAATAGCATCACGCCTCAAGGAGTCAGCTGGCGGGACGACGGACAGGGCGACAGGTGGGCGAGGTCAGCGCAGGGGACGAGATCGCCGGCCGGTACCGACTGGTGAAGCTGCTCGGGTCGGGTGGTCAGGGAGAGGTCTGGGAGGCGACCAGCCTCACGGTGACCACGCTGCGGGTCGCGCTGAAACGCGTGCGCCACGAGGGCGACGGTGCGCAGCGCGCGGTCGAGGAGGCCGAGAAGCTCGCCCGGGTGCGCCACGCCCATGTGGTGGCGGTGCACGACGTCGTCACCGAGGGCGACGACCACTGGATAGTGATGGGCTACATCGCCGGGCAGTCGCTGAAGCGGCTGGGCCGGATCTCCGTCGAGCAGGCGGCGACGTACGGCGCCCAGCTCGCGGATGGGCTGGCCGCCGTGCACGCCCAGGGCCTGCTGCATCGCGACGTGACGCCGTCGAACGTGCTGGTGGCGGACGGCGTCGCCACACTGGTCGACTTCGGTATCGCGGACAGCGTCTCGGACGCGGTCACGGTGACAGGCACGACGGGCGCCGTCGTCGACCCGAACGCGGACGTCGACGCGGACGGCGACGCCGACGCGGCACCCGCCGTCGGATCCGGGGGAGCGCGGATCTCGGGGACGCCCGGCTACCTGGCGCCCGAGATGCTCGTCCCCGGCACGCAGTACCGGCGTCCCGCAGACGTGTTCGGGCTCGGCGCCACGCTGTACTGGGCGCTCGAGGGCGTGACTCCCTTCGAGGACGGCGGTCCGACGTCGCCTGCCGCCGGTTCCGCACGTCAGGCGGTGCGCACTCCGCGACGGAGCGGCGCGATGGCCGACGTCGTGGTCCGCATGCTCCACAAGAACCCCCGGGAACGGCCCGCCCTGGAGGACGTCCGGGACGAGCTCAGGAGCATCGCGGCGGGGGAGAACCTGTCGGCGCCGCCCCAAAAGGCGCGCAAGGGCCGGGCGCTCGCGGCGGTGGCCGCCGCGGTGGTCCTGGTCGTCGCCGGAGCGCTCTTCACGTGGAACGCGTACGGTCCGCCGGCCGACGGCGTGGAGCAGGCGGCCGGCCCCGCCCGCGCGGGTCTGCGCGCGCAGCCCGAGCCGCCGTCGCCGTCACCGAAGGCAACCGCGGAGAAGACCCCGGCCGCCGAACCGTCGGCCGAGGTCGTGGCCGACCCCGCGCCGTCGCCCTCCAGGACCCAGAATGCGGACGGCGGCGCGACCCAGCCGAAGACCGGCACCGCCGCGGCCACGCCGATCACGTTCGCGGCCAAGAGCGGGGACGCCGCCCGGGAGGCGTCGTGGGACCCGTGCAAGCTGCTGGATGCCGGGACCTTGAACGGGTTCGGTGCCGCCCGGATCGACAGCGACCGCGGCGAGTTCCAGGGCTGCGACGCGACGGTCTCGAACGGCTCCGGTGTCAGCGAGGTCGAGCTGACGATGTACGTCGACGAGGACCCGGACGGTAGCGGCTCGGACCAGGGCGGCGGCGTGACGCTCTACTCCTCCGAGGGGGACGACGAGTGCGCCCGCGAGGTGGTCTTCGGCGCGGGGGACCGGTACAACCTGTCCTTCGAGGCGACCCAGATCGAGGGCTCGGGCGCGGACCTGTGCGCGATGGCGCAGTCCGTCGCCGACCGGACCGCCGCGCTGGTCGCCGCGGACGACCTCCCGGTCCGGACGGCCCTGCCGATGCCCGGCTCCGCGATCGGCCGCAACACGTGTGACCTGCCGTCGGACGACGCACTGCGCACCGCACTCGACATCGACGACATGGTGAGCCCGCAACGCGAGTTCGCCGAGTGGGACTGCAAGTGGGACGGCGACGAGAGCCGCTACCTGCGGCTCCTCTTCGAGCGGAACGAGGGGTACGCGCCGGACGACGGCACGCGCACCTCGTTGTCCGGCCACACCGCGTACGAGCGGGGCGATGCCTGGGGCGAGGGGTGCCTGGTCGACGTCGTCGCCAAGGAAGGGCCGAGCCCGGAGGGCGACGGCCGGGTGAGCGAGCTGCTGCGCGTGCACCTGACCGGGGAGAGTGACCAGGAGACGCTCTGCGACGACGCCGTGACCGTGGCGCGGTCCGCGGCGGCCGGCCTGTAGCGATTAAACCTTGACCACCCTCGCAAGTGGTGGCAAAATCACCCAAATGGTGACGTAAACATCACCGGCGCAGCACGCATCACCCGACGGACAGTCAACGAGGACAGCCGACAAAAAAGGGGAACCACATGCTGATCAGTTCTGCGCAGAGCCGCCCGCCCGTTTCAGGTCGATCCGGCCGGCTGCGCGCGGCGTACGCGGCGGGAGCCACGGCGCTGCTGCTGCTCGCCGGCGCGGCCGCACCGGCGGCGTCGACGCCGTCCGGCCCTGCCGGCGCCGACGAGGCGATGGCCTGGGAGACCCTGATCGACGGGAGCTCGTTCGCCAGCCGCGCCGCGCTGGAGTCGGAGTGGAACTACCTGTACCCGTGGGGGTCGGACCACAACGGCACCGCCCGCATGTACGCCAGCTCGACGGACAGCAACCACCTGTACCTGTCGCCGGCGGGGCAGCTCAACATCAAGGCGACCCGGATCTCCTGGGACGAGGGCAACAGCGACAAGGATCCCTTCCTGCCGATCGAGTACCACTCGGCTGCGATCCACGCCAAGGACCAGATAGTCGTCAACGACACCTACCCGAACTACGAGATCCGCGGTGAGTTCCAGGCGCCGTCGGTTCGCGGGACGTGGCCGGCGTTCTGGATCACCGGGGCGAACAGCTGGCCGCCGGAGAGCGACATCCTCGAGTTCAAGGGCGACGCCCGGAACTGGTTCAACACTTACGACGGCTCCTGGGACAACACGATCGTCCCGGTCAGCTCGCCGGGGAGCTGGCACGAGTACCGCATCTGGATGACCAAGGTGAACGCCACCGACGTGGAGATCCACTACTACCTCGACGACGTGTGGAAGGCCTCGCACATCGGGTCGAACTTCGTGGGCAAGCCGATGAACCTCATCATCAACCTGCAGATGGAGGGCTCGTCGGGCACACCGGGCCCGAGCGGTGACACCTACTTCCGTGCCCGTGACGTCTACGTGGGCCGCACCGCCAACTGAGCAGCAGCTGTCCGACCGTAAGTCCGCAACGATGCGTGAGGAACGAACCATGAGCATTCGACGTACCAGTCGCGGACTTGCGGCAGCCGTCGCGATCCTTGCCCTGGCGGCGGGCGTGGCCCCGCCCGCCGCCGCCGACGTGCCGACGATCCCCGACCCCATCGAGTACGAGGCCTATCCGCCCGTGTCGGACCCGGGCGCCTCGTCGGGCAGATACTTCCAGCCGCACTGGTACGACACCGAGGGGCGCCACATCCAGGCGCACGGTGGCCAGATCGTCACCCGGACGTCCGAGGAGCTCGGTGTCGAGGCGGGTGACACCACCACCGTCGAGGAGGGCGGCACCACCGTCCACTACTGGTACGGCGAGGACCGGTCCAACGGCTACTACGAGAGCCCCGGCGTCTCGCTGTACAGCTCGACCGACACGTACAACTGGACGAACGAGGGCGTGGTGCTGCGCTCGGTCACGTCCCGCGAGGAGCTGGAGTCGGAGTACTTCGACGCGCTCTACGACACGGTGGCCGACGACGGGACGCCGCGCACCGAGCGCATCGACGAGCTCTTCTACTACCTCAACGTCAAGGCGACGGCGCCCGACGGCGCGGCGCAGCTCAACTCGATCTTCGAGCGGCCGAAGGTGCTCTACAACGAGGACACCGAGAAATGGGTGATGTGGTGGCACTCCGACGGGAGCATCACACCCGGCGGCAGCAACTACGCCCGGTCCTTGGCGGCGGTCGCGGTCGCCGACTCGCCGACCGGCCCGTTCGAGCTGCGAGGCGCATACCGCCTCTACAACGAGCCGACCTATCAGACCGCGTGCAACATGCCCAGCGCCGTGCCGGGACAGGCCCGTGACATGACGGTGTTCCAGGACACCGACGGCACCGCGTACGTCGTGTACTCGTCGGAGGAGAACCGCAGCCTCTACATCGCCCGGCTCAACGACCAGTACACGAACGTCGAGAAGACGACGACCCACGACGAGGTCGGCATCCAGTACTCGGCCGACGGGCGGTATCCGCGCATCTGGGCCGACGGCACCAAGCGCGCTCCCGTCGCGGGTGAGGACTACAGCATCGTGCGCCGGTGCGGTGTCCTCGAGGCGCCGGCGGTCTTCGTGCACGACGGCAAGTACTACGCGGTCGCGTCCGGCGCGACGGGCTGGTCGCCGAACCCGGAGACCTACTACACCGCCGACTCGATGCTCGGCACCTGGATCCGCGGGGTCGACCCGGACGACGAGCACGAGAACGTCGCCTACAACAGGATCCCGGAGGGCGGCGACGGCCTGCTGTCGGTCGGCGACTCGCGCAAGACGAGCTTCGGGTCACAGTCCACGAACGTCTTCCCGCTGGACCCGGGCACCGGCAGGTTCGTCTACATGGGCGACCGCTGGAACGCCGGTGCCGCCGACTCCACGTATGTCTGGCTGCCGATCACGATCGGCGAGGGCGGTCGGCTCGAGATGCGCAACCCCAGTTCCGAGGACGCCCGCTGGGCGGACGGGTGGACCGACGAGTACTGGGACGACAAGGGTGCGGGACCCTACATCTGGGAGGTCACCGACGACCGGCTCCCCGCGACCGTCCGCACCAACGACGACCTGTCCGAGGTGCTGCCCGACACCGTCGAGGTCACGGCGAACGGCGCCGCTACCGATGTCCCGGTGACGTGGAGCCCGACCGTGATCCGGTCGGCCGGTCCGCAGACGATCACGGGAACGCTCGCCGCTGATGAGGACTTCACGGCGGGCCGGACGTTCCGGCGCACCGTCGAGGTGGTCGCGCACGGGGTGCACAACCTCGCGCCCGGCGCCACGGTCACGGCGTCGTTCCGGCAGGAGCTCGCCGCGAGCACCGTCGACGGTAGCCTCGGCAAGGGCTGGGACGACTGGGCGGCCGGGGGCAACCACCCGCGGAACAGCACGCTCGACTACGCGTGGTCCGAGCTGCGCGCGCCGCAGGAGATCGTGGTCCACCTCTACAAGGACGGGCAGACCGCGACGTGGCCGTCGCGGATCGCGGTCGAGTACCAGGACACCAACGGCGACTGGCAGACGACGGACGTCGCGGCCGACGTCGCGCAGGACGCCTCCGGACCCGCGCCGGTGGTCCGGCTGGACACCTCGGCGGTCCCGCCCACGACCGCCGTCCGCGTGCGTCTGACGACCGAGACGGTCACGTGGCAGGCGGTCTCCGAGGTGGAGGTCCTCGGGCTCGCACCGACGTCGGCGACCGACCTCGCGACCCTGACCGTGGACGGCGAGCCCGTCGACGGCTTCGACCCGGCGAGCTGGGACCACACGGTCCTGGCCGACGACCCGGCGCCGGTCGTCACGGGAACCGCGAGCGATCCCGCCGCCACGGTCACTGTCGACCCCGCCACCGCGGAGCGGCCGTGGGCGTACGTGACCGTGACGGCTGGCGAGGGCGGCGATCCGGTCGCCGAGCGGGTCTACCTCGTGCGGGTCCTGCACCCCGGCAGCGACGCCCGGCTGGCGGGTCTCGCGGTCGACGGCGTCGCCGTCCCCGGCTTCGAGGCCGGCACCGTCGGGTACCAGGTCGAGTCCGGGCCGTGGGGCCCGGTCCCCGAGGTGGCCGCGGACCCGGTGCAGGACGACGCGACCGTGGCGGTCGACGCCGACCAGACGTCCGCGCGCGTCACGGTCACCGCGCCTGACGGGCACACGACGCGGACGTACACGGTCCGGTTCACCGCCTCCGGGTGCGCCGACGACGAGGTGAGCGCTCCGTGGGCCTCGGCCGCGCTGGCCACCCGCCCGGCGTCCTTCTGCGAGGGAACGGACGCCTCGTTCCGCATCAGCGACTCGGACGACGGCCTGTGGACGAACAAGGACAACCTCAGCGTCGTCTACCAGGCCGACCGGCTCCCGGTCGGCGGGTCCGTCGAGACCTACGTGGCGGACCTGGACCGCGGGGGCAGCGGCGACCCGCGCGCCGGACTCGTCGTCCGCAACGACCTGTCGGTCGCCGGCAAGGGGAGCGCCGACGGGTACGTCGACCTCGTGACCAGCCCGTCGGGCGCGTACCTGCAGTGGGACACGAACGGCGACGGCTGGCTCGACAGCGAGGGCAGCAAGACCGCGCTCGCGACGGCGCCCGTCCACCTCCGCCTCGAGCGGACCTCCGAGACCACGATGACGGGCTACTACCGCACCTCGCCCGAGCAGCCGTGGGCACAGGTCGGGACCGCGCCGCTGGCCACACCCGACGCCCGGCTGGACGCCGGCGTCACCGCCACCGCGAACAGCACGGCGGCGACGTCGACGGGGACGTTCCTGCGCACGCGGTTCTGGGACGAGCCGTCCGCTGCGGAGCCGGTCGGCTGAGGTCACCGTTCGGTCAAGCCGCGCCCGCTTTGTGGCGGCCGTCACATGCGCGGAGGTACTGTCACGGTCTCGGCCTGTTGGCGTTATCGCGGCAGGTCGCAACGGATCAACCTCTGCCGGATCGACGATGATCGGAGACGGACATGACCCCCGCCGGACCCCGGAAGGTGGCCGCGTACAGTGCTGCGCTGGCCGGCCTCAGCCTCATCCTGGCCGCCTGCAGCTCGGGTGCTGACCCCGCCAGCTACCCCGAGGACGACATCGACATCATCGTGCCGTTCTCCGCGGGCGGCCCCACCGACACCGTGACCCGCATGATCGCCGAGCCCATGTCGGACGACCTGGGCGTGCAGCTCGTCGTCCAGAACGTCGACGGCGCGGGCGGCACCGTCGGCGCCGGCCAGGCGGCCACCGCCGAGGCCGATGGCTACACCGTGCTCATGCACCACATCGGCATGTCCACCGCCCCCGCGCTCTACGACGACCTCGCCTACGACCCGATCGCCGACTTCAAGCCGGTGGGCCTGGTCACCGAGGTGCCGATGACGATCATCGCGCGCTCCGACTTCGAGCCGGAGACGTTCGAGGAGTTCGTGACCTACATCGAGGAGAACGCCGACACGGTGACGATGGCGCACGCCGGCGAGGGCTCCGCGTCCAACCTGTGCGGCCTGCTCCTGACGGACGCCCTCGGCGTCGACCTCACCGCCGTCCCGTACGACGGCACCGGCCCCGCCATGGCCGAGCTGGTCGGCGGCCAGGTCGACTTCATGTGCGACCAGACCACCAACACGACCGGCCAGATCACCGCCGGCGAGGTCAAGGCCTACGCCGTCACGACGCCGGAGCGCATCGAGGCGCTGCCCGACCTGCCCACCACCGCCGAGGGCGGCCAGGAAGACATCGCCGTCAGCGTGTGGCACGGCCTGTACGTCCCGGCCGAGACGCCGGACGAGGTGGTCACCCGGCTCACCGAGTCCCTCCAGGTCGCCCTGGCCGACGAGACCGTCATCGACCAGATGGCCGACCTCGGCACGGCACCCGTCAGCGAGGACCAGGCCACCCCCGAGGCACACGCCGCGCTCCTCGAGGAGCAGACCGCGACCTGGGGCGACATCATCGGCGCCAGCCAGGGAGGCTGACATCGGCACTCTCCGGCCCCGCTCGACGAGCGACCTCGTCGCGGGCCTGATCTTCGTGGGCCTCGGTGCGGCCTTCTCGATCGGCGCGCTCGGCTACGACCTCGGCTCCCTCCTCGAGATGGGGCCCGGGTACATGCCGCTCGCGCTGGGCCTGGTGCTCGCGGCGCTCGGCCTCGCCACGGTCGTGAAGGCGTACGTCGCGCCGGACCCCGCACCCGGCGAGGCGCCCGGGGGCGAGGTCTCGGACGCCGTCGTGCCCGACGCCGACGCACCCGACCCACGCCCCCTCGCCGGGATCCAGTGGCGCCCGACCGTCGCGGTGTTCGCCGCCGTCACGTTCTTCGCCTTCACGGTCGACGGCCTCGGGCTGCTGCCGGCGACGTTCGGCACCGGGCTGCTCGCGGCACTGGCCCGGCCGGGGACCAAGCCGCTGCGCGCACTGGTCATCGCCGCCGGCCTGACGGTCGCGAGCTGGATCATCTTCGTCGTCCTGCTGCAGCTGCGCCTCGCGCTGTTCGGCGACTGGCTCGGCGGGTAAGGGCACGACATGGACCTGTTCGACAACCTCGCGCTCGGGTTCTCCGAGGCGCTCCAGTGGCACAACGTCATGTTCTGCCTGCTCGGCGTCGCGCTCGGCACCGCCGTCGGCGTGCTGCCCGGCATCGGCCCGACGGCGACCATCGCGCTGCTGCTGCCGATCACCTTCGGGTTCGACGACCCGACGTCCGCGCTCATCATGCTCGCCGGCATCTACTACGGCGCCCAGTACGGCGGCTCGACGACGGCGATCCTGCTCAACCTGCCGGGGGAGTCGTCGGCGGCGGTGACGGCGATCGACGGGCACCAGATGGCGCGTGCCGGACGGGCCGGCGTGGCGCTCGCGGTGGCGGCGCTCGGCTCGTTCTTCGCCGGCACGGTGGCGACCCTGGTACTCGCCGCCGCGGCCCCGCCCCTGGCCCGGGCCGCCCTGTCGTTCGGCGCCGCCGAGTACTTCTCGCTGGTGGTCCTGGGCCTCATCGCGTCGATCGCGCTGGCGAGCGGGTCCACGCTCAAGGCGCTCGCGATGATCGTGCTGGGCATCCTGCTCAGCACGATGGGCCAGGACCTGGCCACCGGCACGCCGCGCTTCACGTTCGGCGTCCGCGAGCTGTATCAGGGACTGGATTTCGTAGCGGTCGCCGTCGGCGTCTTCGGCATCGCCGAGATCCTGCGCAACCTGCACGACCCCCGCTCCAGGACCCGCATGGTCAGCCGCGTGTCGAACCTGTGGCCCAGCCGGGCGGAGCTGCGGCGGATCGTCGGCCCGGTGATCCGCGCGACCGGGCTCGGGTCGCTGCTGGGCGTGCTGCCGGGCGGCGGGCACGTGCTCGCCTCGTACGCGTCGTACTCGGTGGAGAAGCGGGTCTCGCGGAACCCCGCCGAGTTCGGGCACGGCGCGATCGAGGGCGTGGCCGGGCCGGAGTCGGCGAACAACGCGGCGGCACAGACGTCGTTCATCCCGCTGCTGACGCTGGGCCTCCCGGCGCACCCGGTGATGGCGCTGATGTTCAGCGCGTTCATCGTGCAGGGCATCACGCCTGGTCCCGACGTCATGACGGCACAGCCCGCTCTGGTCTGGGGCCTGATCGCGTCGATGTGGGTCGGCAACGTGCTGCTGGTGCTGCTCAACCTGCCGCTGATCGGCATGTGGGTGCGCATGCTGACCGTGCCGTACTCGGTGCTGTTCCCGGTCATCGTGGTGTTCGCCTGCATCGGGACCTACTCGCTGGGGCAGAACCCGTACCAGGTGATGGCCGTGGCGGTCTTCGGCGTGCTCGGCTTCGTGCTGGTGCGGACCGGGTGCGAGCCCGCGCCGCTGCTGCTCGGATTCGTGCTGGGACCGCTGCTCGAGGAGAACCTGCGCCGTGCCCTGCTCATCTCGCGGGGCGATCCCACGGTGTTCGTGACGCGGCCCATCTCGGCCGTGCTGCTCGGGCTCGCCGTGATCGCGCTGGTGCTGGCGGTGCTCCCGATGATCCGCCGCAAGCGAGACGTCGTCTTCGCGGAAGACGAGTGATCCCACGAGGTCAGAGGGTGAGGAGGCCTCTTGTCAGGGCCGTTATCGCGCCTGCTACCGCGACGGTCAGCGCTATGCGGGACGCGACGCGCGTCGGCACGCGCCGGGCCAGGACGGCGCCGAGCGCCACCCCGGCGAGCACCGCGCCCAGGAGCACCGGCCAGACCCACCACGCGGGAGCGGAGCCGGCCGGGATCGCGCCGAGGCCGAGCTTGGTGGCCACCGACATGGCGTTCATGACGACGAGCAGCGGCTGCAGGGTCGCGGCGAACGACCGGTGGTCCCAGCGGGTGGCCAGCGCGTACGCCGTCCACGCGGGCGCCGCCACGCCGGACGTGGTGTTCATGAAGCCGGCAGCCAGTCCGGTCGCGATCGCGACCGACCGGCCCTTGATCCGCACCCGACGGCGCAACAGGGCCGACGCCGCCAGCGCGACCAGCACCGACCCGCCCACGATCACGTCGAGCCACGCCGTGTCGGCCTCGCGCACCGTCAGCGCGCCGAGCACCGAGCCCACGAGCATCAGCGGCAGGATCGTGACGACCCGCCGCCAGTCCACCCGGTCCCGCAGCGCCCGCAGGATGAGCAGGGCCGTGACGATCGCGGCCACGTTGCTGACCAGCACGCCCACCGAAGCGCCCAGGAACACCGTGAGCACCGGCGCGGCCACCAGGCCCAGGCCCATCCCGGCGACCCGCTGCAGCCCGGCCCCGAGTACGACGGCGACGCAGGCTGCGATCAGGGCCGTCGTCTCCACGCGGCCACGCTATCTCTCCCGCCGGGCCCTTCCGGGCGGATGCCCTGTGACATCGGTCCTCACCCGGCCCGGGGCCACGCGACGGTGAACCGGGCGCCGCCGTCGGGCGACTCGCCGACGGCGACCCGGCCGCCTCGGCGGCGCACGAGCTCGGCGACCAGCGCCAGGCCGAGCCCGGCGCCGCCCGACGAACGCGCGCGGTCGTCGGAGACCCGGTAGAAGCGGTCGAAGACCTTTGCCCGGTGCTCCGGCCGGACGCCCGGGCCGTCGTCGTCGACCAGCACCCGGACGTCCGAGCGGCCCGCGAGGACCGACACCACGACCCGCGTGCGGGTGTACCTGCAGGCGTTGCGCAGCAGGTTGTCGAGGACGAGCTGGATCTCGGTCTGCGCCGCGGACGCCCAGGCCTGGCCGGTCATGGCGTTGACCACGATCGGCACCGGCTGCTCCGCGGCCCGCGCCACCGCCGCGCGCACCTCGTCGACCAGGTCGACGGAGTCCGCCGGCGGCAGCTCCCCGGCGTCCGAGCGCGCGAGTGCCAGCAGCCCGTCGAGCAACGCCGACAGCCGCTCGGCGTCCGCCAGGACGTCGGCGTGCACCTCCTGAGAGACCTGCGGGTCGGGGTTGGCCACGGCGACCTCCGACTGCACGCGGATGGACGCCACGGGGGACCGCAGCTCGTGCGCCGCGTCACCCGTGAACCGCCGCAGCCGCTCGGTCGTGGCGTCCTGCCGGTCCAGCAGCACGTTGAAGTCGTCGGCGAGGGCGCGCAGCTCGCCCGCCGCGGCGTCGGGCACCGCTACGCGTTCGCCGGGGGCCAGACGGCGGACGGACTGCCGCATCCGGGCGACCGGGAGCAGCGCCGACCGGACGGCGAACCAGATCGCCACCCCGGCCACGCCGGTCCCGACGAGCGCGGTGACGAGAAGCCACCGGCTGCCCGAGGCCTTGGCGGCGTTCTGCCCGACGAGGCCCGTCCCGACGACGACCAGCCGCTGGCTACCGTCGGGCGCGGTGGCGACGGTGCCGTGCCAGCGGACCGGCTGCGGGTCGCCCGCGGTGACCGGGGTGCCGGCCTTGAGGGCGCGCACCTGGTCGCGCGTCAGGGCCGGCGGCGCGCCGTCGTCGGCGGTGGGACCGCCCGCGGTGTCCAGCACCCGCACCTCCAGGCCGTCAGGGGAGGCGGGGGTCCGGCCCGCGACGACGTCGCTGGTGGCGCCGCTCAGCGCCGTCTGGAGCTCGTCGTCCACGGCGTCGGTCAGCAGCGGTACGAGGCCCCGGCCCGCGGCCATCGCGAGGCCCAGCAGGCACACCAGGGTGACCGCCGTGGCGAGGGCGGTGATCCGCAGGCGCAGCGAGACGCCGGCCCAGCGTCCGCCCGACGAGGCCCGCCCTGACTCCCGCCCGGCCCCCGGCACTACTGCGGCCCGCCGAGCTGATACCCGTGCCCCCGGACGGTCCGCACCAAATCTCCGGCGCCGACGGCGGCCAGCTTGCGGCGCAGGTAGCCGATGTACACCTCGACGACGTTCCTGGTCGCGGCCTGCTCGTCCCCCCAGACCTCGTGCAGCAGCTCCTGCTTCGTCCACACGGCCCCGGCCCGCGTGGCCAGGGCCGCCAGCAGCGCGTACTCGCGCGGGCTGAGGGGGACGTCGACGTCGTCGTACCGCACGGTGCGCGCCCCGCGGTCGATGGTCAGCGGCCCGAGCCGGATCGGGCCCCGCGTGGTGCCCGCGGCCGCGCGGCGCAGGACGGCGCGCAGCTGGGCGAGCAGCACCACGAAGGAGAACGGCTTGACCAGGTAGCCGTCGGCGCCGAGGTCCAGCCCGTCGGCCTGGTCCACCTCGCCGTCCTTGGCCGAGACGAACAGCACGGGCGTGGCGACCCCGGCCGAGCGCAGCTCCTGCAGCACGCGGTACCCGGACAGGCCGGGAATCATGATGTCCAGCAGGATCGCGTCGAACGAGCCGGTGCGCGCCAGCCGCAGCGCCGTCGGCCCGTCGGCGGCGACCGTGACGTCCATCCCCTCCGCGCGCAGGCCGCGGTCGAGCGCCTTGCGGACGCCCGGCTCGTCGTCGACCACGAGGATCTGCGGTCCCATGGTTGCCAGCATGCCGCACCCTGGGGCCCGATCGCGCACGTGACGGGGTGTATTCCGGCCGCTCTCAGCACCATCTCAGCCCGGGCCACCTTCTCAGCGAGGTCTCAGTCGGCAGGGGGCATCGTGGAACGGGTCAGGGAGAGCACACTGGTTCCAGGAGTGAAGGAGCGAGGACATGAGGCCGAAGGCAAAGGCGTTGGTCGCCGCCGGGTCGGGGATCGCTGCCGGGATCGCGGGTCTGGCGCTGACCGCGCTGCCCGCGGGGGCGGACGACGATCCGGTGCTGCCCGCGATCGGCGCCGAGGAGCTGGTCACCTCCGCGCTGGAGGCCCGGCCGCCGGCGTTCGACGGCGTGGCGGAGCTGCACAACGAGCTCGGGCTGCCCGCCGTGCCCGGGACGGAGGCGCTCGACTTCGAGTCGGTGCGGGTCTTCCACGACGGCGACGAGGGCGCCCGGGTTCAGGTCGAGCGGCAGTCGTCCGAGCTGACGTTCGTGAAGAACGCGGACGAGGCGTGGGCATACGACTCGCAGGAGAACGCCGCGAAGCGCCTCACCTGGGACGAGGCCGACGCCGCGGCGGCCCGCGGGCACGCCGAGTCCGAGCTGGCCGACCCGTCGCAGGCGGCGGCCGAGATCATCGAGCGGCTGCGCCCGACCAGCGACATCTTCGTGGACGGCACGGCGCGCGTCGCGGACCGGGCCGCGTACGAGCTCGTGCTGACGCCGAAGCCCTCGGAGAAGACACTGCTGCGCGAGATCACGGTGGCGATCGACGAGGAGACGCGCGTCCCGCTGCGCTTCGACGTGTACGCCAACGGCGCGTCCGACCCGGTCCTGTCGCTCGGCTTCGTCGAGTTCGCGGTCGGCGCGCAGGACGCGGACCTGTTCGAGTTCACGCCGCCGGAGGGCGCCGAGGTCGAGGCGACCGAGGCGGACGACCTCGAGAAGGCGGCCGGCGAGCACGACGCCGAGAGCGTCGAGCAGCGGACGACGACGGTCGGCGAGGGCTGGGACACCGTGGTGATCGGCGAGGCTCCGGCCCGCGGCTCGGCCGGGGGTTCCGTCGAGGGCGGGCAGGACCTCACCGGGATGCTGGAGCAGATCGGTACGCCGGTGTCCGGCGAGTTCGGCTCTGGGTCCCACGTCCAGATCGCCGTCGGCGGCGCGATCGTCACCGAGGACGGCCGGATCGCGGCCGGCGCGGTGCCGCAGCAGGTGCTGGTCGACGCCCTGGACCAGCAGTGACCACAGCGCGGGCCGAAGCGGCGGTGCCGGAGATGAGGAACGCCTCCGGCACCGCCCTCGCGGCGCGCACCCGGAGGCTGCGCAAGGTCTACAAGGGAACGGTCGCCGTGGACGGCGTCGACCTGGAGGTCCCGGAGGGCGCCGTCGTCGGGATGCTGGGGCCGAACGGCTCCGGCAAGACGACGACGATCCGGATGCTGCTCGGGCTCGTGCAGCCGACCGAGGGCGAGATCGAGCTGCTCGGCGTGCCGGTGCCGGGGGCGGTCGACCGGGTCCTGCCGCACGTCGGGGCGCTGGTCGAGGGTCCGGGATTCCACCCGTTCCTGTCGGGCCGGGAGAACCTGTTGCGGTTCGCCGCCGCGGAGCCGCTGCTGGCCGGCGGGGACCTGGACCACGCCGTGTCCGTTGCGCTGGAGCGGGTCGGTCTCGCGGGTGCGGCCCGGAGGAAGTACCGCGCGTACTCCCTCGGTATGAAGCAGCGGCTCGGGCTGGCCTCGGCGCTGCTGGCGCCGCGCAGGCTCGTCGTGCTGGACGAGCCGACGAACGGTCTCGACCCGGCCGGTACGCAGGAGGTCCGCCGGATCATCGCGGAGCTGCACGCCCACGGCGTGACGGTGCTCGTGTCGTCGCACCTCCTGGCGGAGGTCGAGGCCACCTGCACGCACGTGGTCGTGCTGAACCAGGGCGTCGTCGTGGCGCAGGGTGCCCTGGACGACCTGCTGGAGTCCGGCAGCCCCACGCTGCTCGTCGCCACGCCCGACGGCGCCCGCGCCGTCGACACCCTGCGCGACCAGCGGATCCCCGCGCGCCTCGCGCCGGACGGCGTGCGCGTGGACCTCACGACGACGACGCCGGCGACGGTGATCGAGACGCTTGTCCGGGCCGGCGTCGGCGTGGACGAGGCCCGGCGGGAGCGCACCGGGCTGGAGGAGGCCTTCGCGCGGCTGACGCACGACGTCGGCGAGGTCGTCGGTGAGCTGGACGGCGACGAGCCGGCCCGCGACGAGCCGTCGATGGCTCAGGAAGGCGGGGTGCGATGACGCAGAGCTCGGTTGTGACCTCGCCGGTGCAGGGCACAGACCCGCCCGGCGCCCTCCCCGCACGGCGGCGCGCCCCGATCGCGCGCCTGCTGTGGGCCGAGGTGCGGTGGATCTTCCGGCGTCCGCGGACGCTCGTCGTGCTGGGCCTGCTGGCCACGCTCCCGGTGATCACCGGCATCGCGGTCGACCTGACGGTGAATGGTTCGGCCACGTCCACTCCGTCCGGCCCCATCGGCCCGGGCGGCTCCGGCCCGATGGGGCCGGACGGGGAAGCCCCGATCTTCGTCACGATGGTCACCAGCGCCTTCGTGCTCCCGCTGGGGTCGCTGATGACGCTGCTCATGCTCATGCTGCCGCTCACGGTGGCGATGGCGAGCGCCGACGCGCTGGCCGGCGAGCAGTCCCACGGCGCGCTGCGCGGCTGGCTGCTCGCCCCGGTGGCCCGCGGTCGGCTGCTGGTGGTGAAGTCGTTCGGGGTGCTCGTGGTCGCGCTGGTCGCGGCCGGGCTGGTGGTCGCGTCCGGCCTGGTGACGGGGCTCGTCCTCGCCGGGACGGACGGCCTGGTGTCGATGTCCGGGACGGAGCTGACGTTCGGGGACGTGCTGTGGCGGCTGGCGATCGCCATCGCCTGGGCGACGGTGTACCTGATGGCGGTCGGCGCCGTCGCGCTGGCGATCTCGGCGTCCACCGAGCACCCCATGCTGGTGGTGGTGAGCGTACTCGGCGGACTGATCGTCTCCGAGGTGCTGCTGCAGTTCTCGGCGCTGGACTGGCTGCACCCGTACCTGCTGCCGACGTCGCTGAACAGCCTGGTCGACCTGATCCGGGATCCGGTGTCGTTCGACGGCCTGGGCGAGGGAATGGTCCGGGCGCTGTGCTACCTCGTCATCGGCATATCGCTGGCTTATGCGCGGCTGACGACGAAGGACGGGTGAGCGATCGGTCGCACGGCCCCTGTGGCACAGTCGTGCCTGTGTCTTCGGACGATCTGCCGGCCTGGCTGCCGGCTTGGTGTGCGGATCATCTCGGTAGCGAGCCCGACGGCGTGCTGTTCCAGCTGCACCAGGTCTCGATGGTGTTCGGTGTCCGGTTGCGCGGCGGCAGGGAGGTGGTCGTCAAGGCGCGCGCTGACGGCGGCCGGGCAGCGTCATGTGTCGCGGCGCAGGCGTGGCTGGCCGAGCGGGGGTTTCCGTGTGCCCGGCCGCTCACGCCGGTGACCGGTGTCGGTTCGCTGGCCGTGCACGCCGAGGAGTTCCGGCCCGGCGGCGAGGTGTTGCACGGGGACTCGCCTGACGTGGCCGCGCGTTGCGCGGAGGTGTTCGCCCGGCTCATGGCCGAGCTGGCGGAGGTGACCGTCGCGCCGCCGCTGCCCAATCCGCCGTGGGTGCGCTGGGACCACACCGATGCCGGCGTGTGGCCGGATGTCGACCTTCCCGGCGACCGGGACTCGGCCGTGCCCGCCTATGTCGTCGACGCGGCCGTCCGGGCCCGACGGCGGCTGCTGGCCGCCGGCCTGCCGCGCGTGCTGGGCCACGGCGACTTCGAGGCGCAGAACCTCCGGTGGCACGGTCAGCAGGTGTGGGCTGTGCACGACTGGGACAGTCTGGCCTGGCACCCGGAGGCGGCCCTGGTGGGAGCGGCGAGCGGGGCGTTCGCCAGTGACGGGCCTCCCACGCTGGCGCCGATCGAGAGCTCCGAGGTGTTCCTGGTGGCTTATCAGGACGTCCGGGGGCGGTCGTTCAGCCCCGCGGAGCAGGAGATCGCGTGGGCGGCCAGCTTGTGGATGGCCGCGTACAACCTCTGGGAGGGACTGGGCGGTGTCCCGTCTCGCGATGCGTTCCGGGTGCAAGCGACTGAACGGCTTCGCCGGGCCAATGCGTGATACCAGCGGGCGTATCCGGCCGGCTCGTACCGCACAACCGACCTGTGGTCATCGCACGGCGGTCACCGTCCCGGGCACCGTGTGCCGACGGCGCCCGCACTCTGGCCAAAGCCGAACTGACCCAGATCGATCCGACCTGACACCTCGGCATCAGCGAGCATTCACCCATGTGACCTGAGTCACACCGGCGCGGTGCTCGGGCGGGGTGAACGTCTCCTGGGTGTATCCGATTCATCCGCTGAAAGGCGGCCCTGGCGATCATTCCTCTAGCTGTCAACTTGATACGTACCGATTCGAGTTGCCGACCTGGACGTTTGTCCACATTGACCCGGACTTTGCCTTAGGTCAGGCTCTCGCCCTGCTGGTCCCAATTGTGTGGACGTCACGGTTGTCGTCCTGGCATCCCGGGCTGGTTCGTCGATTGCCGAGTTCTGGTCGGAGGCTGTCTGGTGAACGTCCCTCTCTTAGCCCAAAGGTTCATGCTGCGTGGTTCGGTGAAGGCTGCGTGGGTGCGCCGAGCGGCGAGCGGGGTGCTCGCTCTGGCCTTGACGGGATCTTTGGCTGGGCCGGCGGCGCCAATGGTGTTAACCGAGGACACGCTGGATTGCGGGGCGATGTCAGCGCCGACCGAGGCCGGAGCGCGCGAGATTGCGCTGGCGTGCGACACCGAGGTCGTGGTCGAGCCGCTGACCGACCCCTGGTCGTCTACGACGATCCTGCCGGACGGGTACGCCAAGCTGTCGTCGGCTATCGACGCCGTCCGTGCTCCCGACCCTGACGACGCGGATGGGGATGGCACGCCGTGGCGTCCGGTGGACTCCACCCTGCGCGGCGCGCCTGTCGGTGGGCGGATCGTGATGGCTGCACCGGCAGCGGACCTGACCTTCTCTGCCGGGGACACCGGTGGTTCGGGCTCGGGCGGACCACTTGCTTCCTTGACCACACCGGAAGGCCACACGGTCACGGTAAATGTGCCGTTCGACCTGCCCGCCCCTGTCGTGGATGTGGCTGCGGGACAGGTGGTCTACCCGTTGGCCGCCGGTGTGGACGTGATCGTGACCCCGAACTCGGACGGGACCTCGTTCTCGGAGGTGATCCGCGCAGATTCGGCCGATGCGCTCAGCTCGGTGCCGGAGCTGGGCAGCCTGACGGGCGATGGCCTGGTCTTCCCGGTGACGGTGTCCGACGGTCTGGATCTGCGGTCGGCGGACGCGGGCGGGTTCGAGGTGACCGAGACCGCGACGGCGCGGGTGGTTGCCGTGCTGCCGGCGGCGCGGGCCTGGGACTCTGCTGCGGACGCGGTGCTGGCACCTGCCCCGCAAGAGGCGCTGTCCGAGCCGTCAGCAGAATCGTCGACCGAGTCGGCTGCACTGACCGCCGAGGCCGGCTCGGAGGTGCTGGTGGCACCGGATGGTGAGCTGATCGGCGCGGATGGCGTGGACGAGCGGCGCGCGGAGGCGCCGGTTGCCGGTGACGCCGTCGAGTCGCTGAATGCGGAGCTCGTCACCGGCGCTCAGGCTCCGGCGGGTGCCGATGCTGGGGTGGTCATAAGCCTGGACGCGGACGTGCTTGCCGGGATGGACGGGGTCATTCACATTGACCCCACCACAGGTACGAAGAATCCGGGCGGCAAGGCGGTGATCCAGTCCGCGTACCCGTCGAGCGTGCACTACAACGACGCGACCAGCTTTCCGATGGGTGCCTGCACCGCGACCATCGGCTGCCCAACGACGAACGTGGTGCGGTCGGCGTTCCAGTGGACCGGGCTGACCTCGATCGCGAGCCTGAGAGGCTCGGACATTCGCGAGGCGACGTTCAGGATCTTCGGCAGCCACACCTACGCATGCTCTAGTCGTGTGACCCAGCTCTACCGGACGGCTGCGATCTCCAGCTCGACGACGTGGAGCAACTTCTCGCCCTCGAGCAAGTGGCAGTCGAAGGTCGACGAGAAGGACATCCACCACAAGCCCACGTGCAACAACGACCGGGACATCGAGTGGAACATCGGGACGGTCGCGAAGTGGGCCGCGGACAACAACTCTGCCCGGATCACCCTGGGCCTCAAGGGCACGTCGACTTCGGACGTCTACACGTGGAAGCGATACGAGAACCCCCGTCTGGAGATCGTCTACAACCGTGCACCGCTGGTGCCGAAGTCGGGCGAGATGAAGCTGGACCAGGAGGGCAGCCAGCCGGAACCGTGTTCGACCACGTCGTCCGGGGCGCCGTCGTTCCCGATGACTTCGGGAATCGTGATGAGGGGAGTTGCTCGTGACCCTGATTCGCGGCAGGTCCGGGTCAAGTTCCGTGTGCTGACCGCTGGTGGCACCCAGGTGTACTACACCGCCGACTGGTCGGCGACGCAGGCTCCGCCGGCCACGTTCGAGCGGTCGATCCCGTCGTCGGCGCTCTCAGGTGGAGGCACGTTCAAGTGGCAGATGGCGGTGCAGGACGTGCTGGATGGTTCTGGCGACCGAAACACGACCTGGGACCAGTCCCCGAACTGCTATTTCACGGTCGACGTCACCAACCCAGGCAGTCCGTCGATCACCTCGTCGCAGTATCCGGAGGGAAAGATCTCCGGTGGGGTGGGCGTCACCGGGTCGTTCACCCTGGACTCGCCGTCTTCGGACGTGGTGACCTACAAGTACTCCATGAACTCTGACGGGCTGGGCTCGTCGAAGGCGCCATCGTCCCCGGGTGGGCCGGTGACGATCCCCTTCTCGATGACCCGACCCGGCTCGCATCTCCTGTACGCACAGGCCGTCGACGACGCTGGGCGCACGGCTGAGCGCACGTACCGGTTCACGGTGGACTACCCGACAACGGCCGCGTACTGGCACATGGACCAGTTCACCTCTATCAGCGGCTCGACCGACGTGAACACCGCCGACGCCGGGGGGTTGCGACACACGTTGCGTCTCTCGGAGGGGGTGGGCCGGAGCGCACCGGGGCCGTTCGCGCTGAACCTGAGACGCCCCGAGGACAAAGCGCTGGTCTTCGATGGGTCGGCTTCGGACACC
Source organism: Promicromonospora panici (assembly GCF_900608595.1). Taxonomy (GTDB): domain Bacteria; phylum Actinomycetota; class Actinomycetes; order Actinomycetales; family Cellulomonadaceae; genus Promicromonospora; species Promicromonospora panici. The sequence continues at coordinate 45,877 of NZ_UWYY01000028.1, read as the reverse complement.
GCGTTCACAGCCGGACCGGTGGTGAATACCTTCGGTTGCGCCTCGGACACCACGGGCCCTGCCGGTGTACGGGATGGCAGGACCGAGGACCTGGGCCACAAGGCGGCTCAGTGTGCGAACCAGACCGGCGAGTACGACTTCCGTGCAGGGTTCACGGTCTCGGCGTTCGTCCGCGCCGACGAGGTAGGTGACCTGACCAAGGTCGCGGTCTCCCAAGACGCGGTGAAGCATGTCGGGTTCAATCTCGGCAAGCTCGCCAGCACTCATTGCCCCGCGAACGCGGCGGGTGTGAAGCCAGTTACCTGCTGGGGTTTCTGGACCTATGACGAGGACGGTGGTGAGTCAGCCGGCCAGCGCGTCTACTCCACTCGCCCCGTCGTGGCTGGTGAGTGGGTACATCTGGCAGGGGTGTTCAACGCCACTGGGGACGAGCTGAGCCTGTCCGTATGTCCCGTGCCTGTCGACCCGGACAACCGCGATCCCGAGGGCACGGGGATCCCGGTGACCGACCCCGGTCACGGCGCCACTGACTACACGGGCAAGGCATGGTCCGCCGGCGGGCCTGTGCAGCTCGGCCGGTCCCAGTTCAACGACGTACGCACGTACGGCTTCAAGGGCGCGATCGACGAGGTCCGCCTGTACAACGCGCCGCTGGGCAACGGTCAGATCACCGCGATCTGCACGGGCGATATGACCGGTGGGGCAGAGCTGGAAGACGGCGACGGCGATGGTGCGGTCGTCGGCGACCCGGGGGACATCCCGCCCGGTGGCGGCGAGTGAGAGGGCTGACGACTATGGCTATCAGGAACACGTCTACGCGTGTGCCCGCGACAGGTATGCCCGGCCGCCGAACGCGCAGGGCGTTGACCACGATGATCTCCACGATCGCCGCGGTCTGCGTCATCTTCTCGACCACCGCCGGACCGGCAGCGGCGGCTGTGCTGCCCGCCCTGGCCGAGCGTCAGACCTGGAGCCTCGAAGAGCGCAAGGAACACGGCGAAGACTTGTGGGGCAAGGATGCGGTCGAGGGCGCGAAGCCCTTGACCGCGCACGAGAAGGAGACGACCCCTGTCGCAGCTCCGCCGGAGATCGTCAAGGGCGCCCCGACCACCGACGCTGCCGACACGGGCACCGAGAATGACGACGGCGTGCCGCTGACCAGCCTCGCACCGGGTGAGGTGACTCTCGAGCCCGGCGTGGGCAAGCCTGCGCGCGGAGAGGCCGGTGACCTGCCCGTCACGGTCAAGCACCTCGCGGGCAAGGGCGCCAAGACGGCGTCCGAGGCGTCCGGCCCGGTGCGGGTTCGCGCACTTGGCGCGGCCGCAGCTGAACGGGCAGGTTTCACCGGCGCGCTGCTGACCGTGACGAAGGACGCGGCCGGGCGGGCGGATGCCAAGACAGGCCCGTCCGTGGTGGATCTCGCGGTGGACGTCAGCGGTTTGGACGTCTCTCCCGACTGGGTCTCCCGCGCGCGGCTTGTGCAGTTGCCGGCCTGTGTGCTGACAACGCCCGACGTGAAGGGCTGTCGGGACCAGACGGAGCTGCGTCCGGCAGACGGCTCCCTGTCATCGGGCAGCGCATCGGGCAATGCTGTCTCGGCCCGGGTCGAGCTGTCCGAGGGCCGCCCCGCCACAACCGATGCGGCTGGGCGACAGGTTTCAGGCACCGAGCCGATGGTGCTCGCGCTGGCCGCTGGCGTGTCCGGTGATCAGGGGGACTGGTCCGCCACCTCGCTGGACCCCTCGGCGTCGTGGGACGTGACCGGCAACACCGGAGCGTTCACCTGGTCCTACCCGATGCGCACCCCGCCGGTGCCCGGTGGCCTGGCCCCTGAGGTGTCACTGAACTACGACTCCAGCTCGCTGGATGGCAAGGTCGCCTCGACCAACTCCCAGGCCGGGGAGATCGGCGATGGCTGGTCGTTGTCGACCGGCGGATACATCGAGCGCTCTTACGTCCCCTGTGCTCAGGACACTGCCGGCAGCGCGAACAACGCGAGCCACAAGACCGGCGACCTTTGCTGGAAGTCGGATAACGCCAGCCTGGTGCTCGGTGGTAAGGCCGGCGAGCTGATCAAGAGCGGCTCCACGGACACATTCCGCCTGGCCGGGGACGACAACACCAAGGTGCAGCGGTTCCGCGGCACGGACACCAGCACGCCAGGGTGGAATGCAGACGACGACAAGGAGTGGTGGAAGGTCACCACTTCCGACGGGACGCAGTACTTCTTCGGGCGGACCAAGACTGCCGCCGACGGGGTCTCCACGTTCTCGACGAGCACCGTGCGGGTGTACGGCAACCATCCCGGCGAGCCCTGCTACAACAGCGCATTCTCCTCGGCGTCCTGCGTGCAGGCATGGCGGTGGAACCTGGAGTACGTCCTGGACACTTCCGGCAACACGATGACGTACACGTACAACCGCGAGTTCAACTCCTACGGGAACAATGACGGCGCCGGCGTGACCGACTACGAACGCGGCTCGACCATCAATCAGATCCTTTACGGGTCTCGGCTGGGTTCGGAGGCCACTGCGCCGGCACGAGTCGTCTTCACCAAGTCCGAACGCTGCCTGGTCACGACGGATTTCGACTGTGCCACGACCAAGATGAAGGCCAACCCGGGCAGATGGCCCGACGTGCCCACGGACCTGGTCTGCTCCACAGGCGCTACCGAGTGCCCGAACCTCCACTCCCCGTCGTTCTTCTCCACCAAGCGCATTACCGCAGCTACTACGCAGATCAAGACCGGCACCACGTGGGAGGACGTGGACAAGTGGACGCTCGCGCATTCGTTCCCGGACCCTGGTGGTGAGACCGGCAAGCAGCTCTGGCTGGAGTCGGTCGAGCACGACGGCCTCGCTGCGGACGCCGCGGCCGACGACGTGACGAACCTGCCGCTCGTGACCTTCACCGGGTCGGGTGTTCCGAACCGGGTCGACACGCAGTCCGATGGGCGCCCGTCGATGCACCGGTTCCGTCTTACCCAGGTCCGCTCCGAGTCGGGTGGCGCGACCAACGTCACGTACTCGGCTCCGGACTGCACAGCCAGCTCGAAGCCGACCAGCCCATGGACGAACACGCGCCGGTGCATGCCGGTGTACTGGACCCCGGCAGGGGCCGATGCTCCGGTCCTGGAGTATTTCCACAAGTACGTCGTGACCGCAACCCTTGAGAACGCCAGGATTCCTGGTTCCCGTAACGTCGAGACGTACTACACGTACGAGGGAAACGCCGCGTGGCACTACGACGACAACGAACTCGTCCGCCCGAAGCAGCGCACGTGGGGCCAATGGCGCGGATACAACGTCGTCGAGACGAAGAAGGGGGAGACGGGAATCTCCGACCACCCTCAGCTACGCACCCGCACCCAGTACTTCCGAGGCATGCACGGTGACCGCCTCAACGCGGACGGCGGCACACGGAGCGAACCGGTGGACGGGATCAACGACCTGGACCAGTACGCCGGCATGGAACGCCAGACCATCACCTACAACGGAGCTGGTGAGGTCGAGCGGGTCAAGTCGACCCCGTGGCGGTCGTCCGCAACTGCCACGGACTCGCGCGGCAAGTCGGCTTACCACACGGGCGTGCAGAAGACCGAGACGATCACGGCGGCGCCCGACCTGGCGGCCGGCACCCGGACCGTCGTGACCGAGACGAAGCTCGATGACGTCTACGGCCAGCCATTCGAGGTGACCGAGCGCGGCGACACGGCTGTGACCGGCGATGAGACCTGCACTCTGACGCAGTACGTCCGTAATGAGGACAAGAACATCCTCGACACCGTCTTGCGGGTCGAGGTTCAGGACAACGCGTGCGGGCAGTCGGTGAACTACCCCAGCGGTGTGGTGTCGGTGCACAAGTACCGGTACGACGGCGGGACCGCGGGCGCAGTTCCGACCAAGGGCCTCGTTACGGCCGAGGAGGATGCCAAGTCCTACGTCGGCACGAGTGCCCAGTTCGTGCTGAGCAGTCAGACGACCTACGACGACTACGGCCGCGTCCTGACGGTCAAAGATGCCCTGGGTCGGGTGACGACGACCAGTTACACCGACGTCGGAGGTCTCCAGACCGGTACCACCGTCAAGTCGCCGGATCCGGATGGAACCGGGCCTCTCACTCAGCACAGCACGGTGACGAGCCAGGATCCAGCGTTCGGCGTGCCGACCAAGGTCACTGACCCGAACGGCAACGTCACCAGCGGCAAGTACGACGGGCTGGGTCGCCTGGTCTCCGTGTGGGAGCCTGGGCGGGTGCAGGGTACTCACACGGCGAACACGACGTTCGCGTACACGGTGCGGGACACCGGTGTGAACGCCGTGACTACCAAGACGCTCAACCACGACGCGAGCGCTTACCTGACGTCGACGACGATCCTGGACGGCCTGCTGCGCGATCGGCAGACGCAGTCGCCGTCGGCAGACCGCGACAACCCCGGCCGAGTCGTGACCGACACCCTGTACGACACACGGGGTCTGGCGCACATTACCTATGACAAGTGGTTCGGCACCGGTGCTCCGGCCACCACCGTTGCCTACCCCACGACCGGTAGCGGGGACGACCAGTTCAAGTTCGTCGTCCCGTCCTCAACCGTGACCCAGTTCGACGGCGCAGGCCGAGCCATCGCAGAGATCGAACGCTCCGGCGCCGACGAACGCTGGCGTACGACGACCACCTACCGGGGCGACCGGACTCTTGTAGACCCGCCCACCGGCGGAACTCCGACGATGGAGATCACCGACGCACGTGGAAACGTGGTCGAGCTGCACCAGTACCTCGGCGCGAGCCCGTCCGGGACGTCGCAGGTGACCAAGTACGTCTACGACGCAGCCAGCCGGCTCAAGCAGGTCACCGACCCGGCGACGAACAAGTGGACGTACAAGTACGACCTGCGCGGCCGGCAGATCGAGTCGTCTGACCCGGACAAGGGCACGAGCTCAACGGAGTACGACGACGCTGGGCAGGTCACCTCGACCACCGACGCGCGGGGCGAGAAGCTGGTGCACGTCTACGACGCCCTTGGCCGGAAGACCGCAACCTGGGACGACAGCTCATCCACGGGCGTGCTGCGTGCTTCGTGGGTGTACGACACGCTCGCGAAGGGCCAGTTGACCTCCAGCACGAGGCACTCCGGCGGAGTGGCACTGACCACCTCCGTGACGGGGTACGACCACCACTACCGGCCGTCAGGCCAGACGGTCACCGTGCCCACGAACACTGCACTCCCGTCCGGGCTGACCGGCTCGTACACGACCGAGTACACCTACACCGCGACCGGTCTGCCCAAGACGACCTACCTGCAGCGCGCAGGGAACCTGCTCGGGGAGACCGTCACCACCACCTACGACTCGGCGAACCAGCCGCACCAGATGATCGGCGGGGCCGACGGAGCGTACGTCGTCGAATCGGAGTACTCCGAGTACGGGGACCTGCTGTTCGCCGACCTGGGCGGCAACTGGTCCGTAGGTGCACGGTGGACGTACGACATCAACACCCGTCGGCTCACCGAGCAGTCCGTCACGCGCGAAGGCGCCACTGGGGACGACGTCGTGGCGCGCTACTCGTACGACCACGCGGGCAACGTGCTGGGCATCAAGAACACCCCCACCGCGACCGGCGTGAGCCCCGACCGGCAATGCTTCAGTTACGACGGGCTGCGACGCCTGACCAACGCCTGGACACCGAACAACGGCGACTGTGCCACCGCCAACAGGACCGTGGCCGGACTCGGTGGGGCAGACCCGTACTGGACCTCATACACCTATGACGCTGTGGGCAACCGCAAGACCGTGACCCAAAACGCGTCAGAGACGAACGGCGGGATCCGCACCTCGACGTACGCCTACCCGACTGCCGGCGGGGCGGCGGGCAGCAAGCCGCATGCCGTGACCGGTGTGACGACGAAGAATGCGGCAGGTGTGACTACGGGGGCGTCGTCGTTCTCCTACGACCAGGTGGGGAACATGACCGGTCGTACTCTGGCCGGCCAGTCCGCGCAGACTTTGGCCTGGGACGCCGAGGGTGAGCTGACCTCGTTGAAGCAGGACGGTAACGGGGACGGGGACACGGCCGACGCGAACGAGACGGACAAGTACTTGTACTCGGCTGACGGGGACCGTCTGGTCCGGACGCAGGATGGTGCCTCGACCCTGTATCTGCCGGGTGGGATGGAGCTGACCGCGTATGCGGATGGGCGTGCGTCCACGGCGAACCGGTACTACTCGTTCAATGGGAAGACGATCACGACCCGGGCGGCGATCGGGGCCACGGGGCAGACCACGATCATCCCGGACCACCACGGGACCCCGATGCTGCAGGTGGACCAGTCGGCGAACAGGGTCACTCGTCAGTACACCGATCCGTTCGGTGCGACCCGTGGTGCCGTCGCGGGTGACGCGGACGCCGACGGTCGGCTGGATGGCACGAGCCCGACCTGGGTTGGTGATCACGGGTACCTGGACAAACCGGAGGACACGTCAGGGCTGACCGCCATCGGGGCACGAATGTATGACCCAGTGCTGGGCAGGTTCATCAGCGTTGACCCGATCATGGATCTGACTGACCCGCAGCAGTGGAACGCGTACTCGTATGCGAACAACATGCCGGTCACGCTCTCAGACCCAACGGGCATGAAGGCGTACGCGCACGACGGGTCTTCGGGGTCGGCGGCGAAACCGCCGGTGCAGGAGGCTCTGCCGAAGGACAAGAAGACCATGTGGGGGAACGGCGTCGCTAAACAAGCGCCAACCGCGGGCCAGCCAGGGAGTTACGTGCCGGCACCTGCCCCCTCAACAAGCTACGGTGGTGGGTACTACTCGGGTGGCGGCGGGGGGTCTGGAGAAAAAGCCGGCGGCGGCACGGGTGACGGCGCCGCGCGGGATGTCTACGTTGAGGCCTTGAATCTGGAGGCACCCGAACGCGACAACGACCGGCAGTCGATTATCGACCAGGTGCGGGGCTGGTGGGATAGTTCGACAGAAACGCCATGGGGTCTTATAACGGCGGCTTCGGTGAACCTCGCCTATGGTGCATACGGAATTGTCAAGGGACTTGCTATACTCGAAGGTGCGATTCTCTGTGCAGGTGGTGGTCTAATTGTCGCTGCTTGTTACGGGGCTGGTGTTTATCACTTATCGGTGGCGTCAGCAAGGGCGCACGCGGCATTGCACAGGGATTTGCAGTTGTGCGTGAAGGGGGCCGCTGCGTCCGTCGTTGCACTAACGGCGGGCAGGTGCGCGAACTTTTCGAGGGTGTTGGACCCGACTTAGACTTTTCCGAGCGATGGACAGGGCTTGGAGGATTTTACTGGTGAACGAAAATGCCGAGAATATGGGTGGTGGCGATAACCCTGAAAAGAAACTTTCGCCAATTCAGGAATACTCGAGCCCTCTGGCGGCGGCGGCGGTGTGGATGGGCTTGGTCGGCGCGCTTATGTCGCTGCTCGCGTACATCTTCTCAGCTCCCGTTTGGATGGTCGCACTTACCGCCATTCTTTGCGTCTCCGGGGCGTTGACTATGGGAATATCATCTTGGAAGACGTCGCGAAAGATGGGAATTTCGGCGATTCGCGTCGCATGGAATTCGTTTCTTAGCGCCTTCAACTTCTTTATGTTATTTCCGTGATGCTTGGTGGACTTGTCGGCCATGTCTGGCGGCGGGGCTCCGTGGCGGGAGCAAACTGGTGATCGATGAGACGTGGCGGCCGGGCCTTGAGATGGATACGCTTCCAGGCCGTTCCGCGTGGTCGATCATGGGATTCGTTCTCTTGAGCGTCCCGCCTGGACTCGTGCTGTTGCTCGTGCTTGCGGTTGGCATGATGATCCGAGGCGAAGGCTACGGGGGTTCAGTCTTCTTGACGTCGGTCATGGTTGCGATCCTTGTTGATATTGCGTTCATGTTTGTGACGACGATGTGGTTCGGATTCCGGAGGGCTGAGGAGGTCCGGGCGGGGTACACAACCACGGCGAACGAGTTCCCGCACCTTCCCCAGGTTGATCCGACGACCGGCATGGTGATCCGGCTGGCGGGGGAGCCGCTGCTGAGCCGCGAGGAGCGGCGGGAGCGGATCCGACTCATACAGGCAGCGATTGCCGCGGGGGATGGGATGGACGACCGTGCCTCTGGGTGATGGCAGTCGTCGTCAGACGCAGGCGTAGTGCGAAGGCGGAGGCAGGTCTCTCCGTTCGAGCGTTTCCTCGGGGTCCGTCGGTCTTCACCGGCGGGCCCTTTGGCTGCCCGGCCCGTCCCCCCAACGTACGACGCCGTCGCTCGCCCCCCTACGGAAGGCGCGCGACGGCGTCGGGCAGCGTGCTGTGCAGCCTCAGGCCGCGACGTTCTCCTCGTACTCGACGTCGCGCGTCTCGCGCGTCAGGAGCAGCGCGACGAGCGTGATCACCGCCATCGCGGAGAGGTAGACGCCCACGAGCACGGGCGAGCCGGCCTGAGCCCACAGCCACACCGCGATGAACGGCGCCACCGCCGCACCGAGCACCGACGACAGGTTGTACGCGACCCCTGATCCCGTGTACCGCACGTTGGCCGGGAACAGCTCGGGCAGCACGGCCGCCATCGGGCCGAACGTGAGGCCCATGAGCGTGAAGCCGAGGATCAGCAGGGTCTGCACGCCGACGTCGCCCGCGGCGAACAGCGGCACGAACGACCCGCCGAACAGGATGATCGCCGCTGTGACCCAGATGAGGTGCTTCCGGCGGCCGAACCGCTCCGCCATCGGGCCGGAGACCAGGGTGAAGATGCCGAAGAACACCACGCCGATGATCAGCATCCAGAGGAAGTCGATCTTCTCGTAGCCCAGGCCCGTGGGGGAGCCGTCGGTGGGCTCGGTCGGGGCGACGCCGTAGTTCAGGGTGAACGTCGTCATCAGGTAGAACAGCACGTACGTGGCCAGCATGATGAACGTGCCGGAAACGATCTGCTTCCAGGAGGTCCGGAACACCCGGGCCACCGGCACCTTGGTGACGGCCTCGGCCTCGAGCACCTTGCGGAACGCCGGCGTCTCCAGCAGCGAGAGCCGCACCCACAGGCCGATGATCACCAAGACCGCGGACGCGAGGAACGGGATGCGCCAGCCCCAGTCGGCGAACTGCTCGGGCGAGAGCGCCGTCGACAGGGCGATGAACACCGTGTTGGCGAGGATAAAGCCGATGGGTGCGCCCAGCTGCGGGAACGTGCCGTAGATGGCGCGCTTGCCCTGCGGGGCGTTCTCCGTGGCGAGCAGCGCCGCGCCGCTCCACTCACCGCCGAGGCCGAGGCCCTGGGCGAACCGGCACAGCACGAGCACCGCGGGCGCGGCCAGGGCCCAGCCCGGGGTGGACGCCGCGGGGATGAGGCCGATCAGGACCGTCGCGATGCCCATCGTGAGCAGCGACGCGACGAGCGTCGTCTTGCGGCCGATCCGGTCGCCGAAGTGGCCGAACAGCACCGAGCCGACGGGCCGGGCCACGAAGGCGACGCCGAACACGGCGAAGGACGACAGGAGCTGCGTGGTGGGGTCCTGGGCGTTCGGGAAGAACAGCGCCGGGAAGACCAGCGAGGCGGCGGTCGCGTAGATGTAGAAGTCGTAGAACTCGATCGAGGTACCGATCAGGGAGGCGACGACGACGCGGCCACGGGGGTTGCCGGCCGGCGCGGCGGCGCCGTCGGCGGTCCCGGTGGTCGGCGTTGCGGAGGTGCTCATGCGGGCGAGATTAAGCGGGCCGTCCGCGATCTGGGCATGCCGTCTCGTAGTATGGATGAGGCCTTGACGTAGGCTGCGACGGCCGGTCTCGCGCGCTGCCATGCGGGCACGGGCGCACTCGGAAGCCGGTCGCGACGTGTCGAACTGCGGCCTGGTGCGTCACGGGTGAAGGTGTAGTGAACGGTGAATACTCCCGCCCGTGACCGTGTTGGCACGACCGGCGGTGAGGGGCAGTATCGACCGGGCAGCACAGGTCCGGCCCAGCCACCAGGCTCCGCTATCGGAACTCCATCATCGGAACGAACGAGACGACGACGAGGATATGAACGATCTGCTGTATGTGAACGGCGGCAACCCGTTGACCGGGACCATCACCGTTCGAGGCGCAAAGAACTTCGTGTCGAAGTCCATGGTGGCTTCCCTGCTGGGTGAGACCCCCAGCATCCTGCGGAACGTCCCGCAGATCCGTGACGTCAAGGTCGTCTCGGGACTCCTGGACCTGCACGGTGTGAACGTCAAGTACGACACCGACGCGGGCATCCTGGACCTCGACCCGTCCAACGTGGAGTCGGCGCACGTGGCCGACATCGACGCCCACGCCGGCTCCAGCCGCATCCCGATCCTGTTCTGCGGGCCGCTGCTGCACCGGCTCGGCGAGGCATTCATCCCCGACCTGGGTGGCTGCCGCATCGGCGACCGGCCGATCAACTACCACCTCGACATCCTGCGCCAGTTCGGCGCCGTAGTCGACAAGCGGCCCAACGGCATCCACCTGCGGGCGCCGCGCCGCCTGCAGGGCACCAAGATCTCCCTGCCGTATCCGTCGGTGGGTGCCACCGAGCAGACGCTCCTCACCGCGGTCCGCGCGGACGGCATCACCGAGCTGACGGGCGCGGCGATCGAGCCCGAGATCATGGACCTCATCGCCGTCCTGCAGAAGATGGGCGCCATCATCTCGGTCGACACCGACCGCGTGATCCGCATCGAGGGCGTCGACCGCCTCGAGGGATACAGCCACACGGCCCTGAACGACCGCATCGAGACCGCGTCGTGGGCCTCCGCGGCCCTCGCCACGGGCGGCGACATCACCGTCAAGGGCGCCACGCAGCCCGAGATGATGACGTTCCTCAACACCTTCCGGAAGGTCGGCGGCCGGTTCGACGTGCAGGACGACGGCATCCGCTTCTGGCACGCCGGCGGTGACCTGAAGTCCATCGTGCTCGAGACCGACGTGCACCCCGGCTTCATGACCGACTGGCAGCAGCCGCTCGTCGTCGCGCTCACGCAGGCCACCGGCCTGTCGATCGTGCACGAGACCGTGTACGAGAACCGCTTCGGCTTCACCGACGCCCTGCGCAAGATGGGCGCCACCATCCAGGTCTACAAGGAGTGCCTGGGCGGTCGCGACTGCCGGTTCGGCCAGCGCAACTTCCACCACTCCGCCGTCGTCTCCGGCCCGACGCCGCTCTCCGCGGCCGACATCGAGGTGCCCGACCTGCGCGGCGGGTTCTCGCACCTCATCGCGGCGCTCGCCGCGAAGGGCCAGTCGACGGTGCGCGGCATCGGCCTGATCGACCGCGGCTACGAGAACTTCCAGTACAAGCTGGAGTCCCTGGGCGCGGAGGTAGTCCGCGGCTGACCCGTTTGTTGTGAGCGTGACCGTTGCGCCTAAACGGGCGGGTAGTCGCAACGGTCACGCTCACAACCAAAGTTGGGGCGGGGTTGGGGGCGGAGCCGAGTATCCTTTCGGACCGTGTCCACCCCACGCCCTGAGTCACGCATGTATCGCTTCGTCGCGTTCATCGTGCGGAACCTCATGTTCGCGCTGTGCAAGTACGAGTGGAAGGGCGGGGAGAACTTCCCGGCCAAGGGCGGGTTCATCGCCGCGGCCAACCACGTGACCGAGCTCGACGCGCTGACACTGGCGCACTACCTCTTCGACAACGGCCGGGAGCCGCGCATCCTGGCCAAGCGCGGCCTGTTCACGTCGCCGCTGACGGGATGGGCCCTGCGGGGCACCAGGATGATCCCGGTGGACCGGGAGTCGGCCAAGGCCACCGAGTCGCTGCAGGACGCGGCCAGCCAGCTCGGCGACGGCGCCTGCGTGGCGATCCTTCCGGAGGGCACGCTGACCCGGGACCCCGACTACTGGCCGATGGAGGGCAAGACCGGCGTGGCCCGCATCGCTCTGACGACGCGCCTGCCGGTGCTTCCGGTCGCCCAGTGGGGCGTCACGGCGATCATGCCGCGGTACGGAATGCTGCGCTGGCCGTGGCCGCGCAAGAAGGTGACCATCCAGACCGGCCCGCCCGTGGACCTGAGCGACCTGTACGACCGGCCGCAGGACACCGTCACGCTGCGTGAGGCCACCAGCCGCATCATGGACGCCATCACCGCCGAGCTGGAGCAGATCCGCGGCGAGGTCGCCCCCAAGCCGCGGTTCGACCTGCGCAAGCACCCCGACTACGAGGCCAAGATGACCACCTACCCCCCGGTGACGCGCCCGTGAGCGCCGAGATGGAACAGGCAGAGCGCGCCGCGACGGAGCAGGCGCAGCCCAGGGTCGCCGTGCTCGGCGCGGGCTCGATGGGAACCACGTTCGCCATGGTCCTGGCCGACGCCGGGTGCGACGTCACCCTGTGGGGCCGCGACGCGGCGGTGCTCGACGCCGTCGACCGGACGCACCGCAACGAGAAGTACCTGCCGGGCGTGCAGCTGCCCGCCATGGCGGGCACGACCGACCCTGCCGTCGCCCTCAAGGGCGCGTCGATCGTCGTCGTCTCGGTGCCGTCCCAGGTCGCCCGCACCACGCTGGAGTCCATGAAGGACCTGGTGGAGCCGGACGCCGTCGTCGTCTCCCTGATGAAGGGCGTCGAGCTCGGCACGGACAAGCGCATGAGCCAGGTCATGGCCGAGGTGCTGGACCTGCCCGACGAGCGGGTCGCCGTCGTCTCCGGGCCCAATCTGGCGCCCGAGATCGCGGCGCGGCAGCCGACGGCGACCGTGGTCGCCTCGCGCAGCGAGGCCACCGCTCAGTTCGTGGCGGACGCCTGCTCGACCGGGTACTTCCGCCCGTACACGAACACCGACGTGGTCGGCGTGGAGCTGTGCGGTGCGGTCAAGAACATCATCGCCCTGGCGGCCGGTATGGCGCAGGGACAGGGCTTCGGCTGGAACACGCTGGCCACGCTCATCACGCGTGGGCTCGTCGAGATCACGCGCCTCGGCCTCGCGCTCGGGGCCGACGCCGCCACGTTCGCCGGGCTGGCGGGGATGGGCGACCTGACGGCGACGTGCGCGTCGCCGCTGTCGCGCAACCACCGGCTCGGCAAGCACATCGGCGAGGGGCTCACGCTCCAGGAGGCCATCGTGGCGACCGGCGGGACGGCCGAGGGCGTCAAGTCGTCGCAGTCGGTGCTGGAGCTGGCGCGGGCGCACGACGTCGAGATGCCGATCACGGCCGGCGTGGTCGAGGTCCTGGCGGGCAACCTGCCCCTGTCGGACCTGGCGGCGACGCTGCTCGCGCGGCCCAAGAAGTCGGAGGTCGCGGGCTGAGAGGTCAGTGCTGGACGTCGACCACGACGCGCGTCGGGTTCTCCAGGAGGAACACCCGGAACGGCCGCTCGCCGTCGTCGATCCCGAGGAACGCCGTCGTGTACCCCTCGAACCAGTAGCGGTACACGATCTCGTCCACGGACTCCGTGTCCTCGGGCTCGATGCGGTCGCCGGAGAACTCCTCGACGCCGCTGTCCGTCGGGGTCGCCGTGCCCGAGATCGACACCCGCAGGATCGCGTCGCCGTCGACCTCGACGGCGTGCCCGGAGCCGTCGTCGGACGCCTGGTCGACGTACTCGACGCGCCAACCGGGCTTGCCGCTGCCCTTGCCGTCGAGGTCGAACACGACGCGGTCGTAGCGGTCGTGCACGGCGACGCGGACGTTCGTGACCGAGATGAAGGTCTGGCCCTCGTCGGTGGGCTCCGCCGTGTCGGGCTGCGTGTTCGCGGCGAAGGGCGGCCCGGCGGCCGTCTCGGTAGCGCTGCCCGACGGCGACGGCTCACCCGGCGCGACCGGTGCGATCGTGTCCCCGCCGGACGTGGGCTCGGGGCTGGGCTCGGTGGTCGGATCCGCGGGTGCTTCGGAGGTGGGCGCGGGAGTGCCGCCGTCCGGCTCCGGGCCGTCCCCGGCGGTGCAGCCGGCCAGGAGCAGCGCCGCGATGGCGGCGGCCGTCAGAGCGGTGAGGTGTCCGGCTCGTCCCATGTCCCCAGCCTATGGGGTCGCGATGCTCTCCGCCGCAGCCCGGAGCGCTGCTATCTCGTCCGGAGACGACTCGCGGGCCACGGCCGCTATGTCGCAGATGTACTCGCGCCGGTCGGGGGCGAAGGCCTCGGCGACCTTCGCCGGGTCCTCCAGCAGGACCCGGTAGATCTCCAGGCCGGCGGCGTAGAACAGGTCGACGAGCTTGGGCTCGCCGGAGGCGTTCTTCATGACGTTGTGCGGGTTGTCGTCGAGACCGCCCCAGAACGGGATGGCTGCGGCCGCCTCGGCGTCGAGCCGTTCGGCCGTCCGGCGGACCTGGGTGATCGGGTCGTCCGGTAGCGCGGCCGCCCAGCGTTGGACGACGGCGTCCGCCTCGGCCCACTCGACCGGCAGCAGGAACTCCATCACCGTGAGGCGGCCCCCGCCGCCCAAGGGGGCGTCGAAGTCGATTCGGGGCAGCAGCGGATGCCCCTCGAGGCTGCGGCACAGCTCCACGAAGACCTCGTAGGCCGGCTCGAACGGACTGACCCGGGCGGCCAGCGTCCCGTCGGGCGAGCGCCAGACCGTGGCCCAGTCCCCGATGCCGCACACGTTCCAGCCGTCGGCGAGCAGGCGCCCGGCCGCGTCGCGGGGCGGCAGGTCGCGTAGGGCCTCGAACGAGCTCACGCTCCGCAGCGTAGGTGGGGTCCTGAACCGGCGGAAGCGAATATGCCGGCGTCGGCTCGAGCGAGTAGGCCGGCCTCGGTTCAAGCCGCCGCGCGGAACGTCCTGCGGTACGCGGTGGGGGTCACGCCGAGGGCCGCCTGCACGTGCGCCCGCAATGACTGCGCCGTGCCGAAGCCGCACTCGCGCGCCACCTGCTCGACCGACAGGTCGGAGGACTCCAGCAGGGTCCGTGCGTGCTCGACCCGCTGCCGGAGGAGCCATTGGCCGGGGCTCTCACCGGTTTCCTCGCGGAACCGGCGGGTGAACGTCCGCACCGACATCGCGGCATGCCGGGCCATGGCCGCCAGAGTGACGGGCTCGGCCAGCCGGTCGGCGGCCCAGGCGCGGGTCGCGGCGGTGCCGGGCCCATCGGCGTCGGGCAACGGCCGGGCGATGTACTGCGCCTGGCCGCCGTCCCGGTGAGGGGGCACCACGGTGCGGCGGGCGACGTCGAGGGCGACGGCGGCGCCGTGGTCACGCCGCACGACGTGCAGGCACAGGTCGATCCCGGAGGCGACGCCCGCCGCGGTGAGCACGTCGCCGTCGTCCGTGTACAGGACGCCGGGATCCATCTTGACCTGGGGAAACAGGCTCTGGAAGTGCTCGGCCGAGCTCCAGTGCGTGGTGGCGGGGCGGCCGTCGAGGATTCCGGCTGCGGCGAGCGCGAACGCGCCGATGCAGATCGACATGAGCCGCGTGCCCGGCCGGATGCGCCGGAAGGCGTCCTCTAGCTCCGGCGTGAGACGGCCCTCGTCGTACACCGGCCCGAACTCGTGCGACGCGGGGACGACCACCGTGTCCGCCGTCTCGAGGGCCTCGGGGCCGTGCGCCACCTGCACCACCACGTCCGAGTCCGACTGCACCGATCCGGGCGCGCCCGCGGTGCAGGTGACGACCTCGTACAGGGGCCTGCGCTCGGCGTCGCGCGCGATGCCGAAGATCCGGTGCGCGATCCCGAGCTCGAACGGGATGAACCCGTCCACGATCAGGACGGCGACCCGATGCGGGGCCGGTGGGGTGTCGACTGATCGATCCATGGCCCGATCCTATTGGACAGTGACCTTCCGGTCACTGTTCGGTGCCACGCCGCTCCAGCAGGCTGGGGCCATGACGCAGATCAGCACACCGGTGCCCGACGCCGAGGGCGCGTCGGCCCCGCCGTCGGGCCCCCTTCCCCGGACGCCCCGCATCCATCCAGCCTGGTGGGTGGCCCTGGTCAGCTTCGTGACCGTCATGTGCGCCGCCGCGTTCACGGCGGCGCCCGGCCTGTTCGTCGACCCGCTGAACGCCGAGCTCGGCTGGTCGCGCGCGACCATCGGGTTCGCCGTCGGCCTGCAGTCCGTGCTGTACGGGCTGACGGCGCCGTTCGCCGCATCCCTGATGGACCGGTTCGGCATGCGACCGGTCGTCACGGCGGCGCTGGTCGTCATCACGGGCGGTGCGCTGTCGACGGTGTGGATGTCGGAGCCGTGGCAGTTCGTGCTCGGCTGGGGTCTCCTGGTCGGGGTGGGCAGCGGCAGCATGGCGCTGGCGTTCACCGCCACCGTGACCGGGCGCTGGTTCGTGGCCCGGCGCGGCCTGGTCAGCGGCGTGCTGACGGCGGCGACGGCGTCGGGCCAGCTCGTGTTCCTGCCGCTGCTCGCGTGGATCGTGGAGAACCAGGGGTGGCGTCCGGCGTCGGTCACGGTGGCTATCGCCTCCCTGATCGCGATCCCGCTCGTGCTGTTCCTGCTGCGCGACCACCCGGCGGACATGGGCCTGGCGCCCTACGGCGGCGAGTACGCGCCGAAGCCCGAACCGGCCCGCGGCGCGGCGAAGCGCGCCGTCACCGCGCTGTTCGACGCCGCCCGCACCGGACCGTTCTGGCTGCTGGCGGGCGCGTTCGCGATCTGCGGCGCGACGACGAACGGGCTGGTCCGGACGCACTTCGTGCCCGGCGCGCACGACCACGGCATGCCGATCACGGTGGCCGCGAGCCTGCTCGCCGTGATCGGGGTCGTCGACGTGATCGGCACCATCGCGTCCGGCTGGCTGACCGACCGCTACTCCCCGCGGGTGCTGCTGGGCGTCTACTACACGCTGCGTGGCGTCGCGCTGCTCTTCCTGCCGTCGCTCATGGCCCCGCACGTGGAGCTGCCGATGGTGTTCTTCATCGTGTTCTACGGCCTCGACTGGGTGGCGACCGTGCCGCCGACCCTCGCCCTGTGCCGCGAGTTCTACGGCGACGACGCACCGATCGTGTTCGGCTGGGTGCTCGCCTCGCACCAGGTCGGGGCCGGCATCGTGGCGTTCGCGGGCGGCCTGGTCCGCGACGTCACCGGCTCGTACGACGCCGTCTGGTACGGCGCGGGCGCGCTGTGCGCGGGGGCCGCGCTCATGTCGATGGTGATCCGGCGTCAGAGGGCGCACGTATCCTCGCCGTCATGAGCACCACCCCTGACCGTCCCGCGCCCGCCACAATCGTCGTCTCCGGAGGGCGCCCTGCCCGCGCCCAGGGCGGGCACATCAACCCGTCCATCCCGATGAACTCCACGTACGTCTCGACCGGCGTCGTGACGCCGGACGAGCTGTCGTACGCGCGCGGCGACAACGACGCCTGGCATGCGTTCGAGGGGGCGCTCGCCACGCTGGAGGACGGCGGCGACTCCGCTGAGGCGCTCGTGTTCTCGTCCGGGATGGCCGCGATCGCCGCCGCCTTCTCCCTGGTGCCCGACGGCGGCACGCTCGTGCTGCCGCGGCACGCCTACCAGGCCGGCATGGTGCTCGCGCGCCAGATCTCCGAGCGGCACGGCGTGACCCTGCGGTACGTCGACATCGCGGACACGGACGCCGTCGTGGCGGCCCTCGACGGCGCGGACCTGCTGCTCGTGGAGTCGCCGACCAACCCGATGCTGGAGGTCGCGGACCTGCCGGCCGTCCTCGGCGCGGCGCGCGCGCACGGCGTGCGCTCGGTGGTTGACAACACGTTCGCGACGCCGCTGGGCCAGCGCCCGCTGGAGCACGGGGCCGACCTCGTGCTGCACTCCGTCACGAAGTACCTGGCGGGTCACTCCGACGTCGTGCTGGGCGCGCTCGTGACGCGGGACGCCGAGCTGGCCACGGCCCTCCGTGAGCACCGCACGCTGCATGGCGCCATCGCCGGACCGTTCGAGGTGTGGCTCGCGCTGCGCGGCCTGCGCACCCTGGCGCTGCGCTACGAGCGGGCGCAGGCGAACGCGGCCGAGCTGGCCCGGCGCCTCGCCGAGCACCCCGAGGTCGCCGAGGTGCGGCATCCGTCGCTGCCCGGCGACCCGGGGCACGAGCGCGCGAAGGCACAGATGAACGGCTTCGGCGCGATCATCGGCGTCCGGCCGAAGGAGCGGGCTGGGTCCGGTGCGGAGGTGTCGAGCGAAGCGGGCCTGGGCGAAGTGGCTTCCGGCGAACCGGGCCCGGGTGATGCGGGCCGGGGCGAGGCGGGTTCCGGCGAGGCGGCAGCGATCGAGCGGGCCGACGCCGTCGTCGACGCCGTCCGCCTGTGGCTCCCCGCGACGTCGCTCGGCGGGGTCGAGTCGATGCTGGAGCGCCGCCGCCGCTGGGGCACCGAGGCGCCGACCGTGCCCGTGGACCTGCTGCGCCTGTCGGTAGGCATCGAGGACGTCGAGGACCTCTGGGCAGACCTGGACCAGGCCCTCCGGGCGTGACCGCGGCCGCGGCAGCCGAACCGCAAGTTGGCCCCGGGTGAGGGCGCGTCGAACCGCACCTTGCGCGTCATCACCCGTGTCGATCCGAAAGTTGCGCGTCGATCGGAGGCCACATCGACCCGTAGCCTGCGGTTCGGCGCCAGCGAAGGACGTGGAACTTGCGGTTCGGCGGCGGGCGGCAGGCGGCGGGTCGCGGGCAGGGCTGGGGCTGCCGGGGCCTACTCCAGCGGGCCCAGGAGGGACTGGGCCACCGTGGCGTGGGCCGCATCGTCGCTGGACGGGTGGAAGATCCCCGCGAGCACGTCGCGGTAGAGGCGGCCCAGCTCCGAGCCATTGAAATAGGTCGAGCCGCCCGAGACCCGGATCGCCTGGTCCACGACGTCGCGCGCGGCCTCGGTCACGCGCACCTTGAGCCCGGCGGTCGCTCGGAACCAGCCGGCGCCGCGGTCCAGTGCGGGGTCGGACGCCGAGGCGTCGAGGTCGCGGGTGATCCCGTCGATCTGGAGCCAGACGCTGTCCTGCGCCAGCGCCATGTCGGCGATCCGGCGGCGGACGTCGGGGTCCTGCGAGTACGCCTTGCCGGTCTTCATCGACGTGCGGCGCCCCACGGCATCGACCGCGAGCTCCAGTGCCCGGTCAGCGATGCCCGCGTACACGGCGGCGAGCAGCACCTCGAACGACGTGAAGATGCCCAGGACGTACGGGTCCAGCGACGGCCCGGGCGGCAGCAGGCGCAGCACGCGGTCGGCGGAAGCGTGGGCGCCGTCGAGCATCGTGGTCCGCGACTGGGAGGCGCGCATGCCGATCGTGTCCCAGTCGTCGAGGATCTCGAACCCACCGCCGTCTCGCGTGACGAAGGCGTGCACCAGCCGGGGGTCGCCGTTGCTCCCCCGGTGGCCGGTGCTCGGCGACTCGAGGCCCAGCACGCCCAGCCGCGTCCACGCGGGGGAGTTGGACGTGAAGATCTTGCGGCCGTGGAACGTGTACCCGCCGGCGCCGTCGGGCCGCGCCTCCGTGCGGGAACCGAGCAGCACCAGGTCGTTGCCCGGCTCGGAGTAGCCGAAGCCGAACACCTCGCCCGACGCCGCCTCCGCCAGGAGCCAGTCGAGCGACGAGTCGCCGCGCTCGTGCAGGTAGCGGCCCACGCCCACCCACACGTGGTGCATGTTCACGGCCAGCGCCGTCGCCGGCGCGTGCGCCGACAGCCGGGCCTGGTCGCGGGCGGTCTCCCGCAGCGTGCGCCCGGCGCCACCGAGCGACGTGGGGACCATCGCGCCGAGATAACCGGCGGACTGCAGGTCGGCCAGGTCCTCGGCGAAGAAGGCGTTGTCGCGGTCGTAGCCGGCGGCGCGCTCGCGCAGGCCGGCGAGCAGCTCGTCCGACAGGAGGGAGGTCACCGAACGAGGCTAACCCTGCGGGCAAGGCCCATAGTGCTGAACGGGTGGGCTGATTCAGGTTCACCAGGTCCCAGGCGTCCACAAAGTGCAGGGTTACGGCTCGGCCGGAGCCTGCTGAACCAACGCCAGCAGTCCTTCCCGCACCCGGTCAGCTTGCCCGGGGCGGATGGAGGCGGCGGGCGCGGACCGCCGCGTACAGCTCGGCGGCGGCGCGGGGGTCGTTGATGTCGCGGCCGGTCAGCTCGGCGACGCGGACCAGCCGGTTCAGCACGGTGTTCCGGTGGCAGTGCAGCGCCGTGGCGGCCCTGGTGCCGGACCCGCCGTGCTCGAACCACGCCTCCAGGGTGCCGAGCAACAG
The DNA here is from genome assembly GCF_900608595.1 of Promicromonospora panici. Lineage (GTDB taxonomy): Bacteria > Actinomycetota > Actinomycetes > Actinomycetales > Cellulomonadaceae > Promicromonospora > Promicromonospora panici. Next base: position 25,785 of record NZ_UWYY01000028.1, on the reverse strand, counting down.
CTCCTCGTCCCGGGGGTCGCGGTCCCGGAGTCCGCCGAGGACGGCGGCGGCCAGCTCGGCGGCGCGTTCGCCGTCGGCCACCAGCAGGGCGTCCAGCGGGCTGTCGCCGTACCGGGAGAGTCCCACCTGCCCCGCGGGCAGGGAGCGGACGGCGACCCGGGCCTGGGTGAGCGCGGCGGGCGCGCCGGCGAGGCCCGCGAACGGGCGGCTCACGCCCGTCCGGGCGTGCGCGGCGAGGTCGGTGAGGATGCCGAGGGCGTCCTCCGAGGTGGGCGCGGCGACCAGCGTGAGGCGGTCGCCCTCGTGGGTCAGCCAGCGCATCGTCACCCCGGGCGGCCCGACGCCGACGCCGACCATTCCGACGTCCTCCTGGACGTCGTCCGGGCCGGCCGCCGCGCCCGGCGTCGGGACGGCGGGCAGGCCGGGCGCCGTGACCGCGACCACGAGCATCGCGCCGGTGGGCAGGCCGAGCGCACGGCGCGCGGTCTCGAGGTCCTGCACGGCCCCGGTCAGGACCCCGCGCAACAGCTCGGTGCGTGCCATGTCCTCGCCCAGGCCGGACGACGCCTCCAGGTGCGCCTGGACGGCGACGTTCGAGGACCGGTCGATGGCGAACCAGACCCGCGAGGAGGCGCGGAGCAGGGGGCCGCCGTCGGGCTGGGCGCGCAGCCGGCGGGCGAGCTCCTCCCAGATGCGCAGGCCGGCCAGGCGGTAGGCGTGCTGCAGCAGGTTTAGCGGCATGCCCTCGGCGGCGGTGACCCGCCCGGTCTCGTACGCGGCGGCCAGCGACGACGTCTCGCCCGCGAGGGTGGCGAGGATCTCCGCCAGGTTGGCCCGGACCAGCGGCTGGACGGCGGCGGCCGGGAGCCGGGTGTCGCGGTAGACGGGCTCGGCGTGCAGGATGCCGTCGGCGACCTGCTCGCTCAGCAGGTCGAGTGCATCGCGGAGGTCATGACGCCCGGTCATGGCGATGTCCGACATGCCCGGCAGCCTAACGGGGGAGTGCCTGGTGTGCACTGAAGGTCGATCTGTAAAGCCTGCGGGGTATCGCCCCCGACCAGCGCCGACCCCTAGGCTATTGCGGCACGGGTCAGTGAGAGCCGGCCCGATGCGGTCGGATACCAGGCGGTCGAAGGAGACAGCTGATGAGCGTGACGGACACGCAAGCCACCATGGAGCGCGACCTCGACAGGGCCGTCGAGGAGCTCAAGGTCGGTGCGGAGCGTTGGGCGCAGCTGCCCGTCGCGGACAGGGGGGCGCTGTTCCGAAGGGTGCACGCGTCGATCGCCGGCGTCGCCGAGGAGTGGGCGAACGCCGCCGCCGAGGCCAAGCACATCACGCCGTCCGCCCCCTACCTGGGCGAGGAGTGGATGACCGGCCCGTACGGCGCGCTGGAGAGCGCCGCCGCCTACGCGCGGTCCTACGAGGCGCTCGCGGCGGGCGGGTCGCCGCTCGACGGGCTCGACATCGGCACCGCGCCGGGCAACCGCGTGGCCGTCCGGGTGCTGCCGCGCACCGCCCAGGAGTGGGTGCTGTTCCACGGCTTCCGGGCCGAGGTGTGGATGCCGCCGGGCGTGCCGGAGCGCCGGGTGCGCGACGAGGCGGGCCTGCGGGCCGGCGCCGTGGGCGAGTACGGCGGCGTCGGGCTGGTGCTGGGCGCCGGCAACATCTCGTCGATCGCGCCGCTCGACGCGTTCTACGAGCTCGTCGCGCACAACCGCGCCTCGCTCGTGAAGCTCAACCCCACGTTCAGCGGGCTGCTGGGCGTGTACCGCAGGGCGCTCGCGCCGCTGATCGAGGCCGGCGTCGTGCGGATCGTCAACGGCGACGCCGCTGTCGGCGCCTACCTCACGCGGCACGGCGGCATCGACAAGGTGCACGTCACCGGCTCCGCCGGCACGCACGACGCCATCGTGTGGGGCACCGGCGAGGAGGCCGAGCGGCGTCGGGCGGCGGACGACCCGAAGCTTCGGGTGCCGATCACGAGCGAGCTGGGCGGCGTGGCGCCCATGATCGTGGTCCCCGGCCGGTGGAGCCCCGCCGACCTGCGGTTCCAGGCCGAGCACGTGGCCTCCATGCGCCTGCACAACGCGGGCCACAACTGCGTTGCGGGACAGGTGGTCGTGCTTTCGGCGGACTGGGCGCAGAAGGACGCGTTCCTCGCCGAGCTGCGCAGCGCCCTGGGGTCGATGCCCGCCCGCGACACCTGGTACCCGGGCTCGGACGCCAAGGTCGCGCGCGCGGAGGCGGCGCACCCCGAAGCCGAGCACGTGGCCGGCAGCCTCCTGACGGAGGTCGCCGCGGGCGACCCGGCGTGCACCGACGAGTACTTCGCGCCGGTGGTGGCCTGGACCCAGCTGCCCGGCGAGGGGGCGGAGTTCCTGCGGGCCGCCGTCGGCTTCGCGAACGACTCCCTGTCCGGGACGCTGGGCGCCAACGTGCTGGTGCGGCCGGCGGATCGCAAGGCGATGGGCGCCGCCTTCGAGGACGCGATCGCCGGCCTGCGCTACGGCAACATCGCGATCAACGCGTGGACCGGCATGAGCTTCCTCCTGCCCGGCGCCACGTGGGGGGCGTTCCCGGGGCACACGGTGGCCGACGTCGGCTCCGGCATCGACGTCGTGCACAACGGGCACCTGCTGGCCGGGCCCGAGCGCACGGTCGTGACGGGGCCGTTCCGCGCGTTCCCGCGCAGCGTGCTGCACGGCGAGTTCTCCCTGTTCCCGAAGCCGCCGTGGTTCAGCAGCTCCCGGAGCGTGACGGACACGGGCCGGCAGCTCACCCGCTATGCGGCGGCGCCGTCGTGGGGCAGGCTGGTACCGGTGCTGCTCGCGGCCTTCCGCGCGTGACGGCACAATGCTCTTGCGCCGGGCCAACGGCGGCCCGCTGCCAGACCGAGGGAGACCAACGATGGTTATCCGGAGCACGCTGCCCGACGTGGTGATCCCGTCCGTCAGCGTCCACGAATACCTGTTCGGCGACATCAGCCCCGACGACCTGGATCGTGTGGCGGTGATCGACGGCGTCAGCGGGGCGGAGACCACGTTCCGCTCGCTGCTCGCGCAGATCGACGCTGTAGCGGGCGCCATCGCCGCGCGCGGGTTCGGCGTGGGCGACGTCGTCGCGCTGCACGCGCCGAACGTCCCCTCCTACGTCACGGTGTTCCACGGTCTGCTGCGTGCGGGCGTGACCGTGACGACCGTCAACGCCCTGTCGCCGGGACCGGACATCACCAGGCAGCTGCTCGACTCGGGCGCCCGGCTCGTGATCACCGTCTCGGCGCTGCTCCCGGCGGCCGAGGCGGGGGCGAAGAGCGCGGGCCTCGCGCAGGAGCAGCTCGTGGTGCTCGACGGCGACTCCGCGGTGGCCCCGGGCTACGCCTCCCTGGCCGACCTGCTGGCCGAGCCCCACCCCGTCCCGGACGTGTCGTTCGACCCGGCGACGCACCTCGCGGTGCTGCCGTACTCGTCGGGCACGACGGGCCATCCCAAGGGTGTCATGCTGACGCACACCAACCTCGTGGCGAACGTGGCGCAGTGCTTCGCGATCGGTGTGGAGCGCCACGACGTCGTCCCGTGCGTTCTGCCGTTCTTCCACATCTACGGCATGACCGTGCTGCTCAACGTCGCGCTGCGCACCCGGGCGAAGCTCGTCACGCTGCCCCGGTTCGACCTGGCGCAGTATCTCGGGGTGATCCAGGACCACCGGGCGTCCTTCCTGTTCGTGGCGCCGCCGATCGCGCTGGCCCTGGCCAAGCACCCGCTCGTGGACTCCTACGACGTCTCCAGCGTGCGGGCTGTGCTGTCGGGGGCCGCGCCGTTCGACGAGAAGCTCGCGGCGGCGGTGGTGGGCCGGCTCGGCGACGAGGTGCGGGTGCTCCAGGGCTACGGCATGACGGAGATGTCGCCGGTCTCGCACGTGATCCCGTTCGACCGCCGCGACATCTCCGCCGGGTCCGTGGGGCTGCTGGTGGCCAACATGGAGGCGAAGATCGTCGACCCGGCGACGGGCGACGAGATCGAGCAGCCGGCCGAGGGCGTCTCCGGCCCGGGTGAGCTGCTGTGCCGCGGGCCGAACGTGATGGTCGGCTACCTCGGCAACCCGCAGGCGACGGCGGAGACCCTGGAGCCGGACGGGTTCATGCACACCGGCGACATCGTCACGGTCGACGCCGACGGCGTGTTCGAGGTGGTCGACCGGCTCAAGGAGCTCATCAAGTATAAGGGCTACCAGGTTCCGCCGGCCGAGCTGGAGGCGCTGTTGCTGTCCCACCCGAAGATTTCCGACGCCGCGGTGGTCGGCGTGCCCGACGAGGAGGCCGGCGAGATCCCGAAGGCGTTCGTCGTGACGGCGCCCGGGGCCACCCTGACCGAGGGTGAGGCCATCGCGTTCGTCGCCGAGCACGTCGCCCCGTACAAGAAGGTCCGCGCCGTGGAGTTCATCGAGGCGGTGCCGAAGTCGGCGTCCGGGAAGATCTTGCGCAAGGACCTCCGGCCGGTGCGGTAGTCGGGGGCGCCCCGGGTCCGGGCTCGGCGGGCCGGGCTCGGCGGCCCGGGAACCGCGGCACGGCGGGCCTCGGGCGGCCTGTCCGGTAGTCTCGGGCGCGATGTCGCACCACACCGAACCAGCCTCCGTCGGGGATTCGACGAGCTCCGCCTCGCCAGGCTTCGCCGCGGCGAGCTCCTCGACGCGCCCCGAGCCGACGCCGGATGCCGCCCCGAAGACCCGCGTCGTGATCCTGTTCGGCGGGCGTTCCGGCGAGCACGGTATCTCCGTGGCCACGGCCGGCGGGGTGATGGGTGCGATCGACCGTTCGAAGTACGAGGTGGTGCCCGTGGGCATCACCCCGAGGGGGCAGTGGGTCATCGCGGCCGACGAGCCGGAGCGCTGGGCCATCACCGACGGCAAGGCCGTCGAGGTGCCCGCCTCCGCCTCCGAGGTGGTGCTCCCGCTGACCGTCGGCGACTCCGCGCTGCGCGTCATGGAACCAGGCCAGGTGCCGTCGGCGCTGGCCGACGTCGACGTGGTGTTCCCTCTGCTGCACGGGCCGTACGGGGAGGACGGGACCCTCCAGGGCCTGCTCGAGCTCGCCGACGCCCGGTACGTCGGCTCGGGCGTGCTGGCGTCCGCCGTCGGCATGGACAAGCACTTCATGAAGATGGTGTTCGCCGGGCAGGGCCTGCCCATCGGCCAGTACGCCGTGATCAAGCCGCGGGACTGGGAGCAGCGCCGCGACATCGTCCTGCAGACCGTCGAGCCCCTCGGGCTGCCGCTGTTCGTCAAGCCGGCCCGGGCCGGGTCGTCGCTCGGTGTGTCCCGGGTGGACTCCCTGGACGAGCTGCCGGCCGCCGTCGAGGAGGCGCGGCGGCACGATCCCAAGGTGATCGTCGAGGCGGGCATCGTCGGCCGGGAGATCGAGTGCGCCGTGCTGGGCGGCCGCGGCGGGCAGCGCCCGCGGGCGTCCCTGCCGGGCGAGATCGTCGTCACCGACGAGACCAAGAACGGCTTCTACGACTACGAGGCCAAGTACTTCGACGAGTCCGCCGTCGAGCTAACCTGCCCCGCGGACCTGCCCGACCACGTCATCAAGGAGATCCAGGAGATCGCCGTGCGGACGTTCGAGGCGGTCGACGCCGAGGGCCTGGCGCGCGTGGACGTTTTCGTCACGCCCGAGGACCAGGTGATCGTCAACGAGATCAACACCATGCCGGGCTTCACGCCCTTCTCGATGTATCCCCGCATGTGGGAGGCCTCGGGCGTGAGCTATCCGGAGCTGATCGACGAGCTGATCCAGCTCGCCCTGGAGCGGCCCACCGGCCTGCGCTGATCGCCTGTACTCTGCCTCTCACTGGTGTGTCAGACGCCCAGATCACCCGGGTGACCTGGGCGTCTGACACGTCGACAGGCGGGACGAGGAGGCAGGATGCTGGGCGAGCCGCGCTACAAGTACGCGGTACGTGAGGTGCGGGTCGCGAACGGGATGCTCACCATCGGGCTCACGACGTTCGCCTTGAGCGCCGTCATGCGGGTCGAGGTGATCGGCGTGGCGAAACCCCAGCCCATCGGAGCGTGGGCGAACCAGGTGGCGTACCCGTTCGGCATCGTCGCGGTGGTGGTCCTGCTGCTCCGTCTGGTGGGGGCCGACGCCGTCCCGTGGGAGGCCGCCCTCGCGATGGCCTGTGCCGGCGTTGCCTGGCCGGCGGCACGCGCGTGGCAGCTCACGCAGTTCTGGAAGCCGGTGTGGAAGTACCCGGTGCACGCCCTGCAGCTGGTCACCGCCACGCAGCACGTGCACCGCATCTGCGCGCATGACGCCCGGCACCTCGCGGCGCTCGCCGATCTGCTCGGCGTGGCGATGAAGAACGCGGCGATCTCCTACCACGGGCGCATCGAGCTGATCACGAACGCGGACGCGCTGCACACCATCGAGACGACCCGGGACTCGATGGTGCGGTGACCCGGTTCGTTCAGCGCACAGTCGGGTGCGGCTCCAGGCCCATCTGGACCAGCAGCGCGGACACCATGTCCTCGTGCAGCGCCACATGGTCGCCGAATGCGAACTCCTGGTGCCCGTACACGGCCATGCACTGCAGGCCGTAGACCTGCCGCCAGCTCGTCACCATGAGGTGGGCGATCCCGAGCGGCAGGTCCTGCCCGCCCACCGCGTCGCGGTACCGGCAGATCTGCTCGGCCAGCTGGGGATCGATCTCGTCGTCGGCCGGGCGCGGGATGCCCGACGCCGCCAGCTCGCGGAAGAGGGGCACGTAGTGGCCCCCGACCATCTCGGCCATCCGGCGCTGGAGGACGTCGCTGTCGGGGATCTCGGCGCGGATGCCGGAGCCGATGATCAGGTCGAACTCCGCCGGATTGCGGACCGCCCAGTCGAGCGAGGCCCGGGTCGAGGCGACCAGGGCGGCGGCGACGTCGCCGGGCCGCTGCCGGGCGACGGCGGCGCTGAGCTCGTTCAGCACCTCCTCGACGATCAGCACGCAGAGCTGCGCGATGATGTCCTGCCGGTTCTCGAAGTGCCGGTACAGCGCGGGCGGCGTGACGCCGACCTCCTTCGCGATGGCGGCCATCGTGAGCTTGCTCAGGCCGTGCTGGCCGGCGAGCTGGTGGCGGGCGGCGTCGAGCACCTCACGCCGCAGCTCATCACGCAGGCGTTCGCGCCGGGACTGCACGGGCGGGGACTGTTCGGGCGGTGCGGCGTCGACCGCCAGGTCCGGCGATACCGCCGGTGTTGCTGCCGGGCTCACTGACACTCCTTCGTGGCAGGTACTTGCGTCACGGCGCCGGCGAGGTCGGCGATGAACGACGTCGAGTGGTCCTCCGTGACCGCCGGCGGGACGATCACCTCGACCGCGGGCTCGCGGCCGTAGGTGACGAACGACCAGGTGCCCTCGTCGTCGGTGGTGACGATCCAGTCGACGGCGGTGCCGTCGCCCGAGTCCACGTGCTGGCAGTCCGCCGACGGTCCGATCTGGGCCACGCCGCAGCGCATCGTCACCGCGCCGCCGGGCTCGCCCCATGCCGCCGTGGCCTGGGCATCGGTTCCTACCTTCGGCAGGTCCGGGCCGAGCTCGTCCGGCACGGCCAGCATGACCTCGGCGCACTTCGGGTCTGCGGCGTCCGGGGCCACCTCCACGCCGATCGTCCGCGCGCACCCGCCCACCGCCACGATCAGGAGTACGGCGGCGGTCGATGCGGAGACGAAACGGGCGGGAAGCACGAAGATACGTTACCCGCCCCGGATGGCGGTCGTCCCCGGCGCCCCCGGCGCCGCCCGTGTGCCACCCCTCGCGCGGCTCGGGTGGGACGCCGTACGGCTCGCGCGGAACGCCGTGCGGCTCGCGCGGACGGGCACGTATGCCGCACCTGGTCGCGCGGGCATTTATGGTCTACCAGTGACCCGCGTCCGTGACCTCTCCGAGGAGCAGATCCTCGAACGCATAGTCCCCCTCCTGCCGAAGGGGAGCGCCACGCTGCTCGGCCCCGGGGACGACGCCGCGGTGCTCGCGGCGCCCGACGGCCGGTTCGTCGTCTCGACCGACGTGCTGGTCGAGGACCGCCACTTCCGCACCCGCTGGTCCACGGGGTACGACGTCGGACGGCGCGCCGCCGCGCAGAACCTCGCCGACATCGCGGCGATGGGTGCGCGGCCCACCGCGCTGGTCACGTCCCTGGTGGTGCCGGGTGACACCGAGCTGGACTGGGTGACCGGCCTGGCCAGGGGCCTGGCCGACGGCTGCGCGCCGGCCGGTGCGGGCGCTGTCGGTGGCGACCTGTCGGGTGGGCCGTGCCTGGTCGTGAGCATCACGGTGCACGGTGACCTGGAGGGGCGCGCGCCGGTGCTGCGGTCGGGTGCGCGGCCGGGCGACGTCGTCGCGCACGCCGGGGTGCGCGGCTGGTCGGCCGCCGGGCTGGCGCTGTTGGAGGCGGGTCTGGTCCGGGCGCCGCTGTCCGCCGCGCCGCTGGAGGTCAGCGATGGCGTGCTGCTCGAGGACGCCTGGGAACGGCTGGTTGCCGCGTACCTGCGTCCGGACCCGCCGCTCGCCGCGGGCGTCGCGGCGGCTGAGGCCGGGGCCACTTCGATGCTCGACCTGTCCGACGGGCTCCTGCGCGACGCCGGACGGGTCGCGCGCGCCAGCGGCGTGCGGATCGACCTCGACCCCGAGGCGTTCGCCGCCGACCGCGAGGCACTGCGCTCGGCGGCGCGCGCCGTCGCCGCGGCCACCGGCCTGGGCGACCCGGGCTGGGGCCCGGGGAGGGCCGACATCGACGGGCTGACCGGCGCATGGATCTGGGCCGGGGGAGAGGACCACGGGCTGCTCGCGACGTTCCCCGCCGGGACGTCGTTACCCGCGGGCTGGACCGCCGTCGGACAGGTGCACGAGGTGGGCGCGGTGGTACCGAAGCCCGAGCCTGGGGAGCCGGAGCCGCCGGTCACGATCGGCGGCAGGACGCCGGACACGGCGTCAGGCTGGGACCACTTCAACACCTGACCCCGCCACGGTTCTACCTCGCGCGGAGTGGGTCAGCGCTTGCGGAAGCGGAGCTGTTTGAGCGGCCGGCCGCCGATTTCGTCGATGCGCTCGGTGCCGTCGGGCTGGAACCCGTGGCGCCGGTAGAAGTGCTGCGCGCGTTCGTTGCCCTCGAGGATCCACAGGCTCACCACCGTGCCGGGGGCGAGACCGTCGAGGACCGTTCGCATCAGGTCGCGGGCCACACCTGTGCCCCACGCGCGGGGATGCAGGTAGATGGCGTAGATCTCGCGGTCGCCTGGTTCGGCATCCTCGTCGCGGGACGGGCCGACGCTGGTGAACCCGACCGGGCCGGTCTCGTCCTCGGCCACCAGCACGCTGGTGGCGCCGGTGGTCACGGCGGTTCGCCACAGCCCGGCTCGTTCGTCGACGTCGAGCGACGACAGGTACGAGTCGGGCAGGATCTCGGAGTAAGCACCACGCCAGGAGGCGATGTCGACGCGGGCGATGGCCTCGGCGTCGGTCGTCGTTGCTGGGCGGATGGTCACGTCTTCCGGTGCCATCATGACCTCACCTTTTCACCCTGTGGTGCCTAGCGCAACCACTTCTTTGGGTCTGGTTGAAGGTTACGGGAACGTCGAAGACGCCCGCCAGGTGCAAACCCGACGAGCGTCTTCATCAAGCATGTGCGGGTCGCTTCAGCGACCCGGCTGCGGCAGCGTCAGGCCGAGACCTTGCGCGTGACCTTGCCGGCCTTGAGGCAGGAGGTGCACACGTTGACGCGCTTGGGAGTCCCGCCCACGATCGCGCGAACGCGCTGGATGTTCGGGTTCCAGCGACGCTTGGTGCGGATGTGAGAGTGCGAAACGCTGTGCCCGAAGCCCGGGCCCTTGCCGCAGACGTCGCAGTTGGCAGCCACGGTGTCTCCTGAATGTCGTGCACGCCTGTGCAGAAACGACAGCACGACGTGATGGATGGTCGAAAGGGGGAGCCCGGACGCTTCAGAGCAATCAACGCTTCTTAGCGCGCCAGGCAACTTCGACAGAGTACCCGATCGCAGGCCGGGCCCTCAAACCGTAGCCACCAGGTGCTGCGTCACATGTGGATACCGGCAGGCGGCTCGCCGGGCCTGTGGACGGCCGCACGCGAGTGTCTCGGCCGCTGGGTACGGTGGGATCCGTCCGGGCGGGCGCCCGGGTCCTTGCAGTGCCACGTCCAGGAGGGCAGAGCGTGACCGACGTCGACAGCGGTAACCGGGCGGCTGATTCTGGTCCGGAGCCGTTCCCGTCCGGCGTCCGCCTCGAGGACCCGGGGCTCGTGCGTGCCTGGACCCGCGGCGCGACGGCGGCCCTGCGGCGCGAGCGCGGCGCGATCGACCGAATCAACGTCTTCCCCGTGGCCGACGCCGACACCGGCACCAATCTCTACCTCACGCTCCGCGAGGGCGACCGGGCGGTCGCCGGTGCGCCGGCGGACACGCCGGGGCCGCGGCTGCTGGCGATCCTCGCCCGGGCGGCCCTCCTGGGCGCGCGCGGCAACTCCGGCGTGATCCTCAGCGAATGGCTGCGCGGGCTGGCGGTCGCGGCCCGACGCGGCGGCGGTACGGCGGACCTGCTCACGCGGGCGGCGACGTCGGCCAGATCCGCGGTGGCCCAGCCTGCCGAGGGCACCATCCTCACCGCTGCCGACGCTGCCGCTGCCGCCGCGCGTGCGGTCGAGAGCAGGGCCGGGCTGGACGTAGCCGTTGACGGCGCAGGGCCACTGGAGACCGTGACCGCCGCCGCGGCCGCTGCGCGGGCGGCCGCACGGGCGAGCCGGGACGAGCTCGACGTCCTGCGCGCGGCGGGCGTGCTCGACGCCGGAGCACTGGGGCTGGTGCTCGTGCTCGACGCGCTGGTCGTCGCCGTGTCCGGCGCCGCAGCCCTGGGGGCGGACGGATCGGGCGACCTGGCGACCGGCTCGGAGGTCGGCGGAGTGTCAGTGGTGGACGGCACCATGGACACCGTGAACCTGGACCAGCTGCTCGACGCCGGCGCGCCGCCGCCGGTGACCGACGCGCCCGGCATCGAACCGCACGGCGCCGACGCCGACGCGGGCGCCCTCGAGCTCATGTTCGTGCTCACCGGACCCGCCGAGGCGGCGTCGGAGACGGTCGCGGCCGAGCTGCGTGCCGCGCTCGGCGAGGTGGGCGACTCGGTGGTCGTGGTCGGCGGGGACGCCGGCACCGGGACCGCCGTCTGGCAGGCGCACGTCCACACCGACCACCTCGACCAGGCGCTCGCCATCGCGGCACGGGCCGCGCGTACCGGCGCCCTGGCGCAGGTGCACGTGCGACACCTGGCCGCCGTCGGCCAGCACGAGTGGGGGGTGGTGGCCGCGACGTCGGCCCCCGGCCTGGCGGCGGAGCTCGCGCACGCGGGCGCCGTCGTGCTCCTCACGGGTGGGGTCGGCGCCACGGTGGAGGGGTTGACCCCTGACGACGTCGGCCGCGCCGCCGCATCGACCGGAGCGCGCCGGGTGCTGCTCCTCGGCGTGCCCGACGAGGCAGCCGGGGCCGAGGCCCACCTCGACGTCGACGAGGTGGTCGCCGTGCCGACACCCACCGACCTGCACGCCGTCGTGGCGCTCGCCGCCCTCGGCACGCTGCTACCGATCGGCCTGCCGGACGGCGGCGGCCCGCACGGCGTCGACGCGCACGCGACGGTGCGCGAGGCGCTCGCCGTGCTGACGGTGGTGGCCACGCGAGGCGCCGCCGCGGTCGACGTCCTGCGCGAGGCCGCGGGCACCGGGACCACCGTGGCGACGGCGCTCCTCGACGCAGACGCCCCCGAGGGCCTGCCCGACCGGCTCGCCGCCGTGCTCGCCGAACGCGCGCCGGACGCGGAGCTCGTCGTCCTGGCGACGGGCCGCCCGGGTGACGGGGTGCAGCTCGGCACGGAGGAGGGCGACGCATGACGACGCGGGCGGACGAACGGCTGGAGCGGGCCTTCGACAAGCGGACGGCCACCGCCCTGGGCAAGCTCGGACTGGCGACCGTGGGCGACCTGCTCGGCCACTATCCGCGCCGGTATGCCGACCCGGGCGCACTGTCGGACATTGCGGCGCTCCAGGTGGGCGAGCACGTGACGATCCTGGCCCGGGTGGAGCAGGCGACGGTCCGGCCGATGCGCAACCGCAAGGGCGCGCTCATGGAGGTGGTCGTCACGGACGGGAAGAGCCGGCTGTCGCTCACCTTCTTCGGCAAGCACCGCGGCTCGCTCTACAACCACGAGAAGCGCCTGGTCCCGGGGGCGAAGGGCCTGTTCACGGGGACCGTCGGCCTGTACAGGGGCACCCGGCAGCTCACGCACCCGGACTTCACGCTGATGGGGGAGGAGTCCGACCTCGACAGCGACGAGGCGCTGCTGGAGCACGCGACCAAGCCCATCCCCATCTACCCGGCCGCCGCCGGCATCCCGAGCTGGAAGATCCAGGGCGCGCTGCGCGTCGTGCTCGACACGCTGACCGACGACGACGTGCCCGACCCGGTGCCCGACGAGGTGGGGCAACGCCAGGGCCTGCCCGCACGAGCCGCCGCACTGCGCAGCCTGCACCGGCCGGCGACGCTGGAGGAGGCCTACCGCGCCCGGCACCGGATGCGGTTCGAGGAGGCGTTCGTGCTGCAGGCGGCCCTCGCCCAGCGCCGGGCCCGCACCGCCGCCGAGGACGCCACCGCCCGTCCGCCGCTCCCCGCGGGGAAGCCGAGCCTCCTCGCGGACTTCGACGCCTCCCTCCCGTTCGTGCTCACCGACGGCCAGCGCGAGGTGGGCGAGGAGATAGCCGCCGAGCTCGCCAGCCCGCGCCCGATGCACCGGCTCCTGCAGGGCGAGGTCGGCAGCGGCAAGACGGTGGTCGCGCTGCGCGCCATGCTCCAGGTGGTCGACGCCGGCGGACAGGCCGCGCTGCTCGCGCCCACCGAGGTGCTCGCCGCGCAGCACGCCCGGACGCTGCGCGCCCTGCTGGGCCGGCTGGCCGACGCCGGCACGCTGTTCGGGGCCGAGCGCACCGGCGCGAGCACCCGGGTGGCGCTGCTGACCGGATCGCTCGGGGCGAAGGCCCGCAAGGAGGCCCTGTTGCAGGCGGCGAGCGGCGAGGCCGGGATCGTGGTCGGCACGCACGCCCTGCTGTCCGAGCAGGTGCAGTTCGCCGACCTCGGGCTCGTCGTCGTGGACGAGCAGCACCGGTTCGGCGTCGAGCAGCGGGACGCCCTGCGCGCCAAGGGCCGCGTGTCGCCGCACCTGCTGGTCATGACGGCCACACCTATCCCGCGGACGGTGGCGATGACGGTCTTCGGTGACCTGGAGACGTCGTCTCTGACGGAGGTGCCGGCCGGGCGCGCGGGCATCACCACGGTCGCCGTCCCCGCGGGGAACACCCGCTGGACGGACCGCACCTGGGCCCGCGTCCGCGAGGAGGTCGACGCCGGCCGCCGCGCCTACGTCGTCTGCGCCCGGATCCACCCGGACGAGGAGACCAAGACGGCGGCCAAGGACTTCGACGACGTCCCGGAGTTCTTGGACCAGGCGGGTCCGGGCGCCGAGGGCGCCGAACGACCGCCGCTGCGCGCCGTGCTCGAGGTGGTCGAGGAGCTGCGCTCGCGGCCCGAGCTGGCGGGCATCGAGATCGGGGTGCTGCACGGCCAGATGCCGCCCGACCAGAAGGAGTCGGCAATGAGCCGCTTCGCCTCCGGCGAGGCACCGGTGCTGGTCTCGACGACGGTGGTCGAGGTGGGTGTGGACGTCCCCGAGGCCACCGCGATGGTGATCTTCGACGCCGACCGGTTCGGTATCTCCCAGCTGCACCAGCTGCGCGGGCGCGTGGGCCGCGGCACCGACCCGGGCCTGTGCCTCCTGGTGTCCGACGCAGAGCCCGGCACCCCCGCCTTCGCCCGCCTCGAGGCCATGACCCAGACCACCGACGGCTTCAAGCTCGCCAACCTGGACCTGGAGCTGCGCAGCGAGGGCGACGTGCTCGGCGCCGCGCAGTCCGGCAGGACGAGCTCGCTGCGCCTGCTGCGCGTCGTCAAGGACGCCGGCCTCATCGAGGAGGCCCGCACAGCGGCCGTCGACGTCGTGCGTGCGTCGCCCGACCTTACTGAGTTCCCGGAGCTCGCGAAGGCGATCCGGGCGCAGCTCGACGAGGACCAGGAGGAGTTCCTGGAACGAGCGTGAGGGACTCCGCCAGGTTTGGCAGGGTGAAATCCGCGGGGTGAAAGAGATGACCTACTCCTTACGTGCGAAACGCACAACCGATAGAGTCCCCGCCGATGACGGTCGACGCGAGACACGCGATCCATACCGATGCGCCGGCAAAAACTGCATGGCAGCGCGGGAGGCTGCTGGCGCTCGGCTCCGTCGTGGTCGCCGCATTGCTCGTCGCCCATGATTTCGTGCCGAACCGCTGGGGAAACCTCGGCAGCCTCGTCCAGTCGTTCCTGCCATGGCTCGGGCTCGCCGTCCCGCTCGGCATCCTCGCCGCACTGCTGCGGCGGTCCGCGCTCGCGGTCCTCGCCGTCCTGCTGCCGCTCGCGGCGTGGATCTGGGTCTTCCTGCCGCAGGTGCGCCCGGCGGACCCGGCGCCCGGCGATCTGACCGTGGTGCAGCACAACGCCAGCGACACGAACACCGATATCGCGGGCACCGCTGAGGTGCTCCTCGCCGCCGAGCCGGACGTCGTGACGCTCACCGAGGTGTCGGAGGCGACCGCCGAGCAGTACACGCAGGCGTTCGACGAGGTCCTGCCCCACCACGAGACTCAGGGCACCGTCGGCATCTGGTCGCGGTACCCGCTCAAGGGCCCCAAGGCGGTCGACATCCGGCCGGAGGGCATCGACGCCACCTGGGACCGCTGCCTGCGCGTGGTGATCCAGCGCGAGGGAGCGGCCGTCACGCTGTTCGCGGCGCACCTCCCGTCCGTCCGGTTCGGGAGCGGCGGGTTCGAGACGGAGCTGCGCAACGCGAGTGCACTGCAGTTGGCGGACGCCGTCAACGCCGAGAAGAACGAGGCGGTCGTCGTCGCGGGGGACCTGAACGCCGTCCTCGCCGACGACGCCATCGCCCCGCTGACCAACCTCGTCACCGCGCCGACCACCGGCTTCGAGTTCACCTACCCGGAGCCGTTCCCGGTCGTCCAGATCGACCACGTGCTGGCCCGCGGTGCCACCGTGACCGAAGTGCGCGCCCTGCCCGCCACCGGCAGCGACCACCTCCCGTTGATAGCCCATATAGAAACCCCCTGGCAGTAACCCCACACACCCCGTTGAGTACTGGCCTTTCGCCCTCTTGCGGGCCGATCGGGGGCGAATATCCAGCACTCGACGCGGCGGGTTAGGGTCGGCGGGTGACCAGGATCGTGGCCGGGGTGCTCGGCGGGCGCACCATTGCCGTGCCGGGCAAGGGCACCCGGCCCACCAGCGACCGCGTCCGCGAGGCGATCTTCTCCCGTCTGGAGCACCTCGACGTGCTCGACGGCGCCCGCGTGCTCGACCTCTACGCCGGCTCGGGCGCGCTCGGGCTGGAGGCCGCCAGCCGCGGCGCGGTGTCGGTGACCCTCGTGGACAGCGCGCGCGCCGCCACCGACGTCGCGCGCCGGAACGTCGCCGCTTTGGGACTGACGGGGGTGCGCGTCACCACGGAGACCGCCGAGCGGTACGCGGCGTCCCTGGCGGGCGCGGGGGCGCGCCCTGCCGTCCCCGGCACGACGACGGCGGCGCTGGACCTGGTCTTCCTCGACCCGCCCTACGACCTCGACGGCGCCGCGCTCGCCGCCGTCCTGACGCACCTGGCCGCGCCGGGCGTCCTGGCCGACGGCGCGGTGGTGGTCGTCGAGCGCTCGACCCGCACGCCCGAGCCGGCCTGGCCGGCGGGCCTGGTCCCGTTCGCCCGCAAGGACTACGGGGAGACGGCGGTCTACTACGCCGAGCCGGCGGGCCCCGAGGCGTCGGATAGCGTGGGCGCGTGACCACCGTCGTCTGCCCCGGGTCGTTCGACCCCATCACTCTTGGCCACCTCGACATCGTGCGGCGCGCCGCCACCATGTTCGACGACGTAGTGGTCGGCATCGCGAAGAACCCCGGCAAGTCCGGCCTGCTCGACCTGGAGACGCGTGCCGAGCTCGTCCGGGCCGCTGTGCACTCCGGCGCGCAGGCCGATCCCGCGCTGTCGCGCGTGCGGGTCGCGGTAGTGCCGGGGCTGCTGGTGGACTTTTGCCGGGAGGCCGGGGCGGTCGCCGTCGTGAAGGGTCTGCGCGGCGGCGGGGACTTCGATGCCGAGCAGCCGATGGCGCTCATGAACCGGCATCTGTCGGGCGTCGAGACCATCTTCGTGCCGGGCGACCAAAAGTACGCCCACGTGGCGTCGTCGCTGGTGAAGGACATCGTGCGGCACGGGGGGCCGGTCGACGACCTGGTCCCGGCAGGGGTCACGGCGGCACTGCGGGCCGCACTGGGCCAGCCGGCCGCCGACTCGTGAGGCCTGTCACCCCGCACGGGCGCGCGTAACGCCCGCTCGATGTCGTAGGATTGCTTTTTGGCCCGTGGCGTGAGGTCTTTGCGCCGGTCCACCCCCTTCCTCGTCCTTGCCGGACACTGCCCTCATCGGAGTCTGTTATTTCCCGCGAACCGAACTCGCCGCTCGTGCTCGACACGCACGAGCTGTCTCGGCGTGCCGGATCGTCGCGTACGCACCGGGCAACCGTGCAGGCGCCGTCGGACCTCGGCACCGCCGTGATCGGTATCCCGGAAGGCTCTGACCTGGAGCTGGACCTTCGACTCGAGTCCGTGATGGAGGGCGTGCTGGTCTCCGGCACCGTCCGCGGCACGGCCAAGGGCGAGTGCAGCCGCTGCCTCGACGACATCACCCGTGAGATCACGGTCGACGTCACGGAGCTGTTCGCCTACCCCGAGAAGGCCGCGGCCTCGGCCGCGGCGGGGGACGACGACGTGGAGGACGAAGAATCCGTCCTGGACGACGATGACATGGCCGACCTGGAGCCTGCGCTTCGGGATTCGGTCGTGACTGCACTACCATTTCAACCGCTGTGCCGGGAGGACTGCCCGGGCCTGTGCTCCGAGTGCGGAGCGCGCCTGGCTGACGACCCCGGTCATCACCATGACGTAGTCGACCCTCGTTGGTCGGCGCTTCAGAGCATGCTCGAATCTACGAGCGTGTCGGACGAGACGAAAGAGAGCTAGCCGTGGCTGTTCCGAAGCGCAAGATGTCGCGCAGCAACACCCGTGCGCGTCGCTCGCAGTGGAAGACCACCGCAGCGACCCTCACCACCTGCCCGCAGTGCCAGGGCAACAAGCTGCCGCACACGGCGTGCCCGACGTGCGGCACCTACAAGGGCCGCACCTACCGCGACGCCCTGAAGACCGTTCACGCGGGCTGACGTGGCCAAGGGCGGGACGTCGCCGGCGAGGCCGGAACCTACCGCGCTGCTCGAGAAGCTCGGGGTCCATCTGGACCCCGAGCTTCTTGTGCTGGCACTGACTCACCGGTCGTTCGCGCACGAGGCCGGGGGGATCCCCACGAACGAGCGCCTGGAGTTCCTGGGCGACACCGTGCTGGGGCTGGTGGTCACCGAGGCGCTGTACCGGCGGCATCCCGACCTTTCGGAGGGCGACCTGGCGCGCATGCGTGCGGCGACGGTGTCGCAGCGTGCGCTCGCCGCGATCGCACGCACTCTCGGGCTGGGTAAGTACGTCCTGCTCGGCAAGGGTGAGATCCGCACGCGCGGCTTCGAGAAGGACTCGATCCTCTCCGACACGGTCGAGGCTCTGATCGGCGCCACGTACCTGTCGCACGGCCTCGAGGTCTCGCGTGCGCTGGTGCACCGCCTCGTGGACTCGACGCTCGACGTCGCCGCTGGCCTGGGCGCAGGTCTCGACTGGAAGACCTCCCTGCAGGAGGCCTCGGCCGAGCGTGGCCTCGGCTCGCCCGAGTACATCGCCACGTTCGAGGGCCCTGAGCACGCGCGGGTGTTCCACTCGTCGGTAGTGATCGACGGCGTCACCTACGGCTCCGGCTCCGGCAGCGCGAAGAAGCACGCCGAGCAGGGCGCGGCCGAGGAGACCTACCGGGCCCTCCTGAAGAAGTTCCCGCTGCCCAAGTCCGGCGAAGGCGACACGGCGGACAAGGCGCCGGCCTCCGGTGCCTGAGCTTCCCGAGGTCGAGACCGTCCGGGACGGTCTCGACCGCTTCGTCGTCGGCGCGGTGGTGCGCGATGTCGAGGTGTTCCGCGACTACAGCGTCCGGCGGCACGACGGCGGCCCGGGCTCGTTCCGCGACCAGCTCACCGGACGGCGGCTGACCGCCGCAGCTCGCCGCGGCAAGTTCCTCTGGCTGCCGCTCGTCCCCGCCCGGTCCGCACCCACAGCAGTTGAGCCGGCGGCGGCGCTGCTGGCGCACCTGGGCATGTCGGGCCAGCTGCTCGTGCGCGGCGTGACTCCGGACGTCACGGCGCCGAGCGCGGCCTCGGACGATGCGGTCTTCGGTGTGACGGCGACGAGCGGTGCGTCCGGCGAGGACGACTGGCAGCACCCGCACCTTCGCGTTCGTCTGCACCTGGACGATGCGCCGTCCGGGGCGCGGTACCTCGATTTCGTGGACCAGCGCACGTTCGGGCACCTGAGCGTCCAAGACCTGGTGCCCGACCGCGCCCCGGCGTCGAACTTCGCGCGGTCAAACTCCGGGCCGTCGAGCGCTCCGCCGTCGGGCATCCCGGCCGGGCACGGCTCGGACCTGCCCCTCTTGCCGGAGCCGGTGGCGCACATCGCCCGCGACCTGCTCGACCCGAACCTCGGCCTGGACGATCTGGTGCGGCGGGTACGCCGACGTCGGACGCAGATCAAGCGGGCGCTCCTCGACCAGACGGTCGTGTCGGGCGTGGGCAACATCTACGCCGACGAGGCGCTGTGGCGCGCGAAGACGCACTGGGCGCGAGCGACCGACAAGCTCAAGGTCGCGGACGTGCGGCGGGTGCTGGACTCGGCGGCGGAGGTCATGCGAGAGGCGCTGGCCCAGGGCGGCACGAGCTTCGACGAGCTGTACGTCAACGTGAACGGGCAGTCGGGGTACTTCGACCGGTCGCTCGCCGTGTACGGCCGCGAGAACGAGGAATGCCGCCGCTGCGGCGCATTGGTACGCCGCGACGCGTTCATGAACCGCTCCTCGTTCACCTGCCCGGTCTGCCAACGCCCGCCCCGCACCCCCAACCCGCCGAGGTAGAACCGTGGCGAGGTAGGACCCGAGCTCAGCCGGAGTTCTACTTCGCTGCAGTTCTACCTCGCCAGGGTCCTACCTCGCCCTGGTTCAACCTCGGCGAGTCCGTTCTACCTTGCGGCTACATTGCGGAGGTCGGCGCCCTTGCGCCAGGCCGTGAGCTGCTCCGCCAGGAACCGCGCAGCGCCGCGCGGCCGCCCGCCCGCCACGTGCGGCGTGAGGATCAGGTTCGGGACGTCCCAGAGCGGCGAGTTCTCAGGCAGCGGCTCGGTCTCCATGACGTCCAGAGCCGCGCCGGCGAGCCGCCCGGAGCGCAGCGCGTCCACGAGAGCCGCCTCGTCGACGGTCGCCCCCCGGCCGACGTTGACGAACCGCGCCGACGGCGGCAGCAGGCTCAACAGCCGGGCGTCGAGGATGTGCTGGGTCGCCGGGACGGCCGGCAGCAACGAGATGAGCAGGTCGGTCTCGGCCAGCAGCGCGTCCAGGCCGTCGGCGTCGACCACCGGATAGCCGGAACGCTCGCCCGCACGCGAGGCGACGCCGGTGACCTGCGCGCCGAGCGCGGTCAGCAGCGGAGCCAGCCGCAGGGCGATCGAGCCGAAGCCCCAGATGGTCACGCGCGCGCCGTCGAGCGTGTACTCGCGGCCGGTGACCGGGTCCGCCTGGGCGAACGCGATCTCCTTGGCCCAGTGGTGCTCGCGCTGCGCGGCCAGGGAGACGTCGATGCGGCGCACGGAGGCGAGGATCAGGGCCAGGGCGTGCTCGGTGACGGTGTCGTCGTGCAGGGACTGGCCGGAGGAGATCACGACGTCGGGCCCGAACCCGGAGCGCAGCGCGACGTCCGGGCCGGCGGACAGCGTCTGCACCCAGCGCAGCCGGGTCAGCCGCTGGGCGGCGTCGGCCAGGAGCCTGGGCGGGTTGGACCAGGTGATCAGCATCTCGGCGTCGGTGTGCTCCTCCGGGACCGGCTCGTTCATCGCGTAGGCGACGACGGTGTCGGTGCCGCCGGGCGCGAAGGAGGCCCCGCCGTCGGGCAGCAGGGACGGGAAGTCGAGGTCGAAGGGCACGTCCGGTGCGAGGATCTTCACGGCGGGGACGTTACCGGACCCGGCACGGACCACAAGAAAGCAGACCGCGAAGTAGAGCGCCTGTCCGGGTCTCCCTTGACAGTCACCAGGGAGACCCGGACAGGCGCTCTACTTCGCGGTACCGACCGGGGAGGGTCAGCCCGTCACCCGGACGTACACCGGGTTGCTCTGCCACATCTCCGTGTACCGCACGGGGACGCCCTCCTGCGAGGCCTCGACGACCATGCCGTTGCCCGCGTAGAGCGAGACGTGGCCCGGCGTCCAGACGATGTCGCCCGGCTGGGCGTCCGCGGCGGAGACCTGGTACCCGGAGGTCGACAGCGCACTGGAGCTGTGCGGAAGGTCGAGCCCGAGCTGGCCGTAGACGTACTGGATGAGCCCGGAGCAGTCGAAGCCACTGGGGGAGGCCCCGCCCCACACGTAGGGCACGCCGACGTACTCGAGGGCGAGGTTGACGGCCTGCTGACCGAGGTCGGAGGCCTCCGCGGAGACCTCCTCCACGGCGGCGGTCGCCTCGACCTCCGCGGCCGCCTCGGCCTCGGCGGCCGCCTGGGCGGCGGCCTCCGCGGCAGCTGCTGCCTCTGCCTCGGCGCGGGCCTTCGCCTCGGCCTCCGCCTTGGCACGTGCCTCGGCCTCCGCCTTCGCCTTGGCCTCGGCGATGCCCTCTTCGGTCTCGGCGTACGGCGTCACGGCCACTCGTCCGCGCTCGGCCCAGAACTCGGCGTTCTGCGTGACCTTGACCTTGGTCACCAGGTTCTCGGCGAACCCGGCCCGGGTCTTGGAGTCAACCGTGTTGCTGACGGTGTTGCTGACCGGCGTGGCGTTCGCCAGTGTGGCCTGCGTGTGCGTCTCGGCGGGCGCGGTGTGGGCGGTCTGGGCGAAGACCGACGCCAGCATGCCGGACGTGACGACCGCGATGGCGCCGGTACGGGCGGCATTCTCTGCTGCGGTCTGGCTCAGTGCGGTGAAGGGGGTGAGTGCGGGGCCGTCGGCGCGGTGCCTGCCCCGATAGGTGGGACGGTTTGCCTGGTCGTCCGCCCACTCATGGGTGCGGTCGGTGAGTACGGTCACCAGTGATCTCCTCGGACGCCTACGAGGTGAGCTGTCGGGTTCGGATGGGGAGTTCAGTTCACCCGGCCTCGTCAGAGGCTTCACCCCAAGGACACTCGCGTGCCCGGCTTACCTGGTTCCCCCGCCCCTGTCACGTTCTAGCTGCTCAGGTCCGGTGACAGGGCTCGGCGTCCGGACCTGGACCTCACCGTTGCTGGCGAGGTGAGATGAACGTACCCGCCTTTCCCTCGAATGTCACGATTAGGTCACATAGCGTCCTGTGATGGAACGTTCCTGGCAATGAGTTCCCCGTGCCACCATGACCTGCATGGACGATTCCACGCGTTCCCGGTACGACGTCGTCGTCGTGGGCGGCGGTCACAACGGCCTCACGGCGGCGGCCTACGCGGCCCGCGCGGGACGGTCCGTCCTCCTCCTGGAACGTGCGGACCACGTGGGCGGCGCCGCCGTCTCGGCCCGGCCGTTCGCGGGCGTGGACGCGCGCCTGTCTCGCTACTCGTACCTGGTCTCGCTCCTGCCCCGCCGGATCGTCGAGGAGCTCGGGCTGCCGATCACACTGAAGCGGCGGCGCTGGGCTTCGTACACGCCGGTGGGTGACGGTGGCCTCCTCGTCGACACGCAGGACGACGCCGCGACGCGCGCCTCGTTCCGGCGCCTCACCGGCTCGGACGCAGACTTCGAGGCCTGGGGCCGCTTCTACGCGACGACCGCCGAGGTCGCCCGGCTGCTCGCGCCGACGCTCACCGAGCCCCTGCTCCCGCGCGCGACGGTCCGCGACCTCGTTGTCGGCGGCGCGGGCGAGGCGGCCTGGCGCACGCTCTTCGAGGAGCCCCTGGGCGAGGTGCTACGCGCCACCTTCGCCGACGACGTCGTACGCGGGGTCGCCGCCACCGACGGCCTGATCGGCACGTTCGCCGACGTCGACGAGCCGGCCCTGCGGCAGAACCGCTGCTTCCTCTACCACGTCATCGGCAATGGAACCGGTGACTGGGACGTGCCGGTGGGCGGCATGGGCGCGGTCTCCGGTGCCCTGCACGACGCCGCCGTGGCCGCCGGCGCGAGGATCGTCACCTCCGCGATCGTCACCGCCGTGGACCCGGGACCCTCGGGTGTGGAGGTCACCTGGTCCGACGCCGCCGGGCGCACCCGGGGCGTGACGGCCGGGCACGTGCTCGCGGGATGCGCCCCGGCCGAGCTGGAGCGGCTGCTCGGTGTCGACGCCCCGGCGTCCGGCCCTGAAGGCGCCCAGCTCAAGGTCAACATGCTGCTGACCCGCCTGCCCCGGCTGCGCGACGGCGTCGACCCGGTCGCCGCGTTCAGCGGGACTCTGCACGTCAACGAGTCCCTGACCCAGCTCCAGGCCGCGCACGCCCAGGCGGCCGCCGGGCGCATCCCCGATCTGCCGCCGAGCGAGATCTACTGCCACACGCTGACCGACCGGACGATCCTCGGCCCGTCGCTCGCGCCGACGGAGGCCCAGACGATCACCCTGTTCGGGCTCCACATGCCGGCCCGGCTCTTCCGCGCGGACCCCGACGGCGCCCGCGAGCAGGCGCTGCGGGCCACGCTCGCATCGCTGAACACCGTGCTGGCGGAGCCCATCGAGGACTTCCTCGCACTGGACGCCGACGGCGCGCCCTGCCTCGAGGCGCGCACCCCCGTCGACCTGGAGGGCGACGTCGGGCTTCCGGGCGGCCATATCTTCCACCGCGACCTGAGCTGGCCCTTCGCCGAGTCCGACGACGACGCCGGGCGCTGGGGCGTCGAGACCAGCCACCCGCGGGTGCTGCTGGCGGGTGCCGGGGCGCGGCGCGGCGGGGGAGTGAGCGGGATCCCGGGGCGGGCGGCCGCGATGGCGGTGCTGGCCGGCTGAGCCCCGGGCGGTCGGCCCTTGCCGGCTCAGGCCCGCGGCGCCACCGACTGCAGACTTGGCTGCGCCCCTCTTCGCTGACTGCAGGCTTGGAAGCGGATACAGGGCCAGTAACCGCAACCAGATCTGCACTTGCCGATATTGGCGGCGACCAAGTCTGCGGTCGGCAGATCAGCTGGGGTCTGTGGGGGGATCTTCCGGCGACCGCTCCTCCTGGGCAGTTGACCAGGCGTAGGCACGGTCGGTCGCGAGGAGGTGCTCGTGGCTGCCGCGGGCCACGACCGTCGCAGGGACGGCGCCCGTCGTCGCGGCCGCGATCGTGGCGGGCGTGCCGTTCCCCAGGAGCAGCACCTCGTCCGCGGCCGCCAGCGGAGTGAGGCGGTGCGTCGCCAGCAGCACCGCCCGGCCCGTCTCGCGGGCGTGCGCCGCGAGGGTGCGCACCAGCGCGTCGGCGGTCTCGCCGTCCAGGTGCTCCGCCGGCTCGTCCACGAGCAGCACCCGCGCCGGGGCCAGGAGCGCACGGGCAACCAGCAGCCGACGCCGCTCGCCACCCGAGACCGCCGCCGCATCCGTGCCGACCACGGTGTCCAGCCGTTCGGGAAGCGCGTCGAGCCAGGCCGCCAGCCCGACGGCCCCGAGGGCGGTCCGGGCCTCGTCGGCCGTGACGTCGCCGCGCGCGACCCGCAGGTTCTCCAGCACGGTGGTGTCGAAGAGGTGCCCGTCCTCGGCCAGGAACAGCGCGTCCGTTCGGCCGGTCGGCAGTTCGTCAGGAGATCGGTAGCTCGGAATGCCGACCCCCTGACCTTCTGCCGACCGCGCTTCCGCCGACCGCCCCTCTGCCGACCGGGCGGACACCGTCCCCGCGACCGGCGGGATCAGCCCCGCCGTCATCAGCAGCGTCGTCTTCCCGACGCCGGACGGCCCGGCCAGCGCCACGACCGACCCCGGCCGCAGCGCGAGCGACACCCCTTCGACGGCGGTGCGCGGCACGCCGCCGGCGCCGGGCCAGCCGGCCGCGACATCGTCGAGCACGAGCAGCGCGCCGGCCTCCCCGGACGTGTCAGACGCTGAGGTCACCCGGGTGACCTGTGCGTCTGACAGCTCGCCGGACGCGGGTGGCGGAGTGCCAGGCACCTCCGGCGGCAGCAGGTCCAGCAGCCGGCGCGCCGCCTCGCGCGACCGGTGCAGCTGGATCGCCGCCGCGGGCAGCCCGGCGGTCGCCTCGAACACGGCCAGCGGTGTCAGCACCACCACCGACAGCGCCTCCACGGACAGCGAGCCCGACAGCGCCGCCGGGATCCCGAGCGCGAGCGACGCGAGCACGGCGAGGCCCTGCGCCAGCGCCCCCAGCGCGGCGGCGAGCCCGGAGGTGCGGGCGCCGTCGTCGGCGACGGCGGACAGGCGCGCGTCCGCCGCGTCGAGATCGGCCAGCCGCGCGCCGAACCGGCCCGAGACCCGCAGCGGCGCAGCCTCCTCCAGGATCTCCAGGGAAAGCGCGGTCACCTCGCCCCGGGCGGCGGCACCCCGCGCCTCGGTCCGGGCCGCCGCGCGCGCCGCGAGCCACGGCGTCACGATCGCCGCCAGCACCAGGCAGAACGCCAGCGCTGTCCCGGCGGCCGGCAGCAGCACGCCCAGCAGGATCACCGAGCCGAGCGATGTCACCACGGCGACACCCGCGGGCACGATCGCGCGGACCACCACATCGCCGACGTCGTCCACGTCCTGGCTGATCCGCGCCAGGAGCTCGCCCCGCCGCACCGTGACCGGGCGGTCGTCGGCCGCGAGCCGCTCGTACAGGTTGGCGCGCAGGGCCGCCATGCCCCGCAGGGCGACGTCGTGCGAGGCCAGGCGCTCGCAGTAGCGCAGCACGCCGCGCCCGATCCCGAAGGCCCGCACCGACACGACGGCCACGGAGAGGGTGAGCACCGGCGGCATCTGCGACGCCCGCGCGACGAGCCAGGCGGCGACGGCGGCGAGGCCGATCGCGCAGGCCAGCGCCAGGACGCCGAGCCCGATCGCGGCGGCCACCTTGGCCGGGCGCACCTCCAGCAGGGGCAGGACGCGCCGCAGCGGATCGCGGCGTGCCTCCCGGGCGAGCTGCTGCGTCGCGCTGGTCATCGCGCCTCCCGGGCAGCCGCAGGTTCCACGGGGATCGATCCGTCGTCCGCCGCGGCACGGACGTCGATCACCTGGTCCGCGAGCCCGAGCAGGGACGCCCGGTGCGCGACGACCAGCACGGTCCGGCCGGCGTCGCGCCAGGCCCGGACGGTGTCGAGCACCGCCTGCTCGCCTCGCGCGTCGAGGTGCGCGGTCGGTTCGTCGAGGATCACCAGGGGCTTGGCCGCGGCGTCGTCGAGCAGGGCGGACGTGAGCGCGACGCGCTGGCGCTGCCCCACGGACAGCCCCACACCGCCGAGTCCCACGCGCGTGTCCCAGCCCTCGGGCAGCGAGTCGACGACGGCGTCCAGCCCTGTCAGGCGCGCCGCCCGCGCAAGAGCGCCGTCGCCGTCAGTATC
>NZ_UWYY01000027.1 GCF_900608595.1 Promicromonospora panici | reverse complement strand
CGGGCGCGCCTGGCGGGGGTCGGGGGCGCTCGGCGGGGGAGCGCGCCGGCCGCCGTCGACCGGCGGGGGGAGCCGGCGGCCGTGGAGGTCGAGGCGGTGGTCCCCTCCCCGCCCGGCGCGGGCGACGGCGGGGTGTGCGCGGCCGCGGCGGGGGTCGGGTCCGGCGGGGTAGCGGCCTACGCGGCCGCCCACAAGACCGTCACGCTCGACGTGGACGGCGAGGTCACCACCGTCGAGACCTTCGAGGGCGACGTCTCCGACCTCCTGGCGGGCGAGGGCGTCGAGGTCTCCCGCCGAGACGCCGTGACCCCCGCCGTCGACGGCGCCCTGCGCGAAGGGGACACGGTCGTCGTCCGCTACGGCCATCGGGTCACCCTGCGGGTCGACGGCGAACAGCGCGCCGCGTGGGTCACCGCACTCGACGCCGACCAGGCGCTCACGAAGCTCTCGAAGCAGGGCGACGACGTGCTGCTCCTCCCGACCCGCTCGGACGGGAGCGTGACGCTCCCGATGCGGATCGACGTCGACGGCCCGGTGAAGCTGGTGGTCGGCGGGCAGGCTCGGCGGGTCGCCGACGGCGCGATGCCGCTCGACCGGCTGCTCGCCGAGAACGAAGTGCGGGTCGACGCCGACGACAGGGTCACCGTCGAGCGGAGGCATCCGACCACTCCGGGTGCGCCCACGGTCGCCGTCGTCGTCCGGGAGGTCCAGACCTCCATCGAGGAGACCGTCTCCGAGGTGCCGTTCGAGAGCGTGACGGCGGCGGACCCGAACCGCTACGAGGACCTGGGCCCGTACCTGGCGACCGAGGGCGTGGTGGGCAAGCGCGTCACGTCGTGGGACGTCACCAAGATCGACGGCAAGGTGGTGCACAAGGAGAAGCTGTCCACCTGGGTCGCGGAGCGGCCGGTCGACGAGGTGACCATGTACGGCACCAAGGCCCGTCCCGAACCGGAACCGAAGCCGAAGTCCGAACCCAAGCCGGATCCGAAGCCTGACTCCAAGACCGACGCGAAGCCGAAGCCGGACTCGACGCCGACGCCCGACTCGACGCCCGACTCCAAGCTCGACGTGGAGTCGCCGGACGAGAAGACCAGGGCGCAGTCCTGACCCCGTTCCGGCCGCCGCAAGCTCTGGCAGAAGGTGCTGACACGGGGCGGAGGCGGAGTTGAGCCGCCCATTTTTCACCCTGGACATTTGGGATATTGATCTATTTTCCTGGCCTTTCGCGAGTCATATTGGCGAATAGGCTTGCATTTGATAACAGCAGGGTTACGGTCACCGAGAAAGCCGGATCGGCTGGCCGGGCCCGCGCCCAGCGCGGGAGGCACGTGAGACTCGTGTCGCCCCGGCCCCCGTGCCCGGAAGGCGCCAGGACTGGATCCGCGTGTCATCTCCCCACCCAGCTCAGGGCATCCCCAGTGATCTGCCCATCAACCCTGAGGCCGACGCCGGCGTCGGCATCACCGAGCTTTCCGGCCTACCGCCGTCGGCGGACGAGGCCTTCCCCGCGGCAGTGACAGCCGCAGCCGGCCCTCCATCCGGCGCACCGCCCGCAGCGGCAGTCGCCCCGACGGCCGTACCACCTCCATCTCCGCCGCCTCCACAGTCCGCCTCGGCGCCCCGGCGTCACCGCCGGGCCGCCCTCCTCGCGGGGGCCGCGGCCGTCGCCGTGGTCGGTGCCGGCGGCATCACGGCATACGCCTCGGCCCACAAGAGCATCACGCTCGACGTGGACGGCAAGGTCACGACCGTCGAGACCTTCCAGGGCGACGTCGCCGACCTCCTCGTCGACGAGGGCGTCGAAGTCACCAGCCGGGACGCTGTGACGCCCGGCGTCGACGGTGCCCTCCGGGACGGTGGCATGGTCGTAGTCCGCTACGGCCACCACGTCACCGTCCAGGCCGACGGCGAGCGTCGGACCGCGTGGGTCACCGCGCTCGACGCCGACCAGGCGCTTGCCACGCTCTCCAGGCGGGCCGGCGACGTGGCCCTGGTCCCCTCCCGCTCCGGCGGCCGCGTCACGCTCCCGATGCGGCTCGATGCCGACAGCCCCGTGAACCTGGTGGTCGGCGGAAAGACGCAGCGCGTGTCCGACGGCGCAGCAGCGCTCGACGACCTGCTCGCCGACTACGACGTCACGGTCGACGCGGACGACAGGGTCACCGTCGAGCGCGGGCAGCCGGCAGGCTCGCCGACGGTCGACCCGGGTGTGCCGACGCTGACCGTCGTCGTCAAGAAGGTCGAGACCTCGGTCGAGCGGACCGTGACCCGGCTCCCGTTCGACAAGGTCACGGCTCAGGACCCGGACCGCTTCGAGGATCTCGACCCATACCTGGCGACCGAGGGCGTGGCGGGCAAGCGTGTCACGTCGTGGGATGTCACCAGGGTCGACGGCAAGGTCGTGGACAGGGACAAGCTGTCCTCGACCGTAAAGCGCAAGCCGGTCGACCAGGTGGTCATGTACGGCACCAAGGCGCGCCCCGAGCCGGAGCCCGAGCCGGCTCCGGCACCGCTGGAGGCGGTGGAGCCCGTGTCGCTGGAGGCGGTGGAGCCCGAACCGGAGCCCGAACCGGAGCCCGAACCGGAGCCCGACGACGGGGCGGTCGTGACCGGCGACGTCTGGGCCGCCCTCGCGGAGTGCGAGTCGGGCGGTGACCCCACCACCAACACCGGCAACGGCTACTACGGGCTCTACCAGTTCTCGCTGCCGACCTGGGAGGCGATGGGCGGCTCCGGCCTCCCGTCGGATGCCTCGGCCGCCGAGCAGACGATGCGCGCCCAAGCGCTCCAGCAGCAGTCCGGCTGGGGCCAGTGGCCCGCATGCTCCGCATCGCTCGGCCTGTACTGACCCCACCTCCGGGCCGTGTCGGACGCCCAGGTCACCGTAGCGATCTGGGCGTCCGGCACGACCGGAGGCTCGCGGAGAACTTGGACGCCTGTCCTGGACGAGTGACCGAGAACACAGCGGCAACCCCACCGAGATGGTTGGCCGAGCGATAACAAATCAGTTACGTTCGGTTGTCCTCGCTGGCGCGGGGGTGCGATGTGGTGTAAGCCACAGCACCCCGGCGGCGGCAGGGCGGCACTGACCGCGGAACCTCGCGGGCAGTGTGAGACCGCCGGATCGGCCGGTCGAGACCGCGACGGCTCGCAAGAGTCGCCAGGCCCAATTCGGCCGAATCGTGGTAGGAATTCCCGCCCCAAACGGGACTTCCGCCTCGCCGCCCGTGCCCGGGACGTCCGACGACTGGACACGAGTGAACCCCCGTTTTGAGCAGCAGAGTTCTGGCTCCATCCCCAGCATCAACTCAACGTCCGAGGCAGTAGCACCTCAGGCCGCCCCCTCGAAGCGTCGCCGTCGCTGGCCGCTCGTCGCCGGCCTCTCGGCCGCCGCGATCGTCGCGTCCGGATCGGTCGCCTTCGCGCAGGCGCAGAAGACCGTCACGCTCGACATCGACGGCACATCGAAGACCATCACCACCTACTCCGGCTCCGTCGCGGGCATGCTCGAGTCGCAGGACGTCCGTCTGGGCGACCGCGACCTCGTGGCCCCCGGTGCCGATGCCAAGCTTTCCGACGGGGACGAGATCGTCGTCCGCTACGCCCGCCAGGTCACCATGACCGACGGCAAGGGGGAGCGCGACGTCTGGGTCACCGTCACGGACGCGAGCGAGGCCCTGACCACCCTTGCCGAGCGTGGTGGCGACGTCGCGCTGGTGGCGTCCCGCTCGGGCGACCGCGCGTCGCTCCCGCTCCGCCTGAACGACGACGGACCCGTCGCCGTCGTGGCGGACGGCAAGACGCGCGTGGTCGAGGACCACTCGGCGAGCGTGGACAGCGTGCTCGGCGGCCTCGAGGTCGAGCTCGACAAGGACGACCTCGTGAGCGTCGCCCCCGTCGCCACTCTGGCGCGGGACAAGGCGATCGACAAGAAGGCCGCCAGGTCGGCCGACCGGGCCGGCGCCGACGTCGCCATCCAGGTGCAGCGCGTCGAGACCAAGAAGATCACCCAGAGGTTCGACCTGGACTTCGACACCAAGACCGTCCAGGACGACGACCGCTACGTGGACGAGGGCGACCTGGTCCGGAACGAGGGCAGGCAGGGTGTCCGCACCCGCATCGTCCTGCACCGTCTGGTCGACGGCGAGGTGGTGCACCGCAAGGAGCTCTCCGAGAAGGTGACGAAGAAGCCGGTCGACCGGGTCATCGTCGAGGGGACCAAGGAGCGCCCGGTGGAGGAGCCCGTCGTGGAGACCTCCGTCGAGACCGCCCCGGAGCCCAGCGCCCCGGTGCCGGCGGGCTCCGTCAAGGAGATCGGTCAGCAGATGGCCGCCGCCCGCGGCTGGACCGGCGAGGAGTGGACCTGCCTCGAGCTCCTGTGGGAGCGCGAGTCCGGCTGGAACTACCAGGCGGCCAACCCGACGTCGAGCGCCTACGGCATCCCGCAGGCGCTGCCGGGTTCCAAGATGAGCACGGCGGGCTCGGACTGGGCCACCAACCCGGCCACCCAGATCGAGTGGGGCCTCGGCTACATCGCGGACCGTTACGGCACGCCGTGCGGTGCGTGGGGCCACTCGGAGTCGGTGGGTTGGTACTGATCCGGTTAGGCTCCCCTGCATGAACGAAACCTCAGGCGCCCTGCTCGGTCCCGCGGAGATCCGCGACCTGGCAGGGCGCTTGGGCGTTCGGCCCACGAAGACCCTGGGCCAGAACTTCCTGCACGACGGCGGCACGGTCCGCAAGATCGTGCGCATCGCCGGGCTGAAGCCCGGGGAGCGGGTCGTCGAGGTCGGGCCCGGGCTGGGATCGCTGACCCTGGGCCTGGTAGAGGCCGGCGCGTCCGTGGTGGCCATCGAGATCGACCCGGTCCTCGCGGGCCAGATCGCCGGCACCGTGAAGGCGCGGTTCCCGGACTCGGACTTCGAGGTGGTGCTCGCCGACGCGATGGACGTCACCACCCTGCCCGGCGATCCGCCGACGGCGCTCGTCGCGAACCTCCCGTACAACGTGGCGGTCCCGGTGCTGCTGACCATGCTGCAGCGGTTCGACTCGCTGGAGCGCGTGCTGGTCATGGTCCAGGCCGAGGTGGCCGACCGGATCGCCGCCGTACCGGGCTCCAAGATCTACGGCATCCCCTCGGTGAAGGCCGCCTGGTACGCGTCGGCCCGCCGGGCGGGGACCATCGGGCGCAACGTGTTCTGGCCCGCCCCGAACGTCGACTCGGCGCTCGTCCAGCTGGAGCGCCGGGAGCCGCCGTCGACCACGGCGTCGCGCGAGCGGGTCTTCGCCGTCGTCGACGCCGCGTTCGCGCAGCGCCGCAAGACGCTGCGGGCCGCGCTGTCCGCGCTGTTCGGCTCGGGCGCCGCCGCCGAGACGGCGCTCCGTGCCGCCGGCGTCGATCCGAGTGCGCGCGGCGAGACGCTGGTGGTCGAGCAGTTCGCGCGCATAGCGGAGCAGCTCCCTGACAACGGGGAGGGGCGCGAGTGAGCCCGCGTCTCGCCGCGGCTCCGCCGCCGTCCGTCCGGGTGCGCGCGCCCGGAAAGGTCAACCTCACGCTGCGCGTGGGACCCGTCGGCGCCGACGGCTACCACCCGCTGGCGACGATCTTCCAGGCCGTGTCCCTGTTCGAGGAGGTCACCGCGACCCAGGTCGCGCCCGGCTCCGGCATCTCGCTCACGGTCTCGGGCCCGCAGGCGGACGTCGTCCCGACCGACGAGACCAACCTCGCGTGGCGCGCCGCGGCACTGCTGGCCGAGCGCACGGGGCTGGCCGCCGACGTCGGCCTGCACATCACCAAGGGCGTGCCCGTCGCGGGCGGTATGGCGGGCGGGTCCGCCGACGCCGCCGCGACGCTCGTGGCGTGCGACGCGTTGTGGGACGCCGGGGTGCCGCGCCCGGAGCTGGTCGAGATGGCCGCCGAGCTCGGGGCGGACGTGCCGTTCTCGCTGCTGGGGCACACCGCCGCCGGCACCGGGCGGGGCGATCTGCTGACGCCGGCGATGACGCGCGGCGAGTTCCACTGGTGCTTCGCGACGCAGCGCAAGGGCCTCTCGACGCCCAGCGTGTACCGCCGGTTCGACGAGCTGGCGGGCCCGTCGACGCCGGACGTGGCCCCCGCCGCCGACGACACCGAGCTCATGCACGCGCTGCGCGCCGGCGACGCGGTAGCGCTCGGCAAGGCGCTGCACAACGACCTGGAGGCCCCGGCCCTGGACCTGCGGCCGGAACTCTCCGAGGTGCTGGACGTCGCCACCGACGCCGGGGCGCTGGGCGTGATCGTGTCCGGGTCCGGGCCTACCGTCGCCGCGCTCGGCCGCTCGCGACAGCACGCGCTCGCGCTGGGCGCCGCGTGGACGGCCGCCGACGTCGTCGACGCGGTCTGGACCGCGACCGGCCCGGCCCCGGGAACCCAGATCGTCACCTCGATCACCCGCTGACCCCTCCCGCCGAGGGGAGAGGGGTCAGTAGGCGACCTGGGGAACGAACACGTTCTTCAGGTGCGTGTGCGCCGCGATCCAGCGGGTGCGTCGCACGGTCGTGTTGCTCTCGGTGGTCACGACGCACTCCACCACGGGCTCGATCAACCCCGTCATCGCGGCCAGCGCCAGCGCGGCGTTGAAACCCCACTCCTCGAGCAGCACCTGGGCGCCAGCGCCCTGTGTGAGCTGCAGCGGGGTGCTCGCCCGGCGGGCGAACGCGACCAGGGAGTCCTTGTGCGCGGCAGGGATGTCGCCCTCGACCATGGCGCAGGCGAGGTCGGGCAGCAGTCCGGCCGCGGCGACGCCCGCCGCGGCCACCGAGCCGGTGCCGAGCACCGCCACGCGGGACGGGTCGACCCTCGCGAGGGTGCGCAGGGCTTGCACCGACCGGACCGCGTCGGTGAAGACGCCGCGGTTGTACGGGTCGTCCAGGTCGTCCTGGGGCAGCTCGACCACGAGGTGTGCGAACCCGCCGGGGGCGAGCCACTCCACGTCACGGCCGGCGTCGCGACCGGCAGACCGTAGCTCCACCAGGCCGGGCAGGGTCGCGCCGGCGCCGACCGGCGTGATGAGCCGTCCGGTCACCGGGCGGCTCTCGAACCCGGCGAACGTCACGGCCTCGGCAGTGAGGTCCTTGGACCGGGCGGAGGCGGCGGTCAGCACGGGTGCGACATCGATGTCGCGGTGAGCGGCCAGCGTCTGCGACCAGAACAGGTCGAAGTCGATCGGCTCGTCGGTGGCGGGCGCAGCCGCTGGCGTCACGGCAACGGGCGGCAGGTCGAAGTCGGTCGGCTCGACGCTGGCCGGGGCAGTGGGCGGAACCGTCGGTGAGGGCGAGAAGGCCGTGATGGGCGGCAGGTCGAAGTCAGGCACTGGGGAGACCTCCGGAAGATGGGCGTGCGCTGGGAGCGTACCGCCAGTCGGTATCGGGTAAATTTCCGGTACGCTCCCGTCGCGCGTCAGATGATCTTGCCCAGCCACTGGAGCTTGCGGGGGAAGCGGTAGTCGCCGCCGCCCTCGTGGTTGTTGTACGGGTAGACGTCGATCTCCTTGACGGTCTCCTCATGCCCCGGCGCCCAGTTGTTGAACGCGGCGTACACGGTGGACGGCGGGCAGGTCGCATCCATGAGCGCCGCCGAGAACAGCCCGGCCGCGCGGGCCCGGCGGGCGAACGACACCGCGTCCAGGTACGAGAACGTCCGCCAGACCTGCGCCTCGACCGACGGGTCGCGGTACACCGAGAGGTACTTCGTGATCTCGCCGTACGGGAGGCTGTCCGTGATCGACACCGCCCGGCGGAAGTGGCTCAGGAACGGCACGTCCGGCATCGCGGCGACGACGTCGGGCACCAGGCCCGCGACCGCGATGGTGATGCCGCCGCCCTGGCTGCCGCCGCTCAGCGCCACGCGCGCCGGGTCGATACCCGGGATCGCACGGGCCGCGTCGACGGCGCGGACGCCGTCCGTGAAGACGCGGCGGTAGTAGTGGTCGTGCGGGTCCAGCACGCCGCGGGTCATGAACCCCGGCGACGCCGGCCCCGACCCCACCGGATCCGGCGTCGCGCCGCCGGCGCCCCAGCCCGAACCCTGCCCGCGGGTGTCCATCATGAGGTGCGCGTAGCCGGCCGCCGCCCAGTGGATCCGCTCGTGCGGCAGACCCCGCCCGCCGCCGTAGCCCTGGTACTCGACCACCACCGGCAGGTCGCCCGCCGCGTGTGCCGGGCGGGTCAGCCACGCCTTGACGGGGTGGCCACCGAAGCCGGGGAACGTGACGTCGTCGACCAGGATCTCGGTCAGCCCGACGTCGATCCGCTCCACCTCCGGCGCCTCGTCGAACGAGCGCGCCTCGGTCAGGGTCGCCGACCAGAACTCGTCGAAGTCGCCCGGCTCGTCGATCTCGGGCAGATACTTCTCGAGATCGGGCAACGGCATGTCGAACTGGGCCACGTGGGTGCTCCTCGGCGTCGTCTTGTACAAGGTCGACGGCGGAGTCCTCCTGGCACATCGCCGTCGACGGGGTGAGCGTAGCGCGCGACTACCCTTGTGAGGTGGCACATCTTCTCGGCGCAGACGGCATCGCGCTGACCATCGGTACTCGCACCCTCCTGGCAGACGTCTCCCTCGGGCTCGACGACGGCGACCGCGTCGGCGTCGTCGGCCCCAACGGCGCCGGCAAGTCGACCCTGCTGCGCATCCTCGCGGGCACTTCGCAGCCCGATGCCGGACGGGTCACCAAGGTGGGCGGCTCCACCCTCGGCATGCTCGACCAGCGCGACGAGCTGGCCGACGATTCCACGGTCCTCGACCTCGTGCACGGCGACGCCGAGACGCACGTCTGGGCGTCGGAGGCTCGGGTCCGCGAGGTGCACGACGGCCTGCTCGCCGACCTCGCCTGGGACGCTCCGGCCGCGAAGCTCTCGGGCGGGCAGCGCCGTCGCGTGGCGCTGGCGGCACTCCTGGTCCAGGACCCGGACGTGCTGCTGCTCGACGAGCCCACCAACCATCTCGACGTCGAGGGCGTGGCCTGGCTCGCCGCCCACCTGCGGGAGCGCTACGGGCGGCCGGGCGCGACCGGCGCGCTCGTGGTCGTGACCCACGACCGCTGGTTCCTCGACGAGGTCTGCACCCGCATGTGGGAGGTGCGGGGTGATGGGACGGGCGCCATCGACGGGTACGAGGGCGGCTACGCGGCCTACATCCTGGCGCGCGCCGAGCGGGCGCGGCAGGCGGCGACGGCCGCCGAGAAGCGGGACAACCTGCTGCGCAAGGAGCTCGCGTGGCTGCGCCGCGGGGCGCCGGCCCGCACGTCCAAGCCCAAGTTCCGGCTCGATGCCGCCTCTGCCCTGATCGACGACGAGCCGCCGCCGCGCGACTCGATGGAGCTGACGCGCATGGCGACGCGGCGGCTGGGCAAGGACGTGCTGGACCTGGAGTCGGTCAGCGTGACCGTCCCGGGCAAGGTCCTGTTCGACGACGTGACCTGGCGCCTGGGCCCGGGCGACCGGTACGGCGTCGTGGGCGTCAACGGCGCGGGCAAGACGACGCTGCTCGCGCTGCTCGCGGGCCGGCGGGAGCCGGACTCGGGCCGGGTCAAGCGCGGCAAGACCATCCACGTGCGGGAGCTGTCGCAGGACGTCGCCGAGCTGGACGAGGTCGGGAACCTGAAGGCCGTCGAGGTGATCGAGCAGGAGAAGGGCCGGGTCGTCGTCGACGGCAAGGAGCTCACCGCGGCGCAGCTCACCGAGAAGCTCGGCTTCACGCGGGAGCGCGCGTACACGCCGGTGCGGGATCTGTCCGGCGGCGAGCGGCGTCGGCTCCAGCTCCTGCGGCTGCTCGTGGCCGAGCCCAACGTGCTGCTGCTCGACGAGCCCACCAACGATCTCGACACCGACACCCTCGCCGCCGTGGAGGACCTGCTGGACGGCTGGCTCGGGACGCTGATCGTGGTCTCGCACGACCGGTACCTGCTGGAGCGGGTCGCGGACCGCCAGGTGGCGCTGCTCGGCGACGGGACCATCCGCGACCTGCCCGGCGGGGTCGAGGAATACCTGCGGCTGCGGGCGGCGGCGAAGGCCGCGGGCGCCTCGGCGTCGGGCACTCCCGCGGGCGTCGGTGCCGATTCGGCCGGGCGAGGTTCGGCCCCCGGTGGGCCGACGTCGGGCGCGGCTCCGGCGTCGGGCGGCGCCGCGGGCGGCGAACCTTCGCAGCGCGATATCCGCGCCGCACAGAAGGAGGCTTCCCGAATCGAGCGTCGTCTTGCGAAGATTGCCGAGAAGGAGGCCGAGCTGCACGAAACAATCGCACAGCAGGCAACTGACTACCAGGCTGTCGCCAAGCTGGACGCGGAGCTCCGCGACCTGGCGAACGAGCGTGACGAGCTCGAGGCGGCGTGGTTGGAAGCAGCGGAGGTGGCGGGATGACCGACAACGATCTGGGACCGCTCGACGGGATCGACCGAGCGCTCGTCGACGCGCTGCGCAAGGACGGCCGCACCACGCTGTCGGTGCTGTCCGAGATCTCGGGCCTGTCCTTGTCCGCGGTGCAGGTGCGGGTGCGAAAACTCGAGGCGCGCGGCGTCATCACGGGCTACCGGGCGGTGGTGAACCCGGAGGCGGTAGGGCTGCCGCTCTCGGCGTTCATCGAGATCACGCCACTGGACCAGGCGCAGGAGGACGACGCGCCCGAACGCCTGCGCGGGATGGCCGGGATCGAGTCCTGCTACTCCGTGGCGGGCAACGCGAACTACCTGCTCACCGCACGCGTGGCGTCGCCGCGGGCCCTGGAGGAGCTGCTGGGGCGGATCCGCCGCACGGCGAAGGTCTCGACGCGGACCACCGTGGTGCTGCAGACCTACTTCGAGGGCCAGACGACCGAGCCCGATCCCTCGCGGGCCTAGCGCCGCGCCAGGGCCGGATGGTCCAGCCTGAGCGTGCCGGCATCGGCGTCCAGCTCGGCCGACACGCCCAGCGGCACCGTGACCGGGTCAGGCCCGTGACCGAACCCGAGCTCGCCGAGGATCGGGATGCCGAGCGGCCCCAGCAGGTCCATGATCACGGGCTCGACCGGGTCGCAGTCCTGCCACGAGCCCAGCACGATGCCGAGCACGCCGTCGAACCAGCCCGAGCGCAGCAGGTGCGTGAGGAACGAGTCGATGCGGTAGGCCCGCTCGTCGACGTCCTCCAGCAGGACTAACCCGCCGGCCGCGGACGGCGTCGTGCCGACGCCGATGGAGGTCGTCAGGAGCGATACGCAGCCGCCGGTCGTGATGCCGCGGGCAGTGCCGCCCACCAGCGTGTGTGCCCGCGGACCCGTGATCGTCTGCGCGGCCTCCGGCTCGAACAGGGTGCGCCGCAGATGCTCGCGGGCCGCCTCGGACTTGAGGAACGACACGGTTCCCGACATCGGCCCGTGCAGCGACACCAGCCCGAGATGCACGGCGACGGCCTGGTGCAGCACCGTGCAGTCGCTGTACCCGACCAGCACCTTGGGGTCGGTGGCGGCGAGCGCGTCCCAGTCGACGAGGTCGACCATCCGCGCCGTCCCGTACCCGCCACGCGCCACGATGACCGCGCGGACGTCGGGATCGAGCCAGGCCTCCTGGAAGTCGGCGGCGCGCGCCAGGTCGGAACCGGCCAGGTACTCGTGGCGGGGGTGCGTGTCCTGGACGTGCGGCATCACCTGTACGTCCAGGCCCCACTCGCGCAGATGGGCGACGCCGATGTCGAGCCGCTCGGCGGGTACCGGACCGGACGGGGCGACGACGGCCACGGTGTCGCCGGGGCGCAGTCGCGGCGGGCTGGTCAAAGGCCGCAGCATGCCGCCGAGATTACCTTTCGCGTCCTGTCGCGCATGCGGACGCTGCTCACTTTCACCCATCTGAAATCTTGCTGCTCAGCGCTGTGCCGAGCCGGCCGAGCAGCTCGGCCAGTGCGAGGCGGTCCGGCGCCGGCAGCTCGGCGAGGAGCTGCTCCTCGTGCGTGAGAAGCTCGCGCACGGCCCGTTCGACGAGCGTGTGTCCGGCGGCGGTCAGCGTCACGGAGACGGCCTGCCGTCCTGAGCCCGTCGAAGGGTCGGACGGCGCCCGCACGACCAGCCCGTCACGTTCCGCCCGCGCGACCCGCTGCGAGATGGCGCCTGCCGTGACGAGCGTCTGCGCCGCGAGCTGCCGCGTCGTCAGCGACCAGGGCCGACCCGAACGTCGCAGGGTGCTGAGCAGGTCGAGCGTCGCGGGGTCGATCCCGATGCGGTGCAGGGTCCGGCGCCGGTCGTCCGCGAGAGTTTTCGCGACGCGCCACAGCGGCGTGATCACGCCGATCGACGACACCGGAACGCCCGGCAGCTCACGTTCCCACGCGGCGGCGCTCATGGCGCAGCTCGACGCGCCTGTCGACGTGCTGGTGGCCATGGCGGGCGGCAACACGGACTTCGCCCGGACTTCGGCCGGCCTCGGCAAAGTAACCAGCTCTGCCGAGTCGGCCGATCTTGCCGAGGTGGCTGAGGGTTGGCGCGCCAACATCGAGGCGAACCTGCTCAGCACCGTGCTGGTCGTGACCGCCGCTCTGGAGGGCATGCCCGCGGGCGGCGCGATCGTCACGGTCGGCTCGATCGGTGCCGAGTACGCGGGCACGTCGTACGGCGTCGCCAAGGCGGCGGTTCAGGCGTGGACCGCCGGGCTGTCCGCGACGGTCGGCCCGCGCGGCATCACCGCGAACTGCGTCGCTCCCGGCTACATCGCCGACACCGGGTACTTCAAGGACCGCCTCACCGAGCAGCGTCGCGACCGCCTGATCGCGGCCACGCACGACGGGCGCCCCGGCCTGCCCGACGACGTCGCCTCCCTGGTCACCTTCCTCGCCTCACCGGGCGCCCGGCACGTCACCGGCCAGACGCTGCACGTCAACGGCGGCGCCCACACGACGCGGTGATGAGCGCGGCTCTGGCCGTTGCCACTGCTGATCCAGGTTCAGCAGGCTGAGGACGACCGTAGTCGACCCGACCATGGTCGTCCCCGGCCTGGTGAACGTGAGTCAGTTGGGCTTGGTGGGTATACGCCGGCTCGCGTTTAGTCCGGTGCGTCGCTTCCGTCTTGTAAGGGCGGATTGTTACGCTCGCGCTCGCCAGTACATCGCCCGGCGCCGGCGTCGGGCAGACGAAGGAGCGCCGAGGGAATGCCCACCACCCGAACCTGGCTGCAGGCGGGCGGTGGCACCGTGGCCGCGGCCCTGATCATCGCCGCCATCGTGCAGGCGGTGAACTCGAGCGCGATGTGGGTGTCCAACGACCCGGTCGGCGAGTGCGGCGCGACGTCCGGCGGGGCGGTGGTCGCCGCCCAGAACGTGCTGTGGGCCGGCACCGGGCTCGAACCCGTGGACGGGTCGTGGGACACGGAGTCGGACGTCGCGACCAAGGCGTTCCAGGCGTACAACGGCCTGCCGGTCAACGGCTGCGTCGACACCGGTACGTGGGTCACCATGCGTGCGCTGGTGGTCTCCGTGTGCGACCCGGAGTTCGACTGCCGGGGACCGGACCACCGCGTCCGTTACACCGCCGCGGGCGGCGTGCGCGACACGTACTTCGCTGAGAACGACTGCGACTGGGGCTCCTTCGTGCCGCCGGGGGTGGCCCGCAGCCCGGTCGCGTCCAACGAGGTCATCGCTCTCTCCCGAGACGCCGTCACCGAGATCGAGTGCGAGGGCTGACGTGGTCACCACCATCGAAGAGCCCAGGATCCGGCCGGAATGGCTCCTCGGCGGGGCCATCACACTGCTCGGCGCGATCATCATCATCGTGGTCACGCTGGTGCTCGGGGCGAGGGAGGACGAGCCCGTCGTCACCCCCGCCGATGCCACCGCGCTCACCGCCGGGTCCTGCGCCGAGAACCTGCGCCAGCCGCACTGGGTGCCCGAGGAGGTCCGGCGCGCCGTCGCCGAGTGCCCCGCCGACATCTCGGCGGGGATCGGCCGCACGACGGCGGAGGACCACCTCGGCACCTGGGTCATCTACCTTCTCGACGGGGCCGAGAACGCGGAGACGTTCCGTGGTGACCCCGGCCTGGCCTGGCCCGAGGAGGAGGTCCGCGCGGGTGCCTACCACCCGGCGTCGACCATCACCTACGTGGCGTACGCGGGCTCGGCGGAGCTGTCCGACGAGCTGTCCGGCGACAACGTGACCGTCGAGTGGGAGGAGCTCACGGAATCGGGCCGCGAGGCGCGGGTCACCCGCGTCGACAACAACGGGTACGGCCCGGTGCGCGTCGAATGGACCGACGACGCGGGCTCGTACCTGCTGCTCGGCATCATCGGCCGCACACCGACGGGGAGCGCGGGGCCCACGGTGGCGGAACTGATCCGCATCGCGGACAGCGTCGCCGCCAACGACGAGTAACTCCTTCCTTGTTGTGGGCGGGATCGTTGCGCCTAAAACGGGCGCGTGGTCGCAACGATCCCGCCCACAACAAGGGGTGGGTCAGAGGGTTTGCGTCAGGACCTCGTCCAGGGCTCGGACGCCGGCCTCCAGGGCCTCGGCCGGGACCGTCAGCGCCGGGCGGAACCGGACCGAACGCTCACCGCAGCCCAGCAGCAGCACGCTCCGCTCGGTGAGCGCGGACAGCACCCTGTCGCGCACCTCCCGCGACGGCAGCGTCAGCGCGCACATGAGGCCCTTGCCGCGGACGTCGGTCACGCCGTCGTGCCGGGTGGCCAGTTCGGTGAGCGCGTCCTGGAGCCGCTTGCCCATGGTGCGGGCCCGGTCGACCAGGCCCTCGGCCTCGTAGGTCTCGAGGATCCGGCGCGAGCGCACCATGTCGGTGAGGTTGCCGCCCCAGGTGGAGTTGATGCGCGACGAGACGGCGAACGCGTTGTCCGGCACCTCGTCGACGCGGCCGCCGGCCATGATGCCGCAGACCTGCGTCTTCTTGCCGAAGGCGACGACATCGGGCGTGACGCCGAGCTGCTGGTAGGCCCACGTGGTGCCGGTGATGCCCGCGCCGGTCTGGACCTCGTCCAGGATGAACAGCGCGTCGAACTCCCGGCACAGCGCCTGCATACCTGCCAGGAACGAGGGGCGGAAGTGGTGGTCGCCGCCCTCACCCTGGATGGGCTCCATGATGAACGCCGCGATGTCGTGCGGGTTGGCCTCGAACGCCGCGCGGGCGGCCCCGAGCGCCGCCGCCTCGGCCGCGTCCATGTCCTTGCCCTCCGCGATGTACGGCGAGGGGATGCGCGGCCAGTGGAACTTGGGGAACCGGGCCACCTTGCCGGGTTCGGTGTTCGTGAGCGACATCGTGTATCCGGAACGGCCGTGGAACGCGTGCTCCAGGTGCATCACCTGGGTGCCGAGCTCGGGGGAGCGGCCGTTCGCCTCGTTGTGGCGGGACTTCCAGTCGAACGCGACCTTGAGCGCGTTCTCGACGGCGAGCGCGCCGCCGTCGATGAAGAACAGGTGCGGCAGGGCGGGGTCGCCGAGCACGCGCGCGAAGGTGTCGGCGAAGCGCGCCATCTCGACCGTGTAGATGTCGGAGTTGGACGGCTTGTTGATCGCGGCGGTGGCGAGCTCCTCGCGGAACGCGGCGTCGTCGGCCAGGGCGGGGTGGTTCATGCCGAGCGGTGAGGAGGCGAAGAACGTGAACAGGTCGAGCCACTCGCGCCCGTCACGGGCGTCGACGAGCGTGGAGCCGTGCGACCGGGTGAGGTCGAGGACCAGGTCGAACCCGTCGACCAGGAGGTGCTCGCGAAGGGTGGGGAGCACTGCGGTGGGCTCAAGATGTGTCGTCATGCAGGCAACGTAGGCAATGATCCTGTTGCGTTTCAATGCGTATGGAAAAGTTCCTGTTACCGGATGTACCTGGGGCGTCGCGTCGCGATCAGCTCCGCTGACCCGAGCGCCAGCGTGGACCCGAACATCACCAGGAGCGCCGCGGTCCATCCGCCCGACGCCGCGTGCACCGCGCCGATCACGGCGGGCGCCGTCGCGGCCACGGCATAACCGAACGTCTGGACGGTCGCCACCGTCCGGCGGGTCTGGGCGACGGTGCGGCACCGCTGCGCGACGATGGTGAAGATCACGACGAAGTTCCCGCCCTGCGCGATCCCCGCGAGGCTCACCCACAGCAGCCACCACTCCGGTGCGAGCAGCAGGCCCGCCGGAAGCCCGGCCCACAGCAGGCCCATGGCGATCGCGGCGGCGCGCATCGGCACCCGGGCGGCCAGCACGAGCGGGACCAGCACGCTGCCCGCGATCGCGAGGCCCTGGAACGGCGCCGCCGCGTTGCCCGCCGTGGTCACGGAGACATCGAGCAGGTCGCGCAGCAGCTCCGGGAGCCAGCCTGTGACCGCGAAGTACGAGAACGACTGACCGGCGAACGCCACCGACAGCACCCAGGTGATCGGACGGCGCAGCACGCCGCCCCACGTCTCATCCGGCCGCTCGGCGCGTGCGGCACCGGCCACGCCGTCGTGCAGCGATATGTCAGACGCAGGGGTCACCCGAGTGACCTGTGGGTCTGACAGGCGGCGGGTGGTGATGAGCCAGACGGCCAGTGCCACCACCGCGACGAGCGACCACGAGGCGACGGCGCCCTGCCAGCCCAGCAGGGCCGCGAACGGCGCGGTGAGCGAGGTCGCGAACACCGACCCGAGGTTCATCACCGACGAGTACAGGCCCGTCGCCAGCGCCGTCCGGGCCGGGAAATCGCGCGCGATGATGACCGGAACCACCACGTTGCCCACCGTGATCGCGGCGCCGAGCACGACGGTACCCGTGAAGGCCGCCACCACGCCGACCGTGCCGGAGCCCGCTGACCGGATGAGCGTGCCCGCGATCACTCCCACCAGCGCCACCGTGACCGCCGCGTACGGCCCGATCCGGGCGATCAGCGTCGACGCCGCCGGCGCCACCACGCTGAAGCAGAGTGCCGGGATGCCCACGAGCAGGCCGGTCAGGGTCTGGTCCAGGCCGAGACCGGTCGCGGCGTCGGCCAGCACCGGAGGGAGGGATGTGATGGGGGTGCGTAGGTTCAGCGCGAAGACGAGGACTGCGACGAGCAGCGCGGAGCCGCCCGCCGCTGCGCGGATGTTGCTCATGATGCCGTCATTGTGCGTGACGAGGGCAGTTGGTTGCGTCGGGCGTCCATCGCTTCACCACATGGTGTGCCGATCGTCATCTCCGCTCCCCAGGAGGTATTGCGGCTTTCCCGTTAGATTGGGCGACCGGTCAGCCGGTCCGGAACAACTGAGGTGTCGAATGAACCAGCGGCAGGTCTTCCGAGGCGTGGGAGCACTCGTCGGCGTACTCATGCTGTCGGGGTGCGGTTTCGATATCGGAAAGCTCGACTACACCGAGCCCGAGTTCGTGGGTTCCTACGTGGGTGACGGCGCCGCGACGATCGTCGCGCTCGGCGAGGACCGGACGTTCACGGCGGTCGGGGTCCCGGACGAGGTGCTGGAGAACGTGGCCGAGGGCGGGATCGACGAGGTGCCCGCCGAGATCGAGGGCACCTGGAAGTACGACTCGAAGAGCTCGGCCGACCATGTCGAGCTGACCGTCACCGACGCCGACGGCGTGCCGGCGAAGCTGGGCGAGCTGCCGCTGTACGTCGCCGACGCCGACGACCTGTTCTTCCTGCCCGACCAGCTCGGCCGTGAGAAGGTCATGGTCAGCCGGAGCCACTGAGCCCGGTCAGCCTCTCACCACTGCCGGTGCAGGGTTGCCTTGCCGCCGGTCACCAGGCTCGCAGGCGGGACGTCGTCGGCCACGACGGCGCCGGCCGCGACCACGGCGTCCCGGCCGATGCTG
Organism: Promicromonospora panici; assembly: GCF_900608595.1. Lineage (GTDB taxonomy): Bacteria > Actinomycetota > Actinomycetes > Actinomycetales > Cellulomonadaceae > Promicromonospora > Promicromonospora panici. The sequence continues at coordinate 72,393 of NZ_UWYY01000027.1, read as the reverse complement.
ACGCCGGGCAGGATCGTGGCGCCCGCGCCGATCCACGCGTTCTCGGCCACGTCGATGGGTCCGCCGCTCAGCCACTCGCGGCGTGCCCCCGGATCGACCGGGTGGCTCATGGTGATGAACGTGACCCTGGGCCCGATCATGACGCGCTCGGCGATCCGGATGCCGGCGTAGTCCAGGAACGTGCAGTTCTGGTTGATGAACACCCGCTCCGCGAGGTCCAGGTTGAGGCCGTGGTCCGTGTAGAACGGCGGGTAGATCGTGACTCGCTCCGGCAGCGGCTTGCCGAGGAGCTGCTCGAACAGCTCAGCCTTGGCGGTCTCGTCCTCGAACGGCAGGACGTTCAGGCGGGATGTGAGCTCGGTGGCACGCAGGACCCGTTCCGCCATGGCCTGGAACTCCGGGCTGTGGATGCGCATGAGGTGATCGTGGGGCATGCGACGATCCTGCTACATCGGCGCTCGCCGGAGCTGTCCGCCCGAGCTACTCGTCGAACTGGGCGGTCACCGTGCGCAGCAGCGCCGCGAGCTGCGGCCGCTCCGTGGGGGACAGGGCCGTGAGCACCTTGGCCTCGATGTCGAGCAGGTCGCTCATCGCGGCGTCGACCCGTGCCAGGCCCTCCTCGGTGAGCTGGACCAGGACCCCGCGGCGGTCGTCGGGGGAGCGGTGCCGCTGCACGAACCCGCGCGACTCCAGTCGGTCGATCCGGTTCGTCATGGTGCCGCTGGTGACCAGCGTCTGCGTGACGAGCGTCCCGGGCGACAGGCGGTACGGCTCGCCCGCGCGCCGGAGCGCGGAGAGCACGTCGAACTCCCAGGTCTCGAGGCTGTGCCGGGCGAAAGCGGTGCGGCGCGCGAGATCGAGGTGCCGGGCCAGGCGGGACACGCGGCTGAACACCGTGAGGGGTTCGAGCTCGAGGTCCGGGCGCACGTGTCGCCACGCGGCGACGATGCGGTCTACCTCGTCGGCGGGACCTGTGTGCTCCATGGCGAGAGGCTACCGGATGTCTCGACGTCAAGAATCTCGATAGCGGGTGGGCTCGACGTAACCCGTGGTCGGAGTGGCCGTGGCGACCGTAGGCTCAGGCCTCGTGGGAACTGATATCAGGGTGCACCAGGTGTATGCCGGACGAGTGCTGCAGGGCGCGGGCGCACGGGTCCTCGTGCCGGACGAGGTAGAGCGGCTAGGGTCGCAGCGGGTGCTGGTGGTGGCCGCGCCGTCGTCGGCCGGTGTCGCCGAGGACCTGGCCACAGCCCTGGGGGAACGGTATGCCGCGACCTTCGGCCGGCCGGTCCAGCACACGCCGGTCGAGGTGACGGCCGAGGCGCTCGCCCTGGCCGGCCAGGTCCGGGCGGACGCCATAGTGGCGATCGGCGGCGGCTCGGCGATCGGGCTGTCGAAGGCGCTCGCGATCCGGACCGGCATGCCGCAGGTGGCGGTGCCCACCACCTATGCCGGCTCCGAGGCGACGCCGGTGCTCGGGGAGACCGAGGACGGCGTCAAGACGACGCGGCGCGACCCGGCCTTCGCGCCGGGCACGGTCGTCTACGACCCGGAGCTCACGCTGTCCATGCCCCGCGGCCTGACGCTGACCTCGGCCCTCAACGCACTGGCGCACGCCGTCGAGGCGCTGTGGGACTCCGGCGCGAGCGCGGCGACGCGGGCGTACGGCGTCGAGTCTGCCGACGGCATCCTCACGGCGCTGCCGGTCGTGCTGGACCGCCCGTCCGACGTCGTCGCCCGCGCGCGGCTGCAGGAGGCCGCGTGGCTGGCGGGTGCGTGCCTCGCACAGGCGCAGATGGGCCTGCACCACCAGCTCGCGCACGTGCTCGGCGGAACCTTCGGGCTGCCGCACGCGGAGCTGCACGCCCTGCTCCTCGCGCACGTCATGCGATTCAACCTGGTCGCGGCGCCCGACGCCGCGGCGCGCCTGGCGCGCGTCGCGAACGGCGACCCGACGCTCGCCGTCGCCTCCCTCGCGGCGCAGCACGAAGGGCCGACGACGCTCGGCGCACTCGGCGTGCCCCGCACCGCCCTGCGCGAGGTAGCCGAGCGGGTCGCGGCCGATCCCTACCCGAACCCGCGGCCCGTGACCGCCGACGCCGTAGAGGAGCTGCTGCTCGCGGCCTGGTGAGTCAGTCGCGAGTCTTGCGAGCCAGAAGGTGTGCCTGCGGGAAGCCGCGCACCGGGTCTTCGGCCGGAGCGATCACCAGGCGGGCGACCTCCTGGAGGCCGGTCTGCCCGAGCAGGTCGATGACGTGGTCGGGCGAGTATCGCCAGGCGGGCGACACCTTGTGGTCGAAGGGCTCGGCCGTCGCGTCGTTGCCGTCCAGTGCCTGGAACGCAGTCAGGATGTAGCCGCCGGGGGCTAGTACGCGGCTCAGCTCGGCGAGCGTCGTGGGCAGCACGTCCGGCGGCGTGTGAATGAGTGAGTAGTTCGCCACCACTCCGGCGAGGCTGCCCGGCGACACGCTGAGCGCGCCCATGTCGCCGACGTCGAACCGGATGCCCGGGTTGGCCGCCCGGGCCGCTGCCACGAGCTGGGGAGAGAGGTCGACGCCGAAAGCGTCGACGCCCCTCTCCCGGAGATACGCCGTCACGTGCCCCGGTCCGCAGCCGACGTCGGCCACCGGCCCGCCGCCCGCCTGTCCGACCAGGTCGGCGAAGGCCTGGACCATGACGTGGTTCAGCGGCTCGCCGGCGAACGCCTCGCCGATGAACGCCGTGTAGGCGTCAGCCATTTCGTCGTAGTCCGCGCGGACGGTCGCAAGGTGGGTGGAGGTCGTCACACGAGGGAGCGTAGACCGCAACTGACGGGCGCTCAAGAATATGCCCGGTTTATGGCGCTGCGTTGCTCGATTTCTGCCCCACTATCACAGGGTGAAACTGGGCGCGCATTAAAGAGGAATATCCAATTCCCGTTGCAGAGTCCGTGTCGTGTGCTTAATGTGTGGAACGCGAACACTGTTCCGCTCGCAGGTGATCATCCTGTGATTCCCGTTTTCCGGAAGGAATAGCACCATGACCGTCGTTGACATCGTCGCCACCCTGCTCGACTCTCTTGGCATCACCCTGGCGCAGATCCGCGCCCTCCTGGGTCTCTGAGCAGGTAATACGCCGCTCGTTTAGCAGCGAGGCGGCGTTTGAAACATCCCCAGCTAAACGAACACCCTCTGCGCAGCGCGCAGGGGGTGTTCGTTCTTTTGCGTTGCGCGCACACATTGTTGCTTCTACGCAGGAATGGCACGCGGCTTCGGACATTCCACCAGTGACCGGCATTTCGCCGGCCATATTGACGCGCCGTCAGTGGCGTGGATCCATAACCCGCCGTGACGGGTTCAGTGCGAGGGGCCCAGCATGACGGACTCAGCGCGACAGCTTGGTCAGCACCGGCTTCTTTTCCATGTTGTGCAGGCCGTTCCACGCCAGGTTGACCAGGTGGGCCGCCACCTCGGTCTTCTTGGGGCTGCGTGCGTCCAGCCAGTACTGGCCGGTGAGCGCGATCATGCCGACCAGCATCTGCGCGTAGAGGGGTGCGGCCTTGCTCTCGAGCCCGTTCGACCTGAACTGGGGCTCGAGGATCGCCTCGACCTGGGTGGCGACGTCGCCGATCAGGCTCGAGAACGTCCCGGTCGCCTGCGCGACGGGGGAGTCGCGGACGAGGATCCGGAATCCGTCCTCGGACGATTCGATGTAGTCCAGCAGGGCGAGCGCGGTGCGCTCCAGCAGGACCTTGGGGTGTCCGCCGGAGCCGAGCGCGCCGGTCAGGGCCGTGGTGAGCGCCTGCACCTCGCGGTCGACCACCACTGCGTAGATGCCCTCCTTGCCGCCGAAGTGCTCGTACACGACGGGCTTGGAGACCTCGGCGCGTGCCGCGATCTCCTCCACGCTCGTGCCCTCGAAGCCTTTCCCTGCGAACAGTCCGCGGCTGACGGCGAGCAGCTGCTCACGACGCTGACTGGCCGTCATGCGAGGTCGGTGGGTACGTCGGTTGTCGGCGGCCATGGGGTTCATTGTGCCTGAATGGCCGTTCCCGACATGTCCGGGAGCAGGCTGCCGGAATGAGCGGGTGTGGCTGACGACTCGGCCGCTACGGGCAAGGGCATGCCCGAGGACCTGGCAGACTGTTCACGGACGTGCGACGGTGGCACACGCCCGCTTCGGGTCATGACGGGACCCCGCGCGCCCGGTCCGCCTTGGTGTAATCGGCAGCACAGAGGTTTTTGGTGCCTTTAGTCCAGGTTCGAATCCTGGGGGCGGAGCCATCCGGATCTGACGAACCCACCGATCGGAGCACTCGTGACCGAGACACCTCAGCCGGCAGCAGTCATCGTTCTTGCCGCCGGCCAGGGCACCCGCATGAAGTCCGCGTTGCCGAAGGTCTTGCATCCGCTCGGCGGCAAGCCGATGGTCGGGCACGCGCTGGCGGCCGCTCGTGAGCTGGAGCCGGTGCAGGTGGCCGTGGTCGTGCGGCACGAGCGCGAGCTGGTCGCCGAGGCCGTCGCACAGCTCGACTCCGGCGCGGTCCTCGTGGACCAGGACGACATCCCGGGCACGGGCCGCGCGGTCCAGTGCGCCCTGGCAGCGCTCGACTCCAAGGCGCAGGCTGCCGCCGCCGCCGCCGGGATCGCGGACGGTGAGGTCGTGGGCGACGGCGTCGACGGGCCGGTCGTCGTGGTGGCCGGCGACGTCCCGCTGCTCGACGGAGCCACGCTCGGCCAGCTCCTGGCGGCGCACCACGCCGACGGCAACGCCGTCACGATCCTCACCACCGAGGTCACCGACGCCACCGGCTACGGCCGGATCATCCGCGAGAAGGACACGGGCGACGTGCTCGAGATCGTCGAGCACAAGGACGCGAGCGCGGACCAGCTCGAGATCCGTGAGATCAACTCCTCGGTCTACGTGTTCGACGCCGCCACGCTGCGCCGCGGCCTGGGCGGCCTGAACAGCAAGAACGCGCAGGGCGAGGTCTACCTGACCGACGTCGTCGCGTTCGCGCGCGCCGAGGGCCTGCACGTGCGGGCGCTGCTCGCCGACGACCCGATGCTGGTCGAGGGTGTCAACGACCGGGTGGCCCTCTCCGTCCTCGCGCGCGAGATGAACCGCCGCATCGTCGAGGAGTGGCAGCGCGCGGGCGTCACCGTGCAGGATCCGGCCACCACGTGGATCGACGTCGACGTCGAGCTCGCTCCGGACGTCACGCTCCTGCCGAACACGCAGCTCAAGGGCGCGACCGTGGTCGCGACCGGCGCCACGATCGGCCCAGACACCACGCTGGCCGACGTCGAGGTGGGGGTGGGCGCCACGGTGATCCGCACGCACGGTTCGCTCGCCGTCATCGGCGAGGGTGCGACGGTCGGACCGTTCGCATACCTGCGCCCCGGCACCAGCCTGGGCCGCAAGGGCAAGATCGGCACGTTCGTCGAGACCAAGAACGCCGAGATCGGTGAGGGCAGCAAGGTGCCGCACCTCTCGTACGTGGGTGACGCCACGATCGGTGAGCACACCAACGTCGGCGCCGCGTCGGTGACCGTGAACTACGACGGTGTGCACAAGCACCGCACGGTGATCGGCTCGCACGCCCGCACGGGTGCCGACAACATGTTCGTCGCCCCCGTCACGGTGGGCGACGGCGCGTACACCGCCGCCGGGTCCGTGATCCGCCGCGACGTGCCGGCCGGCGCGCTCGGCGTCACGGCCGGGCAGCAGCGGAACATCGAGGGCTGGGTGGCCCGCCGTCGGCCGGGAACGGCCGCTGCCGACGCCGCCGCGCAGGCCAACGGTGGTTCCGGCCTCGGCGACCAGGCGCAGCGGCAGCTCGCCGAGCAGAATGCCGCCGGGGCCCCCGTGGCCCCGCAGGCCGCGGCCGCTCAGGCCGAGCCGGCCGACCAGGCCCCTGTCCCCGGGGCCGACAAGGAAGGAAAGTCCCACTGATGTCCAGCACCGCCCCCGCTCCCGGCCCGAACCGCCATCCGCTCGTCCTCGCGGCCGGGCGGGCACACCCCGAGCTGGCGAAGAACGTCGCGAAGGAGCTGGGCATCGACCTTCTCGGCGTGTCCGCGTACGACTTCGCGAACAGCGAGACCTACGTGCGCTTCAGTGAGTCCGTGCGTGGCATGGACCTGTTCCTGCTGCAGTCGCACACGATGCCGGTCAACCAGTGGATCATGGAGCAGCTGCTCATGGTCGACGCCGCCAAGCGGGCCTCGGCGCACTCCGTGACCGTCGTCGCGCCGTTCTTCGGCTACGCGCGCCAGGACAAGAAGAGCCGTGGCCGGGAGCCGATCTCGGCCCGCCTCATCGCCGACCTGTTCAAGACGGCGGGCGCGGACCGCCTGATGAGCGTGGACCTGCACACCGCGCAGATCCAGGGCTTCTTCGACGGCCCGGTGGACCACCTGTGGGCGATGCCGATCCTCGTCGACTACGTGCGCACCCGCGTGGACGTCGACAACGTCACGGTCGTCTCGCCCGACGCCGGCCGGATCCGCGTCGCCGAGATCTGGGCGTCCAAGCTGGGCGGTGGCCCGCTGGCTTTCGTGCACAAGACCCGCGACGTCACGCGGCCCAACCAGTCCGTCGCCAACCGTGTGGTGGGCGACGTCGAGGGGCGGGACTGCGTGCTCGTGGACGACCTCATCGACACCGGCGGCACCATCGCCGAGGCCGTCAAGGTCATCATGGCGGCCGGCGCCAAGTCCGTGACGGTCGCCGCGACGCACGGCGTGCTGTCCGGGCCGGCGCAGAAGCGGCTCACCGAGTGCGGGGCCCGCGAGGTGGTCGTGACCGATACCCTCCCGATCGAGGACGGCCGCCGGTTCCCCAATCTCAAGGTGCTCTCCATCGCGCCGTTGCTCGCCTCGGCGATCAACGAGGTCCACTCCGACGGTTCGGTAACCTCGCTCTTCGACGGCAACTCCTGATCCCCGGCTGGTCTGCGGCGTAGCACACGGCACTTGACTCAGACCCGGTCAACGGAGGACCGTGTCTTGACATCGATTTGGGAGGGTCAGTGACCGTCACCGTCGTGGTCCCGACGTTCAACGAGGGGCCCAACGTCCGGGCGCTCACCGAGCGGCTGTGTGCCGCGTTCGGGGTGCTGCCCGACGATGGTCGCGCCCCCGGCGTCCCGACCGGACCCGAGGGCGGCCCCGCGCCGGTGGGGGCGCCCGGCCTGGCCGAGATCCTCTTCGTCGACGACTCGACCGACGACACCCCGGAGCTGATTCGCGAGGTGGCCGCCACCGCGCCCGTCCCAGTGCGGCTGCTGCACCGGGAGAAGCCCGAGGGTGGTCTCAGCGGCGCCGTCGTGGCCGGGCTGCGCACCGTGACCACCGAGTGGGCGGTCGTCATGGACGGCGACCTGCAGCACCCGCCGGAGCTCGTGCCCGCGCTGGTCACGCGTGGCCGGGAGTCCGGCCTCGACATCGTGGTCGCCTCCCGGTACACCGGCGACGGCGACGCCGGCGGCCTCGACGGCTGGTGGCGGCACGGCGTCTCGATCGCCTCGGCGCTCCTGGCCCGATCGATGTTCCCGGTGCGCCTGCGCAACGTGACGGACCCGCTCACCGGGTTCTTCGCCACCCGGGTCGACCGGCTGGACCTGGACGCGCTGCACCCGCGCGGCTTCAAGATCCTGCTCGAGCTGCTCGCCCGCAACACGCTGGCCGTGGGGGAGGAGCCGTTCGTGTTCGGCGAGCGGTACGCCGGGCACTCCAAGGCCACCTTCAAGACCGGGCTCCGCTACCTGGAACAGCTCGCGGCCCTGCGGTTCGGGCGGATGTCGCGATTCGCGATCATCGGCGGCTTCGGCGCCGTGCTCAACATCCTCATCCTGTGGGCGCTGACCGGGCTGCACGTGCACTACGTGGTGGGCGCGGTGATCTCCGCCGTCGTGACGATCCTCATCAACTTCGGGCTGCAGGAGCGGTTCGTGTTCCGCGACCTGCGGAACGAGGGCCGCGGCGTCTGGTCCAGGTTCGCGCACTCGTTCGCGTTCAACGGCACCGAGGCGACGATCCGCCTGCCCGTGCTGTGGTGGCTGGTCGAGTTCACGGGCATGTGGCCGGTGCTCGTGCAGGCCATCACGCTCGTCGTGGCGTTCCTGCTGCGGTTCGTCTTTCATGTCCAGGTGGTCTACAAGCCGCGCCGTACGCAGCCGACGATCGGCGTCACACCGCCCGTCGGTGCGGACCGGGCCGACGAGCGGGTACAGTAGTCAGGTTGCCTCGGCGAGGGACGCTTGACGGCCGCGGCGGGACTCGATCCCGCAAGCACTCGGCCGGCGTCCGTGATCGACTGGGCGGCCGTCGGCGGCCCCTGGGTGGAGTTCCCTCCAGCACTCCGTCCCACGTGCCCGCTCCGCGCCCGTCACGTGTCCCGCGCCGACGCAGCCGCCCCATCGAGTTGCACCCACAGACATTTCAGGAGTGAATTCCCATGGCCGAGATCAAGCTCGCCGCCGAGGCCCGTACCGAGTTCGGCAAGGGCGCGGCCCGCCGCATCCGCCGTGACAACAAGATTCCCGCCGTCCTGTACGGGCACGGCGGCGACCCCGTGCACGTGACGCTGCCGGGCCACGAGTCCATGCTGGCGCTGCGTCAGACCAACGTGCTGCTCAACATCGAGGTGGACGGCAAGGGTCAGCTGGCCGTCGCCAAGGACGTCCAGCGCGACCCGGTCCGCAACGTCATCGAGCACATCGACCTGCAGGTCGTGCGCGCCGGCGAGAAGATCACCGTCGACATCTCCGTGAACATCGTGGGCGAGTCGGCCCCCGGCACCATCCACCTCGTCGAGGAGCAGACGCTGTCGGTCGAGGCCGAGGCCACGCACCTGCCGGAGTCCGTCGAGGTCTCCATCGAGGGCCTCGAGTCCGGCTCGCAGATCCACGCCGACGAGGTCACGCTCCCGGAGGGTTCGACCCTGCTCACCGACCCCAAGGCCGTCGTCGTGCTCGTCACCGAGCCGCGCGGCGAGGCCAGCCCGGAGGAGGAGTCGGCAGCGTCCGCCGAGTCGCCCGCCGAGGCGTCCTCGGAGAGCTGACCCTCTCTGTACCCCGAGTAGTCGGCAGATCGTCAGGTGATCGGTAGCTCCAGCTGCCGATCACCTGACGGTCTGCCGACCGCTCACCCGACGTGTAAGGGAAACGCGATATGAGTGACCGGGCTTGGCTCGTCGTCGGGCTCGGCAACCCCGGACCGAAGTACGCCGGCAACCGGCACAACGTGGGTCAGATGGTGCTGGACCTGCTCGCCGAGCGCACCGGCGCTCGCTTCTCCAAGCACCCGCGGGCGCAGGCTGTCGTCGCCGAGGGACGGCTCGGTGTTCTGCCGGGCGGTGCGCCCGGGCCACGCGTGATCCTGGCCAAGCCGACCACGTACATGAACGTCTCGGGCGGCCCGGTCAGCGCGCTCGCCAAGTACTACGACGTCGACCCCGACCAGGTGGTCATGGTGCACGACGAGGTGGACATCCCCTTCGACACGATCAAGCTGAAGATCGGCGGCGGCGAGGGTGGCCACAACGGGCTGCGCGACACCACCAAGGCGCTCGGGACCAAGGACTACTACCGGGTCCGGGTCGGCGTCGGCCGCCCGCCGGGCCGCATGGACACGGCTGACCACGTGCTCAGGGACTTCTCCGGCACGGAGAAGAAGGACCTCCCGATCCTGGTGGACGACGCCGCGGACGCCGTCGAGCTGCTGGTCACCGAGGGCCTGCTGGCCGCCCAGGGCAAGTTCCACACGAGCGCGCCGAGGTAGAACTGCAGCGAGGTAGAACTGCAGCGAGGTAGAACTGCAGCGAGGTAGAACTCTGGCGAGGTAGAACCGCAGCACGCGCTGCGGTTCTACTTCGCTGCAGTTCTACCTCGGCGGGGCCGCCTCGGCTCCCGCCCACGTCGTCAGGTAGCTCTCCGGGCCGCGGGCCAGGTCGTCGATGAGGTCCTGGCCGCCCACGAGGCGCAGGTCCTCGACGTAGTCGGGCACCAGGCCGTAGTGCGCGACGCCGTCGACGTTGACGTCCCAGGTGCGCTGACCGGTGGTCTGCCGGTCGAGGAGCGTGCCGCCGTCGAAGGACCGGAACGGGTAGGTGACGGAGTTCGCTGCGACGTCCGCCCGGGGCGGCGGCGTGCCGCCGAACCCGTTCATGTCGAAACCGAACCCGATCCCCGCGCCGTACCTGTCGCGTACGGGCGCGGTGCGGTTGTATTCCTCGACGAACTCGTGCGCGGCGTGCCCGTAGATCGTGGCGAACCCGCCGAGGTCGTAGAGGCGGTCGAGGTAGCGCTCGTCCATCCAGGAGTGCGTCGACAGGACACCGGGGTAGTCGGTCTCCTCGAGGATGTCGAGCGTCTGGTCGGCGGCCTTCGCGCTCATGTGGTCGATCTCGACCATCATATTCCGCTCGACCAGACCGCGGACGGCGTAGGCACCGAGCCCGCTCAGGCCGTGCGTGTTGCAGAGTGTCCCCGGCGGGTAGAGGGGCAGGACAGGCGGGAGGTCGTCCTCCAGTGCGGGCGGGAGCTCGCCGTTGCCTGGATTGTGGTCGTGCGGCTGGTCCGCGGGGCAGGAGCGCGCGTCCCACCACGTGCCGGTGGAGAGGAACTGGCCGGCGTTGATGATCGTGCCCATGGACCCTTCGTCGAACCGCACGCCGCACAGCGCGTTGTCGAACTTGTGGCACAGGTACATCGAGCGGACGCCGAGGTCGTACAGCTCGTCGAGGCCCGCGTCGATGTCGGCCCGGGAGCAGTTGGGAATCCGGAGGGTCTGCTTGCAGCCGAACGGCTCCGACGTCTCGACGCCGAGCACGACGGCGAGCTTGCCCTCCTCGATCACCTGCCGAGCCTCCTCGCTGCTGGTCACTATGCGGAACCAGCCGCGGCCCGGTCCGCCGTACTGAGCGTCGACGTACGCCTGCAGGTCGTAGGTGTCCTGCGCCTGGCGGCGGATCGCCGTCATCTCGTCACAGCTCTGGTGCGTGCCCGGGTTGATGCTGCACAGGAGCCCGTTGGTGACGAGGTCGTTGACGAGCACGCGCTGCCCACCGCGCCAGGCCCGCTCGACCCAGCGGTAGTACATCTGCTGATGCGTGAGGGAGTCGTGGGCCGGCCAGTCGGCGAAGGTGGGCCAGCCAGTCGTGTCGTGCGTGCCGATGGGGGAGCCGTCGCGGGTGAGGTTCTCCAGCAGGGCACCGAGGCCGTGCGGCTCGTGCGACAGGCAGTCGCGCAGCGCCGTCTCGATCCCGTCCTCCGAGAAGACCTTGCCGCAGAGAGCCGCTCCCCCCATGCCGTCCTGCATGAACAGGTGGCTGTGCGCGTCGATCAGGCCGTACACGGTCCCGTCGGGCCGGGTGCCGGTGAAGGGCGTGCCGGTGACGTTGACCTCGGACTCCGGGCTGGGGAGTGTGGGTTCGGCCAGTGCCGCTGTGGTGACGGCGGCGGGTCGCGGTCCGGTGTCCGCGTTCGTGGCCGACGCCGGTACCAGCGCCGCCGCGCTGAGGGAGGCCGCGGTCATGGCCGTCACGAGAACTGCCGTCTGTCTGATGCGTCGCAGGCGTTGCACGAGACCTCCCGCTGGCCGGGGCGAGGCCGGGGACCCGCCTGGTCGTGACGGCGTCGTTGCCGTTACTGAGTGCCACACAGTAACAGGAAGATCACCCAGAGGGTAGATATCGGTCAAGAGCCCTTTGCCCGATTCAACCTGTCACGTACAGGTCACCCGAGTGACCCACACGTCTGACACGTGGCTGGACCCTCGCGCAGGTCGAGCGCGCAGGCTCCCGGACATGACCTCATCGCACGTGGCCCGACGCCGGCCGCACCGCTCGGGCGTGGGCGGGCCGCTCCCGGCGTCCTACCTGGTGTGGCTCGCCGCCACCACGGCCTCCCAGCTCGGCGACGTCGTGTTCGGCTTCGCGGTCGGCTGGGTGGCGGCCGAGCACGGCGGTTCCGCCGCCGGCCTGGTGCTCGCGGCCGGGAGCCTGCCGTCGGTCCTGCTGCTCCTGCTCGGCGGGGCCGTCGCAGACCGGTTCGGCGCGCGCCGCGTGATGATCGCGGGCGACGCCGTGATGGTCGTGGTGTCGCTCGCGCTGGCGGTCGCCGTCCTGCACGCGGGTACGCCACTGTGGCTCCTGCTCGCGGCGAGCGCGCTGCGCGGAGTGGTGTCGGCGTTCTACCGGCCGTCGGCGGGGTCGATGCCACGGCGCCTCGTCGCCGACGCGCAGCTCACGCGGGCCCTGGCCCTGCGGCAGAGTGCGGCCCAGGCGGTCCTCCTGCTGGGCGCGCCGCTCGCCGGGATCCTGGTGGCGGCCGGCGGCCTCGGCTCGGTGGCGCTGCTAGACGCAGGCACGTTCCTGGTTGTGCTTGTCGTCCTGCTGCTGGTCCGGCCCCGGTACGCGACGCCGTCGTCGGACCCGGGTGTACCGGTGTGGCGGGCGGCCCTCGACGGCGTGCGCGTGGTGCGCCGGACGCCAGGCCTACCAGCTGCGCTGGGGCTGACCGGCGGAGCCGCCGCGTTCCTCCTGCCGACCACGTCTCTTGTGCTTCCGCTCCTGGCGCGCCACGCCGGATGGGACGCGTCGGCCGCGGGGATGGTCATGGGGGCTCAGGGGGCGGGCATCGTCCTGGTCACCGCGGTCGTCGCGCGGCGCGGTGGTTCGCGGAGGCCTGGTGTGGCGGCGTCGGGTGGGCTCGTCGCCGCGGCACTGGGGCAGGCTGGGCTGGTGGCCGCGGCTTCGATCCCCGTCGGCGCGGCCTCGGGATGGCCGACCGTCGTGGCGGCGACTGCCATGGGGTTTGCCGTAGGGGTCGGCAGTGGGCTGTTCACCGCCCACCTCGCACCGGTGGTGCTCGGCTCCGCCCCGCGTACGCACCTCGCGCGTGTGCAGGCGCTGGTGGGGTTGGTGCAGGTCCTGGCCCTGACGATCACCAACCCGGCGCTGGGCGCTCTCGCGAGTGCGACGTCGCCAGCCGTCGCCGGGGGTGTCTGCGCGCTGGGGCTGCTCGCTTGTGCGGCCGGGGGTGCGACAGCCCTGCGGCGGTTGACCCTCGATCAGGTCGAGGGTGCACAGTGAACCCATGCACGAACACCTCCACGGCATCGGCGCGGTGGCGCGGAGAAGCGGGCTCCCGGTGAGCGCACTTCGCTTCTACGACGCCGCGGGTGTCCTCCGCCCTGCGTGGTGCGACCCCGTCACCGGCTACCGCTGGTACTCCAGCGAGCAAGTGAGCCAGGCCAGTCTGATCGCGCGGCTGCGCCAGGTCGAGATGCCGCTGGCCGACATCACCGAGGTGCTCGCGAGCCGCCACCGGCCGGACGAGGCGCTGACCGTGCTGGACCGGCACCTTCACGCGCTCGAATCGCGGTTCGCCCTCGCGCTGGAGCAACTGTCCGACGCCCGCGAGCTCCTCGCCGACCTGCCTGTCACTCGCTTCGAGGTGTCCGCCGCGGATCTTACGCAAGCGCTCGCCGCGGTCCGCTACGCCGTGGCATCCGACCAAGCCTGGCCCGCGCTGACCGGCATCCTGCTCGACTGCTCCGCCGGCGTGCTGCGGCTGGTGGCCTGCGACCGCGCCCGGCTCGCTGTCGCCTCGATGCCGGTGGAGCGCCTCGACGGGCCGCCGATACAGGTGGTCGTGCCGCCGTCGGTCCTGGAGTCCTTGCCCGACAGGGAGGGCGGGTCGCCCGGCGCCGTCGGGTTGTCGGTCGAGATGCGCGCCGACCGGGTCTCGTTCAGTGCTCCTGGGGCGGAGCCGGTCGTGGCCGAGCCGGTCGCGGCTGAGTACCCGGACTACCGGACGCTGCTGCGGGCAACCTGGACCCGAGAGGTGCGCATTCCGGCATCAGACCTGGTCAGCCGGGTTGTGGACCGGGACCCGGCTGTCGACCGAGCCAGGCCCGACGTCGTGGCGGTGCTGCTGGGAGACCGCGGCGTCGACGTCGTGCAACCGAGCGTGCCGGGCGCGGTGGCGTACGACCGCGCCTACCTGCTGGAGGCGCTCGCGGCGACGGGCGGGGACGACGTAGTGCTGTCTCTCGACGCGGCACGTCGGGTTCTGGCGGTGGCGCGCCAGGACCGCCCGGAGGACCGAAGCCTGCTCATGCCGGTCCGGCTCCGGCTGGAACAAAACGCATACAGCTAGCTCGATCTGTATGCGCTTTGTTCCGCTAGGAGTTCGGGTATCAGCCGCCCGAGTCCGTCAGGCGGCGCGGCGGGGCGAACAGCCAGCGCGCCCCGATCCGCGGCGCCAGCGAACCTAGCCCCAGCCCGACGGCGATCGCCGCCACCCAGAGCGCGACCGGCAGCCACTGCGACTGCGGCGCGGGGATCCAGATGCCGTTCCGCCACAGCACCGAGAGCAGCGCGAGCACCACGGACGTGTGCGTGACGAACACCGGCAGCGTCCGTGCGCCGAGCCACTGCAACCCGAGTGACCTGGGCAGATACCGCGTGCCGGGTGCCCGGGAGGCCAGGGCGCTCACCGCCACGCCCGCCGGGACCCCCGCGATGTTGGCCAGCAGGTAGAACCCGGGGACGCCGGCGAGGTCGAGCTCGCGCACGGTGACCTGGATCCCGAGCCAGACGGCGACGGCGCCCAGCGCCCAGAGCCAGGTGACCCGCTCGGCGAACCGCTCGAACAGCGGTCGCAGGTGCAGCCCGGCCAGGAAGAACAGCACAAACTGGGCGGTACCCCGCCACGCAATGGTCTCCGGCTCCCAGCCGGCCAGTGCCCACCCGCTCACGCCGGCGGCCAGCACCAGCTGAACCGGGACCGGAACCCGGCGCAGGGCCCGCGCGATCACGAAGAACGCCGCGAGCGTCCAGATGAACCACAGCTCGGAGCGGGGTATCAGCGGCGACCAGGCGAGTTCGTGCGCGAGGGTCCCCCAGTCGGCGTCGGGCACCTGGTAGTAGCCGGTGAGCAGGCGGACCACCAGGGAGATCGGCTCCCACAGGACAAAGACCCAGGCGAAGTAGAGCAGCTTGCCGCGGGCGAGGCGGGACCACGACGCCGCCACCCACTTCGCGGCGAACATGCCCGCGACCGCGAAGAACAGGGGCATCCGCAGGCTGCGCAGCGTCTCGTTGATCTCGCGCAGGACGCCCACCTCGTACCCGGTCGACCACGTCCAGTTGGTCGCGTGGTAGAGCACGACGAGGCCGATGGCGAGGCCGCGGGCGGTGTCGGGCCAGGCGAGGCGGACGGGGGTGCGGTGCCCGACGGCGGCGTCGCGCCCCGGTTCCGACCGGCCCGCGTGCCGCGGGGTTCCGGGTGGGGTGAACATCGCCGGTCATCGTACGTGCCGGGTGTGACACAAAGGCGACGAGCAAGCACTGTCGGTGGCCGGGAGTAGCCTGGGTCCAGCCCCTCACTCGTGACCCGTACCCCGGGTCATGCCCGTGAAGGGCCCGTAGTCGTGCGCCATCGAAGGACAGATCTCCATGAACCTCACCGGCCTTCTGCCTACCCTCCTGAGCGATCCCGGGGCCTCCGCCGCGGTGGAACACGTGCGCGCCCGTGGCTTCGCGGACGTGGTGGGCCCGGTCGGCGTGCGCCCGCCCCTGCTGGCGGCCGCGGCCGGGCAGCGCCCGCTCGTGGTCGTCGCCGCGACGGGCCGCGAGGCCGACGACCTGGCCGCGAGCCTGCGCAGCTACCTCCCGGAGGACCGCGCCGACGACGTCGCCGTGCTCCCCGCCTGGGAGACCCTGCCGCACGAGCGGCTCAGCCCGCGCGCGGACACGGTGGCCAAGCGCCTCGCGGTGTTCCGCCGGCTGGCCCACCCTGCCGAGGGTCACGGGCAGGCGGGCGCGATCCGGATCCTGGTGATGCCGGTCCGCGCCCTGTTGCAGCCCGTCGTCGACGGCCTGGGGGAGCTGGAGCCGGTCCAGCTCGACATCGGTGCCACGGCAGACCTGACCGACGTCGCCGAGCGGCTCACCGCCGCGGCGTACACGCGCGTCGACATGGTGGAGCGGCGCGGAGAGTTCGCGGTGCGCGGCGGCATCCTCGACGTCTTCCCGCCCACGGAGGACCACCCGTTGCGGTGCGAGTTCTGGGGCGACGAGATCACGGAGATCCGCTGGTTCGCCGTGGCCGACCAGCGCAGCCTCGAGCTCGCGGAGCGCGGCGTCTGGGCGCCGCCGTGCCGCGAGATCCTGCTGGACGACGCCGTTCGGGCGCGGGCGGCGGAGCTCGTCGAGAGCCTGCCGGGTGCGGTCGAGATGCTCGACAAGCTCGCCGCCGGCGTCGCCGTCGAAGGCATGGAGTCGCTCGCGCCGGTCCTGGTGGACCGCATGATTCCCGTCCTGGAGCTCGTGCCCGACGACGCGCTGCTCGTGGTCAACGAGCCCGAGCGCGTGCGCCGGCGCGCGCACGACCTCGTGGCGACGACCGAGGAGTTCCTCGCCGCGGCCTGGACCGGCGCCGTCGCCGGCGGCGCCGCGCCCATCGACCTGTCCGCCGCTTCCTTCGAGACCTTCGCCGAGGTGCGCGAGATCGCCGCCCGGCGCGGCCTCGGCTGGTGGACCCTCTCGTCGTTCACGCAGGACACCGAGCTCGCCGACGTGTCAGACACACAGGTCACCGGAGTGACGTCAGCGTCTGGCACGTCCGGGGAGAACGTGTTCACGATCAGCGCGCGGGATGTCGAGTCGTACCGCGGCGACCTCGCACGCGCCCTCGACGACGTCCACGGGCTGCAGGTCGCGAGCTGGCGGCTCGTTCTCACCACAGAGGGTCACGGACCCGCGAAGCGCATGACGGAACAGCTCTCAGCGGCGGGCACCGCGGCCCGGCTGGTGGTCTCGCTCGAGGACGAGCCGGAGCCCGGCGTCGTGCACGTGGTCGCGGGCGGTGCCGGCAAGGGCTTCGTGGCACCCGACCTGAAGCTCGCGGTCTTCTCCGAGCAGGACCTCACGGGACGGGCCGGCTCGGGCACGCGCGACATGCGCAAGATGCCCAGCCGGCGCCGCAACGTCGTGGACCCGCTCCAGCTCAAGGCGGGCGACTTCGTGGTGCACGAGCAGCACGGCGTCGGCCGGTTCGTCGAGATGGCGCAGCGCACCATGGGCACCGGCGGCAACCGGGCCACGCGCGAGTACCTCGTGATCGAGTACGCGAGCAGCAAGCGCGGCCAGCCGGGGGACCGGCTGTTCGTGCCCACCGACCAGCTCGATCAGGTCACCAAGTACACGGGCGGCGAGTCGCCGTCCCTGTCCAAGATGGGCGGCGCCGACTGGAAGAACACCAAGGCGAAGGCCCGCAAGCACGTCAAGGAGATCGCGAGCGAGCTGATCCGGCTCTACAGCGCGCGGATGGCTACCCAGGGCCATGCCTACGGGCCCGACACCCCGTGGCAGCGCGAGCTCGAGGACGCCTTCGCCTATGTCGAGACGCCGGACCAGCTCGCCACGATCGACGAGGTCAAGGCCGACATGGAGAAGTCCGTGCCGATGGACCGCCTGGTCTGCGGCGACGTCGGCTACGGCAAGACGGAGATCGCGATCCGGGCCGCGTTCAAGGCGGTGCAGGACGGCAAGCAGGTGGCGATCCTCGTCCCCACGACGCTCCTGGTGCAGCAGCACTTCGAGACGTTCTCCGAGCGGTACACCGGGTTCCCCGTCAACGTGCGGGCGCTGAGCCGCTTCCAGTCCGCCAAGGAGTCCGAGGAGACGATGGCCGGTCTCAAGGACGGCAGTGTTGACATCGTCATCGGCACGCACCGCCTCATCACCGGCTCGGTCGTCTTCAAGGACCTGGGCCTCGTGGTCATCGACGAGGAGCAGCGGTTCGGCGTCGAGCACAAGGAGACGCTCAAGCAGCTGCGCACCAACGTGGACGTGCTGGCGATGTCCGCCACCCCGATCCCGCGCACGCTCGAGATGGCAGTGACCGGCATCCGCGAGATGTCCACGCTGGCCACGCCGCCGGAGGAGCGGCACCCGGTGCTCACCTACGTGGGCGCCTTCGAGGAGAAGCAGATCGCAGCCGCCCTGCGACGCGAGCTGCTGCGCGAGGGCCAGGTCTTCTACGTGCACAACAAGGTGGAGACCATCCAGCGCACCGCCTCCCGCCTGAACGAGCTGGTGCCCGAGGCCCGCATCGGCGTCGCGCACGGCAAGATGAGCGAGCACCAGCTCGACCAGGTCATCCGCGCCTTCTGGGAGAAGGAGCTCGACGTGCTCGTGTGCACCACGATCATCGAGACCGGCCTGGACATCTCCAACGCCAACACCCTGATCCTCGAGCGCTCCGACATGCTGGGCCTGTCCCAGCTGCACCAGCTCCGCGGGCGTGTGGGCCGCGGGCGCGAGCGCGCGTACGCGTACTTCCTCTATCCGCCGGAGAAGCCGCTGACCGAGACGGCGCACGACCGGCTCGCCACCATGGCCGCCCACACCGACCTCGGCGCGGGCATGCAGATCGCCATGAAGGACCTGGAGATCCGCGGCGCGGGCAACCTGCTCGGCGGCGAGCAGTCCGGCCACATCGCCGGCGTCGGGTTCGACCTCTACGTGCGCATGGTGGGCGAGGCGGTCTCCGCCTTCCGCGGCGACCGCGAGGAGGAGGCCCCCGAGGTCACCATCGAGCTGCCCGTCGACGCCCACCTGCCCGAGACCTACATCGCCACCGAGCGGCTGCGGCTCGAGGCGTACAAGAAGATCGCCACCGCCCAGGACGCCGCGGCGCTCGCCGAGGTGCGCGCGGAGCTCACCGACCGCTACGGCACGCTGCCCGACGTCGCGGACGCCCTGTTCGACGTCGCCGACTTCCGCAACCACGCCCGCCAGGCGGGGCTCACGGACATCACGGCGCAGGGCAAGTACGTGCGGTTCGCGCCAGTGAACCTGCCCGAGTCGGCACAGCTGCGGCTCAAGCGGCTCTACCCCGGGACGATCCTCAAGCCCGCGATCCGGGCGGTGCTCGTGCCGTTCCCGACCACGGCCCGGATCGGCGGACGGCCGCTGCGGGGTACCGAGGTGCTGGAGTGGGCGCGCGGCCTCATCGATGCCGTGATTCTGGCGGATGTGGGGGCTGCGGCTAAGGTCGGCACCAGCGCCTGACCGAGTGTCCGCCCCGCTGTGTCCCTCACGGTGGGCGTAGGTGAAACTCGAATTCACAGTAACTTGCCAGGACCGTATAGGCTCCACCCGCGTAACTCGCTCATCATGTCTTTTTTGTGTGGAGGACCCCGCATGGCTCTCGGACACCGCATGCGTGCGGTCATCGGCTCAGTAGCGGCAGCAACCGCTCTCGGAGCCCTGGTGGCTGGCTGCTCGCTCGAATCGCCGCAAGCGGCGGAGGGTGACGGACAGGAGGTCGAGGTGAACGCCGAGCTGCGCGCTCTGCTGCCCGGCGAACTGCGAGCCGAGTCCACGCGCATCACGGTCGGTACGGAATCGGGCTACCCGCCCTTCGAGTACACGAATGAGGCCGGACGCATCGTCGGGTTCGAGATCGACCTGTTCGACGCTGCCTCGGACCGGCTGGGTCTGAAGTACACGTTCCATGACATGCCGTGGGACTCGCTGATCGACGAGCTGTATGCGAGCAACGTCGACGTCGTTGCTGCCGCCATGTCGGACACCGCCGAGCGTCAGGTCGAGTCCGACTTCGTGGACTACTACAACGACAGCGACGCGATCATGGTCCCGGCCGGCAACCCCGACGGGATCAAGACGCTCAAGGACCTGTGCGGCCGCAAGGTCGCCGTTCTCGGTGGCACGGCGGTGGAGGACTACACGTCGCAGCAGTCGGCGCTGATCGCGCTCAACGAGAACGAATGCAAGGCCAAGCCGGTCACGATCATGCCGTTCGGCACCGACGCCGATGCGCTGGCGCAGGTCCAGGCGGGCAAGGCGGACGCCGAGCTCACCCAGTGGTCGACGGGTGCCTACAACGCGAAGCAGGTCGGCTCGGGTGACGTCTTCGAGGTGGCGAACACCGAGGTCATCAACCCGACGCCGCTGGGCTTCCGGTTCCTCAAGGGTGACGTCGAGATGGTTCGGGCCTACCAGGCTTCACTGCAGAGCTTGATCGACGACGGCACATACGCCGAGATCCTCGAGAAGCACGACCTCTCGGTCGGCGCGCTGAAGACGGCCACGGTCAACAACCAGAATCCGCAGTGACGTACCGCTGAACGTCGCGCAGAACGGGTCGTCCCACACCGTGGGGCGGCCCGTTCTGCTGTACCCGCACGTCCGTCGCGCCCGGCGCCACCAGAGCCCGAACAAATAATGGTCACCCTAGTGACCATTACGGCGCCCGTCGGCTAGCCTGGTAACCGAAGGGAGTTTGTCATGGCCAGAACGTCCCTCCGGACCCGGCGCGACCTCGCCTCACTCGGCGAACACGTCCGCGCCTGGCGCAAGATCCACGGCCTCACGGCCCAGCTCGTCGCCGACCGCGCGGGCATCACCCGCACCACGCTGCGAGCCATCGAGACCGGCACCGGAACCGTCAGCCTCGAGAACACGTTTGCCGTGTTGCGTGTGCTCGGCGTGGCGGACGCCGTCGTCGGCGCGAGCGACCCGTTGACCACCGAGATGGGCAGGTTTCACGCGGAACGTGCCCTGCCGCAGCGGGTAAGAGTCTCCAGCTGAGGAAGTGAGCCACATTGTCGATACATGTCGAGGTCGAACTGCCCGGTGGCGGACAGATCCGCGCCGGTGACCTCGACATGCACCTCAATCGTGGTGGCGCCCTGGTGGGCTGCACATTCCGCTACGACGCCGCTTACCTCCGCGACGCGCGCGCGTACGCCCTGTGCCCGGAGCTGCCGCTGACGCCGGGGAACATCCCGTCGGGCAGCGACCGGCCCCTGTTCGGCGTCCTCGCCGACTGCCAGCCCGACCAGTGGGGCCGCACGCTCCTGTTCAACGCCGAGCGGCGCGCCGCTCGCGCGGAGGGCCGCGGGTTCATGACCCTCACCGAGGTCGACTTCCTGCTCGGCGTGCAGGACGAGACCCGCCTGGGCGCGCTGCGCTTCTCGCTCGATGACGGCAAGACGTTCATGGGGCCGCCGCGCGCGGAGGTACCCGACCTGGTGGAGCTGCCGTCGCTCACGGACGCCGCGGACGCCGTCGCGCAGCACCGGGAGACGGACCACGACGTGCGGCTCCTGGTCGCGGCCGGAACCTCCATGGGCGGGGCCCGGCCGAAGGTGACCGTCAAGGACGACAAGGGCGACCTGTGGATGGCGAAGCTGCCCGAGAGCGGCGACCGGTGGGACGTGCAGGCCTGGGAGTACCTGACGCTGCGGCTGGCCTCGGACGCCGGCATCGAGGTGCCGGTGGCGCGGCTGCACCGCATCGGGCCGGCGCGCTCCATCCTGCTAACGCGCCGCTTCGACCGGCGTCCGGACGGCGGCCGCATCGGCTTCCTGTCCGCCGACAGCCTGACGCAGAAGGCGTTCTTCGAGGTCATCGACTACCGGACCCTCGCGGAGACGCTCGCCGACCACTCGGGCCGGCCGGCCACTGACGGGCACGACCTGTTCCGCCGCGTCGCGTTCACGCTGCTCGTGCGCAACGTGGACGACCACATGAAGAACCACGGCTTCCTGCGCCGCCATGACGGCTGGTCGCTGTCGCCGCTGTTCGACGTGAACCCGAACCCGTTCGCCGTCGCGGAGTCGACGCCGCTGCGCCCGGGCGGGTCCCGCATCGACCGGGACGTGCGGGTGCTGCTGGCCACCGCGGACTCCTACGGGCTGCGCCAGGACGACGCCCGGCGGGTGCTCGCCGAGGTGGCGACGGCGACGTCCGGCTGGACACGCATCGCGCGCGACATGTCGCTCCCGGCCGAGGAGATCGCGCTGATGGCGGAGGCTTTCGAGAACCCGAACCGCGACGAGGCCCAGGCGGCCTGAGGGTTACGCTCGATAGGTGACTGGTAACACCCGGCCCATCGAGGCCTCCATCCGCACGGACTTCCGCGACGAGATGGACTACGGCGCCTACCTGGGGCTCGACGAGCTCCTGTCGGCGCAGCACCCGATGAGCGATCCTCCGCACCACGACGAGCTGCTGTTCATCATCCAGCACCAGACCACCGAGCTGTGGCTCAAGCTCGTGGTGCACGAGCTGCGGGCCGTGCGGCAGTACCTCGACGCCGACGACCTGTCCCGCGCCCTGAAGGGCCTGGCCCGGGTCAAGCACATCCAGCGCACCATCACCGAGCAGTGGTCGGTGCTGGCCACCCTCACCCCGAGCGAGTACGCGGAGTTTCGTGGCTCGCTGGGCCAGTCCTCGGGCTTCCAGTCGCACCAGTACCGCGCCGTGGAGTTCCTGCTGGGCAACAAGAACGCCGGGATGCTGCAGGTCTTCCGGGACAAGCCCGAGGTGCACGCGCAGCTGGCGCAGCTGCTGGACGAACCCACGGTGTACGACGCGTTCCTGCGCCTGCTGGCGCGGCGCGGGCACAAGGTGCCGGCTGAGATCTTGGACCGCGACGTCACCCAGGCCTGGGCCGAGCACCCGGAGCTAACTGCCGTCTTCAAGACGATCTACGAGGACCCCCACGACTACTGGGAGCTGTACGAGGCGTGCGAGGACCTGGTCGACATCGAGGACGCGTTCCAGCTGTGGCGGTTCCGGCACCTGCGTACGGTGCAGCGCACCATCGGCTTCAAGACGGGCACGGGCGGATCAAGCGGGGTCAGCTTCCTGAAGCGTGCTCTCGACCTGACGTTCTTCCCGGAGCTCATCTCGGTGCGTACCGAGATCGACGGCCCGCTCGGCGCGTGACCGCACGACGGGGCGGGCGGTCAGGACGGGAGGTCGCGGCGGACTACCTTGCCTGTCGGGTTGCGGGGGAGCGTCTCCAGGAAGTGGACGTCGCGGGGGAGCGAGAAGCGCGGCAGGCCGTCACGGAGCCGGGCGAGCAACGTCTCGGCGGTGAGCGTCGCGCCGTCGTGCAGCACCACGTACGCGGCGAACCGGTCGCCGAACTCCTTGTCGGGCACGCCGAACACCGCGACGTCGGCGACCTCCGGCATGGCGGTGATCGAGTCCTCGACGGGGCGGGGGAACACGTTCTCGCCGCCGGAGACGATCATGTCGTCGGAGCGGCCGATCACGTAGAGGCGTCCCTCGGCGTCGAGGCGGCCGCGGTCGCCGGTCGCCATCAGGCCGCCGAACATCGGCTTGCCCGCGCCGTTGGTGTATCCCTCGAACAGCATCCCGTTGCCGACGCAGATCTGGCCGACGTCGCCCTGCGGGACCGGGCGGCCGTCGTCGTCCAGGATGCCGATGCGGGTGCCCAGGGGCGGGCGGCCCGCCGTCGTCGGCTCCGCGGCGAGGTCCGCCGGCGTCGAGATGGCGGCCCAGGAGGCCTCGGTGGACCCGTACAGGCCGTAGAGGACGGGGCCGAACTCGTGGAGGAACTGGGTGATCCGGCCGGCGGGCATCGCCGAGCCGGAGTAGGCGACGACGCGCAACGACGACGTGTCGTAGCGAGCTCTCACCTCGGCCGGCAGGTCGAGGATGCGCTGCAGCATCACGGGAACCGCGATCAGGGCGGTCACCCGCCGCTCCGCGATGGTGCGCAGCGTCTGCTCCGGGTCGAACCGGCGCTGCAGGACCAGCTCGGCGTGCAGGGCCATGCCGAGCTGCATGGCCGCCAGGCCCCACGTGTGGAAGATCGGCGTGGTGATCATCATGCGGTCACCGGTCCGCAGGGGGATGACCGACAGCAGCGAAGCGGCCTCGCTCAGGCCGTGCGGCTGCGGGCGGCGGGCGCCCTTGGGGGTGCTGGTCGTGCCCGACGTCATCACGATCGTCCGGCCGGGCCTCTCCGGGATCGGCGTTGCGGCCGGGCTGCCCGACTCGATGAGTTCCGCGAGGCCGGAGGCGCCGTCGTCGGCCCAGGTCGAGAAGACCGGCAGGCCGGCGGGCAGGTCGGGCTCCCGGTCCAGGAACTCCTGGTCGGCGAGCAGGACCGCCGGCCGCTGCTCGGACACTACGGCCGACACCTGGGCGGGGGAGAGGCCCGAGTTGAACAGCAGGGTGGTCGCGCCGAGCTTGGCGAGCGCCACCATGGCCTCGATGAGGCCGCCATGGTTGCGGCACATCAGGCCGACGGCGGTGCCGACGCCGACGCCCCGGTCCGCGAGGGCATTGGCCAGGCGGTTGGCGCGGTCGTCGAGCTCCCGGAACGTCGAGGTGCCACGCTCGTCGGCGACGGCGGCCTGGTGCGGGGCGCGGACCGTGCTGGCGCGGTAGCCGCCGGCGATGGACGGGCCCCACGTGAGGAGCTGCCAGATCGCCCCGACGTCGCGATGGACGCGGAGGCCGGGGGCGAGGACGCCGGACCTGACGAGATGGAAGCCCTGGTTGAGGAAATTCTCCTTGCGGTCGACCTGCACGAGGCCGTCGGTTCGTGTCCCTGTCGCATCGGTGGTCACCGCGTCGCCTCCCTAGTCCCGCCACTATTGCAGACGCATTCAATAGGAAACGAATGCCGGAGGCAACCCCCGTTTGGCTGTGGGCGTGATCGTTGCGACTACCCGCCCGTTCTAGGCGCAACGATCGCGCCCACAACAAAAGGGGTCAGGCGAGGGTTAGTGCCAGGGTGCCCAGGGACTTCAGGGTCTCCTCGGCGGACGGCTCGTCGTAGCCGCGCGTGCACACCGCGATCACCAGGGCGTCCGGCCCCGGCTCGCCCACGAACGCGACGTCGTGCCGGATGCCGTCCACCCAGCCGGACTTGGAGCCGTACGGGAGGCCGTGCGGCACGGCGGCCGTGAGCTGGCGGTCGGTCTGGCGCCCGAGCAGCGCGCACATCCACATCGTCCGCTCCGGACTCGCGAGCCTGCCCGCGACCACCGCCGACATGAGCAGGCACAGGTCGGCCGCCGTGGTGCGGTGCGAGGCGCCCGCCCGCTCGGCGGCCAGGTCGGAGTACTTGCGGCCGAAGACCGAGCTGGTGGCCCCGGCGTCGGCCAAGGCGAGGTTCACGGCCGGCAGGCCCACGCGCTCGGTCACGATGTTGGTCGCCTCGTTGGAGGAGACAACGATCATGCGCTCGATCACGTCGCCGAGCGGCATCGGGGTGCCGTCCGGCGGGAGGCCGGTGTCGACGTCGTCGGGCTCGATCGTGAACTCGCCCGCGCCGTCGACCTGTGACGTGAAGGTCCGGGTGGCGACGCAGGTCTCGTCCAGGCTCGCCGTTCCGGCGTCGAGCTCGCGCGCCGCCGCGACCAGGACGGCGAGCTTCACGGTGGAGGCCGCGTAGAAGTCCAGGCCGTCCTGGCGCGCCGCCAGCACCTCGCCCGAGGCCCGGGCGATCCGGTAGGCCACCACGGGCACCCCGTCGCTGTGCGTCCCTGTCGCCACCATGTCCGCCCGCCCTACTTCGCGGTCTCGTGGACGACGTCGGACCACGCGCGGACCAGCGCGCGCGACTGCGCCTCGTTCTCGGTCGCGTGTACCAACGCCGCCTCGGCCAGCGCCGCCCGGTTGATGCCCTGCTCCGAGAGCGCGGCCTCGTCCCAGGTCGCCACCCGTTCGGGCCTCGCCTCGGGGTGGAACTGCAGGCCCCAGGCCGCCTCGCCCACGCGGAACGCCTGGATGGGACACACGCCGCTGGAGACCAGCAGCGTCGCCGACGGCGGCAAGGTGGTCACCGAGTCCGCGTGGTTCTCGATCATCCACAGCGGCCCGTCCGGCACGCCGGGCAGGTCGCCGAAGACCCGGTCGTCGGCGGCGGCGGGCAGCACGGTCAGCGGGCACATGCCGCGTTCCGTCTCGCCCGACCGCGCCGTCACGACGCCGCCGGTGACGTGCGCCAGGAGCTGCCCGCCGAGGCACAGGCCGAGCAGCGGCAGCCCGGCCTCCAACGCCTCCGTCGTCAGCCTCCGCTCACGCGCGAGGAACGGGTGGTCGACGTCGTCGTCGGGCATGAAGCCGCCGCCCAGCAGGACCACGCCCGCGAAGCCGTCGAGCGTCTCCGGAAGCTCCGAGCCAGGGGTCAGGAACGGGTCGAGACCTGCCTCGGGAAGCAGCTGCTCGAGCCTGCCCATGGAGCTGGTGGGCGAGTTCAGGACTACCAGCACACGCGTCATGCTTCGACCCTAGGGGCGGCCAGCTCTCGTGCGAAGTGGCAGGCCACCACGTGGGAAGCTCCGCCGGGAGCACCGCCTGAGCCGGCCTCCGGGCGGGGTACCAGCGCCGGCCCGTCCGTCTCGCATGCCGTTGGCACCAGCCGCAGCCCCGCGTCCGCCCGGTCGGTCAGCGGGTACGAGGGGATCGGGTCGGGCTGCGCCTCCGGCAGCGTGGGCGCGAGCCAGCACCGCGTGTGGAACGGGCAACCGGACGGCGGGTCCACCGGAGAGGGCGGGTCGCCCTCCAGGACTATCGCGGCCCCGCCGACGCCGCTGCTGCTGGCCGAGCCTGCTTCGGAGGTCGAAGCCTCGACCAGCCGCACCGACGGGTCCGGCACGGGCACCGCGGACAGCAGCGCCTGCGTGTACGGGTGCTGCGCCCCGTCGTACACCTCGGCCTCGGGCCCCTGCTCGACGATGCGTCCGAGGTACATCACCGCGACGTCGTGGGCGATGTGCCGCACCACGCCGAGGTCGTGGGCCACGAACAGGTACGACAGGCCGAGCTCCGCCTGGAGGTCCTCCAGCAGGTTGATGACCTGTCCCTGCACCGACACGTCGAGCGCCGAGACCGGCTCGTCGCACACCAGGATCTTGGGCCGCAGGGCGAGCGCGCGAGCGATCCCGACGCGCTGCCGCTGACCGCCCGAGAACTGGTGCGGGTACCGGTTCGCGTGGTCCGGGTCCAGGCCGACGAGCTCCAGCAGCTCGCCCACCGCGGCCCGCCGTCCACCCGCCGGGTCGATGCCGTGGATCGCGAACGGCTCGCCCACGATTTCGCTCACCGACATCCGCGGGTTCAGCGACGTGTACGGGTCCTGGAACACCATCTGCACGTCGCGGCGTAGCTGCTTGCGGCCCGCCCGGGACAGGCGCGCGACGTCCTCGCCATCGACGAGCACCGCGCCCGACGTCGGCTTCTCGATGCCGACCAGCACGCGCGCGAGCGTTGACTTGCCGGAGCCGGACTCGCCCACGAGGCCGAGCGTCTTGCCCCGCTCCAGAGTGAGCGAGACGCCGTCGACCGCCTTGACGGCGCCGGTCGAACGCCGCAGCAGGCCGGAGCGCACGGGATAGTGCTTCACGAGCTCCCGCACTTCGAGCACGCCGTCACTCATGATCCCCACCTCCGTTGTTCGGGCCGTCGTTCGGCGCTGGGGCGTCCGCCGCAGCGGCGTCCGGTGCCGGGTCGTGGCCCGCCATGATGTCTTCTGCGAAGTGGCAGGCCGACGTCCGGCCCTCGGCCGGCGTGGCCAGCGGCGGCACCTCGGTGCGGCAGATGTCGCGCACCGCGTCGCAGCGCGGGTGGAACGGGCAGCCCGACGGCATCGCGGCGGGGCTCGGCGGGCGTCCCGGGATCACGGGCAGCCGCCCCGTGCCGGACGCGGACGGGATCGAGCGCAGGAGGGCCCGCGTGTACGGGTGGGCGGGCGTCGTGTAGGTGGGCGCCACGGGGGCCTGCTCGACTGCGCGGCCCGCGTACATGACCGTGACGTCGTCGGCGACGCCGGCCACGACGCCGAGATCGTGCGTGATCAGGACGAGGCCCATCTGCCGCTCGGCCTGGATCTCCGCGAGCAGCCGCAGGACCTGCGCCTGGACGGTGACGTCGAGGGCGGTCGTGGGCTCGTCCGCGATGAGTACGTCGGGGTCCATGGCCAGCGCCGACGCGATCATGACGCGCTGGCGCATGCCGCCGGAGAACTGGTGGGGGTACTCCTTGACGCGGGCCTTCGCGTTCGGCACCTTGACCAGGTCGAGCAGCTCGACGGCCCGACGGCGGGCGTCGCCACGCGACAGCCCCTGCCGCGCGCGCAGCGCCTCCGTGAGCTGGTAGCCCACGGTGTGCACGGGGTTGAGCGCGGCCAGCGCGTCCTGGAACACCATCGCCACCTGGTCGCCGCAGCGCGCGCGGTGCGCCTTGCGGCTCAGGGTGAGCAGGTCCGTGCCGGCCAGGCGGACGCTGCCGCGCGTGACCCGGGCCGTGTCCGGCAGCAGGCCGAGCACGGCCAGCGACGACACGGACTTGCCGGAGCCGGACTCGCCCACGATGGCGAGCGTGCGGCCCGCCTCCACCCGGTAGGACAGACCGTCGACGGCGCGCACGACGCCGTCGGGCGTACGGAACTCGACGGCGAGGTCGGTGACCTCGAGGAGCGGGCCACCCGCCCCGGCGTCCGATGCCTGGCGCGTGCCCGGGTTGGTGACGGCGCTCATGCCGTGAGCCTCGGGTCGAGGGCGTCGCGCAGGGCATCGCCGAGCACGACCAGGGACAGGACGGCGGCGATCAGGCAGACCAGCGGCGCGATCAGGATGTGTGGCGCGCCGCCGAGCACCCATTCGGAGCCCTGTGAGATCTGGATCCCCCAGCTCGTCGCGGGCGGACGCACCCCGATGCCCAGGAAGGAGAGCACCGCCTCGGTACCGATGACCGCCGCGATCGACGTCGGTATGAGGGCCGTGACCGGACCGATCGCGTTGGGCAGGACGTGCCGGAACATGATGCGCAGGTCCGAGGCGCCCAGGGAGCGGGCGGCGGTCACGTAGTCCAGGTTCTTCGCCTCCAGGACGCTGGCGCGGACGTACCGCGCGTAGCCCATCCAGTTGAACAGGATGAGCACGACGGCGGGCAGCAGGATCACGTCGAACGTACCGGCACCGAGGTCCACGTTCTTGAACAGGGAGAGCAGGAGCAGCGCCGCCAGTAGCAGCGGGACGACGAGGAACACCTCGATGGTGCGCGAGATGAGGTAGTCCGCCCAGCCCAGGTAGTAGCCGGCGAGCAGGCCGAGCGTGACGCCGATGAGCAGTGAGGCACCCACTACGACGAACGCGAGCAGCAGGGACGGCCGCACCCCGGCCACCAAGGTGGCCAGCACGTCGCAGCCGAGCGCGTCGGTGCCGAGCGGATGGGCCGCGCCCCAGCCCTGCGGGTCGAGCCGCGCCTCCCGGATGGCGCACGTGCGCGGGCTCGTCGCGGTGAACAGCCGCGGGAACGCGGCCATGACCGCGAAGAACAGGACGATCAGGGCCGCGACGATCACGTCGGGCCGGCGGCGGAGCGTGCGCCACGCGGCGGAGACGAGGCCGACGTCATTCATAACGGATCCTCGGGTCGAGTAGGGCATAGACGATGTCGACGATGATCATCACCAGGACCGTCACGACGGTCAGCAGGGTTACGACGGCGATGACGAGCGCGACGTCGTCATCCTGCACCGCCTGCCACAGGACGCCGCCGATGCCGTAGATGTTCATGATTCCCTCGGTGATGACGGCGCCGCCGAGCCCTTCGACGAAGGCCAGGCCGATGGCGGTCACCACCGGCACCGAGGAGTTGCGCACCACGTGGTGCAGGATGACGTGCCGCTCGCCCAGGCCCTTCGAGCGTGCCGTACGCACGTGGTCACCCTGGTACGACTCGAGTTGGCTGGCCCGGACCAGGCGGATGAACGCGGCCGAGCCGGCCAGGCCCAGCAGGATGCCCGGGACGACGATCGTGGCCCAGGGGTGGCTGGGGTCGAAGGACGGCTTGAACCAGTACGGCGGCCAGGAGTTCTCGCCGAACGTCTGCTCGGACCATCGGTTCAGCGGCACGGCGACGACGTACCGGTAGACGACGAGCAGCACGAAGACCGGGAACGCGTCGATGAGGACCGAGCTGAGCCGGATCCCGTGGTCGCCGGGGGAGCCGCGCCAGCGTGCGGCGGCCGATCCGAGCAGCATGCCGAGGGCGAGCCACGTGACCAGCACGACGCTGAACAGGCGCAGGGTGTTGGGCGCGGCCGCGGCGACGATGTCGGTGACCTCGCGGCCGCGCAGGTTGGTGCCGAGGTCGCCGCGCGCGTACTGGCCGAGGCGCTCCACGAACGGGCCGAGGCAGGGGTTGCCGGGCTGGTCGAAGCACGGGTCGTCCAGGTTGAAGCGGCGCTCGACGGACGCGATCTGCGCCGGTGACGCGACCCGGTCGCCGAAGAAGGCCTGCGCCGGGGTGCCGTTGAGCTGGATGGCGACGGTCGTGAGCAGGTGCAGCACGAACATCACGAGCAGCAGCGTGCCGACCGCCTGGGCCAGACGCCGCACGATGTAGCGGCCCATACGTCCTGGAATTCCTTGCCTCGGGAGCGGGCCCCGGGTGGGGCGTGCTACTCGCTGATCTCGATGTCGCGCAGGATCGGCGCACCCGAGAACGGGTTGAGGATCACGTTGTCGAGCCGCTCGCTGTAGTAGGTGGCGCTGAAGCTCCACCGGAACGGGATGGTCGGGAACTCCTCGGCGAGGATCGCCTCGGCCTCCTGGTAGAGGGCGACGGACTCGTCCAGCGACGGCGCCGCAGCGGCCTCGTCCAGCTTGTCCTCGAACTCCTTGCTGTACCAGCCCCAGTGCCCCGCGCCGGGCTCACCCGAGGCGTAGAAGCTGAGGTAGTTCTCGTTCAGCGGGTAGTCCGGGAACCAGTTGTTCCGGAACATGCCGTCGTAGCCCTGCTCGGAGCGGATGGTGAAGTAGTCGTCGCTCGAGACGATGTTGAGCTCGTAGGGAATGCCCAGCACCTCCTCGATCGAGTTGCCGATCGCGGTGAAGTACTCCACCTCGGCGTCGTCGTCGCCCAGGCTGATCTGCAGCGTCTCGCCCTCGGGCCAACCGCCGGCCGCCTCCAGCGCGGCCTTGGCCGCCTCGGGGTCGTAGACGCACCACTCGCACGTACCCGCCTCGCCGCCGGGCACACCGCCCGGGACCGCCCAGGAGTCGGCGGGCGCGGCCTGACCGCTGCCCAGCGAGGAGATGATGCCCTCGCGGTCGATCGCCATCGAGATCGCCTTGCGGAACTCCTTGTCGTTCCACGGGCCCTCCGTGTAGCCGGAGAAGCCGAGGAACGTCAGGGCGGCACCGGGCTGCTCCACGTAGCGCTCGGAGAGCTCGGGGTCGCTCTGCGCGGCCTCGACCTCGGCCGTGGGCGGGAAGGACAGGTCGATGTCGCCGGCCTGGAAGTCCGCCCAGCTCGCGGTCTCGCCCGCCGAGTACTCGGTCCAGTGGATCGCGTCGTAGTTCGGCGCCTCCTCCAGCGGGTAGTCGGCCCAGCGCTCGGCGGTCAGCTCCTGGCCCTGCTGCCAGTCGGTGACCTGGAACGGGCCGTTGCCGATGGGCTGCGTGGCGCACGCCTCGACGTCGTCCAGGCACTCCTGGGCGACCGGGAAGAATCCGGTGTAGCCGAGCATCGTCGCGAAGCCGGCGAACGGCGAGCTGAGCGTGACCTCGAGCGTCAGGTCGTCGGTGACCTTCAGCCCGGACAGCTCGTCCGCGGCGCCCTCCGCGACGATCTCGCCGGCGTCGTCGGTCTCGGGCTGCATCTCGTCGTAGCCCTCGATGATGCCGAAGAAGTAGTTGGCGTACAGGCCGTTGTCGCCGTCGGCCGTGTAGTTCCAGGAACGGGCGAACGCCTCGGCGTCGACGGGCTCGCCGTTCTGGAAGGTCAGGCCGGGCTTGATCGTGATGGTCCAGACCGTGTTGTCGTCGTTCGGCTCGATCGACTCGGCCACGTAGTTGTACGGCTCGGTGGTCTCCGGGTCGTACCGGACCAGACCGTCGTAGACGGTGTCGAGAACACTGATGTTGTCGTAGGCCCCCGCGTCGCCCGGGAAGAGGGTCTCCATGTCCTGGCTGATCCAGGTCTCGAGAGTGAGCGGCCCGGCGCTGTCCGGCTCCGTGTCGTCCGGGGTGCACCCGGCGACGGTCAGGGCCACCACGGCCGCACCCGCGGCGAAGGTGGCGATGCGTGTTTGCCTCACTGATTGCCTCCCCTGTTCGTCTCCCCGGTCTGAGGTCGGGGAGGTTTGGACCATATCGCCACAGGACGCCGGTCGCCTGGAAACTCGTGTAAACCATCTGTAACGATTCGTCAGGACCCCTTCCTAGCGTTCGCGGGACGAACAGGTTCCGGGATCGGGCCGGGCCCGGAGTTGTTTCCGTCGCAGATGGTTGAAACGGAAACAACTCCGGCGGGTGCTTCAACGCCGGACGACCACCGGATCGCTCGACGCCGAGGCCGTCGTGCCGTCCGCGACCCGGGCCGTCACCTCGACGGACAGCTCGTGCCCGACGTCCCACGGCTTGACCTTGTACCTCTGGCCGCCGCCTGACGACTGGCTGCCGCCCCGCACCGGCTCACCGTCGCGGAGCCACCGGTAGGTGAACGTCGCCTCCTGCGACCAGGTGCCGGGATCGGCCGTGAGGGTCTTGCCCTTGGCCGGTTTGCCGGTCACCACGGGTGGCGTGAGGTTGACCAGCCCGGCGTCCGCCACGAGCTGACCGACGCCCCAGCGGGCGGTCGACTGGTAGCCGGACCCGGTCGGGTCCGCCCAGTTCCGGACGGCGGTCCGCGCGCCGTCCGACGCGTCGTTGACCTGGAAGTCCAGGCCGTGGAACGTGCCAGGACCCCCGTAGGACAGCAGGTCGATCGCCGCCTCGACCCGGTACCCGCCGTCGGTCAGGGTGGCGGCGCTCGTGACGCGGGTGCGCTGCGCCGCCTCGTCGCCCGTCCCGAACGACACGGCGTTCTCGGCCGAG
Source organism: Promicromonospora panici (assembly GCF_900608595.1). Lineage (GTDB taxonomy): Bacteria > Actinomycetota > Actinomycetes > Actinomycetales > Cellulomonadaceae > Promicromonospora > Promicromonospora panici. The sequence continues at coordinate 39,718 of NZ_UWYY01000027.1, read as the reverse complement.
ACGCGGATCTGCGTGTCGTCCGCCCGGTACGCGCCGTTCTTCGCGTTGCCGCCGTCCACGTAGATCTCCACGGAGTCCTGGATCCACGGGTCGGAGCCCGAGACGTCGACCACCGGGTCGGCGACGTCGGCCAGGACGAACAGCGTGCCCTCGCGCCACAGGGTGCGGACGGTCGCCACCGCGCCGCCGGAGCCCTCCACCTCCTTGGCCGTGGTCACCGCGCCGGCCGAAGCCCACACGTCGTCGACGTCTCCGTCGATCGCCGGCGCCTGTGCGGCCTCCGGGACCTCCAGGTACGACAGCTCCTCGACCAGCGTCAGGTTGCCGAGCGCGCCCGGCGTGTTCCACGACGTGGTCGTGTCACCACTGGTCACCCGGGCATCAAAGGCGGCGGTGGTGCCCTCCTCGAGGGCCGCGGGCAGATGCACGACGACGTCGTAGCCGCCCTCCCGCTCGGTCGCCACGGCGTCCGCGCCCTCGGACCCGCCGGTCACCGAGCCGTCGCGGCCGACGACGTATTCGGCGTCACCGAGCGCCAGCGTGACCGCATCGCCCGCGACGGACCCAGCCTCGGCGTCGTCCACCGAGACGAACGCCGTCAGGTGGTCGGACGCCCAGCGCAGCTGGAAGGCGACTTCGCCGCCGTCCGGTGCGTCGAAGATGTGCAACGGCAGCCGGTCCCACTCCGGGGACGCGGTCGCCGCGCCGTCCAGCGGCACGTCGCCCGCGAACACGTTCGCTGTGCGCAGCCGGGCCGGCAGCTCGCCGCCGACCGCCCCGTAGTAGGCCGGCTTGGCCTGGAACCGGTCGTCGAAGATCAGCGGCGCACCGCTGTCGACCCGCCAGGACCGGCCGTCCGTAAGGCCCCACGCCGTGACGCAGAACAGGTTGTCCGCATGCGCGCGGAACGCCTCGAACGCGTCGCGGAAGTAGTACCCCTGGTCGATCAGCCGCGCCTGGCTCACCGGCGTGCCCGTCGTGACGTCGAACTCGGTCACCGCCTGCGTGACCGGCAGGTCTGCGAACCTGGCCAGGGCACCCTCCAGCGCGCTGACCGGCATGGCGAGCGACACGTGGAACTGGTGCCCGACGCCGTCCACCGGCACGCCCCGCGCCAGCAGCCGCTCCACCAGGGCGCGGTACCGGTCCTGCTTGCCGCCCTGCTCGGTGTTGTAGTCGTTGATGAACAGGGTCACCGGCCGCTCCGCGACCGTGTCCGACGGCGGCGCGGCGTACGTCTCGTTGAACGCCTCGTCCGCGTACCGGAACGCGAGGTCGATGAACTCCTCGCCCAGGATCCGGAACCACTCGCTGCGGCGCAGCCCGTCCGGGTTCTCCGCGCCGTCGGACACGACCTCGTTGACCACGTCGAACGCGACCAGCGGGTTGGTGTCCGAGCCGAACGCCCCGTAGTCGGCGCTCAGGTTCTCCGCGATGCCGAAGATGTGGGCGCGCAGGCGCTCGCGGAGGATCGCCTGGCCCTCCGCGGTGGCCGGGAGCGGCTCACCGGCGTCGTCCTGGAAGAACCAGTCGGGGGTCTGGCTGTGCCACGCCAGCACGTGGCCGTACACCCGCAGGTCGTTGGCCTGCGCGAAGTCCATCAGCGCCGTCGCCTCGGGATGACGGCGGAACGTGCGCCCGTCGTCGTACCAGGCCTCAGGCTTCATGTGGTTCTCGGGCGTGATCTGGCCGAAGTGGCGGTTCAGCAGCTCGGCGGCGGCGCCCGACGTCTCGCGGCTGTCGATGGCGACGCCCACGGGGAAGTCGACGGTCTCCTTGATGCCGGTCAGGTCCTCGATCAGTGGCGGCTCCGGGACGGACACGACGATGTCGTCGATCAGCCAGTCGCTCGTGTTGCCGCCGTTGTAGGCGGTCTCGAAGTAGAGCAGGGCGGTGTCGTGCCCCGGCATCGTGAAGGTGGCGTTCACCTGGCTCCAGCCGGTGCTGGTGACGCCGTCGAACTGGCCGAGCGTCGAGAAGGTCTGGGCGCCGTCGACCGTGCTCGCCAGGCTCAGCCAGATGTCGCCGGGCGTCTGGCCCTCGGCGAACCGCGCCCAGGCCGAGACGTCGTAGGTGACGCCCGCCCGGAGCACGCCGCTGACGTCCCGGGCGATTCCGTCGCCCGTGGCGTTCCGGCCGGTCAGCGCGGCGGACCGGGTGGAGTCGTGGGCGTCGGAGTCCGTGACCGCGAGTGTGAAGTCCGATGTCTCCGTGCCTTCGCGCGGCACCCAGCCGCCGAGCGTGCCGTCCTCGAAGTCGGTGCTGATCACCGAACCCGACGGCGGGGGCGTGCCCTGCGGGAACGTGAACTCCCAGCCGTCGGCCAGGCGCTCGGAGACGACCGTGCGGACCGCGGCGAGCGTGCCGGACCGGTCGCCGCCGCCATCGTGCGCCAGGACCAGCTCTCCCGGGACCATCGCGGTGCGCAGGTTGGCGGTGAGGGTGTCGATGTCCTGGGTCTCCCAGTCGGCGATCGTGTTCCGCACGGCGAGCGGCTGCATGCCCAGCTCGACGGCGACGCCGGGCGTGACGCCCCAGGAGCCGTTCGGCGCGCGCCAGAACGGGATTTTCTGGTTCGGGTCGCCGAGCGCGTCGCGGATGATGCCCATGTTCGCGATGAGGTCCGCGCGCACCCGGTCCTCGGTCCAGGAGCCCATGTCGGCGTACGACGTGGAGTGGTTGCACAGCACGTGGCCGTCGGCGACGATCCGGCGCAGGATCGCGGCCCCGCCGTCGGCCTGGATGTTCTGGCCGATGACGCAGAACACCGCCTTGATCTCGTGCTCCGCGAGGAAGTCGAGCAGGGCGGGCGTGGTGCCGGGATTCGGGCCGTCGTCGAAGGTCAGGGCGGACACGTCGCCGGTGCCCTCCGCCGCGTACGCGGGGGTGGGAACGGGGTTGACCGCTCCGCCGGGGACGACGTCGCCCGGCGGGACGGTGTCGGAGGTGGTCACCATGATGTCGTCCACGAGGATCGTGTAGGGAGCGGCTTGGTCGGTGCTGCCGAGGTAGGCCTGCAGCTCGGCCGGGTCGCCGTCGGCCGTGTACGTGCCGGTGACGGTGGTCCAGGCGGTGCCGATCGTGGTGTTGCCGATCCAGGTGTAGGACGGCTTCATGACGAACCGGACGTCGGCGCTGTTCGGCTGTGTTCCGTCGGTGGGTTCGGGCAGGCGGGCGCGCATGCTGAACGTGTAGGTCAGGCCGGGCTGGAAGATCCCGGTCGGCGACTGGATGCCCTCGTAGTCGGCGGCCCGCGTGATGGCGAGGACGCTGCCCGTGCCGTCGGGGTCCGCGACCACGTCGAGGCCCGCGCCGCCGCTGGGCGTCCAAGCGCCGGTGGTGCCGTCCTCGAAGTCGACCGAGGTGACGACGGTGTCGGCGGTCTCGGCGGCGGTGCTGGCGGCCGTTGTGGTCGTAGGGCTGGGGCCCGCCGCGGAGGCTGGTGCCGCTGTCAGGCCTCCGGCGGCGACGAGCACGGCGACGCCGACCGCTGTGAAACGATTTCGGGATCGTGGAAGGGCTCTGATGAAACGATTTCGACGAGGCATGCTGCGCTCCCTTGCGCGTGTCTCCGACTGGGGGCGAACGCCGGAGCAACGGTGCCACGGCGGACGTAGGGGCAGCGTAGCCAGAGCACGCACCGTCGTCGAGAGCTCGCCGAGGTAGTCCTCTGGCGAGGTAGAACTGTGGCGAAGTAGAACCAGGGCGAAGTAGAACCCCAGCGGAAGCTGCTCCGCCGGGGTTCTACTTCGCCACAGTTCTACCTCGGCGGGAGCTCCTTCATCGCGCCCTTCGCGATGCGGAGGCGGCGGGGCGTCCGCGCGGCGACGACCGAGTCGTGGGTGACCAGCACGACCGTCAGACCCTGTTCCTTCCACAGGCCCACCATGAGGTCCACGATCTCGTCGCGGGTCTCCTCGTCGAGGTTGCCGGTCGGTTCGTCCGCGAGCAGCACCTTCGGGTTCTTCACGAGCGCCCGCGCGATGGCGACACGCTGCTGCTGCCCGCCCGAGAGCTCGCCCGGCAGGTGGTCGCCCCGGTCGCCGAGGCCCACCGAGTCCAGCGCGGCCAGCGCACGTGCCGTCCGGCTCTGCCGTGCGATCTTCGACGGCACGAGCGCCGTCTCGACGTTCTCCAGCGCGGTGAGCGTCGGGATGAGGTTGAAGTTCTGGAACACGAAGCCGATCGTCTCGGCCCGTGCGGCGGTCAGCTGGGTATCGCTCATGCCGGCGAGGTCCTTGCCGTCGAGCTTGACCGTGCCCGACGTCGGACGGTCCAGCCCGCCCAGCATCTGCAGCAGGGTGGACTTACCGCCGCCCGTCGGCCCCTGAACGGCCACGAGCTCGCCGTCGCCGATGGTCAGGGACACGTCCTTGAGCGCGCGCACCACGCGCTTGCCCTGGCGGTACGTCTTGGTCAGGTCGTCGATCTGATACATGGGTCTGCCTTTCTCAACACGGGGCGGGGGTCAGGCGAGGGAGCGGAGGGCTTCGGCCGGGCGCAGCTTCGCCGCACGCTGCCCGCCGACGACGCCGGCGAGCAGCCCGCCCAGCACCGCCAGCCCGATGGCGGCCAGGACTATCCACAGGCTCACGGGCGCCTGCAGCACGATGTCGACGGCGTTGCCCGCGTCGGCGAACGCGTCCGCTCGTTCGCCGAACGCCCCACCGCCGTCGGGCGGGGTGTCGCCGCCCTGGACCGCGCCCGCGGGCATGGGCCCGCCCATCGTGAGGCCTCCCGACGCACCGCTCAGCGTGATGCCCGCCAGGTTCACCGCCCAGACGGCCAGGGCGCCGAGCGCGAGGCCCACGGCACCGCCGATGAGGCCCTGCACCACGGACTCGCCGGCGACCTGCCCCACGACGCGGCCCTTGCTCCAGCCGATCGCCTTGAGCGTGCCGAGCTCGCGCGTGCGGCGGTTCACGCCGGAGACGGTGAACAGGATCGCGAGGCCGAAGGCCGCCGCGAGCACTATGCCGCTCAGCCAGGTGCCGAGCGTGCTGATCAGGTCGGACGCCGTCGAGAGCGATCCGGTCACGCCCTCGGCCAGGTCGGACTGGGTGCTCACCGACGCGTCGGGCAGCTCGTCCTCGATGGCGGCCGCGACGGCGTCGACGTTCTCGGCCGAGTCGACCTGCACGTAGACGTCGGTGACCTGGTCGGCGAGGTCCGCGAGGGTCTGGGCCGTGGCGAGCGGGAGGTAGGCGTCGGACGCCGTCGCGACGCCGTCACCCGTCGTGGACGAGACGGTGCCCACGGTCTCCAGGTCCTTGCCGCCCACCGTGATCGTGTCGCCGACGGCGAGCTCCTGCTGCTCGGCGTAGGTCGCGTCCAGGACCGCCACGTTCTTGTCGCCCGCCTCCAGCGTCCGGCCGTCGGCCACCTCGGCGGTGGTCAGCGGGCCGACGGCGGTGGCGTCCGGGTCGACGCCGGTAATCGTGAACTGCTCGATCTCGAAGGACGAGCCGCCCGCGGAACCCTGGCCGGAGCCGTCCGGTCCCATCTGCATGGTGACAGGGCCGTCGCCCTCCTCCATGTCCGGCATCTCGCCGGAGAAGGACATGTTCTGCAGGCCGAGCGTCGCGGCGACGCCGGACACGTGGTCCAGCGCGGCGACGGTCTCCAGCGCGGAGGCGTCGAACGGCGTCGAACCCATCGCTGTGCTGAGGCGGTCCTGCGCGAGCTCGCGCGTGCCGTCCTCGTTCGCCTCGCCCTCTCCCTCGCCGAAGTCGAAGCGGCCGGGGCCGCCGCCCTCGCCGGGTCCCTCGGCGGGCTGGTCGACGGTGATGTCGGTCCCGACGCCGTAGACGGACTCGAGCACCTCGGACTGGGCGTCCTTGACGCCGGTCGATACCGCGTTGACGACGATGACCAGCGCGATCGCTACCGCGAGACCGATCGCTACCACGACCGTCTGCTTGCGTCGGTTGCGCAGCTCTCTGCGCAGATACGTGAAGAACATGGGCTCCTGCCTGGGGTCCGGAGGGGGACTGCGGGAGCTGGAACGTTAGGCCCGTGCTCTGTGGTGGCCCTGTCCCGGTCCTGTGACGGACCTGTGAATTGCAGTCACGGCTCCCAGGAAGCGGCAGCGGTGGACGGTTCCGCGCTCCGTCGCGGGACGTTCTAGGCTGAGGGCCGTAACCTCCGAGCAACATCCTTAGAAGGAGACCCCGTGGCTAGCATCGAAGCCGTTGGAGCACGCGAGATCCTCGACTCGCGCGGCAACCCCACCGTGGAGGTAGAGATCGTCCTGGACGACGACACCTTCGCCCGTGCGGCGGTCCCGTCCGGCGCCTCGACCGGCGCGTTCGAGGCCGTCGAGCTGCGTGACGGCGACAAGAGCCGTTACCTGGGCAAGGGCGTCGAGAAGGCGGTCGCGGCCGTCAACGACGAGATCGCCCCCGAGCTCGTCGGGTATGACGCCGAGGAGCAGCGCATCATCGACCAGGCGCTCCTCGACCTGGACAGCACCCCGAACAAGGGCAAGCTGGGCGCGAACGCGATCCTTGGCGTGTCGCTCGCCGTCGCGAAGGCCGCCGCCAAGAGCTCCGGCCTGGACCTGTTCCGTTACGTGGGCGGCCCGAACGCGCACGTCCTGCCCGTGCCGATGATGAACATCCTGAACGGCGGGTCCCACGCGGACTCGAACGTCGACATCCAGGAGTTCATGGTCGCCCCGATCGGCGCGCCGACCTTCAAGGAGGCGCTGCGCACCGGCACCGAGGTGTACCACGCCCTCAAGTCCGTGCTGAAGGAGAAGGGCCTGAGCACTGGCCTGGGCGACGAGGGCGGCTTCGCGCCGAACCTCGCCAGCAACCGTGAGGCGCTCGACCTGATCCTCGTCGCCATCGAGCGCGCGGGGCTCAAGGCGGGCACCGACGTCGCGCTCGCGCTCGACGTGGCCGCCACGGAGTTCTTCTCCGACGGCGTGTACGCGTTCGAGGGCGGCAAGAAGACGTCGGACGAGATGGTCGCGTACTACGAGCAGCTCGTCGCGGACTACCCGCTGGTCTCGATCGAGGACCCGCTGTCCGAGGACGAGTGGGAGGCCTGGTCCGGGCTCATGGGCAAGGTCGGCGACAAGGTGCAGATCGTGGGCGACGACCTGTTCGTCACCAACCCGGAGCGTCTCGCCAAGGGCATCGAGCTCAAGGCGGCCAACTCGCTGCTCGTGAAGCTCAACCAGATCGGCACGCTCACCGAGACGCTCGACGCCGTGGAGCTGGCCCAGCGCAACGGCTTCACCACGATGACCTCGCACCGCTCCGGCGAGACCGAGGACACCACCATCGCGGACCTCTCCGTCGCGACGAACGCCGGCCAGATCAAGACCGGCGCCACCGCCCGTGGCGAGCGCATCGCCAAGTACAACCAGCTGCTGCGCATCGAAGAGGCGCTCGACGAGGCAGGCACCTACGCCGGCCGGTCGGCGTTCCCGCGCTTCCAGGGCTGATCTCCGTCTGACACCGCTGGTCGAGGGGGCCTCAACCGTTCGACCAGCGGGTGCGTGGCTGGAAGGTCCGCCTCGATCACACGATCCGGCACGCGTTTCACGCGGAACACGTGCCGGATCGTGTGGTCGGGGCGGACTTTCACGTTCCACAGTTTCGACACACGGCGCGCCGGAGGTAATGCCGGTACAAAGCCCCGCCGAATCGGCACAATCAACCCATGCCTTCCTCACGGCGCCCGGCGCGGCCCTCGGGTTCGGCGCGCGGCTCGGGTGCGCGCCCGTCGTCGACCTCGCGCGCGGGTTCGGGGGCGGGTTCCACGGGCGCGAAGGGGACGACGCCGTCCGGCAAGGGCAAGGCCGCGCCGAAGAAGCCGTCCGGTTCGGCGGGCTCGTCGGCAAAGAGCACGCCGGCAAAGAAGGCGCCGGCCAAGAGCGCGTCGGCAAGAACCTCGGCGGCCAAGGGTGCGTCCGCGAAGGGCGCGACGACGAAGGCGGCCGGCCGGAAGCCCGCCGCGCCGTCGTCGGCGAGCCGTCGTACCGCCGCGCCCCGGAGCGCACCCGCCCGTCCGGCCGCGGCCGCCCCACGGAGCGCGCGTCCGGCGTCGGGCAGCGGTGCGAAGCGGCCCACGCAGCCACGCCGTCGCTCGACGGCGACCGCGAGCGTCGCGCCGCCGCGCTCCGCCCGCAAGCGCGGCAGCTTCGGGCTCGTGCTGCCGGAGGTGCTGACGGTTCGCGCGATGGTGCTGTCGGTGGTGGTGCTGCTCGCGGTGGTGCTGCTGCTGCCGACGGTGCGCGCCGTCGTGACGCAGCAGTCCGAGCTGCGGGACCTGCGGTCCGAGCTGAGCGAGCAGCAGGAGCAGAAGGCGGAGCTCGAGACCGAGCTGACCCGCTGGGACGACCCGTCGTACGTGATCGAGCAGGCTCGCTCGCGCCTCAGGTTCGTCATGCCGGGGGACAAGGTGTGGCGGCCGCTCGACACGGACTCCGTGCAACCGGACGAGCCGGCGCCCGGCGTGGTCGAGCCGTCGCCGGGCGCGTCCGAGGACACGGACACCCCCTGGTACCAGAGCGTGTGGGACTCGGTGCGGATCGCGGGCGGCGGCGAGTAGATCCATCACTTGCCGACAGCGCCCTCGGTCTGGGCGACAATTGTTGGGTGAACACCGCGACTGAAACCGTGTCCGACGACGATCTGCGCGTCCTGGCCGAGCAGCTCGGCCGCGAGCCGCGCGGCGTCGTGGGGATCGCGGCGCGCTGTGTGTGCGGCCGTCCGACGGTGGTGCGCACCGCGCCGCGCCTGCCCGACGGCACCCCGTTCCCGACCGTCTTCTACCTGACCCACCCGGGCGCTACCGCCGCCGCGTCGACGCTCGAGGCGAACGGCGTGATGAGGGAGATGACGGCGCGGCTCGAGTCCGACGAGGAGCTCGCCGCCGCGTACCGGAAGGCGCACGAGCACTACCTCGCGCAGCGGGAGGCCATCGGCCACGTCGACGAGATCGACGGCATCTCCGCGGGTGGCATGCCGACGCGCGTCAAGTGCCTGCACGTGCTCTTCGCGCACGCGCTCGCCGCCGGACCTGGCGTGAACCCGCTCGGTGACGAGGCGCTCGAGCTGGCCAGGGACATGTGGCGCCCGGACCGCTGCACCTGCTGAGCTGCAGGCGCGCCTGGCTGTGAGCGTGACCGTTGCGACTACGTGTCCGTTGTAGGCGCAACGATCACGCTCACAACGACGTGAGGTTTCTCGCGAGGCGGCACGTCCGACCTTGGGCAGCACGAGCGCCTGGGAGAATCCTCGCGTGACTTCCTCTCGCGTAGCCGCGATCGACTGCGGCACCAACTCGATCCGCCTGCTCGTCGCGGATGTCGACGCCGCCGGAAACTTCACCGAGCTCGACCGCCGCATGGAGGTGGTGCGGCTGGGCCAGGGCGTGGACCGCACCGGTGAGCTCGCGCCCGAGGCGCTGGAGCGGACACTGGTGGCGACCCGCGAGTACGCGGCCGCGATCGAGGCCGCGGGAGCGCAGCAGGTGCGTTTCGTGGCGACGTCGGCCACGCGGGACGCGCGGAACCGGGACGCGTTCTTCGACGGCGTGCGGGCCGCGCTCGGCGTCGACGTCGAGGTGATCAGCGGTGGCGAGGAGGCTCAGCTGTCGTTCCGCGGCGCCACCGGCGCGGTCGCGGAGGCGCACGCGGGTCCGTTCCTCGTGGTCGATCTCGGCGGCGGGTCCACCGAGCTGGTCCTCGGCACGGGTTCGGTGGACGCGAGCGTGTCGATGGACGTCGGCTCGGTGCGGATGACGGAACGGCACCTGCACGGCGATCCGCCGTCGGACGCCGAGATCGAGGCGGCCCGCGCGGACGTGCGGGCCCACCTGGACGACGCCGCCCGCGTGGTCCCGCTCGCGAAGACCACCACCCTCGTGGGCCTGGCCGGGTCGATCACCACCGTGACCGCGCACGCGCTGGGCCTCACCGAATACCGGCGCGAGCGCGTTGACCAGGCCGAGCTGCCGGTCGCGACCGTGCTGGACTCCTGTGCGGCGCTGCTCGCGGCGCCCCGCGCCGAGCGGGTGGCGATGGGCTTCCTGCACCCGGGCCGGGTCGACGTCATCGCGGCCGGCGCCCTGGTCTGGTCCGAGGTGATCATGCGCGTCGCGGCCGACGTCGAGGCGGCGGGTGGGTCCCTGACCGGCGTGGTGACGAGCGAGCACGACATCCTCGACGGGATCGCGCTGTCCATGGCATGAGCCGGAGGTGACGCGCAGGGTGCGGCCGAGGAACGAGGCACGCGCCCGAAGCGGAACCGCAGGCTCAGGCCATACCCGCAGGGCATGAGCCGGAGGTGACACGCCGCGCGTTTCATGGCGGTATTACGCATTGCACGGTACCGTGCTGTGCGTGGACACTACACAGCTGCTCAAGGGAGTGCTGGATGCCGCTGTGCTCGCGGTCGTCGAGCAGGAGGACGGCTACGGGTACGACATCGTCCGGCGGCTGCGCGCCGGCGGCGTCGAGTCCGGTGAGGCGTCCGTCTACGGGACGTTGCGCCGCCTCTACGCGAGCGGCTCGCTCACGAGCTACGTGGTGCCGTCCGAAGAAGGCCCGCACCGCAAGTACTACGGCATCACGCCGCACGGACGCGAGGCGCTGAACAGCCAGCGCAAGGAGTGGCAGGAGTTCGCCGACACCATGGCCGGACTTCTCGGCGAGAGGAACGAGGCAGCTCGATGAGCACCACCACCAGCACCGACACCCTGTCCGCACACGTGCGCGGCTACGCACAGGCGGTGCGCCTGCACCTGGAGGACCTCGGACCCGACGTGGCCGACGACCTCACCGACGGGCTCGAGGCGGACCTCACCGAGGCCGTCCTGGACGACGTGGAGGCGCCCGCCGACGCCGTGGGGACCCAGGTGTTCGACCTCACGGCGCGCTTCGGGCCCGCCGACGAGTACGCGGCCGAGCTGCGCGCGGCCGCGGGCCTGCCGTCGGCGGCCCCGGCGCGGCGCCCGATACCTGCGGCCGCCCGAGCGATCGGCGAGGCCTGGACCGTCGCGTCCGACCGGTGGCGCGCCACGTGGCGGCCCCTGACGAGCACGCCGGGGTGGGCGGCGGCCGTGGAGTTCGTGCGGTCGCTCGTGCCGGCGTGGTGGATCCTGCGGGGCTGGGTCGTGGCGCAGGTGCTCCTGGTGTCCTTCACCCCGGCCGGCATCGTGCTGTGGCCGGAGTCGACCCACGGCCGGGTCCTCGTGGTCGCGGCGATCGTCGTGAGCATCCAGTGGGGGCGAGGCAAGTGGGTCCCGCGCTGGGCATGGTTCCCCCGTGTCGTCGCGGTGGCGTCGGTCGCGGCAGGCCTGCTCGCGATCCCGATGATGACCCAGGTCGAGGCCGGCGCCCGGCCGGTCGTGGCCGACTACTACACGGGCTTCGACGCAGGGTGGGCCGAAGGCTTCAGCAACGCGCAGGTCTCGACGGTGAACGCGGGAGACGGGGCAGGCACCGACGGTGTCTGGGTCGACGGCGTGCAGGTCAGCAACATCTTCGCCTACGACGCAGCGGGCGACCCGATCCGCGACGTCCAGCTCTTCGACGACCGGGGCCGGCCGATCCGCACGATAGGCGCCGGCGCGACCTGGGACACCTGGTCGGTGCCCGACGTCCCGGGCTCCTGGAGCTTCCAGCCGGCGCTCGCGTCCGACGGCCGTACGCGCTGGAACGTCTACCCGCTCAGCGCCGTGCCCGCCGATCAGGTCGGGCTGGGCGACGACGAGGTGGGCGGCTACTCCGAGGGTGAGGGCACGGAGTACCCGCTCCCGCCGACCGGCGTCCAGCCGCAGGAGCTGCCGTGGCCGTTCCTCAAGGCGCCGACGGCGATCGAGGACGACGACGCGGTGGCCGGCTCGGGGGCCGAGGAGTCCGACGAGCCTGCGCACGAGGGCCTCGGCCACGACCGCTCGGCGAACGATCCGGCGGGGGACACGGTGCGCCCGGGCGACCGTCCGGCGTCGGGCGGCGTTGAACCGACGCTCGAGGCCACGGAGGCCGACTGACCGCCGCGGATCGACCGCTGACAACGGACTGCCGTCCGCCGGGAACCTCCGGGGGCGGTGGTCCGTTGTGCGTGCCAGAGAACCGAGGAAGTTTCTGCAGCGGCGACGACGGCGTGGTGCGCCTCACGCACACGCCGCTCTTTGTCGTGTCAATGTGGATGCGATGCGCGCGGTACCCTGGGAATCATGCCTCAGAACGACCTGACCTCGGTCAGCCATGCCTCAGACGCGGCGAGCACGCCGCGCCCGCGGAAGGTGCCGCGCATCGTGGTGCTCGGCGGCGGGTCCGTCGGCCTCTACGTGGCACGACGCCTTCGCAAGAAGCTGAAGAAGCGGGACGCGGCCATCGTCGTCGTCGACCCGCGGCCGTACATGACGTACGCGCCGTTCCTGCCTGAGGCGGGTGCGGGTTCGATCGACGCCCGCGACGTCGTCGCGCCGCACCGCAAGGCTCTCAAGGGCATCGACGTGCTGCAGGGCAAGGTCACCACGATCGAGCACGGGCGCAAGGCCGTGAAGATCCAGCCCGAGGAGGGCGACGAGTACGAGGTGACGTACGACCAGCTGGTCCTCGGCCTCGGCTCGGTGTCGCGCACGCTGCCCATCCCGGGCCTGGCGGAAGCGGCTATCGGCTTCAAGAACGTGGAAGAGGCCATCGCGGTCCGGAACCACGTCATCAACCGGCTCGACGTCGCATCGTCGACGTGGGACGCCGACCTGCGTAAGCGGATGCTCACGTTCACCTTCGTCGGTGGCGGGTTCGCGGGCATCGAAGCCCTCGCCGAGATCGAGGACATGGCGCGCTACGCGACGCGGCAGTACCACACGATCGAGCCGTCCGACCTGCGGTTCGTCATGATCGAGGGCGCGGGGCGCATCCTGCCCGAGGTCACCGAGCCGATGGGCGAGTACGCCCTGGCCGAGCTGAAGAAGCGCGGCATCGAGTTCCACCTCAACACGTTCCTCTCGTCCTGCGTCGACGGGCACGTCGTGACGTCGACCGGCGTCGAGTTCGACACCGAGACCATCGTGTGGACCGCCGGGGTCAAGGCGAATCCGGTCATCAAGGAGGCGTCCGACCTCCCGTCCGACAAGCTGGGCCGCGTCATCGTGCTCCCCACGCTGCAGGTCGCGACGGAGGACGGCGAGATCGTCGAGGGCGCTTGGGCCGCGGGCGACTGCGCCGCCGTGCCCGACGTGCTCAACCCCGGCAAGTTCTGCCCGCCGAACGCGCAGCACGCGATCCGCGAGGCCGTGCGCCTGGCCGACAACATCGTGGCCCTCTACAAGGACAAGCCCGCCGTCGACTACGACCACAAGAACGTGGGCGTCGTCGCGTCGCTGGGCCTGTACAAGGGCGTCGCCGAGCTGTTCGGGTTCATCAAGCTCAAGGGTTTCCTCGCCTGGGTCGCCCACCGCGGCTACCACGTGATGGCGATGCCGACCGGAAACCGCAAGGTCCGCATCCTGATCGGCTGGATCGGTCAGTTCCTCATGGGCCGCGAGCTGGTCTCGCTGGGCTCGCTGCACGACCCGCGCCAGGAGTTCCGCAACGCGTCCGTGCCGCCGAAGCCGGCAGGCGTGAAGGTTGAGCAGAAGGCGGAGTCGTCCGCCGCGCGCGCGGAGTCGGGCTCCAAGGCCTGACCGGGGCACCAACTGGCACTAGGCGCTCCGTGGCTGCTGACTTCGGTCGGTTGCTTGGTGGTGGCTGCTGACTTCGGTCGGTTGCTTCGAGATCGGTCAATCAACCGACCGATCTCGAAGCAACCGACCGAAGTCGTAGTCAGGGTCCGTGCAAGGGGCCGAAGTCAGTCGTGCCAATACACTCCTCCGGCGATGTGCCCTCGGTAGTCTCTGGGGTGCGCCCCCATAGCCCAACTGGCAGAGGCAGCCGGCTTAAACCCGGCACAGTCCCGGTTCGAATCCGGGTGGGGGCACGTACGAGGTCGGCGTCAGGCCGTGGGCGTGGGCGCCGAGCGAGCTCAGCCCACCAGTTCCGCGAGGTGGCGGCCGGTCAGCGACGCCTCCTCACGTGCGAGGTCGGCGGGCGTGCCCTCGAAGACGACGCGGCCGCCGTCGTGCCCGCCCCCGGGGCCCATGTCGATGACCCAGTCGGCGCGGGCGACGACCGACAGGTTGTGCTCGACCACGATGACCGACCTGCCGGAGTCGACGAGGCGGTCCAGCAGGCTCGCCAGGTTGTCGACGTCCTGCATGTGCAGGCCGGCGGTGGGCTCGTCGAGCACGAACGCCGGGGTGTCGCCGCCCATCTCGATGGCGAGCTTGAGCCGTTGACGCTCGCCGCCGGACAGCGTGTTGAGGTGCTGTCCGAGGGAGATGTAGTCCAGCCCGACGTCGGACAGCCGGGACAGCACCGGGAGCACCGCCTTCTCCGTGAAGAAGCCCAGCGCCTCCTCGACGGACATGGCGAGCACGTCGGCGATGTTTTTTCCCCGCAAGGTGTAGCCGAGCACCTCGTCAGTGAACCGCTTGCCCTCGCACGCCTCGCACACGCTCGCGACGCCTGCCATGAACGCGAGGTCGGTGTAGATGAGTCCCACGCCCTTGCACTCCGGGCACGCGCCGGCGGAGTTCGCGCTGAACAGCGCCGGCTTGACGCCGTTGGCGCGGGCGTACTGCTTGCGGATCGGCTCGAGGATCCCGGTGTACGTGGCGGGGTTGGACCGACGCGACCCCCGGATCACCGACTGGTCCACGAACGTCACGCCGTCGCGCGGCAGGCAGCCGTGGATGAGCGAGCTCTTGCCCGACCCGGCCACGCCCGTCACCGCGACGAGCACCCCGAGCGGGACGTCGACCGAGACGTCCTGGAGGTTGTGCAGGTTCGCGTGCTCGATCCGGAGCCGACCCGTCGGCGTGCGGGGCTGGTCCTTGAGCGTCACCGCCTGGTCCAGGTGCTTGCCCGTGGCGGTCCCGGAGATGCGCAGGCCCGCGATGTCGCCCTCGTAGACCACCGTGCCGCCGTGCGTACCGGCGCCCGGGCCCATGTCGACGAGGTGGTCGGCCGCGGCCATGACCTCGGGCTTGTGCTCGACGACGAGCACCGTGTTGCCCTTGTCGCGCAGGCGCTGGAGCAGGGCGTTCATCTGCCGCACGTCGTGCGGGTGCAAGCCGATGGTCGGCTCGTCGAACACGTAGGTCATGTCCGTCAGAGCCGAGCCCATGTGCCGCACCATCTTGGTGCGCTGCGCCTCTCCGCCGGACAGCGACGACGACTCCCGGTCCAGCGACAGGTACCCCAGCCCGATCTGTTCGAACGTGGCGAGTAGATCGTTGAGGCCGTCGAGGATGGGCTGGACCTGGGGATCGGCGAGATCGCGGACCAGCTCGGCCAGGTCCGTGAGCTGCATGGCCGCCGCCTCGCCGATGTGCTTGCCCTTGACGAGCGACGACCGTGCCCGGTCGTTGAGCCGCGTGCCGCCGCACGCGGGGCATGCCGTGAACGTGGCGAGGCGGTCGACGGCGGCCCGCATCGCGCCCTTCATCGACTCGACGTCCTTGACCAGGTAGAGGCGCGTGATCTTGGGAACCAGCGACTCGTAGGTGACGTTGATGCCGCCGGAGACGATCTTGCGCTCGGCGCCGTACATCAGGTCGTGCCATTCGGTGTCGCTGTAGTCCGCCAGCGGCTTGTCGACGTCGAACAGGCCGGAGTCGGCGTAGACCTTCCAGTACCAGCTCCCCACCCCGAAGTTGGGGAAGGTGATGGCGCCCTCGTTCAGCGACTTGCTGCGGTCCACGAGGGCGTCGGTGTCGATCGCGGAGACACGGCCGAGGCCCTCGCAGTTGCCGCACATGCCGTGCGGGTCGTTGAAGGAGAAGAGGTTGGACCCGCCGATGTGCGGCTGGCCGAGCCGCGACCAGATGACGCGCAGCATCGTGTAGGCGTCGGTGGCCGTGCCGACGGTCGAGCGCGCGTTGGCGCCCATGGGCTCCTGGTCCACGACGATCGCCGCCGACAGGTTGGAGAGCGTGTCGACGTCGGGCCGCGGCCGCGACGGCATGAACCCCTGGAGAAATGCCGAGTACGTCTCGTCGATCAGGCGCCGCGACTCAGCGGCGACGGTACCGAACACGAGCGAGCTCTTGCCGGAACCGGAAACCCCGGTGAACACCGTGAGCTTCCGCTTGGGGATGTCGACCGAGACTCCCTGCAGGTTGTTCTCGCGAGCTCCGCGCACCTCGATAGATCCGAACACCACTGTCCTTTCCTGGTCGGGGGTCCCATCGTGCCAGGAGCCACTGACACGCACCCCGCCGTCGTTCCAGCCCGCACGCGTCGCGCCATGCCTTTACGCCAGGAGCAGACGCCGGAACGACCAGCGGTGTCCGTGGGGTTGGGTAGCGTGACGGGTACCAACGGCGGGAGTGGGCAGATGGCAATGATCTCAATAGGTACCGCAAGTACTGCTGGGCTCGGCACCACGAACGATGGCGGGCCCGGAGCCAGACCGGGGACGCTCGAACACACTCGCGAGCCGCTGCTACGTGACCTGGTGGGCGGCATCCTGCGGCGCACGCGCCGCGAGCAGCGTCGCACGCTGGCCGATGTCGCCACGGATGCCAGGGTCTCCACGGCCTACCTGTCCGAGGTCGAGCGGGGGCGCAAGGAGGCTTCGTCGGAGGTGCTCGCCGCCGTCTGCGAAGCGCTCGGCATGCGGCTGGTCGACCTCGTGGAACGCGCGTGGGCGGAGCTGGCTCTCGCGCTGGCGGCGCAGGAGGAAGGGCGGCGGGTTCGCGTCCTGTCGTCTGCGGCCCGCCGCTCTGCCGGCTTCTCGTCGTCGCGGCACCCGCTGCAGGCCGAGCACGCGGCACCGGCAGGCGCTTCGGGCGTCGGACAGCGGGGCGAGGCTGTGCTGCTCGCGGCGTGACGGGACCGGAGTCCTCGAGCCGGATTCAGAGCCCGGCGCGCCTCCTGCCGCCCGGACGGACGTCGTTCACCTGGTCCACGATCTTGTCGATCATGCCGTAGGCCAGCGCCTGTTCCGCGGTGAACCAGCGGTCGCGCTCGGAGTCCGCGGCGACCGTCTCGACGGGCTGGCCGGTGTGCTCCGACTGCAGCCGGGTCACCAGGTCCTTCAGGTGCCGAACGTTCTCGGCCTGGATGACGACGTCGCTCGTCGTGCCGCTCGCCTCGCCCGCAGGCTGGTGCATCATGATCCGCGCGTGCGGTAGCGCGTACCGCTTGCCCTTGGTTCCCGCGGCGAGCAGGAACTGCCCCACGCTGCCCGCGAACCCGACGGCTACGGTCGAGACGGCGTTCGGCAGCAGCTTCATCGTGTCGTAGACCGCGAGCCCGGCGCTGATGGAGCCGCCGGGGGAGTTGATGTACAGGCCGATGTCCGCGGCGGAGTCCTCGGCGGAGAGCAGCAGCAGCTGGGAGGTCACGCGGTTGGCGACGGCGTCGTCGATCTCGGTGCCGATCAGGACTATGCGCTGGTGCAGCAGACGCGCTGAGAGGTGATCGTCGAAGGGCTGGGTGTGGGGTGTCTCGGTCATGTCTCCACCATCGCCCGGCGCCTGACCTGTGGACAGCGATCTCTGCCCGCCGCAGATCTGCTCACGGCAGACCGTATCCGTCAGAGCGGGTTGCCCTCCGGGTCGACCGTGGGAAACACGTCGAAGTGGATCTCGAGCGGCACCATCCCGGGCCCGGCTTCCTGACCGTTGAGCGGATCGATGTGTTCCGCCGCGAACCGCTCCCAGGCCTCGATGATCGCCTTCATCTGTTCGGGCGTGGCCCACTTGTTTGACGTCATGAAGGTGGTGGTTCCGAGCCACGACTGCAGGGTGGCCTCGTCCATCTCCTGCCCCTTGCGGACGAACGCCATGACCCGTTCGTTGCGCAGGCGGAGGAACTCCATGTTGACGGCCTCGGCGGTCTGTCGGCTCGCCGGGGAGTCCTTTCCGGCGCTGGAGATGCTGAACCCCCCGGGCGTGCGCTCCCACCAGCGCTCCCGGGCCGTGCCCTTGCCCTCGACCTCGCGGACGAGGCCGTGCTTGGCGAGCTGGCGCAGGTGATAGCTCGTCGAGCCGCTGGACTCGCCGACGATCTCGCCCAGCTTGCTGGCCGTGAGGGGCCCGCGGCTCGGCAGCAGGTCGAGGATGCGGATGCGAAGGGGATGAGCGAGCGCGCGCAGCGCCTCGGGGCCGAGCTCCGGTGGTGGGCCGACGACGCTCGCGGGACCGGGCTCGTCCGGGGCCACACGCAGCACGGGCGGTGTCGACGGAGTAGGGGAGTCCGGACCCGCCTTTCTGTCCGGGGAGTCCTTGTGCGCTGTCGCCATAGGCAGGACGTTACCCACTCGTCGACGCCGGGACCGGATGGTCAGCACGCAAGGACCGGACGCCGCTGCCGCGGGACCGGATGGTCAGCGCAGGGAGAGGGGGTGGCGCGCCGCCGTGTTGTCGCGCACGCGCTCGGACTGGGCGCGCTGTCGCTCGGCGCGCTCGATCTCGCGGCGCTGCGCTTCGCGGTCGACCTTGCGCTGCGGGGCCGGCCGCCGACCGGCGGCTGAGGCCGCCGTGCGGCGGATCGCGACGGACTGCGGAACGACGGTCCGGGCGGCAGGTGCGTAGGCGCTCATCGCGATCTCCTGGTTCTGGGGTTCGGGGCGGGGTAGCTCGTGGACCACACCCTACGCACGCCAACACATCTTTGCAAGCAGGTCTTTGCAAATAGTTCTTTGGAACCCCGCTCAGTCGTCCGGGTCGCGCCGGAAAGCGTCCAGGTCCTGATTGAGTCGTTCGAGCAGGCCTGTGAGCAGGGGTGTCGGTGGGGAACAAGGGGTGGGGGGCGGATCGAGGGAACACCCGAGGAGGCCATGTCCGAGCTGTGACGATGGTCCCGGCCACGGTGCGGACGGGATGGGACCGGAGCGTCTGAACGGGTCCTCAGGCACCCGGCCAGGCACGGCGCCGCCCAGGAAGCAAGCCGCAGCTGGGCTTGCCGACGGTGCAGGATACTGCCCTACTCTGTAAGTTCGGTCGGTTTCACCCCGTTGGTCCGTCCCAGGCCACGACGGCGGCGTCGCTCCGTTTGCCCGATCCTCGTCCGCACCGTGGAGTCTTCGTGTTCCATCTCGCCCGGCTGTCCCTCGCGAACCGAGCCGTCGTGGCTCTGGTGACGATCGCGATAGCTGCGTTCGGGGTACTGAGCATGACGTCCCTGAAGCAGGAGCTGATCCCGTCCCTGCAGCTCCCGACGGGAATCGTGAGCGCGCAGTACCCGGGTTCGTCGCCTGAGGTCGTCGAGGAGCAGGTCACCGACGTGATCGAGGACGCGGTCGGCTCGATCGACGGGGTCGCGTCGGTCCGCTCGACGGCGTCCACCGGCGTCTCGCTGACGACCATCGAGTTCACCTATGGCACCGACATGGAGGCCGCCACCCAGCGCCTGCAGACCGCGATCGCGGGCGTGCAGCCCGCGCTGCCCGAGGATGTCAGCCCGCAGGTGACCACCGGCTCCGTCGACGACGTGCCCGTGGTCCAGATGGCCGTCTCGGGAGACAAGAGCCCCAACGCCCTCGCGGACACGGTCGAGAACGTGGTCGTGCCAGGGCTGGAGGACGTCGAGGGTGTGCGCTCGGTCTCGGTGACCGGGCAGACCGAGACCGAGGTCCGCGTCCAGCCCGACCAGGAGAAGCTCGCGGCGGCCGGCCTGACGACGCAGGACCTGACCACGGTGCTGCAGGACAACGGCGTCGTCATGCCGGCCGGGGAGATCACGGAAGGCGGCCGCGCCTGGTCCGTACAGCTCGGCAAACCGGTCGACATGGTCGACCAGCTCAAGGAGCTCCCCGTCGTTCCTGGAGGAACCGCCGCCCCGGGCGCGGGCACCGGAGCGGACGCTGGCGCAGGGACCGACGCCGGAGCGGGTACCGGTGACCCAGAGGCCGGCACCGACGCCCTGGCCGGCGCTCTGCCGACGGACCCGACCACGCCCGTCACACCGGACAGTCCGGCGCTGGTCGGCGACGTCGCGACGGTCCAGCTCAAGCCGGTCGAGGCGACGTCGTACTCCCGCCTCGACGGGTCGCCCTCGCTGGGCCTGGCCATCACGAAGACGCCGGAGGCCAACACCGTCGAGGTGTCGCACGCGATCGAGGAGGCGCTCGCCGAGCCCGAGGTGGCCGACACCCTGACCGACCGCGACGTCAACACGGCAGTCGTGTTCGACCAGGCCCCGTTCGTCGAGGACTCGATCCACGGCCTGGCTACCGAGGGTGGCCTCGGTCTGCTGTTCGCGGTGCTCATCATCCTCGTGTTCCTGATGTCGATGCGGTCGACGCTGGTGTCCGCGATCTCGATCCCGCTCTCGCTCGCGGTGACGTTCATCGCCATGAACGCGGGCGGCTACACGCTGAACATCCTGACGCTGGGCGCTCTTACCATCTCGATCGGCCGCGTCGTCGACGACGCGATCGTCGTGATCGAGAACATCAAGCGGCACATGTCGTACGGCGAGGAGCGGACCGAGGCGATCCTCGCTGCCGTGCGCGAGGTCGGCGGGGCCATCGCCGCCTCCACGATCTGCACGGTCGCGGTGTTCCTGCCCATCGCGTTCGTGGGCGGCATGGTGGGCGAGCTGTTCCGGCCGTTCGCCCTGACCGTGTCGATAGCGATGCTGGCGTCGCTCGTCGTGGCCCTGACGATCGTGCCGGTGCTGGCGTACTGGTTCATCCGTCCCCCGGAGAAGCTCGGCCGCGGCGCCGCGCTCGCCCGCGCCGCCGCCGAGGAGAAGGAGAGCCGCGGCATCTGGCAGCGCATCTACGTGCCGTCGCTGAACGGGGCGCTCGCGCGGCCGATCGTCACCATCGGGGTCGCCGTCGCGATGCTGGGTGGCACGGTGGCCCTCGTCCCGAACATCGAGACCAGCTTTCTCGGGGACAGCGGTCAGAACACGGTGACCGTCACGCAGCACTATGCGCCGGGCACGTCGCTCAAGGGGCAGGACGAGGCGGCGAAGCAGGTGGAGGCGGCCCTGGCCGACGTCGGCGCCGTCGACAGCGTGCAGACCACCGTCGGCAGCGCGGGCGACATGTCGATGGCCGCGTTCGGCGGCGCGAGCGCAGGACTCAAGGCATCGTTCGCGGTCACGCTCGACGAGGACGCCGACGGCGCGGACGCCGCCGCGGACATCCGCGCCGCCACCGCCGGGCTGACCGAGGCGCCGGCGACGGAGGTCTCCGTCTCCGCCGGCGACTCCGTGGGCACGTCCTCGATCGACCTGGTGGTCAGCGCACGTGACGACGCGGCGCTGACCGAGGCCACGAACATGCTCCAGGACGCGATGGGCGGGCTGAAGGGAGTCGCCGAGGTCAGCAACGACCTGTCCACCGCGCAGGAGATCGTCGAGGTGACCGTCGACCGCAGGGCCGCGGCGGAGTACGGGCTCACCGAGACGCAGGTGACCGGGATCGCGTCGGCCGCGATGACAGGATCGCAGGAGATGGGTGAGCTGCACACCGCCGAGGGCCCCGTCGGCGTCACGCTCACCGCCGGCGCGGTGCCGACCACGATGGCCGAGATCGGGGAGATCCCGGTCCCGACGGCGGCCGGCACCGTGCCGCTGAGCGACGTCGCGAACGTGAAAGTCGCCAAGACGCCGACGTCGATCAGCCGGATCGACGGCGACCGGTCCGCCACCGTGTCCGTGACCCCCGCCGGGGACGACCTGGGCGCGGTCACCGACGCGGTGAACGCGGAGATCGGCGCCCTGGACCTGCCGGCCGGTGCGACGGTGTCAGTGGGTGGCGCCGCCGCCGACCAGGCCGAGGCCTTCAACGACCTGGGCATGGCGCTCCTGGCGGCGATAGCCCTCGTGTTCATCGTGATGGTGGCCGCTTTCCGCAGCCTGGCGCAGCCGTTCATCCTGCTGGTCTCCGTCCCGTTCGCGGCAGTGGGCGCCCTGATCACGCTGGTCGCCACGGACACTCCGCTCGGCGTACCCGCGCTGATCGGCACGCTGCTGCTGGTCGGCATCGTCGTGTCCAACGCGATCGTGCTCATCGACCTGATCAACCAGTACCGCCACGACGGCATGGGTCTCGACGAGGCGGTACGCGAGGGCTCGCGCAAGCGGCTCCGCCCCATCGTCATGACGGCGCTGGCCACGGTCTTCGCGCTGACGCCCATGGCGATCGGTGTGACGGGCGGCGGGGCGTTCATCTCGCAGCCGCTCGCGCTCGTGGTGATCGGCGGGCTCGTCTCCTCGACCCTGCTCACCCTGTACGTCGTGCCGGTGATCTACACGCTCTTCGAGGGGCGGGCCGAACGGCGGCGCGCGGCGGACGAGGCGGCCGGACGCACCGCGCGCAGGCCGCTGACCGGCGCGTTCCCCAGCGTCGCGACGGGCGCCTTCCAGACCGTCGGGCGGCAGGCAGCGGCCCAGCGGCAGGCGCGGGGGGCTGCACCGGTCGGCCAGGGCAGTCCCGTTCCCCAGGCCGCTCCGGCGATGCAGGCGTGGCCGCCGACCGCGGAGCCGTCGCCCACGTCGTCGCCCACCTCGTCCGGCACCTGGCAGGAGCCGGGTCAGTCCCGTCCGGGCCGGCACAGCAGGCCGACGCCGGCGCAAGCTCCGCCCGCGCAGATCCGCCCCGTTCAGCCTCACTCCGGGCAGGGCGCGCAGGCCCGTCCCGCGCAAGGCACGCCGGCACACCTGCCGCCCCAGCACGCGGCTCACCACGATGGGCCGGCCCGCAGGGCTCCCGCCCGGCAGGCCACGCCCCAGCAGCATCCGCCCGCCTGGCCCGGGCAGGCGCCGAACCCGCAGCCGTCGCGGACCCAGCAGCAGGCACCACCACAGTGGCAGGAGCCGCCGCGGCAGGCGCCGCAGCACCGGCAGGCGTCCGCGCAGCAGGAGTGGCCGAACCCACCACGACACCAGCCGGCCCAGTACGAGGCGCCGCAGTACGAGGCGTCCCAGCACCAGGGGCCGCAGCACCAGGCGCCGCAATGGCAGGCGGAACCCGAACCGGAGCCCCAGCGGGACTACCGGCGTCCGGAGGCGCCTCCGGTCTGGCCTCACCCGCTCGACTGACGGATGCCTCAGAAGTCCGCTTCCAAAACACGATCAGGCATGCTCCGAACTTCGGATGCATGCCTGATCGCGTTATGGAAGCGGACGTTCGGTCCGAGCAACCTGGCGCCGGCGCCCGGCCGACGTCGGTCGCTACGCGTCGTCGAGCTTGAGGCGCAGGGCGCCGGCGACGACGACGACCGTCGTGTACGCGGCGAGCACCCCGATGCCGACCCAGGGGTCGAGGACCTCGGGCACCTGCGCGCCGGTCGGCGTGATCGCCGAGCCCGCCACGCTTGGCAGGAACTTGTTCACGTCCAGCACCCAGTCCAGGCTCGACGCGAACGCCACGACGATGCCGAAGATGAACGGCACCACCATGAAGACGGCCACGACCGTGAAGATCGCGCCCGCCGTGTGGCGCACCAGCGTGCCGATCCCCAGTGCGAAGAGCGCCACCAGCACCGTGTAGATGATGACGCCGTAGAGCTTGCGCACGTCGTCGCCGTTCGACCAGTCCAGCGTCATGTCGTTGGCGTTCAGAAGGGGGTAGCTGACGAGCCAGCCCAGCAGCAGGGACACCGTGGTCAGCACCGCCGTGACGACGGCGAGCACCGTCGCCTTGGCCGCGAAGGCGTTCAGCCGGCCGGGTGCGGCGGCGAACGTCGAGCGGATCATGCCCGTCGAGTACTCGCCGGTGATCACCATGGCCCCGAGCACCCCGACCACGAGGGCGGCGAACTCGTACCCGCCGGCGATGACGGTCGGCGCACCGAACAGCCCGTCCATCGACCCCTGGCCCTCCGGGGCCGTCTCGGCGTCGGCCATCTGGTCGTTCAGGAACTGCACCACGACGGCCATCATCAGCGCGAAGCCGGCCATGATGACGACGGTGGAGCCGAGCGTCCACCACGTCGAGCGCAGTGTCCACAGCTTGATCCACTCCGAGCGCAGCAGCCGCCAGAAGGTGACGTTGTGCACCGGGGTGGGCTCCGCCGTCGTGCCCGACGCCGGACCGCCCGCCGGGGCGGTGACGGTCGCGCTCATGACTTGCTCCCCTCGAGATCGGGCTGCGCGCCCGCGTGCGCGGCGATGTCCTCGGACTGGTACTCGACCGAATCGGCGGTCAGCGACATGTACGCCTCCTCGAGCGTGGAGGCGACGGGCGTGAGCTCGTGCAGCACGACCCGTGCGGATGCGGCGAGCTCGCCGACGGCGGCGGCGTCCGTGCCGCGGATCTCGAGGAGACCCGGCTCGACGCCGTGCACCTCGGCGCTGGTGCCCTTCAGGAGCTCCGCGAGCACCGTGGCCTGCGGCGAGCGGACCCGGACCAGCTTGCGCGCGGCGCCGTCGACGATCTCCGAGACGGGAGCGTCGGCGAGGATGCGGCCCTTGCCGATCACGATCACGTGGTCGGCCGTGAGGGCGACCTCACTCATCAGGTGGCTGGACAGGAAGACCGTCCGGCCCTCGGACGCGAGGAACTTCGCGATGTTGCGGACCCAGACCACACCCTCCGGGTCGAGCCCGTTGACCGGCTCGTCGAGGATGAGCGTGCGCGGGTCGCCGAGCAGGGCGGCGGCGATGCCGAGGCGCTGGCCCATGCCGAGCGAGAACCCGCCCACGCGCTTGCTCGCGACGGGCCGCAGGCCTGTGAGTTCAATCACCTCGTCGACGCGCTTGGTCGGGATGCCGTGCGTGGCGGCCATGGCGAGCAGGTGGTTACGCGCGGTGCGGCCGGTGTGCACGGCCTTCGCGTCGAGCAGCGCTCCGACCTCCCCGAGCGGGCTGCGGTGCGCGGCGTACGGCTTGCCGTTCACGGTGACCTCGCCCGCCGTGGGCCGGTCGAGCCCCACGATCATGCGCATGGTGGTCGACTTACCGGCGCCGTTCGGGCCCAGGAAGCCTGTCACCTGGCCGGGCTGCACCGTGAACGTGACGCCATCCACGGCCGTCTTCGCGCCGTACCTCTTCGTCAGGCCTCTGGCCTCGATCATCACTTGCCCTTCCATCTGGCATGCCGGGGTGACCTTGGCGGTCACTCGTCGGTCATGACGAGACTGATCACTACGAGACTAGGGAGCCGACGGCGCCCGCCGCACCCATAAAAGGTCCGGATCATCCCTTGGTCGGACGCACTTCATCCAAAGGTAGGAGCCGGGAACTACTGAGAGCCTCCCGGCGTTCCCTAGGATGGTCAGACAGACCAGGAGGAGCAGATGAGCAACCCCGTCTTTTCGAGAAGCGACGTCTTCGGTGAGCCCCGTCGTACCGGTGCGGCCGGTGCACGCCGAGGCGGCACCGCCACCTACCCCAACCAGACTCCCGCATATGGCACTCCGCCGCAGCCTGGCCAGTACGGCCAGTACGGTGCCGCGGATCAGCAGGCGATGGACGCGTCGCAGCTCGACGCGATGTACCAGTCGCCGTCCGCCACCACGGCGGACACCCGGCGACTGACCTACGACGACGTGATCATCAAGACCGGTGGGCTGCTCGCCCTCCTGGTCGTGGTGGCCGCGGCGACATGGACGCTGGTGCCGCTGGCCGTGCTGCCGGTGGTCACGATCGTGGGCGCGATCGGCGGCCTCGTCCTCGGCCTGGTGAACGCGTTCAAGCGGAACCCGAGCCCGGGCCTCATCGTGGCGTACACGGTGTTCGAGGGTGCGTTCCTCGGCGGCATCTCGCTGATGTTCAACTCGATGGCCGACGGCGCCGTGCTGCAGGCCGTGCTCGGCACCGTGTCGGTGTTCGCCGTGAGCCTGTTCCTGTTCCGGAGCGGCAAGGTCCGCGTGACGCCCAAGTTCACGCGCTGGCTGATGTTCGCCCTGATCGGGTACGCGCTGTTCAGCCTGCTGAACTTCGTGCTCATGCTCACGGGTGTCGCGGGCGGCGAGTTCGGTCTGCGCAGCGGCCCGCTGGGCATCATCGTCGGCCTGGTCGCCGTCGGCCTCGCGGCCGCGTCGCTCATCGTCGACTTCGACTCCATCAAGCGTGGTGTCGAGGCGGGCGTGCCCGCCAAGATGGCGTGGTCGGCGGCCTTCGGCTTGCTGGTGACGCTGATCTGGCTGTACATCGAGCTGCTGCGCCTCGCGGCGATCATCAGCAGCTTCGCCCGCGAGTAGTACTCGCGACCAGCAGATGACCGAGGCGTGAATCCCGGACGGGGTTCACGCCTCAGTCATGTTCGCGCCCCTGCGGCGTCCGCCGGCTCGTCGCCGGAGGTGTGGTCGTCCAGCTGGGCAGCGGGCGCAGCAAGAGCCGCGACTCCCGCGACGAGCATCTCGAGCAGCACCGTGAAGCTCTGGTCGACGTCCTCCCGCATGCGGAAGCCGCCGCCGAGCTCGAGCGTCACGAAGCCGTGCACGCCGGCGCGGACGGCGCGGACGGCGTCGATCAGGCGGTCGTCCGGCAGGCCGAAGCCGCGCAGGACCGCAACGACCACCTGGACGCTCTCGGCGGCCGCGTCCCGGAGCGGAGCGGCTGCCGGGTCGTCCGGGTCTGGGCCGGTCTGCGTCGCCGCGTACCGTCCGGGATGGTCGAGGGCGTAGGTGCGCCAGGCGTTCGCCAGCGCCTGGAGCGCGTCCGCCCCGGCGCGGCCCACGCTCGCGGCGGTCCCGGCGGCCGTGAGCTCGCGGACGGCGATCACCGCCACCTCGCGGCGCAGGTCTGCCAGCGAACCCACGTGCTTGTAGAGGCTCGGTGCCGCTACCCCGGCGTTCGCGGCGACCTTCGCGAGCGTGAGGTCGGCGAACCCGCTCGGCCCGCCCGCGTCCACCACCTCGACGGCCAGGCGCACCACGGCGTCGTGGGACAGGCCCGCCCTAGGCACGGTCGCCGCCGTCCTCGGACGTCGGAGCACCCAGCCCGGCCGGGAGTCCCGCGAGGAAGTCGAGCACGGCGGGCACGACGACGTCGGGCGCCTGGTGCTGCGGGTAGTGGCCCACCTCCGGGACGAGGACGCCGCGGGCGTCGATCGTGTCGGTGATCCAGGCCAGCTCGGCCGCCGGGTCGGAGAAGTCGGGGTCGAGCGCGCCGACGATCACGAGGGCGGGGGCGGCGACGTCGGGCAGCCGCGCCTCGACGACCGAGTGGTCGAGCGCGAGCGTGAGGTCGCGGAACGAGCGCAGGCGGCCCTGCTCGCGCAGCGTGTCCCGGACGGCGGCGACGTGCTCGGCGTGCCGGGGCGAGCGGCGTCCCTTGCTGATCGAGGAGTAGAAGGAGCCCCAGAACGCGGCGCCCCACGGCCGGGCGAGGAGCGCCCGGTAGACGATCCCCATGACCTTGGCCATGCCCGGGGATCCCGGCTGGCGCAGGTACGGGCTGAGCAGCACCAGGCCGCGCACGAGGTCGGGACGCTCCGCGGCGGCCCAGGCGGCGGCGGAGGCGCCCATCGAGTTGCCGAGCAGCACCGCCGGGCCGGCGTCGACATGTTCGACGAGCGCGAGAAGGTCCGAGCCCGTGGCGTCGTCGCCGTGCGTGCGGAACGTGGTGTCGGAGTCCCCGTGGCCGCGCAGGTCGGCGACGACCACGCGGTAGCCGGCGTCGACCAGCGCGGGTACGACGTCGTCGTAGGTGGACCGGAGGTCGCCCATGCCGGGAGCCGCGACGACGAGCGGACCCGACCCCGTGTCGGTGTAGGCGATGCGCCCCTCGGGCCGCGAAAGAAAGGCGAGACCGCCGCCATGGATTTGTCCCATAGCCAAAAAGCTACGCTCGTTAGCCATCGGGCGCAAGGGCGTGAACACAAAAACTTGTTGTGGGCGTGACCGTCGCGACTACACGGGCGTTATAGGCGCAACGATCACGCTCACAACCAAGTGGGTGGGTGGTCAGAGCGGGCGGGGGACTCCGAAGTAGCCCTTTTCTGCCTCGCCGGTCTCCGCCTTGATCACGTGCATCACGGCGTTGATCAGGGCCAGGTGCGTGAACGCCTGCGGGAAGTTGCCCAGGTGCCTGCCGGTGCCCGGCTCGATCTCCTCGGCGTAGAGGTTGAGCGACGACGCGTAGCCGAGCAGCCGCTCGCACAGCGACCGGGCGCGCTCCACCTCCCCGATCTCGACCAGGGCCGAGACGAGCCAGAACGAGCAGATGGTGAAGGTGCCCTCCTCGCCCTGCAGGCCGTCGTCGGTCTCCTCCGTGCGGTACCGCAGCACGAGGCCGTCCTCGGTCAGCTCGTCGGCGATCGCCAGCACCGTCGCCTTGACCCGGTAGTCGTCCGGCGGCAGGAACCGCAGCAGCGGCACGAGCAGGAGCGACGCGTCGAGCGCCGGGTCGCCGTAACGCTGCGTGAAGACGCCGCGGTCGTCCACGCCCTTGGTGCAGATGTCGTCGGCGATCTCGTCGGCGACCTTCTGCCACGACTTCGCGTAGTCGTGCTCGTCGTACAGCCGGGCCAGCTTGGCGCCCCGGTCCATCGCGACCCAGCACATGAGCTTGGAGCTGGTGAAGTGCTGCGGCTCGCCGCGCACCTCCCAGATGCCCCGGTCGGGCTGATGCCAGTGCTTCGCGGCCTCCTCGACCTGCCGCTTGAGGATCGGCCACAGCGACTCGGGCAGCTGCTCGCGCGACTTGGCGTGCAGCCACACGGAGTCCAGCACCGCCCCCCACACGTCGTGCTGCCGCTGGTCGTACGCGGCGTTGCCGATCCGGACGGGCTGCGCCCCCTCGTAGCCGGACAGGTGCGGCAGCTCGAACTCCTCCAGGGTCTCCTCGCCACCCACGCCGTACATGATCTGGAGCTGCCGGTTGTCGCGACAGACGTCCTGGATGAACGCGAAGAAGTCGTTCGCCTCGCGTTCCAGGCCCAGCGTGTACAGCCCCCAGAGCGCGAACGTCGAGTCGCGGATCCACGCATACCGGTAGTCCCAGTTGCGCTCCCCGCCCGGCGTCTCGGGCAGAGAGGTCGTGGCGGCGGCGATCAGCGCGCCGGTGGGGGAGTAGGTCAGTCCCTTGAGCGTAAGCGCCGACCGCTGGAGGTAGATCCGCCACGGGTGGTCGGGGAACTCGCCCTGCGTGATCCAGTCGCGCCAGAACCGCTCGGTGCGCCACATCGAGTCGAGGGCGCCCGCATACGTGGTCGGCGCGCTCTGCGAGCCCCAGGACATCGCGACGAAGTGCGTGGCGCCCTCCGTCATCCGGGTGCGGGCGGTGGCCCGCTTGCCCTCCAGCCCGAACCGCAGGCTGGAGCGCATGTGCAGGTCCGGGTTGGAGTCGCCGATGTGCGCCACGACCGACGAGTACCCGCTGTTCTCGTACTCCCAGTCGACGTCGTCCCGCGCGTAGTCCGGGCGCGGCTCGCACACGACCTCGAGGTCCACGGTGCCCGACACGCACTTGATGGTGCGCATCAGGACGTGCTCGGCGTCGTCGTCCGTGGGGGTGCGGCGGTGGGTGCCCGAGCGGTCCTCGACGTCGTGCCAGGGGCCCATCAGCATCGCGTCGCGCACCACGAGCCAGCCCGTCGGCGTCTGCCACGTGGTCTCGAGGATGAGGGTGCCGGGCAGGTAACGACGCGCGACGGGCACGCGCACACCGTGCGGTCCCACCCGGAAGTAGCCGGCCCCGCGGTCCAGGATCTTGGCGAAGATGCTCGGCGAGTCGGGCCGGGGCACGCACATCCACTCCACGCTGCCCGACGGTGCGATCAGCGCGTTGGTCTCGCAGTCCGAGAGGAACCCGTACTCCCCGATGTGGGGGAACTTGCTGCGGCCGTCCCACGCACGCGGGGAGGCGCCGTCGCTCGACGTATGTCCCTTCACCGGGCCCGGGCTGGTGGGCTTCGGCGTCTGGCGGCGCCGGGAGGGCGTGCCGGATGCCGCGGGGGCTTCGGCGTCGGCCCCCTGCGGCTCAATCGATTCGAGCGTCATGGGACTCAAGGGTTCCGCACGTCCCGCGCGCCTGGCAAGCCGTACCGGTGTGACGCGCGGTACCCGATGGCGCGCTCGTCCAAAGGCTTGTTCAGCGAATTATCGGGTTGTGTCGATCGAGCGGTTTCCTGTTCGACCTGTGAGTGAGAAGGTCCCAACAGGACCCCCGGAACCACAGGAGAACGAACCATGCCGAAGTACATGCTGATCATGCGCTCGACCGACGAGACCTGGGCTGCCGCCGCGGAGGTCGACTTCGAGGAGATCATGAACACGATGGGCAAGTTCAACGACGAGATGATCCAGGCCGGCGTGCTCGTCGCGGCCGAGGGCCTCGACGACGCCGCCAAGGGTGTGGTCGTCGACTACTCGTCCCAGCCGCCCGTCGTGACCGACGGCCCGTACGGCGAGACCAAGGAGCTGTTCGCCGGCTACTGGATCCTCGACGTCGCCTCGCAGGAGGAGGCCGTCGAGTGGGCCAAGCGCGCGCCCCTGGCCGGGCCGGGCAGCAAGGCGGAGATCCGCCGGGTCGCCCAGATCGACGAGTTCCCGCAGGACAACGAGTGGATCCAGAAGGAACGCGCGTGGCGCGAGGCGACCGGCCAGCTCTGAGCGAGCACGACGCCGCGCGGCGCGCCGTCGAAGCGGTCTGGCGGATCGAGTCCGCCCACATCGTGGGCGCGCTCACCCGTTACACCCGCGACTTCGAGCTCGCCGAGGACGTGGCCCAGGAGGCGCTCGCCGCGGCGCTCGTCTCCTGGCCACGCGACGGCACGCCGCGCGATCCCGCGGCGTGGCTCATCGCGACGGCCCGACGCCGGGCGATCGACGCCTACCGGCGCCGGGCCGGACGCGACGAGCGGTACGCGGCGCTCGCACAGGGGCTGGCCGAGGGGGAGGCGACGTCGGGCGCGGGGAGCACCCCGGCGTCCGGAACGAGCATCGTCGCAAGTCACCCGGGTTCTGACCCGGGGATGGTCGACCCTGACCGGATCGACGACGACGTGCTCGCGCTCATGTTCGTGGCCTGCCACCCGGTGCTGTCGCGGGAGGCGCAGATCGCGCTGACGCTTCGCGTCGTGGGTGGCCTGACGAGCGACGAGATCGCCCGTGCCTTCCTGGTCCCCGTCGCGACGGTGCAGGCGCGCATCACCCGCGCCAAGCGGACCATCAAGGCGGCCCAGGTCCCGTTCGAGGTGCCCGACGGCGCGGACCGGGCCGCACGGCTCTCGTCCGTGCGCGGCGTGCTGTACGTGATCTTCACTTCAGGCTCGTCGGCGACGTCGGGCGACGACTGGATCCGGCTCGACCTGGCGCGTGAGGCGGTGCGTCTGACGCGTGTGCTGACCCGGCTCGCGCCCGAGCCGGAGACGTTCGGCCTGCTCGCACTCCTGGAGCTGACTGCGGCGCGGTTCCCGGCCCGGGTTGGACCCGGGGGCGAGCCGGTGCTCCTGGAGGACCAGGACCGGCGGCGCTGGGACCGGGCGGCGATCATCCGGGGCCGGGCGGCGCTGCGGCGCGCCGTCGGCCCCGCGGGCATGGGGGCGTACGCGCTGCAGGCCGCGATCGCGGAGTGTCACGCGGTGGCGCGCTCGGTGCCGCAGACCGACTGGGAGCGGATAGTCGTGCTCTACGAGGCGCTCGGGCGCATCGCACCCTCGCCCGTGGTGGACCTGAACCGGGCGGTGGCAGTGGCCATGGCGTACG
This sequence comes from Promicromonospora panici, assembly GCF_900608595.1. Taxonomy (GTDB): domain Bacteria; phylum Actinomycetota; class Actinomycetes; order Actinomycetales; family Cellulomonadaceae; genus Promicromonospora; species Promicromonospora panici. Next base: position 8,092 of record NZ_UWYY01000027.1, on the reverse strand, counting down.
GGCCCGACGCCGGGTTGCGCGTCGTGGACGGGCTCGTCGAACAGGGTGTGCTCGCCGGATCGCACCTGCTGCCGGGGGTTCGGGGCGAGCTGCTGGCGCGGCTCGGTCGCACCGTCGAGGCTCGTGGTGAGTACCTGCGCGCGGCCGAGCTGTGCGGGAACGCGGCGGAACGAGCGCTCCTGGAGCGCAAGGCGACCTTGATCGAGCTAGACCCCCGCCCTGACCGTTGAGTGCTGGGTATTTGCTCCTTCGAATGATTCGAGAGGGCAAATATCCAGCACTCAACGGGGTCAGCGGAGTCTGAGCGTCGCTACCAGGACGCCCGTCAGGCACAGCGTGCCGCCGATCAGCGCAATCGGTGCGGGGACCTCGCCCAGCAGCAGCCACGACATCAGCAGCGCGAGTGGCGCGGCGGCGTAGGTCGCGGCGCCGAGCCGGCCCGCGGTCGTCCGGGTGAGTGCGAAACCCCAGGTGACGAACGCGATGGCGGTGGGGAAAACGCCCAGGTAGACGACGCTCAGGGTGGCCGACGCCGGAGCCGTGGCCAGCTCGTCCAGCAGTACCGGCGCGAACGGGAGGCACGCCACCGTGCCGGCCAGGCAGCCCAGCCACGTCATGGTCAGGGAGTCGACCTCCGGCAGCAGACGCTTCTGCAGGATCGTGCTCCCCGCGTAGATGACTGCTGCGGCCAGCCCGAGGACGACGGCGATCCCGTCCGAGGCCCCGCTCGACGTGGCCAGCGCGATCCCGGCGACGCCGGCGAACGCTATGCCGATGCCCGCCAGAAGCCGCGCGGGGAAGCCCTCGCCGAGCGAGATGCCCGCGAACACCGCGATGAGGATCGGCGCGAGCCCGACCAGGAGCGAGGCGGTGCCGGCGTCGAGCGTGCGTTCGGCCGCGTTGAGGGCGAGGTTGTACAGGCCGAACCACAGCACACCCCAGACCAGCACGCCGACCAGGGTCCGGCCGCGCGGCAGCTGTAGCTTGCCGGCCAGGCCCGCGATGACCGTGAGCGCGAGCGTGCCGACGAGGATCCGGCCCAGGGCGAGCGCGCCCGGCGAGTAGTCGAAACCCGCGGACCGGATGCCGATGAACGCGGAGCCCCAGAGCACGACGGTCACCGCTGCGGCAACCGGGACGAGAAAGCGGTTCGTGGCCGGAGGTGTGGCCACGGCGGTCAGGGTCATGTCCGCCACCTTGCCCGGGCTGACCGGCTGGGTCTGGCGGCTATCGGCCGTGGTGTTCGTCATGGTGCGATCGTCGCCCCAGAAGACCGTGAAGCACCAGCGATTCTTTCTTCATTTGGATTCAGTGTCGCTGTAGAGTGGGCCGCATGCTCGACGTCCACCGCCTCCGCGTCTTCCGCTCTGTCGTCGCCTCGGGATCCATCGGTGCCGCCGCGGCGAATCTCGGCTACACGCCGTCCGCCGTCAGCCAGCACGTCTCCGCACTCCAGCGGGAGACCGGGCTCAAGCTCCTGGCGCGGCACGGCCGCGGCATCCGGCCCACGGCCGCGGGGCTCGCCCTGGCCGCCCAGGCCGACGGCGTCCTCGAACGGCTCGGCGAGGCCGAGTCCATGGTCGCCGACCTGCGCGCAGGCCGCACGGGCTCGCTGTCGGTGGCGTACTTCGCCTCGGTCGGCTCGGCCTGGCTGCCCGACGTCGTGCGCACCGTCACCACGGAGTTCCCCGGCATCCGCCTGGACCTCGAGCTGGCCGAGCACATCCCGGACAAGACCGAGGACCGGGCCGACCTGCAGATCTGCGTGGGGCAGGCCGCGTTCGACCCCGGGAGCGGCTTCAGCGCGCACCACCTGCTCGACGACCCGTACGTCGTCATCCTGCCGCAGGGTCACCGGTTCGCCGGCCGGGACGAGATCGAGCTCGCCGAGCTCGCGGACGAACGCTGGGTCGACAACGACTTCGCGCGCGGCTGGTGCCGCCGCAACCTCCTGGAGGCGTGCACGGCCGCCGGGTTCAGCCCCACGTTCCACGTCGAGGCGCACGACTACCCGACGGCGGTCGCGTTCGTGGACGCCGGGATCGGTATGACGGTGCTGCCCGAGCTGGGCGCCGTCCAGCTGCCGGCCGGCACCGTCGCCGTGCCCGTGGTGCGCCCCACCCCGGTGCGCTCGATCTACGCGGTGCTGCAGGACGCCGTCGCGCACACGCCGCCGGCCATCGCCGCGCTGAAGGCGCTGCGGGAGGCCGCCGTCGCTTCGCGGGCGGCCATGGTGCCCGCATAGGGTGGGCGGGTAACGACGCCGGGGAGCACCCGGCGTCCTCCCGATCGAGAGGCAATCCTCGTGACCACGCTTCCTACCGCCTCCGGCACCTTCGGCGACAAGCCGGAGCTGACCTTCCCCGAGGGTGACGCGCCCGCCGGCCTGCAGGTCCAGGTGCTCTCCGAGGGCAACGGCCCGGTCGTCGAGTCCGGCCGCACCATCGTGGTGAACTACCTGGGCCAGACCTGGGGCGGCCACGTCTTCGACAACTCGTACGACCGCGGCACGACCATCGACTTCCCGATCGGCGTCGGCGCCGTCATCGGTGGCTGGGACAAGGGCATGGTGGGCCAGAACGTCGGCTCGCGCCTGCTGCTGTCGATCCCGCCGGAGCACGGCTACGGTGCGCGCGGCGTGCCGCAGGCCGGTATCGGCGGCGGCGACACGCTGGTCTTCGTGGTCGACGTCGTAGCCGTCAAGTGACGGTCCTGCTGAGGTAGAACCAGGGCGAGGTAGAACTCTGGCGAAGTAGAACTGCAGCGCATCCGAAGGTGCGCTGCAGTTCTACTTCGCCCTGGTTCTACCTCAGCGGGGTCAGGGGTAGGCGATGACCTGGGGGGACGCGAAACTGCCGACCGCCGGGGCGCCTGTGTCGTTGATGACGTGGTTGATGCCGCCCGAGCCGTTCAGGAACACGCTGGTCATGGACCGGAACCGCACGCCAGAAGCGTTCGGCGCCTGGATCCCGGACTCGGCCCGGATGTCCACGTCCTGGTTGAAGAACGAGTAGACGCCCAGACCCGTCGCCTCGTGGCTGGTCACGCCGTCTGCCACCCGGTAGGACGCGTAGCCGAGGCGGTCCCCGTCCATGAACGCGGCTTGCGACGGCGGGTCGTACGGGATCTCGCTCTGGTAGAAGATCGTCCGGCCGCGCTCGCCGTTCCAGATCGTCTGGTTCTCCTGGTAGTGCTCCACGAACAGGCCGGTCGCCGTCACGTCGTCACCGTTCACGACGACGCCGTGCGCACCCGTGTTGCCGTCCCACGACACGCCGTGGCCGTGGTCCGCGCGCCACGCCCAGATGTGGTCGAGCAGGGTGTGGTCGCTGTTCACCTCGATCGAGGTGACGGCCTTCCCCTCCCAGGGGCCGCCCACGCGGACGAAGACGTCCGTGAGCGTGGTCGGGTCGGCCGGGTCCGAGACGCTCGCCCCCTCGGGGCCGACCTGGATCAGGGTGGTCGACTCCGGCACGTTCGCGTCGGCGGTGATGCCGGCGACCTTGACGCCCGACACGTCGCCGATCTCGAGCACGCTGTTGCCCGCCGTCGGGGTGAGCGACGCGTAGCCGAGGCCCAGGACCACCGTGTCGGCCCGGTCGACCCGCAGGGCCGCGTCGAGCTCGTAGACACCTGGCGTGAGGATGAGGTTCTTGCCGTCGGCCAGCGCCGCATTGATCGTCGCAGCGGAGTCGACGTCCTCGCGCGCCACGTAGAAGTCGTCCATACCGATCGACGTGCCCGACTCGGCGGAGGTGGACCAGTCGGTGCCGCTGCTGTCGGTCCGCGCATTCGGCACGAAGACGGCGAGTTCGCCGTCGGCGCCCCGGTACAGGAACGGGGCCTCCCGGCTGATGGGCGTGCGGTCGACGGTGGTCTTGACGCCCTTCGCGCCCTCGCCGAGGTCCTGCCCGAAGTCGGTGGCGGGGGCACCCTGGACCCCCGAGAACACCATGTTCCAGACGCCGCCGTCCCAGGTGCCGACCTCGCTGTTGCGCGTGAACCACTGCTGCTGCGAGCCGGTGGCGATGGTGCCGGCCACGCGCGAGTTCGCGAGGTAGCCGCCGGAGGCGAACTCGCCGTACCGGCCGAAGACCGTCAGGCTGCCCTGGATGTCCATGCGGCGCATCGGCGCGGCCTGCGACACGGCCCAGCGCATCTGGTGCGGCTCCGTCACGCCCGCCGGGTACGGGAGCTCGGCGTCGGCGCCCACGGGGCGCTGGATCGGATTGATCGCCATGTTCGACATCGACCGCCAGAAGTGGTTGAGCGAGCCCGGGGCGGCGCACTCCCACGGCCGGTCCGGGCAGCCGACCACCGGCTCCACGTGCAGCGCGCCGTTGATCTGCACGGCGTTCGGCTGCGCGCCGAGGCCCGAGATCGACTCGTAGTACCCGACGGTCTGGTTGATGATCCCGGTGGCCGTCGCCGGGTCGTCCTGACCTGCGGCGCTGCCGTAAGTGCCGGGTTCGAAGAACACCTGGTGCCGGCCCTGGCTCATCTCCTGCTCGTCGTTCACCGAGTCGAGGAAGGTGTTGATCCGATCGGCGGTCCAGGTCTCGTCGATGAACGTGACGTTGGGCCCGAAGTCCGGGTCGGCCGCGGCCTTCTTGGGCTTCTTCACCTTTGGCTTGATCTTCGGCGTCGCGTCCGGTGTGGTCGTGCCCGGCTTGGTCGCGTCCAGCTTGGTCGCGGAGCCCTTTGCCATGGCTCTGCCCTCATCGGTGGCGGTCGGCGTCGCGGTGGCCGGCAGTGCCGTGACGGCGGCTCCCGCGGCGAGCGATGCCGCGACCGCCGCGACGGCGGCGCCGCGCAGGGTTGTGCGAAGTGTCCTCATCGACAGTTCCTTCGAGCTCGGGGCAGGCCGGAAAGGACCGGGCAGGCTGCCGGTGCGGTGCGCCTGGGTGAGCGCCCAGCCAGGCTAACGGCCCTACACTGACCCATCTGTAAGTACTTTCCGCAGACTCCGGGTCACGGTGAACTTCGGGTTCTGGGCGATGTGCTCGGTCGGCCCGACGGCACGCTCCAGCGCACGGCGGTAGTGGAGACCGGTGTTGAAGACGGTCCACAGCTCGCCGCCATCGTGCAGGATGCGGCCCGCCGTGGCGAACATCCGGTGCGCCGCGTCCGTGCTCAGCGCGGCGCGGTCGTGGAACGGCGGGTTGAGCAGCACGAGGTCGGCCGAGCCGTCCGGGAGCGGGAGCGAGTCCCCGGCGTCGCCCCGCACGACGGCGGCCCTGACGCCGTTCGCGGCGAGCGTCGCCGCGGCCGAGGTGCAGGCGGCAGCGCTCCGGTCCGTCGCGAGCACGTGGGCGCCCGGGTACCGCAGCGCCAGCACGGTGGCGAGGATGCCGGTGCCGCAGCCGAGGTCGACGGCGACGGGGCGGCCGTCCAGGTAGTTCGGGCTGTGCGGGGAGGCCGGGAGGGTGCCCGGGGCGTCGGACAGGTCGGGCCAGCGGTGGGCCTGGGCCAGCAGGAAGCGGGTGCCGAGATCGAGCGCGGCCCCGGCGAAGGCGGCCCCGTGCGCGACGACGGTCAGCCCGGCGTCCGGCGCCGCTTCTGGCGCGTTGATGGCGTCCAGGACCTCGCGGTCGGTGAGCCGGGCGGTGACGGGATAGGTGAGCGGCCCGACGTCGGACCGCGGCTCCCGTGCGATGAGCAGCCGCGACTTCTGCCGGGCGAGCGACGCGCTGACCTGCGTGAACGACGCGCCGAGCACGTCGTTCATCGCGTGGGTCATGTGCTTGACCCGGCCGCCCGCGAGCAGGGTCACTCCCGGGTCGGCGTGCCGGGCCACGCGCTCGGCGAGCTCGGTCAGCTCCGCGAGCGACGCCGGCAGCTGGAGCAGCACGAGCCGCGCGCCGGCGAGCAGCCTGGGCTCGAACTTGTCGTGCACGGTCATACCGAGCGGGACCGGCTCGTGCGGGACGGGTTCGTCCGGGACTAGTTCGTCCGGGACGGGCGCGTTCGCGGTGGCCCGTGCGCGTCCGGCCCACAGGGTCTGGGACGCGCGCTTGGCGTTGGCATCGAGCGCCGCCTCGGCCGTGATCGCGTCCTGGTGCACGCGGACGCTGTTTGCGCCGAGCGCCAGCGCCCCGAGAGTGAGCGCGCCGAACCGGTCGCCGATCACCACCACCCCGTCCGGGTCCCGCTCGATCAGCGGGGCTGCCTCGTCGAGCAGCAACCGGTCGGTGGCGTCGACGGCGACGGGGCCGTCGGCGCGCGTGCCGTCCTCGGGGTAGGGCAGCAGCCGGGCGAGGACGGCGTCGGCCTCGGGGCTCACCGTGCGGAGCGGGCCTTCTTCTCCGCGGCCTTGCGGGCTTCCTCGACGCGCTCCTCCTCGGCGCGCACCTGTGCGGCGGTCTCGCGCTCCTGGGTGAGCCACTCCGGCGGGTCGTCGCGCAGCTCGTTGATCTGCTCGGTGGTCAGGGGCTCGGTGATGCCCCCGCGGGCCAGGCCCGCGATCGAGATGCCGAGGCGTCCCGCCACGACGGGCCGCGGGTGCGGTCCGTTACGGCGCAGCTCGGCCAGCCACTCCGGCGGGTTGGTCTCCAGCTCCTCGAGCTCCGCGCGCGTGATCGGGTTGTCCTGGAACTCCTGCGGCGTGGCAGGCAGGTAGACGCCGAGTCGCTTGGCGGCGTTGGACGGCTTGAAACGCTGCGAGGCGAAGGAGGAACTCATGTTCCCAAGGGTATCGGCGCCCGCCCACCTCGCTCTCCATGGCGGGCGTGATCCTCGCCGCTCGCACGGCATGGCGCCGTGGGGGGCGAGCTGGCCGTCGACCCGGAGGTGACATTTGCGGTCAGACGCCGGACCTTCGCAGGTCTTCAAGAGGAGCTGGTGAGCATCACCCAGTGCGCCGCGGTCGGGATCAGCAAGCGCGCGGTGCTGCGACGGTCCGCTCAGGGACCTGGACCCGGGTTACCCGTGGGATCTACGACACCAACCCCGTCCCCGTCCGGGAGCGGATCTGCGACGACTACCACGACCACCTCCGCCGTCGGGCAGCATGGACCGGGTTGCTCGAACCGCAACCGGGTCTGCACTCGGTGACGAGGGCCGCAGCCAAGTCTGCAGTCGGCAGGGCGGGGAAGCTCCGGTCGGCCGGAGGGCCGCCCGCCGTCGCCTACGGCCCGTAGCCTTGGCCTGTGAGCCAGCCCTTGCCCGACGTGGGACCGCCAGTACCGGACGGCGACCCCGCCGACCTCCCGACCGCCGGGTCGGAGGACGCAGTTGACTCTGCGCCTACCGACGTCGTCGATGACAGGACCGATGGGGTAGACAGCGCCGAGGCGCCCGATGCCGACGACGAAGCTTCCGTCCTGGGCGAGGAGCAGATCGACAACGACCCCGACCGGCCGCGCTTCCGGCTCGCGTACGTCCCGGGTGCCACGCCCGGGAAGTGGGCGAGCGTATGGCGTGAGCGGCTGCCCGACGTGCCTCTCGAGCTGGTGCAGGTCGAGGCGGACGCCGTCGCACCAGCGCTGGAGGCCGGGGAGGCGGACGCCGCCATCGGCCGGCTCCCTGTGGACAAGGACGTGTTCTCCGCGATCCCGCTCTACGAGGAGACGTCGGTCGTGTGCTTCTCGCGGGACCACCTGCTCGCCGCTCTCGCCGAAGAGGAGGCGGTGACCAGCGCCGACATCGCCGGAGAGCCGGTCTGGGTCCCCGCGGACGACGTCCTCTTCGCCGCGTACCCGGTTCCCGGCGTCGTGCCCGTGGATCCGGACGGAAACCCGCTCGACCCGGTCCCGACGACGGCCGACGCCGTGGCGACCGTCGCCGCGAACGCCGGGGTCGCAGTGCTGCCTATGTCGCTCGCGCGGCTGCACCGCCGCAAGGACGTCAGCCACCGCCCGCTCGTGGACGGGCCGACGGCGCCGGTGGGGCTCGTCTGGCCCACCGACCGCACCACTGATCTGGTCGAGGAGCTCATCGGGATCGTGCGCGGGCGCACGGTGAACAGCTCGCGGGGCCGCGGCGGACCGGCCGGGCGGACCGAGGGCGCCGGCGCCGCCGGAGCGGCCGGACAAGCCGGATCAGGTGGGAAATCCGCAGGAACCGGGGTGAAAAAACCGGCCAAGGGCGGCTC
>NZ_UWYY01000026.1 GCF_900608595.1 Promicromonospora panici | reverse complement strand
TTCTTGGCTCGGTTCTGACGGTGCTGGCGACGGAGTCGGTGAAGGAGCAGGGCTCGTCGGCGGCTTCGTCGGCTTTGGATCACTCGGCGTCGGCGTCGGCGTCGGCGTCGGCTTCGGCGTCGGCGTCGGCTTTGGACTGGGGTCGGAGGGTTTCTGTGCCGGCGGACTGGTGCTCGGGTCCTTCGTCGGCGTCGTCGGCTTGGTTGCCGGCTTGCGAATCTCAGCCGCAGACGGACTGTCCCCCGGCTCGGGATCACGCGTCGCTTCGACGCGTCGCCTCGCACCATCGGACGAGGCGGACGAGTCACTCGCAGCCCATGTGCCGACGTCGGACGGGTCGATCGCGCGGTCGGGGACCGCGCCGGCGGCGAAGAACTCGAAGTGCCACGGCTCGGGCTTCGCCCCGTCCGGCCGCGCCCACGACGGGTTGTCCCACCCGTAGTGCGGACCGTGCACCCGCAACCAGACGTACTCCGGGGAGGCACCACCGGCGATCGGATCACTCAGGTCCACCGCGAGGCCCCAACCGTGGTTGGACGTACCCGGGACCGCCGCCAGGTGCGGCTTGACGCTCGCGAGGGCGATCTGCTGCACGTAGGACCGGTAGGAATCGGTGATCGGGATGGGGTATCCGAATTCCCGCTCGAACTCCTCGCTCAACGCCGTCAGCTGCTGCGCGGCGTCGCAACGGAGCATGTGCCCCGGCGCGAACTCCAACGGGCACAGCACCGCGGACGGAATCCGGCCGTTGGCGTAGCCCAGGGTCGAGCCGCCGAACATCGCGACGACGTCCAGCAGGCTCTCGCGCAGCGAGAAGCCCGAGATCTGCGCGTCCGACAATGCCCGACGCTGCCGGGGCGAAAGGCCGTCGTGCTCGTCGGAGCGCTGCACGTCCACCAGGGCGTCGGACAGGGACGAGTCCAGCAGATTCGCCAGCCGCTCCGCCGCGATCACGAGCTGGCCGAAAGTGACCTGGTCCGCCTCCGGCTCGATCCTGTCCGGCTCGATCCTGTCCGGATCGACGCCGTCCGGATCGACCCCGTCCGGCCCGGTCACCGAGCTCACCTCATTGGACACCTGCACTGCGGGCCCGACGGTCTCGGGTAGCGCGAGGCGCCGGACGCCGTCGTCGGCGGGACCGTCCGTCCCGGAGGTGGGGGCGTTCGGTGCGTCCTGGACGCGTGGTCCGTCGTTCTTCTCGCTGAGCGCCTGCTGCTGCATCAGATACGTGGTGTAGAGCATGCCCAGCTCGGCGGCGGCCTGCGCCGTCGTCGGGCTGAAGTCCGGGCCCTGCTCCCGCGCCTGCAGTTCCGCGCGCTCCAGGACTGCCTCGATCTGGTCCAGGCTCACGCTGTCCGGGATGGTCTCGGCCTGCCGCACCGTCAAGTTCTCGCTCAGCCCGTAGAGCTGGACCGGGTGCCCCAGATTGCTGTCGGCGACGCGTACGGGAGGGGCCCCGTCCGGGGCGGTGACCGCCAGACCTCCCGCTGCCACGGCCACGAGCGCGCCTCCCCACACGGTGCGCAACAGCCTGCGACGGCTCGGACGGTAGATGTGCGAAACGAGCTTCTTCGACTGGTCCTTCACGCGTCGCCCTCTCGGTCGTGTGTTGCCTTGCGGTGCGCGGTAGATGCGGATCGGTCAACAAGCAGTAAAGAAGTACCACGGGTCTGCGGAGCGTTCGAGGCGAGATCGACGGCATCGGCGCCTCGTGACCCACTGAGGCCAATCCCGCCGCTGCAATCACTGGGCACAGACGCTGTGGGTGAAAACTGCGGCGAGTTGATGACTCACTTGATGATTTCTTGAGTTCTGGCTGACAATCGGGTCCGATGTGGATGGCAGCGCGGCGCAGCCCTGAGACGTCAGTGACGCTGCTGTCTTGAATCGCTCAGGAGCCCGAGCTCGTGGGCGCGGGCGAGCGCGGCGGCACGCTTGGTGACTCCGAGCTTCTTGTAGAGGCTGCGTACCTGGCTGCGCACAGTGCTGACGGCGACGCCGAAGGCGGCGGCGGCCTGCTCGGCGGTTCCCCCGCGGTCCAGGGCCTCCAGGACTTCCTGCTCGCGGCGGGTCAGCCGGACGATCGAGCCCGCGCTCGGCGGGTTCGACCGGACGATGACGCGGGTGAGTGTCAGGGGGTTGGGCACCCGGGCCAGCCGGGAGAGCTTTTCCAGGTCCTCGCTCGTCGCCGAGAGGAACGGCCTGATGAGCGCCGGGCTGGAGCGCAGCCGGACCGCGGTCTCGAAAGCGTGCGCGGCTCGGTCGAGATTGTCCTCGCGCAGGTGTGCGATCGCCAGGACGAGGTTGACGCTGATCGCGTCCGGCTCCGAGAGGCGCATGTGGTTGAGCGTCTTCGCGGCGACACGGATCGCCTGCTGGTTGTGCCCGGCGAGCAGGTGGACCCATGCGACCTGCTGCTCGAGGTAGTCCGCGTCGGGGTGCTCCTGTGCGAGAGCGAGGACGCGGTGGCCGGCGTCGGTCTGCAGCAGCAGCTTGGCCTCCGCACGAAGGGTGAGCCGATCGGCGATCGAGCCACCGTCCGTCAGCGGGTGTGCGCTGTGGACGAAGCGCGCCTCCTGCAGCCGCCGCAGTCCCTGGTGCGGATCTCCGAAGTGTGCGTCGTAGTTGGCGTGTGCGAAGGCGGCGAACGGCCACAGCTCGATGCCCTGCGTCGCCGGGCCCACCATGGCCAAGTGGTGCGACGCACCCTCGGCATCTCCCTCCTCGACGGCGATCAGGGCGCGAGCGATCCTCGCGCCGACGGTGGACACGTGCTCGAGCCAGTAGGGCACGCCGCCCATCTCGTCGAGCGTCACGAGCCATCTCCGGGCGAGGTCGATATGCCCCTGGAACGCGGCGAGCATCGCGAGGTTCGCCACCGCGTTGGCTCCCGCGTAGTGCTCGGTCGGTGCCGGGCCCGCCTCGGCATGAGCCCGTGAGTAGAGGTGGACGGCGCGGTCGAGGTCTCCGGCAAGCGTCGCGGTGACGCCGCGCTCGGTCGACAGCCAGCCGGGCCGTGCCGTGCTCGTCATACCCCACGGCCGCGTGTAGTTGCCCGCCCGCACCGCGAGCTGCTGGTCGACCCAGGAGCCCAGTCGTGCCGAATCGTCGTAGGCGCCACGTAGCCGGGCAGAGATGACCGCGAGGGTTCCCGCAGACAGGAGGTCACCTGGGTCCCGGTACGAGGACAGCCGGCCCGCGAACCGCCGACCATAGGTGCCGAAGTGATGGAGGAGCTTACGCAGCGAGGCATCACCGGTGACGAAGTGCTGCTGGCCGTGAGCGAGCAGGGTCGCGTGCAGCAGGCGCGGCCGCCGGTCGAGCTCTTGCGCGCTGACACCGGTCGTCGCACTGATGATCTCGTCGGCGAAGCGGGTCGGCAGGTCGTACCACAGCTGGTCGAACAGGGACTCAATGGCCGAGAGGTCTCCGGAGCGCAGGGCTCGCCGGATCTCCTTACTGTCCAGCGTCTTTTGGTCATCGAGTGACGTCACCTCCTGATCGTGCCTCCGGACGCGCCGCTTCGCGTGAGCGCAAACATCGGGAGCAGGGTGAAAAAACCCCTGAAATTGAGGAAGTGCTTGATGAAATTTCATCCTTCGCCCGGCATCACTTGCCAAGGACCGGTTCTAGTCGACCTACATGCGCACCCGTGTGCACGCAGCAGAAGGGGACAGTATGCGAACCGGATTCTGGGACAATAAAGGCGAAAACGGCGCCCGTGACAGGCGGAGTCGACGCGGAGCCTCAGCCCGACACGGACACAGTCGTCCGAGCACCGGGGCGGTGAAGCGTGTGGTCGCGGGGGCGCTCGCGGTCGCGACGGCGACGACGGGACTCATCGTGTCCGTCGCGGCGCCGGCGGCCGCGGCCACCGTGTACGAGATCGAGGGCGAGTGGGCGGCGAACACGCCGACCACCGTGGGCCGCGGTGACGTGGTCAACGCCGTGTGGCGGGTCAACGTCAACGACGACCAGCCCGCGCCGTCGAACGACCCGGTGGACAACGTGACGTTCACCGTCACCCTGGACCGCGGGCTGTTCAGCGAGATCCCAGATCTGTGCCTCGAGGCCGACGTCGACCCGGTGTCGGCGATCTCCGAGGACGGCAAGACGCTGACCTGCAACCTGGGCACCGTCGACCAGGGCACCGCGGTAGTGGTGCAGACCCCCGTGGTCGTGGACGGCGAGACGGGCGAGCAGCTCACCGCGGTCGGTGAGACCAACGGCCTGCAGGCGCCGCTGGATCCGATCGACATCGTGAACGACTTCGCGATGGACATGCAGTTCGGCGGCAACACCGTCTACCAGCGGTGGGGCGACGAATACCAGGGGGTGGACCTGGACCTGCAGTGGGCCCTGCGGCTGGGTAAGGGTTCGGATCCCGGCCCCGACAGCGTGACCTACCGGCTGCGGCTCACCGACAGTAATGGCGCGCGCGTGACTGTCGGCACGGGCAACCGTGGTGATGTGGGCTGTTCGGCGTTCAACGCCAACCGGGCCAGCGGCGTCCCGTGGTCGGATGTGCCGAGCCAACCGGCGGACCAGCAGACCGACTTCGTGGACAGCTGCACCCTGACCCCGGTCGCGGGCCAGCCCGGCGTGTTCGACCTGAGGCTGACCGGCATCGACTACGAGGTCGACGATGCGCCGAAGTATGACTCGACGCTCGGGGCGGACCCGCTGCCGACGGACTGGAGCTACATCGCCAGCGGCAGCATCTGGCTCCACATCGACACTGACCAGAGCGGCTCGATCACGCTGCAGTCCAACGCGCCGACCCACACCTCGACGACCGGGCTGAGGTCCACCGACCTGACCGCCAACAACACCACCAACAAGTCGTACACGCTTCCGGGCCGGTGGGCCGCACCGTGGTACCGGGAATACACCGGTGCGGGTGGCACCAACTGGGACGACACCTACCGTGTCTCGGCCGGGACGACGGTCATGCAGTACGTCAACAACCGGGCCGGCCTCCTGGACGTCCCTCCCACCGCGCAGCACGGTCAGTGCCTGGTGTTCGACACCGCCTACGTCACCTATACCCCGCCGCCCGCCGACACGTGGATCCCGATGATCCGGGGTTTTGATCCGGTCGAGGGTGGAGGCGCGGCCGAGCTGGACAACCCGCCGCCGATCCAGTACTACGTGGGCAACGTCGCCGACCCGAACTCGTTCAACTGTGGCTCCAACCCGGCGGGCTGGACCACCACTCCGCCGGCAGACCTGTCGACGGTGAAGGCAGTGCGGATCATGTACCCGGACTCGCTGCTCGAGGCGGAGGGCTACAACGCCATCCAGCTCGCGGCGTATACGACGATCAAGGACAACGTGCCCGCCGGCCAGGACGTGTGGATGTTCGGCTCGGTGTACAACCCGGCCAGCGGTGTCTGGGAGGGCCCGGGCGAGCCGTGGAACTCGTCGGACGTCATCCGTACGCCGGGCGCGCGGTACCCGTTCACGAACGGCCGTCGCGACATCCTGCGGATCATCTCTGCCAGCCCGGCGATCGAGAAGAGCGCGGACCGGTCGGTGGTGCGGCCGGGCGACCCCGCGACGTTCACGCTGACCTACTCGGCGAACGGTGCGGGCGCGATCCCCGACACGATGGACAACTACGTGATCGTGGACACCCTCCCGGTGGGCATGACCTATGTCGCGGGGTCCGCGAATCCGGCGCCGACGGTTACGACGAACGCCTCGGGGCAGCAGGTCCTGCGCTGGACCATCAACGACGTGCCGACGAACGCCGAGCAGACGCTGACCTATCAGGCAGTGGCCGGCGACTCGGTCCAGCCGGGCCAGGTGCTCACCAACACCGTCAGGAGCTCGGTGGGTGGCCAGACGTCTCGGCCGGCGACTGCCCAGGTCACAGTGACGACCAACGGGTGGACGTTGATCGGGAAGTCGACGGACCAGTGGTTCATCGCCAACCCTGACGGTTCGGGTGACGGGGAGGGTTCATGGACAGTGACCCTCAAGTCCGAGGACCCGCTCCCGCAGGCCTTCACGGACACGATCGACATCCTCCCGTACAACGGTGACGGCCGGGGGACGGATTACGCGGGCACCTATCAGGTGACGAGCGTGGAGGCGCCGGCTGGCGCGACCGTCTACTACACGACGGCAGACCCGGCGACCCTCTCGGACGACCCGGCGCACGACATGAATGGCGCGGCGGGCAACCCGGCCGGCAACACGGCGGGCTGGACCACGACCATGCCGGCCAACCCGACGGCTATCCGGGTGATCGGTGGTGAGCTCGCGCCGGGCGAGACACTGGCCTTCAAGGTCAACATCGCCACGGACGGCGCCGACCCGGGCGACGTCTGGGTGAACCGGGCGCAGGCGATCGCCGAGCACACGAGGCTGGTGATGCGTACGTCGGAGCCGCTGACCATGGGCACGATGTACTCGGCGTCGCTCAAGAAGTACGTGCAGGACCTCGAGGGGAACTGGCACGACGCGAACGACCCGGCCGACTACCCGGTCTTCCGGGACGGTGACCCGATCCGGTATCGGATCGTGGTGGAGAACACCGGCCAGGGCACGCTGACGAACGTCGTCGTGTCCGACGACAAGCAGCCCGAGCTCGGCGCGTTCACCATCGATTCGCTGGCGCCGGGTGACACCGAGAGCCACGAGTTCGAGATCACCGCCGACGCCACGGTCGGGGACAGCGTGGTGAACACCGCGTGCGCCGAGGCGGACCAGCCGGACGACTCCGAGACGCCGCCGACGATCAACTGCGACCCGGCCGGCATCGAGATCGACGGCGACCCGACGCACGACAAGACGCTGGTCTCGGCTACCCCGATCGGTGACGGTCGGTGGGAGGTCGTCTACGGCATCGAGGTGATCAACGAGAGCGCGGCCTCGACGTCCTACAACCTGGACGATGAGCTGCACTTCACCGAGCACGCGACCATCGTCTCGGCCACGGTGACCGGTTCGCCGGACGGCGTGACGCTGGCTGACCCCGCATGGGATGGTCAGGGCAACCTGGACGTCGCGCTCGGCGTCCCGCTCCTGGGTAACGACGACGAGGGGTACGCACCGCACAACTACGAGCTGACCGTGATCGCCGAGGTGCCGCTGCAGGTGCCCGGTGCGGGGTCGGACGACGACCCGACCGCGTGCGGTCCAGAGGGTGATGACTCCGACACGGCGTTCAACAACACGTCGCAGATGACGGACGAGCTCGGTGAGATCGAGGAGGACCAGGCATGTGCTGAGATTCCTTCGATCGACATCGACAAGTCCGTGAGCGAGGGTCCGGTCCCGAACGGGGACGGCACCTGGACGGTCACGTACGACATCGTCGCGGAGAACTCCGGCAAGGCCGACGGCGAGTACGACGTCACCGACAAGATGACGGCGGACGGTGACCTGGAGGTTATCTCCGGTTCGGTCGTCACGACTCCGGAGGGTGTGACGGCGTCGCCGGACTGGACCGGCCTGGGCGCCGAGCAGACCTCGCCGGAGAACCTGATCGCCGCCGACGTGAACCTGCCGGCGGGGGAGTCGCACACCTATCAGGTCGAGGTGGTCATCGGGATCTCCGGTGATGCCGGGGGCAGCCCGGTGATCACGCCGTGCTCGGCCGAGCCCGGCGAGAACGGCGGCCTGTCGAACACCGCGCAGATCGAGCACAACGACCTGACGGACGACGACTCGGCGTGCGTCACGATCGCGTACATCGTCGTGGACAAGACGGTGGCCGAGGGCCCGACGCCGAACGGTGACGGGACCTGGACAGTGGTCTACGACGTCGTCGCGGAGAACTTCGGGGCTGCCACCGGGGAGTACAAGGTGTACGACCAGCTGCGCCTGGGTGAGGGAGTGGAGGTGGTCTCCAAGGGGGTGACCCCGCCGGCCGGTGTGACGCTCCAGGACGGGTGGACCGGCCTGGGGGACACGCCCGACGCGCCGGAGAACCTGGTCGCTTCGGGGGTGAGCCTGGCGGCGGGCGCCATGCACCTCTACCAGGTCGAGCTGGTCGTCCAGATGGACGAGGAGACGATCGACCCGAGCACCCTGGTCTGCCCGCCCCCCGGGTCGAGTGAGAGCGGCGGCCTGGCCAACGGCACGCTGCTGGACCACAACGGCATCGTGGGTGTGGACGAGGTCTGCCCGACCCTGCCGCTGATCACTATCGACAAGACGATCAGCGACGGTCCGACGCCGAACGGTGACGGGACGTGGACCATCACCTACGACCTGGTCGCCGCCAACATCGGTCAGGCCGAGGGTGACTACGACCTGAGCGACCGGCTGCTGTACGGCGAGGGCATCGTGGTCGAGTCCGCGGACGTGACCACCGCGCCCGACGGTGTCACGCCGTCGGACGACTGGACAGGTCAGGGCGAGGACGGGGCCGACGAGAACGTGGTCGCCACCGACATCGCCCTGCCCGCCGGGGAGAGCCACACCTATCAGGTGCAGGTGGTCGTCTCGCTCGACGAGGCGGCAACGCCGGACACGCTCGCGTGCCCGGAGCCCGGTTCGGGCGAGACCGGTGGCCTGGCCAACGGTGGTGAGCTCACGCACAACGGCGAGACCCAGGACGACGACGTGTGCGCGCCGCTGCCGCTGATCGACATCACCAAGTCCATAGCGGGCGCGGTGGTCCCGGTCGACGGCGAGGACGGCGTGTACGACGCCACCTACGAGATCACGGTCACCAACAGCGGTCCGGGGACCGGCGTCTACAACCTGGACGACACCCTGGAACCCGGTGAGGGCATCACCGTGGTCGGTATCCAGGACGTCGCGACCGATGCCCCGGAGCCGGTCGGGATCAACCCCGACTTCGACGGCGTGGACGAGCCGCGGGTCGTGACAGATCAGCCCATCGCCGAGGCGCCCGACGCCCCGGTGGTGCACACCTACACCGTCACGGTGCGGTACCGGGCCGACCTGTCCGGGATCGTGTTCCCCGACGCCGACGGGTGCACCACCCTGGGCGGAACTGCCGATGGGGCGCTGAACAACGTCGCCGAGGTCACCTGGAACGGGATCAAGGACACCGACGACGAGTGCGTGCGCCCCGGTAAGCCGACCCTGGACAAGGCCCTGGTCTCGGCCAAGGCCGTGGGCGACGGAAAGTGGAAGGTCGTCTACGACCTGACCGTGGGCAACGTCGGCACCGAGCCGACCACGTACGACCTGGACGACGAGCTGCTCTTCGCCCCGGTCATCACGGCCGAGTCCGTCGCCGTCACCGGCCCTGAGGGTGTGGCCCTCAACGAGGGCTTCGACGGCGAGGCCGACCAGCGGATCGCCACCGACGTGACAATCGGCGGCCTGGACGACGCGGGGTATGCCCCGCACGTCTACCAGGTCACGGTGATCGCGAACGTGCCGCTGCACTTCGACGAGGTGGGCGGGGACGGGACCGGTTCGCCGGCCTGCACCGCGCCCGCCGGGTCGAACACGCTGGAGCAGGGGCTGAACAACGCCGCCACGTTGACCGACGAGACCGGGGGGAAGCAGACCGATACGGACTGTGCTCCGGTGCCGTCGATCGACATCACCAAGTCCGTGGTCGGTGACCCGGTCGCCGGCACGGACGGGAAGTGGACGGTGACGTACGCGATCACCGCAGTCAACGACGGCGACGCCCAGGGCACCTACACCCTGACCGACCGCCTGCGGTTCGGCACCGGCATCACGGTCGACAAGGCCACGGTGACGGATACGCCCAAGGGCGTGACCGCCGCCAAGTCGTGGACCGGTCAGGGCGCGGGCCAGGACGCACCGGCGAACGTGGTCGCTACCGACGTGACATTGCGGGCCGGGGGCAAGCACACCTACCGGGTGCAGGTGGTGGCCACCGTCCCAGGTGGCTCAGGCGACCCCTCTACGTTCACCTGCCCCGAGCCCGGCTCCGGTGAGCCGGGTGGGTTCGCGAACACGGCCGGCATCGGTCACAACGACCTGACCGACACCGCCGACGCCTGCGCCACGCCGAACGAACCGCCCCACAGCCCGCCGACGCCTCCGCTCGCGTCCACGGGCGCCGACGTCGGCTGGATCGCCGGAGGAGGTGCACTCCTGATCCTGCTCGGCGCGGCCGCGATCATCATCGCGCGTCACCGCCGCAACGTCGGCTGACACAACGTGTCAGACGCACAGATCGCTGGGGGGCCTGTGCGTCTGACACCGGGGGTCCTGCCCGGCGACCAGTCACTTGGTCGCCGGGCAGGGCCCTTCGTCACCTCGTCACGATCCCTCGTCCGTCATCCCGGAATCAGGGAGGCTCTGTATGCACAGTCCCGCTGACCATGTCGTCGTACCCACCATCTGGGGGTACGCCACCCTCGTGCAGAACAACGACGTGACCTCGCTCCTCGGCGAGGCGACCAGCCGGGTGGACACCGTCCTGCCGCCGATCCTCACCCCCGAGGAGCTCGCTGACTTTCATGACAATCTGCTGCAGGACCCCCGTGCGCGACGGCGTTCGCGGGGAACCTTCGCTCAGCAGAGACGCTTTCGGCGGGCTCTGCGGGAAGCCGTGGACGTGCGCACCACAGCCTCCCTCCGGCTTGACGTGTCGAGGCTCGAGCTCAGCGCGAGCGACGTCGTGTTCTCGACGCTCGTCCGCGCCATGTACATGGCGGCGACAGTCGACATGGAGCCTGCGCAGGATGCTCTCGCCCGCGAGCTCGTGTGGTGCGCGATCCACGCAGTCGATGCGGGCAATCTCGGCGAGGCCCTCGACTGGGCGGCAGCCCTTCGCAGGCTGGCGGCCGCACCGCCGGAATGACCTGCGGCGATACTTTCGCTGCAGGTCTTCTTTGGTGCGCTGGTCGCGACAGGCGCGACGCCGGTGTGGACGACGACCGCGCGTCACGGGGACGCCGTCAGGTCACGCTGCATGAGCCGGGTATCGATCCATCGGCCGTGCTTGAATCCCACCGCCTGCAGCCGGCCGGCGTCGACAAAGCCGAGACGTTCATGCAGCCGGACGGACGCCGCGCTGCCCGTGTCGGCGATCACCGCGATCATCTGGCGGCATCCGGCCGCGGCGGATCGGTCGACCAGCTCCGCGAGCAGCGCGGTGCCGACGCCGCGACCCGTGGCGCCCGGCGCCAGATAGACCGTGTTCTCGACGGTGTATCGGTACGCGGACTTGGAGCGCCACGGCGCGACGTAGGCGAAGCCGAGCACTTCCCCGTCGGTCTCGGCGACCAGGAACGGGAGGCCGTGCGCGATCAGCTCCGAGTGCCGCTGGGCCCAGTCGTCGGTGGTCGGCGGGATCTCGTTGAAGGTCGCGACGGTGTGCTCGACGTAGTGCGCCATGATCGCCGTCACGGCGACGAGGTCGGAGTTGCTCGGTACGACGGGCCGGATGATCGCCGGGTGCGCCGGTATCTCCGCCGATTCCGCTATAGTAAACACGCATGCTATTATAGCGGAATGTTTGACCTCGCGAAGCTGGGTACCCACGTCCAGGGGCTGCGCCACGACCGCGGCATGACCCTGGCCGAGCTGGCCTCGGCCGCGGAGGTGAGCGTGAGCATGCTGTCCTCGGTCGAGCGCGGGCAGAAGGCCGCCACGGTCGTGGTCCTGTCCCGCATCGCGGGCGGGCTCGGCGTCGGGCTGGCTGACCTGATCGCCGATACCGAACCCCGCCGCATGATCGTCCGTCGTGCCGCAGACCAGGACGCGGTCGAGGAGCCCGGCGGCTGGCGCAGGACGATCGTCAGTCCGGTCGTGCCCGGCGTGAACTTCGAATGGATCCGGACCACCCTGCCGGGTGGCTGCGACGCCGGCGAGTTCCCCGCCTACGCGCCGGGCTCGCACGAGTTCGTCGTCGTCGAGACCGGGACCCTACGGCTCCGCGTCGCCGATCAGGTCGCGGAGCTCTCGGCGGGCGACTCCGGCTACTTCGCGGCTGACGCTCCGCACGCGTATGCCAATCCGGGCAGCGATCCGTGTGCCTACTACGTCGCCGCGCTCATCATGCGCCCGCGCGGTCCGCGCTAGCGCGAGGCTCCCGTGGGCGGCGTCCTCGCATCAGGGGGACCACGTAGATCGCCGTGTGGCATCCCCGTACATCTGGCCCTCGTCCCAGATTTTTCACCCGCAATGAGGGTTCGAGTACTGACAAGGAAGGGCTCCTTCCATATCGTCGAGCCGGAGGGGCACGCACCATCCAACTGACCGGCCCCTCGTGATCCGAGGAGGACCGCGTGTCCCTGACCAGGAAACTCATCGGCACTGCCGCCGCGCTGACCGCAGCCCTATCGGCCGCCGTGGTCGCCACACCGACGGCCACCGCAGTCCCTGACACGATCCCGCTCACGATCACCAACGACTCCGGTCGTGGTGACCAGGTCTTCGTCTACGTCCTGGGCGAGTCCGGCGGCGAGCTCGGCTACGCCGACGCCGACGGGACGTTCCATGCCTGGCCGGACGCCGGGAGCGTCCCCGAACCGGCGCCGGACGCGTCGATCGCGGGCCCCGCGAACGGGCAGGACATCACCATCCAGATGCCCAAGCTGTCGGGCCGGGTCTACTTCTCGTACGGCAGCAAGCTCGACTTCAAGATCGTCAACGACGGCCAGCTCGTGCAGCCCGCCGTGCAGAACCCCGACGACCCGAACCGGGACATCCTGTTCAGCTGGACCGAGTACACGCTCAACGACTCCGGCCTGTGGATCAACAGCACGCAGGTCGACTTCTTCTCCGCGCCCTACCAGACGGGCCTGCGGTCCTCGAGCGGCGAGCTCATGCGCACCGGGATGCTCAAGCCCGACGGGTGGGACAACGTTGTGTCCGCCCTGTCGCAGCAGGAGGGCTGGGACGGGCTCGCGCAGACCGGGCCGGACGGCTCCGTGCTCCGCGTCCTCTCCCCCGGCCACGGCGTCGGCACGGGCCAGGTCGACGAGAACGTCCTGTCCGACTACGTCGACCGCGTGTGGAGCAAGTACTCCACGGAGACCCTGACGGTCGTCCCGTACGGCGACCAGCCGGAGAAGAAGTTCCTCGGCACGGTGTCGGGCGACACCATGACCTTCACCGACACCTCCGGGGCGGTCATCACCACCTTCCCGAAGCCCTCGGGCGAGTCGATCTTCGGGTGCGCCGGTGACCTGGCAGCGCCGAACGACGACATCGGCGCCATCGCCCGCACGCTGTGCGCCGGATTCAACCGGTCCTCGCTGCTCGACAGCACCACGCAGCCGACCCAGGATCCGGCAGGGTTCTACCAGGACTCGGTGACGAACTACTACGCCAAGTACATCCACGAGCAGATGGCGGACGGTAAGGCGTACGCCTTCGCGTTCGACGACGTCGTCAACCAGGAGTCGCTCGTGCACGACGGCGACCCGACCGAGGCATTCATCCAGCTGGACCCGTTCACGGGCGCCGCCACGCCGATCGGCGGGTGACGTAGGGCCGCGAAGCAGAGCGCCTGTCCGGCTTGGCACGAGAACTCCTCGTGCCAAGCCGGACAGGCGCTCTACTTCGCGGCCCTACTGAGGTCAGCCCTCCTGCTTGGCCTCCCCCGCCGGCTTGGTCTCGACCGGCGGGACCTCGTCGACGAGGGGCTGGTCCGTCGCGGGCGGAACGTCCTCCGTCGGCCCGAGGTCCGCGGCCTCCGAGGTGGGCACCGTCGGGCTGTCGCCGCCGGCCTTCTGCGCGGCGTCGGACACGGCGGCGCCTGCCTTCTGCGCCCTTGCCTTCGCCGCGTCGATGACCGGAGCGGCCTTCTCCTTCGCGGCGTCGAACACCGGAGCGGCCTTCTCCAGCACGGGGCCGGCCTTCTCCTTGGCGGCCTCGAACGCGGGGCCGGCCGCCGAGTAGGCGCGGACACCGAGGTCCTTGGCGGTCTGCGCCGCCTTGGCCCCTGCCTCCTTGCCCTTGGCGACGGCGGAACCTGCGGCTGCGCCGACGCCGGAGGAGTGCCGTGCGGCGCCGTTCGAGTAGTCGGCACCCGTGCCCTGCTCCCAGGGTTCGGCCCACGGGTCGGTCTGGGGCTGTGCTCGCTTCCAGAACACGTAGCCCGCGACGGCGGCGCCGCCCGCGGCCAGAGCTACGAGCCAGCCCTTCTTGGAGCTCTTCTTGCTCGCCTTGTCCGCCGCATCGGTGACGGTCTCGGCGAGCGATGCCTTGCTCTGCGCTGTCGCGGCGTTGGCCGCCGCGGCGTTGAACGCGGAGACCATCTTCGGCAGCAGGTCGTCCACGAGCTTGTCGTGTGCTGAGTCGATGAGCGGTGCCGCCTTGCTCGCGGCCTTCTCGACCTGGGGAGCGGCAGCCTGGAGGCTGTCCTGCCAAGCCTTCTCCGCACGCGGCGTGAGCCAGGCGATGAAGTCGTTCACGCGGGGCTGTGCCCAGTCCTTGGCGTTCGAGGCCCGGTCCTTGGCCTGGGCCGCGAGGGACCCCGCCTGCGTTGCGGCCTTGGAGCTGACGTCGGAAAGCAGAGCTGTGGCCTCCGCGGCCCTCTCCTTGACCTTCTCGGTGTCGATCTTGCTCGTATCCACGTAGTCGGTCACCTTCTTGCGGGTCATGAAGCTCCCCCCGAACTGTTCAAATACTCCTCAAGATGCCACTCTGCCACCGCCTGGGCTTGCTGGCGAGGTAAGGCGCGGACGATGCAGCACCAGCGGGCTGCTCCGTGGGAGGATTGATACATGTTCGCAATCCTGCACACCACCTCTGGTGACATCCGTATCGAGCTCTTCCCGAACCACGCGCCCAAGACTGTCGAGAACTTCGTCGGCCTCGCGACCGGTGAGAAGGCCTGGACGGACCCGCGGACGGGAGAGGAGCGCAAGGACCCGTTCTACGACGGTCTCATCTTCCACCGTGTCATCGACGACTTCATGATCCAGGGCGGCTGCCCGCTCGGCACGGGAACCGGCGGCCCGGGGTACACGTTCAACGACGAGATCCACCCGGAGCTCCAGTTCAACGAGAAGTACATCCTCGCGATGGCCAACGCCGGCAAGCGCCGCAACCCGGTGACGGGCGAGATCGAGGGCACCAACGGTTCGCAGTTCTTCCTCACCACTGCCGAGACCCCGTGGCTGAACGGCAAGCACACCATCTTCGGCAAGGTGGCTGACGACGCTTCCCGCAAGGTCGTCGACCAGGTCGGCAAGACGCGCACGCGTCCTGGTGACCGCCCCGTCGACGACATCACCATCGAGTCGGTCACCATCGAGCCCTGAGGGACGGCGGCGACCGCGCCGCTGTGCTGGACCCAGCACCACCCTGAGTACTGAGGACCGAGGGGACTGAGGACGTATCGCAACGAACGACCCGGCCGCCGAGGAGCCGACCGAGGCCGCGGCTCCCGTCTGCCCGCGACACCCCGACCGGGTGTCCTACGTACGCTGCCAGCGCTGTGGCCGGCCTGCCTGCCCGGAGTGCCAGCGGCCGGCCGCCGTCGGCGTGCAGTGCGTGGACTGCGTGCGGGAGTCGAAGCGCACCGCTCCCCGCGTGCGGACAGTCTTCGGCGGCTCGGCCGGCGAGACGGGGGCGGGCGGCCGCCCGATCGTCACCTTCACCATCATCGGGATCTGCGTCGCGAGCTGGCTGCTGCAGCTGGTGACGGGTGGCCGGTGGACGGAGCTGCTCTGGTTCTGGCCCTGGGGCGGCGCGGTCGAGCCGTGGCGCTTTCTGACGGCCTCGTTCCTGCACTCCACGTCGCCGCTGCACATCCTGTTCAACATGTACGCCCTGTGGATAACCGGCCAGTTCCTCGAGCCGCTGCTCGGTCGGCTGCGGTTCGCGGTCCTGTGCCTGCTCTCCGCCGTGGGTGGTTCGGTCGGCGTCCTCCTGCTGGCGGGCGACCCGTTCACCTCGAGCGCCTGGGTGACGCCCGTGGTGGGTGCCTCCGGCATGGTGTTCGGCCTCTTCGGGGCGATGCTCCCGGTGATGCGCCGGCTGGGCCGGAGCATGGGGCAGGTGCTGGTCCTGCTCGCGATCAACGGCGCCATCGGGTTCTTCGTGCCGAACATCTCGTGGCAGGCGCACCTGGGCGGGCTCGTCACCGGAGCGCTGGTGGCCTATGCCTACGCGTATGCGCCGAAGGAGCGCCGGGCCGCCGTCGCCTGGGTGGTCCCGGTGGTGGGCGTCGCGCTCCTGGTGGGCCTGGCGGTGTGGCGCTACAGCTCGCTGGGCGTCCTGTGAACAGGCTGGTGACCCCTCGGCCGGACTCCGCCAAAACCGCGGAGCTGGGCCGATCTGACCACCTGGCGGTGTGTCACCACTCTCTTTTCCCCAGCTTTACCCACAGCTGTGGATAAATAGGGACACAGTTCCGCGGCCGCCTCAGCGCGGCCGCGGACCCGTCACTTCCAGCGTGTGGTGAGGCCGAAACCGACGATGATCAGGCCGAAGCCGATCGCGAGGTTCCACTGCCCGAGCGGCGGGATCGGCAGGCCGAGGTCGGAGCTCGTGAGGTAGAACGTCACGATCCAGACCAGGCCGAGGATCATCAGGCCCAGCATCAGCGGGGCGAGCCAGCGCGGGTTGACCGCCTCACCGGGCAGCGCGACCTTGGCCTCGGCCTTCTCGACCTTGGCCTTCTTCTTGTTGCGGGACTTCGACTCGGGCACGAGGCGGGCTCCTGTCCTGGTGTGGTCGTCCCGACGGGTGTGCCGAGCCGACGTCTGCTTGCTCGTGGACTAGCGTAGTGCTCCACAGGCCTGAGTCGTGACCAGACGCGTCCGCGGGTTTGTCGAATGTTGCAGGAGTGACGCGTGACCGGAGCCGAACCGACGCCCGCGCCGCCCGCCCCGAGCGGTGCGACGGGCTTCTTTCGCGCCTCGATGAACGCCGGATGGCGTTCGTGGCTCAGCGTCGGCGCCGTCGCCGTGCTGGCCGGCCTCATGTTCAGCGCGAGCGCACGCCTGGCGGACGGCGGTGGCGCCGACACCCGTGATCCACAGGACCTCGCGCAGCTCGTCGACGCCGAGACGGCACGCGTCACGGAGCTCACCGAACGCACCGGTGAGCTCGATCGTGAGATCGAGGCGCTGAGCGCCCGCGCGGGTACCGCCGTCCCCGAGCCCGCCGCCGGCCTGGTGGGGCGTGAGGGCGTGGTGTCGGGATCCGCGCCCGTGGCGGGCCCGGGTGTGACGGTGACGCTCGACGACGCCCCGTCGACGTCGGTCGATGTCGGGCCGGGTGGTGTGGAGCCGCAACCCGACGACCTCGTGGTGCACCAGCAGGACCTGCAGCACGTGATCAACGCGCTGTGGGGCGGCGGTGCCGAGGCCATGACTCTGCAGGGTGAGCGCGTGACGTCGACGTCGGCGTTCCGCTGCTCCGGCAATATCCTCCTGCTGCACGGCAAGGTTTTCTCACCCCCCTACAAGGTGACGGCTGTGGGAGACCCGGAGAAGATGGAGGCGTCACTGATGAGCTCCGAAGGCGTCCAGACGTACCTGGAGTACGTCGACTGGGTGCATCTGGGCTGGGACGTGCAACGCAGCGACCACCTGGACCTCCCCGCGTACAACGGCGGCGGTCTCCAGTACGCGAAGGTTCCCGATGGTACGGAGGTCTTTGGATGACCCACGCGCAGGCCGGCCACAACGTGCCCCTGGCACAAGAGGTCTTCCCCATCGCGTATCAGCGCGGTCCGTCCGGCATGGGGCCGCGTAACGCGCGGCGCCCGCGTGGGGCCTCGTCGCCCATGCGGCCGGTCGCCTGGCTGATCGGTGTGATGGGCGAGCTCCTCGTGACCGCGGGTCTGGTGCTCGGCCTCTTCGTGGTGTGGCAGCTCTGGTGGACCGACGTCGAAGGCGCGCGGGCGCAGAACGAGATCATCGCCGAGATGGACTGGGGGAGCGCGCCCACCGGCCCCGCGACCGCGACCGAGAACCATGGTCCGCCGCCCGTCATGAAGGAGCCGCCCGAGGACGGGACGCTCTTCGCGCAGATGTACATCCCGCGGTTCGGCGACGACTACGTCAAGCCGGTCGCCGAGGGAACGGACAAGGCCACGGTGCTCGACACGATCGGCATCGGGCATTACAACGGCACGGCGATGCCGGGCGACCTCGGCAACTTCGCCGTCGCCGCGCACCGCACCACGTACGGCAAGCCGTTCAACCAGATCGCGGAGCTCAAGAACGGCGACGCCCTGGTGGTCCGCACCGAGAAGACCTGGTACGTCTACAAGGTGACCGAGTCGAAGATCGTGTACCCGCAGAACGTCGAGGTGATCGCGCCGGTGCCCGGCGTGACGTCCGACCAGCCCATGCCCGAGCTGACCGACCGGTTCATCACGCTGACCTCGTGCCACCCGATGTTCTCCGCGACCCAGCGGTACATCGTGCACGGCGAGCTCGAGTACTGGTCGCCGGTCGGCGACGGCAAGCCGAAGGAGCTGGTGGGCTGATGTACGCGCTGCTGTGGCGGGCCATTCCCGGCCCGGGCTGGTTCAAGTTCCTGGTCTGCGTCGTGCTCATCTTCGGCGTGGTCGCCGTGTGCTTCACCGAGTTCTTCCCGTGGCTCAGCGAGTACATGCCGTTCAACGACACCACCGTCGGCGCGTAGCATTCCTGCATGACGCGCATCCTCGTCGTCGACAACTACGACTCGTTCGTCTACACGATCGTCGGCTACCTCGACCAGATCGGCGCCCGGACCGTGGTGGTCAGGAACGACGCCGTGCCCTCCCCCGACGCCGAAGGCCGCTACTGGTACGACGGCGGCGACAGCTCCCCCGTGCCCTACGACGGCGTGCTCGTGTCGCCCGGTCCGGGAACACCCGCGGAGGCCGGCGCCTCCGAGGACGTCATCCGGGCCTGCGCCCGGTCGAGCACCCCGATGCTCGGCGTCTGCCTGGGCCACCAGGCCCTCGCCGAGGTGTACGGGGGCGAGGTGACGCACGCGCCCGAGCTCATGCACGGCAAGACGAGTCTCGTGGAGCACTCCGGCGACGGTGTGCTCGCCGGCCTGCCGACGCCGTTCACGGCGACGCGCTACCACTCGCTCGCCGTGACGCCGGACAGCGTGCCGGACGAGCTGCACGTGACCTGCACGACGGCGTCGGGCATCGTCATGGGCCTGCAGCACCGCGAGCTGCCGCTGCACGGCGTTCAGTTCCACCCGGAGTCGGTGCTCACCGAGGGCGGGCACCGGCTGCTGGCGAACTGGCTCGAGACCTGCGGGCTCGAGGGCGCCGTCGAGCGGGCAAAGGGAATGGCGCCGCTGGTCACCTCGTGACCGACGACGCCATGCCTCTCCAACGCCGGCCGGGATCACCCGGCCGGCGTTCTGCTCTACGGGAAGATCTCTTCGCCGTCTCCGTTGCCGTTGCCGTTGCCCTCACCCTCGGGAGGGCCGGACGAGACCACCAGGTTGATGATCGCACCCACCTCGACGGTGGAACCGGGTGCAGGATCCGATGTGATCACCGTGCCGGCCTCGAAGGAGTCGGAAGGCTCCTGCGACCCTTCCTGGCAGGTGATCTGCACGCCCGTGCACATGACCTGGGCCTCCTCGACCGTCTTGCCGAAGAGGTCGGGCGGAACCGTCGTCTCCTCCGGCTCCGGAGCCGTCGCGATGTAGACCGTGACCGTCGTGCCCTGCGGCACGTCACCCGCCTCGGGATCGGTGCGGGCGATAGAGCCCTCCGGGACCTCGTCGCTCGGCTCCTCGTCCCAGTTGATGGTGCCGAGGCCGATGTTCGTCAGCTGCGGCTCGGCGGCCTCCCTGGTCTGCCCGATGACGTTCGGAATCGTGGTCTGGCCGGTCGAGAGGTACAGGACGACATCCGAGCCCTCCTCCACCGTCTGCCCGGCACCCGGCTCGGTCTTGGTCGCAGCGCCCTGCGCGACGTCAGGGCTGTTCTCCGTCTCGGTACCGCTGACCGTGAGGTTCTCCTCCTCGAGCCGGGCTCGGGCGTCGGCCTCCGACAGGTTCTTCACGTCCGGAATGTTGACCTGCCCCGGGGCACCGGCCACGAAGACCGTGACCGTCGAGTTCTCCTCGACCTCCGTGTTCGCCACCGGGTCGGTGTCACCTGTGGTCTGGCCCTCGGGTAGGTCGGAGTCCTTGTCGATGGCCCGCTCGAACGTCAGGCCGGCCGCCTCGATCTGCTGCCTCGCCTCCTCGGCGGAGATGCCCTCCGCGATGGTGGGCACCGCGACCGTCGTCGGCTCCTGGGTCTGGTTGTTCATCGCCATGGCGATGACGATGGCCGCGACCGCCGCCAGGGCGATCCCGAGCAGCCACCACATGAGCGCCCGGCTCTTCTTCTCCGGCTCGCGCTGGTCGGCGCGCGTCGGCTGGCCGGGGTAGCCCCCGCCGGGCGTGACCGGGCTCTGCTGCGCGGTGGTCGGGCCCCAGGCCTGGCCCGGCGTCATGACCTGCGTGGCGCCGTAGGCGGGCTGGCCCGCAACCTGCGTGGCGCCCATCATGGCGCCGACCATCGGCGCGCTGACCTGGCCGCCGCGCATGGCGGCCTCCAGGTCGCGCCGGAACTCGGCGGCCGTGCTGTACCGCTGGTCGCGGTCCTTGGTCAGTGCCTTGAGCGTGATGCGGTCCAGCACGTCGGGGACGTCGGTGGCGACCTCCGACGGGCGCTGCGGCTCCTGGCCCACGTGCTGGTAGGCGACGGCCACGGGCGAGTCGCCCAGGAACGGCGGCCGGCCGGTGAGCAGCTCGAACAGCATGCAACCGGTCGAGTACAGGTCGGAGCGGGTGTCCACCTGTTCGCCGCGCGCCTGCTCCGGCGAGAGGTACTGCGCGGTGCCGATCACGGCGTGCGTCTGCGTCATCGTCGCGGCGGAGTCCGCCATGGCGCGCGCGATGCCGAAGTCCATCACCTTGACCGCGCCCGTGGGTGTGATCATCACGTTCGCGGGCTTGATGTCGCGGTGCACGATGCCCGCGTGGTGCGAGTACTCCAGCGCGCTCAGCACGCCGACCGTGATCTCGACGGCCTCCTCGATCGGCACCGCGGCGCCGTCGGTCAGGATGTCGCGGACGGTGTGGCCCTCCACGTACTCCATGACGATGAACGGGACGTGCACGTCCTCGCCGGCGGCGTTCTGGTGGATGTCCTCGCCCGTGTCGTACACGGCGACGACCGCGGGGTGGTTCAGCGCCGCGGCGGACTGCGCCTCACGGCGGAAGCGCGTCAGGAAGGACGGGTCGCGAGCGAGGTCGGAACGCAGCACCTTGATCGCCACCGTACGACCGAGGCGGGTGTCGTGGCCGATGTGTACCTCGGCCATGCCGCCACGGCCGACAAGCTCGCCGACCTCATAACGGCCGGCGAGTACGCGGGGCGTGTTCTCCACCACTCATACGTCCTTTGATGTCATGGCCGTCTGCCTCAGGGCATACGACTCGTTGAGGAGCATCATCCCAGAAGCGGCGGCTGTGGCCGCTGCAGGGGAACTCAGTGTTTCGGCGTAGATTTCGGAGGAACCCCACGGCTCCTGCAGAGCGCCGTCGTCGCCGCCACCCGAGACCAGCGTGATGATGAGGACCACGAGCAGCAATGCAACCAGCGCGACCAGCGGCCAGGACACCCGGACGCCTACCCGGTCCTCGATCCCGCCCACCCAACGTTGGATGTCGGACGACAGACTCCGGCGCTTCCCAGGGTGCCCTCCCGAACGCCCCTGCTGGGGGACCTTTCGGCCGTCCTGGCGTGTCGAGTGCAGATCCCGGCGCGACGGGTAGGCGCGCGCGCCGTTCCCGTTGCCGTTGGGCCCGCCCGCGGACGGCGGAGGGATGTACCCCGAGCCGTGCTGCCGGCCGTGGGCGTCCGTGCCGTAGGCGCCCGACGTCGTGCCGTACCCGGCCGAGTCGGAGCCGTAGCCGGCCGAGTCCGCGCCGTGCCCGGCGGAGTCGGTGCCGTAGGAACCGGAACCCGGAGCGCCGGCCGGTGTTCCCGGCGCAGGCGAATAAGGACGCCCGTAGGCGTCCGTCCCATAGGCGCCCGACGTCGTGCCGTACCCGGCCGAGTCGGAGCCGTAGCCCCCGGAACCGTACGGTCCCGAGCCGTAACCACCTGCCGGGGTGCCGGAGCCGTACCCGCCGGCGGGTGTGCCGGAGCCGTATCCGCCGGCCGGGGTGCCCTGGTCGGGGCTCGGCGGAGCGGACTGCGCGTTGGCGACCGTGGTGTGCCGGCCGCCGCCACCGAACGGCGCCTGCCGGCGTGCGTGCGACGGGCCGGGCTGCGGAGCACCGTTCCGGCTGGCGCTCGACCGCTGCGACGACGGGGGCTGCCCCTCGCGGCGCGTCCGGCGCGCGTAGCGGGAGCTGCCGAACGGGTCCTCCGCGATCTCGGCGGCGAGCACGTCGAGGTGCCGCGCGAGCTGGTCGGCGGACGAGATGCGCTGCGCCGGGTCCTTCTCCAGCATCTTCGTGATGGTCTCGGCGAGGCCGGGGTGGACCGACGTCGGGAGCAGCGGAACCGGCGCGTTGACGTGGGCGATGGCGATGTCGACCGGCGTCCGGCCCGTGAACGGCCGACGCCCGGCCGTGGCCTCGTAGGCGACCACGCCGAGCGCGTAGATGTCCGAGGCACCCGTCGCCGACTGGCCGACCGCCTGCTCGGGGGACAGGTACTGCGCGGTACCCATCACCATTCCGGTGGCTGTCATGGGCACCTGGTTCTGCGCCACCGAGACGCCGAAGTCGGTGATCTTCACCGTTCCGGAGTGCTCCAGCAGGATGTTGCCCGGTTTCACGTCCCGGTGGACGACGCCGGCCAGGTGCGCGGCGTGCAGGCCGCGCGCCGTCTGCGCCAGGATCGGCAGGAGCCGGGCCGGCTGGAGCACCGGCTCCCGCTCGAGCAGGTCGGCGAGCGGCTCCCCCAGGACCAGCTCCATGACGAGGTAGCCGGCTCCGCGCTCCTCGCCGTAGTCGAACATCTGCGCGATGTTGGGGTGAACGAGGGTCGACGAGTTCCGGGCCTCCGTGCGCAGGCGACGAAGAAAGTCCTCGTTGCCCGTGTACTCCTCGCGGAGCACCTTCACGGCGATCTCGCGCGCGAGCTTCTCGTCGCGCGCGACCCAGACCTCGCCCATGCCGCCCATGGCGATGCGCCGCACGAGCGTGTAGCGCTCACCGAGCGTCAGACCCTCGACCGGTCTCATTTCGCGATCGCCGCCTGCATGATCTGCGCGGCGATCGGGCTGGCGAGAGCGCCACCGGTGGACTCGTCGGTGGACTGGCCCTCGTTCTCCAGCACGACCGCCACCGCGACCTGCGGGTCGTCGGCCGGGGCGAACGACGTGAACCACAGCGTGGGCGACCGAGGGTCGTCCTCGGCGGTACCGGTCTTGCCGGCCACCTCGACACCCGGGATCTGCGCGCCCGTGCCGGAGCCGTCGGTGACGACCGAGAGCATCATCTCGGTGAGCGCGTCGGCCGTGGACGACGAGAACGGGCTCTTGTAGCGGCTCGGCTTGGTCTGGCTGACGAGCTCGAGGTCGCTGTCCCGCACGTTGTCGATGAGGTACGGCTCCATGAGCTCGCCGTCGTTCGCGACAGCGGCCGAGATCATGGCGACCTGGAGCGGCGTCATGCGCACGCTGCCCTGACCCATGCCGGACAGTGCGATGCGGGCGTCCGAGTCGTCGTCGTTCTCGCCACCGATGAGGCCTGGGTAGGCGCCGATCGAGGTCGACATCGGGATGTCCAGCGACTCAGTGAACCCGAAGTCCTCGAACATCTGCTGCATGCCGTCCTTGCCGACCGTGTTGGCCAGGCCGAGGAACGCTGTGTTGCAAGAGATCGCCAGTGCATCCTTGAGCGTCATCTCCCCGGTGCTCGAGCACGTCTCGCCGCCGTAGTTCTGGACGTCCGTCGAGGTGCCGGGCAGCCGGTAGAGGTTGGGCGCCGGGATCGTGGTGTCCGGGGTCATGCCGTCGTACTCGATGGCCGCGGCCGAGGTGAGCAGCTTGAACGTCGACCCGGGCGGGAACGTGGCGTTGATCGTGCGGTTGATCGTCGGGCCGTAGACGCTGAACCGCTCCTCACCTCCGATCGTGCCGATCTGCGGCTTGTCGTTGATCAGCGCCTCGGAGGTAGCGGTGACCTCGGCCGAGTCGTGCACGGCGAGCGTGTTCGGGTCGTACGACGGCTTGGAGACCATCGCGAGGATGGCACCTGTCTTCGGGTCGAGGGCCACGGCGGCGCCGTTGCGGTCACCCAGCGCGTCCCAGGCGGCCTTCTGGACCTTGGGGTCGATGGTGAGCTCGACCGAGGAGCCCTGCGCCTCCTCGCCCGTGATGAGGTTCTGCAGCCGGTCGAGCCACAGGGAGTCGTCCTCGCCCGCGAGGTAGCTGTTCGCGTACCGCTCCATCCCGGTGACCGTGCCGTTGATGGCGAAGTAGCCGGTGACGGGCGCGTACACGCTGGCAGCGCCGGCGTCACCCTCGGAGTAGGTGCGCAGGTACTTGTAGTTGTCGTCCACCGGGACGGAGGTGACGATCGGCTCACCGCCGACCACGATGGGGCCGCGGTCCCGGGCCAGCGCGCTGTAGATGGTGCGCACGTTGCGCCCGTCGCTGTTGAGGCTCTCCGCGGACACGAACTGGATCCAGGTGGTCGACACCATGAGGGCCAGGAACATCACCATCACGATGGTCGACAGGCGGCGCAGGGTCGCGTTCACCGGTCCACCCCCCGGACGATCTGCGTGGCGTCGTCAGGCGTGGCGCCGCGGCCGGCGCCGGCGTCGGTCTCCGCCTGCACGGGGCTCCCGCCCCCGACCTCGATGGCGCCACCACCCACCATGGCGGGCGCCGGGTCGGCGAGGGCGCCGCGGGTCGGCAACGACGACGGGCGTCGGGCGGCATCGGAGATGCGCAGCATGAGTGCGATGACTATCCAGTTCGCGAGCAGGGATGATCCACCCTGGGCCATGAACGGCAGGGTCAGGCCGGTCAGCGGGATGATGCGGGTGATACCGCCCACCACCACGAAGAGCTGCAGCGCCATGACGAAGGCGAGGCCGCCCGCGAGGAGCTTGCCGAAGCCGTCGCGCACACCGATGGCGTGCCGCAGGCCGCGCTGCACGATCACCAGGTAGATCAGCAGGATCGCGAGCAGGCCCGTGAGGCCGAGCTCCTCGCCGAGCGCCGCGTAGATGAAGTCGGAGAACGCGAAAGGCACGTACTGCGGGTAGCCCTCGCCCCAGCCGGCTCCGAACATGCCGCCGTAGGCCATGGCGAACATGCCCTGGACGATCTGGTACGACCCGCCGAAGTCACGGTCGTACAGCTCGGCGTTGAGGGGGTCGAGCCAGACGTCGACGCGGCCCTGGACATGGCTGAAGATCGACCACGCCACCACGGCGCCGGCGGCGAACATCACGAGGCCGATGACGATCCAGCCCACCCGGTCGGTGGCGAGGTAGAGCATGCCGACGAACAGGCCGAAGAACAGGAGCGACGTCCCGAGGTCCTTCTCGCCGATGAGGACCGCCAGCGAGACCGCCCAGACGATGAGGATGGGGCCGAGGTCACGCAGGCGCGGGAGCTGCAGGCCCATGAACTTCTTGCCTGCCAGGGCCAGGGTGTCGCGGTTCGCGACCAGATAGCCCGCGAAGAACACCGCGAACGCGATCTTGGCGAACTCCGCGGGTTGCAGTGAGAAGCCGCCGATGTAGATCCAGATCTTCGCGCCGTTGACCTCCTGGCCCAGGCCAGGGATCAGGGGCAGGACCACCAGCACGATGCCGACGATCATCGCCGTGTACGTCAGGCGGCGCAGGCTGCGGTGGTCGCGGATGACGAAGATGACGACGCAGGCCACGATGATGCCCAGCGCCGTCCACATCAGGTGACGGGACGCGTTGGCGCCCCTGATGTCGACGAGGTCCTGCCGCAGGATCATCGCCATGCTCACGCTGTTCAGCAGCACCACCGCCGGCAGGATCACCTGGTCGGCGTAGGGCGCGCGCAGCCGCAGCACGATGTGTGCGGTGAAGGCCAGCGCGGCGAGCACGATCGTGTAGGTCCAGAACCCTTCGGGCAGGCCATCCTCGAGCGAGTAGCCCACCATCCACATGCCGCCCATGCCGAGCGCCAGCGCGATGACGAGCAGCACCGCCTCCGCGATGCGGGCCGGGGCGTTCTCCTCGGGACGGAGGGCGGTCATCCGTTCTTCCCCTGGCCGGAGTCGTTCGCGTCTGCCCCGGCGTTCGGTGACGAGTCGCCGTTCGGCTCCTCGCTCGTGCTGGAGTCGGGGCTCGTGCTGGGTTCGGGGCTCGTGCTGGGGTCGGGCGACGGGCTGGGCCCGGTCTCCTCGGCCGCGTCCTCGATGAGCCGGTCGGCGCGCCCGCGGGCGTCCTCGAGGGACGTGGCGCGGATGGTCTCGTTCACGCGGTCGGCGACGAAACCGGGCAGCTCGTCGACGCGTGTTCCGGTGAGCTCGACCGGGGTCGAGAAGGTCAGGGGGCCCGCCGTGGCCGGGATGCCGCGGAACACGGCGACCTGGCCGTCGGCCTCCCCGACGTAGTACTGGGTCTGGGTCCAGCGGTAGCCGCCCCAGCCCGCAAGGCCGAGGCCGATGATCAGCAGGACCGCACCCAGCACGGTGAGCCAGGCGCGACGCTTCGGCGGCGTCTCCTCGTCGGCGATGTCCTCGTCGAGGTCCTCGTCCGGCTGTACGTCGGGCTGGTACTGCTCCTCGTCCGGCCCGCCGGCGATCATGGCCTGCTCGAGCGTGCTCGCGAGCCCGTCCTGCGCGACGGCGTCGGGCAGGACGCTCACCGCGACGGGCGAGGTGCCGGGCTGGCCGCCCGGCTGCACCGTCGACCGGGTGAAGCCGGTCACGGTGTCGCCGTCGATGTCGGAGCCGGATCCCGGCGACAGAGACGTGGGGGACTGCGGGTCGTCGCCGGCCGCCGTCACTCCGGCGAGGGCCGCCGAACCGACGATCTCGGGGGTCAGGGTCGCGACGGTGGTGGCCGCGGCGGCCTCGTCCAGGACGTCGGCCACGACGACCGTGATGTTGTCGGTGCTGCCCGCGCGCATGGACATCGAGACGAGCCGCTCGACGGCGTCCGCCGGGCTGGCGACCGAGATGAGGACCTCGGCGATCTCGTCGTCCGGGACGAACCCGGAGAGGCCGTCGGAGCAGAGCATCCAGCGGTCGCCAGGCACCGCCTCGCGGATCGACAGGTCGGGCGTGAGGTCCAGGTCGAAGTCGCCCAGCACCCGCATGACGACGTTGCGCTGCGGGTGCGTCTCCGCTTCGTCGGGCGTGATGCGGCCGGTGTCGACGAGGTGTTGCACGAAGGTGTGGTCCACGGTGACCTGCGCCAGGGTGCCGTCGCGCAGCAGATACGCGCGCGAATCACCCAGGTGGGCCATGGCCAGCGTGTTGCCGGACTTCAGCAGGGCTGTCACCGTGGTGCCCATGCCTGCCAGGTCCGGGTCGGCGGTCGTCGCGTCGACGAGGTCCTGCCGGGCGCGGTCGATCGTGCGCTCGAGCTCGGACATCGACTGTTCGGAGCTGTGATCGGGGCGATCCAGACCCACCAGGGCCGCGATCGTCAGCGCGGACGCGACGTCGCCGCCTGCGTGTCCGCCCATCCCGTCCGCCACGACGAGGAGGTTGGGCCCCGCGTAGGCGGAGTCCTGGTTGTTGGAGCGGACGAGGCCGACGTCGGAGCGCGCGGCATACCGCAAGGTCACGGTCACGTGATGGTCATCCCTGGAGCTCGACGACGGACTGTCCGATCTGCACACCTACACCCGGGGCGAGCGGGATGATCCCCTGCACCCGCTCCTCGCCGATGTAGGTGCCGTTCGTGGAGCCGAGGTCCTCCACGAACCACTGGCCGCCCTGGGGGAAGATCCGTGCATGGCGCGACGACGAGTAGTCGTCGTCGAGCACGAGGGTGCAGCTTGGCGCACGCCCGATCAGGACGCCGGACGAGGTGAGCGGGATGGTCGTCCCCGTGAGCGGGCCGGCCACCACGACGAGTCGTGACGGACCACCCCGCTGGGGGGCGCGCGGTGCGCCACCGCCCGGGGCCGCCGCCGGGGCCGGCCCCGCGAGCTCCGGCCGGCGCCGTCGGCTGCTGGCTGTGCGTGGTCCCGCCAGGTCGCGCCGGAGAACGGCGACAGCGGAGAGCACGAACACCCACAGCAGCACGAGGTAGCCCAGCCGAAGCAGGGTGAACGTCAGCTCGCTCATGTCGGGTTCTTCACCAGTCCTCGTTGTCTGCACCGGATGCACTGCCGGTCCAGAACATGATGCGGGTACGGCCGATGGTCATCGTGTTGCCGTCGAGCAGCGTCGCGGCCGGGACCTGATGGCCCTCCACGTACAGGCCGTTCGTCGAGCCCATGTCGGTCGCGACGACACCGTCGGGTGTCACGCGGATCTCGAGGTGACGCCGGGAGACACCCGGGTCGTCCACCACGATGTCCGCCTCGGCGTCGCGTCCGATGACGGTCACGGGTCCGGTGAGCAGGTATCGCTGGCCATCGATGTCGATGAGCGGGTGCCGGCCGGTCGGCGCGCCGGACGTCGCCGGGGCGACGCTCCCCTGCACGCTGCGCGACCGCACGGTGAAGCGGCCGGGTACCAGCTCGTACTGCTCGTCGAACGTCACGCTCACGGGGCCTACGAACGCGTAGTGCTGCGTCGCGGCGTACGCCGTGATGTTGGACGCGAGCTCGTCGGCGAGAGTCTGTGCACCCCACGCCTCGATCTGGGCGAAGTCGTCGGGAGCGAGCTCGATGGTGAACTCGTTCGGTGCGACGGTACGGTCGCGGCCGACGACCGCGGCACGGTCGTCCAGCTCACGCCGCAGCCTGCTCGCCAGTTCGACGGGCTTCACTTCGCCACGTCCCACCTTGGCGAACGCG
Organism: Promicromonospora panici; assembly: GCF_900608595.1. Classification (GTDB taxonomy): domain Bacteria; phylum Actinomycetota; class Actinomycetes; order Actinomycetales; family Cellulomonadaceae; genus Promicromonospora; species Promicromonospora panici. The sequence continues at coordinate 66,298 of NZ_UWYY01000026.1, read as the reverse complement.
TTGTTCATCATGCGCTCCACGCTCTTCTCGAAGCGGTCCAGGGCGCCCATGCCACCTCCTTCCAGGGTCTGCGCCGGGCAGACTACCTAGATCGTATAGACCGGTAGGTCCCCGCAGACTCCAATACTGTGGATGTCCTGCGGATCTTCTCCGATCTTCCCTCAGGTGGCGCGGTGAGGAGAGGTGTGGGCGGATCCGCACGCTACTAGACCTGCGGCAGGACGTGAACCACTTCACCGTTATTGGATTCGGAGCGGGCCTCCGTGCCGTGCTAGCCTCATCCAGCAGCGCGCGAGTGGCGGAATAGGCAGACGCGCACGGTTCAGGTCCGTGTGCCCGAAAGGGCGTGGGGGTTCAACTCCCCCCTCGCGCACGTTGATACGAAAGGCCCCGGCTCATTGAGCCGGGGCCTTCGTCGTGACCGGGCCGAGTTGTCAGACCCTCCCCGAATTGTCAGACGTACAGGTCACCGGAGTGACCTGTACGTCTGACACGTCGGGTGAGGTATGACAGGCCGATGGGCCGACCCGTTGCTTCAGCCGGCGGTCAGCGGATCGTCGCCGTGCGGTCGCTCGTGACGGACCTGGTCGTGTAGCCCGTGCGGGATCCGACCACCGTGACCGTCAGGCGCTTTCCACGGGCCGATGCCGGGATCACGAACCGGTTGCTCGTCCGCGTGGCGATCTTCACGCCGCTCGCCTTCCAGACGTACGTGACCGACGACGGCGCCGGCGACCAGGTGCCCTTGCTGACGGTCAGGGTCGATCCGACGCGCTTGGTGCCCGTGATCGTCGGACGTGGCGCCGTGAAGGTCCCGGGCGCGACCGTTGCGGTCGCGGCGCTCGTCACCGACCTCGTCGTGTACCCGGCCCGTGAACCGATCACCGTGACGGTCAGGCGCTTGCTCTTCGCCGACGCCGGCACGACGAACGTGTTCGTGGTTCGTGTCGAGATCGTGACTCCGTTCGCCTTCCACACGTACTTCACCGACGACGGCGTGGGCGACCACGTCCCGCGGCTCACCGTCAGGGTCTTGCCGACCTTGGCCGTGCCGGTGACGGTCGGCCGCGGGGCGGCGAAGGACCCGGGCGCGACGACGGCGGTGGGGGCGCTCGTCTTTGACAGCGTCGTGTGATACCTCCGCTCACCGATCACGGTGACCGTGATGTTCTTGCCCAACGCGGAAGCTGGCACCGTCAGCATGGAGCTGGTCGCCTCCTTGATCACGGCACCGTCGGCCTTCCAGACGTGCTGGACGCCCGTCGGCTCGGGCGCCCAGGTGCCGCGCTCTGCGGTCAGCGTTGCCCCGACCTTTGCAGTGCCGCTCACGGTCGGTGCTGCAGCTGTGAACAGCGCCGGCTGCACCGTGACCGTCTGCTGGTAGCTCGACGGGAGGGCACCGAAGCCTCCCTCGTACTCGAAGAGGTAGTGGTGCGTACCAGGCACCAGCTCCGCCCACGTCTCGAACACACCTTTGCCGCCCTCGACCATCGCACCGGTCGCGTACTGGCCGTTGAGCTCCAGCCGCACGATCCCTCGTGCGGAGAGTTCCTCCGCGTCCACGGTGAACGGGATCTCGTCGGGGATCTGGCCGTAGCGCCAAGTCGTCGGCAGATCGACCCGCAGCGTGCTGACCGCCGGCTCCCGCACGACGACAGTCCCTCTCCACTCGCCACGATCGATCGCACCCCAGCCGCTGTAGTCGAAGGCCACGGTCCAGCTCCCTGGTTCGAGGGGGAGGCTGTTGACGCACTCCTGACCCGAGAACCCGCCGCTGATGCTCTTGGTCGGGTCCTCCTCCACGCTCAACGCGGACCCGGCGCTCCACCACAACGGCGAGCCGTCCTCTGACTCCACGTCGAAGCAGAGCGTGCCCTCGTTGGCGGTCTCACGCCATGTCGTGGGCCCGGAAGTCACGATCCGTACCGGGCTCGGCTCTGCCATGTCGGCTGATGTCGTCGCCGTCGTGGTCGCGAAAGGCGATCCTGTGAAAACTGCCGACACGTCCCAAGTGCCCACCCCATCACCGGGATCCAGGAACGTGTTGAAAGCGATCCTGGCGGCTCCGGTCAGCGTGTGTCGCCTGGGCGATCGGTCCTCGATCCCCTCTGGACCGGTCGTCCGGGCCGAGACGTGCCCGAACGCAGCAGTCCCGTCCGCGGTGTGAACAGTCACATCGACAAGCAGGTCGTCCGTGACTCGGAGCGGCCTGTCCGCCGGTTCCGCGACGTCCGCGGTCACCTCGACCGGGATCGGATCGCCGACCATGATCGCCCAGCGATGACTGTTGTACGCCCCGTTCTCGACGGCCGAGTACACCGCCCGCTCGGCCGGCAGCGCCGGGAGCTCGCTGCCCTCGCCGCTCAGCCCCCACCTGAGGATCGACCCGTCGTCCAGGACCGCGGCGCCCTGCCCGGCACCCATCGCAGCCAGTGACACGACCGAGCGGCCGTCCGGCACCGCCGGCGGCTGCGCGCCTAGGACCGCCACGATCCGACCGTCCGACGTGGCGGCGAGGATCTCGTCCTCGGACTGGTCGACGCCGACGAAGCGGGTGCCCGCAGTCGGCTTCGTCACGACCGTCTCGCCGGACTTGGCGCAGTAGACCAGGGCGCCGTCGGATCGGAGTGCTGCCCAGACCGGGTAGTCGGGAAAGCTGCTTATCGCCGTGTACCGGAGTCCCGGACCCGGCCGGCGTCCGTCTGCACACCTGGCGCCGTCACCACTGAGCGGAGCAATGACGCCGTCGGACCTCAGGGCATCGAACCCGGATACCGCTGTGTACACCGTGCCGGGCGGCGGAGTGAGCACGACATTTCCGGAAGTGTCGACGACCACTCCGTCAGACCGTAGGAGCCGTTCAGCGCTCGCGGAGATCGCCGTGTACGAGATTCCTGCGGGCGGCGCGGGTGGGTCGAGCGCACCGGAAGAGTCGTACCCGTCGACGAGTCCGTCGCTACGCAGCACGAGGAGCTCGCTGCTGTAAGAGGAGATCGCGGTTGCCTCGACGCCGTCGGGCAGTGCCGCGGGAACAGTGTTCATGCCCGGCTGATACGCCCAGTCCCGGTCTCCCCACATCACCACCTGCCCGCCGTGCGGGCTGGGCATGCCCTCTTGGACGAATGTCGGGTCGAGCGGCTCGGTGAGGGCCGTGGAAACGGCACTCGACGCCGCCTCAGTGGCCTGGGCGGGAGCCGCACCGACCGTCGTCACGGCCAGGCCGAGGACGAGGCCGGACGCCAGCACGGACGAGCATGTCTGCCGGGCAGCCGGAAGAAACGGTCGGAGGGCTGAAAGCGCCATCGGGTACTCCAGGAGAGGAGGGCGCATGGTCCATGCGCGCGAACGGATGTGGGGTAGTTGGGCCGGAGGTCAGCGGATGGTCGCTGTGCGGTCGCTCGTGACGGACCTGGTCGTGTAGCCGGTGCGGGAACCGATCACCGTGACCGTCAGGCGCTTTCCGCGTGCGGATGCCGGGATCACGAACCGGTTGCTCGTCCGCGTGGCGATCTTCACGCCGCTCGCCTTCCAGACGTACGTGACAGACGACGGCGCGGGCGACCAGGTGCCCTTGCTGACGGTCAGGGTGTACCCGACGCGCTTCGTCCCGGTGATGGTGGGGCGCGACGCGGTGAACGTCCCGGGCGCGATCACCGCAGTCTGCTCGCTGGTGACGGACTTCGTCGTGTAACCAGCACTGGAACCGGTCACTGTGACGGTCAGCCGCCGTCCCTTCGCCGACGCCGGCACCACGAAGGTGTTGGTGGTCCGGGTCGAGATGGTGACCCCGTTCGCCTTCCAGACGTACTTCACGGACGACGGCGTGGGCGACCACGTTCCCCGGCTCACCGTGAGCGTCTTGCCGACCTTCGCTGTTCCGGTGACCGTCGGCTGTGGCGCCTTGAAGGCGCCTGGGACCACCACGGCTGTCGGCGCGCTGGTCATCGATTTCGTCGGGTAACCAGGGCGCGTGCCGGTCGCCCGGACGGTGATCCGCTTGCCTACGGCCGAAGCGGGAACCTTGAGGGTCGAGTTCGTCGCGCCCGCGATCATCGCTCCGTTCGCTTGCCACGAGTACGTGATGATCATCGGCTCCGGGGACCAGGTGCCGGTCCCTGCGACGAGCGTGGAGCCCACCTGCGCCGTGCCGCTGACCGTGGGATTCGGAGCGAAGAAGATCTTCTGGGTGTGCTCCCAACCCGTCATGGCCTGGCTGGGCGCGTGCCAAGCCGACCCCGTGTAGCGCGCACCCACGATGAGCATCCCGTAGGGGAGGGTCGCGGTGTCGAGCACGAACGAGGCGCCGTCCAGCTTGTCGGTGGCCTGGGTGGCGACGTCGGCGCCATTGATGCTCAGGACGATCTTCCCGGGCCCACCGAGGGCCGGGTCCGGCCCATTCACGTCGACGTCTATGCGGACCTTGCCGGTCGCGACGTCCTCCGTGATGCCCGAGACGATCGTCGTGGTCCCGGCCCTGCGGATCGTGACCGGCAATGGACCCGTCTGCGACACGAGTGTCGGCCCGGCGGTTGCCGAACCGGAATCAGCCGGGTGCGTTCCCTCCCAGCGGACGATCACCTGATATGTACCCGGCGCGAGATCGAACGTGTGGGCCATCCCCGAGAGCTCGAGCGAAGAGGTCTGCGAACAGCCCTGTGTCAGTTCTCCGAGATCCGTCCCGTCAGTCAGTTCCGCGACGAGCGACCCGCACTCGACAGGTGAACCGTCCAGAGTCTCGACATGCGCCTCGACGTCGATCTGGTTCTGATAGTGCACCGTCTCGTTGACGATCGTCGCCGTGGTCCTCGTCGGAGACGGCGGGAGGACGGTGACCGGGTAGACGAGCGGTTCCGACGAAGCCGTCCCGTCGTCCGCGAAGTGCTGTACCACCAGCTCGTGGTCGCCGGGCGCCAGGTCTGACACCTCGAGCGACTGTTCGCCTTCGCCGTGAGAAGTGTGATAGAGGTGCTCGCCGGTCGTAGGGTTACGGATTTGTACGTACCCGGAGGTGGTCGGGGCCCCCTCGACTGTGCGGACGTTGACGACGAACGGGACGAACTCGGTCCCTGTCCGCCACGACGCCGAGCCGTTCACTGCCACGATGGTCCGAGCCGGCTCGGCCGTCGCGTTCGTCGTCGCCACTGCAGGGCTTGACGGCACCTGCCCCGCCTCGGCAGGCGCTGCGCCGGCGGTCGTCGTGGCGAGCGCGAGCACCAGCCCGGACGCCACCAGCGACGCACAGGCCCGGCGGGCCGAAGGAAGGAATCGCCGAAGATGTGGGGTCGGCATTGAGCGCTCCAGCAGAAGAGGCGCATGGTCCATGCGCGGAACGACAAGTCGCGTGACTGTATCGGCCGCACACCTGCGTTTTCGCCGAGATCGGGGCGTCCGCCCCGTACTTCACCCGGCGATGTTCCAGCAGCTCAGGCCCCGTCGCGGAGCTCCAGCCGGCTCGGCTGCCCGACGGCGGCGGCCCGGCCTGGCGGGAACCGCCCGTCCGCGCCCGGCGTCACGGAGCCGAGCACGCTCGGGTGCCTCGCGCCCGTGGCGCCCGGCAGCACGCCGGGCAGGCCGTACCAGGTGTGCCAGCCGAGCACCGCGAAGGCCAGCGCCTCCTTGGCCTGGGTCGGCACGCCCAGCTCGTCGGAGGTCCGGACGGCGACGTCCGGCAGCTCCTGCCGGAGCGCCGCCATCAGCACGGGGTTGCGCGTACCCCCGCCCGAGGCGACGACTTCGGTGGCGGTGCCCCGGACGGCGTCGGCCACGGTGCGGGCGGTGAGCGCCACGAGGGTGGCGAGCAGGTCCTCGGGCGTCGGCTGCAGCGGCCCCAGGCGAGCCAGCAGGTAGTCCAGGTGGAAGAGTTCCTTGCCGGTCGACTTCGGTGCCGGGCGTGTGTAGTACGGCTCGTCGAGCAGTCGGTCCAGCAGATCGGGGAGCACGCGGCCGCGGGCGGCGAGAGCGCCGTCGGCATCGAAGGCCTGGCGCCCGTTCGTGACGTGCCGCGTCGCGGCGTCGAGCAGCGCGCAGGCGGGGCCGGTGTCGAAGGCGAGCGGGGTCTCGACAGGCTCGACCAACAGTGAGTGAGGCTCGACCGTCCCCCGCAGCACCGTCACGTTCGCGATGCCGCCCAGGTTGAGCGCGACGGCGGAGCCGGGCCGGCCGGCGAGCCACAGCGCGTCGAACAGCCCGACCAAGGGAGCGCCCTGGCCGCCCGCGGCGACGTCGCGCGTCCGCAGGCCGGAGACGACAGGCAACCCCGTTGCCTCGGCGATCCAGGCGGGCTCGCCGATCTGCAGGGTGCCGCGCACGCCGTCGTCGGCGGTCCAGTGGAAGACCGTCTGCCCGTGCGAGACGACGAGGTCGGCGCGGCCTGCGCAGAGCTCGGCCACGGCGCGGGTGGCGACGTCGGCGAAGATCTGCCCGATTCCGGTGTCGAGCCGGCACACGGTCTCCAAGGTGGTCGGCGCGGGTGGCAGAGCTGCGACGAGCTCCGACCGGAGTCGCTGCGGGTAAGGGGCGGAGAGATGCCCGAGCAGTGTGAGCATCAGGGTGTCGCCGACGAGCCGGAGCTCGACCGCGGCGGCGTCCACGGCGTCGTGGGAGGTGCCGGACATGAGCCCGACCACGCGCAACGGAGCTGGCGTCTCTGCAGGTGAAGCTCGATTTCCACGGATCCGGTCCAGCATTGGAGCGACACCTCCGGTCGAGTTCGCGACTGTGTTAACCCGTTGGTCCAACTTTGCGCCACAATCTGCACCATGCTTGACGTCTCGATCGCCCCAGCTCCGGCGCCGGACGCGCCGTTCGAGGACCACATCGAATGGGCGCGCAACGCCCCTGCGACCCCTTCGACCCCCGCAGCGCTGTTCACGGGAGGTCTCGACGACTCGCCCGTCGACGACCGTCTCACGATCGACTCGCCGGAGTGGGACTACCCAGCTCTCGCCCGAAAAATCGTGCTCAAGTCCCGGGGTGCCGTGCTCGACATCGGCACCGGCAACGGCGACTTCTTCGCGGGCCTCGGCCCGCTTCCCAGCGGTTCGGCGGCCACGGAGACGGGCCCGGCCTTCCTCGCCGCCCGACGCCGCCTGGAGCCGCTCGGCGTGGACGTGCGCCGAGCGGAGCCGTCCTGGACGGGCGACATGCTGCTGCCGTTCTTCGACGGCCAGTACAGCGTGGTGCTCAGCCGGTTCAGCACGATCGACCCCGACGAGGCCGGCCGCGTGCTGGAGCCGGGCGGGACCTTACTCACCGAGCAGGTGGACACGCGCGACGGCATCGCACTGAATCGCGCGCTCGGGGTGCCGCTCGGCTGGGACCCGGACGGCGTGACGATCGATGTCATCTCGGACGGGCTCGTCGCGTCCGGCTTGGAGATCGTCGAGGCGAAGGAGTACGCGGGCACGCGCACGTTCAAGGACCTGTCGTCCGTGCTCTGGTACCTGCGAATGGCCGCGTGGCAGGTGCCGGAGCTCTCCGAGCTCAGCCCGGCCGCCGTCGCACGGCACGAGGCGGGGCTCCGCGCGCTGCACATGCACTTCGCGACGGGCAACGAGCTCGTCGACGAGGCGCCGCGCATCCTGGTCACGGCGCGTCGGCCGTTCTGAGGGCTGCCCGGCCGGTTCGGCACCCCGGACCGGCCGCACAGCGGGTGAAGTGGAGGGTGAACTCCGACGGAGTTCCGCCGATTCCTGGCAGATGTTGCTTTCCGGACGGGTTCGCTGCGCGCTACGTTCGCGAAGCCCGGGGCGCCGACGACGGTCCCGGCGCGCCACGTCCTGTCACGGATCGCGAAGGACCCCCATGAACCCCACGCCCCTCGGTGATGCTCCTCGTGCGCTCGCCGTACCCTTTCGGAGCTCCGCTCGGCGTTGGCGCGCCAGCGCATCGCTCGCCGCACTCACCCTGATCGCCACGCCACTCGTCGCGGTGCCCGCATCAGCCGCGGAGACGGCCGACGCACCGGTCTTCACCGGGACCACCGAGGTCGACGGTGTCGCGGCGGTGGGCTCCGAGCTCACCCTCGACGAGACCGGCGGTACCTGGGCGCCCGAGCCCGAGAGCCGCGCCTACTCCTGGCTGCTCAGCGACGACGCGGTGCTCGACGACGCCGACGTACTCGTCGAGGGTGCGACCGACGCGTCCATCACCGTGCTGCCCGCACACCTGGGCAAGTACGTGATCGGCAGGGTCGCCGCGACCACGGCCGGCGCCACGAGCGACCCCGTCGCCGCGCCCGCCGTCGGACCTGTGGCCGAAGGCGAGCTGGTGGCCGGCACGGCAAGGATCTCCGGCACGGTCAAGGTCGGCTCCACGCTCGCCGCCCAGGCCGGCGTCTGGACCGAGGGCACCGCGCTCGCCTACGGGTGGCAGATCGACGGCGCCACGGTCGCCACCACGTCCACGTTCATCCCGCAGGCCGCCCACGCCGGCAAGACGCTGCGTCTCGCGGTGACCGGGACGAAGGAGGGGTACGCCCCCAAGACCGTCTACAGCGCGTCCGCCACGGTCGCGAAGGCCTCCTTCACCACGACGACGCCGAAGATCAACGGCACCGTCAAGGTCGGGGGCCTCGTCGGCGCCACGACCGGCCACTTCTCCCCTGAGGCGTCCCTGACGTACCGCTGGAAGGCGAACGGCAACCCGATCTCGGGCGCGACCAGCCGGAACTACCGCATCCCGTCACGCCTGCACGGTGACCAGCTCACGGTCACGGTGACCGGGTCCAAGCCCGGCTACACGACGAAGAGCATCACGTCGGCGGCCTCCGTCGTCAAGAAGCCGTTCGACCGGGCGTCCTCCCCGACGATCAGCGGCACGCTCCGCGTCGGCCAGACCCTGACCGCGAACCGCGGCACCTGGTCGCCGACGCCGTCCGTGGTCACCTACCAGTGGCGGGCCGAGGGCCGGCCGATCCCGGGCGCCACGAGCCGCACCTACAAGCTCACGCGTGCGGAGCACGGCAAGAACATCTCCGTCGAGATCGTCGGCCGCAAGTACGCGTATCTGCCGGCCACCCGCCGCAGCGCCGCTACGAACACCGTGAAGTGGCCGCTCGGCATCAGCCGCCCGGACGTGACGACCCACCCGACGCGCTACGTGGACACGACGCCGGGCCGCACCGTGACGCTCAAGGTGTCGGCCACCGGCGGCGGCCTGAAGTACCAGTGGCAGCGCTGGACGCCGGCGAGCGGCGCCTGGAGCAACGTCGGTTCGAACAGCTCCACGTACCGGTTCACCGCCAAGACGGCCCACGAGCTCAACCGGTTCCGCGTGGTCGTGTCGAACATGGCCGGCAAGGACACCAGCAACCGCACCTACATGTGGGTCCGGTCCTCGACGTCGTCGCCGTTCCAGGCGAACCAGGTGTTCGCCCTCTGGAACTACAGCGCCGTGATCGGCGAGTCCTACGACGACTTCGCGGGCTACCTCGCCGTCGGCGTCTTCGTCTGCGCCGCGCCGGGCTACCACCCGACCGGTGACGTGTCCGTGCAGTTCATCGGCAGCAACGGGCGCGTCTACCCCGGTGAGGGCCAGGAGATGGACGACCACATCTCGAACGGCGTGGCACTCGACCCCAACGGGTGCGGCGTCTTCGGCGCGTACTCCGAGGCCCCGCAGTCGGTGCGCGTGGGTGGCCGGTGGCGCATCACCGACCGGTCCGACGGTCAGGTCTTCCACCAGTACGTGAAGTACGACCGTGTCGAGCTCGACGCGGTCGCCCCCGACGCTCCGGCCGTCAACGCGCTCGGCGGCCCGACCGCCGGCGTGACCGGGCTCGGCACCGAGCCCGAGCTCGCCCCGGTCGACCAGACGCGAGCACAGCTCACCGACTGAGGTCGAGGAGGCGTGCTACCGCCTCCGCCATCGCCTCCGGCGGCACGTCGGTCCCCTGCCCGGGCAGGGTCACCCGACGTGCCGCCGGGAGCACCGCCGCCAGCGAGTCGGCGGCCGCGGATACCGCCGAGGCGCTCGCGGCGCCGTCGGCGACCAGGACCGGCTGAGTGATCACGTCCCACCGGCGCATCAGGGCCCTTCGGCCCAGCGCGACGCCCGCGAGGATCCGCCCGTCGTAGGCGATCGTCGCCGCTATCGCCTCGAGGCTCGCCCACGACGCCGACGCCCGCATCCGCGGCAGCAGCCGGCAGGGCATCCCGACGACGTCGAGGAACAGCTCGACCGCGCTGCCCGGGTCGCCCACCTCGATGCAGGCCTCGACCCCCGCGATCATCCGTGGGTCGGCAGGTGGTTCCCCGCTCGACACGTCGTACGTCGGCTCGTAACAGAGGACGCCGGTGACCCCGGTGCCGAGATCGGCCGCCGCGCGTAGCGCCAGGAACACCCCCGAGGAGATACCCAGCAGCGCCGCCGGGCCCGTGACCTCCAGCAGCGCGGCGATGTCGTCGACCTCCCGGTCCACGCTATAGGGCACCGTGTCTCCGCTCCCGCCTCGACCCCGCCGGTCGTACCGCAGCGTCGTCGCACGATCACGGAGCTCCGACGCCACGGCCAGCGTGATGGGCAAGCGGTGGGCGAGCACGCCGTCGACCACCACTATCGCGGGCGCCAGACCGGGTGTGGGACCGGTCAGGTCGTACGCGATCCGGGTGCCGTCGGCCGACGTCGTGAAGGCGTCGGCGGTGATGGTGGTCATACAGGGCAGACGGAGCAGAGCTCCAAAAGTCGTCGCTCGGGCCGGTGCTCGGGGCTACAGATTTCGCCGCGAGGAAAAAACCTGTGCGCCGGCCGCCGCAAAGCGTAGGTTCGTGGGCACATGAGAAGGGAGGTGATCCGAGTAGTGATTTCACATCGGACCCATGAGGTGGTCGCGCGCTAGTCGCGTGACGCGTATGCGTTTCGCGCCGACGGCGGTCGGAGGGCTCAGCACGGGGCCTTCCTGATCTGCTCAGGCGCAACGGGACAATGGTGGCGAGTTTCTCGCGACCACCGGAGCCCGCGGGTGCCGTGCCCTCGTCCAGCACGGCTGACGCAAGTCGCCCCGCGGGCTTTCCCCTGCCCCACGCCGGGGCCGCGTCCAGGCCCGGCAGATCGAACCCCAGCTGCCAGGGAGAATGTGCACGTGACTGCCTACCGCGTGATGACCGTCTGTACGGGAAACATCTGCAGGTCCCCGATGGCCGAGATCGTGCTCCGGGACCGCTTCGAGGCCGCGGGCCTGGGCGACGCCGTCGTGGTGGACTCGTCCGGAGTGAGCGACGAGGAGCACGGCAACCCGGTCGACCGGCGTGCCCGTGCGGTCCTCGCGGAGCGCGGCTACCCCACGGGTGACGGGCACCGGGCACGCCAGGTGACCACCGATGACGTCCGTTCGCGGGATCTGATCCTCGCCATGACCACCCGGCACGCGCGCGGGCTGCGCGACCTCGCGGGACGCGTCGGGGGCGACGCCACGATCCGGATGTACCGGTCGTTCGATCCATCGGTCGCAGACTTCCCCGAGGACGAGCTAGACATCGCCGACCCCTGGTACGGCGGTTCCCGCGACTTCGAGGTGTGCCTGTCCGAGATCGAGGCGGCCGCGGACGGCGTGGTCCACTTCGTCCGGGCGGAGCTCGGGGTGTCCTCGGGCGCGTGATCGGCAGACGATTCACCCCCCTCCGCCCGGCTCGCTGATCATCAGCCGACTACCGTGAGGTAATGACGCCCGCGTCGCCTGACCGGCTCGTCGCTCTCACAGGGGCCGACGGCCGTCTCGGTTCCAGGCTTGCCTTCCGCATCGCCGCGGCGGGTGGTCAGCAGCGCCTCCTGGTCGCCGGCAAGGGCACCACGCCTCGGCTCCCCGACGGCGCACCGCTGCCGGAGGCGGAGGTCGTCGCCGTCCCGTCCGACGCCGACCCCAGGACCCTGACCAGCGCGTTCGCGGATGCTCATGCGCTGTTCCTGGTGCCGAGCCAGGCGCGCCCCGGGCGGCTCGGCCGGCATCGCGCGGCCATCGATGCGGCGGTGCTCGCCGGTGTGCGTCACGTGGTCTACGTGTCGTCGATCGGGGCGGGGCCGAATGCCATAGCGTCCGCCGCCCGCGACGACTGGCTCACCGAGGAGTACCTGCGCGGCACCGACCTGCGCTGGACGATGCTGCGGACGGCGATGTTCCACCGCACCCTGACGTTCGCGGTCTACGACGAGTCGGACGACTCCGGCCTGAGCACGGTGCTCCGCGCGCCCGCCGGGAACGGCCGGGTCGCCTCCGTGTCCCACGACGACGTAGCCGACGCCGCCACGGCCGTCCTGCTCGACGAGGACCGGAAGCGTCACGCGGGCCGGACCTACCTCCTGACCGGGCCCGAAGCGCTGAGCCTGGACGAGGTGGCCGCGGCGCTGACCAGGGTCGTGGGGCGGACCGTCCGCTACGTGCCGCAGACCGTGGAGCAGGCGCGCGCACTCTTCTACCGGTCGACGGCCAGTGAGGTCGAGGACTGGATCACGCAGTGCCAGGCGATCGAGGCGGGCGTGCTCGCGGAGGTGAGCCCCGACGTCGGGCACCTGGCGGGGCGTGCGGCGCGGTCGCTGGAGGCCTGGCTCGACGACTATCCGACGGAGTGGGCGCACCTGCGGTTACCGTCAGTCAGATGACGAGCCTCTCCCCGGGTCTGGAAGACGGAACGACGCCGGAACCGATGTGGGAGCCCGACGTGCTGCCGGGCTTCGAGCACCTGACCCTGCCGCTGCAGCCTGACGAGGAGGAAGCCGAGGTCGTGGCGACCCTGGTGCGCCGCGCCCGGCCCGCACCGGACCGGTCTGACGACGCCGAGCCGCGTCGCGGTCTGCGCCGGGTCGGTGCGGAGAACCCGCAGGTGGCGCGGCTGTGGGACGAGCTGTCGGAGCTGGGCCGGCGGCTGCACCTGCGGGGCGCCACGCGCCCGCATCCCGACGTCGTGCCGGACGCCATCCCCGTGGACGCAGAGGACGGCGAGCCGCGGGCCGACGCGCCTGACACCGGCGTCGACGTGCTGTACGTCCATGGGTGGCTCGACTACTTCTTCCAGACCCACCTGGCTGACTTCTGGGAGTCCCTCGGGGTGCGGTTCCATGCCCTTGACCTGCGGCGTTACGGTCGCAGCCTGCGCGAGGGCCAGACTCCTGGGTACGTGCGCAGCCTCACCATCTACGACGAGGACATCGAGGCGGCGCTCGACGCGATCGGGCACGGGCGCGCCGACCAGCCCGAACGCAGGCTCGTGCTCATGGGCCACTCCACGGGCGGCCTGACCGTCAGCCTGTGGGCGGCGCGCAACCAGGAGCGGATCGCCGGGCTGGTGCTGAACTCGCCATGGCTGGAGTTCCAGCCCCGCGAGACGGTGCGCAAGCTGATGGAGCCCGGCATCCGCGTGCAGTCCGTGCTCGTGCCGCGCAGCCAGCTCGTCAACCTGGACCGTGGCCTGTACGCGCGCTCCATCTCGTCGCGGTTCGACGGCGAGTGGGACTACGACGCCACCTGGCGGCCCGACGCCGGATGGCGGCCGACGCCCGCCTGGCTCGCCGCGATCTTCCGGGGACAGGACGAGGTGGCGCGCGGGCTGCATATCGACCTGCCGGTGCTGGTCCTGCTCAGCACACGCAGCACCCTCCCGACGCGGTGGAGCGAGGAGATGAAGAGCACTGACTCCGTGCTGGACGTGGTCGGCATCGCCCGCCGGGTGCCCGACGTCGGCTCGCTCGTCACGCTCGCGCGCATCGACGGCGGCCTGCACGACGTGACCCTCTCGGCGAAGCCCGCGCGCGAGCAGGCGTGGCGTCAGATGCGGCGCTGGTTCCACGGTTACGTGCTCGCCGACGCGTGAGGCGAGCGGCCCGCTCGCTCGTCTCCGCACGCTCTGGCGATGCGGGAGTCATGGTGGGATCCTGGAATGGAGGTGCCTACACCGACGTCAGGCACGAGGGGCGATGCGCCATGACAACGCACCAGGAGACCCATCCCCGGGCTCGCCGGGGCGGGCCGTTTCTCGCTCGCGGCGAGGCCACAGTCGGGATCGTCGCGCTCATTCTCGGGATGCTGATCTCGCAGGGAGCAGCCGAGGGGGTGACGATCGCGGGCTGTCTGGCCATGGCTGCCGGAGCGCTGTTCGGCAAGTTCGGCGCGACCTGGGGCCGCATGGCCGTGGCAGCTGGGCTGGGGTTCGCGCTCGGCTCGGTGCCCTACTGGCTTACCACCGTCGTGGTCATCGTGACCGCGTACGGCTTCTGAACCCGAGGGTTCGTCACCAGAACCGCCACCACGGCCGGTTCTCCGACGTCGCCTGCTCGTCTCGCGCGGGCGACGCCTCGTTGGTGCTCGCGCGACGGGCCGCGCGCCGCGCCGTCCACCGCCGGACCTCCTCGTCGACGTCCCGGGTGGGCGTGACGACCGGCGGACCGCCCTGGAGCTGGCGCCGGGCGTCGACGACCCGGGCGTTGAAGTCCGTGACGATCTCCCGGACGCGCTCCTCCATCGCCTCGAGGTCGAGCGTGCCGTCCAGCTCGGCGTCGTCCTTGCGGAGCTGCGCCGAGGGCAGGAGGCCGGAGATGTTCTCGCGCTCGATCAGGCCCTTGACCCACCAGTCGGGATCGTGGGTGCCGGTCAGCCCGGGGATCGGCTTGCCGTGGAGGGGGAGATTGTCGAACTCGCCGCGGCGCATCGCCTGGTCGACGACCACGTCGACATAGCGGGTGCGCTCCTCGGCGCTCATGCTGCCGAGCGGCTTCTTGCCCTCGTCGCCCTCGTTCGTCTCGCCGGACGCGGGGGAGCCGGCCGCCTCCTCGTCGCTCGCGATCTCCCGGTCCACGCGGTACTGCGCGGCCCGGCGGAGGGGGTCGTTGTCTGCTTCGTTGCGCGGTCCCGGCGCCATGACGTCATGTTACAACTTTCACAAGCGGCCAGACAGGGGTCCGGCGGGTTGGCTGAGGGAGGATCAGCCACGTGAGCCACGAGTCCGAGCCGAGCAACCTTCGCGCCGGTTCGCCCGTGGTGGGTGGCATGAACGCGGAAACTGCCGAGCAGCCGGTCGTCGACCCGGCGCGTGCCAGGGTTGAAGTCGCTCAGGACAAGGACGCGGAGTTCGTGGCGTTCGTGGTGTCCGCCGGCCCGTACCTGTTCCGGACGGCCCACCTTCTCAGCGGCGACGCACACCAGGCGGAAGAGCTGGTCCAGGCCACGTTCGAACGGACATACCGCGCCTGGTCCAAGGCCCGCGCGGGGGAGCCCCGCGCCTACGCGCGCCGCATCCTGATGAATCTGCGGATCGACGGCTGGCGCAAGGAACGACGAACCGCGGTGACCGACGACGGGATCGTCCCGCTCTCACCCGCGCCGGACCATGCGCACTCCGTCGCGGTGCGGGACGAGCTGGGCCGGGCGCTGCGCACGCTCCCGGCCCGCCAGCGGCGCGTCGTCGTGCTGCGGCATCTGCTCGACCTGTCGGAGGGGCAGGTCGCCGATGAGCTCGGGATCTCGGTGGGAACCGTGAAGTCCACCAACGCGCGCGGTCTGGTCCGCCTGCGCACCTTGCTGAGCGAGTCCGTGATCGAGGCCGTCCCCGAGTTCCGCCTCGACGGTCAGCAGGTGCTGCGACAGGCCCAGGTGGCCGCCCGACGCCGGAGCGTGGTCCGGCGCGCCGTCGTGGTGACGGGTGTGGTCGCTGTTGTGCTCGGACTGATGCTCGCCGGGCCGGTCCGGGTGCCTGGGTTCGGGCCGGTGGTGCTGCCGGGCAGCGACTGGCTGCGCACGGTGCTCGGGCTGGACGGGCGCGGGCTGGCCGACCTGTCGTCGGACCACGCGGACACCACCACGTGCACCGGTTCCGACGACGACGCGCCCACGATTCCGGTCGACTCGACCGCTGCGGCGCTGGGTGGGTTCACCGTCACCGGGGTGATCGACGTAGCGGACGCACACGCTGTCCAGCCCTGCGTCGACCTGGCCGTGGACCACGAGATCTCCACCGGGGTCCGCATCCCGGTCGAGGCCGGCACAATTGGGGCGGGCGAGAGCGTGCTCGGCTGGTCCGACACGGGCTCCGCGCTCGACGGGGACCAGTTCACCAGGCCGTCCACGCTGCACGCGCTGGTCCCGGACGGCGACCGCCTGGCCTCCATGACCGTCGCACGGAACGAGCGGGTGGACGGCCGCTGGCCGTACGGGATCGAGCTGGCGCGCCAGGGTGACCGCGCGGCCTGGTTCGAGACGCCGAACACGCAGATCGCCGGCACGTTGCCCTGGACGCTGCGCCTGCTGGACCGGGACGGAAGCGTGGTGACGGTGAGTGACTCCACGGTGCTCCAGGTGGCCGAGGCTCGAGCGGTCGCACTCTCGGACGAGATGGTCGGGTGGACCACCGCGTCGAGCCCTTCGTCGACGGGATGCGACAAGACCCTGCACACGTCGACCCTGGGAGCCGAGGCGTCGACCACCGCGGCCGTCCGCGAACGGGTCTGTGCGGTGGCCTCGTCCCCGGACGGCCTGGTGGTCGCCTACCAGGAAGGGTCCGGCGGGCCGGGAATCGGGGCAGGGGACGGCGGCTCGACCGTGATCGAGCTGATCTCGGCCCCGGACGAGACGGCGACGACGACCCTGCTGTCGGTCAGGAACGGGGAGCTCGAGTTCGATCCGGTGTCCGCGGTCGGGTACGACGAGGGGCGGCTGGCGTTCGCCGTCGGCAACCTGCTCTACGTGGTGGACACCCGCACGCTCACCGGCATTCGGCTGCGCGGCGGGTCGCCTGCCGTCGCCGTCGACGTCTCGGACGAGGTCACCGCGTGGTCCACCGAGGACGGCGGCGCGTACGCGCTGGTCAGCCGCGGCGGCCTGCCGAGCGTGCTCGAGCTCTCGCGAGCTCAGGCTTCGGTAGGGGTTCATGGCGACCGCATCGTGTGGACGCAGCTCGACGACGACGGAGCGTCCCTGACGTTCGGCCGCGTCCGGTGGTGAGCGCGGGCGCTCGTTCGGTGCTCGTCTCGTCGACGCTCAGGAGAGATGGGTGTCCAACGCGTCGACGAGCGCGCGCGAGTTCCTAATCATGCTCAGAGTTTCCACCCCGCTCAGGTAGGTCGTCCCGTAGTGAGCGTTGGATTTCTCGGCGAGGACGCGCGCGAGCCTCTTGGCGAGTTCTCGGCCGTCGGGGTGGACCGTGGCGATGAGAGTCTCTGCCTGTGCGTGGTCCTGTCCGATGGCGCAGCGCCCGAGCCGGGCACCGCAGATCGCATCCGACGCGGCAATCGCAGCCAGTGCGGCCAGCCCGCCGGCCACCTGTCTTTCGTCGGGTGCCTCGCCGAGGACCATCTCGCCCACCTCCTGATACTTGCGCGCCGTGGCGGCTCGTACACGGACGTCGCCGCTGGTCATTGGTCGTGTTCGGGGCTGCTGGCGAGGTGTCATCGATGCTCCTGGAGGTGCGTGCGGATGTCCGGACCGGACACAGCACGAGCATCCGAGCGGAAGGAGTCGACGATCGGGTCCGCGAGACGTACGGCGTCATGCAGGCGTGCGGGCGTGGTGAGGTAGACCTGGACAGCTTGTCCGGTGGCCGCGCTGAGCTCGCTACGGAGTTCGTCGGCGAGGTTCTCCGCGACGTCGTCCAACTCGTTGACGACGACCGCAAGGTCGATGTCCGAGTCCAGCCTGGCCTCGCCACGCGCGACGGAGCCAAAGACGGCCACCGTCACGGATAGAGGATCGTCGGGACAATGTTCCGCTACAACCTCGCTGACGCGCGACCGGAACTGGGTCCACGGGTCGAGTGCGCTGAAGGCCGCATCGATGGCGGCGAAGCCGAAATGCCTCCGGTTCAAGGTGTGGGTCAGCGCCATACCGACACGGGACGACACGACGATTCCCTGGAGTGCGAGTCGGGAGAGGGCCAACCGGATTCCGCTGTCAGAGCCCTTGCTGGCGACCCGGTGCACTTCCGTGCCGGTCATGGGCGTACCGGCTCGCCAGAGAACGCGCAGTACGACGGGCTCGAGACCCGATCCGAAGACATGCTCTGGGTGGTTCCAGTCCACGGCTCTCCCCTTCACATGGCGCCATAGGTTGGTCCACAATTCTAACGCCAGATACATAATTGTGGAGAGACATCCAGGATTGTGGACCGAAGTGGGGCTGGGGAGGACCACTTCCTTCCGTCAACGTCAGACTCAGCCGTCCGGCAGCGCAGTGGGTCATGATGGGCCGCATGAAGGTCTCTCGTCGGTCTCACGTGCCCCCGTTCGCCGTCATGGAGGTGCTCGCTGCCGCGAACGCGCGCCGCGCCACCGGGGCGGACGTGCTCAATCTCTGCGCGGGGGAGCCGTCCACCGGCGCGTCCGACGTCGTGCGGGAGCGGGCGATCGAGCTGCTCCGTGACGGCACCCTCGGCTACACCGAGGCGATGGGTGTCCCCGCGCTGCGCGCCGAGATCGCCGGACACTACAAGCGCTGGTACGACGTCGACGTCGACCCCGCGCGCATCGCCGTCACCACGGGCTCGAGCGGCGGGTTCGTGCTCGCGTTCCTCGCCTCGTTCGACGTCGGCGACCGGGTGGCCCTCGCCCGGCCCGGCTACCCCGCGTACAAGAACATCCTCTCCGCGCTGGGCTGCGAGGTCGTCGAGCTCGACTGCGGCCCGGAGACCCGCTACCAGCCCACGGTGTCGCAGCTCAACGAGGCGTACTACGGCGGCGGGCTCGACGGCGTCATGGTCGCCTCACCCGCGAACCCGACGGGCACGATGATCACGCCGGCCGAGCTGGCCGCGATCGCCGAGTGGTGCGCTGACCACGACGTGCGCCTGATCAGCGACGAGATCTACCACGGCATCGCGTACTCGGACGAGGTCGCGCAGGCGACGGCGGCGACGTTCGTCGGCCAGGGCGCTGTCGTCGTGAACTCGTTCTCGAAGTACTGGGCGATGACCGGCTGGCGCCTCGGCTGGCTCGTGCTGCCCGACGAGCTGGTCGCGCCGGTCGACGCACTCGCCGGCAACGTGGCGCTCTCGCCGCCGGCGCTGGCACAGCAGGCGGGCATCGCCGCGTTCACACCCGAGGGATATGCGGCCGCGGCGGAGAACGTGGCCCGGTACGCGTCGTCGCGCACCCTGCTCCTGGAGCGGCTCGGTGAGCTCGGCTGGCGGCCCGTCGCCCCCGCCGATGGCGCGTTCTACCTGTACGGCAACATCGCGTCGTTCGGGCTGGACTCCGTCACGTACTGCGCGCGGCTCCTCGCCGAGGCCGACGTCGCCATCACCCCCGGGACCGACTTCGACGGGGCCCAGGGGCACGAGTGGGTGCGGCTGTCGTTCGCGTCGTCGCTGGACACGGTGACGCGTGCGGTGGACCGGATCGTCGCGTGGCACAAGACGCTCTGATCACCCCCGGCGCCGCAGCACCTCCGGCAGGACCACCCACACGATCGCCAGCACCACGAGCACACAGGCGCCGGCGACGATCCCCGCGGTCCGCCCGACCACGACGTCGAACACGAGCAGGGCGGCGCCCGTCATCACCAGGGCCAGCACGCCGAGCGCTATGCGTGTGAGCGCGTCGCCCAGGGTGACGATGTGGCGCTTCATCTGCTTGCGGAACAGCGCCCGGTGCACGCTGACCGGCGCCACGATGAGGGCGGTCGCTGCCACAGACGTCACGACCAGGACCAGGTAGACGGTGCGCTGGTAGTCGTCCAGCTGGGCGAACCGGGCCTGAAAAGGCAGCGTGAGCAGAAACCCCGTGAGGATCTGCACGCCGGTCTGCATGACCCGTAGCTCCTGGAGGAGCTCGTTCCAGTTCCGATCGGCGCGTTCGGCGGGGGATTCGCTGCGTCCGTCACTCTGCACAGTCCCATTGTCGCAACTGTCGCGTACGTCTGGCAGATCGAGAGAAATTCACCCGGTCGCATCACCGCCCCCCGTGGCCCGCCCCGGTCACCCGGGAGAACATGCGGCTGGGCGGGACGCGTCCGTGTCCCGAGGAAGAGGGGGCGTGCAGTGATGAGATCAAAGATGCGTGTGCCGCTGAGCATGGCGCTCGGCGCGACACTGATGACGACCGGCCTTGCGACGTCGAGCATGGCCGTGACACCTGAGGGGCCGGCGTCGCCCGGACCCTCTGCGGGGCAGTCGCAGACCATGACGAGGCAGGTGGAGGACGTTACCGTCACCGCGAAGATCTCGTTGCCGCCCGGTTCGGACGTGCAGGGGTCCATCGTCGGGACGCTCAGCATCACGCACAACGGGAATTCAGCGTCCATGCGGTCCGGGAGCATGACGATGGTCGACCCGGACGATCGCTTCCTCCAGGGCGCGCAGTTCGTCCCCTCGGGCGCGACCAACGCATGGACCTCGACGGTCCCGCTGTCGGCGGACGCGAAGTCGGGCGTCTACGAGGTCAGCGTGAACGCGGAGGTCGCGGTGACCACCGACGACGGTGTCGTCAACGTGCCGATCCGCACCACGAACCCAGTGCTGGTGCCGTTCCGGGCGCAGCGCAACATCCCGATGATCTGGACGTCCCCGACGAGCGCGCCCGCGGGCTCGACGATCTCGGTCTCGGGCGCCGCGAACATCAGGAGCCTGGGTACGGGCGACTACGCGCCGGCCACCGGGCAGGAGGTGAAGCTCTACTTCGACCCGACGGGCGACGCGCCCGAGGCCCTCAAGGCGACTCTCACAACCGACTCCCGTGGTTACTTCACGAGCCGGCAGAAGCCCGGTGCGTCCGGGAAGTGGCGCGCCGAGATGTCGCAGACGGACTCGGGCGCCCGTGCGATCTGGACCATCACCTCCGCGGAACGGGAGCGCACCACCACACTGCGGCAAGGTTCGGTCAGCGCGACCCAGAACGGCCACACCGCAGGCGATCACCTGATGACGCACGACGTCGTGGTCGGCCTGGCGCCGGCGCAGCGACGGGTCGACATCGGCAGCCTGGGCTTCACCATCGGCGGGAAGTCCGGCTGGGTCAGCGCCGAGAGCCAGCGCGGCGAGGGCAGCTTCCCTGACGGGTACCGGGTGCAGCGCGAGATGACGCACGCGGGCGTCGGCACGAGCACCGTGACGTTCACCTTCAACCCGACCCACCCGGCCGGCATCTACGACATCGGCCTCCGGGACGCCATGAAGGCCTGTTCGGCACCGGATTGGGATGCGAACGACGCCGCCAGCGGCGCGAGCAACTGTACGCACGATGTGCTGGTCCAGGACTCGACGGTCACGACCATCGTGGTGAAGCGCGCCAGCACCACCACCGTCACGGCGTCCTCGACGTCGCTCCCTGCTCCGGGGACCATCACCCTGTCCGGTGGGGTGCGTAAGGTCGTGCTGGTCAGCGGCGGCGGGGCGCAGGACAAGCCGGCGCCGAACACCCCCGTGCAGCTGTACTTCGACCCGGCCGGTGCGTCGGCCCCGGTCTACAAGAAGACGGTGAGGACCGGCTCCAACGGGACCTACTCGACTCAGGTCTCGACCAGCACCTCCGGCAAGTGGATCGCGAAGTACCCGGGCACGAGCCTGCAGGCGCCGTCGCGGGCGACGGTGACTGTGACGGTCGGCTAGCTCGACTGGTTCCACTCAGAAAGGTCCGCCTCCACCACACGATCACGCATGCATTCCTGCGAGAAAGCATGCCGAACCGTGTGGTGGAGGCGGACCTTCTTGCTGCCCTCACCGTCAGCGTCCGCAACTGGTCCGTTGAGCGACGCCAACGGAAGTCAGTCGTAACTACGGAAGATGGCATCCTCCGGGACGGTCACCGTCAGAGTCGCGGGCACCGCACTGGAACGCGACCCGCTTGTAAAGGTACGGCCCGGCGTCCTGCACGAACGCCGTGAACTCCTGGTCCTTGGTCCGCGCGATGTCGATCGTGACCAACGCGTCGTCGCTCACGTAGGCAGACATCGTCGTGCGCTCTCCCTCGTCATGTTTCCCACCGTCGGCTGGATCGCTGGTCCAAGACCGCGCGGGACCGGGAGAGTACGCGCTCCGAGGTGATCCGGACCTTTTGGGCACTGCGTACCTTCGCGGTCCGGGTTGGCGAGCTCACGCGACTCGGCGACGACGTCTTCTACCTGGACGTCGACGAGCTCCTCGCGGTTCTCGAGGGCGGCGCGGCGCCGCACGACGTCATCCGGATCCGCCGGGCCACGTATGAGCAGTACCGGAGCCTGCCCGCCTACCCCGCCGTGATCCGGGGCCGGTTCGACCCGGTGCGGTGGGCGGCCGATCCGAACCGGCGCACCGACGTCTTCGACGAGCACGGCCAGGAGGCCGCGGCCAGTGATCAGGTCCGGGGCTTTCCGGGCGCGACCGGCGTGGTCGACGGCGTCGCCCGAGTGGTGCTCTCGGTGGACGACGCCGAGGCGCTGCTGCCCGGCGAGGTCCTGGTCACCGCGGTCACCAACGTGGGCTGGACGCCGCTCTTCCCGCGTGCCGCCGCCGTCGTGACCGACGTCGGGGCGCCGCTCTCGCACGCCGCCATCGTCGCCCGCGAGCTCGGGATCCCGGCGGTCGTGGGCTGCGGCAACGCGACGATGCGGCTGCGCACGGGTGACCGGGTCCGGGTGGACGGCGAGCACGGGACCGTGGAGGTCCTGGAGCCGGCGAACGGTGGGAACGGCTGAGCTCAGAACACCGGACGCCCACTCGGGCGTCAGAACACCGGCCGCCCGCCGGTCACTCCGAGGACCGTCCCGGAGATGTACGACGCCGTCACGAGCGACGCCAGGAACACGAAGGCCGGTGCGACCTCGGCGGGCTGGCCGGCGCGGCCCAGGGGAGTGTCCGAGCCGAAGGATGCGACCTTCTGCTCCGGCTGGGTGGCCGGCTGCAGGGGCGTCCAGATCGGCCCCGGCGCCACGGCGTTCACCCGTATGCCCCGGGGGCCCAGCTCGGCGGCGAGGTTCACCGTGATGTTGTTGATGGCGGCTTTCGTTGCGGCGTAGTCGAGCAGCGAGCTCGACGGCTGGTACGCCTGAATCGACGAGTTGTTGATGATCGCACTGCCCTCGCCGAGGTGCCCGAGCGCCGACTGCGTCACCCAGAACAGCGCGTACAGATTGGTCTTGAGCACCCGGTCCAGCTCGTCGGTCGTCACGTCCTCGATCGCCTCGCGCCGAGCCATCTGGTAGCCCGCGTTGTTCACCAGTACGTCCAGGCCACCCAGCTCGCCGGCCGCCCGGTGGGCGACGCCGCGGGCGGTCGCCTCGTCCCGGAGGTCGCCGGGGAGGAGCGCGCACTGGCGGCCCGCCTTGTGGACCCACTCCGCGGTCACCCGCGCGTCCTTCTCCTCCTCGGGAAGGTAGGAGACGGCGACGTCGGCCCCCTCGCGGGCGAACGCGATGGCGATCGCCCGCCCGATGCCGGAGTCACCGCCGGTCACCAAAGCCTTGTAGCCGACGAGTTTCTCGCTGCCGACATAGCTCGCCTCCCCGTGGTCCGGCGTGGGGATCATCTGATCGGTCATACCGGGCGGGTTCTGCTGCTGTGGTGGGAAGGGTTGGTCCTGGCTCATCTGGTCCTCCATCGTCGTGCGGCATCTTGAACCGACGTGGTGGCCTTTCCTCGACCTTTCTCACGTTATCCCTGGCGCTGGCAGGTCGCATATCCCGTACTGTCAGAGCACAAGTTCCGCGAACCCCGCCCCGGAAGGAGCGTCGTGAGCTCCGCACAAACGCCTGCCGAGCGCCCGCTGGAGGACAAGGCTGAGGAAGTGCTTGCCGCAGGTGACCGACCGCCAGTGGGTCGGTACCGGCTCGACCTGGCGACCGGCCGGTGGGCGTGGTCCGACGAGGTGTACGTGATGCACGGTTTCGAGCCGGGGCAGATCGTCCCGACGACGCCGCTCATGCTCTCGCACAAGCACCCGGACGACCGCGCGCGGGTCGACGGGGTGCTGCGGCGTGCCGCCGAGACAGGGCAGCCGTTCAGCTCGGTGCACCGGATCCGGGACGCGCACGGCAAGACGCGAACGCTCGCCGTGACGGGCCAGGGGCGGCGTGATCCCGCCACGGGCCAGGTGACCGAGCTCTTCGGGTACTTCATCGACGTCACCAAGTCACAGCGCGAGGCAGCGGCGCGCGAGGCGACGGCGTCGATCCAGGCCTCGGCGGAGCGGCGTGCGGTGATCGAGCAGGCCAAGGGCGTGCTGATGGTGGTCCACGGCATCGACGAGGAGTCGGCGTTCGAGCAGCTGCGGCAGGCCTCCAACCTCGCGAACATCGCGGTGCGGGATATCGCCTACACGCTCGTGCACCTGTTCTCGGGCCCGAACGTGACAGTTTTCCCGACGCGCGAGGCGATCGACGAGTTCCTGGACAACCCGGTTCCGCCGGGCGCCGACTGACCCACCGGCCTAGGTTTATGGGACTGACGTCCCACGTCCGGGACACCGAACGTCAACTGCCAGGAGGCGTGATGAGCGACGCAAAGGCTGACGAGATCAAGTCTCGCCCGGTGTTCTGGAAGGCCTACTCGTTCGGGCTGGTCACCGGGGCGTTCTTCCTGCTGTCCTGGATCGCGCAGTTCGTGTTCCAGGCGATTCAGTTCGGCAACGAGGCGAGCGACCTGGGCAAGTCGTTCTCCTGGATCGAGTACTGGCCTGACTTCCTGGCGTCGACGTTCGAGAACTGGCAGTCCGAGTTCCTGCAGCTCGTCTGGCAGGCGGTCGGCCTGGGGATGTTCTACTTCTGGGGGTCGTCGCAGTCGCGCGAGGGCGACCAGCGGCTCGAGGCCAAGGTGGATGCCCTGCTCCGTGAGCGTGGGCTCGACCCGGTGGACATCGACCGGCAGTCCAGGGAGATCGCCGAGAACGAGTAGGGGTTTCAGTCGAGGTCCGGGGTGGGGGCGACCGTGCCCACGCTCAGCCACTGGTGGTTGCCGGATTGCTCACGCCAGGCGACCCGGCTGCCCGCCAGCCCGACCGACATGGCCGTGCCCGGTATCCGTGCGAGGTCCGGCCCGGGATAGCCCGAGGCCGACGGCGTCGCGCGGTACAGGTAGGCCCCCGGCGCGGAGCCGCGGTCGACGTTCCAGGTGAGGACGCCGTCCGACGCCGTCAGGCTCGAGACGAGTCCGTCGGGGATGCGCACCTGGCTGTCAGAGCCGTTCCGCCGGTCCCGGACATAGAGAAGGCTGTCGGCGGCCGCGCCGTCGGCCGGCGCGAGTACCCAGGCCACGAGCTCCGGGGAGATCGTGACGTCGCTGACGAACAGCGACTCGTCGTGCTCGAAGCTCACGAGGTCGGTGCCGGTGGTGTCGTACGCGACGCCGTTGTCCACGTCCCATTCGACGTTCCCGTCGAAGCCCCGGATCGTTGTCGTGCTGAGGCCGTTCCGGCCGGGCTCCAGATGTGCCGCGACGGCCTCGTCGTCGGAGCCGCCGATGGCGGTCCAGCCGGGGCCCAGGTCGTCCCGGAGATCGGCGGCCGCCTCGCTGTCCGATATCCCGCCCGCGTAGCCCGGATCGTACGGGCTGGTCACGACCGCCGTGTACAGGTTCTGGTCTCCGGGTTCCCCGGTCAGCCACATGACGGTGTCCCGGGTGAGGGCTATCGCCTGCGGTGTGCTCTGGGGCGTCGTGCCGTTGAGCATCATGACCGTGAACGGCACGTCGCCGGCCCGCCCCGCTCGCAGGTAGATGACGCTGCTGAGGTCCGTCTCCACGGCGGGTTCGGCGCCGTCCTGGGCCACCTCGATCCAGGCCGCATGGTCATTTCTGACCGTGAGCAGCTCCGGCAGCGCCGCCTCCTGGCGGATCGTCGTGGTGCGGGCCGCCGGTCCGGCCGCCGCGGGCCCGAAGGCACCAGGGTCGACGTACGCCGCGGTGACCAGCCCGTCGGTGCCATCCGGCCCCAGAACCGGCCCCCAGACGTCGCCGGTCTCCGTGAGCCCGCTCGGGTCCAGCAGCGCCGAACCGTCATCGGCCGAGCCGTTGACGATCGCCTCCACCGTCACGTCGTGGCAGGTCAGGGCCCGCGCGTCGGCCAGGTCGACCTCCAGCGGTGTGCGTGTCGGGACAAGCTCCTCGCCCTGGATCACGACACGCACCGGGGGTGGCGCCGGTTGCTTGGCGGGGCACGCGACCGCGGTCGGCGTGGGCTGTGAGTCGGCCCAGCCGAAGGCTTCGAACAGAGGCAGGATGAGCTGCCCGCCTGGCAGCACGACGTCCCCCACGATCGGCAGCGGCACCGGGCCACGGGTCAGCACACCGAGCGCGAGCAGCACGGCAGCACCCACGGCACCCACCCCCTGCGCCGTCCGACGCCGGCGCAGCGCACGGCGGCTCGCCTCCAGCACGCCTTCCTCGTCGGGTGTCACCGGCTCGATCGCTTCAGCGGCCTCGCGGAACAGGTCCCGCAAGCGGGCGAGCCCACGCGAGTTGGCGGCCTTGACGGTCCCCAACGGCAGGCCCAGCTCGCGGGCGACCTGCGCCTCGGTCAGGTCGAGCAGGTGCCTCAGCACGACGACGCGGCGCTGGGTGGCCGACAGCCGCGCCAGGGCGCGGACCAGCTCGTCCCGCAGCTCTATGTGCGAGGCATGGTCCGACGTCGGCGGGAGCTGGAGCTCGTCGTCGCCAGGAAATGTCTCACGGCGCCGTCGACGCCAGCCGTCTATCCGCAGGTTGACCAGGATCCGGCGGGCGTAGGCGCGGGGAGAGCCGTCCCGTGCCTTGTGCCACGCCCGATAGACGCGCTCGAACGTGGCCTGAACCAGTTCCTCCGCCTGGAGGACGTCGCCGGACAACAGGTAGGCCGTGCGGTGCAGGTACGGGGCGGCGTCGCGGACGAACTCGGTGAACTCCTCGTCGTGCGTCCGGAGAACCTCGACCTGGACACCGTGGTCGTCGCCGTCGGTGGCCGGGTCACCCGTCCCGATGCCGTCCATGATCGTCCCGCCCTCGCTCGTCATGACATCCACCACGGAGCATGCCGGTCAAAGGTTGCACAACTGAGAGGCGCGGGCCGTCAATCGCGTTCCAGGGTGGGGATGACCGCGCCTTTGACGAGCCACTGGCGCGCATCCGCGTTCTCGAGCCATGCGGTGCGGGCGCCGGCGACGCTCGCGGTGACGGAGCCGCCCGGGAAGCGGGCGAGGTCCGGGCCGTCGAATCCGGAGGCCGACGGCGTCGCGCGGTACAGGTAGGACGAGTTCGCCGGGTTCTCGGCGCCGGTGTCGGTGCTGGTCCACGACACCAGGCCGCCCGACGCGCGGAGGTCCTCGACGACGCCGTCGGCGAGCTGCACGACGCTGTCGCTGTCGCCGACGCGGTCGAAGACGTAGAGGGCGGCGGTGCCGGATCCGGCACCGACGGGCATGACCGTCCAGGCGATGACGTCGTCCGAGACGGCGATCGCGGTGACCTCGGCTGACGTGTTGTGGTCGAACTCAAGGAGTAGTGTCCCGGTGAGATCCGCGCCGGTCAGGTAGTCGAACAGCAGGATCGCTGTCGTGCTGACCCCTCCGGCGCCAGGGGTCAGGACGGCGGCGACCGCCTCGTCGTCGTCCGCCGCGAGCGCGGTGACTCCAGGCGCGAGTTCCGTCGGCGTGCCGTCGCCGTCGAGCGTCGTGGCGAACAAGCGGGTGTCGTCGTACGTGACCCCAGCCGTCCACAGGGCGTGATCCCGGGTGGTGGCGAGCAGCCACATGCGTTCCTGGGTGGTAACCAGGGGATCCACCATGGTGGTGGTGCCCCCGTCGGAGTGGCTGCTGAGCGTACGGAGGAAGCTACTGCGGGGCGACGTGCCCGCCGCCGCGTACTCGCTCCAGACCACCCGGCTCCCGGTGACGGCGAGGCCGGTCGGGAACGCCCTGCTGCCCTGGTACCACGTCAGGCTCGAGGCCCCTGACCCGCCCGCCCAGTTGTCCGTCCAGATGCGCGCGTCGGCGGTCTCGTCGTTGTCGTCGTAGAGCTCCGCGCTGCTGAAGTACGAGATCGTGCCCGTGCGGGAGAGCCCACGGGGCTCGGGCAACGGATCCCCGTATTCGGTGACGAGCAGTCCCGCATCGTTCAGGGACCCGCTGGTGATCGCCTCGATGTCGACGTCGTAGCACGTCAAGGGGCGGGCATCGGCGGCGTCGACCACCGCGGGGTCGATCAGCGGGCCGACGTCCTCGCTCGGCCCGGCGGTATGCGTCGGCGTCGGCGCGGGGACTTCCTCGGGGCAGTCGACCGGGGTGTTGCCGGCTGGGGCTGGGCCGAACCCGTCGGTGCGGCCGTCGTCGAACAGGCGCGCGATGAGCTCACCACCCGGCAGCACCACCGGCCCGACGCCCGGCAAGGGCACCGGGCCGCGGGTCAACACCCCGAGCGTCAGCAGAAGCGCCACACAAGCGGCGCCGACGGCCTGTGCGGCCCGGCGCCGCCGCAGGGCGGCGCGGCTCTGGTCGAGCACGGCCCGCTCGTCGAACGTCACCGGCTCGATCGCCTCGGCGCCCGCGCGGAGCAGGTCCCGGAGCCGGGCGAGCCCGCGCGAGTTGGCCGCCTTGACCGTGCCGACGGCGAGGCCGAGCTCGCGTGCGACCTCCGCCTCGGGCAGGTCCAGCAGGTGCCGCAGCACCACCACGCGGCGCTGCGTGGTCGAAAGCTGCGCCAGCCCTCGGACCAGCTCATCCCGTAGGACGATCCGCCCCGCGTGGTCCGACGCCGGGGTGACGGGGATCTTGTCGTCCCCCGGGAACGACTCCCGGCGCCCGTGCCGCCAGCTATCGATCTTCAGGTTGACCAGGATCCGGCGGGCATAGGCCCGTTGGGTGCCCGGCCGAACTTTGGCCCAGGTTCGGTAGACCCGCTCGAATGTCGACTGGACCAGCTCCTCCGCACGGTGTGGATCCCCGCACAGCAGGTACGCGGTGCGGTGCAGGTAGGCGCCGGAGTCCCGCACGAACGCGGTGAACTCCGCGTCGCGGTTGCGGGGCACGTCGACACGCACGTCGTGCGCCTCGTCGTCCGACGGCATGCCCGTCCAGAGGTTGCTCACGGTCGCCCCGCTCTCGTGCTCCATGCCACCCACTACGGAGAGTCTCGGTCAAAGGTTGCACGAGGGCGTGGTGGTCGGCCGCCAAAGTCGCGCCACTCCGACGTCGGGTCGCGGCTCCGGCCCGACAGGGCCCAAGATCGGGACGTGCGCATCGCCACGTTCAACATCCAGCACGGCCTCGGCCCCGACGGCCGCGTCGACAATCGCCGGCTCGCCGACGCGATAGCGGCGCTCGACGCCGACGTCGTCGGGCTGCAGGAAGTAGACCAGGGGCAGGCGCGGTCCGGGGGAGTGGACCAGGCGTGGCTCTGCGCGGAGGCGATGGGCGCGGTCGATCACCGGTTCCGGCCGGCGCTCGCCGGCCCGTTCCGCTACCCCGGCGTCCGACGCCGCGCCCGCCGCACAGAGCGCCCCGACGCCCCCGGCTACGGCATCGCGCTCCTCTCCCGGTTCCCCGTCCGGAGCTGGCACACCGTTCTCCTGCCACCCGCGACGCCGTGGGTCTGGGGCCGGATCCAGCTCGGCACCGACGAGCCACGCGTGGCGCTCGCAGCCGAGATCGAAGCGCCCTCAGGGCCGGTGACCGGCGTGTGCACGCACCTCAGCGTGTACCGATTCCCGTCCGTCACCCGGGCGGGCGGGCTCGCACGGCGCACGGTCGGCTACCGCCACGGCACACCGGGCGAGCGGCACGCGGAACGCCAGGTGGACCACCTGCGCCGTCGGCTCGAGGGGATACCCCGGCCGTTGGTCCTGCTGGGCGACTTCAACCTGCGCGCGCCGATCCCGGCGGAGCGCACCGGCTGGCGCTCGCTCGCGACCGGCGACACCTACCCCCGGCACGACCCGCGGTTCCAGATCGACCACATCCTGTGGGACGGCGACGCCGTACCCGACGTCGAGGGCCGCGTCGTGGACACGGGCGTCTCGGACCACCGGGCGCTGGTCGTGGACATCCACCGGCTCTGAGCCGACGAACGAAGGACGCCGCGACCGGAGCCTACGACGTCCTTCCTGACCCCTTGCGGGGAAGGCGTCACCAGACGATCGGTGAGCTGTTGGTTCCGGCGCGGTGCGCGAACTTCGGATCGAGTTCGAAGCCTGATCTCACGCCACGAAGATGCAGAAGGGGTGACCCGACGGGTCCGCGAAGACGTACAGCGGTTCCTGCGGGTCGTCCGACCGGTCGTCCTGCAGGGTCGCCCCGAGCGCCAAGGCCCGGTCGCGTGCCTCGGTGAGCGCGGCGACGTCGGGCACCGTGGTGTCCAGGTGGAGCTGCTGCGGCACGTCGGCCGTCGGCCAGGTCGACCTCGGGAGGTTCTCGACCTGCTGGAACGCGAGGCGTACGCCGTCGTCGTTCCGCAGGACGAGCCAGTCGCTGCCGTTTCCGTCCGGCTCACCCGGTGGCGAAGGCTCGTCGCCGGGGCGGTACGAGAGCCCGAAGAGCTGACGGTAGAACTCGGCCAGGGCACGGGCGTCCGTGGTGTCCAGCACCACCTGTCTGATGCTTGGAGTCATCTACTCAGCGCAGCACACCCGCCGCACGGTCGCAACGGTCAGGCGGCCTCGGCGTACGCGCGGTGGCCGACGGTGGGCTGAGCGGCGGGCTCCGCCTCGTGCTGCTCGGAGTCCTCGACGATCGTCAGCACCGGTGCGCTCTCCGCCTGCCGCTTCGTCTTCGCGCGGAGGACGGTGGCGACCGCGTTCGCGCCGATCAGGATGGCGGCGATGTTCGCCGCGGCGGACGGCCAGACGCCGTTCGACGCGGCGACGGTCAGCATGGTCACGGCTGCCAGCATGTTGGTGCCCTGGAACGCGAGGGAGTCGGCGTTCCAGCGCCCACGGCTGACCATGGCGTAGGCCACGAGGCCGGCGAGCGCGCCGACCCAGCCGAGAGCGGTGGCAACCATCATGAGGGTCATGGCAATACTCCTGGGGAAAGTGTGTATCGAAACGATTCGAGGGCGCGCTGGAGTCCGAGATCCGGAGTCCATGTGGGGAGTGTGGCCACGGGTCCGGGAGAGTTGGGCCCGACCGCCGCCAGGATCAAGCATGAGGCAATATCACGTTCAGCACAATCGAATGTTCGTGACTCCGGGATGTAGCATCGCTACATGGCCACCGACCCGCGAAGACTCGCTTTTCTGCTCGCCGTGCACCGTGCCGGCGGCGTGCTCGCGGCGGCCGATCTCCTGCATGTCACACCCTCCGCCGTCTCGCAGCAGATCGCCCGCCTGGAGGCCGAGGAGGGCCTCGACGTCCTGGACCGCGGGCCCCGCGGCGTGACCCTCACACCGGCCGGCCGGGTCCTGGCGGACGCGGCCGAACGCATCGAGGCTGAGCTGGTCCAGGCGCGTCAGGCCGTCGCCGCCCTCGGGGGCGAGCTCACCGGCCGGGTGTCGGTCGGGTCGATCCAGACGGCGATCCGGATGGTCGTGGCGCCGATGCTCGTCTCGCTCGGGGAGCGCCACCCGCACATCGAGGTCGACGTGCAGGAGTACGAGCCGGCCGAATCCGTCCGCCGGCTGCGGGCGGGCGACCTGGACGCGGTGGTGCTGGAGCGCGACGTCGACGTCGACGCGCCCGCCCCGCGCGGCGCCCACGACGTTCCGCTGCTCGACGAGCCGTGGCGCATCGTCGTGCCCACCAGCCTTCCCGAGCCGGAGCGCCTCGACGACCTGGCCTCGCTCACGTGGGTGGGGCCGCAGGCCGACTCGGCGGCCGAGCGGGCAGCGGCCCGGCTCGCGACCCAGCTCGGCACGACCTTCGAGACACGGCACGCCTACAACGACTTCGACACGGCCATCTCGCTCGTCGCCGCTGGTCAGGGCATCGCGATGCTGCCGGCCCTCGCCATGCAGCAGGAGCTGCCCGACGGCGTCGCCGTGGTCTCGCTCGCCGGTCTCGGCTCGCGCCGGCTCGTGGTGCGGCACCGGCAGAACCGCCACGAGCCAGGCCCGGCGGTGCGAGCCGTCGTGGACGAGATGGTGGCGGCGGCGCGCGAGATCGACCTGGGGTAACCAAAGGCTCGCGCCCATGGACGTTGCCGTAGTCGGGGCCACCGGGGACGTGGGCCGGCAGATCTGTACCCAGCTCATCGCGCACGGGTTGCTCTCGCCGACCTCTGGATTCCCGATGGGTACCTCGAAGAGATCCGCGAGGGATGGCCGGAGTGAGCCCCGCGTGACAGTAGGCTTGGCTCCATAACCGAATATGCCGCCAGAACCGTGACGGGAGAGTCCGGCCGGGTGTGCGCTTCCGCCGTCGGGCAGAGGTGCCTCCTGGAGAACCGGCGCCGAAGGAGCAATTTCCTCCCCGGGAATCTCTCAGGCCCCCGTACCGCCACGGTGAGGCAACTCTGGAAAGCGAGCCGCTCCGCCGTCGGGCAGAGAGGCTCCACCGACGGTGCAAGCCGGCGCGTCCCGCCCTCCTCCCGATCTCGGGCCGAGTACGACGGACCGGCAAAACTCTCAGGTAGACGCACGCCCGGGTGGGCAGGGTGTCCGATGACAGAGCGGGGAGGGACCGTAGTCGTCCCCACGCCCCCGGACAGCCAGGAGCCCGCCGTGAGCACGCCCCACAATCCCGATGTCTTTGCCGACCGGCATCTCGGCCCGCGCGGTCGCGAGGTCAGCACCATGCTGGACCAGCTGGGCATCGACACCATGGACACCCTGGTCGACCTGGCGGTCCCCAAGGCGATCCGCAGCCAGATGCCGCTGAACCTGCCGGCCGCCCGCACGGAGCCCGAGGTGCTCGCGCACCTGCGTGAGCTCGCGGGCAAGAACCAGGTCAAGACGCAGATGATCGGCCAGGGCTTCTACGGGACGCACACGCCCGCCGTCATCCGGCGCAACGTGCTCGAGTCGCCCGCCTGGTACACGGCGTACACGCCTTACCAGCCGGAGATCAGCCAGGGCCGGCTGGAGGCGCTCCTCAACTTCCAGACCGCGGTCGAGGACCTCACGGGCCTCGAGATCGCGAACGCCTCCCTGCTCGACGAGGCCAGCGCCGTTGCCGAGGCCGTCGCCCTGATGTGGCGCGCGTCGCGGGCCAAGGAGGGTTATGTCGTCCTCGACGCGGACCTGTTCGGGCAGTCGCTCGCCGTGGCCAAGGGACGCGCCGAGGCGATCGGCCTCCCCGTGATCGTGGCGGACCTCTCCCAGGGTCTGCGCGCGGGTCTGCCCGCGGAGCTGCCCCCGGGCCAGCTCGTCGGCCTCGTGGTGCAGCAGGCAGGGGCGTCGGGTCGCGTGCTCGACGCGCGCGGCGTCGTCGCCGAGGCCAAGGAGGCCGGCGCACTCGTCACGGTCGCGACCGACTTGCTCGCCCTGACGCTCCTGGTCAGCCCGGGCGAGCTCGGTGCGGACATCTCCGTCGGCTCCGCGCAGCGCTTCGGCGTCCCGCTGTTCTACGGGGGTCCGCACGCCGCCTACATGGCGGTCAAGAAGGGCCTGGAGCGGCAGCTCCCCGGCCGCCTGGTCGGCGTCTCCATCGACGTCGACGGCGCCGCCGGCTACCGCCTCGCGCTGGCCACCCGCGAGCAGCACATCCGCCGCGAGAAGGCCACGAGCAACATCTGCACGGCTCAGGCCCTCCTGGCCATCGTCGCCAGCATGTACGCCGTCTACCACGGCCCGGAGGGCCTGAAGGCGATCGCGACCCGCGTCCACGCCCACGCGGCCACCCTGGCAGGGGCCCTGAACGCAGCGAG
This sequence comes from Promicromonospora panici, assembly GCF_900608595.1. Lineage (GTDB taxonomy): Bacteria > Actinomycetota > Actinomycetes > Actinomycetales > Cellulomonadaceae > Promicromonospora > Promicromonospora panici. The sequence continues at coordinate 32,652 of NZ_UWYY01000026.1, read as the reverse complement.
CGTCGAGATCGAGCACGACACCTTCTTCGACACCGTCCGCGCCGTCGTCCCGGGCAGGGCCCAGGAGATCGCGCGAGCGGCAGCCGATGCCGGCTACAACCTCTTCGTCCCGGACGAGAACCACATCCAGATCAGCCTCGACGAGACGACGACCGCTCAGGACGTCGCCGTCGTGGCGCAGCTGCTGGGCGGCGAGGTCTCGACAGGCTCCACCACCGGGGCGGAGCTTCCTGCGGAAGTGACCAGGAAGACCCAGTACCTGCAGCACCCGATCTTCCACCAGCACCGCTCCGAGACGAGCATGCTCCGGTACCTGCGCAAGCTCTCCGACAAGGACCTGGCGCTCGACCGCACGATGATCCCGCTGGGCTCCTGCACCATGAAGCTCAACGCCACCGCCGAGATGGAGGCCATCTCCTGGCCCGGCTTCGCGGACATCCACCCGTACGCGCCCGTCGACCAGACGCAGGGTTACGAGGAGCTGGTCTCGGCGCTGGAGAACCAGCTCGCCGAGATCACCGGCTACGCCGCCGTCTCGCTCCAGCCCAACGCGGGCAGCCAGGGCGAGTTCGCCGGCTTGCTCGCGATCAAGGGCTATCACGCGTCGCGCGGCGACGAGGGCCGCGACATCGTGCTCATCCCGGCGTCGGCGCACGGCACGAACGCGGCGTCGGCGGCGCTCGCGGGTCTGCGGGTCGTGGTGGTCGCGACGGCGGACGACGGCGAGATCCTGCTCGACGACCTGCGCGCCAAGCTGGACCAGCACGGTCCGCAGGTCGCAGGGATCATGATCACCTACCCGTCCACGCACGGCGTGTACGAGGAGCACGTGCGCGAGGTCTGCGACCTGGTGCACGACGCCGGCGGCCAGGTGTACATCGACGGCGCAAACCTGAACGCGCTGGTGGGCCTGGCACGGCCGGGTGAGTTCGGCGGCGACGTCTCGCACCTGAACCTGCACAAGACGTTCTGCATCCCGCACGGCGGCGGCGGTCCCGGCGTGGGCCCGGTCGCGGTGGCCGAGCACCTCGTGCCGTTCCTCCCGGGCGACCCGACGCCTGGCGTGACGGGCGTGTCCGGGGCGACCACGGCGACGTCGGGCATCCCGGTGGCCTCGACGCGCTACGGCTCGGCCGGCATCCTCCCGATCTCGTACGCCTACTTGGCGCTCATGGGGCCGGACGGGCTGACCGAGGCGACCAAGGCCGCCGTCCTGACGGCGAACTACGTGGCCTCGCGCCTGAACCCGCATTTCCCCGTGCTGTACACGGGCCCGAACGGGCTGGTGGCGCACGAGTGCATCCTCGACCTGCGCAAGATCACCGCAGAGACCGGCGTGACCGCCGAGGACGTCTCCAAGCGGCTCATGGACTACGGCTTCCACGCGCCGACCCTCGCCTTCCCCGTGCCGGGCACCCTCATGGTGGAGCCGACGGAGTCGGAGGACCTCGCCGAGCTGGACCGGTTCATCGACGCGATGATCGCGATCCGCGGTGAGATCGACGCCGTCGCGGCGGGCCGCTGGAGCGCCGTGGACTCGCCGCTGCGCGCTGCGCCGCACACGGCGGCGTCGCTCATGACGGACAAGTGGGACAAGCCCTACTCGCGCGAGCTGGCCGCCTTCCCCGTGGCGAGCCTCCGTGGCAACAAGTACTGGCCGCCGGTGCGCCGCATCGACGGCGCCAAGGGCGACCGCAACCTGGTCTGCTCCTGCCCGCCGGTAGAGGCGTTCGCCGAGTGACACGACTTTGCTGTGAGCGCGACCGTTGCGCCCAAAACGGACAGATAGTCGCAAAGATTGTGCTCACAACGAAGGAGGGCCTGTGACTGACAAGAAGACCGCGCTCTATGACGAGCACGTGGCGCTCGGCGCCTCGATGACGCCGTTCGGCGGCTGGCTCATGCCGCTGCGGTACACGTCCGACCTGGCCGAGCACCGAGCGGTGCGCGAGGCCGCCGGCCTGTTCGACCTGTCGCACATGGGCAACATCAACGTGACGGGCCCCGACGCCGCGGCGTTCCTCGACCACGCGCTCGTCGGCTACATCTCGAAGGTGCGCCTGATGGGCGCGCGCTACTCGATTATCTGCGCCGAGGACGGCAGCGTGCTGGACGACCTGATCGTCTACCACAAGGCCCCGGGCGAGTACTCGGTCATCGCGAACGCCGCCAACGCGGAGCTCGTCCTGGCGAAGCTCCAGGAGCGCACCGCCGGATTCGACGTAGTGCTCAAGGACGTCCAGGCCGGTCAGGCGCTGATCGCCGTGCAGGGTCCGCGAGCCGTGGAGATCATGCTCGCCACCGCCGGCCTCGTGGAGGACGCCGAGATCTCGGGCGGCACCGCGTTCGCCGACCTCAAGTACTACGCCTGCATGGGCATGCGCTTCGAGGGCGAGCCCGTGCTCGTCGGCCGCACCGGCTACACGGGTGAGGACGGGTTCGAGATCTGGGTCCCGGCCGGGCAGGCCGTCGCGCTGTGGCGCGCGCTGCTCGCGGCAGGCGAGCCGCTGGGTCTCGTCCCGGCGGGTCTCTCCGCACGCGACTCGCTGCGCCTCGAGGCCGGCATGCCGCTGTACGGCCACGAGCTCGACACCACGACCACGCCCTTCGAGGCGGGGATGGGTCGCGTGGTGCGCCTCGACAAGGTGTCCGACGACGGCACGCCGGTCCCCTTCGTCGGCCGGGACGCCCTGGCAGCCCGCAAGGAGTCGGCGCCCGCACGCGTGCTCGTGGGGCTGCGGGGCGAGGGCCGGCGCCCGGCGCGCGCGGACTACGACGTCGTGCTGCGCGGCACCGGCACCGAGCCCGGAACGGTGGTCGGCCGGGTGACGTCCGGGGCGCCGTCGCCCACGCTCGGCTACCCGATCGCCATGGCCTACGTGACGCCCGAGGTGTCGGCCGAGGGCACCGAGCTCGCGGTCGACGTCCGCGGGCGGGCCGAACCGTTCGTGGTCGTGCCCATGCCGTTCTACCGTCGTCCCCAGAACTGAACCCTTTCCCTCCCGGAACCTCAAGGAGCCCGTCATGGCCGACTTTCCCGAGAACCTCAAGTACACAACCGAGCACGAATGGCTGGACGGGTCCACGCCCGCCGTCATCGGCGTGACCGACGTCGCGGCCGAAGCGCTCGGTGACGTGGTCTACCTGGAGCTCCCCGAGGTGGGCGCCGCCGTCGAGGCGGGCGCCGTGGTGGGCGAGATCGAGTCCACCAAGTCCGTCTCCGAGCTGTACTCCCCGGTCAGCGGCACGATCACCGAGGTGAACACCGAGGCCGTGGACAACCCCGAGATCGTCAACCAGGACCCGTACGGCAAGGGCTGGCTCTTCAAGGTCGAGGTCACCGGGACGGGCGAGCTGCTCACGGCGGCGGAGTACGCCGCGCACACCGGGAACTGACCCGCTCCATGCCCTTCAGGGCCTGCGTCCCCACCGCCCCTCAGGTCGCTCTGTCGCATCTGGGGGGCGGTTTGGTCTCGGAACGGTAACAGTCGAAAAGTTCGTCCAGAACCGCGTCATGAACTCCATGCAGGTCGCTTTATCTCGTAGCAGCAACCGTAGGCCGGAACCCCAGAACCGGCCGCTGTGTGGAGGAAAACGACCATGACCGCGATGACCCTTGACCACCGTGTGCCCAGCCTCACCCGTCGTGAGCGGGTAATCCTGGCGAACCTCACTGAGGACGCCACGCTCGAGCAGATCGCTCGACGCCTGTACGTCACCCGCAACACGGTGAAGACGCAGGTTCGCAGTGTCTACCGCAAGCTCGGCGTGTCTTCGCGCGCCGAGGCGATCGCGAAGGCGAACGAGTTCCAGATCGCTGACTGACACACAGTTCGACGACGACGGCGCCATTCCCCAGAGGTGCCGTCGTCGTTGTGTCCGGCGAGATGTCGGGTCGAGAGATAGCGGCCGGTCGGCTGGCGAGTGGAAGACTGCTCGGCATGCAGGAGACCCTCATCGACGTGGTCGCCGCGGTGATCGTGGACGACCTGGACCATCCCAGCCGGCTGCTCGCCGCCCGCCGTTCGGCCCCGGCGGCCCTTGCCGGCCGCTGGGAATTTCCCGGCGGCAAGGTGGAGCCCGGCGAGGAAGGGCTCGCCGCGCTGCGTCGTGAGCTCGTCGAGGAGCTCGGCGTGACGGTGTCCGTCGGCGCCGAGCTGCCCGCGCCCGACGGCGGCGCGTGGCCGATCACGAGCAAGCACCGCATGCGGGTCTGGTTCGCGTGCCTGCGGGACGGCACGCCCGAACCGCTGGAGGACCACGACGAGCTGCGGTGGCTCACGGCCACCGAGCTCGACGACGTCCCGTGGCTGGACGGCGACATCCAGATCGTGAAGACCCTGGCCCAACACCTCTCGCCGAGGTAGAACCCTGGCGAGGTAGAACTGTGGCGAAGTAGAACGCCAGCGCCAGAGTTCTATCTCGCCACAGTTCTACTTCGCCCTGGTTCTACCTCGGCGGGGTGGCAGGTCAGCGGGAGGCCGCCGGGACGCTCTTGCGGTTGCGGGCCGCGGCCGCACGGTGCCCGAGCGGCACGAACGCGCCGTCCATCAGCACCGGCACCACGTCGGTGGTGTCGACGTCGGTGGCGATCGTGACGTCGTCGGCGAACCCCGAGTCGAGCAGCTCGCGGCCGCTCGCGGTGCCGCCCACCGAGTCGACGATGTCCTTGGTGCCCTTCCACAGGGTGACGGTCGCTGCGGTCTCCGGGGAGACGCTGACGGACGGCAGCATGGCGGTGAGGCGTGCCGCGATCGCACCGACGGCCAGGTAGTCCTCGAGCGCGGGGCGCAGCGTGTCGTCGGGCCACCGCTCGCCCACGGGGACAAGCACGATGTCGTGCTTCTCGGACGCGTCCAGGTGTGCGGCGGCGAGCCCGGCCACCGCCTTCGCGTTGCGCAGGCTGCCCGCGACGATGAGGGCACCTCGGTTGGCGATCGTGTGGCAGATCTGGGCCGCGCTGGGCGACGGGATCACGAGGCGCTCGGCGTCGAGGTCCTGCAGCGACGCGGGGGAGATGCTGATGCCGTCCTCCCACCGCGGGCCGGCGAGGGCCGCACGCATGGTGCGCGCGAGCCGGGCCGCGCCGGCGGGATCGTGATACGGGAACGGGTACACGCCCGCGCCCTGTTCACAGGCGACGGTGACCGTGGTGGAGAAGGAGAGCACGTCCACGACGACCACGAGCGACGAGCGCGCATCGGTGGCGGTGAGGGCTAGTGCGCCGGAGATGCCCCAGTCCGTGCGCACACGGGCAGGACGCTGGTCGAAAGCGGGGGACGTGTTTGCCACGAACGCATCGTAGTGTCACCCGAACTCGCCCATGTTTCGCGCTCAGCGAACACCGTTGCGGTTCGGCCACTATTCACACTCCCGCCGCCGGGTCATAACCTCGCCGCGCAACGCTGCCGCAGAACGCTCCCCCGACGCCCCAGAAGGAACGAGCATGCGACGAGTGACGTCCGCAGAGCATCCGGTTACGCCGCGCACAACCTTGAGCAATGCGCTGACCTGCGGAATCACCGCCGCTCTCCTCATCGTCCCGACGACGGCCGCGGCCGCCACGCCCCTTCCCGAGCCCGAGGACGTGCCCCGTTCAGGCGCCGCGCTGACGGCGCCGACGCCGTTCGCGAACGCCCCGCTGGCGTCCGGCCGGCCCGTCGAAATTTCCGAAGATGTCACCCATCTTCCCCTCGACGACGACGGCGACGCGATTGTCACCCGGCTCGAGGAGCAGCGCATCGCGCCCGGGCTGGAGCTCACGCGGTTCGCGCGGATGGGCGAGGACGGCTGGCTGAGCGGCGAGGTGCTCGTCGCAGATCTCGGCTCGTCGGCCGACGGCACGCTGCCCGGGGCGGGTGGTCGGGCATCAGGGGCGGGTGGTCGGGCATCAATGGGAGGGCTGCAGGTCGGCTACGTCGGCCCGGACCACATCGCCGGCAACGCCACGGTCTCCCAGATGGCGGCCTCGCGGGGCGCGATCGCCGCGATCAACGGCGACTACTTCGACATCAACAACTCGGGTGCCGCCCTGGGCGCGGCGGTGGACGACGGAACGCTGATCAAGTCGGCGTCGCCGGGCCGGGAGCGTTCGGTGGCGATCGGGCCCGACGGCGTGGGGCGGCTCGCGCAGCTCTTTCTCGAGGGCTCGGTGAGCTGGAAGGTCTCGACGAGCTCGGCCACCGACGGTTCCACCGAGTTCCCTGTCAGCGGCCTCAACGTCACCGCGCTGCCCGCCGGCGGTGTCGCCGTGTACGACGCCGGCTGGGGCACCTTCACGCGCGCCCGTCCGCTCGCCGCGGGCGAGCAGGGCGTCGAGGTGTGGGTTGACGCCGACGGAACCGTGACCGCGGTCGGGCAGCCCGCAGGAGGGCAGCTGCCCGACGGGACGCGTGCCGTCGTGGCCCGGCCCGGCGCCGCGGCCGATGCCCTCGCGACCCTGGCCCCCGGAGACCGCGTCGACCTGGACTACGGCCTACGGGAGGACGCCGCCGACGTCGCCGTGGCCATCGGCGGCGGGGTCGAGGACCCGTTGCTGGAGGACGGCGAGGTCACCAGCGCGACCGGTGACCACGTCGAGCTGCGGCACCCGCGCACCGCCGTTGGCTTCGACGAGTCCGGGACCCGCGCGTACTTCGTGGTCGTCGACGGCCGCCAGACGCACAGCATCGGCATGAACCTGTACGAGCTGGGCGAGCTCATGGCCCAGCTCGGCGCCGACGACGCGATCAACCTCGACGGCGGCGGCTCCTCCGAGATGGTCGCCCGGCTGCCCGGCGACGCCGGCACCACGATCCTGAACAGCCCGTCCGACGGTTACGAGCGTTCCGACGCGAACGGCCTCGGCCTGTTCGTGCCGGCCGGATCCGGCCGGGTCTCGGCCTTCGACGTGCGCACCACGGTCCCGGCCGCCGATGCCGACCGGGTCTTCCCCGGCCTGCACCGCACCCTGGTCGGCAAGGGCTACGACGACGCGATGGGTCCCGTCGACACCGAGCCGTCCGCGTGGCGCACCCGTGACGGATCGGTGGCGTCGGTGCGTGACGGCGTGGTGACCGGCCGGCGGCCCGGCAGCACCGTCGTCACCGCCGCGACCCTGAGCCGTTGGGGCCTCGCCTCCGGTACCACCGAGGTCGAGGTGCTGGGCCCCCTGGTCCGGACCGGTGTGGCCACGCCGGTGATCGGGCTGGCCGACGCCGACGCGACCGCACCGCTGGTCCTGACTGGTTACGACGCGCAGGGGTTCGCCGCGCCGATCGAGGCCCGGGACGTCACGGTGACGGGCGGCGACGACGTCGCCGAGCTCGTCCCCGCGCCCGACGGATCCTTCGAGGTGCGGGCGCTCGCACCCGTGGGCGGCACCACCTTCGAGCTGTCCGTGCCTGGCCCCGGCGGCCGCGAGCTGACGACCGAGGTGGCGGTGACCGTCAGCCTCGAGGAGGAGGTGGTCGCCGACTTCGCCGACGCCGCCTCCTGGACGTCCGCGCACGACCGGGCCCCCGGCGGCTCGGTGGCGCCCGCGACGGGGCACGACGGCGCGGGCGGCCTGCGCATGACCTACGACTTCACGCAGTCCACGGCGACGCGCGGCCAGTACGCCGTGCTGCCCGAGGCGGCCTCCGGCGGGCGTGAGCTCCCCGGCTCGCCGCGCGCGGTGACGATGTGGGTGGACGGCGACGGTAACGGTGCCTGGCTGCGGCTGCAGGTGCGGCAGGGCGACGGCGTCGTCACGCAGCTCGACGGCCCGGAGGTCACCTGGACCGGGTGGCGGCAGGTCACGTTCCCGGTGCCCGACGGCGTCGCGTTCCCGCTGAAGCTGCAGCGCGTTCGCGCGCTGGAGACCACGGCCGGTCAGCAGTACTCCGGCGGGCTGACCCTCTCCGCGATCGCGGCGCAGGTGCCGCCCGATGTGGACGCGCCCGAGGCTCCCCGGGTGGAGGACCCGACGGTCGCCGCGGACGGCGGGACCGACGGCGCACCCCTGCGGGTGGCGGTGATGTCGGACGCGCAGTTCGTCGCGCGCAACCCCGAGTCCGGCGCGGTGGCGGGCGCCCGGGACGCGCTCCGCGAGATCGTCGCCGACGACCCGGACCTGCTGGTCATCAACGGCGACCTGGTCGACGAGGCGGCCCCCGAGGACTTCGACCTCGCCCGGCGCATCCTCACCGAGGAGCTCGCCGACGCGGACTTCCCCTGGTACTACGTGCCCGGCAACCACGAGGTCATGGGCGGGTCGATCGCGAACTTCGAGGAGGAGTTCGGCGAGCGGACCCGGGTGCTGGACGTGCCGACGCCCGGCCGGGCCGGTGGGACCACCCGGCTGGTCATGCTCGACTCGTCGGCCGGCCGCCTGGGCGCGGACTTCGCCCAGGTGCGGATGCTGCGCGAAGCGCTCGACGACGCCGCCACCGACCGTTCCGTCACCGGCGTCGTCGTGTTCGCCCACCACCCCCTGGACGACCCGCTGCCGACCAAGGCCAGCCAGCTCACCGACCGGCTCGAGGCCGACACGCTGCGCGGCTGGTACGAGGACTTCGAGGAGACGTCGGGCAAGTCGATAGCGTCGGTGAACGCGCACGCCGGCGTCTTCCACGCGAGCACCCAGGACGGCGTCCCGTACCTGGTCAACGGCAACTCCGGGAAGGGCCCGGCCAGCACTCCGGCCGACGGCGGCTTCACCGGCTGGTCCATGCTGGGCCTCCGGCCGGCGTCGGGCACGGGCGCGACGGGAACGTGGCTGTCCTGGGAGGTCAACACGCGCGCCGAGGGCGTCACGGTGACCGGCCCCGAGTCGCTCCGGGTGGGCGATTCGGCGGCGGTGAGCGCCGTCGTCGTACAGGACGACACCCGTGAGGTGCCGGTCGCGTGGCCGGTGTCGTCGGCGTGGGGCGGCGAGCGGGTGTGCACCACCGGTGAGACCGGCCGCGCCGCCCTGTGGGACTGCCCGCGCGGCACGGTGCTCGCGCTCGACCCGGACACGCACGAGGTGACGGCCCTGCGCGCCGGCGAGGCCACGGTGACCGTCACGGTCAACGGGCAGGTCGGCGAGCTGGCAGTCGGCACCACCCGATAGGACGGTAGATTTGCCCCATGAGTGATTTCGAGGTGGCCCGCAGGCAGAAGCAGGAGCCCACGGCGACCCTGCTGGTTCGCTTCATCGTGTGCTTCGCCGTGTTCCTGGGCGGGCTCGCGCTGATGGCCATCGGATCGATCGGTGAGGGCGCGTCGTCGCCGTTCCTGTTCGTGGGCGGCATCCTTGCCGTCGGGCTGGCGTTCGGCGTGCCCATGATCGGTTCCACCGAACGCTAGGGAAGCTTTTTTCTTCACCCACAACGTTCCGGTATTCCCGTCCGTACTCGGTGGTGAAGCCTGACGGCGAGCGATACCCGCCCGCTGGGACAGGCGCCATCGAGCAGACGGGAAACTGCGATGTCACTGCCCAGTACGTCTCGTACTTCCACCTTCCGCCAAGGTCTGACGGCGCTCGCCGCCGCCACGGCTCTTCTGGCCGCGGGCCTGGTCACCGCCCCGGCGGCGCAGGCACTGCCGGTCGTCGACACCAGCACGTCCCGGGGCACCACCGTGACGACGTCGATGTTCGCCTCTGGTTCCACGATCTGGGGCAACGTGGACGCGCAGGAGCTCTACCCCGCCAGGTTCGGGTACACCGTCGCCGTGAAGGCGTCCGGTGGGCGGCTGGCGCGGGTAGAGGCCGAGGTCACGGTCCAGAAGATCGACCGCGAGCCGGTGCGTAAGCGCACGATCGTGATGGACCGGACCAGCAGCACCGCCATGGTGAGTCGGGGGCGGATTCCCTTCCACGGGTCGATCGATCCCGGAACGTACTACGCGGGGGTCGAGATCTTCGCGGTGGTGCGCAAGGCCGACGGGACGCGGGTCCGGCACCAGATCGACGTCCACAACGCCAACAAGGTGCAGTTCCGGCGCGCCACCTGGACCCGCGCGACGATCTCGACGGAGGCGACCGACGGCCGTCCCGCGCGGATCAACGCCACCACGCGGGTGCTGCGGATCGACGACGACGGCACCCTCTCGTGGCTGCGGCTGCGCTCGGGCGACGCGATCCTCTCGTTCGACGCCGACGGTCCGTACGAGGAGGGGCGGGCCGTGTTCGTGCGGGACCTGACGATCGGGTCCGACGCACGGATCTCGACGGTGGTGAAGACCCGTGAGGGGTACTGGAAGGTCACCTACCCGGGGAACTCCCGCTTCGCCAGCTCCACGGGCTGGATCCCCGAGCTCTGCAGCTGCTGATCGGCGCCGGGCGGCCGCGGCACCTCGAACGAGGCCCCGCCCTCGGTCAGGAGGCACAACGGGGGAGGGTCGCAGCGACGCGCTGCGGCCCTCCTTTTTGGCTTCTCCGCTGGCCTCGCGGGCCCTTCGGGTCCATCGTGTCACCCGTATGTCACAGGTTTGTTAGAACCCTTGACAGATTAGGGGCCAAGTGAAAACGTGACCGACACCACGAAGAGAGCGAGGGACGGTAATGGCCCAGTACAAGAGGTTCGGCGGGATCATGGCGATCACGCTGGCCGCGACAACGGGACTGACAGCCTGCGGGTTCGGCGGCTCCGGCGGCGGGGAGGAGGGTGGTGGCGCAACCACGCTCGACCTGCTCGTTCCCGCCTACTCCGACGCCACCCAGGGTCTGTGGAACGACGTGATCGCGGGATTCGAGGAGGAAAACCCCGACATCAACGTCGAGCTGCAGGTCGAGTCCTGGGACAACCTCGAGTCGGTCATCGCTACCCGCATCCAGGGCAACGACGCACCCGACATCTACAACGGCGGCCCCTTCGCCGGCTTCGCCGAGGACGAGCTCCTGTACCCGGTCGAGGAGGTCACCTCCGACGAGACCTACGCCGACTTCCAGCCGACGTTCCTGGAGAACGCCCAGGTGGGTGACACCACCTACGGCCTGCCGTGGATCGCGTCGTCCCGTGCGCTGTTCGTCAACGACGCGCTCCTCGAGGAGGCGGGCGCCGAGGTTCCCACCACCTGGGACGAGCTGCTCGCGTCGGCGAAGCAGGTCTCCGAGCTCGGCGGTGGCGTGTCCGGTTACGGCATGCCGCTCGGCTCCGAGGAGGCGCAGGCCGAGGCCGCGGTGTGGCTGTGGGGCGGGGGCGGGTCCTTCGGGGACGCCGAGCAGATCACCATCGACACCCCCGAGAACCTCGAGGGTGCCGAGTTCATCAAGAAGATGATCGACGAGGGTGCCACGCAGGCCGACGCCGGTGCGTCGGACCGCAGCCCGCTCTTCGACATCTTCGTCCAGGGCAAGCTCGGCATGCAGGTTGGTCTGCCGCCGAGCGTGGGCCAGATCGAGTCCGACAACCCGGACCTCGAGTACTCGATCCACCCGATCCCCACCAAGGACGGCGGGCCGTTCACCCTGGGCGTCGCGGACCACCTGATGGCGTTCCAGAACGACGGCGACAAGCAGGAGGCCATCACCGCCTTCTTCGACTACCTCTACACCGCCGACGTCTACGTCCCGTGGGTCCAGGCCGAGGGCTTCCTGCCCACCACCCTGTCGGGTTCCGAGCAGCTGGCCGACGACGAGGCGCTCGCCCCGTTCCTCGAGACCCTGCCGGACGCGCAGTTCTACCCGAGCACCAACCCCGACTGGGCCGCCGCGGACTCCGCGTTCAAGGCGCTCTTCGGCCAGCTCGACAGCAACAAGTCCGCCAAGGACGTCCTGGCCGAGATCCAGGCCCAGGTCGACGCGGGCTGATTGGAACACTTGTGAAGGACCTCTTGAAGGCCCTGCCGTGGATCGGGCCCGCGGTCGCACTCATCGCGGCCGTGGTCCTGTTCCCGGTGGGCCTGATGTTCTGGAACTCGACCCGCGACATCAGCCAGAGCGGCGTGGACGACGGGGGCGTAGGCCTCGCGAACTTCGCGACGGTGGTGGGGTTCCAGTACTTCTGGCCCATCCTCGGACGCACCGTTATCTGGGTGGTCGTCGTCGTCGCCTGCACCCTGCTCGGTTCGCTCGCCCTCGCGGCGCTGCTGAACAAGGCGTTCCCCGGCCGTCGCCTGGTGCGTATGGCCGTCATCGTGCCGTGGGCGGCGAGCGTGGTCATGACCACTCTGGTCGTGCACTACGGGCTGGAGCCGTACTTCGGCATCATCAACTCGTTCCTCGTGGACATCGGCCTGATCGACACGCCGGAGGGCTACGGCTGGACCCGGCACGCAGGCACCGCGTTCGCGTGGGCCATGGCGGTCGCCGTGTTCGTGTCGCTGCCGTTCACCACCTACACGATCCTGGCAGGCCTGCAGACCGTGCCCGGCGAGACCGTCGAGGCCGCGCGCATCGACGGTGCCAACGGGGTGCGGACGTATTTCAGCGTGGTGCTGCCGCAGCTGCGGGGCGCGATCTCCGTGGCCGTGCTGATCAACATCATCAACGTGTTCAACTCCCTGCCCATCCTGCGCGTCATGACCGGGTCCATCCCCGGGTACGACGCCGACACCGTCATGACCATGATCTTCAAGTACATGCAGAACCAGCGGCAGATCGACCTGGCGAGCGCACTGTCCGTCATCGCGTTCCTGGTGGTCATCGGGATCGTGGCCATCTACGTGCGGGCCGTTCGCCCCCTGGAGGAGGTCTGATGACCGCGATCACAGATTCGGCGACGACCCCGCGCAAGGTGATCCGTCCGACGTCGGGCAACGGGCGGCGGGTGCGGAAGTACACCGCCGACCAGGTGCCGATCGGATCCCTGCTGCTACGCATGTTCGCCGGGCTCGTGGTGCTGGTGGTGTTCCTGCTGCCGTACCTGATCATGTTCTTCGGCTCGGTGAAGACCAAGGCGGAGATCAGGTCGGTCGATCCCACCTACTTCCCCACGGAGTGGCACTGGGAGAACTACGCCACGATGTGGTCGACGCCCGAGACCCCGCTGCTGCAGAACCTGATCTCCACTCTGGTGATCTCGGTCTGCGCGACGCTGCTCGTGCTCGCCGTCGCGCTGCCCGCGTCCTACTACACGGCGCGGTTCCGGTTCCCGGGGCGGCTCGTCTTCCTGTTCCTCGTGATCGTGACCCAGATGGTGCAGCCCGCCGTGCTGACCTCGGGCCTGTTCCGGCAGTTCATCTCGTGGGGGATCCTCGACACATGGGCCGCGATGATCCTGGTCAACGCGGCGTTCAACCTCTCGTTCGCGGTCTGGATCATGCACAGCTTCTTCGCGGGCATCCCGAAGGAGGTCGACGAGGCGGCCCAGCTCGACGGCGCCGGCACGTTCGCCGTCCTGACGAAGATCAACCTGCCGCTCGTGTGGCCGGGGATCGTGACGGCGGTCGTGTTCACGTTCGTCGCGTCCTGGAACGAGTTCGCGGCCTCGCTGGTGCTGCTGTCGACGGCGGGCAACCAACCGCTGTCGGTGGCGCTGACGAAGTTCGTGGGCCAGTACGAGACGTCGTGGCACTACGTGTTCGGGGTGTCCGTGGTGGCGATCGTGCCCGTGGTCATCCTGTTCATGGCGATCGAGAAGCGCCTGGTAGGCGGGCTGGTGGCGGGGTCGGTGAAATAGCTCCTCGGGCAGCTGGTGGGTAGCACAAGACAGGGCGTCTCGATCGCCGGACGGATTCTGTCCCAGTGCTGGACAATCGCTTAGCATGGTGGCGATCCCATCCAGAGCGGTCGAGAGTCCTGGCTCCCTGACACCGCAGCAACCTGCCGACTTCCTGCCTCGTTGACGTGGCGCGTGGACGTAAGGTGCTAACGCCAGGTCCGATGGAGCAGCCATGGTCGTCGAGGCATACCCGCAGCGTCCCACAGTGTCGTTCGAGCTGATGCCACCGCGTCGGCCCGAGGCCGCCCCCAACTTCTGGGAGACGGCGCAGCGGCTGGTGGCGGCTCGCCCCGACTTCGTGTCCGTCACCTACGGCGCCGCCGGCGGCGACCGGGCGACGTCGCGAGAGGTGCTCGCCACGCTGCTGCGCGGCACACCGGTGCTGCCGGTGGCCCACCTGACCTGCGTGGGCGCGTCCCGCGAGGACGTGTCCGAGGTGATCGACGAGTTCCTCGAGGCCGGCGTGCGGTCGTTCCTCGCCCTGCGCGGGGACCCGCCGCGCGACGAGCCGCACTGGCGCCCGGCGTCGGACGGGGTGCGGTCCAGCGTCGACCTGGTCCGCCTGCTCACGCAGGTGGACCAGCGCCGTGCCGCCGCCCACGCCAGCGCGGCGCTGCGGGCGGCGACCCGTCCGCTCACCATCGCCGTGGCGACGTTCCCGGACGGCAACCCCGGGGCCGGCACCACGCGCGACCAGGAGGTGCGGCGGCTCCTGGAGAAGCAGGAGGCGGGGGCGAGCTTCGCCATCACCCAGTTCTTCTACCGCGCCGAGTCCTACACGGGATTCGTCGAGGCGGCCCGGGCGGCGGGCGTGACCATCCCGATCCTGGCCGGCGTCCTACCCGCCACGGAGGCGCGTCGACTACGCCGGGTCGAGGAGCTGACGGGTGTGGTCGCACCCTCGGAGCTGCTGCGGGAGCTCGACCGGCTCACCGGTTCCGACGGCGCCGTCGACCCCGAAGCACAGCACGAGCACGGCATCTGCTACTCCGCGAAGCTCGCCCGCGAGGTGCTCGACGCCGGTGCGCCAGGCGTGCACGTGTACACGTTCAACAAGCACCGCCCGGCCCTCGACCTGCTGGAGCGGGTAGGCCTGACGGGCCGCGCCGCGGCCTGACCCCAGAGCGGGAGCCTGCGACGTGTCAGGCCCACAGGTCACCGAGTGATCTGTGGGCGTGACACGTCCGCGTAGCGGGATCAGGTCTTGGCACTCTCGGGGTCAGAGTGCCAAAATTGATGGCGTAGCCGGGCGGCGGACGAGGCCGCCGCCGAGCGCGACGGCCCTGGACGGGCCAGGGCCACGTCGTCGTAGGAGGTGATGCGCGATGGCTACCTATTGGGACCCGTTCCAGGAGATGGAGCGGCTGTTCAGCACGTTCGCCACCAACGCGAGGCAGACCGACGGCATGCCGATGGACCTGTTCCGCACGGGCGACCACTACGTCCTGTCCATGGACCTGCCCGGTGTAGACCCGGGCACCATCGACGTCTCGGTCGACGACCGGACGCTCACGGTCCGCTGCGAACGTTCGCAGCGTACGGACACCGAGGCGCAGTGGCTGGTCCGCGAGCGGCCCATGGGCACATTCGCCCGGCAGCTCACGGTAGGCCGCGGTCTCGCACTCGACAGCATCTCCGCCTCGTACACGGACGGCGTGCTCTCACTGACGATCCCGGTCAGCGAGGAGGCGAAGCCGCGCAAGATCGAGGTGGCGCACGCGGCCGGTTCGACGCCGATCGGCCAGGGTTCGTCGGAGACCCAGACGATAGAGTCCTGACCCCGGCGCGCTCGCGCGTGTCAGACGGGGGCGGTATCGCGTGGGGGGTATATCCCGGATGTGATGTATCGGGCGCATGCACGGTCGGCCGATACTACGGATGAAATCGGCCCGTGCCAGCGCGACCGAACCGTGGAGGCCTACCGTGCACGAACACGTCCCCAGCTCCACCGACCACCGTCACGACGACGACAGTCACGACGACCACAGCTCCCTCGACCGGCGCGACCTGCTGCGCAGCGCCGTCGTCCTCGGCATCGGGGCCGCGGGTGCGACGATAGCGGCGCCCGCGGGTGCTGCCCCGGCCGCAGCGGCCCCGCGCGTTGCGACGCAGGCCGTCGCGGCGCGCGCCGCTGACGCCCCGCCGTCCCTGGCGCCCGACCCCGAGGCCCCTGCCGACGCACCCCCGGGTGCGCTGGCGGGTGTCGAGGTCGCTGCGCCGACCATCGCGAGCTGCGCCACCTGGGGTGCGGCCGCGGCCCGGGGCACCATCGACACCGTCTCGACGAACCCGAACAAGATCCTGATCCACCACACGGCGTCGGCCAATGTCACCGACTACTCGCAGGCCGCCGGCTATCAGATCGCCCGCGACATCCAGCAGTGGCACTTCGCCAACGGCTGGGTCGACACGGGCCAGCACCTCACGGTGAGCCGCGGCGGATACGTCATGGAGGGCCGGCACGGTTCGCTGTCCCGCCTGCAGAACGGCAGCGGCACGGTGGTGGGCGCGCACGCCCCCGGCCAGAACAGCCAGGCCATCGGGATCGAGAACCAGGGCACTTACACGAGCGCGACGCCGCCCGCGCAGCTCTGGAGCCGGCTGGTCGAGCTGTGCGCCTACATCTGCGACCAGTACGGGATCGCCCCGACCCAGATCTACGGGCACCGGGACTACACGGCCACGGCCTGCCCGGGCGACGTCCTCTACTCGATGCTGCCGCAGCTGCGCTCGGAGGTGGCGGCGGCCCTGGCGGGCTCCAGCTGGTCGGTCATCGTCGACAACACGTCCGCGGGCTTCGCGGCGGGCGCATCGTGGCTGACCTCGTCCTTCTCGGCCGAGCGTTACGGCGCCAGCTACCGCTACGCGACGCCGGCCGAGGTGAGCGACCTGGCGACGTTCTCGGCGACGATCCCGTCCAACGGCTCTTACCGGGTGGAGGCGTGGTTCCCGGGGATCGACGGTTACAACACGTCGACGCCGTTCATCGTCTACACCGGGAGCGGCTCGTCGACGATCCGGGTGGACCAGTCGACGGGTGGCGGCGCCTGGCTCTCGCTCGGCACATACGCGATGACGGCGGGCACCCGCACCGTCGTGGCGGTCAGCCGCTGGACCCAGGGCACGGCATACGTCATAGCGGACGCGATCCGCCTCACCCGCCTCTGACGCCCGGAGTCGCCGAGGTAGGACTGCAGCGAGGTAGAACCGTGGCGAGGTAGGACTGCAGCGAGGTAGGACTGCAGCGCACGATGGTCCGCTGCAGTTCTACCTCGCCAGGGTCCTACCTCGCCAGGGTCCTACCTCGCCACGGTTCTACCTCGGCAACGTGGGGGCGCTGGACAGATCAGTCGTCGGCGCGTTCCTGGCCGCTCATCGCCTGGATCGACTGCATGACCTGTTCCGTCAGCTCGCGCCGCGCCTGGGCGGGCTTGGTGCCGGCCGCGATCTGGCGGGACGGGTCGATCGGCACCCCGAAATGCAGTTCGACCTTCGCGAACCGCGGCATCTTGCCGATGGGCTTGACCTTGTCCGTCCCGAGCAGTGCCACGGGGACGACTGGCGCCTTGCCGGTCAGCGCCAGCCACGCGACGCCGGTGTGCCCCTTGTGCAGCTTGCCGTCGCGCGAGCGGGTGCCCTCGGGGTAGATGCCGAACGCGCCGCCACGCTGCAGCACGGCGAGTGCGTCCTCGAGGGAACGCTGCCCGGCGCGCGGGTCGTCCCGCTGTACCGGGATGTCGCCCATCTTGGTGAAGAACCAGCGGGACATGCGCCCCTTGAGGCCCTTGCCGGTCCAGTACTCGGCCTTGGCCAGGAACGCGACGTGGCGCGGCGCCATGATCGGGATGAGCAGCGAGTCGATGAACGACAGGTGGTTGCTCGCCAGGATCACGGCGCCGCGCTTCGGGATGTTCTGCAGGCCAGTGACGCGCGGGCGCAGAAGCACGAGCACGAGGAGCGAGAGGATGAGCTTGAGGAACCGGTACGTCACCGGCCTATTGTGCACCCCCCAAGCGCCCCTGTGGACGGGGTGATATGTGGTGAAAAAGACTAAAGAGACCTACAAGCCCCGTCCCTGGTCAGACGCCCCGGCCGGCCGACACCGCGGCGTTCTCCGCCGCCTCCACGGCCGCGACCTGGACCTGGACCTCCCGCACGCGCGCGACGTCGAGCTTCTCGCTGCGGTCGAACCGGTAGATCCCGTTCTCCTCCTGGAACACGTCCGTGAGCTGCGTGTAGCAGTAGGCGAACATCCGCGGGTCCCCGAGGAGCGCGTCGGTCAGCCCGCGGAACCGGACATGGAACTCCTCCTCATCCGCAACCCGCTGGCCGTAGCCCCAGGAATCCGGCGAGTTTCCCGACGCGGTCGCCGCCACGTCCGGGTTCCACCAGATGCCGCCGTACTCGCTGACGAAGTACGGCTGGCCGCGGTACGGCACCGACATCTTCGTGCCGTTGTCGCGCGCGTTCTCGTACGGTCGCCCCTCGGCGAGGCCGCCCACGAGCTCCGCGAACCGTTCCGGATCCTGCTCGTACAGGTGCGAGTCCCAGATGTCGGTCTCGAGGACGCGGTGCGAGTAGCCGCTGGCGTCCAGCACCGGCCGGGAGGGGTCGGCCACCTTGGTGGCGAGCCACATGGCCCGGGTGACGTCGTCGAGCTGGGTGATGCGGTCGTGCAGGTCCTGGTGCGTCTCGTTGAGCGGGCACCAACCGATGATCGACGGGTGCGAGTGGTCGCGCTGCAGCGCCTCCATCCACTCGGCGACGAACGACGTCGTCGGCCGCTGACCGTCGGCGGGCGTGCCGTAGCCGCTCACGCCCCAGTCGCCGAACTCGCCCCAGACGAGGTAGCCGAGCCGGTCCGCGTGGAACAGGTACCGCTCCTCGAAGACCTTCTGGTGCAGGCGGGCGCCGTTGAAGCCGGCCGCGAGGCCGAGCTCGATGTCGCGCGCGAGCGCGGCGTCCGAGGGCGCGGTCATCAGCGACTCGGGCCAGTAGCCCTGGTCGAGCACGAGGCGCTGGAACACCGTCTCGCCGTTGATCCGCACCCCCTGCCCGTCGATGGAGACGGAGCGCAGGCCCGCGTAGGAACGCACGGAGTCGACGAGGACGCCGTCCCCGTCGCGCAGCTCGATGTCGACGCCGTACAGGTGTGGATCGCTCGGCCCCCAGGTGCGCACGCGGTCCGCGGGGACGACGGCGCGCAGCGCGGGCGCCAGGTCCAGGTCGGCGCGGGCCGTGGCGGTCGCTACCTCGCCGTCGGCATCCGTCACGGTGACGGTCACGGTGTGGCCGCGCCGGTTCGCCGAAAGCGGCACCACGACGTCGAACGCCGAGCTGGCCAGGTCCGGCGTGATCCGCGGGCGGCGCAGGTGCACGGACGGCACGGGCTCGAGCCACACGGTCTGCCAGATCCCCGTCGTGCGGGTGTAGTTGCATTCGAAGTTCGCGTAGCGGTTGCTCTGCTTGCCGCGGGCCTGCGGCCCGTGCCGGGTGTCCCGGGCCCGCACGACGACGGTGACCGTGTCGCCCGGGCGCGCGATGCCGTGCAGATCGGCCGTGAACGGGGTGAACCCGCCGCGGTGCCGCACCACCTCGGTGCCGTCGACCCACACGGTCGTGTCGTGGTCGACCGCGCCGAAGTGCAGCAGGACGTGCGGGTCGTCGCCGACGGCGGCCCACTCCGCCGGGACGGTGACCTCGCGGCGGTACCAGACCGCCTCGAGGAAGTCGGTGTTCTCGATGCCGGAGAGCTGCGACTCGGGCGCGAACGGGACGGCGATCTCGCTCTGGAGCGGGTTCTCGACGAGCCCGCGCTCGAGCCCGGAGTCGCCCGAGTCGATCTCGAACTGCCAGGTGCCGTTGAGGTTCAGCCATCGGTCACGGGCCATCTGCGGGCGGGGGTACTCGGGGCGCGGTACGGCGGTGGCCGTTGGTACGCCGGCGGGCGAGAAGCGGTCGAGGAAGGTCATCAGCTGCTCCGTTGCGTCTACGACAGGTGCGCGGTGATTCAACACGGCTTGCGCACGGAATGCAACGTTGTATCAGTCTGGGGCTTAGTTGTGGGCGTGACCGTTGCGCCTAAAACGGGCGGGTGGTCGCAACGGTTGCGCCCACAACCAGGTCGTGGTGTGCGCCCCGAGCCTACGTGCGACTGCTCTCCCGGATCAGCAGCCGGTGCGGCACCAGCGCGTCGACCGGCTCGATGGCGGGCTTCTCGAGCTGCGCGATGATCCGGTCCACCGCCGTCTCCGCGATGGCGCGCAGGTCTGGCGCGACGGTGGTCAGCGACGGGTTCGAGAACCGGCCGTCCTCCGTGTTGTCCCAGCCTGTCACGGCGAGGTCCTCGGGGACCCGCACGCCGTTCCGGCGCAGCGCGTACAGCGCGCCCAGGGCCAGCTCGTCGTTGGCACAGACCAGTCCGTCGATCTGATCGATCCTGGGCAGCACCGACTCGATGGTCGCGGCGCCCGCCGAGCGGGAGAACTGCGGCACCTGGAGCACCCAGCGTTCGTCGGCCTCGAGCCCGGCCGCGGTGTGCGCGTCGAGGAAGCCCTGGACACGCTGCGCGCCGGTGCGGCCGGCGCCGCGCGGCTCCGCGCCGAGGAACCCGAGCCTGCGCCGTCCGGCCTCCAGGAGATGGGCCGTTACCTGGGCCGCGGCCTCGACGTTGTCGATGCTCACATGGTCCGTCCGCCGCTCGCGGGCCGGGTCCGGGTCGGCCCGCTCGCCCAGCAGCACGAGGGGCACCGACTCCCGCACCTCGTCGATCTCGGCCGGGGTCAGCTCCAGCGGCGAGAAGATGATGCCGTCGATCGCCTGGACGTCGAAGCCGCGCGCCACCTCGAGCTCGGTGTCACGCGAGGACCGGGTCTCCTCGATGAGCACGCGGTAGCCACGGGCGTTGCCGACGTCGATCACCTCGTGGGCCAGCACCGAGAAGTAGGGCGCGTGCACCCAGGGCACGGCCAGCGCGAGCGTGTTGGTGCGGCCCCGCCGCAGCTGGCGTCCCGCGAGGTTGGGCCGGTAGCCCAGCTCGGCGATCACCGCCTCAACTCGTGCCCGGGTGGCGTCGCCTACCCGGCCCGTGTCGTTGACAACGTTGGAGACGGTCTTCCAGGAGACGCCCGCCGCGGCGGCGACCTCCTTGATGCCCACGCGGCGACCCGCTCGTTCCGACAACCCTTCACTTCCTTCCGCATCGCGACCCCTTGACGGGACGCTCCGCCTAGTCCATCGTGATCCAACGTTGGATCGCAACGTTGCACCATGGGAGGGTCGACGATGACCGTGCTACGCGGACGCGATGTCCCGGGCCGAGGAAGCCCCGGGACCGTGTCGAGAAACCGCAGCCGTGCGGCAAGTTCGGGGGGCCTCAGCCGCCGCGATCTGCTGCGGGCAGCCCTGGTCGGTGCCGGTGGTGTCGCGCTCGGCGGGACGCTCGCCGGCTGCGCGACGCCGAGCGCCGCAGGCAGCGGCAAGACGCAGGTGATGATCTGGGACCTCTTCTCGGGCGGTGACGGCGCGCTCATGCAGGAGATGGTGGGCGTCGTCGCGTCGGCCAACCCGGATATCGCCGTCGAGTCGACGACGCTCGAGTGGGGGCCGCCGTATTACACGAAGCTCGCGATGGCGTCGTCGGGTGGGCGCCCGCCCGAGGCCGCCGTCATGCACATGTCCCGGCTCGCCGGGTACGCGCCGGGCGGGCTCCTGGAGCCGTTCGACATCGAGGCGCTCGCCGACCTCGGGGTGCGCGAGGAGCACTTCGCTCCCGCGGTGTGGGAGAAGGCCCAGTTCGACGGGCAGCTCTACGCCCTGCCGCTGGACACCCATCCGTACATCGTGTTCCACAACCCGGCGATCATCGGGGACGCGGGCCTCGCGACGGCGGACGGCAAGCTCGACCTGGACGCCGTCGCCGGTGCCGACAACTTCCTCGCGGCCGGACGCGCGCTGGCCGAGGTCACGGGCGAGACCGGCGTCGGCTGGGGCTACCAGCGTGACCCGGCCGGGTGCTGGCGCATGTTCTGGGGCCTCTATTCCCAGAACGGCGGCGGTTACGAGCTGACGCCGGGCCGCCCCGCCGCGCTCGACGAGGAGGCCGCCACCGAGGTCTTCGAGTTCCTCCAGGCCATGCTCGACGGCACCGTCGCCGCGAAGAACCAGGACGGCAACGCCGCCGCTGCCCGCTTCATGGCGGAACGCACAGGCATGACATTCGCCGGCGAGTGGGACCTGCCGATGTTCCGCGAGGCGCTGCCCGAGGTCGGGGCCACGCAGTTCCCGGCGATCTTCGACACGCCGGCCAACTATGCGGACTCGCACGCGTTCGTGCTGCCCAAGCAGGGCACGCCGGACGCCGCAGCGCGCGAGGCGACGTACCGGGTCCTCGCCGGTCTCCTCAAAGAGGGTCTGACGTGGGCCTCGGCCGGGCACATCCCCGCCTACCAGCCCATCGTCGAGGAGCCCGAGTACCAGGAGCTCACGCCACAGCGTGACTACGCGCCCGCCGCCGAGATCGCCGTCTTCGACCCCGACGCCTGGTTCACGGGCGGCGGCAGCGACTTCCAGACGCGCATGGCCGACGCCATGACCGACACCCTCGCAGGCAAGGCCCCTGCCCGCACCGCCGTGACCCGGATGCTGAGCGCGATGGACCGGTTCCTCGCCCAGCCCAACCCCGCCTGAGAGGAAGGACGACGATGACTGCCTCGAATGCCAGTGTCACCGCGCCCCTGGGGCGGGCACTGCCCGGCCGGAGGGCCTCCGCGAGCCGACCCGGTACGCACGCCGAGACCGCCCGCAAGTCCATGCGCGAGCGCGACAGGTCCGGCTACCTGTTCGTCGCGCCGTTCGCCCTGGCCACCGGGCTCTTCCTGGTGCTGCCGACGCTCTACGGCCTGTGGATGAGCTTCACGAACCAGAGCCTCACGGGCACCGGCAGCGAGTTCATCGGCTTCGCCAACTACGCCGAGGCCTTCAGCGATCCACAGGTCTGGCAGACGCTGTGGCACACCGTGTGGTTCACGATCCTCAGCACCGTCCCCCTGGTGGTGGTTGCCCTCGTGATGGCGTTGCTCGTGCACACGGGCCTGCCGGGACAGTGGGTGTGGCGGATGTCGTTCTTCGCGCCGTACCTGCTGACCAGCGCCGTGGTCTGGCACCTGAGCAACTGGATGTTCCAACCCGACATCGGCCTGCTCGACACCTGGATGACAGGCCTGGGCCTGCAGCCCCTCGGCTGGCTCACCGACGAGAACGTCGCGATGTTCTCCATCGCCGGGGTCACCGTGTGGTGGACCGTGGGCTTCAACTTCCTGCTCTACCTCGCGGCACTGCAGGGCATTCCGGCCCAGCAGTACGAGGCGGCCACCATCGACGGCGCAGGCGGCTGGCAGCGGCTGTTCTCCATCACGCTGCCCCAGCTACGCACCATCACCGGCGTCATCGTGGTGCTGCAGCTCCTGGCCTCGCTCAAGGTGTTCGACCAGATCTACCTGCTGACCAAAGGCGGCCCGAACGGCAGCACACGGCCCATCCTGGAGTACATCTACGACATGGGCTTCACCAACTACCGGCTCGGCTACGCCTCTGCGATCTCGTACGTGTTCTTCGCATTGATCCTCGTGTTCACGCTGGTACGGCTGATGCCGGCCCGGAAGGAGGCCTGAGATGGCTGTCGCCGACATCTCCGCCGTCCGCCGGACGAAGGCTGCGCAGGACCGGGCCGAGAACCGGGCCCTCACCAAGCTGACCATCGGCCCGTCGCCCTGGGCGCGGGCAGGGGCGCTCGCGGCGCTGGTCGTGCTCGCCGGGATTTGGCTCGTGCCCCTGTTCTGGGGCGCGGTCACGAGCTTCAAGCACGAGGCCGAGGCCGCGCTCCCGGCGTCGTTGTGGCCCACCATGGGCTGGACGCTCGACGCCTACCAGAAGGTGCTCAGCAATAGCGAGCTGCCGTTGTGGATGTGGAACAGCCTGGTGGTCGCCGTGCTGGTGACGGCGCTCACCGTGCTGATCTCCGCGATGGCGGCCTTCGCGTTCTCGCAGACTCTGTTCAAGGGGCGGGCCCTGATGCAGTGGCTCACCATCGCCTCGATCATGATGCCCGGGCAGATCCTCATCGTGCCCCTGTTCCGGGAGATGCAGGTCCTGGGGCTCGTGGACACGTTCGCGGGGATCGTGCTGCCGCAGGTGGTGGCACCCGTGATGGTGTTCATCCTCAAGCGGTTCTTCGACGCCATCCCGCAGGAGCTGCTGGACGCCGCACGGATCGACGGCGCGAGCTCGTGGCGGCTGTTCTGGACGATCGTGCTGCCGCTGTCGCGCTCGATCCTCGTGGCCGTGGCGATCTTCGTGTTCATCGGCGCCTGGAACAACTTCCTGTGGCCGTTCATCATCACCACCGACCCGCAGTTCATGACGCTGCCCGTCGGCTTGTCCACCGTGAAGGACGCCTACGGCGTGCAGTACGCGCAGAACATGGCCTCCGCGATGATCGCGGCGCTGCCGCTGCTGGTCGTGTTCATGCTGTTCCAGCGCCGCATCGTGCAGGGTGTGGCAACGACGGGCATGGGCGGTCAGTAACAGGTCACAATTCGGTGTGGCTACCCCGACCCCGCATCCCTCGCAGCGCCCGCACCTCGCCGCGGTGGTGGAAGATCGCTTCTACGCCGCGGCGGGGTGGGTGCTGCGCCGCGCCGGCTGGCGCCCCCGGATCGAGACCTACACGGGGTACGGCACACCCGACAAGGTGCGGGTGCTCGCCCGCGTGCTGATCGCGCGGCCGCGGCCCGTCTCGCCCGACGGGGACCTCCTCCGCGCCGGGCGGCGCGGGTTCCGCCACTTCCTCACCGTGCCGGCGCCCAGTCGCCGGGTGCGGCTCGAGGTCGGCGAGCACACGTCCGTCGTGGTGAGCGACCGCGCCGGCTACGTCGACGTCGAGGTACCCGTCGGCGCGGCGTTGCTCGCCGGCTGGCAGACGGCGGTCCTGACGTGCCTCGACGGTCCCGACCCGTCCACGGCCGACGCGTCGGTCCTGGTGCTGGACGAGCGGACGAGGTTCGGCGTCGTCAGCGACATCGACGACACCACGATGGTGACGGCGGTGCCGCGGCCGCTGCTAGCGGTGTGGAACACATTCGTGCGGCACTCCAGCAGCCGCCGGGCTGTGCCGGGCATGCCCGAGCTGTATCGGGCACTACAGGATGCGCACCCGGACGCCGCCTTCTTCTACCTGTCGACCGGCGCCTGGAACACCGCGGGCACGCTGCGCGCCTTCCTCTCGCGCCACGACTATCCGCGGGGCCCGCTGCTCCTGACCGACTGGGGACCGACCCTCACCGGGTGGTTCCGCAGCGGCCAGGCGCACAAGGAGGCGAGCCTCGAACACCTCATGTCGTGGTTCCCGCACGTGCGCTGGGTGCTCTTCGGCGATGACGGCCAGCACGACGTCGAGATCTACGCGCGGGCCGTGCGCCGTCATCCTGGCCGCGTCCGTGCCGTGGCGATCCGGCAGCTCACAGGCGGTCAGCAGGTGCTCGCCGGGAACCTGCCGGATGCCGGCTCATCCGACGGCGGTCCCGACGTCCCCCGGGTGTCGACCGTCGCGGGCCGGGACGGGGCCGAGCTCACCCGTCGGCTCGCCACGGTGCCGGGCGTGCTCGCCGAGTGACGGGTACCAGGCGGTGATCATTGCTGCCCGAGCCTGCGACTCCGCTCCGGGTCAGGCGGTGACCAGGTAGTCGTCGGCGTCGTCGTCCCAGGCCAGGGAGACGGCGCCGGCGGTCTCCGCGGCCTTCGCGAACTGGAGGAACCCGCGGAAGCCGAGCGCCTTCTCGGAGAAGTCCGGGCGCTTCTTGCGTACGGCGTTCTTCAGACCGGACAGCGCGGCCGAGCCGTTCGACTCCTGTACCACCGTCCGCAGCAGCACGAACGCGGCGTCGGTGTCGCCCTGCTCCGGCAGCGATACTTCCGGGTCGCCCGCCGACGGCCCCGTCGCCAGCTCGACGAACCCGCGGTCCGCGAGGAACCGCAGGAACTCGCCGAAGGTGCGGAACCCGTAGTCGGACTCGCTGAACGTCGGGTCCTTGCGCAGCAGCGTGCGCTTCAGGGCGGACGCCGTCACGGCGCCGCTCGTGGACGACTGCAGGTCGGCGAGCGTCTGCGCCACGCGCACCTCCATGGGTGCGTCGCTCGACGCCGGGGCCTCCTCCTCCTGCTCGCTCGTGTCGATCTCGGCCTCCGGCGCGACGTCGACGGGCGCCGGTGCGGGCTCCGCCTTCTTGCGACGACGGGTGGCGGGCTTCGAGTCGGGCTCGGCGGCGATCTCGACTGCCGGGGCCTCGGCGACGGCCTCCGCCACCGCCTCAGCGGCCTTGGCGCGACGCGACGCGGCGGGGGCCTTCTGCGCTGCGGCGCGCTCCGGCGCGGGCGCGGCCTTGCGGGAGCGGGTGCCGCGCTTCGGCGCCGGAGCGGCCTGGTCGTCGTCGGGCACCTCGACGCCTTCGAGGCGGTCGTAGAAGAGGAACTCGTCGCATGCGGCCGGCAGCAGGCGCGACGTCGACTTCTCGACGCCGACGCCGATGACGCGCTTGTTCAGCTCGCGCAGCTTGTGGACGAGCGGGGAGAAGTCGCTGTCACCCGTGCACATGACGAACGTCGAGATGTAGTCGCGCTCGAAGGCCATCTCGATGGCGTCGACGACCATCTTGATGTCGGCGGCGTTCTTGCGGGAGGCGCCCATCCGCTGCGTCATCTCGATCAGCTCGACCTGGTGCCGGGTCAGCATGCGCCGGTCCTCGTCGAAGTACGACCAGTCCGCGTAGGCCCGGCGCGCGACGACCCGTCCGCGCACGGCGAGGGCGTCGGCGATCGGGCCGAAGTCGAACTGCATCCCGCCCAGGTGCTCCCGGGCGCCGAGCGCCAGGTTCTCGTAGTCGATGAAGACTGCAAGGCGTTCTTCGAGGTCCATGCTCGCCACCCTATGGGGTTTCCAGGTTGCGGGGGTTCGGGCCGCTCGTGCCCGACGATCCGCAGGGAGAAATGGCCGGAGGGTGAAATATCTTCCGTCCGGCGATGCTTTGCCTGACCGGAAGCCACCCGTTGCCTACGATCGAGGTATGGCCGAGGTGACCGCCGGGTACGAGGATCCGATCTCCAGCCGGAGTCGGATCATCGCGGCTGCGGCGCGCCTCACCTGTTCCGACGGCTGGTCGAAGGTGACGATGGGGCGCCTCGCCACGGAGGCCGGCGTGAGCAGGCAGACCGTCTACAACGCCGTCGGCAGCCGGGAGGATCTCGCCGAGGCGATGGTGCTGACGGAGTCGGCCAAGTTCATCTTCAAGATCGTCGAGGGCTTCGACAGCCACCCCGACGACCTGCTGGCCGCGATCCGCGCGGCCCTGGAGAACACGCTGGTGCTCGCCGAGGGGAACGAGCTGCTGCGCGCGGTGGTGTCCGCGACGCACGGCGCGGACACCGAGCTGCTGCCCCTGCTCACCACCCACTCCGAGTCCCTGCTCGGCACCATCAAGGTAGTGGTGCAGGACCGGGTGGACACCTATGAGATCGACCTGGAGCCGGAGCGGATCGCCACGGTCATCGACATCGTGGTGCGGGCCGCGCTCAGCCATGTCATGCAGCCCACGGCGACGCCGCACGAGACCGCCGAGTCGATCACGTGGCTCGTCGCGCAGGTCCTGGTACGCACCGGAGCGCCGGTGGACCCCGACCCAGACACCATGATCGAGCCCCGCGCCTGACGACGTGTCTCGCCCCGATCCCGCGTTTGACGGCGCGCGTCGGCGTAGGAGGATCGAGACATGCGAATCGGCACCCACTTCATGCGTTACGACTCGATGGAACCCGCGCGGATGCGGACCGAGCTGGCGGACGCCGCCCGGTACGCCGACGACGGCGGTGTCGCGTGGGTCTCCGTGATGGACCACTACTTCCAGATGGAGCATCAGGGCTTCCCGGCGTCGGACCCGATGCTGGAGGCGTACACGACTCTGGGCTACCTGGCCGGAGTGACCGAGAAGGTGCAGCTCGGCGCGCTGGTGACCGGCGTGACGTACCGCTACCCGGGTCTGCTGGCGAAGATCGTCGCGTCGCTCGACGTGGTCTCGGGTGGTCGCGCCACCTACGGCATCGGCGCGGCCTGGTACGACAAGGAGCATGCGGCGCTCGGGGTGCCGTTCCCGCCGCTCAAGGACCGCTTCGAGATGCTCGAGGAGACGGTACGGATCGCGCGGCAGATGTACGACCTCGACAACAACGGCCCGTTCGAGGGGAAGCACTACCAGCTCGCCGAGACGCTCTGCTCGCCGGCGCCGCTGTCGGGGCCCGAGATCATGATCGGCGGGTCCGGGGAGAAGCGGACCCTCAAGCTCGTCGCGCAGTACGCAGACGCGTGCAACCTGTTCGCCGAGACTCCCGAGCGGCTGCGCCACCTGCTGGACGTGCTGCACCGGCACTGCGCCGACGTCGGCCGCGACCCCGCCGACATCCGCGTCACGATGCTGCACCGCGGGGCGGCGATCGGCCCGGGTGACACCGCGGACTTCGTCAGGGAGATGCGCGGTTTCGCCGAGCACGGCGTGGACACGGTGATCCTGCGGCCGCCGGCGACGTCGCTCGCCGAGTGGGTGCGCGACGCCGTCGTCCCGGTCGTGGAGCCGTGCGCGGAGCTGTGACATTCAGCTAGCCGGTCCCTGCTCGGCCGCACCGGTGCGGCCGAGCACCACCGGGCAGCCGGCCAGGTGGTCGTCCACCAGGCCGCAGGCCTGCATCGCCGCGTAGGCGGTGGTGGGTCCGATGAACCGGAACCCCACCCTCTTCATCGCCTTGCTCATCGCCTTCGACTCCTCGGTCCACGCCGGCACGTCCCCGAAGGTGACCGCACGCCGCCGGCCGGCGGCCTCGGGGGCGAACGACCAGAACAGCTCGTCCAGCGTGCGCCGGGAGTCGTGCAGCGCGACGACGGCCCGCGCGTTGTCGACGGTGGCCTCGATCTTCATGCGGTTCCGGATGATGCGGGTGTCGGTCAGCAGCCGCTCGACGTCGTCCGGCCCGAAGGCCGCCACGCGCTCCGGGTCGAAGCCCTCGAAGACTTCCCGGAACGCGGGACGCTTGCGCAGCACGGTGATCCAGGAGAGCCCGGACTGGAAGCCCTCCAGGGCTATGCGCTCCAGCAGGGCCGGCTCGCCGTGCACCGGAACGCCCCACTCCTTGTCGTGGTACGCCTCGTAGAGCGGGTCGCCATCGCCGAAGCAGCGCAGGGCCGTGCTCACGGTCGCCGCCGTCGTGTTGCCGTCTGTCATGGGATCACTTGTCACGGCACCACTCTGACGCACGCCACCGACACTCCACGCGCTCCGACCGCCGACCTGTGCACAAGGTCCGAAAACCGCTGCCTGTGGTCACGCCAGGACCCACGTGCCGGCGTGCCGAGGGGCTCAGGACTCGTCGTCGGGAATCGCGCCGCGGCGCCTGAGGTAGGCCTCGATGCCGTCCAGGACGATGCTGATCCCAAAGGCGATGTCGTCGTCGGACGGCGCGGTCGTGGGGTTCTCGGGCCACGTGGCGAACGATTCGAACAGGTTCGGGTACGTCGTCGGGTCGGCGTACCGGGCCAGGACGGTCTCGAAGTCGGCGTAGGGGTTGGCCGCGTTGATGGCGGCGGGGTCGAGCTCCGACTCCGGGGTCGCGTCGGTCAGCCCGGCCTCGCGGCGTACCTGCTGGACCGCCGCGCGCCTGGACTCGATGTGCACGCGGGCCTCGCCCAGGACGTGCTGGGCGAGCAGGCCGACCACGGCGAGCTTCTCGTCCGGGGGGAGCTCGATCGAGCGCAGGACCCCGAAGGCCTGGTCGAGCCAGCGCACCCGGTTCGGCCCGGGCGGCGCGGCGGAGAGGGGCAGCTCCAGCATCCATGGGCGGGAGATTCCCAGCTCGATCTGCGCCCGGGTCCAGGCCTCGAGCCCGGCGCGCCAGCCGCCCTCGGCGGGGAGGACCGGCAGGTCGGCCGCCACGGCGTCCGACATCAGGATGAGCAGCTCCTCCTTGCCGGCCACGTGCCGGTACAGCGCCATCGGCGTGTACCCGACGGCCTCCGCGATGCGTGCCATCGAGACGGCGGCTAGGCCCTCGGCGTCGGCCAGCTCCAGCGCAGCCTGCACGATCCGTGCCGCCGACAGGGCGGGCTTGGGCCCGCGCCGCCGCGGCGCCACCGCGCCCCAGAGGCGCTGCACGGCGGCGGGCAGCTCGGTCTCCGGACCTGTGCCCTGGGGCCGCTCGACGGGATCCCGCGGCGGTTCGCCCGGCTCGGGCGTGGTGTCGATGCTCATCGGTCCCCATCCTGCCCTGCTCGACGGCGCGTGCCGATCCGAAACTCTCTTGACCACATACTGTTTACGCCCCACACTAAAACGCGTGGGACGTAAACAGTAAGCGTTCACGACCAGAGAGAAGAGGAGACCATGGCTGCGATCGTCACGGCCGAGGGCCTGCACAAGTCCTTCGCCAGACGCGGCTCGACGAGCCCGCCCGTGCTGGACGGGCTCGACCTGGAGCTCGAGGAGGGAGCGGTCCTCGCGCTGCTCGGCCCTAACGGGGCGGGCAAGACCACCACCGTCCGCATCCTGTCCACGCTGCTGCGGCCTGACGCCGGCCGCGCGACCGTTGCCGGTTTCGACGTGGTGCGGGACGCGCGACGGGTCCGCGAGATCATCAGCCTCACCGGTCAGCAGGTAGCCGTCGACGGCAAGCAGACCGGCGCCGAGAACCTCACGATGATGGGCCACCTCGCGCACCTCCCGCGCCGCGTGGTGCGGGACCGCGTCGCGGAGCTGCTCACGGCGTTCGACCTGGCGGACGCCGCGAGCCGCCGCGTCGACACGTACTCGGGCGGCATGCGTCGTCGGCTCGACCTGGCGGCGGGCCTCCTGACCCGGCCCCGGATCATGTTCCTCGACGAACCCACCACCGGCCTCGACCCGCGGTCGCGGCAGGCCCTGTGGGACGTCGTCCGCGCCGTCGTCGACGAGGGCACCAGCGTCTTCCTCACCACCCAGTACCTGGAGGAGGCCGACCGGCTGGCCCAGCGGGTGGCGCTCGTGGACGGCGGCCGTGTGGCCGCCGAGGGCACGCCCGCGCAGCTCAAGCGCCAGGTGGGCGAGGCGGGCGTCGAGCTCACCTTCGTCTCCCCGGCCGACGCCGGACGGGTCGCTCCCGTGCTCACCGCCGCGACGGTCACCGCCGCGACGGTCGACGGCGCGCGGGTGCGGGTTCCCACGGACGGCTCGGTGGCGCACGTCCGGTCGGTGCTCTCCGTGGTCGAGGCGACGGGGGTGGTTCCCGAGCACTGGGAGGTGCGTGCGCCCACCCTCGACGACGTCTTTCTCGCCCTGACCGGGCACGTCGGCCAGGACCGCCCGGCGCGATCGGCGGAGGTGGCGGCATGACGTACTTGCTCAGAGACGTCTCGACGATGACGGTCCGGGGTTTGCGGCTCGTCTCGCGCGACGTGGACGCCATTATCACCGCGGTGCTGCTGCCCGTGATCATCCTGCTGATGTTCGTGCTCGTGTTCGGTGGCGCCGTCGACATCGGCACCGACTACATCAACTACGTGACGCCGGGCGTGATCCTGCTGGCGGCCGGGTTCGGCGCCGCGAACACGGCACTCGCCGTGGAGCGCGACATGTCGAGCGGCATGGTCGAACGGCTCCGGTCGATGCCCGTCACCGCCTGGACCGTGCTCTCGGGTCACGTGGCGGCGAGCCTGGTGAAGAACCTGGTCACGACCGCCGTCGTCTTCGGGGTGTCGATCCTGATGGGCTTCCGGCCCGAGGCGACGCCACTGGAGTGGCTCGCCGCGGTGGGCATGATCCTGCTCTTCGTCGGCTGGATCACGTGGCTCGCCGCCCTCGTCGGGGTGCTCGTCCGGTCACCCGACGCCGCCGGCGGATTCTCCTTCTTCGTGATGTTCCTGCCCTACGTGTCGAGTGCGTTCGTGCCCGTCGACACGCTGCCGAGCTGGCTGCGCGGGTTCGCCGAGCACCAGCCGGTCACGCCCGTGATCGAGACCGTGCGCAGCCTCCTGGCCGGCGACGTCGCGACGGTCGCCGACCCAGGCGGCGTCGCGGCGCTCGCGATCATCTGGTGCCTGGGCCTCGGCCTGCTCTTCGCGGTGTCGGCCGGCCTGGCCTTCCGTGCCCGGCGCTGACCACTCTCCCGTTCCCTCCGTCCTGGCGAAAGCAGGTATGGCATGGCAACCGACACGACGCCCACCCCCGCCCCGGCTCGTTCGCCGCAGCGGGTCCGCTGGTGGCGGCGCCCCTGGATAGCGCCGCTCGCCATCGTGACGGCCCTGTTCCTCGCGACGTCCCTGCCGCGCTACGTGGGCCTGGACCCGGCGCAGTCCCTGGTGCCGACCGACCGTGGCCCCGCCTTCTACCCGGCGCTCGTGACCCACATCTTCACCGGGTCGATCATGCTGAGCGCCGCCGTGCTGCAGCTCTGGCCGTGGCTGCGCGCCCACCATCCCCGGGTGCACCGGTGGAGCGGGCGGGTCTATGTCGCCTCCGCGATCCCGACCGCGATCGCGGCGCTGATCGTGGCCCAGTTCCCGAGCGCGGGCGTGGCGCAGCAGGTGGCGAACACGATGATGGGCATCCTGCTCCTGACGTTCACCCTGCTCGGCTACCGGGCGGTGCGGCAGCGCCGGTTCG
Organism: Promicromonospora panici; assembly: GCF_900608595.1. Classification (GTDB taxonomy): domain Bacteria; phylum Actinomycetota; class Actinomycetes; order Actinomycetales; family Cellulomonadaceae; genus Promicromonospora; species Promicromonospora panici. The sequence continues at coordinate 317 of NZ_UWYY01000026.1, read as the reverse complement.
CCGACCACCGGGAGTGGATGATCCGGAGCACCGCGCTGGCCTTCTCGATCGTCACCAACCGGTTCTCGTCCACGTTCCTCGTCGCGGTCTACGTGCCGGGGGCACTCACCGACCCGAGCATCCAGTTCGGCGCGCCCGAGATCGAGGGCGCGGCGATCGCATCCGCCTGGGTGTCGTTCGTGGTGAACCTCCTCTTCGCCGAGTGGTGGATCCACCGGAAGCCGAAGAAGCGGGCCCGGGTGCAAAGGGGTCGGTGAATGATGCTCCTATTGGCTGTCAAGCGGTCAGGAGCCATTGGCGGTAGGTCTCGGCGAGAG
>NZ_UWYY01000025.1 GCF_900608595.1 Promicromonospora panici | reverse complement strand
CACCCCGCCGCAGGCGCCTCACCCTCGCCCTCACCCTCACCCTCGCCCTGGCCACGGCCCTGCTGCTCGGACTCTCCGCGGCGCCCGGGCTCGCGCCCCCGGCTGCTGCCGCCGGCGGCAGCTTCGTCGACAACCTCGACTCGCACAACACCGGCCGCTGGAACAAGGCTGACGGCTGGAGCAACGGCGGCATGTTCAACGCCGGCTGGCGCGCCGACCACGTCTGGCACAACGGCGGCGTCATGGGCCTGAACCTGAACAACACCCCGTGCCCGGGCGGCTGCTCGGGCAAGCCGTACGCCTCAGGCGAGTACCGCACCAACGAGCTGTACTCCTACGGGCGATTCGAGACCCGGATGAAGGCGGCGTCCGGGTCCGGGATCGTGAGCTCGTTCTTCACCTACACCGGGCCGAGCGACGGCCAGCCGTGGGACGAGATCGACGTCGAGATCCTCGGCAAGAACACCTGGCAGATGCAGACCAACTACTTCACGAACGGCGTCGGTGGGCATGAGGCCGTCATCAACCTCGGGTTCGACGCCGCGGCCGGTTACCACGACTACGCCATCGAGTGGTGGCGCGGGGGCACCATCAACTGGTTCGTCGACGGCCGCCTCGTCCACCAGGAGAACGGCTCGCGCGGCCCGCTGCCGACGCGTCCGCAGCGCATCATGATGAACCTGTGGCCGGGGACCGGCGTCGACAGCTGGCTCGGGCCGTTCAACTACACCGGGCAGCGGACCGCGACCTACGACTGGGTCCGCTACACGCAGTACTGACCCCAGCCCGCCCTACCCGCCTGGCGCCGAGCCCCGCACGACCAGGCGGGTAGGCAGGATCACCGGGGTCGGCGACTCGCCGTCGATCAGGCGCACCAGCATCGTGGCCATCTCCTGACCGAGACCACGGATCGGCTGGCTGATGGTGGTGAGCGCCGGCTCCGTGTGGCGCGCGATCTCCAGGTCGTCGAAACCGACCACAGCGACGTCATCCGGGACGCGCCGCCCACCCGCCTTGAGGGCGCGCAGAGCGCCGGCGGCCATGTTGTCCGAGGCCGCGAAGACGCCGTCGATATCGGGGTGCGCGGCGAGGAGCCGCTCCATCGCGCGAGCACCGCCCTCGTAGCTGAAGTCGGCGTGCTCGACCAGGTCGGCGGACAGCCGTCCCACCGCCATGGCGTCGGCGAACCCCTGGTACCGGGCGACCGACGCCTCCAGGTCCATCGGACCGGTGATCGTGGCGATGCGCCGGCACCCGGAGCCCAGCAGGTGCTCAGTGGCCAGGCGGGCACCGCCGCGGTTGTCCACGTCGACGTACCACCGGGCCTCCCCGTTCAGCGGCCGGCCGCCGAGCACCACGGGCAGCTCGGTCGCGGCCGCGAGCCGGTTCAGCGGGTCGTCCCCCCGCAGCGCCATGAGCATCACGCCGTCGGAGCGACGGGACCGCAGCAGCCGCTCGAGCCGGGCCTGGCCGCGCTCGGAGGACGCGAGCATGAGCGTCAGGTCCAGCTCCGTCCTGTCGAGCGCCGCGGCCACACCGACGAGCACCTGCGAGAAGAACGGGTCCCCGAACATCGTCGGGTCGTCGTTGGAGACCGCGAGGACCACCGACCCGCCCGTGCTCGTCGCCAGGGCGCGCGCCGTCGCGTTCGGGACATAGCCGAGCTCGTCCGCCGCTCGGGCGACCGCTTCACGCTTCGCCGGGCTCACGTTGCGAACGTTGTTCATCGCACGGGACGCCACGGAACGCGAGACCCCCGCCCGCTTCGCGACCTCCTCGAGCGTGGGCACCTTGGGCACTCCGCCCGGACCCCCTTCGGGCAGCCCTCCAAGCGGTCTCTCGCGACGGTCCACAGGACCAGCCGTCGTGGGGTCTGGCATGCGGCCAAGCGTAGTGCGGCAAGGCCCACCGGGGTTTACTTCCCGACGGGACCCGGGCGCCGGAGGATCACGCTCGACCCGTCCGGCGCCTTCACCTCAGGACGCGGCCCGGCCTCAGGACGCGGTCCAGGGCACCTCCACGTCGAGCACCCAGGTCACGCCGAACCGGCCCCTGACCATGCCGTACAGCGGGGCCCCTACCGCTCGGCCAGCGGGACGACGACGGTCGACCCCTCGGCGAGCCGCTTCCAGTACCGGGGGATCTCCTCGGCGTCGGTGCTCCGGACCGAGACGAACACCGGGATCACGTACGCCATGACCCGGAATCCCTCGTCGGACGCGACCGTGACCCCACATGATCTGGTCGGCCTCGGCGACGAGAACGGCAGGGGTCTCGACGAGACCGGCAGGGCTCAGGAACCAGGCTCAGGAACCTCTCTTGGCGTAGGTGGGGGACATCCCGAAGTCCACGACGACGCACGGCTCATCGCCGACGACCCAGGCGTCGTGCCCCGGTTCGATGCGTACCAGCTGGTTCGGTCCGGCCTCGGCCTCGGTGCCGTCGTCCATCACCACGTGCATCCGCCCGGACATCATGTAGAGGAAGTGCGGCGACTGACAGCTCTCCGTGCCCGCGATGGGCTGCACGTGCTCGGACCACCGCCAGCCGGGCTCGAAGCGGGCCTTGCTCACCATGCTGCCGGCGAGCGTCACCATCTGGGCCTCTCCCTTGTCGGTGAACGGCCGGACCTCATCGGGTTGGTCGAAGCTCTTCGACTCCAGTGCAACCATCGTGGGCCTCCTCGATCGTCGTTGACCGCGTGGTCATCATTGGCCTCGTGGTCATTCCACGGTAAGTCCGCGAGCGGAGAAGGACACCCGGCCGCCCCCACACCGGCGGGTGATCTTGCCGTCGCCGACGCAGTGCCCGACCCAGTGCCCGGCCCAGTGCCCGACTGAGTACCTGGCCCAGTGCCCGACCGAGTCCCCGACCGAGTGCCCCGCCCAGTGCCCCGCCCAGTGCCCCGGCCCAGTGCCCGACGCCTGCTCCGGGCAGCAGTTAGCGTGAGGATATGGGCACCTTGCCTGATTGGCTCGGCTGGTGGTCGAGCGCCGACTACGACGTCGCGCGCACAGTGCTCCAGCGCGGCTTCGGTGCGCTGTACGCGCTCGCGTTCTGGGGTGCGCTGCGCCAGTTCCGGCCGCTGCTCGGGGAGCGTGGCATCGCGCCTGTCCCGAGGTTCGTCGCACGCACCCACTGGCGCGACGGGCCCTCGCTGTTCCGATGGCGCTACCTGCGGTACTCCGACCGGCTGCTCGCGGCGGTCGCGTGGTGCGGCGTCGTGCTGGGGGCGAGCGTCGTCGTCGGGCTGCCGCAGGCCGGGCCCTGGTGGGTACCCACGCTGGTGTTCCTCGCGCTGTGGTGGCTCTACCTGTCGCTGGTCAACGTCGGGCAGACGTTCTACGCCTTCGGCTGGGAGACGCTGCTGTGCGAGGCGGGCTTCGTGATCGCCTTCCTCGGATCCGACGCCGTGGGTGTGCCCCTTCTGACGATCCTCGCCGTGCGCTGGCTGCTCTTCCGCCTGGAGCACGGAGCCGGGCTGATCAAGTGGCGCGGCGACCCGGCCTGGCGCGACCTCACCGCCCTCTACTACCACCACGAGACGCAGCCCATGCCCGGCCCATTCTCGTGGCACGCCCACCACATGCCCCGGTGGTGGCACCGGTTCGAGGTGCTCGGCACCCACGTCAGCCAGCTCGTGGTCCCGTGGTTCCTGTTCCTCCCTCAGCCGTTCCCGTCGATCGCGGGCATCGTGTTCGCCCTCACCCAGGGCTGGCTGGTGCTGACCGGCAACTTCGCCTGGCTCAACTGGGCCACCATCGTCCTGGCGTTCGGCGTGATCAGCGATGGCACATGGGCCTGGCTGGGCCGCCTGGTCGGGCTGCCCGACGGCGCCGCGGCGGCTTCCGCTACCGCCTCACCCCCGGCGCCGCTCGCCTACGTGCTGGTGGTCAGCGCCGTAGCCCTGCTCATCCTCGTGCTGTCCGTGCGCCCCGCGCTGAACCTCGCCTCCCGCCACCAGCGGATGAACGCGAGCTTCGAGCCGTTTCGGCTGGTCAACGCCTACGGCGCGTTCGGCTCGGTCACCCGGCACCGCGACGAGATCACGGTCGAGGGCACCCTCGCGGACGAGCCCGGCCCCGACGACTGGGCCGAGTACGTGTTCCGGGGCAAGCCCGGTCCGACCGGGCGGCGTCCGCCCCTGGTCGCGCCGTACCACCTGCGACTGGACTGGCTGATGTGGTTCCTGCCGCTGGGCCACTCCTCCCGGTGGTTCACGGTGTTCCTGCGCCGGCTGCTCGAGGCCGACCCCCAGGTGCTGCGGCTCCTGCGCACGGACCCGTTCGGCGGGCGGCCGCCCCGTTTCGTGCGCGCCGTCCTGCACCGTTACAGGTACACGACGCCCGAGGAGCGGCGCCGCACGGGCGACTGGTGGGTACGGGAGCGGCTCCACCTCGCGGTCGACCCGGTGCGACTCCCCGACGCGTAACGCCGCTCTTTGTGAGCAGGACCGTTGCGACTATGCGTCCGCTCCAGGTGCAACGATCACGCCCACAACGAAGCACGCCCAGAACGAAGCGCGCCCACGACGAAGATCGTCAGGCGACCGGGCCCGTCGAGCCCCGCCAGATGATCGTGTTCAGCGGTCCCCGGGCCGACGGCGGCAGCGCCCCGGCGTCGCGCAGGCCGAGCACGATGCCCAGGCCGCCGTCGTGCCGAAGGCCGTGCGCAACCCGGTGCAGGGCCTCTGCAGCGACACGGCGAGCCGGCGCGGTACCCAGCTCGGCGACAGGCTCGTGGTGATGGAGTCGGACATCCTCTCCGAGCCCGAGCCGGTGAGCGCCTGGCAACCCGCGCAACCTGACCGTTGAGTGCTGGACATTCGCCCCTTCCGGGGCTCTCAAGGGGCGAATGTTTAGCACTCAACGAGGGCTGGGTTCGATGTCGCGCAGTTTCGGCACCGCGCGCGCAAGGACCGAGAGAGCTTCCGGTGTCCAGGCCTGCGACGCGACCACGGCGAGGTGATCGATCCCGAGCGCGGCCAGCCCTTCGGCCCGGCGGACGAAGTCGTCGCTGGACTCGCCGGGGGCCAGCCGGGTGCCGAGGGTCTTGGTGATCGCCCCGAACAGCCGGCCCTCGTCCGCGCAGTGCCGTTCCAGCACCGCGAGCTTGTGCCGCACCGTCTGCCCGCCGTCGGGGATGTCGAAGAGGTTGCACGCATCGGCGTACCGCGCTACCAGGAGCAGGGTCTTGCGCTCTCCGGTGCCGCCGATCAGGATCGGCGGGTGGGGATCGCTGATCGCCCGCGGGCTACCGACGGGCCCGGTCGGGCGATAGTGGGCGCCCTCGAACGCCGACTCGTCGCCCCGCCACATCCGCAGGGCCAGCTGGATCGCCTCTTCGAGCCGCTCGAACCGGTCCGCGACGGGCGGCATGTCGAGCCCCATCCGGTCGGCCTCGTCGCCGTGGTAGCCCGCCCCGATCCCGAACCAGGCACGGCCACCGGACAGCACGTCGAGAGTGGTGACCGCCTTGATCAGCAGGGCCGGCGGGCGGAACGTGATGCCCGCGACCATCGTGCCCAGCCGGATCCGCTCGGTACGCGCGGCCAGGAAGCCGAGCACCGTGAGCCCCTCCAGCATGTCCGTGTCGGACGGCGGGACGGTCGGGTCCGCCTGGAGCAGGTGGTCCGGCACCCACAGCGTGTCCATGCCGGACTCGTCGGCCACCCCGGCGACCCGCGTCATGTTCTCCCGGAGCCGCGCCGGTCCGCCGGCCCAGGACTGGTTGCTCAGGCTGATGCTCAGCTGCATGCCCGACATGTCTCCTCCTCCCGCGCCGCGGTTCGCACGGCGTCCTCACAAGATTAGGGCAACTCCAATTTTATGGCTACCCAATTTTCTTGCTAGGATCGCGCATCGTGGGACTCCGTGAGCGCAAGAAGCAGCAGACCCGGCACCGGCTGACCGAGACGGCCTGGCGGCTGGCGGCAGACCAGGGCTTCGACCGGGTCACCGTGGCCGAGATCGCCCGCGAGACGGGGGTGTCCGAGGCGACCCTGTTCAACTACTTCCGCACCAAGGAAGACCTCTTCTACGAACCCCTGGAGGCCTTCGGCGACGAGCTCGTCCAGGCCGTGCGCGACCGCCCTGAGGGCACGACGCCGTCGACCGCGGTACGGGACTTCCTGCTGCAGGACCGCGGCATCCTCGCCGTCGGCCCCGACGACGAGGATGCGGCCCAGGCCCAGCTGCGCACACAGATGCGGGTGATCAACGACAGCCCGGCCCTGCTCGCCCGTGAACAGCTCGCTTTCGCCCGCTACACGGAGAGCCTGGCCGGAGCGCTCAGGGCAGAGGACGTCGATCCGATCGCGGCCGCCGTCGTCGCCCACGCCCTCATCGGGGTCCACCGCAGCCTGATCACCTTCGTCCGCGCCGAGGTGCTGTCCGGCACGCCACCGCGCCGGATCGCCGCCCGGACCCGGCGTCACTGCGCCGCGGCCTTCGACCTCCTGGAATCAGGTATCTGAGCCCCCGCTCGGCAACCTGACAGTTGAGTGCTGGGGTCAGCGGGGGCGGGCCACGTACAGGCGGTTACCCTCCGGACCCGTCCATTCCAGGCGGACGACGCCCGGGACCGCCGCCTCGCCGACGCGGGACGGGTCGGACCAGTAGCCCGCGACCGGGTTGCGGAAGAACGTCGCCCAGGGCCTGCCGTGGTGGTCCCGGAAGAAGTTGTTGTGCCCCGCGCCGACGCCGGCGGTCCAGCGCTCCGAGTACGGGCCCTCGAACCGGTCCGCGACGGCGACTATCGCGTCGTACTGGTACTGCACGCGGCCGGGCGCGGGCGGGTCGTAGGCGTTTCGCGTGCTCCCGTCGGCCGACGTCGACGCCCGGTCCCACGCCGCGTGGACCAGGAAGTACTTACCGCCGTGCTTGAACACGTACGCGCCCTCCAGGTACGGCTCGGGCGAGTACGGCACCTGCTGGAACCGCGGCAGGTTCGTGGTCGGGACGATGTCCTCCATGTCGTCCCGGAACCTCGCGTAGAGATCGTTGTGCAGGACCAGCCATGCGTCGTCGCCCTCGGAGTAGAGGCTGCCGTCGATGTGGTGGTAGGCGCCGGGCTCGATGAACGCCGGGCCACCGATGAACGGGTCACCGAAGGGTTTGTCGAGGTTGCCCTCGATCAGCCGGTACGGGCCCTCCGGGCCGCCCTCGCTCACCAGCATGAACGACCCCACCTTGCGGGAGTGGTCCCCCATGCAGGCGACGATGTACCAGGTGCCGCGGAAGTAGTGCACCTCCGGCGCCCAGGCGTTGCCCCGCTTGCCGAACCGGCCGTCGTCGTACCAGTGCTCCTGCCACGGCGCGACGACGGTGCGCCCCGGCCGGTTCTCGCCGACGAACTCGGGCGACCAGACCTTGCCCTTCTCGGCGCCGGGCCGGATGCCCGTGGTGTCGGCGAGCTTCCACGGCCCGCGCAGCGACGGGGCCACCCACAGGAAGATGCCGTCGTTCCACGGGCCGGCCGCGGGCCGGCCGGGCGCGCGGGTGGTTCCCGTGGCGACGTAGACGGGTCGACCGTCCACGACGAAGCAGTTGACGTAGGTGTCGCGGATCCAGACCTGGCCGTGCTCCACGTCCCGCGGGCGCAGCTCCAGCGGCAGGACGAACGAGTTGTCGTCGCGCGGCCACAGTTCCGGCCGGGTGTCCGCGACGCCGTACGGCTCGGTGTCGGGCCAGTTCGCCGGGTAGCGCGCCGACGCCGCCTTGCCCGCTGCCGCACCCACCGCCGGCTCACCCGGGGCAGGGGCCGCCGCCGCGGGCTGAGCCCAGCCCAACGCCAGGGAGCCGGCGAGGCCCGCCGCACCCGCCAGCAGCGCCCGCCGGTCAACAGGGAACTCGTTCGCGAAGCCAGTCATCTGAGACGTCCTCCTTCCGACGCGCGGCGCCGGTGCAGCGCGTCGAGAGGGACGCTAACCAGAGTCATTTCGACGCTCAATACGCGACAGAAAGGTTCGTACACCAGGCACCGGCCAGCGACTTCGGTCCCTTGCACGGTGGCAGAGATGACTTCGGTCAGAGTCACGGGCGCACCCACCCTTAGGGTCGGGACATGGATCACGAGCCCATGCGCCGAGTCGCCGAGTTCCACGAGGTGTTCGACGTGGACACCAAGACCGGACGCCCCGAGCTGGCGGAGCACCGACGCACGCTGCTGAACGAGGAAGCCGGCGAGGCCGCCGAGGCACTCGACACCCTCGCGGAGGTACTGCGAACCGGCGGCGATCCGACCGCCGCATACCGAGCGCTGGCCAAGGAGCTCGCCGACGTCCTCTACGTCACCTATGGCGCAGCCGACGCGCTCGGGATCGACCTACCGGCGGTCTTCGTCGAGGTCCACCGCTCCAACATGAGCAAGCTGGACGCGAACGGTCAGGTCCTGCGCCGTGCCGACGGCAAGGTGCTCAAGGGCCCCGGTTACCGGCCTCCGGTCCTCGACGACGTCGTCGAATGGCCCTCGGACCGCTAGACCTGCCCGTGAACCAGCTGGCCGAGCTCGTGGGCGAAGACCCGTGCCATGCCCCGAACCTGGCCAGCGGGCAGGTCAGCGCCCGCGTGCCGCCCGACGACGACGGCGGGCCTCGGCGGAGCGCTCGACTGCGTCGTCGAGCTCGTCCTCGACGGCGGACAGGTCCGCGCGCGCCTCGTCCGCTGCGTCCCGGGCCTCGTCGAGGGCCTCGCGCACCGTGTCGCGCTCGGCCGTGAGGCGCTCCAGCTCCCGGTCGAGACGTTCCACCTCGCTCTGCCCGCGTTCGATCGCCTGGTCCGCGGTCCGGAGCCGGTCGCGGACGTCGTCGCGCCGGGCCTCCAGCCGGTCGACCTGCGCGGAGGTCTCCTCAACCGCCCGCTCCGCTTCGGCGAGCTCCTCGGCCGCACGGTCCGGTTTCTTGGCGCCGGCAGCGGCAGAACCGCGCTTGTCCGCGCGGGGTCCGGACCTGGGCCGCTCGGCCTTCCGGGTGTCCGCCGCCTCGCCCGCGCCCTTGTCGGCGTCCGCGTCGGCACCCGGGCCGCCCGCGGCGTCACCGTCGCCGTCGGCCTGTGCGGGACGCAGTGCGACCAGGTCGACCTCCTCGCCCTGCTCGTCCACGATCCCGAACCCGACGTGCTGCAGCGCCCGCGAGAGCCGCCCGGCGCGGACGGCCGCCGCCGCGTCCGGGTCCATGACGGCGGCGGTCAGCGTCTCGGTCAGGCGGTCCAGCACCGCGGCCGAGACGGGCCGGCCGCCCACCTCGCCCGCCTCTCGAACGATGCGGACCAGGCCCTCGGTACGCTCCCGCCGCAGGTGGTCGAGCGCCCGGATGCGGCCGCGGTCCCGGTCCGCCGTCGCGGCCCGGAGCTCGTCGCCGAGGTCCGCGAGCGCCGCGACCTCGTCGGGGTGGTCGCGCGCCACGCGGTTGATCACCCAGGCCGCCACCGACGGTTTGGGCAGGCGCTTGATGCGTTCGGCGCCCAGGCGGTCGCCGTCGTCCACGGCTTGCCGGACGGCGGCGTCGCGCGCGGCGATGAACTCGTCGAGCGGGCGGGTGTAGAGCGCGTCGACGGCGGTGTCGAGGTCTGTGGGCTCGTGCGCTGGCACGCTCCTACGGTGGCACGGCGTGCGCGTCGCGCGCGACTGCCACGCGGCGACCGACCTCGCGCACGAAGCCCCGCCGTCCTACAGCGTCGGCACCAGCACCGTCGTCAGCTCGCCCGATCCGAGGTGCACCAGCGCCTTGCCGGGGCTGACCTGGGACGAGACCGCCGAGCGCGGCAGGCTCACGCCGACGAGGTCGCCGTCGAACCGGTCGGCCGGGCTGAGCAACGCCCCGCGCCGGAACTTCTTGGCGTCGACCTGCCAGCCGGAGAACCCGCCGGCGATCTCGGAGGCGTCGCCGCCGAGGATCACGCCGCGCTGGTTGTCGGCGGCCGTGCGCAGGTAGGCGCGCAGCCAGGTCTTGGCGGGTGTGTCGGTGACCTGCTCGCCGTCGTCCACCACGAGGACGACGGGTGTGCCGTCGGGGTCGAGGTGCGGCGCCAGGTCCTCCTCGGTGACCTCGGTGTCGGTGAGCACGGCGCGCACGCCGTCCCGGCCCGCGAGGTCGCGCAGGACGCTCGGCCGCGGCGCCAGCACGACCACCTGGGTGCCGCCGCGCAGCAGGGACTCCGTCATCACGGCGAGCATCGTGGACCGCCCGGACCGGGCCGGCCCAGCCACGAGGAACGCCGGCGCGTCCCCGGCGAGGTCCATGCCGAACGCCGTCAGGTCGTCGCCGCCGACGCCGAGCAGTGCCCACATCGGCCGGGCCGCCTCCCGTCCGACGTACTGGTAGGCGGCGTCCACGGTGATCGTCGAGGGCAGGTCGTCCACCCGGAACGGCCCGGTCCCGGGCGCCACGTGCTCGCGTGCGCCGATCTCGGCGGCGAGCCGGCGGGCGGCGCTCGTCTGGGCGCGTCCGGACGGGTCGTCCCCGAGGATCGCCACCTGCACCTCGAGCCCGCTGCCCGACCGGAAGGCGCGTCCGGGCGGGATCTCCTCGGGCAGCTTCTTGTGGTTGATGCCGGCCATCCCGTAGTCGAACCGGTCGGTCAGGCGCAGCAGGAGCGCGTCGTCGGTCAGCACGCTCATCCGGCTCGACAGGAGCGACCGGTCGCCGGCGATCAGCAGGTGGATGCCGGCGCTCGCGCCGTCGCGCAGCAGCTCCTGGACGATGTCGACCAGCGCGCCGCTGTCGACCTCGCCGTAGCTGCTCATGAAGCTCTCCCAGCGGTCGATCAGCACCAGGATCCGCGGCAGGGCGGTCCCCGGCTCGGCGAGCTCGCGCTGTTCGGTCACGCTGGCGAAGTTCCCGGCGGCGAGGACCTGCTGGCGTCGTCCGAGCTCCGCCTGCAGGCGGGTGAGCAGGCGGCTGGTCCGCTCGGCCTGGCCGCGCTGGACGACGGCGCCCGTGTGCGGCAGCTCGTTCAGCACGGTCAGCGCGCCGTTGCCGCAGTCGATCGCGTAGAGGTGCAGGTCGGCGACGGGCAGGGCGGAGGCGGCCGCGAACGCCGTCGTGCGCAGCGTGGTGGAGCGTCCGCTGCCGGGTGCGCCGACCACGTAGCGGTGGCCGAAGCCGTCCAGGTCGATCACGGCGGGGCCCTGCCGCTGGTCCGCCGGGGAGTCCTCCAGCGCCCACGCGAACGCCGACGCCCCGCCCGCCTGCTCCAGCTCGGCGAGCTGCAGCAGCTCCGGCAGCGCCGGCAGCCACGGCCGCCGCGGCTCCGGCCAGCCGCCCGCCTGCGCGGTCTCGCGCAGGGTCGCGACGAGCGCGGCGAGATCGGTCTCGACGTCCTCACGGCGCTTCGCCTTGGGCCGGCTGGGTGGCAGGGCGCCCAGGTCGGCGACGGCCACGCGCGCGATGTACGGCTCCTCGACCTGCCCGACGTCGGACAGGGACAGGCGCCGACCGCCCACGCGGGCGGACTGGAACGGGATCACCGACGCGTGCCCGAGCCGGGCGTAGGCCCGGCCCGGCTGCGACTTGGCGATCTCCGCGGCCTCGGTGGCGTCGATGACGTCCTTCGACTCGCCCTTGTCCGTCATCCGGAGGGCGACGCGCAGGTTCGTGTTCGCGCGGATCTCGGGCGAGATGACGCCCGAGGGGCGCTGGGTCGCGAGGATCAGGTGGATGCCGAGCGAGCGGCCCCGCTGGGCGATGTTGACCAGGCCGGTGACGAAGTCGGGCAGCTCGCGCGCCATCGAGGCGAACTCGTCGATGACGATCATCAGGCGCGGCAGCGTCGGGCCCACGTGCCCGCGGGTCTGCGCGTCGAGGTAGTCCTCCAGGTCCTTCGCGGCTGCCTCGGCGAGCACGTGCTCCCGGTAGGTGAGCTCGGCGCGCAGCGAGTCGAGGGCCCGCTCCACGAGATGGGAGTCGAGGTCGGTGACCATGCCGACCGTGTGCGGCAGCTGCTCGCACTGGCTGAACGCGGCGCCACCCTTGTAGTCGACCAGCACGAAGTTCATCGTCTCGGGCGTGTTCACCACCGCGAGCGACGCGACGACGGTCTGCAGGAACTCCGACTTGCCCGACCCGGTGGTACCGCCCACCAGGGCGTGCGGCCCGTCCCGCACCATGTCGAGCGCGAACGGCCCGTCCAGGGACACGCCCACGACCGCCGTGGTGCTGCCCTTGGACACCCCACGCCACCGGGCCACCATCTGCTCGGCGTCGACGTCCTCGATGCCGAGCACCTCGACGAGCCGCGCCGAGTCCGGGATCAGGCCCTCGCCCTCGGTGGCGGTCACGTCGTGCACCGCTGCGACGGCGCGCGCGACGGGCTCGTACCAGTCGTCGGCCACCTCGTCGACCAGCACCGATCGCAGGTCGTCGGCGTCCTGCCGGCGCAGAGTCATGCCGCCGTCGACCCGCGCGAGCGCGACGGCCGTGCACTCCTCCGGGAGCAGCTGCTCGTCGCCGTCCAGGCAGACGACGCTCACGCCGACGCCGGGGCCGTCGCGCAGCACGGACACCACGCCGGGCAGCGCGCGCAGGCGCCGGGCACCATCGAGCACGACCACCACCTGCGGGCCGGACAAGACCTTGCCGCCGGCGGCGTCCATCGCGGCCCGCCGCTGGGTGATCAGCGAGGTCAGCTCCGCGACCCGCGCCGCGAGCGTCTCCGTGGTGGTCCCGATCAGGGCCACCGCGCCCTGGCCGAACGACGGGCGCACGTGCGGCAGCCACGCCGCCCACGCCCACTCCTGCACGTGCTCGGAGCTGGTCAGCACGTAGATCTGGACGTCGCGAGGGCTCTGCAGCACACCGAGCTGCCCCACGATCCACCGTGCCCGACGGCGCGGCCAGTCCCCCGGCCCCGCCAGCCCGACCACGCCGGCCTCCCGCAGCGGCACCGTGACCGGCACCGACCGCACCGTCGCGCGGGTCTTGCGGCGGTGCTCGGGCTCCGCGCTGTCCTCCACCTCGACGCGGCTGGTCGCGTCGGCGAGCCCGAGCCGGACGGTCAGGTGGTCGCCGTCCGTGCTGCGACGCTCCCAGAGGCGGCGCGTCGGGGTGGTCGCGATCAGCCGCAGCTCGGCGGCACCCGGGCTGGAGACCCGGCGGCGGTGCTGCTCGCGCCGGACGGCGTCGAGCACCTCCTCCTCCAGCGCGGCCCGCTCCTCCGCGTGCTGCTTGAGGCGCTCCTTGTGCGTGATGAAGCCGTTGCGCTTCGACATCCACCAGGTGCCCAGGCCCATCAGCGGCGAGGCCAGGGCGAACATCAGGTAGTACGGCGACTGGAACACCAGCGCCATCGTGATGCCCAGCACCGCGGGCATGGCCATGGCCAGCCACGGCAGCGGGTTCCGGCTGGGTGGCTGGGGCTCGGCGGGCAGGCGGAAGTGCGTGGCGGGCATGGGCGGCAGCAGCCGCGGCGGCCGGTTGTAGTCCAGGTGGCCCGGCTCGATCGCGGGGCGCAGGTCGGCGTCGGGCCGCGTGGCGGGCTGGACCGTGAGCACGCACCCGCCGATGCGGAGCTGCGTGCCCGCCGCCCACGGCGCCTCGTCCTCGCCGAGCGGCTCCTCCTGCCGGTCCAGGTGGACGAGCTGCCCGGCCGAGCGCGGGTCCGGGACGCGCCGCGCGCGCACCCCGCCGTCCATCGCGACGACGACGGCGATCGCGGCCAGCCCGCCCTCGCGCGGCTCGTCCACCCGGACACGTCCGTCGTGGCCGACCTGCACCAAGGACTCCCCGACGCCGAGCCGCACCACCGCCCCGGCGCTCCTCCCACCCGTGACGCACAGGTCGACCGGGCCGCCGGACGCGCCGTCGGCCCGCCCGGGGTCGGGGGCGAACGTCACGACGGCGCCGTCCCGGACCCCCGTGCCGGCCGCGAGCACCTCGTCGCCCGAGCCGTACCGGGTCGGCACCGGGCGGCCGTCCACGTGCATGGTGCTGCCCCGAGGCGCTCGCACCTCGGCGGCCAGCCGCTCGGCCAGGTCCTGCGCCGTGGTGCGCTCGTCCAGGTCCAGGGACAACATCGTCTCGCGCACCCCGTGGCGCGCGGTGATCAGGGCATACACGTCATTCGCCTCCCCGCCGGACGGCGGTCTGCTCGTCGTAGCGCACGTCGGGCAGGAACCCGCTGCGCAGCCAGCCGTCGTCGCCCGCGGTGAACCGCCACCGCGCCGACGGCGCCGAGCCGAGCACGATCACCACCCATGTGAACTCCGCGCCGGCGAACCGGGCCGCGAGCATGTCCTGCTGCGCCGCCGTCGGCGCCTGGGACAGCACCAGCACGCCGCCCTCGCCCACCTCCAGCTCGGGGACAACCTGCTCGATCCCCGCGAGGTGCTCCACCTGCTCCGGCTGCGGCAGGCCGTTACCCACCATGACCACCCGCGGGTCGTCCGACCACGGGTTGCCCGTCAGCTCGCCGAGCCACCGGCGGAGCACCTCGTGCCGCGCTCGAGTCGGCCCGTCCAGGCTGATCACGCCACGTGCCGCCGCGAAGTCGACCAGCACCCGGCCCGTCTCGCTCATACCCATGTTGACCAGCCGGGCGAACCGCGCCGTCGAGCCGTCCGACGCCGCGCCCGACTGCAGCTTCGCCAGCGCCGCCGCCCAGCTCTGCCCGTCCTCGCTGACCGCCCACGGCTCGGGGGCGGGCGACGCCGGGTTGGTCAGCCGCAGCCGCAGCGAGCTGCCCTCGATGAACACGCCGGTGATGCCGGGCAGCTCCAGCCCGTCCCGCTCGCAGGCCGCCATCAGCACCCGCAGCGACCGGTCGACGGTCCAGGCGGCCGACGTGTCGGTGCGCAGCAGGCTGTCGTCGAACGGCTCGTTGCGCTTGCGGCGCCGCAGGAGCCAGACGCCGAACCAGACCAGCGCGCCCAGCACGAGCGCCGCCCCGACCGCGAACCAGACCGGGCCGACCGGGACGGAGCTGCCCGCCTCGTCGATGCCCGTGACCTCCGTCGGTTCGGCCGACGGCGACGGGGAGGGCGGGTTCTTGCGCGACGGCGGCTCGTATCCTGGCAGCGGGCCGAAGACCAGCTCCTCGCCCGTGGCGTCCCTGGGCATCTTGAGCACCCACCCGGCCCGCAACGTCCGGGGGTCCGTCAGGTACTTGCCGTCGGGCTGCCGGTGCCCCTCGGTCAGCTCGGCGATCTCGGGCCACCGCTCACGGTCGCCCAGGAACTTCTCGGCGATGTCGTTGAGCTTCTCGACCTTCCCGTCCGGCGTCTTGCCGACGACGTGGTACAGGACCGAGCCCGGCGGCCCGGTGCGCTCGGGCACGGGCGCCGACGTCGACGGGGCCGGCGCGGGGGCCACCGGCGTGGATCTCGTCGGCCGCGGATCGGACGCCGTCGGCCGGGGATCCGGCTTCTTGGTCGGCGTCGGCTTGACCGGTTCCGGCTCCGGCTTCGCCTTGGCCTCGCCGAAGATCCGCAGCTCCCAGATCGAGTTTCCCGCCGTGCCGCTCCGGGCCGTGGAGTACATCTGCACGTAGCGGCCCTCGCCCAGGATGTTGATCACGTCCTGGCCGCCGTCGCCCTCGCCGAACCAGTGCGTCTCCCAGGTCTCGCCGTCGTTCGACAGCTGGATCGAATAGTTCGTCGAGTGCTCGACCTCCCAGTCGATCTCGACCCGGTGCACGGTCGTGGACCGCTCCAGGTCGATCCGTATCCACTGCGGGTCGCTGAACCCGCTGGACCATCGGGTCTGCGCGTTGCCGTCCACCGCGTTGCGCGCGGGGAAGTCGGGGTTCTCGAGCGACGACGCCACCGCCGGCTTGCCCCGCGAGAGCAGCACCACCGGCTCCTCCTGCGCCTGCGCCGGCTCCGGTACGACCGGCACGACGGCCCCGACGAGCGCCGTCAGCACCACTGCCACCAGGGCGCGCCGCAGGCCGCGCGTCAGTTGCTCACTCACCGGCCCGTCGCACCGCCGTCTGCTCGGTGTAGCGCACGTCCGGCAGGAAACCGCTGCGCAGCCAGCCGTCCTCGGTGGCCGTGACGCGCCACTTCGCCGACGTCGACTCGCCCAGCACGATGACCACCCAGCCGAACCCCGTGGACGCGAACCGCGCCGCGAGCATCTCCTGCTGCGCCGCCGACGGCGCCTGCGACAGCACCAGCACCCCGCCGTCGGCGGCCTCCAGCTCGGGGATCACCTGCTCGATCGCCGACAGGTGCTCGGCGAGCTCGGGCTGCGGCAGGCCATTGCCGACCATCACGACCCGGGGATCGTTCGACCAGGGATTGCCGGTCAGCTCCCCGAGCCACCGGCGCAGCACCTCGTGCCGTGCCCTGGTGGGACCGTCCAGGCTGATCAGGCCGCGTGCCGAGGCGAAGTCGACGAGCACCCGGCCCGTCTCGCCCACGCCGATGGTCACCAGGCGCGCGAACCGCGCGGTCGAGGCATCGGAGGCGTCCGCCGACTGCAGCCGGGCCAGCGGCGCGGACCAGCTCTGCCCGTCCTCGTTCGCCACCCACGGCGCGGGCGCCGGGGAGACCGGGGTCCCCAGCCGGAGCCGCATCGCCCCGCCCTCGATGAACACGCCGGTGACCGGCGGCACGTCCTGGCCGTCCCGATCGCACGCGGCGATCAGCACCCGCAGCGCCCGGTCGACCATCCACGCCGCCGACGTGTCGGTGCGCAGCAGGCTGTCGTCGAACGGCTCCTCCCGGCCGGCCCGCAGCCGGCGCACCAGGAGCAGCCCGCCGAACGCGGCCGCGGCGGCCAGCACCAGCCCGCCGAGCACGATCAGCACGGGGACCAGCCAGGACGGCGCGCCCGCCGCGCTCTCGCCGGCATCCGCGGCGGACGACGGCGCGGACGACGGCGCAGCCGACGCCGGTGCGCTCACCTCCGGGCTCGGACCAGGGAGCGGGCCGTGCTGCAGGCCCTCCCCCTCGGCGTCCTCGGGCAGCTGCAGCACCCAGCCCACCTCGACCACCTCGGGGTCGGTGAGCACACCCCCGTCCGGCTGGGTGCGGCCCTCGTTCAGGTCGAAGATCTCGGTGTGCCGCTCGCCGTCGCCCAGGAAACGCTCGGCGATCAGGTACAGGTACTCGGTCTCGCCCTCCGGCGTCCGGCCGATCACGTAGTACGGCACCGCGACCGCGGCGTCCGACGGCGCGGCGTCCGACGGTGCGGCGTCCGACGGCGCGGCGTCCGCCGGACCCGTCGGCAGCACGCCGACCTCGATGCCCTCGCCCTCGGCGTCGTCGGGCAGCTGCATGACCCAGCCCGGCAGGACGGAGGTCTCATCGGTCATGACGCCGCCGTCCGGCTGCGTGCGGCCCTTGTTCAGCTCGAAGATCTCCTTGTACCGGTTGCCGTCGCCGAGGAACCGCTGGGCGATGTCGAACAGGAACTCCGGCTCGCCGTTCGGCTTGGTCCGCAGCACGTAGTACTTGACCTGCTCGCCGTCCCCGTCCTGGTTCGCGTCGGTGACGGCGTGGCTGCCCACGAGGGTGCTCGCGGCTGCCGGTCCCGCGGACGCGATGACGAAGGTGGCGGCCGACGCCGTGGACAGGACCGCCGCCGCGAGGGCCCGGGCGGTGCGGTGGACGTGGTGCACGTTGACTCCGTCTTCAGATGTGTCGGTACGTCAGATGTGTCACGCGGAGCCGGGGACCTTCCGCTCCGGCAGGTTCGCGATGTCGGTCCCGGGGCCCGCCCAGCGGAAGGTGCCCATCACCGCGTCGAAGAAGAAGACCAGCGCCTCCGCGAGGCGTTCGGTGTCGTGGCTGTTCCAGATCGTGCTGAAGGACATGGCGAGCCACTCCCCCTCGGCGTCGTCGCGCGAGACCACGTACAGCACCTGGCGGGTGGAGACCACCGGCCAGTCACCCTCCTGCTGCACCTCGTGCGAGGTCGCGACGACGCGGACGCCGGGCCTGCCGTCGACCTCGACCAGGTCGCTCTCCTCGTACCCGTCGGCGAGGATGCTGGTCGCGACGGCCACGGGATCGCGGCCGGGGTCGCTGGTGAACTCCAGCTCGGTGATGGAGGCGGGGATGATCGTGCCGTTCATCGGCTCGGTCGGGAGGTAGACCGATCCGCTTCCCGCGTCGCGCGCGCCGTCGAGGGTCCGGTGCAGCTGGTCGCGCAGCATGTGCCGGTGCGGCTCCGCCGTGTCCCGGGGCAGGTCGCTCGGCAGCGCCCTGGCGACGACCTCCTCGATCGCGTCGTCCAGCTCGCGGGCCCGCCCCTCCCCCGTGGGGAACCGCGCCCACCCGGGTGGCAGCAGCATGACCCAGCTGTCGGTCGGCTTCCCGATCGCGAGGGCGTCGCCCGGCATGCCGTTGCGTGCTTCGCTCATCGTGTTTCGTTCATGGTGCGCTCCGGGTGATCTGCACGGCGGGCAGGAGCTGGTCGAGCAGCTCCACCATCGCCGCGACGAGGAACAGGTCGACGGTGCGCCACACCAGCACGGTGTCGACGACGGCGTCGTGGTGCTCGACGCGCCGGCCGACGGCGACGCTCATCCAGCCGGTCCCGGCTTCGTCGATGTCGAGGCGGACCACCCGCACGCCGTCGCCGTCGGGCAGGTCCAGGTGCTCGACGTTCGGCGGCGCGGCCAGGTTGCCGCCCGTCGCGCCGAGCGCGTCCATGAGGCCGTCGTCCGGGTCGGCCGGATCGCTCACGCCCACGGCGACCAGGACCGGGACGGGCCCGTTCCCCATCACCCCGAGGGCGCTGACGACCCGGTTGCCACCCGGCGCCATGCCGTCGGCGAAGGCCCGGAGGTTCACCACCGAGTCGGCGGCGAGCTGGTCCAGCTCGGCGCGCTCGGCGTCGTCCAGCTCGACCGTCTCGCCGGACTCGTCCGGGCGCGGCTCGACCGACTCACGGACGACCACGGTTGCTTCCTGCTCCCAGCCCGGGATCTCGTCGGGATCGTCGAGCCCGGTCGCCGGGACCACGAGCCAGCCCACGGGCGGCTCGATCCGCCAGGTCCAGCCGGAGATCTCGACGTCGTCGACGCCGCGGGACGTGTTGCTGCTCTGCGTCGTCATAGGCCCAGCTGATCCGAGTAGAGGCCCGCGTAGTCGGCATCGCGCCAGCCGTAGAGGCTCCAGCGCGGGTCGGCGGGATTGAAGTTGGAGGGGTTGAGCAGGCTGAACGGCCGCATGCCCCAGGAGAACGTGTACGAGATGGGCCCGATGTACATCCACGGCTTGATGGCGAAGCCGGTGACGCCGATCTGGCTGAGGGCGGCGCTGATCTTCTGCACGTCCTTGATGTCGCTGATGCCGATGAGGCGGTCCCAGCGGTAGTCGCCGCGCGGCCACATCGTCTTGATGCGGCTGATGTCGTTCTTGAACCACGCGCTCAGCTTGCTGAAGTCGCCCTTGATCCACGCGTTCGGTTTGCCGATCTGCCACCAGCCGGGCGACACGCTGGTCTTGCCGGCGAAGTCCTGCCAGCCACGTAGCTTGGAGCCCAGCGGGCCGATCTTGAAGCTCAGGGCGGAGATCTGGCGTGCGATGTTCGGCGTCGCGCCGATCGTCAGGAGGTTGCGCAACCATTCCCGGTCTCGCATCAGGTTCTGCATCACCTTGGTCTGGTTGCCGAGCGATCCGGCTCCCTTGGTCAGGAGCCCGGCCTGGACGTTCTTGAGCGAGCCGGCCATCTTCGCCGCGACCCCGATCAGGCCGAGGCTGAGCACGCCGATGATGACGCTCAGCCAGCTGCCCTCGCCCTGCACGGCGAGGATGAAGCTGGCGGCGACCGAGATCACCGTGGCGACGACGCTGAGCAGGGTAAGGATGCCCAGGCCCGGGATGAGGATGCTCAGCACGGCGAGCGCCATCCCGATGTACATCAGGATCTCGACGAGCTTCTTGAGGATCTTGTTGAGCTGGTGCAGGAACGCTTCCCAGCCGCTGTGCTTCAGGCCGTCGTCGCCCCAGTTCTCCCGGATCTTGCGGGCCGCCGCGTCGGCGGCGGTGTCGAACGCGCTCATCGCGGCGACGGCTCTGGCCTTCGCCGCCGCGAGGTCCTGCTTCGCGGCCTCGATCTTGCCCGAGCGGTTCGCTGTGGCCTGCCGGTCCGCCTCGGTGAGCGGCGGCGCGTCGTCCGGCCGGTCGTCGTTCACCGGGTCGGGCATGCCCTCCGCCGAGCTCTGGGCGCCCGCGGCGTCCTCGGCGTCCCGGAGGGCGAAGCCGGTCTCGGAGCGTGCGGTCTCCAGCGCGGGCTTGTAGGTGCGCAGCGCGTCGCGGACGTCGGCGTACCGGCCGGCCGCCTTGTTCAGCGCGTCGGCGCTCTCACGGGACCGCTTGCGCATGGCGTCGGCGGCCACACCCTTGAGCAGGGTCTCGTCGCCGTCGCCGATCTTCTTGAGCAGCTTCGCCTGGGTTTCCATCTGCGTCGTGATGCTCTCGTAGTGCCTGATCACCTCATCCAGGCCGGAAGCCTCCGCCGGGACAGGGTCCGAGTCATAGTCGAGCAGATGCCAGTCCCCGCCCCGGACAGCGCTCATCGATCCTCTTCCTGTCGTTGCTGCTCGTCTCGTTGCTGCTCGTCTCGTTACTGCTCGTCGAAGGACTTGGCCAGCTCGACCTCAAGGTTGTTCCACTGCTCGGACGCCTGCTTCATCTTCTTCTGCAGGTCCGAGAGGTTGGTGGTCAGCTTTTCCCGCTTGACCCACCAGCTGTCGATGAAGTCGTCCATGGCGCTCTTCACTGCGTCGTGGCCCCAGAGGGTGCCGTCGCCCCACAGCTTGTCCATGCCCTTGAACTCGTCAACGATCGCCGCCAGCTGCTTCTCGGCATCGTCCAGCGCGATCGACGTGACGACGAGGTCGGACACGGGACTACTTGTTCAGCGCGTTGGCGAGCTCTTCGTCGGTCTTGCGCAGCGCCTCGGCGGCCTGCTTGAGGTACTCGCCGATGCCGGTCAGACCCTCCATGACCTGCTTGCCACCCTTGTCGAGCTCCTTGTAGGACTCGTCGAACCGCTTGGAGGACTTGTCCGTCACGTAGCCGTCCTGCACCAGGTTGTCCACCATCGATCGAAGCTGGTCGAGCTTGCCCTGCATGTCGTCCGACTCCTGCTTCAACCGCTGAGCGGCGTCTTCCATCTCCTGGAAGGTCACCTTGATGTTGGCCATGGCAGAACCTCTCGCTCGTGTGTCGTGGATTCGTGCTTCGCAATCGTTACTAATCGGACCAACCGGACGGCGACAATTGTGTGAACAGCCCGGGAACGGCACGCGGCGTGGCGAAGACGGGCCCGGGCAATGCCCGGACCCGTCGTGATCTCCGCTCAGATGAGCGCCGGAAAGGGCCTCTCATCAGCGCTTTCGCCCTCGGCGCCGGAGGCGATGGGACTCAGCAGACGTGCTCGCCGACGTGCCGCTCCCACTGCGCGCGCTGAGCTGCCGGGACTCCTCGGTAGAGTCCGCCCGACGGCGGTGTGCGCCACGAGCACGCACACCGCCGTCGGGCGGCGGCCCTTGCAGGTGTCGGACCCACGGGTCAGACGACCAGTGGGCCCGACAGGTCAGGACTGGCCGGCGCCCGCGCTCACTATCGACTTGATCTGGGCGGCCGGGTCGAGCGTGTACGAGTAGGGCACGTCGGCCACGGAGCCGCCCTGCTGCCCCTCGCCGGAGTTCTCGAAGTGGTTGTCCCGGGCCACGAGGGTGCCCTCGTCCGAGTCGCCCTCACCGAGGTGGAACGGGTCCTCGGTGTTCTCGAAGTAGTTGCCCTCGACGAGCACGCCTGCCTCCTGGGTGGAGGCGACGCCGTAGCTACCGACGTCCGTGTACAGGTTGTTGAACACGTGCACCGGGTTGCCGAAGCGGACGCGTGGGTTGCGCTGGTTGGTCCCGTCGAACCAGTTGTGGTGGTAGCTCACGCGCAGGTGCCCGCGGTCCTGGGACGCGTTGTCGTCCGAGTGGCCCACGAGCGAGTTCTTGTCCTGCCCGTTGAAGTGGTTCCACGAGATGGTGACGAAGTCGGACCCGCGCTTGGTGTCGACCGCGCCGTCGTAGCCGGTGCCGAACGTGTTGTGGTCGATCAGCACGTTGGTGGACGTCTGGATGTTGATGGCGTCGTCGGCCCAGTCGTCGAACGCGAGGTTCTCGACGATCACGTTCTCGACCTCGACGATGTTCAGGCCGCAGCCGGTGAGCTGCGCGCCGGACGCACCCCGGAGGGTCGTGTTCGAGCCGACGTCGATCATGTCGCCGCACGAGACGTTGCCCGAGACCTCGATGACCTTCGCCGCGTCACCCTCGAGGGCTGCGGTCAGCTCGGACTCCGAGCCCACCGTGACCGGCGATGCTCCCCCGCCGCCCGTGGTGCCACCGTTCTCGGCGGCCCAGCCGATCGCCGTCGCGGCGACCATGGGCGGCGCTGCCGGCGCTTCCGGCGCGGGCTCGGCGCTGGCGAGGCCCGGAACCAGGACGGCGCCCGTGGCGAGCAGTGCGCCCGCCCCCAGCCCGCCGATGACCGTTGCCGCACGTCGTGTTCTAGCCATACAGATCTTCCTCCTCGTTGAGGTCGATCGGGGACAGCCGGGCGCGTCGGCCCGTAGTGCGTGGTGCCGCCCTCGAACGTCGTTGAACTGGCGGATAGTGCCTGCAGGTAGTACACCGAGAAACCGGTTTCTCGGTTGGCCAACAACGAGACTGCAGCATCGGAGGGGGTGAAGTCAAGAGTTTCGGGAAACCGGTTCCTCAGCGCTTTTTCACCCAGTGAATCGTGGGCCCCGGCGGGGGCCCTACCCCTGAGCGGCGCGGAGCCCGGCTCCGGCAGCCGCCCTCGCCTCGGCGCGCTCCACCAGAGAGGCGACGACGGCGGCGAGCGGCACCAGCACCAGGTTGCCCAGCAGCATCGTGCGCAGGAACGGCAGGCCCGCCACGTAGCTCGCGAGCAGGCCGTCCAGCGTGGCCGGGTACATCCCGTCCAGCAGCCAGACGCCGAAGTTGGTCCACGCGAAGAACCACAGCGAGCCGCCGACACCCACACCGAGCGCGGCGGCGTACCGACCGGGGCCGCGCAGGTGCCGCGCGAGGATCGCGCCGGCGCCCACGACCGCCCACGCCGACCACGTGAACCACATGATCTGGGTGTTGCCGAGCACCGCGTCGCTCACGGCGACCACGGCGAACGGCACGACTGCCGCCCACCGGTTGCGCAGCAGCAGCACGGCGAGGAACGTCGCGGCGGTGGCGATCTCGAGGTTGGGCGGCGCGCCCAGGCCAGGCGCGACCAGGCGCCACGCCACGGCGGCGGTCAGCACCAGGACCACGGTGGCGGGGCGCCACCAGCGGTGGGCCAGCTCCCGGGCCGTCAGGTCCCGCCGGTCGGCCCCGGGTGTCAGTAGGTCTCGATCGTCCACGTGATCTCCTGGCCGTCCTCGGTCTCCAGTGTCCCAGCCCCGACCTGGGCCGGCTCGCCGTCCACGGACAGCGACCAGAACTCCTTCTTCGAGTCGTCCGCCACGCGGCCGCCGATGGCGGTCACGAACGCGTTCTCGCCCTCGCCCGTGACCTCGGCCGACGGGTCCGCCTCGAGCAGCAGCTCCAGGGCCGTGGCACCCGTACGCCCGGGGTAGCTGAACGTCTCCGCGCCCGCCGCCGGCGAAGCGCTGTCCGACGGCGACGCGCTGCTGGCTGCGTCCGACGGCGCGCTGAGGGTCGCCGAGACCATGGCCCCGGGCTCGGTGGCGGCTCCGCCGCAGGCCGCGAGCAGGCCGGCAACAAGAAGGGCGGTGGCTGCCGAGCCGAGGGCACGGAGCGGACGTCGAGAAGTCGTGTTCACGCTCGCGAGTCTAGGTCGGCGCGCGCCGCGCGGCGTCGCCGTCTCAGGACGACGACGCCGCAGAGCATCCCGGTAAGCGGCCCCTGTCAGCTGTCGACGGTCCGACGCCTCAGGGTCAGACGTCGATGCGCGAGCGGTCCAGCTCGGCTGCACCCGCGATGAGGAACTCCTTGCGCGGCGCCACGTCGGTGCCCATCAGCAGCTCGAACGCGCGCTCCGCGGCCTCGGCGTGCTCCGCCGTGACGCGGCGCAGCGTGCGGTGCCGCGGGTCCATGGTGGTCTCCGCGAGCTGGTCGGCGTCCATCTCGCCCAGGCCCTTGTACCGCTGGATGTCCGGCTTGTAGCGGCGCCCCGCCTTGTCGAGCTTCCTGAGCGTGGCATTGAGCTCGGCCTCCGAGTACGTGTAGATGTACTCGTTCTTGCGCCGGCCGTTGCCGATCACCTCGAGGCGGTGCAGCGGCGGGACCGCCGCGAACACGCGCCCGGCCTCCACCATCGGCTTCATGTACCGGTAGAAGAGCGTCAGCAGGAGCGTACGGATGTGCGCGCCGTCCACGTCGGCGTCGGTCATCATGATGATCTTGCCGTAGCGGGCTGCCTCGATGTCGAAGGAGCGGCCGGAGCCCGCACCCAGCACCTGGATGATCGCCGCGCACTCCGCGTTGCGGAGCATGTCGCTGATCGACGCCTTCTGGACGTTGAGGATCTTGCCGCGGATCGGCAGCAGCGCCTGGAAGTCGCTGGAACGCGCGAGCTTGGCCGTGCCGAGCGCGCTGTCGCCCTCGACGATGAACAGCTCGGAGCGGTCCACGTCGTTCGAGCGGCAGTCGGCCAGCTTGGCCGGCAGCGAAGAGGTCTCCAGCGCGTTCTTGCGGCGCGAGATCTCCTTCTGCTTGCGGGCCGTGATGCGGGCGCGCATCTCGGCGACGATCTTGTCGAGCAGCAGCGAGGCCTGCGTCTTCTCGTCGCGCTTGGTGGAGGTCAGACGCTCCTGGATCTCCTTCTCGACCACGCGGGAGACGATCTGGCGCACCGGTCCCGTGCCCAGCACCTCCTTGGTCTGCCCCTCGAACTGCGGCTCGGAGAGGCGCACGGTGACCACGGCGGTGAGGCCGGCGAGCACGTCGTCCTTCTCGATGCGCTCGGCGCCGTCCTTGGTGGAGACCTTGAGCTTGCGCGCGTTCGTCTCCACGCCCTTGCGGAGCACCTTGAGCAAGCCCTGCTCGAACCCGGTCAGGTGCGTGCCGCCCTTGGGCGTCGAGATGATGTTGACGAACGAGCGCACCTCGGTCTCGTAGCCCGTGCCCCAGCGCAGCGCGATGTCGACCTCGCAGTCCCGCTGCACCTCGCGCGGCGACATGTGGCCGCGCTCGTCGAGCACCGGGACGGTCTCCTTGAAGGTGCCCGAGCCCCGCAGGACCCACGTCGCCGTGACCGGCGAGTCGGGCGCCAGGAACTCCACGAAGTCGGCGGCGCCGCCGCTGTGCTTGAAGACCTCCTCGTGCGGGCCGTCCTCACCGGGCGTGCCCGGCAGCCCGCGCTCGTCGCGCACGAGGATCTCGAGGCCGGGCACCAGGAACGTGGTCTGCCGGACGCGCGTGACCAGCTCGTCGTAGCTGAAGACGGCGGACTTCGGGAAGATCTGCCGGTCGGCCCAGTAGCGCACGCGCGTGCCCGTGCGGCCGCGCGGTGCCTTGCCGACCACGGCGAGCTCGGAGTGGTCCACAAAGGGCTGGAACGGCGAGTCCGGGCCGGGTCCTGCTGCCGGGTCGGAGAACGTGCCCGGCTCACCACGGTGGAACGTCATGCCGTACGTCTTGCTGCCGCGGTCCACCTCGACGTCGAGCCGTGCCGACAGCGCGTTCACCACGGAGGCGCCGACGCCGTGCAGGCCGCCGGACGCCTGGTAGGAGCCGCCGCCGAACTTGCCGCCGGCGTGCAGCTTGGTGAAGACCACCTCGACGCCGCTCAGGCCGGTCTTGGGCTCGATGTCGATGGGGATGCCGCGGCCGTCGTCGGTCACCGTCACGGACGTGTCGGCGTGCAGCACGATCCCGATCTTCGTGGCGTGCCCGCCCAGGGCCTCGTCGACGGAGTTGTCGATGATCTCCCAGAGGCAGTGCATCAGGCCACGGGAGTCGGTGGTCCCGATGTACATACCGGGACGCTTACGAACCGCCTCGAGGCCCTCGAGGACGGACAGGTGGCGAGCGGTGTACGACTCGGACGTTGCGGTCACGGCGACAGCGTAGACGAGGTCACCGACAACGTCGGTGAGGCGCTCCACACGGGGACGCGTGGTGAACGCGTGGTGGTCGTGTGACACCAGGATTCACCCCATGACGGAAATTACCCTTTCAGCGCAATTGGGGGCGGATGGGGCCCAAGACTGTGAGCCACGCCGCTATGCTCGCAGCGAACCGGCCACCCGGGCTGGCATGAACCGCGCGAGCGAATGGTTGGATGGAGATGTGACGACCTTGACGACCGAACCGCTCACCGCCCTCGACCGCTGCGACCGCTGCGGCGCGCAGGCCTATGTGCGCGTCGTTCTGCCCGTGGGCGAGCTGCTCTTCTGCGGCCACCACGCCCGCGCACACGCGTCCGCCTATGTGGACGTCGCCACCCATGTCCAGGACGAGACCGACCGGCTCCACGCGGAGCACGGCCAGGCCTGAGCACAGGCCGGACACCCACCGGACCCCCTCAAACGTGGACGGCGGTGGGGTCACCTCGCGAGGTGACCCCACCGCCGTCGTCATGCTCAGCCCGCGGCGAGCTCCGCGACCTCGGCGTCGGACAGCGCCCGGTCGAAGACCCGGACGTCGTCGACGTCGCCCCGCATGTGGTCCACCTCGTTGCTGCCGTACTGGCCGCGGCCGATCACGAGGGATCCCTCGGTGGCCGGGGCGGTGCAGACGTCCTTCGTGGCGACCCGTTGGCCGTCCACGTAGAGCGACAGCGTCCCGGCCGCGGCGTCACGCACGCCCGTCAGGTGGTACCACTGGCCCGGCACCGGCTTGGTGGGCGACAGCGCGCGCGTGCCCACGAAGCTCATCGCCCAGCGCTGGTCCTGCCCCGAGTACTGCAGGAAGAACGCGCTGTTGCCGCCGGTGTCCTGGCTGACCACGGTCTGGAAGCCGCCGTCGGCCACGTCCAGCTTCGCCCACGCCGAGACGCTGTAGGAGCCGTCCGTGCGCACCAGGGACTGCCCCGTGTCGGCCTCGCCGGCGCCGTCGAACGACAGGCCACCGCCCGTGACGCCGTCGGTCCAGGTGGTGCCGGTCAGGGTCGCGTCGGCGTCGCCGACGCCGTCCGCCGCCACGGTGCCCGTGCCCTCGTCGAAGGTCCAGGCGTGCACTCCGGTCAGGCCGGGCGTGCCCGGGTCGACCACCGGCGGCTCGCCGCCCGTGCCGTCGGCGCCCTCGATGATCGACTGGTTGACGTCCCGCACCTGACCCAAGTCCATCTTCTCGACCTGGCGGTCGTAGGTGAAGAAGCCGTTCACCTCGTGCTCCACGTCGGTGATCTGCGTGTAGATCGACCCGCTGATGCCGCACTGCTGGGCTGCGGTGAGCACGTCCTCCTGGTTCTCGACGTAGCGGCGGGTGAGTGTGGCGACGTCGGGCGTCATCTCGTACGCGTGGCCGTCCTCGAACCACATATGGCCGTCGACCTCGAGGCCGAAGCCGCCGTGCTCGCCGTCGATCGACGCGCGCGTGGCATCCGGCACCGGCTGGGCCGGGCCCACGTACTGGTGCCAGTCGATGATGTCACCCTCACCGCTGTCCCCGAGCGAGTCGCAGCAGTTCACGCCGGAGTGCGCGTTCACCAGCCGCGTCGGGTCCTGCGCCTTGATCTCCCGGGCGATCCGCCCGGTCGCGTCCCTGGACCACTCGCCCCAGCCCTCGTTGAACGGCACCCAGCCGATCACGGAGGTCCAGCTCGAGTGCTGGTCGATCATCTCGTGCAGCTCGCGCTCGAACCGCTCCTGCGCCTCGACGGGCGGGCGGCCGGTCTTCATCGACGGCATGTCCTGCCACACCAGCAGCCCGAGCCGGTCGGCGTGGTAGAACCAGCGGTCCGGCTCCACCTTGATGTGCTTGCGCACCGTGTTGAAGCCGAGCTCCTTGTGCTTGACCAGGTCGAACGCGAGGGCCTCGTCGGTCGGCGCGGTGTAGATGCCGTCCGGCCAGTAGCCCTGGTCGAGCGTGGACAGCAGGAACAGGATCTCGCCGTTGAGCGTGACGTGGTTGCGCCCGTCCTCGCCCTTGGCGACCCCGATCTCACGCATGCCGAAGTACGAGCCCACGGTGTCCACGACCCGGCCGCGTGCGTCTCGGACGCGTACCTCCAGGTCGTAGAGGTTCGGGTCGTCCGGCGTCCACAGGTGGGCGCGCGGCACCCGCACGGAGATCTCCTCGCCGACGACGCCGGTGGTGCGCGCCACGACACGCCCGGGCCGCGCACGATCGGCGTCGGACGCCGCACTCCCCGAACGCACGACGACGTCGACGGTACGGCCGGCGGCCGCCGCGCTGCCGTCCACGGTGAGGGCCAGGGTGTTCGTGTCGACGTCGGTGGTCATGTCCAGCTGCTCGGCATGGGCGCCGGCGACGGGCTCCATCCAGACCGTCTGCCAGATGCCGGAGGCCCCCTCGTAGAAGATGCCGCGGTCGGGGACGTTGCGCTGCTTGCCGACGGGCTGCCAGGTAGCGTCCGTGCGGTCGGTGACGCCGACCAGCACCTCCTGCGGGCCCGACGCCGTCAGGGCGTCCGTGACGTCCGCGGAGAACCGGCCGTACCCGCCCTCGTGGTGGGCCACCTCCTGCCCGTTGACCCAGACCGTCGCGGTGTGGTCGACGGCGCCGAAGTTGAGCAGCACGCGCTGACCCGAGGTGCGCCAGGTCTGGGGCACCTCGACCGTGCGGCGGTACCACATGTGGTCCTCGTGCCGGTCGATGCCGGACAGCTCGGACTCCGTCGGGTAGGGGACGAGGATGTCCTCGGCGAGGGTCTCGCCGAACGGCGGCGCCTCCCCCTCCGCGGCCCCGGCGAACTCCCACAGCCCGTTGAGGTTCGCCCAGCGGTCGCGGGTCAGCTGCGGACGGGGATACTCCGGCAGCGCGTTGTCCGGCGTGACCTGCTCGGTCCACGGCGTGGGCAGGTGCGCGTCGGTGACCGGCCATGCGGCCTGGTCGCCGTCCGGCCCGGTGGCGGCGGGCGCGGAGGTACCCGGCACGACGGCGAGCACGGCGCCGGTGGCGAGAGCCACGAACGCGGCGCCGAGCCGCCGTCGGGCTATGGGGCGAGACAGGGCTGGAGCGGAACGAGCTGAGGGGTGTCTGCGGTGCGACCTCACTAGCGACATCGGCGTCACCTTCCTGGTCAGAGCACGGTTGGCTGCGTTGCCAGGCATCACCGTAGCGGCGGGCGAGGGCGTCGCCTACCCTCATTCAAGCCATTTCTATTGAGTTATTTCCTCGCGGTCACCGTGTCCGCCCAGGAGCCACGGAATCCGAGCGTGGTCCGCCAGCCCTCGGCCGTCTTGGTCAGCGTGCGAGTGGTGCCCTGGGTCGACACCGCCTGCATGGTCTTGATCTGCCCGCTCGAGTAGCGCGCGGTGACCTTGACCGACTTGACCCAGCTCAGCTGGAAGACGCTCTTCGCCTTCTTCTGCGTGAGCGTGCCCGTCCACGACGTGTTCGGGTTGCTGGGCGCTCGCGCCGAGTAGGGGTCCGCCACATGCCTCAGGTGGGACTGCGCGGCCGTGCCGAACGCGTCCTGGTTGTTGGCGGTACCCGAAGAGGTGCCACCGCGGCCCGACGACGCGAAGTACGGCGTCTCCGCGATGCCGTCCGACGCGTTGCGCACTATCGAGACCGTCGAGGCGCCGTCCTGGCGGGTGGTGTCGACCGCCGCGCGCCATGTCGCGCCCGCCTCGCCGCCCTCCTTCTTCCAGCCGGTGTAGTTCTGGCTGCTGGTGTCGTCGTAGAGGTGGCAGTCGCACGACGCCTTCAGGCCCTCGGTCTTGTCCAGGATGGCGTAGTTGCGGGCGACGATCGCCTGCGCCTGGAGCGCCGCGGCGCCGCCGTAGGCGCTCGTGCCCCACAGCGATGCCATCTCGTCGATGCCGTAGAGGTACTCGTCGTTGATGACCACCTGGTTGACCACGTTGGGCCGCGTGTTGGGGCTGGTGATGCGCAGGCGCCCGTGGCGGTAGGCACCCTGTGCCCCGGAGACCGTCACGGTGCCCGGAGTGCCCGCCCAGTAGTCGGTACCCGTCCACTCCATGTAGAGCGTGGGGCGGGCACCGATCGTCTGCACCACCGTGCCGTTCTCGGTGATCCTCGCGGTGACGCCCGCCGTCGTCCGGGCGATCGAGATCCTGCGCGCCGACGTGCCGGTCGCGAGCTGGGTTTCGCCGCCGTCGAGCAGGCGCCACGACCCGGCAGACAGGCCCAGGGTGGTGGTGGCCGGGTCGCCGTACCTCCCGAGCACCTGGACGTCGATCGACGTCCAGGGGTTGTTCGCGGTGCTCACCGTCGCGCCCGGGTAGTAGTAGCGCAGGATGTCGGACGCCGTGCTGCCGGTGCGCGCCATTTGGTAGGCCCCGTACTGCGACATGCCGACACCGTGGCCGTTGCCCGAGCCCGCGATGCTCCACGAGCCCGGCACCACGGTCACGGTCACGGTCGTGCTCGTCGCGCGGGTCGTCTTGAACCGGTACTTGGTCGTGACGCTGGGGTTCACCGACGTCGTCGCCTTGCCGGTGGAGCCCGTCGTCACGGACCGCACCCGGACCCACGATCCGCCACTGCGCTTCTGCAGCGAGACCCTGGCGTTCGGCCGGGCGACGCCGTTGTACTTGTAGACCACCGAGAGGGTCTTCGCGACGGAAGCGGTGGTCGTCGACGTGCCGGACGCGGTCAGCGTGTAGCCGGCCGCGGCGGCGGGAGCCGCGGTCAGGCCGACCACGAGGAACAGTGCCAGGACGGAAGCGACTGCGCGGCCCAGGAGTGCTCGGGATGCGACGCTGGTCAACGGGAACACATCGGGCACATTTCCATACGACGACGCCGGGCGGGGAGTCTTCCGAGGAAGTTCACCCGCCCGGCGTAAGGGTCGTGCGCCGAGGTCGTGGCTAGTCGAGGTAGTCGCGCAGCACCTGCGACCGCGAGGGGTGGCGCAGCTTCGACATCGTCTTGGACTCGATCTGGCGGATTCGCTCGCGCGTCACGCCGTAGACCTTGCCGATCTCGTCGAGCGTCTTGGGCTGGCCGTCCTGCAGGCCGAACCGCATGGAGACCACGCCGGCCTCGCGCTCCGAGAGTGTGTCGAGAACCTGGTGCAGCTGCTCCTGCAGGAGCGTGAACGACACCGCGTCGGCCGGCACGACGGCCTCGGAGTCCTCGATGAGGTCACCGAACTCGCTGTCGCCGTCCTCGCCGAGCGGGGTGCTCAGCGAGATGGGCTCGCGGCCGTACTTCTGGACCTCGACCACCTTCTCGGGGGTCATGTCCAGCTCCTTGGCCAGCTCCTCCGGCGTGGGCTCGCGGCCCAGGTCCTGGAGCATCTGGCGCTGCACACGGGCCAGCTTGTTGATGACCTCGACCATGTGCACCGGGATACGGATGGTGCGGGCCTGGTCGGCCATGGCGCGAGTGATCGCCTGGCGGATCCACCAGGTGGCGTACGTCGAGAACTTGTAGCCCTTGGTGTAGTCGAACTTCTCGACCGCACGGATCAGACCGAGGTTGCCCTCCTGGATCAGGTCCAGGAACAGCATGCCGCGGCCCGTGTAGCGCTTGGCCAGGGAGACCACGAGGCGGAGGTTCGCCTCCAGCAGGTGGTTCTTGGCGCGCTTGCCGTCGTGCGCGATCCACTTGAGGTCACGCTCGAACCGGCGCTGGTCCTTGTCGTCGCGGTTGAACTCCGTGGTGGCGAGGCGCTCCTCCGCGAACAGGCCGGCCTCGATGCGCTTCGCGAGCTCGACCTCCTGCTCCGCGTTCAGCAGCGCGACCTTGCCGATCTGCTTCAGGTAGTCCTTGACCGGGTCGGCGGTGGCGCCGGCGGTGACGACCTGCTGCGCGGGCTGGTCGTCGTCGTCCGTGTCGGAGACGACGAAACCGGAGTTCTCGTCGCCCTCCTTCGCGGCCTTGCCACCGCGCCCGCGGGTCGCCTTGGTGACGATCTCGGGACCGGCGTCGGTCTCTTCCTCGGGGTCCTCGACGGCGACGCCGTCGGGCTCGATGTTGTCGTACTTCGACTTGCCCCGGGCAGCGGGCTTCTTCGCGGCGGCCTTCGCCGCCGGCTTCTTCCGCGTGCTCGTGGCGTCCTCGTCGAGGTCGTCGACCTCGTTCAGATCGATGTCGTCCACCTCCTCGATCTCGTCGGCGTCCTTCGGCTTCGCCGTGGAGCGCGCCGGAGCCTTCTTGGCGGTCGAGGTCTTCGCGGCCGTCGAGCGAGTGCGGCGCGCGGGCTTCGCGGAAGCCTCGGCGTCGCCGTCCGCGGGCGCCTTCGCGGCGACCGCGGTGGAGCGGGTGGCAGCAGCAGCGGCCACCTTGGTCACGGTGGGCAGGCCGACCTGGACACCGGCGTTGGCCAGCGCACGCAGCACCGCCTTGAGCCGCTTGGCGTCACCGACCTCCGCGGTCTCGCATGCACGCCGGAAGTTCTCGGCGTCGACCGAGCCGTCGGCGGCGCCGCGAGCGAGGAGCTCCTGCAGGGCAGGATGCTCGAACTCACGGGGCAGGTTGTCGCGTGCAGGAACAGGAGCGATGTCCTGGAGGGCTTTCAGCGGAGTGGGCGCCACAAACCGACCTTTCGGCATTCGAGGGGGCGGTGTACCGCCGGCGGGGCCTTCACTGGACCTTCTTCTTCCGCCGGCGAACATATATATTGTACAGTCGGCATCCGTGTACACCGCGACGAACGCGGTGATACGGGCAAAGTCAGTTCGAAGTCACGTCGGGCGGGGCTGCCCCGCGGGTGTATCTGTTTTCGCGTGCCAAGAGTCAACGAACGAGGTGGCCCGACCATTCCCGGTCGCGGCAAGATGCCCGCGACCAAGCCAAGGAACAGGCTCGGAGCACGGCCCGGTCCCGGCCTGATCCGACGGCGGACCAGGCCCGGACGGCCACCCTCTCGGATCAGACCCTCTCGGATCAGACCCTCTCGGATCAGACCCTCTCGGATCAGACCTTGACGGCCAGCACCGGGCAGGGCGCCTCGACGAGGATCCGCTGAGCGCCCGCACCCAGGATCAGCTTGCCGACCGGGCTGCGCTTGCGCAGCCCGATGACGATCAGCCCCGCGCCCGTGCTGGTCGCGGTGCGGATCAGGTCCTCGGCGAGATCGCCGGTGCCCTGCTCGACCCGCACGTCCACCTCGGGGCCGAGCCGGCCGACCAGCTCGTCGGTCTCGGCCTGGCACTCCTCCAGCGGGCGCTTCCCGCTCGTGACGACGACCAGCGGGACCTTGCGCTCCCTGGCCTCGATGACAGCGGTACTGAGAGCCTCTTGGCCCTCGGGCGTGGCGAGGTGGCCGACGACGATCGTCATGTCCACCGACGCTACCCCACACCAGGCCCAGTTAGTGCCTCACACGGCGGCCGCGTCCTCCGGCTCCTGCCCGTCGTGGAAGGCGGCGCGGTCGCGCCGCACCCATCCGGGCGGGACTCCCCCGACGATCGCGCCACGCAGCAGCAGCGCCAGCCGGTAGTCCGGGTCCACCCCGAGTGCGTCCGACACCCGCTCGGCCGCCAGACCGCCGTCACCGTGCCACCACGCGATCAGGGCCAGCAGGAGGTACGCCGGGGCGCGCCGGTTGCGCGGCACGTGCGTGACCACCGCCTCCAGGACCGCGCGGGCCGGCCGGGTGATCTCCTCGTCCGGCGGGACGCCCTGCTCCGGGTCGACGATCCGGGCCATGACGGTCCCCGTGGCGGTGTCCGTGTCGCCGTCCATCTCGCGCCGCGCGGTCCGCAGCGCCGTCTCCTCGGTCCCTGGCGCCAGGCTGAGCAGCACGGCGTCCCGCACCGGCGTGTCCGCGAGCGCCGCGCCGATCTTGCCGAGGTCGACCGGCGAGAGCACCACGGGTTGGCCGGGGCCCGCGCCAGCCGCTCCGCGGACCGTTGTGCGCCATACGCCGAGGCTCTCGGCTCCCCACTCCGCCAGCGCCTGCTGGGCGCGCACGGCCTGCGCCGCTTCGACCGGAACGGCCTCTTCGACCGGCATCGCCTCTTCGACCGGCATCGCCTCTTCGACCGGCGCAGCCCTGTCGTCCGGCACCGCCACCCTGACCTGCACCGCCCGGTCGATGGGCGCGCAGCCGTCCGGGAACCGGGTCCCGTTCAGGAGCCGCCGGTGGGTGTCGCTCCAGCGCGCCGCCGCGCGCCGCGCCCGGGTGCGTGCCACCTCCGGTGCGGGCCGCAGCGCGTACCGCTCCTCGCGGGTCCGGGCCACGGTCCGGCCGTCCAGCACCATGTGGGCGGCGACCCGGCTGCTCTTGAGCGCGCCCAGGGGCCGGCCCCCGAGCGGGCAGCATGCGGGATCGGTGCAGTCGAGCGCCCGGAAGCCCGTGGGGGCGACGAGCCACACCTCGACCCCGGGCAGGCGCCGTTCGAGCCGTGCCCGCAGCACCTCCGCGGCCCGCCGCGGCGGTCCGTACGGCGCCGTCGCGTCGGAGGCCGTGTACAGCACCACCACGGCGCGGTCCGCGCCGTCGGCCACCACGTGGTCGGTGAGCCAGCGCGCGGTGGCCGCGCCGTCGGGCCCGTCCGGTTCGTCGGGCCGGCGCAGGCGGAGGTCGTCGATGTCGACGCGTGCCACGAGCCCGACGCGCTGGCGCGGCCCGGTCAGGCTCACCGCGACAACGGACTCCGCGGGCTCGAAGCCGAGCCGGTAGGGGATGTAGGCGAGCAGATCCTCGGGTCCGGCCACACGGACCACTGTGGCGTTCGGCAGCGCTGTCCGGCGGCCGAGGTTCTTGGAGGTGATGTCCTTGGGGTTCATGTCATCGATCCCAGCCGCCTGGCAGAGCACCTGCGCGCCCAGGCGGGCCGTGTGGACAACGGATCGCCTGTGGTTGACCTCCAAGCGGTGCGCTGTCCTCACGAGGGTCTCTCGGGCTACCGTGTCCGACGTGCCCCACCTCGCCTCCGGCCGCCGCACGGCAGCGCTCGCCGCCGCCGTCGGGCTGGCGCTCGCGACCGCGGGGTGCGGCGCGGGCACGGAGCCACCGGCGTCCGCCACCACCGCGGAGCGCACGCCGGAGCCGCGCACCGTCGCGTCGGACGGGCCCACCGAGCTGCCGACCTTCGACCCCTCGTCGGCGGTCGGCACGTACGCGCAGGGGTTCCCCGCCGACCTGTTCCCGCTGCCGAAGGGCGCAACCATCCTCGCCTCGTCGGCGCAGCCCGTGGCCGCGCCCAAGGATTCGAAGACCAAGAGCACCCCGATGACGCAGGTGACGCTCAACCTGGCGTCCGGTCTCTCGGCGAAGAAGGTCGTCGAGCAGGCCGAGTCGATACTGGTCGGCCAGGGCTTCAAGCAGATCGCGGCGCCGGACTCGAGCGGCCTGACCGAGCAGACCGCGTTCCTGCGGGTGACCCAGACCAAGGCGGGCGAGGTCCAGGAGTCGCTGGTCGTGGGCGTGCTCGACGACGGCGACCGGCGGCTCGCCTCGATCAGTGGCACCGTCCGCACCCCATAGGCTGGGGTCGTGTCCGTCTCACCCGCCCATACCGGTGCCTTGAACCCCGCAGCCCTCCTCGACGCCGAGAACCTTCGTGCCGACGTCGACGCGGCCGTGACCGCCCACCTCGGCCGGCTGGCCGCCGAGGTCAGTGCGATCAGCCCGAGCGCGGAGGCCATGGTCGGCGAGGCGGCGGGGCTGCTCAACGGCGGAAAGCGCCTGCGGGCCGCGTTCTGCTACTGGTCCTTCCGCGCGCACGGCGGCTCCCCGGATCGCCTGGACCCGGCCCGGGTCGCGACGGTTCGTGTGGGTGCGGCGCTCGAGCTCTTCCAGGCGGCGGCGCTGTTGCACGACGACGTGATGGACAACTCCGACACGCGCCGCGGGCGGCCCACGGCGCACCGCGCGTTCGCCGCCCGGCATGCCGAGGCGGGCTGGGCCGGCGAGCCGGCGCGGTTCGGTGACGCCGCCGCGATCCTGCTCGGCGACCTCGTCCTCCTGGCGGCGCAGCGGGAGCTGTCGGCGGCGCTCGCTCCGCTGCCGCCGGACGTCGCCGAGGCTGCCCGCGCCCGCTTCGACGCGATGCAGAGCGAGGTGGTCGTGGGCCAGTACCTCGACGTGCTGGTCCAGGCCGAGCCCTGGGGCGACGACCCGGCTTCCGACGAGGAGCGCGCCCGCAAGGTGCTGCGCGCCAAGTCCGCGAGCTATTCGGTGGCGGCGCCGCTCGCGCTGGGCGCGCTGCTGGCCGGGGCGGGCGCCGAGGCCGCCGCCGGGATCGAGGCGGCGGGCCAGCCCCTCGGCGAGGCGTTCCAGCTGCGGGACGACGTGCTCGGCGTGTTCGGCGACCCGGCGGTGACCGGCAAGCCCGCCGGCGACGACCTCCGCGAGGGCAAGCGCACGGTGGTCGTGGCACGCACGCTGGCGCTGCTGCCCGACGTCGACGGCCCCGAGGCCGCCGCCCTGACCACCGCGCTGGGCGACCCCGGCCTGTCCGACGAGGACGTGGCGCGCGTGCGCGAGGTGATCGTCCGCTCCGGGGCACTGGAGGCCGTCGAGCAGCTCATCGCCGACCTCGCCGTCCGGGCCCACGCGCTGCTGGACCTCGCCGACCTGAGCGAGCCCGGCCGGGGCGTGCTCACGGACCTGGCCCACGCCGCCGTTGACCGGGCCGCCTGAGCCCGGCGCTCACAGAGCCGCCCGCTGTGTCAGGTCAGCAGGGTCAGGTCAGCAGGGTCAGGTCACGACTGAGTCAGGTCACAGCGTCCAGATGGTGACCTTGCCGCCCGGCTTCAGGCGCTCGCCCGCCGCCGGCTCGGTCTCGACGACGCCGTCGGCCAACAGCTCGCCGAAGCCGCGCACCGCCACCGTGTAACCGGCCTCCTTGAGCACAGCCGTGGCGTCCTCGACGGACAGGCCGACGACGTCGGGCACGCTGCCCTCCGGGCCCTTGCTGACGAAGACGGTGACGGTGCTGCCCTGCGCGGCGCCCCTGCCACCGCCGGGCTGGGTCCGGATCACGGTGCCGGCCGGCGTCTCCTTGTTGAAGCGGTCCTCACGCGCCACCTTCAGCCCTTCGGCGCCCAGCGCGCCGATGGCGTCGTCGACCCCCAGGCCGGCGACGTCTGGCACAGTCACGGGCGGCGGCCCGTCGGACACGGTGAGCCGCACGTGCTCGTCCGTCGGGACCATGTCGCCGTCGCGCACCGAGGCCCAGATGACCTCACCGGCCACGGCGTCGTTCGTGTACTCGCGGGAGACCTCGACATCGCTCAGGCCCGCGTCCCTCAGAGCGGTGCGCGCGTCGCGCTCGCGCATGCCGACCAGGCCCGCCGGCACCTCTGCGAGCTCCTCCCCGAGCGAGACCACCAGGCGCACGGGGCGGTCGCGTTCCCAGCGCAGCCCCTCGGCCGGCTCCACCGAGATCACCTCGCCCTCGGGCACCTCGGAGTCGTGCTGCTTCACGCTCGACGGCGTGAACCCCGCCTCGGTCAGCACGTCCTCGGCCTCCTGCGCGGTGACGCCCACGACGCCGTCGGGCACCACCGCGTAGGCGCCGGGGCCTTGTTCCGTGTACCACCAGGCGCCGAGCAGGACCGCCACCACCGCGACCGCCAGCAGGATCCGCCCGCCGCGCCGTCGCCGCGCCGGTGCCGCCTCCGTCTGCACGGGAGGCGCGGGCGGCCGTTGGGCCGCCCACTGCCCGGCGGGCGGCCGCTCCACCACGGCGGTACGCGCTGCCTTCACTGCCGCCGCCGACGGCGGTGGCGCGGCCTTGGCAGGGATGTCCAGCACCTCGTTCGGGATCTGCCGGAACGTGTTACGCAGCGCGTCGAGGGCCACCGAGGCGTCGCGCGGGCGCTGGCCCGGGTCGCGCGCCGTCAGGGCGCGGACCAGCAGGTCCAGCGGGCGGCCCAGGTGGCCGGCGAACGCGCTGACGGGCGGCACGTCGCTGTTGACGTGCGCGAAGGCGACCTGGATGGGCCCCTCCCCCTGGTGCGGCAGACGGCCCGTGAACATCTCGAACGCGAGGATCCCCACCGCGTACACGTCGGCGCGCGCGTCGACGTGCCCGGTCGAGATGGTCTCGGGCGCCAGGTAGGCGACGGTGCCCAGCACGGTGCCCGTGGTCGTGTTCGACACCTCGGAGATCGCGCGGGCCAGGCCGAAGTCGGCCACCTTGGGGCGGCCGGTGCCCTCCTCCAGCAGCACGTTCTCGGGTTTGATGTCGCGGTGCACTATGCCCTTGGTGTGCGCGGCCGCCAGCGCGGACAGCACGACGTCCAGGATCGCGAACGTGCGGCGCAGCGTGAGGTCGCCGTCGCGGATCAGCTGGCGCAGGTTGGTACCCGGCACGTACTCCATGGTCAGGTAGCGCATGTCGCCGTCGGTGCCCTGGTCGTAGACGGCGACGACGCCGTGGTGCTGCAGGCCCGCCGCGGAGCGCGCCTCGCGCTCGAAACGCTGGCGGAAGCTGGCCGCCTGGTCGCCGTCGGCCAGGTGCGGATGCATCACTTTCAGGGCGATCTCGCGGTTCAAGCGCGTGTCCTGCGCGCGGTAGACCGTGGCCATCCCGCCCCGCGCCACGCGCGCGACGATCTCGTACCGCCCGTCGACCAGGCGGCCGATGA
Source organism: Promicromonospora panici (assembly GCF_900608595.1). GTDB lineage: Bacteria > Actinomycetota > Actinomycetes > Actinomycetales > Cellulomonadaceae > Promicromonospora > Promicromonospora panici. Next base: position 56,653 of record NZ_UWYY01000025.1, on the reverse strand, counting down.
GAGAGTCTGCCGTCACCTGAGCCACGTTGGGAGTGTACGGGTGACCACCCACGCGCTGAATGAAACGCCCATAGTGGACCGCGGGCCGTTGCCGGATCGTTGCCGTGCGCCGGCCTCGCGCCCACGCCGTACGCTTTCTACCGTGACAGATCTCGACGCCCTCGTGGGCGAATGGCTGACCCTGCCCGACCTCGCCGAGACCCTCGACATCGAGGTCGGCAAGGCCCGCGGCCTCGTTCGCGACCGGTACGTGGTGGGCATCAAGCGCGGCCCCAACAAGGCCTTCCAGGTGCCCGCGAAGTTCGTGCTGCCGGAGGTCGACGGCCGCCCCGGCGTGATCCCGACCCTGCGCGGCACCGTGATCGTGCTGTCGGACGCCGGGTTCGCCGATGAGGAGATCCTCGAGTGGCTGTTCACGCCGAACGACGAGCTCGGCGAGCTGCCGGTGGACGCACTGATCAACGGCAAGCGCGCCGCGGTGCGCCGGGTGGCGCAGACGCAGCTCTGACGTTTGTTGTGAGCGCAATCGTTGCGACTACCTGCCCGGTTTGGGCGCAACGATCGCGCTCACAACGAAGCGGCTACTGGCGGAGCATCTCCGCCACCTGGAACGCCAGCTCCAGTGACTGCTGGTGGTTCAGGCGCGGGTCCACGAGGGTCTCGTAACGCAGGGCCAGACCGGCGTCGGAGATCTCCTCCGACCCGCCGAGCACCTCGGTGACGTCGTCGCCCGTGAGCTCCATGTGCAGGCCGCCCGGCACGGTGCCCAGCGCCCGGTGCACCTCGAAGAAACCGGCCACCTCGTCGAGCACGTCCGTGAGGCGGCGCGTCTTGTAGCCGCTGTCGGACGTGATCGTGTTGCCGTGCATCGGGTCCGTCACCCACGTGACGTTCGCGCCGGACCAGGTCACGGCCTCGACGATAGCCGGCAGGACGTCCCGGACCTGCCCGGCGCCCATGCGGGTGACGAACGTGAGCCGTCCGGGGACGTTCTCGGGGTTCAGCCGCTCGGTGAGCGCCAGGGCGTCGTGCGGCGTCGTCGTCGGGCCGAGCTTCACGCCGATCGGGTTGGCGATGCGGGCCATGAAGTCGACGTGCGCACCGTCGAGCTGGCGGGTGCGCTCCCCGATCCAGAGGAAGTGCGCGCTGGTGTCGTAGGCGCGGCCCGTGCGCTGGTCGGTGCGGGTCAGTGCGCGCTCGTAGTCGAGCACCAGGGCCTCGTGGCTCAGGAAGAACTCGACGGTGCGCAGGGCGTCGAAGTCGGCGCCGCACGCATGCATGAACCGGATGGCGCGGTCGATCTCGTCCGCCGTCTTCTCGTACCGCGCGTAGGCGGGGTTGCGCATGAAGCCGCGGTTCCACTCGTGCACCTGCCGCAGGTCGGCGAAGCCGCCCTGCGTGAAGGCTCGCACCACGTTCGCCGTCGCCGACGAGATCCGGTAGGCCTGCTCCAGCCGCTCCGGGTCGGGGATACGGTCCTGCGGCGTGAACGGGAAGCCGTTGATCATGTCGCCGCGGTAGGCGGGCAGCGTGACGCCGTCGCGCGTCTCCGTGTCGCTGGAGCGCGGTTTGGCGTACTGGCCCGCCATGCGGCCCATCTTCACCACGGGCGTGCTGGCGCCGTGCGTCAGCACCACCGCCATCTGCAGGATGGTGCGGACCTTGTTGCGGATGCGGTCGGCGTTCGCCTCGGCGAACGTCTCCGCGCAGTCCCCGCCCTGGAGCAGGAACGCCTCACCCCGGCCGGCGGCGGCCAGCCGCTCGGTCAGGGTGTCGGCCTGTGCGGGCACCACGATCGGCGTCGCCTGGGCCAGCCGGCCGGTCGCCGCCGCGAGCGCGTCGGCGTCCGGCCAGGTCGGCTGCTGCCGCGCCTCGAGCGTGCGGTAGTGGTCCAGGCCCGCCGGACCCGCCGATCGCTCGGGGCCCGCCGACCGCTCGGCCGGATCGGTGACGGTACTCATCGGCGTGCCTGGTGCACCGGCCGGTGTGGTGCCCGCACGGTGGTCAGTGCTCCGCCAGAGCGGCCGGCACGAGGGGCTGGCCGATGTCCGCGAGGAGCTCGCCGAACCACTCCTGCGAGACGTCGAACGCCTTGCCGCCGGCGATCCGCGGGAACGCGATCGCCTTGAGGCGGTCGCCGTCCTCCTCGTCGTGGCCGATGACGCCGGACTCGCCGCGCAGCGCGCACTCCACCGCGTAGTCGGTCATCGACTTGATCAGGCGCAGGTCGTCGCTGTTCGCGGCCGCGGCGCGCGAGTAGTAGCCCGACTTCTGCACCATCGTCTTCTCCGCACCCAGCTTCTCCGCGAACTGCTTCGCGAACCACTGGCCCGGGTTGATCGTGTCGAGCTTCACGTGCCCGAACGGGTCGCGCTCGACCGTCTCGCCGGCAGCCTCGAGCTGGGCCACGATCTCGTGCATGCCCGCGCCCTCCGACAGGAAGATGTTGACGTTGCCGATCTCGTCCATGACGCCGCGCAGGCGCTTGGCCTCGGCCTCGAGATCGATCTCCAGCTCGGGCAGGAACACCGCGTGCACGTCCCAGCGCTCGCGGGACAGGCCGAGGGCCGGAGCCCACTCCTGCTCGTCGAGCCACTCGCGGTACTTCCCGGCGGTCGCGGCGGTCAGCCAGCCGCAGTGCCGGCCCATGACCTCGTGCACGATGAGCATGCGCGGGCCCACGCGGTTCTCGCCGATGACGTTGGCCGCGAACTTCGCGCCCTCCTCGGCGGCGGTCCACGCGCCGAGCGACTGCTTGATCGGCACCACGTCGTTGTCGATCGTCTTCGGCAGGCCTACCACGGTGAGCTCGTAGCCGTTCTCGTGCAGGTAGGCCGCGAGATCGGCGGCCGTCGTGTTGGTGTCGTCACCGCCGATCGTGTGCAGGACGTCCACGCCGTCGGCCTTCAGCTGCTCGGCGGCCACGTGCAGCGGGTCCTGGCCTTCCTTGACCAGGCCGCGCTTGACCGCGTCCTTGACGTTGGTCAGCTTCACGCGGGAGTTGCCGATCGGCGAGCCGCCGAACCGGTGCAGGATCGGGGCCTGCTTGCGAGCGTCCTCGTCGATCTCGATCTTGTTGCCGGTCAGCAGGCCGTGGTAGCCGTGCAGGTAGGCAATGATCTCGATCTCGGGGTCGAGCTCGGTGTAACGCTCGATCAGGCCGCCAACCGAGGACGACAGGCAGGGCGCGAAGCCGCCGGCGGTCAGCAGGGCCACACGACGAACAGCCATCGGAGGAGCACCTCTCATCAGGGAAATTTCTGGGGCGCCATGGCCGGCGATCGCCCGCGCGGCACCCTTCGTCGTCATCCTACTGACGCCTGGCACCCCCGCCCGGCACGTCCGGTGAATGAGCACCCTGCCGGACGGCGTCCGCCAGCACCCCGGCACGCCGAACCGCAAGTTGCGCGTGGCACCACCGGCGCCGAACCGCAGGTTGCGGGTCGATGCGAGCGCCGATCGACACGCAACTTTCGGGTCGACGCTGGCGGTGACGTGCACGGTGCGGTTCCACGCCGACGGGTGTGACGCGCAACTTGCGTCTCGACTCCGGTCGGTGGCTCGTGAGAGAATTCTCTTGAGTCTCCCGGTGCCTAGTGGCCCGGGAGACTTTTCGTTATGACGAACTCCCTGCTGACCAACGGCTCCCCGCCCGCACGCCTCACCATCCGCCCGACGGCGCCCGCCGACCACCCGGTCCTGGAGCGGCTCTGGCTCCTGTTCCGGCATGACATGTCCGAGGTCTCGGGAGCCCTGCCCGACCCGAGCGGCCAGTTCCGGCGTGAACGGCTCGACGCCGCGTTCACCGACCCGGCCTGGCGCGGGCTGCTCGCCCACCTGGAGCCCGCCGACGGCGCCCCGGCGTCGCCGGTCGGGTTCGCGCTGGTGCGAGGGCTCGACGGCCCGACCCGCGTGCTCAGCTCGTTCTTCGTGGTGCGCGGGGCGCGCCGGACCGGCGTCGGCCGACAGCTCGCGGCGCAGGTCCTGGCGAGCTTCCCGGGGCGCTGGGAGATCGCGTTCCAGGACGCCAACCAGCCGGCCGTGCACTTCTGGCGGGCGGTGGCGACCGACGCCGTCGGGCAGGCGTGGACCGAGGAGCACCGGGCCGTGCCGGGCCGCCCCGAACTACCGCCGGACACCTGGATCGCCCTCACGACGAGGTAGGGCACGACTGGCGCGGCCGTCGGGACTTCGGTCGGATGCACCGGCCCCGAGATGAGATCGGTCACTGCGCTTCGCATGCAACCGACCGAAGTCGGAACCCGCTGACCGACCAGGCCAGCCGGTCAGGCCCGTCAGCCGATCAGGTGCAGGCTGTCCTTGTTCTTGTCCGCATACAACCGCTCGACGTCCTGGTCGAAGTCCTTCAGGAACACCGCGCGCTTCACGCTCTGCTTCGGCGTGAGGTACCCGTTCTCGATGGTCAGGTCGGTCGGCAGCACGGTGTACTTGCGGATCGACTCGGCCTTCGAGACCGCCTTGTTGGCGCGCTGCACGGCGGCGTCCAGCGCGGCGAGGACGTCGGGGTCCTTCCTGGCCTCGTCGACGGACATGGCGGGCTTGCCGTGCATCTTCAGCCAGCCCGGCAGGCCCTCCTCGTCGAGCGTGACGAGCGCCCCGATGTACGGCTTGGCGTCCCCGACCACCACGCACTGGCTGACCAGGGCGTGCGCCCGGATCCGGTCCTCGAGCAGCGAGGGTGCCACGTTCTTGCCCCCCGCGGTGACGATGATCTCCTTCTTGCGGCCGGTGATCATGAGGAACCCGTCGTCGTCCAGAACGCCCAGGTCGCCGGTGCGGAACCAGCCGTCCTCGGTGAACGACTCCGCGGTGGCGGCTTCGTTGTTGTGGTACCCCCGGAAGATGTTCGAGCCCTTGAGGAGGATCTCGCCGTCCGCCGCGACCTTGACGGCGCAGCCCGGCAGCGGCGGGCCGACCGTGCCGATCTTCGTCGCCGTCGGGCGGGTCACGGTTGCCGGCGCCGTGGACTCCGTGAGGCCGTAGCCCTCAAGCACCGTGAGGCCCAGGCCACGGTAGAAGTGGCCGAGGCGCTCGCCCAGCGGGCCGCCGCCCGAGACCGCGAACTCCGCCTGACCACCCAGCTTGGCCCGCAGCTTCGAGAACACCAGCGCGCTGGCGACCGCGTGCTGCAGCTTCAGGCCGAGGCTCGGGCCCGACGGCGTGTCCAGCGCCCGCGACCACGCGATGCCCGTCGCCGTGGCCCAATGGAAGATCTTCGACTTGCCGCCGGCCGCCGCCGTCTGCTCAGCCGTGTTGTAGACCTTCTCGAACACCCGCGGCACCGCGAGGATGAACGTCGGCTTGAACTCGCCCAGGCCGTCGACCAGCGTCTTGGTGTCACCCCAGTGCCCGGTGACCACACCGCCCGCCACCGCGAGCACGTGGACGTAGCGCGCAAACACGTGCGCCATGGGGATGAACAGGAGGGTGCGTCCGCCCTCCTTGGCGAACACCTCCGGCACGGCCTCGACCGCGTTCACGGCGAGCGACGCGAAGTTGCGGTGGGTCAGCTCGGCGCCCTTCGGGCGGCCCGTGGTACCCGACGTGTAGATGATCGTGGCGAGGTCGTCGAGGTCGTCGAGGCCCCGGCGGCGGGCGATCTCGGCATCGGGCACGTCGGTGCCTTCGGCCACCACCGCGTCCAGCGCGCCGTCGTCGATGACGAGCACGTCGGTCACGTGCGGGCAGGCTGCGCGCACCTCCGCGACCGTGTCGGCGTTGGCAGCGGTCTCGGTGAAGACCAGCTTCACGTCGGCGTCCGACAGGATCCACTCGACCTGCTCGGCCGAGGAGGTCTCGTAGACCGGGACCGGGACGGCGCCGGCGGCCCAGGCCGCGAAGTCCAGCACCGCCCACTCGTACCGCGTGCGGCACATGATGCCGACCCTGTCCCCGGGCTCGATCCCGCGGGCGACGAGGCCCTTCGCCACGGCGACCACCTCGGCGTCGAACTGGCCGGCCGTGACGACCCGCCAGGGCTCACCCTTACCGGTGGGAACCTCCATCATCGGCTTGTCGGCACCGGCGCCGACACGCTCCGCGAGAACATCGTTGAGATTGGAGGTGGGGGGTAGCTCGATAAGAATCGGGCTGAAGATCTCGTCCATTCTGACTCCAGTGGCAGTACTGACCGTGCCTGCAAAGATACCGGGAAACGGACGCCGCGTGTTGCACCTCGAGCGGTCGCTACCCTGGTTGTGCGCACCTACTCGGTGCAACCTCCTTTTCGACGGCCCGCAGGACCGTCGTGCAACGAGAGAACGTGAGGACGAATGCACGCCATCGGGGTCGACATCGGCGGCACGAAGATCGCTGTGGGAGTCGTCGACGAGGAGGGCAAGATCCTCGCCCAGGTGCGCCGGGAGACCGACGCCGACGACGTCGCGCACATCGACAGAGCGATCGCCGACGCCTGCAACGAGCTGGTCAAGGAGCACGAGGTGGGCGCGATCGGGCTCGCCGCCGCCGGCTTCGTCAGTCCGGACCGGACCTCCGTGAACTTCGCCCCCAACATCGCCTGGCGGGAGTACCCGCTGGCCGCGAAGGTCGCCGAGCTGGTGGACGCCGACCTCCCCATCGTGGTGGAGAACGACGCGAACGCCGCCGGCTGGGCCGAGTTCCGGTTCGGCGCGGGCCGGGACGCCACGGACATGCTGATGCTGACCATCGGCACCGGTCTTGGCGGCGCCGTGATCTCCGAGCGGGAGCTCGTGCGCGGCAAGTGGGGCATGGCCGCGGAGGTCGGGCACATGCGAGTGGTTCCGGAAGGGCACTACTGCGGCTGCGGGCACGAGGGCTGCTGGGAGCAGTACGCCTCGGGCAGCGCGCTCGAGCGCGACGCGCAGCACGCCGCCGTCGCGCGTGTGGACCAGGCCGCCCGGCTGCTGGAGCTGGCCGGCGGCGACCCTGAGGAGATCCGGGGCAAGATGGTGACCGAGGCCGCCCAGGAAGGCGATCCGCTGTCGGTCGAGCTGCTCGCGACCCTCGGGCGCTGGATCGGCGAGGGCTCGGCGTCGGTGGCGGCCCTTCTCGACCCGGAGCTGATCGTCATCGGCGGCGGCGTCGGGGCGGCGGGCGACCTGCTGCTCGGCCCGGTGCGCCGGGGATTCGAGGCCCAGCTGTCCGCGATGGGGCACCGTCCCGTGGCGAAGATCGAGCTGGCCGAGCACGGCAACGAGGCCGGCATAGTGGGCGCGGCGGACCTCGCCCGCCGCTGAGACCAGACCCGAGCGCCGAAGTAGAACCAGGGCGAAGTAGAACCAGGGCGAAGTAGAACCAGGGCGAAGTAGAACCAGGGCGAAGTAGAACCGTGGCGAGATCGAACCGCAACCTTCGCTGCGGTTCGATCTCGCCGCAGTCCTATCTCGCCACGGTTCTACTTCGGCGGTCAGACGACGGCGCCAGGGCCGTCGTCGTCCGGGTCCCGCTGGTGCGGCATACGCCAGATCAGCACGGCCAGTCCCGCCACGAACAGGCCGAGGCCGATCTGCCCGACCAGCGGCGGGATCGACAGCGCCGGCACGGCCGCCGAGACGACGACCCCGACCACCGCCAGCACGGGAACTCCCACGACGAAGCTCCAGGCCATGGTGAGCAGCGGGTCGCGGGACAGCAGCGGCGGCGGCTCCGGTGGCGTGAAGTGGGACTCCTCCTCCTCGAGCGCCTCGGCCTCGGGCGACAGCGGCCAGTCTCGCGGGCCCGTCGGCATGATCACGCGCGACTCGGTCTCCGGCTCGTCGGCAGCGGGGTCGGCAGCGGGGTCCGAGGGCCGGCCGGAGGCACGCTCCGAGGCGGGGTCGGCGGCGGCGCTCTCGTCATCGGGCCGCGAAGTCTGAGAGGATTCGGCAGGCTTCGCGGGATCGCCGGCCCGGTCGTCAGCCCGGGAGACGTCGATGTCGCCGAGCGTGGCGACGATGTCGGCCCAGCGCGAGGCCACGTCGTCGTCGCCCAGCTCTCGTGGGGTGTCGCCGGGCACGTCGTCGTCGCGGTCGTCGGTGTTCGATGCGGCCATGGGCACACTCTATTGTCGTCGGGGGGCCCACGGGGCCGGGTCTTGAGGAGGAATTTTGTTCTACTGGGTGATGCGGAACCTGCTGGTGGGCCCGTGGCTGCGCCTGGCGTACCAGCCGTGGGTCATCGGTGCCCGCAACGTGCCGCGCACGGGCCCGGCGATCGTGGCCAGCAACCACCTCGCGGTGATCGACTCGTTCATCCTGCCGCTCGTGATCCCGCGCCGGGTGACCTTCCTCGGCAAGTCCGACTACTTCACGGGCAAGGGCCTCAAGGGCAAGATCGTCGCCTGGTTCATGACGGGCATCGGCGTCATCCCCGTGGACCGCTCCGGCGGAGCCGCCAGCGAGGCGGCGCTGCGCACCGGCCTGCGGGTGCTGCGCGAGGGCAGCCTGTTCGGCATCTACCCCGAGGGCACCCGCAGCCCCGACGGCCGCCTGTACAAGGCGAAGACGGGCGTGGCCCGGATGGCGCTCGAGTCAGGCGCCCCGGTGATCCCCGTCGCCATGGTCGACACCGACGTCGCGCAGCCGCCCGGGAAGGGCCTGCCCACCTTCATGCCGCTCGGCGCGGTGATCGGCGAGCCCCTCGACTTCAGCCGGTACAAGGGCATGGAGACCGACAAGTTCGTGCTGCGCGCAGTCGCCGACGAGATCGAGTACGCGATCCTCGCGCTGTCCGGCCAGGAGTACGTCGACGCGTACGCGGCCAGCGCGAAGGAGCGCACGGCGCGCGGCGAGCCCCCCATCCCCGCGGCGGAGGAGGGCCCGGGCGGCCTCCCGCTCCCGGAGGTGGAGAAGCCCCACCGCCCGAAGCGCTGACCCGCCCAGAGATCTTGGTTGTGAGCGCGACCGTTGCGACTTCGTGTCCGATTGAGGCGCAACGATCCCACAACTAAGAGGGGTCAGGTGGGCGGGGTGGCCGTCGAGGAGCGCTCCACCAGGGTGGTGGCCAGCTCCGTGCGGAGAGTGTGGCCGCTGGCGGTGCGCGCCCGGTGCACGAGGTCGACGGCGGTGGCGCCCATCTCCGCCAGCGGCTGCCGCACGGTGGTGAGCGCCGGGTCGATCCACGGGGCGATGGGCAGGTCGTCGAAGCCGACGAGCGAGACGTCGCGGGGCACCACGAGCCCGGCCTCGCGCAGCGCCCGCAGGGCACCGAGCGCCGTGTCGTCGCTGCTGGCGAAGATGGCGGTGGGCGGATCGTCCAGGGCCATCAGGCGCTGGGCCCCCTCGTAGCCGGAGGTCACTCCGTAGGCGCCGACGTACACGAGCTCGTCGTCGGTGGGCGCCCCCGCCCGGATCATGGCGGCGCGGTAGCCCGCGAGCCGGGCGATGGCGTTGTCCTGCTCGAGCGCCCCGGTGATGGTGGCGATGCGGCGGTGGCCGAGCGACAGGAGGTGCGCGGTGGCCTCCAGCCCGCCCTGGAAGTTGGTCGCCCCCACGCTGAGCATCCCCTCGGGCGGCCGCTGCCGCGGGTCGACGACGACGAGCGGCGTGCCGGTCTTCTCCAGCGCGCGGCGCGCCTCGGCGTCGGGCACCGCGACGATGCTGACCAGGCCGTCGGTGCCGCGCTCCAGCGCGTGCCGCACCCAGGAGCTGCAGTCGTCCGGATCGGGCTCGACCGCGAGGACGACGTCCAGGCCGAACCGCCGCGCGCCGGCGACGGCACCCCGCACCACGGCCTCCGACCAGGTGCCCTCGAAGTCGACGATGCGCACGTCGATCATCCCGGTGGGCTTGGCCGACGGCGGCCGGACGACAAAACCGTGCCGTTCGAGCACCTCGGTGACCCGGGCGCGGGTGGCGCCGGCGACGTCGGGCCGCGTGTTCAGGACCTTGGAGACCGTGGGGACCGAGACGCCTGCCTCCGCCGCGACCACGGCGAGCGGGATGCGGGGCTGGTCCTGCGTCATGGGTCCTCCGTCAGGTTCTCGCGGGATGAGTTCCGAGATCAGTTTCCGAAATCAGGAGCGTAGCCGATCCCACCGCATACGCCGGAATCGCGGCGGCACCAGGTCCCAGCGGCCATTGACAGGCACTGCAGCCACGTCTAACCTCCCCCGGGTCTTTCCGAGACCAGGCTTCGAAATTTCGGAACAGCTGGTCAGCACGGATCAAGAAGCACGGAACAAGCACGGATCAACAAAGGAGTGATCGTGAACAGGACACCTCGCCTCGTCGCAGCGGCGACGGCGTCGACCCTCACGCTGGCCCTCGCCCTCACCGGGTGCGGCCGCAGCGACGAGGCCGGCACCACGGCAGAAGGCTCCGGCGGCAGCACGAACAGCATCCCGGACGGCCCCGCGACCGGCACCATCGAGGTCTGGGCGATGGGCACGGAGGGTGAGCTGCTGCCCGAGCTCGCGGAGCAGTTCGAGGCCGACAACCCCGACGTCACGGTGAACGTCACGCCGGTCCCGTGGGAGTCGTCCACCGAGAAGATCAACACGGCGATCGCCACCGGCGAGGTGCCCGACGTCATGCAGGTGGGCACCACGCTCGTGAGCGGGTTCGTGGAGCTCGGCGGCCTCGCGCCCACCCCTCAGGAGATCGACTCCGCGGCCTTCTTCCCGGGCGCCTGGGACACCACGGTGGTCGACGGGACCTCCTACGGCGTGCCCTGGTACGTGGAGACGCGCGTCCTGTACTACCGCAAGGACCTCGCGGACAAGGAGGGCCTGGCGGCCCCGAAGACCTGGGCCGACCTGACCGCCTTCGCGGCCGGGCTGCAGGACGCCGGTGCCGAGCACGGCATCGCGCTGCAGACACGCGGCAACTCGACGGCCCTCATGTACCTGCCGTTCTACTGGCAGGCCGGCGGCGAGATCATGGATGCCGCCGGCGATTTCACCCTCGACAACGACGCCCAGGTCAAGGCGCTGGAGTACTACTCGTCGTTCATGCGCGACGGGCTCGCGCCGCCGGTGCTCGTCGAAGACGAGAAGGTGCAGAACTTCATCGACGCCGATCTCGGCTCGTTCGTGTCGGGCCCCTGGGAGCGCGCGAACCTGCTGACGACGGCGGGCGACGACTTCGCGGACAAGTTCGGCGTGGCCCCGCTGCCCGAGGACGAGGCGACCGGGTCGTTCATCGGCGGCTCCAACCTCGCCGTCCTTGCCGACGCCGAGAACCCCGACGCCGCCTGGAAGTTCGTCCAGTTCACCACCGACCCGGCCACCCAGGTCGACTGGTTCGGGATCTCCAGCGACCTGCCCGCGGTCCAGACCTCCTGGGACGACCCGGCGCTGGCCGACGACGAGGCGGTCGCCGTCTACCAGGACGTGCTCGAGACCGCGCGCTCGACCCCGGCGATCCCGACGTGGGCCGAGATCGAGCACGAGCTCGACCTGGTCATCGAGCAGGTCATCGCCGGTGACCTCAGCCCCGAGGACGCGGCGAAGCAGATGCAGGACGCCGCGACCTCCATCGGGACGGGTCTGGACTGACCCGTGACCGTCTCCACAGCGCCCGTCCCCTCTGCGCCCGTCCCCTCTGCGCCCGTTCCTTCTGCGGCGGCCCCGATGCGGCGTAGTTCCGCACGCCGCCGCCGCACGGGCCTCACCGCCTGGGGCTTCGCGCTGCCGTTCACCGCGCTGTTCGCCGTCTTCATGCTGCTGCCGGTCGTGTCGTCGCTGTACATGGCGTTCACCGACATGCGGGGCGCCGACCTCCGGACAACGTGGGCCGTGAACTTCGTGGGGTTCGACAACTTCGTCGAGGTCCTCGCGGACCCGAAGTTCCAGCAGGCCGCCGGCAACACGATCTACTTCGTGGGCGTGGCCATGCCGCTGACCCTCGGGATCGCGCTGCTGCTGGCGGTGCTGCTGAACTCGGGCCTGGTGTGGTTCCGGTCGGTGTTCCGCGTCGGCTTCTACGCTCCCGTGGTGACGTCGATCGTCGCGGTGGCGGTCGTGTGGCGGTTCCTGCTGCAGCCCGACTTCGGGCTCGTGAACTCCGCGCTCGGCGTCGTCGGCATCGACGGGCCGCGCTGGCTCACCGACGAGGCCTGGGCCATGCCGTCACTCATCGTGATGGCCACCTGGCGCAACGTCGGGTACTTGATGGTCATCCTGCTGGCCGGCCTGCAGGGCATCCCCCGCGACGTGTACGAGGCGTCCGCCATCGACGGCGCGGGCCCCGTGCGGCAGTTCCGGTCCATCACGGTCCCTCTGCTGCGGCCAACGCTGCTGTTCTGCGCGGTCATCACCGGCATCGGCTACCTGCAGTTCTTCGAGGAACCGTTCGTCATGACGCAGGGCGGGCCGCTCGGCGCCACCAACTCGGTGGCCTACGAGATCTTCAACCAGTTCGGGTTCGGCAACTACGGCCTGTCGGCGGCGATGAGCTACGTGCTGTTCGTCGCCATCGTGATCCTGTCCTACCTCCAGTTCCGCCTGCTCAGGACGGAGAAGTGATGACGTCGCCGGCGACCGACCGCGCCACCGACGCGCCCCGCGTGCGCCGCTTCACCCCGCGCGCGGTCCTCCTCAACGTCGCGCTCCTGATCGGCCTCGCGGCCTCGATCGGGCCACTCGTATGGATGGTCCTCTCGTCGGTCAAGCCCGAGGGCGAGATCCGGCAGTTCCCGCCCACCCTGATCCCCGACCAGGTGACCTGGGCGAACTACACCGAGCTGTTCGCCACGCTGAGCTTCCCGCGCTACTTCCTCAACTCGGTGGTCGTCGCGCTGTTCGTGACCGTCGGGTCGGTCCTGTTCAGCGCCATGGTCGGCTACGCGCTCGCGAAGCTCGACTTCCCGGGCAAACGGATGCTGTTCGCCCTGGTCATGGGCACGCTCATGGTCCCGGGCATGGTCACGTTCGTGCCCCTGTTCGTGCTGGTGGCCAACCTGGACCTGATCAACACCTACGCGGCGCTGATCCTCCCGTTCCTGGCGGCGCCGTTCGGAGTGTTCCTGATGCGGCAGTTCATGCTCGACGTCCCGGACGAGCTGCTCGACGCCGCACGCGTCGACGGCGCGGGCGAGTTCCGCACGTTCTTCCGCATCGTGCTGCCGCAGGCCAGGCCAGCGCTGGCGACGCTCGGCATCCTCACGTTCCTCGGGTCCTGGAACAACTTCCTGTGGCCCCTGGTCGCCGTGCAGTCCGCCGACAGGTACACGCTGCCCGTGGCACTCGCCCTCTACTCGACCGGCCAGAACACCGTGCAGTACGGCCTGCTGGTCGCGGGCGCGACGGTCATCGTGCTGCCCATCCTCATCGTCTTCCTCGTCCTGCAGCGGCACATCGTGCAGGGCATCTCGACCACCGGACTCAAGTAGGAGCTATCCGTGACCGAACAGATCACGCTGCCCACCGCACCCGACTTCCTGTGGGGCGCCTCGACCGCCGCGCACCAGATCGAGGGAGGCAACGTCAACAGCGACTGGTGGGCGAAGGAGCACGTCGCCGGGACGCTGTGCGCGGAGAGCTCCGGCGACGCCGTCGACAGCTACCACCGCTACCCCGAGGACGTTCAACTGCTCGCTGACGCCGGCCTGAACGCGTACCGCTTCTCGATCGAGTGGGCGCGCATCGAGCCCGCCGAGAGCGAGATCTCGCGGGCCCAGCTCGCGCACTACCGGCGCATGATCGACGCGTGCCTGGCCGCGGGCGTGACACCGGTGGTCACGCTCCTGCACTTCACGCTCCCCCGGTGGTTCGCCGAGCGCGGCGGCTGGTTCGCGCCCGACGCCGTCGACACGTTCAGCCGCTACGTCGAGACGGCCACGCAGATCCTGGGCGACGTCGGACACGTGGTCACGATCAACGAGCCCAACATCACCTCGATGATGCTCGGCGCGAGCCGCCGCACCAACCTCGACGCCGCGGGGCTCGCCGCCCCCGACCAGGCGGCGTCCGAGGTCCAGGCCACCGCGCACCGCCGCGCCGTCGAGATCCTGCACGGCCTCGGACACGTCCGGGCCGGCTGGACCATCGCCAACCAGGTGTTCCAGGCGGCGCCCGGGGCCGACGCCGCCCGCGACGCCTACGCCTACCCCCGCGAGGACTTCTTCCTCGAGGTCGCGCGCGGCGACGACTTCGTCGGCGTGCAGAGCTATCTGCGCACCATCATCGGGGCCGACGGCGAACCCCTGCCCGTCGCCGACGACGTCGAGACCACCCTGACCGGCTGGGAGTACTACCCCCAGGCGCTCGGCGAAGCCCTGGAATACACACATCGCATCACCGGTGGGGTCCCGATGATCGTCACCGAGAACGGCATGGCCACCGCCGACGACGCCCGCCGCATCGACTACACCCGGGAGGCGCTCGCTGGCATGGCCCGGGCGATGGCCGGTGGCTGCAGGGTCGAGGGCTACCTGCACTGGTCCCTGCTCGACAACTACGAGTGGATGAGCGGCTTCCGGCCCACGTTCGGGCTGGTCGCCGTCGACCGCACGACGTTCGAACGTACGCCCAAGCCGAGCCTCGCGTGGCTCGGCAAGGTCGCGCGCACGGGCGAGCTGCCCGCGTGAGGCCCGGCCGACGCCGTCCGCCCGTCCACCGACCGCACGACCTGTCACGACTACGACGACGTAGAGGAGACGCATCATGAGGAGCTACCTCAGCAGGCACAGGACGGTGGTCGCGGCGGCCGCCGTCGCCGCCCTGACGTTCACCGCCGTCCCGGCGAGCGGGAGCACAACCGGGAGCACCAGCGCCGTGGAGGCTCCACGCACCTCCGGCGGCGACCGCCGTCAGCTGCACACCTGGGCGGCCGACACGTGGCGTTCCTTCGACGCCCTGGTCGTCGAGGAGACGGGCCTGCCCGACGACAACATCGGCGGCGACCTCGACCCGGGCAGCCGCGGCGGGTACACCTCGCCGACGAACATCGGCGCCTACCTGTGGAGCACGGTCGTGGCCCGCGACGTCGGGCTGATCGGGCGGGCCGAGGCGCGTGAGCGGCTGGCGACCACCCTGGACACCGTCGCCGGGCTGGAGAAGCACGAGCCCAGCGGCATGTTCTACAACTGGTACGACCCGGCCACGGGCGCCAAGCTCACGACGTTCCCGACGAGCGGCGACCCGGTCAAGCCGTTCCTGTCCAGCGTGGACAACGGCTGGCTGGCCACGGGCCTGCTGCTGGCGAGCCGCGCGGAGCCGTCCCTCGCCGGAGCGGCGGACGCCGTCCGCGAGCGGATGGACTTCGGCTGCTACTACGACCCGGCGCAGAACCAGATCCGCGGCGGGTTCTGGGACGCCGACCCGCAGGAGACGGCGCCGGTGCCCGGCGACTACTGCGGGATGGGCGCCGACGTCTGGTACACGGGCCACCACTACGGCGCGTTCAACACCGAGCCGCGGATCGCGTCGTACCTGGGCATCGCCGAGGGGCAGATCCCGGCGAAGCACTACTTCGGCACGTACCGCACGTTCCCCGACAGCTGCGACTGGGACTGGACCGAGACGCGGCCGACGGGCGAGTGGGCGGAGTACCTGGGGGTCGACGTCTTCGAGGGCGCCCTGCCGTACCGGGGCATGCGGGTGGTCCCGACGTGGGGCGGCAGCATGTTCGAGGCGCTGATGGTGCCGCTGTTCGTGCCCGAGGAGATTTGGGGGCCGCGCTCGTGGGGCCGCAACCACCCGTTGTACGTGCGCGGGCAGATCGAGCACGGCATGCGAGAGGCGGGCTACGGATACTGGGGCTTCTCGCCGTCGAACGACCCGGCGGGCGGGTACCGCGAGTACGGCGTCGACCAGCTCGGGCTGGACGGGCCGGGCTACACCTCGGACCAGGAGCGCACCGCCGTCAACCAGCCGTACGAGGGCTGCCGGGACGGCTCCCCCGCACCTACTGAGTACGGCGACGGCGTCGTGACGCCGCACGCGTCGTTCCTCGCGCTGCGGTACGCCCGCGGTGAGTCGATGGCGAACCTGCGGCGCATCGCGCGAGACTTCGACGCCTACGGCCCGGGCGGCTTCTACGACGCCGTGGCGGTGCGCAGCGGCCAGGTCTCGCAGCGGTACCTGGCGCTGGACCAGGGCATGATCATGGCCGCGCTCGGCAACGAGCTGGCCGACGACGCGATGCGCCGCTACGTCGCGCCGGGCGCGCTGGCGGAGAAGGTCCGCCCTCTGATGAAGATGGAGGAATTCTCCGTAGGGTGGGACGGGTGACCGCCGTGGACCTCGCCTCGCGCCTGGGGCGCACCGTGCTCTACCAGATCTACCCGCAGTCGTTCGCGGACGCGAACCGCGACGGCATCGGTGACCTCGCGGGTATCACCGAGCGGCTGGACTACCTCGCGTGGCTGGGTGTGGACGCGATCTGGCTCAGCCCGTGCTTCGTCTCTCCGTTCGCCGACGCCGGGTACGACGTCGCGGACTTCTTCCAGGTCGCGCCCCGCTACGGCACGAACGAGGACATGGCCCGGCTCACCGAGGAGGCCGGGAGCCGTGGCATCTCCGTGCTGCTCGACCTCGTGGCGGGCCACACGTCGGACCAGCACCCGTGGTTCCGGGCGTCCGCCGACGACCCGGAGGACGACCGCTTCGTCTGGAGCGAAGTGCCCGTGGACGGTTTCCAGCCCGGGCTGGGCGCGCGCGGCGGGTACTACCGGCCCAACTTCTTCCCCGTGCAGCCCGCGCTGAACTACGGGTACGCGCGCCCCGACCCGGCCGAGCCGTGGCGTCAGCCGGTCGACGCGCCCGGCCCGCTGGCCAACCGGACGGCGCTGCGCCAGATCATGGCGTACTGGTTCGACCTCGGAGTCGCGGGCTTCCGCGTCGACATGGCGTCGTCGCTGGTCAAGGACGACCCCGGCCACGTGGAGACCAGTCGCCTGTGGCACGAGACGCGTTCCTGGCTGGACGCGACCTACCCGGGCCGCGTGCTGATCAGCGAGTGGGGCGACCCGCGGGTCGCCGTCCCGGCGGGCTTCCACGTGGATTTCTTCCTGCAGTTCGGCGGGGACGACGACGGCCTCCCGTTCCGGTCGCTGTGGAACAACGGCGCCGGGACGGTCAACCCGTCGTGGGGCGATCTGCCTCCTTGGGCGGGTGCGGACGGCGCCGGGGACGCGAGCACGTTCGTCCAGGCGTGGCAGGCCGCGGCGGACGCCATAGCGGCCACCGAGCGCGGCGGGGTGGTGGGTCTGCCGACGTCGAACCACGACTTCACGCGGCTGGTGGCGGGCGCCCGGGACGCGGAGCAAGCCCGGGTCGCCCACGTGCTCACGATGACCTGGCCTGCCCTGCCGTCGGTCTACTACGGCGACGAGATCGGCATGCGGTACGTGCCGGGCACGCCGACACTGGAGGGCTCCCGCCTGAGCCCCACGTACGACCGGGCGGGCTCGCGCACCCCCATGCAGTGGGGTGACCTGCCGGCGGGCACGTTCGGCCCGGGCAGTCCCGCGACCTCCGCGTACCTCCCGCAGGATCCCGACCCGGCCCGGCCCACGGTCGCCGGCCAGCTCGAGGACAGCGGCTCGCTGCTGCACCTGGTGCGGGAGCTCATCGCCCTGCGGCATCACGACGACCGCCTTGACGTCGCCGCGCCCACCGAGGTGCTGGCCACCGCCTACCCCCTGGCCTACCTCCGGGGCGGCACGCTCGCGGTCGTGCTCAACCCGGGCCGGGCCGCCGTCAGCCTCCCGCTCGACGGCGCCGCGAGCGCCCGGCCGGTCGTCGCCCGGGGCTGCAAGGTGGAGGCGGGCGGCGACGGAAACGGCGTCGTGCACCTCGACGGCCACGGGTACGCCGTCCTGGACCTGGCAGCCGGAACGACCATCACATGACCCGGCCGCCGACCCGCGTCCAAGGCCGCCGAACCGAACGTTGCCGGTCGATCAGCCTCCGGATCGACACGTAGCCTTCGGTTCGGCGGCGGCGCGTGTCGGCGGCCGGGTTAGCCTTGGGCCCGTGGAACTGATCCGTAAGGGCAAGGTTCGCGAGGTCTACGCGGACGGCGACGATGTGATCCTGGTGGCTTCCGACCGCGTGTCGGTGTACGACGTCGTACTGCCGACGCCCGTGCCCGACAAGGGCGCGATCCTGACCCAGCTGTCGCTGTGGTGGTTCCGGCAGTTCGCCGACCTGGTGCCCAACCACGTGATCAACGAGGAAGTGCCTGAGGAGTGGGCCGGGCGCGCCATCCGGTGCAAGCGGCTGGAGATCCTGCCGGTCGAGTGCATAGCGCGCGGGTATCTGGCGGGCGGGGGCCTGGACAGCTACCGCCAGACGGGCAGCGTTTCCGGCGTGGCATTCCCGCCCGGCCTGGTGGAGGCCGACCGCCTGCCGCGGCCCGTCTTCACGCCGTCGACCAAGGCGGACCAGGGGCATGACGAGTACGTCTCCATCGAGGAGATCGCCGAGGAGCTGGGCGAGGAGACCACGACCCGCCTGCGCGACCTGACGCTCGCGATCTACGACCGGGGGGCGGAGATCGCCCGCGAGCGTGGCGTCATCATCGCCGACACGAAGTTCGAGTTCGGGGTCGACGCAGACGGCGTCCTCACGCTCGCTGATGAGGTGCTGACGCCGGACTCCTCGCGCTTCTGGAAGGCGAGCGAGTACGAGCCGGGCCGGCAGCAGTGGTCCTACGACAAGCAGTTCGTGCGCGACTGGTCCTCGACCCTCACGGACTGGGACCGCACGTACCCCGGCCCGGCGATCCCGGACGACGTCGTCAAGGAGACCCGCGCCCGCTACGTGGAGATCTACGAACAGCTCACCGGCGAGCGCTGGGCCTCATAGCCGCCTTCCCCGCACGACGGCGCGGCTCGAACAAGCGTGTCAGTGTCTCCGGCTAGCCTCTGCTCCGTGAGCACCACCGCTTCCGCATACCAGGCAACGTTCGAGGAGCTCGGCACGCCGCTGCGGGACGTGACCTTCGTGGTGGTTGACCTGGAGACCACCGGAACCAGCGCCAAAGAGGGCGGCATCACCGAGATCGGCGCCGTCAAGGTGCGCGGCGGCGAGGTGCTGGGCGAGTTCCAGTCGCTGGTGAACCCGGGACAGCCCGTCCCGGCGTTCGTCGCGCGCCTTACGGGCATCACCAACGCGATGGTCGCCACCGCGCCGGACATCGCGCTGGTGCTGCCGAGCTTCCTCGAGTGGGCGCGCGACACGGTGCTGGTGGCGCACAACGCGCCGTTCGACGTGGGTTTCCTGAAGGCCATGTGCGCGCGGCTCGACTACGAGTGGCCCGGGTTCACCGTCGTGGACACGGTGCCCCTGGCCCGGCGCGTGGTTACCCGCGACGAGGCGCCCAACCACAAGCTGTCCACGCTCGCGAACCTGTTCCACGCCAGTGTCTCCCCCGACCACCGGGCTCTGGCCGACGCGCGCGCGACCGTCGACGTCCTGCACGCGCTCTTCGACCGCCTTGCGCCGATGGGGATCACGCACCTCGAGGACCTCGCCACGGCCGCCGACCCGGTGCCGCCCGAGGTGCGCCGCAAGCGGCACCTGGCCGACGACCTGCCCGACGCTCCGGGCGTCTACCTGTTCCGGGGGCCTGGCGACGAGGTGCTGTACGTCGGCACGTCGGTCAACATCCGCAAGCGGGTGCGCTCGTACTTCACCGCCGCCGAGAAGCGGAGGCGGATCTCGGAGATGGTGCGCATCGCCGAGCGGGTCACGCCGGTCGCGTGCGCCACCCCGCTGGAGGCGCAGGTGCGCGAGCTGCGGCTCATCACGGAGCACGCGCCGCGCTACAACCGACGCTCGAAGTTTCCGGAGCGGCACTCGTGGGTGCGGCTGACAGACGAGGCCTACCCGCGCCTGTCGGTCGTGGGCGGCGTCGTGGCGGGCGCCGCGCACATCGGCCCCTTCGGGTCCCGCCGCACGGCGCAGGAGGCCGTGCACGCCCTGCACGACGCCCTGAACCTGCGCCAGTGCACCGCCCGCATCCCGCTGGTCTCCAAGCGGCCCGGCAGCCCGTGCGCCCTGGCGGGCATGGGCCGCTGCTCCGCCCCGTGCGTGGCGACCGAGACACCCGACACGTCCTACGCGGGTGTGGCCGACGCCGCCCGCCGTGCCCTCACCGGTGACCCCGCCCCCGTAGTGCGCGCGCTCTCCGACCGGATAGCCACGCTCGCCCACCAGGAGCGGTACGAGGAGGCGGGCGAGGTCACGCGGCGTCTGCGCGCCTTCGTCTCGGGTGCGCACCGGGCGCAGAAACTGGATCCGCTGGCCCGCTGCGCCGAGCTCGTGGCGGCGCGCCCGTCCGGCATCGGCGACGCTCCGGGCAAGCCCGGGGGCTGGGAGATCGTGGTGATCAAGCACGGCCGGCTCGCCGCCACCGACGTCTCCGCGCCGGGTGCGAACCCGCTCCCCCTCGTCGACGCGCTGCGCACGACGGCGGAGCACGTCGAGCCGCCCGTGGCGCCGGCGCCGGCCGCGCACCCCGAGGAGACCGACCTGCTGCTCGCCTGGCTGGACGCGCCGGGAGTGCGCCTGGTGCACGTCAGCGACACATGGGCCTGCCCGGTGCGCGCGGCCGGCGCCCATGCGGACCTGACGTGGGCGTCGGACCGCGTACGCACCGAGATCGGCGCGGCGCACGATGTTCTTGACGCCGCGCCCGCACCGGAGACCGAGAACCCCCTGCAGGTGGATACGATGACGGCATGCTGACCGCGATCGTCCTCATCGACGCCGAGACGTCCCGCATCCCCGAGGTCGCGCAGGAGGTCGCGAACATCGACGGTGTGAGCGAGGTCTTCTCCGTGACGGGCAAGGCCGACCTCGTCGCCATCGTGCGTGTGCCCGAGCACGAGCAGCTCGCCGGTGTCGTGTCCGACACGGTGAACAAGGTGTCCGGCGTGCAGAACACCGAGACCCTCATCGCCTTCCGCGCCTTCTCCAAGGCGGACCTGGAGCAGGCGTTCGCGCTCGGGCTCGACGACTGACCGGATCCGACGACTGACCTGGCGCTAGCGCTTCCGCCGCCCTCCTGCGGCGCCGGCGCCGGTCGGCTCCTTCGCCTCGATCTCGTCGTGCTGCGCGTGGGAGTGTGCGGCCTCGAGCTCGGCGGGCGTGACGGGCGCGACCCGGTCCTCGTAGAAGAACTGGGACAGCCTCTGCCAGCGCCGGTCGGACTTGTAGCCCTTGCGCCGGACGCCGCGCGCGTCCATGGCGGGCTGGATCTCCAGCGGGACGGGTGAGTCGTAGTTGACGCGCAGCCAGCGCTCCTCCTCCTCGAGCGGAGCGTGCACCTCGATGTACTCGCCGTTCGCGAAGCGCACGATGCGGCCCGACTCGTGCCCGTGCAGCACGAGCTCGCGGTCCTTGCGCTGCAGCCCCAGGCACACACGTTTGGTCACCCAGAACGCGAACACCGGGCCGACGAAGAACAGCACGCGCAACGCCCAGGTGATCACGAAGATGTCGAGCGAGAAGTGGGTGGCGATGAGGTCGTTCGTGGCGGCCAGGGCACAGACGATGAAGGCGACGAGCAGCGCGACACCCACACCCGTGCGCACCGGCCGGTTGCGCGGGCGGTCGAGCACGTGGTGCTCACGGTGGTCCCCGGTGACGCGGGCCTCGAGGAACGGCCACGCGAACAGGAGCGTGAATAGGATGCCCGGCACGATCACCGCCGGGATCAGCAGGTTCATGCTCAGTGTGAACCCACCGATGACCCACTCCCAGCCCGGCCCCGGCATGAGGCGTAGCGCGCCGTCGACGAACAGGATGTACCAGTCCGGCTGCGTGCCCGCCGAGACCGGCGACGGGTCGTACGGCCCGTAGTTCCACACGTTGTTGATCGACATCGTCGCACCCATCAGGGTCAGCACCCCGGCGATGATGAAGAAGTTACCCGTCATCTTGGCGACGTACACCGGCGCCGCCGGGTAGCCCACGACGTTCTTGTCGGTGCGGCCGGCCCCGGGGTACTGGGTGTGCTTCTGCAGCACCATCAGGAACAGGTGCAGCCCGATCAGCAAGATCAGCAGAGCGGGGATCACGAAGATGTGCAGGGTGAACAGCCGCGGGATGATGTGCCCGCCCGGGAACTCAGCGCCGAAGACGATGAACGACATGAACGAGCCGATCACCGGGATCGACTTCACCACGCCGTCGATGATGCGCAGGCCGTTGCCGGACAGGACGTCGTCCGGCAGTGAGTAGCCGGAGAAGCCGGCGGCCAGCGCCAGGATCAGCATGGTCAGGCCGACGATCCAGTTGAGCTCGCGCGGCTTGCGGAACGCGCCCGTGAAGAAGATCCGGAACATGTGCACCACGATCGAGCCGACGAAGATCAGGGCCGACCAGTGGTGGATCTGCCGCATCAGCAGACCACCGCGGACCTCGAACGACATCTCCACGGTCGAGGCGAACGCCGCCGACATCAGCTGGCCATGCATGGACGCCGGGTGCTCGCCCTCGTAACGCACCAGCGCCATCGACGGCTCGAAGAACATCGTCAGGAAGAACCCGGAGGCGACCAGGACGACGAACGAGAACAGGGCGATCTCGCCCAGCATGAAGGACCAGTGGTCCGGGAAGACCTTGCGCGCGAACTCCTTGACCAGCACGCCGATGGAGGTGCGCTGGTCCAGATAGTCGGCGGTCTTGCCGATCGCGGTGGTCGGACGCTGCGGCTTTGCCACGTCATCACCCCTGAGGTAGGAGATACGCGCCTATCGGTCCCTGCCTACCCAGTAGACACCGAGCCGGGCGCTGCTTTCCACCCATGACGACGAAATAGCCGGGCGATCCGTGACACGACAGATCCGGTGCACCCCGGGAATGTTCCCCGCAGTGCACCGGATCCGGTCCGGTGGTCAGCCGGTCGAGCGGTCAGCCGGTCAGGCCGACGGGACGACGAGGCCCGCGGTCTGCGTCTTGGCCCGCCCCAGGCGCTCGGAGACGTTGCTCCAGGACACCAGGTTCCACCACGCCTTGATGTAGTCCGGGCGCACGTTCAGGTAGTCGATGTAGTAGGCGTGCTCCCAGCAGTCCAGCATGAGGACCGGGGTGAGCGCGAAGGGGATGTTGCCCTGCTGGTCGAACAGCTGCACGACGACCAGCTTCTGACCGATCGAGTCCCAGGCCAGGACGGCCCAGCCGGAACCCTGCACACCGGCGGCAACGGCCGTGAAGTGCGCCTTGAACTTATCGAACGAGCCGAAGTGCTCGTCGATCGCCGCGGCGATGTCACCGGTCGGCTCGCCGCCGGCCTCGGGCGCCATGTTCGTCCAGAAGATCGAGTGGTTGATGTGACCGCCGAGGTTGAACGCGAGGTCCTTCTCGATCTTGTTGACGTTTGCCAGGTTGCCCGACTCGCGGGCCTCCTCGAGCTGCTCCAGGGCAGTGTTCGCGCCCTTGACGTACGTCGCGTGGTGCTTGGAGTGGTGCAGCTCCATGATCTTGCCCGAGATGTGCGGCTCGAGCGCGGCGTAGTCGTAGGTGAGGTCAGGGAGCGTGTAAACAGCCATTGCTGAGGTACCTCCAGGATCGGTCCGCACACCGGACGGTGCGCGGGGGAAGACGCCGTCCTGGTCGTGCGCCGGTGTGGTGCCCGCCGGGACGGCAATGGCCCGTGTCCCCGGCCGCAGTCGCGGACCGGGAGACACAGGCCATCGCTTGGTGTCGCAGGTTGCTCAGTGCTCCCGCGAGGTGGATCCGGCACCGGCCTCGACGGCCTGGCGCTCGGATCCGTCGAGCTGGTCGTGCTCGCCGTGCGAGTGCGCGGCCTCGACCTCCGCCGGGCTGACGGGCGCCACACGGTCCTCGTAGAAGAACCGGGACAGGCCCTGCCAGCGCTTGTCGGAGGCGTAACCCTTGCGCTTCACACCGCGGGCATCCGTCTTCGGGGCGATCTCCAGCGGGGCCGGAGCCTCGTAGTTGACCCGCAGCCACCGCTCCTGCTCGTCGAGCGGGGTGTGCACCTCGATGTACTCGCCGTTGGCGAAGCGCACGATGCGGCCCGACTCGTGGCCGTGCAGCACCAGCTCGCGGTCCTTGCGCTGCAGGCCGAGGCAGATCCGCTTGGTGATGTAGTACGCGAACACCGGCCCGACGAAGAACAGGATGCGGAACACCCACGTGATCGAGTTGATCGACAACCCGAAGTGCGTCGCGATGAGGTCGTTCGACCCGGCCAGCGCCAGGATGATGAACGCCGCCAGGAATCCGACGCCCAGGCCGGTGCGTGCCGGCTTGTTGCGCGGCCGGTCCAGCACGTGGTGCTCACGCTTGTCGCCCGTGACCCGCGCCTCGAGGAACGGGTACACGATCAGGAACGTGAACAGGATGCCCGGGATGACCACGGCCGGGACCAGGACGTTCAGCGGCAATGTGTAGCCGAAGATGACCCACTCCGTGCCCTGCCCGGGCATCAGGCGCAGCGAGCCCTCCAGGAACAGCATGTACCAGTCCGGTTGTGCACCGGCGGACACCGGCGACGGGTCGAACGGGCCGTAGTTCCACACGTTGTTGATCGACATCGTGGCGCCCATCAGGGTCAGCACGCCGGCGATGATGAAGAAGTTGCCCGTCATCTTGGCCACGTACACCGGCGCCGCGGGGTAGCCCACCACGTTCTTGTCCGTGCGGCCACCGCCCGGGTACTGGGTGTGCTTCTGCAGCACCATCAGGAACAGGTGCAGCGCGATCAGGGCCAGCAGGAGGCCCGGGATCACGAAGATGTGCAGGGTGAACAGGCGGGGCACGATGTGGTGGCCCGGGAACTCGCCGCCGAAGATGAAGTACGAAAGGGGCGAGCCGATCAGCGGGATCGACTTGACCACGCCGTCGGTGATGCGCAGACCGTTGCCGCTCAGGACGTCGTCGGGCAGCGAGTAGCCGGTGAAGCCGGCCCCCAGGCCCAGGATCATCAGCAGGATGCCGACGATCCAGTTGATCTCACGCGGCTTGCGGAACGCGCCGGTGAAGAACACGCGCATCATGTGCACCACGATCGAGGCCATGAAGATCAGGGCCGACCAGTGGTGGATCTGCCGCATGAGCAGACCGCCGCGCACCTCGAACGACATCTCGAGGGTCGAGGAGAACGCGACGGACATGAGCTGCCCGTGCATGTTGGCCGGGTGCTCACCCTCGTAGGTGGTGAGCGCCATCGACGGCTCGAAGAACATCGTCAGGAAGAAGCCCGAGGCGATCAGGACGACGAACGAGAACAGGGCGATCTCGCCCAGCATGAAGGACCAGTGGTCCGGGAAGACCTTGCGCGCGAACTCCTTGACCAGCACGCCGATGGTCGTGCGCTGGTCGAGGTAGTCGGCCGCCTTGCCGACGGGCGTCGTCGGCTCGGCCGGTGCCTCGCGCTTGGTGTCGTGGGTCGCGGTGCTCACTTCAGGCGCTCCCAGAAGCTCGGGCCGATGGGCTCGGCGAAGTCGTCCTGCGCCACGAGGTAGCCCTCGTCGTCGACCGTGATCGGCAGCTGCGGCAGCCGGCGGTTGGCCGGACCGAAGACGACCTTCGCGCTGTCGGCGATGTCGAACGTCGACTGGTGGCACGGGCACAGGAGGTGGTGGGTCTGCTGCTCGTAGAGCGCCACCGGGCAGCCCACGTGCGTGCAGATCTTCGAGTAGGCGACGATGCCCTCGTGGGACCAGGTCTCGCCCTCGGGCGACTGGTCGGTCCGGAGGTCCTCCGGGTTCAGGCGCACCATCAGGACGACTGCCTTGGACTTCTCCGTGATCCACTCGTGGGTCTCGCGGAACTCCTCGGTGGTCTCCGGGATGACGTGGAACACGGAGCCCACGGTGACGTCGGAGGCCTTGATCGGGCGGCCCGACGGGTCGATCGCGAGGCGCGTGCCGTTCTTCCACATCGTGTGCTTGAACTTCGAGATGTTCCAGTCGCCGCCCACGGAGCCGATCAGCGGCACCGCGATGGCCAGCGGGAAGAGCGCCAGGGCGCCGAAGAACGCACCCTTGAGCACGCCCCGGCGTCCGACGACGCCCGAGTCCT
Source organism: Promicromonospora panici (assembly GCF_900608595.1). Taxonomy (GTDB): domain Bacteria; phylum Actinomycetota; class Actinomycetes; order Actinomycetales; family Cellulomonadaceae; genus Promicromonospora; species Promicromonospora panici. The sequence continues at coordinate 30,729 of NZ_UWYY01000025.1, read as the reverse complement.
GGAGGCCGTCGTTGAGGTCCCTGACCGCGTCCGCGCGGGTCTCGTCCGACGACGCGAGCGGGTGCCGCTCCTGGACCATCTCGCGGTCACCCATGAGCGACTTGGCCCAGTGGATGCCGGCGACGCCGATGCCGAGCAGCGACACGGCGAGGCCGAGACCGAGCAGCAGGGTCGACAGGCGGACACCCGACGTCGTGCCGTCCGGCGGGACCATGATGTAGGCGACGATCGAGCCGATGGTGCCGAGCACCGACAGGACGAACAGGAACGTCACCGTCCGCTCGGCGCGCTTGGCCGCCCGCGGGTCCGTGTCGGTGAGCCGGTGCTTGTGCTCCGGGACGCCCGGGTCCGTGAACCGCTCGGCGGGCCCGACGACGGTGCCTGCCTCAGGGGCGACCGTCACCTCGCGCGAGGTGTCGGCTGGGGGGTTCTGGTTCTCGCTCACGAGGACTTTGCTCCGATCCACACTGCTGCGCCGATGAGCAGGCCGAGGCCGATCGCGAAGGCCCACAGGCCTTCGGACACCGGGCCGAGGGCGCCGAGCGCGTTACCGCCGGCCGAACCCTCGCGCTGCTCGACGAGGAACGAGACGATGTCGCGCTTCTCGTCCGGCGTGATGTTCGCGTCGTTGAACACCGGCATGGACTGCGGGCCGGTGAGCATCGCCTGGTAGATGTTCCGCGGCGACGTCTCCCACAGGGCGGGGGCGAACTTGCCCTCGGAGAGCGCGCCGCCCGCACCCACGGCGTTGTGGCACATGGCGCAGTTGGTGCGGAACAGGGCCATGCCGTTGGAGGCGTCACCCAGCGCCGGGTCCACCTGCTCGTCCGTGGGGATCGCAGGGCCGGCACCCAGCGAGGCGACGTACCCGGCCAGTGCCGCCGTCTGCTCCTCGTTGAACTGCGCTGGCTTTGCCTGCGCCTGGGGACCGGTCATCTGCATCGGCATACGACCGGTCGACACCTGGAAGTCGACGGCGGCAGCGCCGACGCCCACCAGGGACGGCACGCCGTCGGTACCCTCCGCGTCCGGACCGTGACAGGTCGCGCAGTTGGCCTGGAACAGCTTCTTACCGGTCTCGATGTCCGCGGTGCTGACGGTCTCGGCCTTAGCCGTGCTCGGAGCCAGGGCGGCATAGATGCCGCCCGTGGTCAGCAGCGCCAGCAGCAGGAGCACGACCGGCGCCAACCGGTGGTGCCTGCGGGCGGCGAGTGCCTTCACGAAAATGTCCTCGTCTCGCTGTGAGTGTTTGAGCTTCTGTGTCATGAACCTATGCCACCGCACGTGGCCACGGTGCACGCAGGCCCGGGGGCTTGGGCGCCACGCGTGTCACTGCAGCAGGTAGATCACCGCGAACAGCGCGATCCACACCACGTCGACGAAGTGCCAGTAGTAGGACGTGACGATCGTGGTGGTGGCCTCGTGGTGACCGAAGCGCTTGGCGGCGAACGAGCGGCCGAGCACGAAGAGGAATGCGATCAGGCCGCCGGTCACGTGCAGGCCGTGGAAGCCGGTGGTCATGTAGAAGACCGAGCCGTACGCGCTGGACGAGATCGTCAGGCCCTGGTGGACCAGCTCGGTGTACTCGAAGATCTGGCCGCCGATGAAGAACGCGCCCATCAGGTACGTCATCGTGAGCCACTCGTGCATGCCCCAGGTCCAGAACTGGTAGAGCTTGCCGGAGCGCGCCGGCTTGAACTGCTCCGCCTTGAAGACCGCCCACTGGCAGGTGAAGGAGGACAGCACCAGGACGATCGTGTTGATCGTCGAGAAGGTGATGTTCAGCTTGTCCGCCTGCAGCGCCCACTCCTCGGCAGGCATCGTCTGCCTGACCGTGAAGTACATCGCGAAGAGCGCGGCGAAGAACATGAGCTCGCTCGCGAGCCAGACAATCGTCCCGACCGAGACCGGGTTCGGACGATTGACTGTCACGTGCTGGTGCGTAGGGGTGGCTGCAGCCGTTGCGGTCGACACGAGAGCCATTATGGCCGACGTTCGAGTGTCCCGAACGCCGAAGGGCCGGAGACGCTCGCGTCGAATCTCACAAAGTCCTTTCAACGCCCTACCTGCGGCGTCTCTTGCTGACGCGATTCGGCAGAGTGCCATGAAAAGGCCGCGGACAAATCTGCCGTCCGGGCGGCGACTGTGCCACGATCGGGGCATGACCGGCATGACGACCGATGTGACCAGCGCGGGTGCGAACGGTATGGAGCTTGGTGGAGTGACGTCGAGCCCGCGAGTCCTGCTGTACAGCGACGACCGCACGGTGCGCGAGCAGGTTCGCCTCGCCGTCGGCCCGCGCCTGAGGGCGGGTGCGCCCGACATCGAGTGGACCGAGGCCGCGACCCCCGCCGCCGTGGTGGAGAAGGCCGACAAGGAGACGTGGGACCTGCTCGTCCTCGACGGCGAGGCCGACCAGACCGGCGGCATGGGCCTGTGCCGTCAGCTCAAGAACGAGATCTACGAGTGCCCGCCGGTGCTCATCCTCACGGGTCGCCCCGAGGACACGTGGCTCGCGTCCTGGTCCCTGGCCGACGGCGTGGTCTCCCGCCCGCTCGACGCCATCAAGGTCCAGGAGGCTGTCGCGAAGCTGCTCGCAGCCGGGGCGGGTACCGCGTGAGCCTCGAAGCCCTCACGTGGTCCGGCCTGCTCGCCGGGCTGATGACCGGCACCGACCTGAGCCAGGAGGAAGCCACCTGGGCGATGGACCGGGTGATGACCGGCGAGGTCTCACCCGTGCAGCTCGCCGGATTCCTCGTGGCGCTGCGCGCCAAGGGTGAGACCGTCGACGAGCTCGCCGGCCTCACGGACTCGATGGTCAAGCACGCCACGCACATCGACGTGCCCGGCCCGTCCGTGGACATCGTCGGTACCGGCGGCGACCGCGCCCACACCGTGAACATCTCCACGATGGCGTCGGTGGTCATCGCGGGCACGGGCCTGCGCGTGGTGAAGCACGGCAACCGGGCGGCCTCGTCGTCGTCGGGCAGCGCTGACGTGCTCGAAGAACTCGGCATCCGCCTGGACCACACCCCCGAGCGCGTGGCGCAGATCGCCCGCGAGGCGGGCATCACCTTCTGCTTCGCGATGGTGTTCCACCCGTCGATGCGGCACGCCGGCGTGGCCCGCAAGGAGCTGGGCGTGCCGACGGCGTTCAACTTCCTTGGCCCGCTCACCAACCCGGCCCAGCCGCGCGCGGCCGCCGTCGGCTGTGCCGACGCCCGGATGGCGCCGCTGATGGCGGGCGTGTTCGCCGAGCGCGGCAAGTCCGCGCTCGTGTTCCGCGGCGACGAGGGCCTTGACGAGCTCGCCGCGACCGCGGGCGCCACCGTGTGGGAGGTGGCGGACGGCACGGTCACCGAGCACCGCCTCGATCCCGCCGCCGACCTGGGCCTCACGCGCATCAAGGTCGAGGACCTGCGCGGCCAGGACGCCGCCTACAACGCGCGGGTCGCCCGCGCGGTCTTCGCCGGCGAGGGCGGGCCGGTCCGCGAGACCGTGCTGCTCAACGCGGCGTCGGGCCTCGTGGCCGACGGCACGCTGCCCGGCACCGGAGCTGGCTCCGGGACGCTCGTGGAGCGCCTCACCGCCGGGATCGAGCTCGCGGCGCAGGCCGTGGACTCGGGTGCGGCGCAGGCCACGCTGGACCGCTGGGCCGAGGCCGCGAAGTAGCCGGGCCGTGGCTCCGGTCGGACCGCGGCCCGGTTGGACCGCGGTCCTGCTGAGCCGCGGTCCGACCGAGTCGGGTGGACGTCAGCCGGCGACGTCCGCCATCATCTCGTCCAGGGTGATGAGCTGGTCCCCGGTCGGCGCCGCGACGTCCACGGGCTCGCCCCATCCGGAGAACATGCTGCTCATGACCAGCTCCTCGGCGCCGGAGCCCATCGTGAGCTCCAGCTTGCGCGCCAGGTCGTCCTCGTCCACGTAATAGACGATCTCCATCTCGCCGACCTCCGCGAGAGCGTCCTCCGGGAGGTCATCGACCTGCGGGCCGGTCATCTTCGTCGCGTCCACGAGGATCGTGTAGACGTCGGTCTCCACGCCGTCGACGGCTTCGGTGCCGGTCTTCTCGAAGGACGTAATGGCGCCGTCCATGCCCTGGAGCTGTGCTGCCGGGTCCATGTCCTTGAGGCTGCTCTGCATGACGTCGCCCATCCCCTGGAAGAGAGCCGCCATCGGGTTGTCGCTCTCGCCCGCTTCGGCGAGGCTGAGGAACTTGCCGGAGGTCGACTCGCCCATGCTCATGTAGAAGTCGCCGTCGGCCAGGATCATGTCCGTGGCCTCACCCTCCAGGTCCATCTGCATCGCCATCGCCGGGTTCTCCGGGTCGGAGATGTCGACGTCGGCTTCGAGGGGTGCCCCGGCCAGGCCGGCGGCCTCGGCCCCCTTCCCGGAGTACGTCATGGTCATGTGGACCGTAGCGGCCTCGCTCTGCGCCGCGGCCAGCTCCTCGACGAACGAGGCCTGGGTGAGCTCGACCGGGGCCTCCACCGACGCCGACGCCGAGGCGTCGGACGTCGCGCCGGAATCACCGGAGGTCGCTCCGCAGCTGGTCAGGCCCAGGGCGAGCACGCCCGCCGTCGTCAGAGCTGCCATCTTCGAGTAGCGCACTGTCGCCTTCCTGCCCCCTTCCGGCCGGCGCACACCATGCGCCCGGGGACCGGTCAGCGGACGTTCGATCTCATCACGGACCGGACGTCGAACTCCCTGGTCAGCGGGTGAAACGGCGGGTGAAACGACCGCACCGGACGGACCGCTGAGCAAGATCCGCCGAGGTAGGACTGGGGCCGGAGCGCTGATCAGCGCTCCGGCCACAGTCCTACCTCGCCACAGTCCTACCTCGCCACAGTTCTACCTCGGCGAAAGCGGATCAGTGCGAGTGGATGCCTCGCGAGTACTCGAACACCCAGCCGACCAGCGCGATGACCGCCACGCAGAAGCCGATGTAGAGCACCCACCAGCCCACGGCCAGGCCGAGGAACGAGATCGCGGCCGCGCTCGCGATCGCCAGCGGCCACCAGCTCCAGGGCGCGTAGACGCCCTGGTCGCCGGCGGCGTCCTCGATGTTGCCGTTCGGGTCGTCCTCGGGGCGGGCGTCGATGCGCCGGGCCGTCAGGGCCAGGTACGCGCCGATCATCGCCACCAGCCCGCCGACCAGCGGCATGCCAAGGTAGCCGACGGGCTCGGTCCAGTCCGTCATGAAGCCGTAGACGATGCCGGCCCCGACGAAGATGGGCGTCCCCCAGAGGAACAGCCGGGTCTCGATCTTCACTTGCTGGTCCCCTCGTCCGGCGTGTCCACGATCGTCGTGCTGCTCTGCTCCGGAGCGCCGCCGTCGTCGTCCGCGGCGCGCTTGCGCGCCTGCGTGTCCTGACCGCGCCGGTCGGCCTCACCGTAGATGTTGTCGAGCACACCGCGGTTGTACTCCGGACGCTCCATGGCGACGACCTCGGGGTGGTGCAGGTCGAACGCCGGCGACTCCGAGCGGATCCGCGGGAGCGAGGCGAAGTTGTGCCGGGGCGGCGGGCAGGACGTGGCCCACTCGAGGGAGCGGCCGTAGCCCCACGGGTCGTCGACCGTGACCATGGGCGCCTTGCGCCAGGTGATGTAGACGTTCCAGAGGAACGGCAGGGTGGACGCCGCGAGGATGAACGCGCCGACCGTGGAGACCTGGTTCTCCCAGGTGAAGCCCTCCTGGGGCATGTAGTCCGCGTACCGGCGCGGCATGCCCTCGACACCCAGCCAGTGCTGGATGAGGAACGTGGTGTGGAAGCCGACAAAGAGCATCCAGAAGTGCAGCTTGCCCAGGCGCTCCGACAGCATGCGACCGGTCATCTTCGGCCACCAGAAGTAGAAGCCCGCGAACATCGCGAACACCACGGTGCCGAACACCACGTAGTGGAAGTGCGCCACCACGAAGTATGAGTCGGACAGCTGGAAGTCCAGCGCCGGGCTCGACAGGATGATGCCCGTCAGGCCACCGAAGAGGAACGTCACCAGGAAGCCGATGGACCAGAGCATCGGCGTCTCGAACGTGAGCTTCCCTCGCCACAGGGTGCCTATCCAGTTGAAGAACTTCACACCGGTCGGCACAGCGATCAGCATCGTCATGAACGCGAAGAACGGCAGCATGACCGCGCCGGTCACGTACATGTGGTGCGCCCACACCGTCACCGACAGCGCAGCGATCGCGATGGTCGCGTACACGAGGCCCGTGTAGCCGAAGATCGGCTTGCGGCTGAACACCGGCAGGACCTCGGACACGATGCCGAAGAACGGCAGCGCGATGATGTACACCTCGGGGTGCCCGAAGAACCAGAACAGGTGCTGCCAGAGGATGGCGCCGCCGTTCTCCGGGTTGAAGATCTGCGCGTCGAGGCGCCGGTCCGCGCCCAGCGCGAACAGGGCGGCCGCCAGGGGCGGGAACGCCATGAGGACCAGCAGGCTGGTGATCAGCGTGTTCCACGTGAAGATCGGCATCCGGAACATGGTCATGCCCGGAGCGCGCATAGTGATGATCGTCGTGATGAAGTTGACCGCACCCAGGATCGTGCCGAAACCCGCCAGGGCGAGGCCGAACACCCAGAGGTCTCCACCTAGCCCTGGACTGTAGGTGGTCGTCGACAACGGCGCGTAGGCGAACCAGCCGAACGAGGCGGCGCCCTGCGGGGTCAGGAACCCGGCGGTCGTGATGAGGCCGCCGAACAGGAACAGCCAGTAGGCGAACATGTTCAGGCGGGGGAACGCGACGTCGGGCGCGCCGATCTGCAGCGGCATGATCACGTTCGCGAAGCCGGCGAAGAGCGGGGTCGCGAACAGCAGCAGCATCACGGTGCCGTGCATCGTGAACAGCTGGTTGTACTGCTCCTTGCTCTGCACGAGCTGGATGCCCGGCTCGAAGAGCTCCGCACGGATCAGCAGGGCCATCAGGCCGCCGATGCAGAAGAAGATGAACGACGTGATCAGGTACAGGTACCCGATCGTCTTGTGGTCAGTGGAGGTGATCCACTTGATGACGGTCCGGCCGAGCGTCTGTCGTCCGGGCGCCAGGCCCGGGATCAGCTCGGTCGTGGTTGCTGCGGCCATCAGTGCCCAGCCTCCTCTTCCTCGATCGTCTCGACCACTCCGGGAGTCCGGGCGAGGTCCATGCCCAGCGCGCCGGTCTGGCCCTTGGCGCGGAGGTCTGCCATGTGGGCGTCGTACTCCTCCGCCGAGACGACCTTCACGTTGAAGAGCATGCCGGAGTGGAACTCACCGCAGAGCTCGGCGCACTTGCCGGCGTACGTGCCCTCGCGGGTCGGCGTCACCTGGAACGTGTTGGTCCGCTGCGGGATCATGTCCTGCTTGTACAGGAACGCGGGGATCCAGAAGGAGTGGATGACGTCGCGCGAGTCGAGCGTGAACTCCACGGTCTCGTTCACCGGCAGGTAGAGCGTCGGGAAGGACGTCGAGGTACCGGTGGCGCCGTCGAGCTCGTCCTCCGCCGTCACGCTGCCGGGGTCGGCCTCGTGCTCACCGAAGTCGTAGACGTCGGCGTCGAGGTAGTTGAAGTCCCAGCTCCACTGCTTGCCGACCACCTGGATGTGCTCGGTGGCGGTGCCGTCGACGGTCTGGATCTCGGTCACGTCGCGGTCGGTGTACCAGAACAGCACCAGCACCATGATCAGCGGCACGGCCGTGTACATCAGCTCGAGCGGCAGGTGGTAGCGCGTCTGGACCGGGAGCTGGTGGTCGTCCTTGCGCTTCCGGTACGCCGCGATGCACCACAGGATCAGGCCCCACGTCACGATGCCCACCAGCAGGGCAGCGATCCACGAGCCCACCCAAAGATCGGTGATGCGCGCGGTCTGGTTAGTCACCTCCCCGTCGCTGTAGCCGGGCAGGTATCCGCGCTGGACGGATTCACTTGCGCAGCCGGTGGCCAGCACTGCGACTGCGACGGCAAGAGCCGACGCACGCAGGATGGCCCGCCGGGTGCGGGTAGGTGGCTTCGAGTGCAAGGGAGGCCTTTCACGTCTCGTCCGGCGCGTCGCACCGGTTTCCTCCCGAGCTCCACGCAGAACCTTCGTCCTCGATGGGATGCAGCCTAGCGCGCCCCGGGGCCTGATGATGCCCGGACGGTGCCCCTCGGGACGTGACGCACTCCGCACCTTCGGCAACCGTCGACGCTGTTCAGGACACGTACCCAGGTCGTGTCAGAACGTTCGCGGCAGCGGGTGATGCCCCACGGGTGCGAGGATCAGGAGGAGGACGCCCATAGCACGCCGTACGCCGCCCGCCGAGGCGTGATCGGGCACCGGCCGGGAACGTCGCCGGCCAGGACACAGCACCAGGAGGACGTGTGAGCCACGCCACCCCCGGCACCCCCGACCGGGTGCATCTCGACAACGGCGGGCGTGCCCCATGGCACCCGCTCGCCCGGCAGGCCTTCGAACAGGCCCTGGCCGACGGCTGGGCCGACCCGCGCCGGCTGCACGCCGAGGGCCGCCGCGCCGTCCGGCTGCTCGACGGCGCCCGCGAGGCCGTCGCCGCGGTGCTCGGCGCCCGGACGCAGGAGGTCCACCTCACGCCGAGCCACACGGCATCGCTGCACTCTGCGGTCGCGTCGGCCGCCGCCGCCCGGCGCCGGGCCGGCGGCACCGTCGTCGCGAGCGCCGTCGAACGCGCCGCGGTGCTGCACGCGGCCCGCGCCGCCGGTGAGCTGAGCACCGTCCCGGCCGACCGGCTCGGGCGGGTGGACGCCGACGCGATGGTCTCCGCCGTCCGGGCGCCCGGCGTGGCGCTGGCCGCGCTCCAGCACGCGAACGGCGAGGTGGGCACGGTCCAGCCCGTCGAGGCGGTGCACGAAGCCGCCCGCGCCGCGGGCGTCCCCCTCCTGGTCGACGCCGGGGCGAGCGTCGGCCACGTGGCGGTGCCCCAGGACTGGGACCTCCTGGCGGCCGACCCGGCCGACTGGGGCGGCCCCGCCGGCGTCGGTGTGCTCGCCGTCCGGCAACGGGTCCGCACGGCCGCCGTCGGGCCCGAGGACGAGGACCCTTGGGCGCCCGGCGGCGTGAGCGTCCCGCTCGCGTTCGCCGCCGCCGTGGCGCTGCAGGCGGTCGAGGCGGACCGTGCCGAACAGGAGGCCCGGCGCCGGGCGCTCGTCGACCGGTTGCGCGCGCAAGTGGCGCGCATCCCGGACGTCGAGGTGGTCGGCGACCCGGACGACCGGCTGCCGCACGTCGCGACGTTCTCGTTCCTCTATGTGGATGGCGAGGCTCTCGTGACGGAGCTGGACCGGCACGGGTTCGCCGTCGGGTCGGGCTCGGCATGCACCGCGAGCACGCTGGAGCCCTCGCACGTACTGGCGGCGATGGGCGTGCTCACGCACGGCAACGTGCGGATCGCCCTGGACCGGGCCACGACCGCGGACGAGGTGGACCGGTTCTGCGAGGTGCTGCCCGACGCCGTCGCCCGGGTGCGGGAGATGCTGGGAGTGGGTGGCCTCTGACGTGGCGGAAACACAGGTGGATGCCCGGGGGCTGCGGTGCCCCCTGCCCGTGATCCGGCTCGCGGAGTCCGCCAAGGGCCTGCCTGCCGGCACGGAGCTGACGGTGCTGTCGACCGACCCCGCCGTCAAGCTCGACGTGCCCGCGTGGTGCCGGATGCGCGGGCACGAGCACGTCACGACCCGGGAGCACACGGACGACTGGACCGGCTGGGCAGTCACGGTCCGCCTCGGCTAACCCGAGGCTTGGTTGTGGGCAACCAAGGACAGCGGAAGGGCCGGCCACCCGAAGGTGACCGGCCCGTTCGCCGTGCAGAGAACCTCGATCAGGAGAACGACCCGCCGCAGGCACACGCACTGCCTGCGTTCGGGTTGTCGATCGTGAAGCCCTGCTGCTCGATGGTGTCCTTGAAGTCGATGGTGGCACCCTCGAGGTACGGCACGCTCATCTTGTCCACGACGACCTCGACGCCGTCGTAGTCACGCAGCGCGTCCCCGTCGAGCACACGCTCGTCGAAGTACAGCTGGTAGATCAGCCCGGAGCAGCCGCCAGGCTGCACCGCGACGCGGAGCCGCAGGTCGTCGCGGCCCTCCTGCTCGAGCAGGCTACGGACCTTGCCCGCGGCGACGTCGGTGACGTTGACGCCGTGGGTGGCGATGTCCGTGGTCGTGTCGGTCATGTCATCTCCCGATCGTGTTCGACATACCGGTAGTCGATGTCTCAGCGGTGCCAACCCATCGGCTAGTCCGTCTGTTCCCGTGTGCCGGTCTTTTTCGATCGTACGCCCACGAACCGCGTGGGCAACCACCTGTCCGTTGTCAGCGTGTCCAGGCCGGGGTCCACGTCCGGGCCACGCGTGCGACGTCGCCGTCGGCCACCTCGTGCACGCCGCTGAGGCCCGCCGTCGACCACTCGCGCCTGCTCACCTCGCTGCGCCGGGTCACCACGACCACGGGGACGGCGTGCGGCGCGGCCGCCGCGGCCGCCTCCACCACGACCCCGCGGTGCAGCCCGTCGCCGTCGAGCCGCGTGACGTACGCCACTACGACGTCGGCGCGCTCGGCGGCCGCCGTGAGCGCGGCGCCTTCGGCCCGGGGCAGGGCGGACGGCGCCGGGCCGGGCGCGCTCGGGCCGGGATGGGCGGGCCCCACGTCCTGCGGCCCGACGGCGTCCGGCCGGCCCACCGGGATCGCCGCCCCGGCCAGGAGTACTCCCCCGCCGGCCGTTCCGTGTGCCGGTGCGGTGGCGGCCGGCGACCCGGCCGCCCCGAGCCCTCCTCCGCCGCCCGGCAACCGGACCGCACGCGCCTCGGTGGCCGTGTGCGGCGCGGCGGCGCGCCACGCGGAGGCGAGTCGCTCGGCGTCGGGCAGGGTCTCGGCAAGCAGCAGCACGTGCACCCAGGCATCGTGGCACCGTCCTGACTTCGTGTCACCACCGCGTGTCATGATGGTGACCGTGAGCACCCTGCTGGCTGAAAACCCCGGCTTCTCAGAGCCCGCCTCCTCCCCGCTGCTGCTGCTCGGCCAGGGCCGTGACCTGGCCTCCGAGCGCGGCGTGGAGTGTACGGGCGAGCTGCCGGCACCGAGCGACCCGAACCTCGTCGAACGGGCTCGCGCGGCGCGGGCCGCCCTGGGCAGCCGGGCTTTCGTGCTGGGGCACCACTACCAGCGCGACGAGGTCATCGACTTCGCCGACGTCACCGGCGACTCCTTCAAGCTCGCGCGCGAGGCCGCGGCCCGCCCCGAGGCCGAGTTCATCCTGTTCTGCGGCGTGCACTTCATGGCCGAGAGCGCGGACATCCTCACCTCGGACGAGCAGCAGGTGGTACTGCCCGACCTCGCGGCCGGCTGCTCCATGGCGGACATGGCGGCGATCGGCCAGGTCGAGGAGGCCTGGGCGGTGCTGCAGGACGTCGGCATCGCGGACTCGACCATCCCCGTCACGTACATGAACTCGTCGGCCGCCATCAAGGCGTTCACGGGGCGGCACGGCGGCACCGTGTGCACCTCCTCGAACGCGGAGGTCGCGCTGCGCTGGGCGTTCGACCAGGTGGGTGGCGTCGACGGCACCGGAAAGGTGCTGTTCCTGCCCGACCAGCACCTCGGCCGGAACACCGCGGTGCTCGAGCTCGCGATGTCCCTGGACGAGTGCGTGGTTTTCGACCCCCGTAAGCCCAACGGCGGGCTCACGGACCAGGAGCTGCGTGACGCCCGGATGATCCTGTGGCGCGGCCACTGCTCGGTGCACGGGCGCTTCTCGGAGCAGAACGTCACCGACATCCGCGCCGCGGTGCCGGGCGTCAACGTGATGGTCCACCCCGAGTGCAAGCACGAGGTCGTCACGGCGGCCGACTACGTGGGTTCGACGGAGTACATCATCAAGCAGCTGGACGCGGCCGAGCCCGGGTCCTCGTGGGCGATCGGCACCGAGCTGAACCTCGTGCGCCGGGTCGCCAAGGCGCACCCGGACAAGAACGTGCACTACCTCGACTCGACGGTGTGCTTCTGCTCCACCATGAACCGCATCGACCTGCCCCACCTCGTGTGGGCCATGGAGTCGCTGGTCGAGGGACGCATGGTGAACCGGATAGTCGTGGACGCCGACGACGCCCACTGGGCGCGCGTGGCGCTCGACCAGATGCTCGCCCTGCCAGGCATCTGACCCAGGCTGACCACATGAGCGGCAACGGCGGGCTGCGCATCGGGATCTTCGTCTTCGACGGGGCGGAGGAGCTCGACGTCGTCGGGCCCTTCGAGGTGTTCGCGGAGTGGGGCTCCCACTCGCAGCTGCGGCCGTCGGTGAGCACGTTCTCGTGGGACGGGTCCGGCGTCCGGCTCGCGAAGGGGCTGCGGATCCTGCCCGCGCACGGCGCGGACGACGTCGGGCCGCTGCACGTCCTGGTCTATCCGGGCGGGCTGGGTACCCGGCCCCTGCTCGCCCAGGCCGGCCATCTGGAGTGGCTGCGCCAGATCCGCAAGCAGACCCCGATCATCGCGAGCGTCTGCACGGGCGCCATGCCCCTGGCGGCCGCCGGCCTGCTCGCCGGGCGACCGGCGACCACGCACCACAACCACTACGACGAGCTCGCCGAGCTGGACCCGAGCATCCTCGTGGACACCGAGGCGCGGTACGTCGACGACGGCGACGTGGTCACCTCGGCGGGCGTCGCCGCCGGGATCGACATGGCGCTGCACCTGGTGGAACGGCTGGAGACGCCGGCGGTGGCCCGGTCCGTGCGGTTCGAGATCCAGCACGTGGAAGGCTGATCGCCGGGCCTCCCCGGGCGTCCGGCGGGGCCGCGCGCGCCGTCGGATCGTCGGGTCGACATTGGTACCTGATACTACGGGTCTCGGTATAACCTTCGAGGCATGGCTCGCATGCTCCAGCTCGCAATGTCCGGACTCTTCCCTCGCAAAGCCCGCCCTGGACAGACCCTGCTCGACCCGTCGGTCACCCGGATGCGCGTCGGTCCCCTCGACCTCGACTCGTACCTGCACGTCAACAACGGCACGTACCTGCAGATGATGGACGTTGCCCGGAACAACCAGATCGCCGACCTCGGCATGTTCCCGACCGCCCGCAAGAAGGGATGGGCCCCGGTGGTCGCGGCGTCGACCATGAAGTACCGCCGGTCCCTACAGCTGTTCGACCAGTTCGAGATCACCACCCGGATCCTGGGCTGGGACGAGCGCGTCTTCTACCTGGAGCAGGTGTTCACCCGGGGCGAGAAGCTGTGCGCCCGCGGGATCGTGGCCAGCCGGTTCCTCGACCGCAAGGGCAACCGGATCGCGCCGTCCGACGTGGTCCGGGACGCGACCGGAGAGGACCTTCCCTCCCCCGAGCTCCCCGACGACGTCGCGGCCTGGGCCCGCGCGCTGGACGTAGCCCCGCGCCCGACCCCCGCGTAGCCCACCAGTTTGTTGTGGGCGTGATCGTTGCGAGTACCTGCCCGGTTTAGGCGCAACGATCACGCCCACAACAAGGGAAAGGGTCAGAGGCCCTCGCCGATCTTCGTCAGCAGCAGGGCCTCGGCCAGGACCACCTTCTGCAGCTCGCCCAGGTGCACCGACTCGTTGGCGCCGTGCGCCCGCGAGTCCGGGTCCTCGACGCCGGTCACGAGGATCGCGGCGTCCGGGAAGACCTCGAGCAGGTCGGCGATGAACGGGATGGACCCGCCCACGCCGATGTCGACCGGCGCGGCGCCCCACGCCTCGGTGAACGCCGCGCGCGCCGCCCGCATCGCCGCCGTGTCGCCGGGCGCGAGGAACGCCTTGCCCGCCTCACCGGAGCGCCACGTGACCTGCGCCCCGAACGGCGCGTGCTTCGCCACGTGCGCGGACAGCGCCGCGTCGGCCGCAGCCGGGTCCTGGCCCGGGGCGAGGCGAAGCGAGATCTTCGCGGTGCAGCTCGGCGCGATCGTGTTCGACGCCGCGGCCACGGAGGTCACGTCCATGCCGATCACCGAGAGCGCGGGCTTGGCCCACAGCCGCCCGGAGACGGTGCCAGTTCCGGCGAGCGCCACGCCGTCGAGCAGCGAGGAATCCGCGCGTAGCGCCGCCTCGTCGTAGTCGACCTGCGGCTCGGGCGCGGTGACCAGGCCCTCGATCGCCACGTCGCCCGCCTCGTCGTGGAACGTCGCCACCAGGCGCGACATCAGGGTGACGGCGTCCAGCACCGGGCCGCCGAACTGGCCCGAGTGCACGGCGTGCTCCAGCGCCCGCAGCTCGACCTCGCCGTCGACCAGGCCGCGCAGCGACGTCGTGAGCGCCGGGACGCCCACCTTCCAGTTCGTCGAGTCGGCGACGACGATGACGTCGGCCGCGAGCAGGTCGCGGTGCGCCTCCAGGAATGCGCGGAACGACGGCGACCCCGACTCCTCCTCGCCCTCGAGGAAGACCGTGACGCCGACGGGCAGGTCAGCGCCGTCCGGCAGGCCGAGCGTGCGCAGGGCGCCGAGGTGGGCCACGATGCCCGCCTTGTCGTCGGCCGCGCCACGGCCGAAGAGGCGCTCCCCCACCTGGGTGGGCTCGAACGGGTCGGCGGTGTCCCAGGTCGCCGGGTCGCCCGGCGGCTGCACGTCGTGGTGCGCGTACAGGAGCACGGTCGGCGCGCCCTCGGGCGCGGGCCTGCGCGCGACGACGGCAGGGGCGCCCGATGTGCCGTCGGGTCGCAGGGCGGACAGGATCTGGACGTCGGGCAGGCCGGCGTCGCGCAGGAGCTGTTCGGTGGCTGCCGCGCTGGCCGCGACATGTGCCTGGTCGAACGCGGCGGCCGAGACGCTCGGGATGCGCACCAGCGCTTCGAGGTCGGCCTGCAGGGCGGGGAACAGCTCGGCGACGCGGGCGCGGAGGGCCGCGGTTGTCTCGGTGGTCACCGCACCACGTTAACGGCTCGCAGCAGGGCACCCGCGCGAGCGATTAGGGTAGGGAGGTGTTCTCCCGCAGCAAGACTTCGACACCAGAGGGCGTGACCCCCGTGGGCGACTCTCCCGACGACGTGACGTCCCCGTCCGAGACGACGCCGGTTGGCGCCCCCAAGAAGGGGCGCCCGACGCCCAAGCGCAACGTCGCGCAGGCCGCGAACAAGCGTCCGCTCGTCCCGGACGACCGCAAGGCGGCACGGAAGGCGCAGCGCGAGAAGTCGCGCATCGACCGTGAGCGCGCCTACCAGGCGATGCAGACCGGCGACGAGAAGTACATGCCGGCCAAGGACAAGGGCCCGGTCCGCCGGTACGTGCGCGACTTCGTGGACGCGCGCTGGAACCTCGGCGAGTTCTTCCTGCCGGTCGCGTTCATCTTCCTGTTCGCGACGTTCTTCACGCAGCAGTTCCCGGAGCTCAGCATCGTCGTGATGCTCGGCCTGTACGGGTTCCTGTTCCTGACGATCATCGACGCCTGGCTGATGTGGCGTTCGCTGAAGAAGCGCCTGAACGCGAAGTTCGGCGAGGTCCCCCGCGGCCTGCTCATGTACACGATCACGCGCGCCTACCAGCTGCGCCGGTCGAGGCTGCCGAAGCCGATGAGCAAGAAGCGCGGCAACTACCCGGAGTAACCCCTTTCGCCGAGGTAGGACTGTTGCGAGGTAGAACTGCAGCGAAGTAGAACCCCAGCGTGAGCCAGGGTTCTACTTCGCTGCAGTTCTACCTCGCCACGGGTCTACCTCGCCACAGTCCTACCTCGGCGTGGATCAGGCCGGGCGCTTCTTGGGCATGCCCTCCAGGGTCTTGCCCGGGTTCCGCTCGACGACGCCGTCCAGGGCGGCGTCGATCTGCTTCATCAGCTCCGGCGGGATCGTCACACCCGATGCCTTGACGTTCTCCCCGACCTGCTCGGGACGCGAGGCACCGACGAGCGCCGCGGCCACGTTGTCGTTCTGCAGGACCCACGCGACGGCGAGCTGCGCCATGGACAGGTCCAGCTCAGCGGCGACGGGCTTGAGGTTCTGCACGGCGGCCAGGGTCTCGTCATTCATGAAACGGCTGATCGTCTGCGCCCCGCCCTTCTCGTCCGTGGCACGCGAGCCGGCGGGCGCCGGCTGGCCAGGCAGGTACTTGCCCGACAGCACACCCTGCGCCATCGGCGACCACACGATCTGCGCGATACCGGCCTCCTTCGACGCCGGCACCACGTCGTCCTCGATGACCCGCCACAGCATCGAGTACTGCGGCTGCGAGGAGATGAGCTGGAAGCCGAGCTCCTTGGCGAGCGCGGCGCCCTGGCGGATCTGGTCAGCGGTCCACTCGGAGACGCCGATGTAGAGCGCCTTGCCCTGGCGGACGACGTCGGCGAACGCCTGCATCGTCTCCTCGAGCGGGGTCTCCACGTCGAAGCGGTGAGCCTGGTACAGGTCGACGTAGTCGGTGCCGAGGCGCGTCAGGGAGCCGTTGATCGACTCCATGATGTGCTTACGGGACAGCCCCACGTCGTTGGGACCCTTCGGCCCGGTGGGCCAGTAGACCTTCGTGAAGATCTCCAGGGACTCGCGGCGCTCACCCTTCAGCGCGTCGCCGAGCACCTGCTCCGCGGCAGTGTTGGCGTACGCGTCCGCGGTGTCGAAGGTGCTGATGCCGGCGTCGAGGGCGGCGCGCACGCACGCCGTGGCGACGTCGTTCTCCACCTGCGAAGCGTGGGTGAGCCAGTTTCCGTACGTGATCTCCGAGATCTTGAGACCACTGTTACCGAGGTACCGATAGTTGACCATAGCCGCACCCTATGACAAACCGTCGAATCGAATCGACCCCTTCTGCGCACCGGGACGACCAAGCGCGCGGAGCAGTTGATCCAGGTCACAGCGTCGCCCGCTCATCGCTCGAACCGGGCGCGGTGCAGCGACGCCGTGCCGTCGCCCGCCTCCACCCGCCATGCGACGAGGTCCCCGGCGATCGCGACCGAGGCCACTCCGTCGCCCTGATCCAGGATCTGGGGTCGTCCGTCGCCGAGCGCGTCGGCGACCAGGTACGCGGTGTTCCCGTCGTCGCCCGCCGTGCTCCACACCACGTCGCCGCCTGACACGTCGATCGACGTCACGACATCCCCGGCGGCCCCCGGCTCGGGGGTACGCTCCCGCCCCGTCCTGCGATCCAGCACGTGGACGGCGGCACGATCGTTCCACGCACCGTGACGGCGTCCGGCCACGCCCCGCCACGTGTCGATACGCAGGTTCACCAGGACGCGCCGGGCGTACCCGAGGCTCGCCGTCCCGCACGGTGTCCCAGACGCGGTAGGTGCGCTCGAACGCGGTCTGCACCAGGTCCTCCGCCCGGTGGCGTCGCCGGCCAGGAGGTACGCGGTGCGGTAGAGGTAGGGTCCGGCCGACTCGACGAACGCGACGAAGTCGTCGTCACGCGATCGAGCCACGCGCACGGTGGCACGCTCGGCCTCTTCTTCGGTATCGATGCTCATACCCCCCCACCACGTACAGCGAGGCTCGCAGGTTTATCGGCCGACGGCGAGGGGATCAGTGCCGGCCCGCCAGGCCGGACGGCGCGAGCCACCGCGCCGCCACCTGGACCACGGGGCCGACGCCGAACGCGAACACGACGGTGGCCCACCCGAACGTCCCGCCCAGCACGATGCCGAGCACGACCACCGTGACCTCGATGACGGTCTTGACCCGCCAGACGGGCCAGCCGGTCAGCTGCACCATGCCGGTCATGAGCCCGTCGCGCGGCCCCGGCCCGAGCCGGGCTCCGACGTAGGCGGCGGTGCTCACCCCGTTGAGGACGATCCCGCCCAGGGCGAGCGCCACCGCGGCCGGGAGCGCCGGGTCGGGGGCGAGCCGCCCCAGGGCCCACAGGGCCGGGTCCACGACGAGGCTGATCACGATGATGTTGGCGACCGTGCCGATACCCGGCTTCTGGCGCAGCGGGATCCAGGCCAGCATCACCACCAGCCCGATCCCGAGCACCACCCACCCGTAGGCCAGCCCCGTGCGGTCGACGATGCCCTGGTCCAGCACCGCCCACGGCATGACGCCCTGGCCGGACTGCAGCATCATCGCCATGGAGACGCCGTAGCCGACGAGCCCCAGCAGGAGCTGGACGGTCCGGCGCGCCGGGTGCATCAGGACGGGTGCGGAGGCGGGCGCGGAGCCTTGCGGGTGGGGGGCGTCGGCGGGGTGCGAGGCGTGCTCGGCCGGGCGGCTGGTGGTCGCGGTCATGCACCCATGGTGCGGGCCAATGGCCTTGTTTTCCATGGCCAATCGCGCGAGAGTGGCCCCATGTCCGTTGCGTCTCCGACCGTACTGCGCCAGCTCTCCCCTGTGTCAACCGCCCGGCTGCTCGGCGCGTGGCATGCGGGCGGACCGGCCTACGTGGCTCTGGCCGACGCGTTCCGGGCCGCCGTCCTGTCCGGGACGCTGGCGCCGCACACCCGTCTGCCCAGCGAGCGGGAGCTGGCGGCCGCGCTCAGCGTCTCGCGCACCACCACGTCCGGCGCGTACGCGCGGCTGCGGGAGCTCGGCTTCGCGATCAGCCGCGTCGGCTCGGGCACGGTCACGACCCTGCCCCAGCGGGCCGTCGGGCCAGGGCCGGGACCTGGCCGGTCGGCCGGCGGGGACGCTCCCCCTGCCGACGTCGCCCTGCGCAAGGGCGGGCGACCAGGCACGATGCCCGACGTCGGGCACCTGGACCTGTGGCAGGCGACGCCGCCTGCGCCGCCCGAGCTGCACGAGGCCTTCGCGCGGGCGCTGGAGGGCCTGCCCGCCTACCTCGACTCGGGCGGGTACGAGCCCTACGGCCTCGCGACGCTGCGCGAGGCCGTCGCGGCGCGGTACCGCGAGCGCGGCGTGCCGACCACCGCCGACGAGATCCTGGTCACGACCGGCGCGCAGCAGGCGATCGCACTGCTCGCGCACACCCACCTGCGTCCGGGCGACCGGGCGGTCGTGGAGTCGCCCACCTACTTCCACGCCATGGAGGCCATGCGCGACGCCGGGGGCCGCGTGGTCGGGGTGCCGACGGGACCGCTCGACGTCGACCAGCTCGCCTCCGCCGTGCGCCGCTCCCGGCCGCGGCTCGTCTACCTGGTGCCGGACTACCAGAACCCGACGGGTTTCGTGCTGTCCGCCGACGAGCGCGCGGCGGTGCGCGAGATCGCCGAACGACACGGCGTCACGGTCGCGGGCGACGAGACGCTCGTCGAGCTCGGGCTGTCGGACGACGCGACGCCGCCCGCGTTCGCAGGGGACGGGATGTCGCCGCACGTGGTGTCGGTGGGGTCCGCCTCGAAGGCGTTCTGGGGCGGGCTCCGCGTCGGCTGGGTCCGCGCGCATCCGCAGGTGATCGCCCAGCTCGCGCGGGCACGGCAGTCGGCGGACATCGCGACGGCCGTGCTGGAGCAGCTCGCCGTGACGGAGCTGCTCGGGCGCCGCGCCGAGGTCATGGCGGGCCGACGGCACATGCTGCGCGAGCGCCGCGACCTGCTGGTCGGCAAGCTGCGGGAGTCGTTTCCCTGGGACGTCCCGGAGCCGCGGGGCGGCCTGTTCTGCTGGGTCGACCTGGGGCGGCCGGTCGCGCAGGCCTTCGCCGCCGCGGCCGCGGCGGAGGGCGCCCTGGTCGCCGCGGGCCCTTTGTTCACGCCGGACAACGCCGGCGCCGCCTCGCGCGTGCGGCTCACCTTCACGCGGTCGCCCGCCGAGCTGGCCGACGCCGTGCCGCGCCTGGTCCGGGCGTGGGGGCGGGTGACCAGGCGTCAGCGGTCCGCCAGCTCCCGCACGTAGGCGCTCAGCATCCGCTTGACCTCGGTGATGATCGCCGGCCGGTCCTCCGGCTCGGCGGCGGTGATCGACGGCATCGCCGCCTGGAACACCTGGATCATCAGCCGCGCCGCCAGGTGCAGCTCCACGGACGACCGGCCCGGGAACCGCGCCTCCAGCAGCCCGGTCACCCGCCCCAGCAGCGCCTCGTGGATGGGCCGGGCGGCCGCCACCAGGCCGGGCGGCATGTCGGGCCGCGCGTGCAGCGCCTTGAAGCCCGGGTTTGCCAGGTTGAAGGCGAGGATCGGGTCGACCACGCGGTCGATCGTCTCGCCCGGCGTCAGGAGCGCGACGTCGGTGAGGTCGAACGCGGCCTCGTGGGCCGCACGCAGGCCTTCCGCGTAGGTCGCGGCCAGCTCTGCGGCGATCTCGTCCTTGTTGCGGAAGTACTGGTAGAGGGAGCCCGGCGAGATCCCCGCCTCGGCCGCTATCGCGTTGGTGGTCGTCTTCTCGTAGCCCTGGACGGCCAGGACCCGCGCCGCCGCCGCGAGAATGTCGCTGATCCGCCGCTCACCTCGCGCCTGCCGCTTGCGCGGCACCGCGCGCGTCTCCGCGCCATCGGTCTCCAGCTGGTCTTCCATCGGCCCACCTCAGGTGTTGACAAACACGAGTGATCGCTCGCATTCTTTACGCGAGTCATTGCTCGCATTCATCCTAGCCCCGGGAGCGCACGTGCTCGGTCGCCTCGTCACCCGCCGTCCCTGGCGCGTGCTCGTCACCTCCGTCCTCGTACTGCTGGCGTCGTTCACGGTGGCCGCGACCACCGTCGGATCGCTGTCTCTCAACCGCTACGAGGCACCCGGCTCCGAGTCCGCAGCCGCGCGCGCCGCCCTGGCCGAGCGGTTCGGCACCGGCAGCCCCAACGTCGCGCTCCTGGTCTCGCCGTCCTCCGGCACGGTGGACGACGCCGACGTGGCCGCCCTGGGCGAGGACCTCACCGACGCGGTGGCCGCCTTCCCCGGCGTCGGCGACGCCTGGTCCTACTGGAGCCCCGCCGCTCCCGACACGCTCGCCGGCGAGGACGGCGGCAGGCCCTGGTCCTCGCCTGGGTGCCCGGCGACGCCGACCACGTCCGCGGCGAGGTCCTGCCGTCCCTGACAGCCGACGTGCTCGAGCGCTTCGACAGCGAGGATGTCGAGGTGACGCTCGGGGGTGGCGACGAAATCTTCCGGATCGTCGCGGGCCAGGCCCGCACCGACTTCCTGCGCGCCGAGCTGATAGTCGTCCCCCTGGTGCTCCTGCTCCTGTGGTTCGTCTACCGGCGGTTCGTACCCGCGCTGGCCACCCTCGGGGTCGGCCTGTTCGCCGCGGCCGGCAGCCTCGCCCTGATCCGGCTCGTCGTGACCTTCACCGACGTCTCGACCTTCGCGGCCAACGTCTCGCTCGTGATGGGCATCGGCCTGGGCGTCGACTACAGCCTCTTCATGATCTACCGCTACCGCGAGGAGACCGCCGCGGGCCACGACAACACCGAAGCCGTCCGCCGGACCGTGGCCGGCGCCGGACGCACCGTGCTGTTCAGCGGCCTGACCGTCGCCGCCGCGCTAGCCGTCCTGTTCGTCTTCCCGTTCCCGTTCCTGTCGTCGTTCGCCTACGCGGGCATAGCAGTCGTGCTCTGCGCAGTGCTCGGGGCGACCGTGGCGCTCCCCGCGATCCTGCACCTGGCCGGCCCCCGGATGCTGCGCCCGGCGGCGGCAGGTTCGGCAACGGCAGGGCCGGCAGCGGACGGCTTCTGGTTCCGGGTGTCCTCCACCGTGATGCGGCGTCCCGTGGTGACGGGCGGCTCCGGGCTCCTGGTGCTGGTCCTGCTCGGCGCCCCCGCCCTCGGGCTCACGTTCGGCTCGCCCGACGACCGCGTCCTCAACGACCGCGACCAGCCGGTGCGCGCGATGTACGACACGATCCGCGCCGACTTCGCGGCCGAGGACGCCGACGCGCTCTATGTCGTCGCACCGGATACCGCCGCTGCCGGGTCCGGTTCAGGGACCGACGCCGAGCCGGGTGGCGCCGAGTCGGGTGCCGGCGCCGACAGCCTGCTCCGCGACTACGCGGCGTCCCTGTCGCGGATCCCGGGCGTGGCCCGCGTCGACTCGGCCGCCGGCGCCTTCGCGGGCGGCGAGCGCGTAGGACCCACTGGACCGTTCGGCGCCGACCGGTTCGAGTCCGGCGGCGCCACCCGGCTGTCGGTCCTGCCCACGAGCGAGCGCCTCGCGGACGACCCCGTGGGCCTGGTGCAGGCGGTGCGCGAGGCGGAGGCCCCCTTCGACGTGGTGGTCGGCGGGTACCCGGCGGAGCTCGCCGACTACCGCGACGGCATAGTCGACCGCCTCCCCCTGGTCGCGGGACTCATCCTCGCCGTGACGTTCGTCGTGCTGTTCGTCATGACCGGCAGCGTCGTCGCGCCGCTGACCGCGATCGTGCTGAACCTGCTCTCGCTCTCGGTCATGTTCGGTGTGGTCGTGTGGGGCTTCCAGGACGGCGCCCTGGCCGACGTGCTCGGATTCACCGCGACCGGCCTCGTGGAGCCCAGCATCCTGCTGCTGATGTTCTGCATCGCGTACGGGCTGAGCATGGACTACGAGGTGTTCCTGCTGGCCCGCGTCCAGGAGGAGTACGCGCGCACCGGCGACGTGGTCGGATCCGTGCCTGCCGGGATCGCACGCTCCGCTCCGCTGGTCACCGCCGCCGCCCTGATCCTCGCCGCGTCGTTCGCGGTCTACGCGTCCAGCGAGGTGTCGTTCATGCAGCAGCTCGGCATCGGCATGGCGCTCGCCGTGGCGGTCGACGCGACGCTGATCCGCGGCGTGCTCGTGCCCGCCGCCCTGCGCCTCACTGGCCGCGCGAGCTGGTGGTCACCACGTGCGCTACGCGCCCTGCATGACCGGCTCGGTCTCCGGGAGCTCCCCGTGACGCCACCGACGGTTGCGGCGACGGCGAGCCCCCCTCCCTCGCCACCGGCCGAGCCCGCACCCGCGCCGCACGACTTCGAGAGGACCTCCCGATGAGCACCGTGCGCACGGCCCGTGTTGTTGCCGTTCTCCTCGCCACCGTCATGATCGTCTTCCTCGTGGTCTCGGGTGCGATACGGCCCGACAACGCGTTCCTGGTGCCCGACCTGCTGCTGAGCGTGCTGCTCCTGATCGCGGCCTCCCTCCCCTCCCGCTGGGCGGCCACGGTGCTCCTGTTCGCCTTCGGCCTGGCCGTCGGCGTATGGACGGCTTCCCTGTCGCACTACGCCGTGCGGGGCGAGCTGGTCGACGGCCTCGACCACCTGCCCCTGATCGCGGCGTGCGTGATCCAGTCCCTCTTCCTCGTTCGCCTGATCGGCCGGGAGCGGTCTGGCACGCTGGAGCGGTGACCGGGTTCCCGCGGCTCACCGGCCCGCGGCGCGCGGGGTGCTCACCTCGTCGTGAGCCCGTGAGCCCGTGAGCCCGTGAGCCCGTGAGCCCGCTGGACTCTCGCACTGCCGGAGAGTCCATGCTGATGCCATGGACACGGATCTGCTGCCGATCGGTCAGTTCGCCCGGTTGAGCCGGCTGAGCGTGAAGCAGCTGCGGCACTACGCCGAGCTGGGCCTGCTCGTGCGGCACACGTCGACGCCGGCTCGGGCTACCGCATCTACCTGACTGCCTTCGACGACCCGGCACCGCGCACGCTGCTGCGCCAGCCGGTACGCGCCGCTTGAACGCTCTCCGGGCCGGTCGCCACGCCGCTCTCCGGGCCTGTCACCGGTCGCCTACCGGGCCGGTAGCCGCGTCAGCCGGCCGTCACGGCACGAGGTAGCTCGAGTCCCGGGCGTCCGTGATCGCCATGTGCCCCGGCGCGTGGCCGATCGCGAACGACGGGCGCGACCGCATCACCGCCGCCTGCGGCGTCACGCCGCACGCCCAGAACACGGGGACCTCGCCGTCACGGATCTCCACAGCGTCCCCGAAGTCCGGGGCCGCCAGGTCGGAGATGCCCAGCGCGGCCGGGTCGCCCACGTGTACCGGGGCGCCGTGCACGGCGGGGTACCGCGAGGTGATCCGCACGGCGTCGGCCACCTGGCTCGCCGGGATGGGACGCATCGACACCACGAGCGGGCCCGACAGGGCGCCCGCCGGACGGCATTCCCGGTTCGTGCGGTACATCGGCACGTTGGAGCCGGCCTCGATGTGGCGCACCGGCACGCCCGCCTCCAGCAGCGCGGCCTCGAAGGTGAAGCTGCAGCCCACCAGGAAGGTGACCAGGTCGTCGCGCCAGAGGTCCGCGACGGAGGTGAGCTCCTCGACCAGCTCGCCGTCGCGGTACACGCGGTAGGCAGGCAGGTCGGTGCGGAGGTCGCCCGCGAAGATCGACGCCGACGTCTCGCCCGGCTCCGTCACGTCCAGCACCGGGCACGGCTTGGGGTTCCGTTGCGCGAACAGCAGGAAGTCGTACGCGTCGGCCCGCGGCAGGGCGATCAGGTTGGCCTGCGTCCACCCCGAGGCCCAGCCCGACGTCGGCACGCGCAGGCCGGTGCGGAACCGCGCCCTCGCCTGGTTAGGGGTGAGCTGATCAGGGGTGAGCTGATCGGCGGCCGTCAAGGAACCCGCAGCTCCACGCTCGGTGCGGCCTGAGTGCCGTCGTGCAGCAGCCGCGCCTGCACCGCACCGGCCTCGGCCAGTGCACGCCAGTGCTCGCCGAGCCACTGCTCGGCGTCGTACTGCGCGGTGAAGACGGGCGTGACGGGCTCCTCCAGGCGACGCCCCTCGGCGTCGTCGAGGGCCCATTCCCACTGCGGACGGATCACTCCAGCCTCCCACTTGCTGTCGAGCCTGCCGAGCGGGTCAACGCGCGGTTGATCCGCGACGCCCACAGCGGCCCCTCGTAGACGAATGACGTGTATCCCTGAGTCAGGTCGGCTCCGGCGCGCAGGTAGGCGCGGACGTCGTCGGCCCGGGTGATGCCGCCCACGCCGATGATGACGGGGCCCGTACCGAGCCGCTCGCGCAGCCGCGCGACGACCTCGAGGCCCCGGCCCAGCAGCGGCGGCCCGGACAGCCCGCCGGGGCCGCGGTCGTGGCCGATCGTCGTGTTGACGGCGACCACGCCGTCCAGCCCGAGCTCGAGCACGAGGTCGGCGACGGCGTCGATGTCCTCGCCCGCGAGGTCGGGGGCGATCTTCACCAGGAGCGGCACACGCCGGCCGCCGCCGGTGGACACCGTGGCGTTGGCCTCGTCCGCGGCGGCGCGCACCGCCTGCAGGATGGGCCGCAGCGACTCGGTCGCCTGGAGGTCACGCAGGCCCGGGGTGTTCGGGGAGGAGACGTTGACCACGAGGTAGTCCGCCCACGGAGCCAGCAGCCGAGCCGACGTCGCGTAGTCGGCGGCCGCGTCCTCGGGCGGCGTCACCTTGGTCTTGCCGATGTTGGCGCCGACCACTATCGCGCGGCCGGCTGCGGTGCGCCGGAGCTCGCGCAGCCGGTCGGCGGCGGCCGCCGCGCCCTCGTTGTTGAAGCCCATGCGGTTGCGCACGCCGCGCACGTCGAGCTCGCGCCACATGCGCGGCTTCTCGTTGCCGGGCTGCGGGTGTGCCGTCACGGTGCCGATCTCGACGAACCCGAAGCCGAGCATCGTCAGGCCTCGGACCGCCCGCGCGTTCTTGTCGAACCCGCCGGCCAGGCCGAACGGGGCGGGCACGACCCGGCCGAAGAGACGGACGCTGCCCGGCCCGCCGGCGCGTTGGCCCAGGTACGGGGCGATCGCGCCCTGTACGACGTCGCGCAGGACCGGCACCTTCCCGGCCCGCTCGATCAGCGAGAACGCGAGCTCGTGCGCCCGTTCCGGGTCCATGCCACGGAAGACGCCGTTGAACAACAGCGAGTAAGGCCAGCTCATGCAGTCCTCTCCTCGGACGGGCTGCGCGATGTCCGCCACAGCCACCACAACCCCACGAAGGGCAGGACAAGCGGCACGTAACCGTAGCCCTGGCCGAACCCCGACCAGACCGTCGACTCGCCGAACACCTCGGCGTCGGCGAGCGACAGCGCGCCGACGGTCACCACGCCGACGGCCTCGATACCAACGGTGATCCACGCGGTCACGCGCCAGGCGGGGCTTCCGATCGCGAGGGCGAACGTCGCCACGACGTAGACGACGGCAGCGAGCGTCGACAGCGTGTACGCCACCGGCGCCTCGCCGAACTTCACGACCAGCTCGTACGAGGAGCGGCCGAGCGCGGCGAACGCCAAGATCCCGTAGACGGTCACCAAAACCCGGCCGAAGCCCCGCCCGGTCCGCCGTCCGGCCCCCGCACTCGCCATCATGCCCCCATCCAGATCTGCCACAGGCGCCACTCCAGGAAGGCCACGGTCAGGGATGCCACCAGCAGCACCACAGAGCTCCACTTGGTGCGCTCGGCGAAGGCCCAGGCCGCCGCGATCGGAAGGATCACCAGGGTGGTGGCGAAGTAGCCCCAGAACAGCAGCGGGTCGTCAGCGCCGGCACCGGTGGCGCCCTGCACTATCGCGACCACGCCCTGGATCAGGACGACGCCCTCGATGACGGCGCCGCCCCAGAGCTGGTTCAGGATGACCGCACGGTCGCGGGCCACGAACCAGCCGGCCCACCCGGCCAGGACCACACAGAGCGCGACCACGAGGAGCAGGAGGGCAAGGATCACGTCCCGCAGACTACCGGGCGGCACCTGAGGAGCGGCAATCGGATCGTGCGTGACCTGCGCCTCCATCCGGGGTCCTGGGCCGCGGCGATCTGGCCGTGGCCGCCGCCGTCCGTGGCCCGACGGGGTGTCAGGGGCGCGGGTTACGATCGGCCCCGTGACCGACGTGACCCTCTCCAGCAAGAATCCCACCGCCGTGAAGGCCGAAGCACTAGTTGTGGCGACCGCCCAGACGTCGGACGGCGTAGCCGTCGTGTCCGACCAGCTCCCCACGGACCTGCTGACCCAGCTCGAGTCGCTCGCGCCGCAGCTCGGCGTGACCGGCGCGCGTGACGAGGTCCGCAAGATCCCGGCCGGCCCACAGCTGGCCGCCGAGGTGCTGGTCCTGACCGGCCTGGGCGAGCGCGCCGAGGACGGCACCTTCGCCACCGAGACCCTGCGCCGTGCCGCGGGCGCCGCGACGCGCGAGCTGGCGGGCCTGAAGTCCGCCGCGATCGCGCTTCCGGCGTCCGACGACGACGAGATCACCGCCGTCACGGAGGGCGCGCTGCTGGGCGCCTACGCGTTCAACCGCTACCGGACCGGCAAGGACTCGGCCAAGGACACCAAGGACGCCGCAAAGGGCGCGAAGAACGGCAAGGACCCGGTCGCCGCGATCGAGATCCTCACGCCGCTGCACAAGAACGCGAAGGCGAAGGTCGCCGCCGAGCGCGCCCAGGTCGTCGCCGCGGCCGTGCACGCCGCCCGCGACCTGGTCAACACGGCACCCAACGACCTGTACCCGGCCACGTTCGCCGACGCCGCGAAGGCCGCCGCCAAGGACGTGCGGCACGTCAAGGTGACGGTCCTGGACGACAAGCAGCTCGCGTCGGGCGGCTACGGCGGCCTCACCGCAGTCGGGCAGGGCTCCTCGCGCGGGCCGCGACTCGTCAAGGTCGCCTACACGCCGGCCAAGCCGGCCGCGAAGGTGGCCCTGGTGGGCAAGGGCATCACGTTCGACTCCGGCGGCATCTCCATCAAGCCGGCCGCCGGCATGGAGGCCATGAAGTCGGACATGGCCGGCGCCGCCGCCGTCCTGTCCACGGTGGTCGCCGCCGCGAAGCTGAACCTGCCCGTCGCGGTCACGGGCTACCTCTGCCTCGCCGAGAACATGCCGGGCGGAAACGCGCAGCGCCCCGCCGACGTCATCACCATCTACGGCGGCAAGACCGTCGAGGTGCTGAACACGGACGCCGAGGGCCGCATCGTCATGGCCGACGGCCTCGTGTCCGCCGTCGAGGACGGCCACGACGTCGTGCTCGACATCGCCACCCTCACGGGCGCCCAGATGGTCGCGCTCGGCAACCGCACCTCCGCCGTCATGGGCACCGACGACGTGCGCGACGAGGTCAAGGCCGCCGCGGACGCGTCGGGCGAGCTGTTCTGGCCGATGCCGCTCCCGGAGGAGCTCAAGTCGAACATCAAGTCCAAGGTGGCCGACGTCGCGAACTCGGGGCCGCGCTGGGGCGGCATGCTCAACGCGGGCCTGTTCCTGCAGACCTTCGTGGGCGACCACCCGTGGGCCCACCTGGACATCGCGGGCCCCGCCTTCAACGACGGCGGCTCGCACGGCTACACGTCCGGGGGTGGCACCGGCGTCGGCGTCCGCACCCTCCTGGCCTTCCTGGAGGCCCGCGCCACCACAGCGAAGTAGCGGTTACTTCGACCGGCGCTGGGCGCTGTTCCAGTCGCGCATCCGCTGGGGGTAGCCGGTGAACCGGACGTTGTACACCGGCACCCCGAGCTGGTTCGCGATGTCGAAGGCGGTGCGCTCGTCCGGCACGCGGCGTCGCGTCCACTCACCCGTGCTCGCCACGAGCAGGATCGTGCTGGGGATGTCCGTGGTCGGCGGCTCCACGTACGCCTCGACGCCGACGCGCGACCCGATGAACTCACCGAGGTGGGCCATGGTCTGACGGCGCGCGTCGTTGCCGCTGGGGCGCGATCCGCTGCCGGACGAGGAGCGTCGCTGGAAGAATCGCGCGAGCGAGCTACGAGACTGGCGGGGCATGGAACGAGAGTACTAGCGACATCCGCACCGGCCTAGGCAACTCGACGCAGATCCAGGGAATGCCACATTCCTGTTACAGGCCGCCCACCAGCCGTCACAGAGTCGTGCAACCGCGCTGCCCCTGTTCCTGGGCGGGCCCTCGTGCCCGGCACAGCCCCCGCTCACCCGTCAATGTCGCCACGGTCACACCCGCCGAGCCGGGTTCACGATTGGGGCCACGCCCGCTGAAGTGTCAAGATGGCATGCGGTGCTCACTATCCACCCGATGTGCGCACCCACAGTGCCATCAGCCTGTCAATGAGGAGCCAGCACGTGCCTACGCCTGACAATCCGGTCACGTTCGATGTCGTGGTGCTCGGTGGGGGTAGCGGCGGTTATGCCACCGCGCTCCGGGCGGCACAGCTGGGCCTGCGAGTGGCCCTCGTCGAGGAGGGCAAGCTCGGCGGCACCTGCCTCCACGTCGGATGCGTTCCCACCAAGGCGCTCCTGCACGCGGCCGAGGTCGCCGACGCCGCCGCGCACGGCGCGCAGTTCGGCATCCGCTCGTCGCTGGACGGCGTCGACATGCCGGGCGTGCTCGCCTACAAGGACTCCGTGGTCGACGGCCTGTACAAGGGCCTGCAGGGGCTGATCGCATCGCGGAAGATCACCGTCGTAGAGGGGCACGGCAGGCTCGCCGCCCCCGACGTCGTCGAGGTCACCGCCGTGGACGGCACGACCGCCCGCTACACCGGCACCCACGTGGTGCTCGCCACCGGTTCGTACGCCCGGTCCCTGCCGGGCCTGGAGCTCGGCGCCCGCGTCATCACCTCCGACGATGCCGTCACGCTGGAGACGGTGCCGAAGTCGGTGGTCGTGCTCGGCGGCGGCGTGATCGGCGTCGAGTTCGCATCCGTCTGGAGGTCCTTCGGCGCCGACGTGCAGATCGTCGAGGCGCTGCCGCACCTCGTCCCGAACGAGGACGTCGCCCTCTCGAAGGCGCTGGAGCGCGCGTTCCGCAAGCGCGGCATCAAGTTCTCGCTGGGCGAGCGCTTCTCCCAGGTCAAGCAGTCGGACGACGGCGTCCAGGTCGAGCTGGAGTCGGGCACCACGTTCGACGCCGAGCTGCTGCTCGTCGCCGTCGGCCGCGGCCCGCGGACTGCAGACCTCGGCTACGAGGCGGCCGGCGTGCGCGTCGACCGCGGCTTCGTCCTGACCGACGAGCTCCTGCGTACGGGCGTCGCCACCCCGGCGGGCGGCCAGGTCTGGGCCGTCGGTGACATCGTGCCCGGCCTGCAGCTGGCCCACCGCGGGTTCGCGCAGGGCATCTTCGTCGCCGAGCAGATCGCGGGCCTGGCGCCCGTGCCGATCGACGAGGCCACCATCCCGCGCGTCACCTACTGCGAGCCGGAGGTGGCGTCCGTCGGCGTCACCGAGGCGCGGGCCGCCGAGCTGTACGGTTCGGACCAGGTCGAGACCATCGAGTACAACCTCGCGGGCAACGGCAAGAGCAAGATCCTGGGTACCCAGGGTTTCGCCAAGCTGGTGCGCCGCAAGGAAGGACCGGTGGTCGGTATGCACCTGATCGGCTCGCGTGTGGGCGAGCTGATCGGCGAGGGCCAGCTCATCGTCGGCTGGGAGGCGTTCCCCGAGGACGTCGCCTCGCTCGTCCACGCACATCCCACCCAGAACGAGGCACTCGGAGAGGCACACATGGCTCTGGCCGGCAAGCCTCTGCACGCCCACAACTGACCAGAAACGATAAAGGAGACCCCACAGGTCATGTCTGAGAACGTGCAGCTGCCGGCCCTCGGCGAATCCGTTACCGAGGGCACTGTCACCCGCTGGCTCAAGGCTGTCGGCGACGAGGTCGCCGTCGACGAGCCGCTGCTCGAGGTGTCGACCGACAAGGTGGACACCGAGATCCCGTCGCCCATCGCCGGTGTCCTCGAGCAGATTCTCGTCCAGGAGGACGACACCGTGGAGGTCGGCGCCACTCTCGCCGTCATCGGCTCCGGTTCCGGTGCCGCGCCCGCCGCCCCGGCGGCCGAGCCATCCGCCGCTGAGGCCCCGGCCCCCGAGCCGACGCCGGAGGAGGCCGCGCCTGCCGAGGCCGCCTCCGCCGAGGCGCCCGCCGCCGAGTCCCCCGCGCCCGCCCCCGCCGAGGCGCCCGCCCCGGCCGAGGCCCCGGCTCCCGCCGGCGGTGGTACCGAGGTCCCGCTGCCCGCCCTGGGCGAGTCGGTCACCGAGGGCACCGTGACGCGCTGGCTCAAGGAGGTCGGTGACGACGTCGCCGTCGACGAGCCGCTCCTCGAGGT
>NZ_UWYY01000024.1 GCF_900608595.1 Promicromonospora panici | reverse complement strand
GATGACACGGCGCGAGATGCGCATGCGCGAGCAGGCGCAGCGCCGGGCCGCGACGGGTGCCATGCCCGCCGTGCCCGCGTCCGAACCAGAGCCCGAGCCCGAGGCGCAGCAGCCGGAGACGCCGAGCAGCCGAGCTGCCGCGTGGCGCGCGACCTGGGGAGTCACCGGGGACGGAGACAACCGATGAACCGCACCATGACCAACGCACGGACTCGCACCACAGCAGTGGTGGCCACCGTGCTCGCCACGGGGCTGCTCGCCGGCTGTGCCGAGGAGCTACCCACGCCGAAGCCGGAGGCGCCTGTCGCGGCCGCCGTCGTCACGCAGTCGCAGGAGCGCGAGATCCTGGACAAGGTGGCCGGCGTCGTCGAGAAGGTCGACAAGGCCAGCGACGCCGACGCGCTCGGCGCGCGGCTTTCCGGGCCCGCGCTCAAGATCCGTGAGACCCAGCTCGACGTCGCCGCCGCACGCGAGGACAAGGAGCCGCTCACGGACCTGACCATGCAGATGCAGCAGGTGATCCTGCCGTCGGACCAGGACTGGCCGCGCAGCAGCTTCGCCATCACCGTGCAGCCCAAGGACCTGACCACTCCGGTGCTCATGGCCTTCGACCAGTCCACCGCGCGGGACCAGTACAAGCTGTGGGGCTGGGTGCGCCTGCTGCCGGGTGTGACCATGCCGCAGTTCGCTGAGGCGGACCTGGGCAGTGCCGCGGTGTCGGAGGAGGACAAGAGCCTCAAGGCGACGCCGAAGGACGCGATCAAGCAGTACGCGTCGGTGCTGACCGTCGACAAGGAGTCCAAGTACGACGGGAACTTCGCCGACGACGACCTGCGCCAGTTCTTCCGTGACTACGGCAAGCTCCAGGTCGACGCGATCAACAAGGAGGAGTGCGACGGCGCCTTCGAGGTCGCGTACGAGCCCACGAAGGACCCGGTCAAGTCCGTGCGCACGGCCGACGGCGGCGCGCTCGTCATGGCGGCGATGATCAGCAAGGAGACCATCACCGCGAAGGAGGAGGGCTGCGAGATCGGCCCGCCGACCAAGACGACCCAGGCGCTGTGGGGCGACGCCGACGTGACCAACGTCGTCGAGGTCGATTACCGGGACATGGTGGCGATGTACGTGCCGCCCAAGGACTCGGACGACCAGATCAGCCTGGTCGGCTACGAGCACGTGCCGTACTCGGTCTCGAACGGCTGACCCTTTCGGCGACCGGCCCGTTTCGCGCCGCTAGGGTGGCCCCCGTGAACCCACGGTGGCCACCCTTGCCGCGTCCCGGAGCTCTTCCCCTGTCCCGACGGCGGGCGGTCGCCGGCCTGGCGGCGGGTGCCGCTGCAGCGGCCCTGCTGGCCGGCTGCACCGTCGAACCGCCCGCTCCCGCGCCAGAGGCGCCGGTCGTCGCGGCGGTCGTGAGCGAGTCGCAGGAGCGCAGGATCCTGGAGAGCGTCTCCGCGGCCCTGACCGGAGCGGACCAGGCGGGCGAGGCGAGCTCGCTGGCGGCCCGCGTGTCCGGACCCGCGCTCACCACGCGGGAGGCAGAGCTCGAGGTCGCCGCCGCACGCGGTGACGACAAGGCACTGACCGACCTGACGATAGAGCCGCAACAGCTTGTCCTGCCGTCCGACCATGGCTGGCCGCGCAGCAGCTTCGCCATCACGGTACAGCCGGAGAACAACGCCACGCCGGTGCTCGCCGCCTTCGAGCAGGCCGGTGCCCGTGACCAGTACAAGCTGTGGGCCTACGTGCAGCTCGTGCAAGGGGTGACGATGCCGCAGTTCGCGGAGGCCGACCTTGGCAGCGCGGCCGTACCGTCCGACGACACGAGTCTCGTGGTAGCTCCCGAGGCCGTCGCCGAGCAGTACGCGTCGGTGCTGAAGACCGGTGACCGATCGAAGTACGTCGGCAACTTTTCCGACGACGACTATCTGCGGCAGGTCCTGCGCAAGACGGGCAGGAACCAGGTCGCCGAGATCGAGAAGAAGGACGGCGAGGGCAGCTTCGAGGTCGCGTTCGAGCCGACCGAAGACCCGGTCAAGGCGGTCCGGACGGTGGACGGCGGGGCCATGGTGATCGTCGCGCTGAAGAGCCAGGAGACCCTCAGAGCCGAGGAGGGGTGGAAGCTCGTGCCGGGCTCGTTGTCGGCCAAGGCTCTCTGGGGCGGGGCCGAGGGGACCGACGTCATGAAGATCGCCTACCGGGACATGGTGGCCCTGTACGTGCCACCCAAGGAGTCGGACAGCCGGATCAGCCTGCTGGGCTTCCACCGCGTGCCGTACGCCGTCTCGAACAAGTGAGGGCGTGTGCGCCGAGAGCGGAGTCGACGGGTGCGTTGCTCACGGGTCATTAGGATTGCCCCATGAGCAGTGCCACTCCTCCGCCCGGTCCCGCCCGGAGCGCACAGCCCGAGTTCGCGGTGCGCGGCGCCGTCGACCTGTCCGCCCTCAACCGTCCGCAGGCGCCGCCGCCCGGAGAACCGGGTGGCGCACCCGAAGCCGGTGGCTTCGTGGTGGACGTCAGCGAGGCGAACTTCGAGCAGCTGATCCGCGACTCGTCCACCTACCCGGTCGTGATCCTGCTCTGGATCCCGACCGACCAGGCCAACGCCGAGCTCGGTGTCACGCTGGGCCGTCTGGCGCAGGAGTACGGCGGCCGGTTCCTCCTGGGCCGGGTCGACGCGCAGGCGTCGCCGCAGGTCGCCGCGGCGTTCCAGGTGCAGGGCGTGCCCACGGTCGTCGCGGTGCTGCAGGGCCAGCCCTTGCCGTTGTTCCAGGGCGGCGCCGACGAGCAGCAGATCCGCGGCGTGCTGGACCAGGTGCTGGCCGCCGCCGACCAGAACGGCGTCAAGGGCCGGGCTCCCGGTGCGGCGCCCGCGAGCGACGAGCCGGTGGACGAGCCCGAGCAGCCGCTGCCGCCACTGCACCAGGAGGCGTACGACGCGATCGAGCGCGACGACCTCGATGGCGCGGCGAGCGCCTACGCCAAGGCGCTGCGGCAGGACCCGAAGGACGCGGACGCGACCGCCGGCCTCGCGCAGGTGCACCTCATGCAGCGCACCCACGACGCCGACCTCGCCGCGGTGCGGCAGGCCGCGGCGGACGCGCCGTCCGATGTCGACGCCGCGCTCGCCGTCGCCGACCTCGACATGCTGGGCGGCAAGGTGGACGACGCCTTCGCCCGTCTGCTCGACCTCCTGCCCGATGCCGACGCGGAGGGCAAGGAGAAGCTCCGCGTGCGACTGCTGGAGCTCTTCGAGGTGGCGGGAACGACGGACCCCCGCGTGAGCAAGGCCCGCAAGCGCCTGGCCCTGAGCCTCTACTGACCAGCTGAGTGCTGGATTTTCGCCCCTCCCGACGTCGTGGAGGGGCGAAGATCCAGCACTCAACGGGCCGGGGTGAGGATGAGCGCGCCCAGCGGGGGGATGCGGAGTACCGCCGAGTAGTCGCGGCCGTGGTGGGGTACTCGCTCGGCGTGGACGCGGCCCATGTTGCCCACGCCCGAGCCGCCGTAGACCGTTGCGTCGGTGTTGAGCACCTCGAGCCAGACGGCGCTCTCGCTGGTCGAGGCGACGCTGGTCGGGCTGGTCGAGACCTTCGATCCGGCGGAAGGGGTCTCGACAGGCTCGAACAGCAAGGGCGGTTCGACCACCGGCGGCTCGACCTGCGGGAGCGTCGGTAGCGGCAGCCGGTAGCCCTCGTGCGGAATCCCCGCGAAGTTCACGACGACCACCACAGGGTCCCCGGAGTGCGAGCGGCGCACGTAGGCCAGCACGTTGTGGTCGGCGTCGTCCGAGTCGAGCCACTCGAAGCCCGCCGGGCTGAAGTCGAGCTCCCACAGGGCGGGCGTCGCGCGGTAGAGCGCGTTCAGGTCCCGCACCAGGTGCTGCACGCCCGCGTGCCCGGCGTCACCGAGCAGGTCCCAGCGCAGGCCGTCGGACTCCGACCACTCGGAGTCCTGTGCGAACTCGCACCCCATGAACAGCAGCTGCTTGCCGGGGTGGGTCCACTGGTACGCCAGGAACGACCGGACGCCCGCGAGCTGCTGCCACCGGTCGCCCGGCATCTTGCGCAGCAGCGATCCCTTGCCGTGCACCACCTCGTCGTGGCTGATCGGCAGCACGAACTGCTCGGTGAAGGCGTACACCAGCGAGAACGTGAGCTCGCCGTGGTGGTAGCGCCGGTTGTACGGGTCCTCGGCCAGGTAGCGGAGGGTGTCGTTCATCCAGCCCATGTTCCACTTCAGGCCGAAGCCGAGTCCTCCGCTCGACGTCGGGCCCGTGACCTGGGGGAACGCTGTCGACTCCTCGGCGATCATCATGACGCCCGGCGTGCGCCGGTACGCGGTCGCGTTCGCCTCCTGGATGAAGGCGATGGCCTCGAGGTTCTCGCGCCCGCCGTGCACGTTGGGCGTCCACTCGCCCTCCTTGCGGGAGTAGTCGAGGTAGAGCATGGAGGCGACGGCGTCCACGCGCAGCGCGTCGACGTGGAACTCCTCGAACCAGTAAGTCGCGTTGGCCACCAGGAAGTTGCGCACCTCGCGGCGGCCGAAGTCGAAGATCAGCGTGCCCCAGTCCTGCTGCTCGCCACGGTGCGGGTCGGGGTGCTCGTACAGGGCCGACCCGTCGAAGCGGGCCAGGGCGAACTCGTCGCGCGGGAAGTGCGCGGGCACCCAGTCGAGGATGACGCCGATCCCGGCCCGGTGCAGCGTGTCCACCAGGTACCGGAAGTCGTCGGGCGAGCCGAACCGCGCCGTCGGCGCGTAGTAGCTGGTGACCTGGTAGCCCCACGACCCGCCGTACGGGTGCTCGGCGACGGGCATCAGCTCGACGTGCGTGAAGCCCTGCTCGGTGACGTAGGCGGTCAGCTGCTCCGCGAGCTCGCGGTAGCCGAGGCCGGGCCGCCAGGAACCCAGGTGCACCTCGTACACGCTGAGCGGCGCGGAGTGCGGATCGGTTGCCGCGCGGGCGGACAGCCATACGTCGTCGTGCCACTCGTGCTCAGTGGCCGTCACGACGCTCGCCGTGGCGGGCGGCGCCTCCGTCGCCTTGGCGAGGGGATCCGCCTTGGCGCGCCAGACGCCGTCGGCGCCCAGGATCTCGAACTTGTACCGCAGGCCCGGGCCGACGTCGGGGACGAACAGCTCCCACACGCCCGTGGAACCCAGCGACCGCATGGGGTGCGTGCCGCCCCAGCCGTTGTGATCGCCCACCAGCCGCACGCCGCGGGCGTTCGGTGCCCACACCGCGAAGGCGACACCAGCGATGTCGCCGGCCGCGCTCGCGTACCGGTGCAGGTTGGCGCCGAGCACCTGCCAGAGCTGCTCGTGCCGGCCCTCGCCGATGAGGTGCAGGTCCACCTCGCCCAGCGTGGGCAGGAACCGGTACGGGTCGTCGGCGGTCCAGGTGTCCGTGCCCGACCGGGTGCGGACGCGGTAGTCGGGGGCGTGCCGGGACCCGTCCGGGTCCTCGGTGGCGGGCACGACGGCGGCCCAGACCCCCGCGCCCTGGTGGGTGGCGGCCGCCTCGCCGTCGGAGGTGGTCACCACCACCTCGTCGGCGAGCGGGCGTAGCGTGCGCACCACGGTCCAGGGCCCGTCGAGCAGGTGCGGGCCGAGCACGGTGTGCGGATCGTGATGGGTTCCGGACGCGATAGCTGTCAGAACCTCGAGGTCGACGTCGGGCAGGTCTGCCATGGGTTCACCTTTCCATGCCAGGCGCGCGGTGTGCGACACGTCACGCCGCGACTGGTCCTACGAGCTCAGCACGCGTTCCACGGCCGTCAGCGGGATGTGCATCCAGGCGGGCCGGTGCCGGAACTCGTAGACCACCTCGTACAGGGCCTTGTCCACGATCAGGGCGCGCAGCAGCAGCTCGGCGGTGCCCACATCGAGCTCGCTGCCCGACGTCGCGGCGCCGGCCACGGCGCGCACCGTGCCCTCGTGCGCCTCGCCGCTGGCCTGCCGGTAGCCCTCCAGGAAACTGATCTGGGCGTGCGCGGCCCAGTGCGGGTCGGTCGCCTGCCCGACGGCGGCCGCGTAGTCGAGCGACCGGACCAGCCCGGCGACGTCGCGCAGCGGCAGGTCGGGGGCCACCCGCTCGGAGACTGGGCGCTGCGGCTCGCCCTCGAAGTCGAGCACCTTCCAGCCGCCGGGGGAGTAGAGCGCCTGGCCGAGATGCAGGTCACCGTGGATCGGCTGCAGCGGTACGAGGCCGCCGGTCCGCTCGGCGACGGCGGACAGCCGCTCGCTCACGGAGTCGAACAGGGCCGCGACACCGGCGCGGTGCGGGGCCAGCTCCGGGACGTCGGCGAACGCCTCGGCGGCCCGGCGCCGCAGCACGCCCATGAAGCCCGCGGGCTCCAGCCCTGGTCCGGGACCGAGGGCCCGGCGCAGCACCGCGTGCAGGTGCGCGACGACGGCGCCGAGCTCCGCCGCCCGCTCCCCGAAGTCCTCGTCGCGCGCCGCGTACGCGCAGGCCAGCTCGAACCCGTCGGTGGCGTCACCGACCAGCTCCGAGAGCACGGCGAGGTGGGCGAGCGGCGGCACGGCCGGGGCGCCGGGCACGGCACCCGGCGCGGCGTCGGGCGCGGGCAGCGGGACCGCGCCGAGGAACCGGGGCACGCCGTCCCAGCCGGCCCGGGTCAGGGCCTCCGGGATGACGACGTCGGGATGCGGGCCGAGCGCGACGGTCCGCAGGATCTTGAGCATCCCGCCCCGCCCGGTCTCGTGGGGCAGCGCCGGGAGCATCACCGACGTGTTCGACTGCTCGCCGGAGATCCGCCGCGCCCCGGCCATCTCGGCGCAGTCTCCCGGCTCGCACGCGCCCGGGAGAGCGGCGGCGAGGTAGGCGTGCCAGGCGGCGGGATGGACCCCGCCGTCGTGCACGGTGACGGTGCCCGACGCCGTCCGCACCGTGCCGATCAGGCCCGCCGCCTCCGTGTCCACGGTGTCGGCGGTGGGCTCCGCAGTCGGGGTCAGGACCAGCGGGACCTGGATCACCAGCGACTCGGGGCCGGCCGCGAGGCCGGGCCCGGCCAGCCGCAGCAGCGCGACGACGACGTCGGCCACGCCCGGGAACGTGACCGTCAGCCACGGCTCGTGCGACACGCCGTCGGTCGGCACGGGGTACCAGCGCTGCTCGGGCAGCCACGCGTCCAGCAGCCGGAGCACCTCGGGCGCGAGGTGTGCGGCTCCCGGGGAGACGTGGACGGGGCGCGCCGGGCTCACACCTCTCGCGCCTGCCCGGTAGTCCCGACAGTGCCGATAGGAGCGACAGCACCGGTGGCCCCGGCCGACCCGGCCCGTACCGGCGGCGCCAGCACCAGCCAGTAGAAGTCGCGCGCGCCCCACGTCATCGTCAGGATGCCGTCCTCGCCCACGCTCGGGAACCCGGCCCCGCCGAACACGTCGGTGAGCGTCCAGCCGGCGTAGCCGGGGAGCTTGATCGTGGACGACCGTGCCGTCGCGGACAGGTTCGCGGCCACGAGCAGCGTCTCGTCGGACGAGGACCGGGTGAACGCGATGACCGACTCGTCGTTGCAGTCGAGCGCGGTGAAGTCGCCGGTCCCGAAGGTGGGGTGCAGCTTGCGGAACGCCAGCATGTTGTGCGTCCAGTGCAGCAGCGACGTGGGCTGGGCGAGCTGTGCCTCGACGTTCGTGTGCTGGTAGTGGTGCACCAGCGACTGGACGAGCGGGAGGTAGAGCTTGCCCGGGTCCGCGGTGGAGAACCCGGCGTTGCGGTCCGGCGTCCACTGCATGGGCGTGCGCACCGCGTCGCGGTCGGGCAGCCAGATGTTGTCGCCCATGCCGATCTCGTCGCCGTAGTACAGGCACGGGGTGCCGGGCAGCGAGAGCAGCAGCGCGTTGGCCAGCTCGATCTCCTTGCGGGCGTTGTCCAGCAGCGGCGCGAGCCGCCGTCGGATGCCCACGTTGGCGCGCATCCTGGGGTCGGGGGCGTACCAGCCGTACATGCTGGCGCGCTCCTCCGTGGACACCATCTCGAGGGTGAGCTCGTCGTGGTTGCGCAGGAACGTGCTCCACTGCCCCGCCGCTGGGATAGCCGGGGTGTCCGCGAGGATCTCCAGGAGCTGGCGGGCCCGCTGGTCGCGGATCGCGTAGAAGATCCGCGGCATCACGGGGAAGTGGAAGCACATGTGGCACTCGGGCTCGTCGTCGGTCCCGAAGTACTCCACCACGTCCGCCGGCCACTGGTTGGCCTCGGCCAGCAGGATGCGGCCCGGGAACTCCGTGTCCACCATGCGCCGGACCTTGCGCAGGAAGCGGTGCGTCTCGGGCAGGTTCTCGCAGTTGGTGCCCTCGTCCTCGAAGAGGTACGGCACGGCGTCCAGCCGGAACCCGTCCACGCCGAGCTGCAGCCAGAACCGCGCGACGTCGAGCATCGCCTCGACCACACGCGGGTTCTCGAAGTTCAGGTCGGGCTGGTGGCTGAAGAACCGGTGCCAGAAGTACTGCCGCCGCACCGGGTCGAACGTCCAGTTCGACGTCTCGGTGTCCACGAAGATGATGCGCGCGCCCTCGTAGCGGGTGGGGTCGTCGCTCCACACGTAGAAGTCGCCGTACGGGCCGTCCGGGTCGGCGCGCGAGGCCTGGAACCACGGGTGGGCGTCGCTGGTGTGGTTCATGACCAGGTCGATCACCACGCGGATGCCGCGCTCGTGCGCGGCCGCGACCAGGTCACTGAAGTCCGAGATGGTGCCGAACTGCGGCGAGACCGCCGTGAAGTCCGCGACGTCGTACCCGCCGTCGCGCAGCGGCGACGGGAAGAACGGCGGCAGCCACAGGCAGTCGACGCCCAGCCACTCCAGGTAGTCCAGCCGCTCGACGAGGCCGCGCAGGTCGCCCGAGCCGCCGTCCGCCGAGTCGGAGAACGACCGGATCATCACCTCGTAGAAGACGGCCTTCTTGTACCACTCGGGGTCGGCCGACAGGCCCTTGCGCCGGGCGTCGACGCGCGGCTGCCGTCGCGGCGGCAGCGCCTGGACCGGCACGGGGACCGACGGCGGATTCGGCATGCTGGGCCGCTCGGGGACGCGTCGCTCGGGCGGCTCGGGGTAGCCCTCCGGCGGCCCGACGGCGGGGCCGCCCGGCCCGAACGTCGTCATGCCGGACCTACCTGCAGGACGTGGGCCACGCGGACCTGCGGGTCGAGCCGGACCCAGGGATGGGCTCCCCAGCCGTAGGTCTCGCCGGACAACAGGTCGTGGGCCACGAAGAAGGGGGCGTTGTCGTCGCCGTCGCGGGCACTGAGGCCGAGGGCGGATAGATCCAGGTGCACTACAGACTCCTGCACGTTCCGGGGGTCCAGGTTCAGCACGACCACGATCACGTCGTCGTGTCGCGGGGCACGCCGATCGTTACCCCCAGTTCTCATGGTGCGGCCCGGGGGCGTTGCTGTCGCGCGCGGAAGGTGATCGGCGCCGATCCGGCGCGAGTACGCGACCACCTGCCCGTTCGTCGTGGGATGGACGGTCAGGTTCCGGAGCTGCTGCAGCGCGGGGTGTGCGCGGCGTACCTCGTTCAGCTTGCCCAGCAGCAGCGCGATCCCGTGCTCGTCGGCACGAGACCAGTCCCGGGGCCGGTACTCATACTTCTCGTTGTCGATCTGTTCCTCGACGCCGGGCCGCGGCGTGTTCTCCACGAGCTCGTAGCCCGAGTAGATGCCCCACGTCGGGGAGCCGGTGGCGGCCAGCACCGCCCGCACGGCGAACGCCGCTACACCGCCGTCGATCAGGTAGGGCGGGAGGATGTCGTGGGTGGTGGGCCAGAACGACGGGCGCAGCACGGAGCCCTGCGGCCCGCTCACCTCGGCCAGGTACTCCTCGACCTCCTCCTTGGTGTTGCGCCAGGTGAAGTAGGTGTACGACTGGTGGAAACCGATCCGGGCCAGCGTCAGCATCATCGCGGGCTTGGTGAACGCCTCCGACAGGAAGAGCACCTCCGGGTTGGTCGCGTGCACCTCGGCCAGGAGCCACTCCCAGAAGTCCAGGGGCTTGGTGTGCGGGTTGTCGACCCGGAACAGCGTGACACCCCGGTCGATCCAGAGGCGCAGGATGCGCAGGATCTCCAGCCCGAGCCCCTCGGGGTCGTTGTCGAAGTTCAGCGGGTAGATGTCCTGGTACTTCTTGGGCGGGTTCTCGGCGTAGGCGATGGACCCGTCGGCGCGCGTGGTGAACCACTCGGGATGCTCGGTGACCCACGGGTGGTCGGGGGAGCAGTTGAGCGCGATGTCGAGCGCGACCTCCAGCCCTTCGGCCCGCGCCGCCGCCACGAAGTCCCGGAAGTCCTGCTCCGTGCCGAGGTCGGGATGGATCGCCTCCAGCCCACCGTCGGGCGAGCCGATCGCGTACGGGGAGCCGGGGTCACCCGGCTCGGCCACCAGCGTGTTGTTGCGGCCCTTGCGGAACGTGGTGCCGATCGGGTGCACCGGGGTGAGGTAGACGACGTCGAACCCCATCGCCGCGATCCCCGGCAGCCGCTTCGCCGCCGTCGCGAACGTGCCCGACACCCACGTGCCGTTCTTCTTCTGGTACGCCCCCTCCGAACGGGGGAACATCTCGTACCAGGAGCCCGCCAGCGCGAGGCGCCGCGACACCCGCAGCGGGTAGGTGTCCGACGCCGACACGAGCTCGCGCAGCGGTGCGCGGCGCAGCGCCTCTTCGACCTCGGGCGACGTCGCAGCCGCGAACCGCACCTGCGCCGGACGGGTGGCGTCGGCCAGGGCGCGGCGCGCGGCGGCCAGCGTACGCGCGGCGCGAGTCGTCCGGCCCCCGGCGACCAGCGCGTCGTCCGGCACCAGGCGGCAGATCTTCTCGAACAGGCGCACGCCCTCGGCGAGCATCAGCTCGGTGTCGATGTTCGCGCCGATCTTGATCCCGGCATCGTGCACCCAGGTGGCGTACGGGTCCGCCCACGCCTCGACCCGGAAGGACCAG
Organism: Promicromonospora panici; assembly: GCF_900608595.1. Classification (GTDB taxonomy): domain Bacteria; phylum Actinomycetota; class Actinomycetes; order Actinomycetales; family Cellulomonadaceae; genus Promicromonospora; species Promicromonospora panici. Next base: position 87,302 of record NZ_UWYY01000024.1, on the reverse strand, counting down.
TCGCCCTCGGCGTCGGGCTGCAGGAAACCGCGGAAATGGTCCAGCCCCGGGGCGACGTCGACCATCGGCGCCCACGAGTGGTCGGTGCCGTCCGGGGCTACGAGCACCGCCGTGGCCGAGACGGCGTCGTGCCCCTCGCGGAAGACCGTGGCCTCGACCGGGACCACCTCGCCGACCACGGCTTTTGCCGGCCACCGCCCGCCCTCGACGACGGGGGCGACTTCGAGGACGGGGATGCGGCCGATCCGGCCAGGCGTCGTGTACGGGCTCACCGGACCACGCTATCGACCGTTCCGGGGGACATGCGCGACGGGCGCGCCGACCTCGTGAAAGAGTCGTCGAGAGCGCCAGCCGTCAGCCTTCCGTCAGGTCGCCCGCCGACCGTCCGCGCCGATCACCCGCCACGATAGAGACGTGGCCGAAACCTCTGGACCGGAGCCCGGAACGACCGGGCGGGGCCGATCAGCTCGCGCCGCCAGTCCGGCGCCGAGCGCCGACGGGTGGTGGCAGCGACACGGGCCCGCCGCGGCGGTGACCCTGTGGGCGGTGTCGATCCCCGTGATCGCCCTCGTCGGCGTCCTGCTGCGGTACCTGACCGACGCGCAGCTGCTCACCACTGCCGAGCCCTTCGTCGGCCACTGGGTGCCGCGCACCGGGCCGGGCATCATCGCCGCCCTCCTGATCCTGGCCGCCGTCGTGCGGTACGGGCGGGGACTCGCCACCCGCCTGCCCTGGCGGACGCTCCTGCTCACCTCCTCGGCCGCGACCGCCGCCTGGGCGGTGGCGCTCGCGGCGCTCATCTCCTGGGACGACGTCGTCGCGCCGGTTCGCGGGGAGCACGAGTACCTGCCGGTCGTCCCGATCGTCACGGCCGACCCCGCAGGCTTCCTCGGGGGCTTCGCCGACGACCTGCCGGGCTACCCGATCCACGTGCGGGGCCATCCGCCGGGCCTCGTCCTGCTGCTGGCCCTGCTCGACCGGCTGGGGCTGGGGGGACCCGGCTGGGCGGCGGCGCTCTTCATCCTGGCCGGGGCGTCGGCCGTGCCGGCGGTGCTGATCACGCTGCGGACGCTGGGCAGGATCCGCTCGACCGGCCCGTTCGACAGCCGCAGCGCCGAGGACGCCGCCCGCGCCGTCGTCCCCGTGCTCGTCCTGGCACCCGCCGCGCTGTGGGTGGCGACGTCCGCCGACGCGTTCTTCGCGGGCGTGCTCGCCTGGGGCGTCGCGCTGCTGGCCCTCACCTCGGACCCCGAACGCCACGGCGTTCCTCGATGGACGTGCGCGGTGGCCGCCGGGCTCCTCCTCGGCGCGTGCCCGCTCCTGTCGTACGGGCTGCTCCACATGGGCCTGATCGCCCTCGCGCCGCTGATCCTGTCCCGGCGGGTCGGCGCCACCGTCGTGGCGGGGGTCGTCGCGGTCGGTGTGGTCGTCGCCGCGGGTCTCGCCGGGTTCTGGGTGTGGGACGGGATAGCCGCCACCCACGCCGTCTGGGAGCCGGTCGGGCAGACCCGGCCCTACCTCTACTTCCTGTTCGTGGACCTGGCGGTCCTCGGCGCCATCGCGGGCCCCGCGGCGGTCGGCGGCCTCGCCCGGCTGCGCCGGACCGACGCCGTCACCCGGGTCGTGGTCGGCCTCGCGCTGGCCGCCGCCCTGTCGGGTGCGCTGCTGGGCTTCGAACGCGGCGAGGTGGAACGCATCTGGCTCCCCGTCGCGTACTGGGTGATCCCCGCGGCCGTCGGCCTGCGGGCGTCGCGCGGCAGCCCGGCAGGTGCTCCGACCGACGACGCTCCTGCGGGCCCGGCCCCGCTGCCTGCCTCGTGGCTGTGGGCACAGGGCGGCGTGGCCGTCCTGCTCAACACGATCCTGGAGTCACCATGGTGAACCGTCCGCTGCTCTCGAACCGGCCGTCCTGGCTCCGAATACCTGAGCCGGGTGACTTCCGCTCGCCCGTCCACGACAAGCGTGTGGTGGCCCGCCTGGGCCTGTTCCTCGGTGCGGCGATCCTGATCCTCTTCGTCACAGGCCTGATCTCGCACCTGCACCAGCACCCCGTGTCGTGGCTGCCCTTCGGCCCGGAGCCGGTGTGGGCGTACCGGCTCAACCAGGGGCTGCACGTCGCGGTGGGCTTCGCCACCCTGCCCCTGGTGCTGGCCAAGCTCTACACGGTCTACCCGCAGTTCTTTGTGCGCCCGCCGGTCACCGGATGGCAGCACGCCCTGGAGCGCGCCTCGGTGGGCGTGCTCGTCGCGGCGACGGTCTTCCAGATCGTGACCGGGATCCTGAACGTCTTCAAGCTCTACGTCTTCGGGTTCAGCTTCACCGGAGTCCACTACGCCACGGCCTGGCTCGCGTTCGGCGCGGCACTGGTGCACGTAGGGATCAAGCTCCCGGTGATGTTCCGGGCGTTCGCGGCCGGCGCGCGCAACCTCGATTCCGATGATCCCGGCCCCGACCGCTCGCCGAACGGTGACGCGACGGACGGCACGACCCGACGCGGGTTCCTCGGGTCGGTGGCCGTAGCCACCCTCTTCCTCACGGCACTGACGGTGGGGCAGACCGTGACCCCGCTGCGCGCCGTCGCGCTGCTCGCGCCCCGCGACCCGTTCGACGGCCCGCAGGGTCTGGCCGTCAACAAGACGGCGCGCGGCGCCGGGGTCGAGGAGCTGGCGACCGCCGAGGACTGGGCCCTGGAGCTGGTCGGGCCCGCCGGGACCTCGCACCTGACCCGGGCCGACCTGCTGGCCATGAGCCAGCACGAGGCGGTGCTACCGATCGCCTGTGTCGAGGGCTGGAGCGCCTCGGCGCGCTGGACCGGCGTCCGGATGCGGGACCTCGCCACCCTCAGCGGCGGGCGACCGGACGACCCCGTTCATGTGGTGAGCCTGCAGGAGGCCGGGACCTCGTACGCGACGTCCGACCTGCCCGGGTCCTACGTCGCCCATGACGACACCCTGCTGGCCCTCACCCTGGCCGGCGAGGACCTCGACCTGGACCACGGGTTCCCCGCCCGGATCATCGCGCCGAACCGGCCGGGAGTGCTGCAGACCAAATGGGTCTCGCGCCTCGTCGTCGGGAACGCGGCATGAACGCGGCGGCCGAGTGGTCGCGCCGGGTACTGATCGCCGGCGGTATCGCCGCCATGGGGTGGTGGGCCTGGCTGGCACTCACCTCGGTCCCGCCGCACTGGTGGCTGCCCTGGGGCATCTGGCTGGCCGGGTCCGTGGCGCTGAACGACGCCATCATCGCCCCGGCGGTGACAGTGCTGGGCTGGCTCGTGCTCGTGCGCCTTCCCGCGCTCGCACGCGGCCGGTCCCAGGGCCGGGTCGACGCCGCGGGGTCGGGGCCTGTCTGGGTGGGCGTGCTGCTGCGCGGCGCCGTCATGGTGCTCGGGACGCTCCTGCTGGTGTGGCTGGTCTCCCTCTGGAGCGCGGCGCGCTAGGGGCGGCGCGCCGCGCGTCAGGAGCGCAGCGACAGCATCACGCGGCCGGCCAGGTCCCACTCCTCCGCGACGACGAGGCCGAGCTCGTCGGCGATCGCCCGCAGCACCAGCGATCCCGCCCGCGCCCACGGCAGCGGGCGGGACCTCCTGCCGTCCTCGGCGTGCAGCACCAGCGGGCCGGACACGTCCATCTCGGGGTCGGGATCGGCCTCCACCAGCAGCAGGCCGCCCGGCCGGGCAAGCTCGCGGCAGCGCTTCAGCAGGCTGCGCGGGTCCCCGCCGATGCCGATGTTGCCGTCCGCCAGGAGCACGGTGCCCCACCGGCCCTCTCCGGGCACCGGCCCCTCGACGGCGCGCCGCAGCGCCACCGCGCCCCGCGCGCGGGCACGGCGCACGGCGTCCCGCGAGACGTCGATCCCGAGCGCGGGCACGCCGCGTGCCGCCAGCGCGGCGGCGAACCGGCCGGGACCGCAGCCCACGTCCAGCACCGGCCCTTCGCACAGCCCCACTATCGCCTCGTCGACCGAGTCTCGCTCCGCCGTCCAGGCCGCGACGTCCACCGGAGCCGCATGCGTCAGGTGAACCGCCATCACCGGAGCGCCCCCGAGTGCCGCCTCGAACAGGACCAGCGGGTTCACCGGGCGCGGTGCGGTGGTGGTCACGTGAGCTCCTTCGGCGCGTCTCCGGCTGGCGCGTCTCCCGCCGGCCGGCGGTGCGCCAGACCGGCCCATGCCCGGGCGAACCGTGTCCCGGGCGCGGCGCGCGCCACCGCGGCGGCGTCGGACACGGTGTCGACGTCGCGCAGCGGCGGCAGGAGCCGGACCCGCAGGCCGGCGGCGCGCAGCCGCTTGAGCTGCGCCTGCCCGGTCATCGCCTCGGACATCGGCACGCCGTGGAACAGCGCGGGATCCGCCCGCCGCAGGCCGACGGCCCAGTACCCGCCGTCGTCCGCGAGCCCCAGCACCGCGTCGTCGTCGCCGAAGTCCACCGCCGGCAGGAGCGGGCCGAGCTGCGGGGTGTCCATCCCGACGAGCAGCGCCGGCCCCGGGCCGCCGTCCGGCCCCAGGACGCTGTCGAAGGCCCCGGCGATCCGGCGGTCCAGCCCGCCGGCGACCTGCGGGACCACCGTGAAACCAGGCGGCACCCACGGCCCCGGCCGCCCGTCCAGCGCGAGCACCCGCCGCGCCCCGGGCAGGCCGCCGACCGCCTCCAGCGTGTCCGCGAGCGCGGCCTGAGCCAGCGCGGCGGCTTCGTCGGGTGTGAGCGCGCCGATCAGGCGCGTCTTGACCTTGCCGGGCACCGGCTCCTTCGCCAGCACGACGACGACCCGGGGCGGCGTCGGGCCGGTCATGACGCCAGGACCTTCGACATGTCCTGGATCGCGTGCCACGCGCCGAGCGGGGTGCCGGTCACCTTCGACCTGCCCCGCCGCTTGCGATAGGGCACGTCGACCTCGGCGACGAGCCATCCCGCGTCGGCGGCCGCGACCAGCGTCTCCAGGGGGTAGCCGCTGCGCCGGTCCCGCAGGTCGAGGGCCAGCAGGGGCTCCCGCCGCGCGGCGCGCATCGGCCCGATGTCGCGGACGACGATCCCGGTGCGGCGGCGCACCCGGCGCGCCAGCTCGGCGTTCGCCAGACGGAGGTGCCACGGCCAGGCACCTGGTTCCGGGCGCCGGCGTCCGAGCACCAGATCGGCCTGCCCGCTGACCACGGGCCCGGTGACCCGGGGCAGGTCGTGCGGGTCGAGGCTGGCGTCCGCGTCGCAGAAGGCGACGACGTCGGCACTCGCCGCGGCGAGCCCGGCGGCGCAGGCGGCACCGTACCCGCGCTGCTCTGCCCGGACGACGAGGGCGCCGTGGGCCCGCGCGATCTCGGCGGAGCCGTCGGAGGACCCGTTGTCCACCACCACGGCCCGCATCCCGTCCGGGAGCCGGGGGAGCAGCCACGTGAGGCCCTCGGCCTCGTCGAGGCAAGGCAGCACCACGTCCACTGTCGGCAACATGTTTCGACGTTAAGCGGGGACTCCGTCAACTGGCATGCCGACGGACCTGACAGATACCTGACGCCCCGTGCGCCACGGGGTTCGTGCAGGCCCCGTGCGGGTCTCCCGCCGTCGAGCCCTGGCTATGGTTTCTGTCATGACCAAGGTTCTTGTGGTGGACGACGATGCGCTGATCGTCTCGAGCGTCGCGGCCTACCTCACGTCGGCCGGCCACGAACCGCGTACCGCCACAGACGCCGTCGAGGGCGAGCGCATGTGGCGCACGTGGCAGCCGGACGCCGTGGTGCTCGACGTGCTCCTGCCCGGCAGCTCCGGCCTGGAGATGCTGACCCGCCGCCGGCGTGACGGCGACGCCACGCCGGTGCTCCTGCTGTCGGGCCTCTCGGGAGTCGACGACCGGATAGTCGGCCTGGAGCACGGCGCCGACGACTACGTGACGAAGCCGTTCGACGCACGTGAGCTGGTGCTCCGGGTGGAGGCACTGCTGCGCCGCGGACCGTTCGACGTGAAACACGCTCCCGTCCGGGTCGAGGCCGGTGGCCTCGTGCTCGACGAGTCCGCGCGCACCGCCGCGTACCGGGACCGCGTGGCGGAGCTGACGCCCCGCGAGTTCGCACTGCTGAGCTTCCTCGCCCAGCGCCCTGGTCACCCGTTCGGCCGCCGGGAGCTCCTGCGCCGGGTCTGGGGCTGGACCTTCGGCGACGACTCCACGGTGATGGTCCACATCCGCCGGCTGCGCAAGAAGCTCGAGAACGACCCCGCCGACCCGGAGCTGATCGTCAACCTCCGGGGAGCCGGATACATGCTGGTCGCGGATGGCCTGGCGGCGGACGGCGGCGCCGCGGCGCCCGGTACGGAGGCCGTGCCGGGCTCCAGGGAGGTCGTCTGATGACCGACGTCCAGTTCATGGTGCTGGTCACCGTCGCCTGCTCGGTGGTGGCCGGTGTCGTGGGCCTGCTCGCCGTGCGCCTGGCCCGTCGTGTGTCGCTGATGCTCGCCCTGCTGGTCGCAGCGCTGGTCCCGTTCGCGGCGGTGGTGGCGGCGCTCGCGGTCAACGTGTCGGCGATGTTCATCTCCTCGCACGACGCGTCGGTGGCCCGGCTCGTGCTCGGCACGGCCTCGGTGCTGGCGATCCTGCTCGCCGTGGCGCTCGGCCGGATGGTCGCGGGGGAGGTCCGGCTCGTCGTCGACGGCGCCCGACGGCTCGGCCAGGTCCCGGCGCCCGGCGAACGGGCCGACGTCGTGGCCTCGGCTCGCCCCGTGCAGCCCGCCCCGGCGACCGCCGAGCTGGCCGCCGTGATGGCCGAGCTGGAGACGACGCGGGAGCGGCTCGCCGCGTCGCGCACGGCGGAGCAGTCGGCGCAGGCGGCTCGCCGGCAGATCATCGGTTTCGTGAGCCACGACCTGGTCTCCCCGTTGTCGGGCATCCGGGCAGCCGCCGACGGGCTCCGTGACGGTGCGTTCCCGGACCCGAGGACCGCGGTCGACGGCATCGCCGCGGCGGTGGACCGGATGTCCCGGATGATCGGGGACCTGGGGGAGCTGTCCCGGTCGGACGAGCTGCCCCGCCGGACCGAGCCGCGCCCGGTGGACATGGGCGCGGTGCTGCGCGACGTGCTCGCCCATGCCCGCCCGGCCGCCGCGGAGATCGGCGTCGAGCTCGCCGAGTCCGTGGCCGGCAGCGTGCGGGTGCACGGCGACCGGGACGAGCTGGGCCGGGTCCTGGACAACCTGGTGTCGAACGCCATCCGGTCCAGCGGCCACGGCGGGCACGTGCTGGTCGGGGTGACGAGCCAGGACGGGTTCGCGCGCCTCACCGTGCGCGACACCTGCGGCGGCATCCCCGACGACCAGGTGCCGCACATGTTCCGTGCGGGCTACCAGGGCGACAACGCGGGCAGCTCCGGCCTGGGGCTCGCCTACGTCGGCCGGGTGGTCGACGAGCACGGGGGCAAGGTGGCCGTGCGGAGCACCGAGACCGGCTGCGACGTCGAGGTACGCCTGCCGGCCGCCGAGTGACGTCAGGGCGACGTGAGGGTGGCCAGCCCGTCGGCCAGTCCGACGGCGGCGCGCCAGCCCAGCGCCTCGGCCGCCCGCTCGCTCGACGCGGTGACGTGTCGGACGTCGCCGAGCCGGTAGCCGCCGGTCACCACGGGTTCCGGGCCCGCGAGCAGCTTGGACGTGATCTCGGCCATCTCGCCGATGGTGGTCACCACGCCGGACCCGACGTTCAGCGGCGTCACCGCCCCCGCTGCCTGCGGGACGGCGACCGCCGCGGCCACCGCCCGCGCCACGTCGGTCACGTGGACGAAGTCCCGGCGCTGTCGCCCGTCCTCCAGGACGGTCGGCGCCTCGCCGCGCTCCACCGCCGAGCGGAACAGCGCCGCCACGCCGGCGTACGGCGTGTCCCGCGGCATCCCCGGGCCGTAGACGTTGTGGAACCGCAGCGCGGTGGCGCTGCCGCCGGTCTGCCGCGCCCAGGCGGCGAGCAGCGCCTCGCCGTGCGCCTTCGTCGCGGCGTAGACGTTCCGCGGGTCGAGCCGGGCGTCCTCGGTCACCAGGCCGGGCCGCAGGTCGGCGGCGCAGACCGGGCACCGTGGCTCGAAGCGTCCGGCGTCGAGGTCCTCCTTGCGGCGCGGTGGCGGCGCGACCTGGCCGTGCTCCGGGCAGTCGTACCGGCCCTCGCCGTACACCACCATCGAGCTGGCGTACACGATGTGCGGCACCTCGGCGGCGCGCAGCAGCACGGCGGTGCCGAGGTCGTTCGAGGACACGTAGTCGTCGATGTCGGCCAGCGACACCCCGAGGCCGACCTTCGCCGCCAGGTGCACCACCGCGTCGCACCCGGACAGCGCCCGCTCCACCGCACCCGCGTCCCGCACGTCGCCGACGACGGTGCGCTCGTCGCCTCGGGCGTTCTGACCGTGCACGTCCGGACGCAGCGAGTCGAGCACCACCACGTCGTCACCGCGCCTGATCAGCTCGGCGACCACCTCCCGGCCGATGAACCCTGCCCCGCCCGTCACCAGCACCCGCATCCCTGCTCCCTTCGCTCGGTCACGAGTCAACCCCCGACGCTCGGCCGGCGCGAGCGCCCGTACCTGAACATCTCCTGACGGCGGGAGCACCGGGCCGCCCGCGCAGACCATCGGTCCTAGCCTGGGGGCCATGAGCGCACCTATCGGGGTCATCGGCGGATCTGGCATGTACCGGCTGCTGACCGACACGGAAGCGGTCACCGTCGACACCCCCTACGGCCCGCCGTCCGAAGCTCCCGCCCGCGGCATGCTGGGCGGACGCGAGGTGGTGTTCCTGCCCCGGCACGGCGCCGACCACCGGTTCGCGCCCCATCGCATCCCCTACCGGGCGAACCTCTGGGCGCTGCGCGCCCTCGGCGTCCGGCAGTTGGTGACGGCGTGCGCGGTCGGCGGTCTGGTGCCGGAGCTGACTGCGGGCACGGTCGTCGTACCGGACCAGGTGATCGACCGCACCTGGGGCCGCGAGCACACGTACTACGACGTGGAGGGACCAGTGGTGCACGTCCCGTTCGCCGACCCGTACTGCCCCCGCGGCCGGGTCGCCGCGGCCGCCGCGGCACAGGCCGGGCCGCTGCCCGCCGTGGACGGCGGCACGATGGTGGTCATCCAGGGCCCCCGGTTCTCGTCACGTGCGGAGTCGCGGCGCAACGCCCGGGACGGCGGGACCATCGTCAACATGACCGCCATGCCCGAGACGGCGCTGGCCCGCGAGCTGGCGCTCTGCTGCACGACGCTCGCGCTCGTCACGGACGCGGACGCGGGGGTCGAGGGCGGCGAGCACGTGACGCAGGAGGCGGTCCTGGAGCTGTTCGCGCGCAACATCACCGAGCTCTCCGGCGTCCTGCAAGCCACGGTGGCCGCCCTGCCGGACGACGAGTGCGACTGCCAGCACGTTCTCGACGGGCAGAAGCTGCCGCTCACCCTGCCGTGATCCACAACCCGGGAGGTGTGTTCGCCCGGACATGTGCGTAGTGTTCTGCCGGTGAGAGCGATCCGCAGATTCACCGTCCGCACGGTCCTCCCCGAGCAGCTCGCAGCGCTCGACGAGCTGGCCCAGAACCTTCGCTGGTCCTGGCACGCGCCCACGCGCGAGCTGTTCGCGAGCATCGATCCGGAGCTCTGGTCCGATGTCCGGGGCGACCCCGTCGCACTGCTCGCGGCGCTCGGGTCCGAGCGCCTCGAGGCGCTCGCGGCCTCCGACGAGTTCACGGGCCGGGTGCGTGCGGCGTCCGAGGACCTGCAGCGCTACCTGCGCGACCCGCGGTGGTACCAGCGCCAGGCTGCGGGATCCGGTGGCGAGCTGCCGCGCGCCATCGCCTACTTCTCGCCGGAGTTCGGCATCACCTCGGTGCTGCCGCAGTACTCGGGCGGCCTCGGCATCCTGGCCGGTGACCATCTGAAGAGCGCGTCCGACATGGGTGTGCCCATCGTGGGCGTGGGCCTGCTGTACGGCGCCGGCTACTTCCGGCAGTCGCTGACCCGCGACGCCTGGCAGGTGGAGACCTACCCGCTCCTCGACCCGGACGGCCTGCCGCTCGCGGTGCTGCGGGAGGAGGACGGCACACCCGTCGGCATCTCCCTCGACCTGCCGGGCGGCCGCACGCTGCACGCGCACGTCTGGGTCGCCGCCGTCGGCCGGGTGCCGCTGCTGCTGCTCGACTCGAACGTGCCCGAGAACGACGAGGCCGCCCGCAAGGTGACCGACCGCCTCTACGGGGGTGGCGGCGAGCACCGCCTGCAGCAGGAGCTGTTGCTCGGCGTGGGCGGCGTGCGCGCACTGCGCGCCTGGTCGCGGCTCACCGGCGCGCCGGAGCCGGAGGTCTATCACACCAACGAGGGCCACGCGGGCTTCCTCGGGGTCGAGCGGATCCGGGAGCTCGTCGGGTCGGGACTGAGCATCGGCGAGGCGCACGAGGCGGTGCGCGCCGCCACGGTGTTCACCACCCACACGCCCGTGCCCGCCGGCATCGACCGGTTCCCGAAGGACCTGGTCACCGCCTACTTCGGCGGCGACAACACGATGGAAGGCGTGCCGCTGGAGAGCGTGCTGGCTCTCGGCTCCGAGGACTACGACGGCGGTGACCCCACCGTGTTCAACATGGCCGTGATGGGCCTGCGGCTCGGCGGCCGCGCGAACGGTGTGTCGCTGCTGCACGGCCAGGTCTCGCGGGAGATGTTCGAGGGCCTGTGGCCCGGGTTCGACCCGCGCGAGGTGCCGATCACGTCGGTCACCAACGGCGTGCACTCGCCCACCTGGGTCGCGCCGCGGCTCGCGGCCGTCGAGGCGGAGCGGATGGGCCTGGACGAGATCACGGCGCCCGAGGCCTCGGGGCACTGGCTGGACACGAGCCGGGTGTCCGACGCCGAGCTATGGGCCCTGCGCGGCGAGATGCGCGGCGAGCTCGTGACCGAGGCCCGCCGCCGCGTCTACGCGTCGTGGCGCGAGCGCGGGGCGTCCCCGGCCGAGCTCGGCTGGGTCGACGACGTCCTGTCGCCCGACGTGCTGACCATCGGATTCGCCCGCCGGGTGCCGACCTACAAGCGGCTCACGCTCATGCTGCGCGACACCGCCCGGCTGAAGGCGCTCCTGCTGCACCCGGAGCGGCCCGTGCAACTGGTCGTGGCGGGCAAGTCGCACCCGGCCGACGACTCCGGCAAGCGGCTGATCCAGCAGCTCGTCCGGTTCGCCGACGACCCGGAGGTGCGGCACCGCATCGTCTTCCTGCCGAACTACGACATCGGCATGGCGCAGTCGCTGTACCCGGGCTGCGACGTCTGGCTGAACAACCCGCTGCGGCCGCTCGAGGCCTCGGGCACGTCGGGCATGAAGTCCGCGCTCAACGGCGGCCTGAACCTCTCGATCGAGGACGGCTGGTGGGCCGAGTGGTACGACGGTGAGAACGGCTGGGGGATCCCCACGGCCGACGGCGTCGAGGACGCCGACCGCCGGGACGACCTGGAGGCCGCCGCGCTGTACGACCTGGTGGAGTCCCAGGTGGCGCCCGCGTTCTACGACCGGACCGACGGCGTGCCGGGCCGCTGGCTCGAGATGGTGCGGCACACGCTCGCAACGCTGGGCCCGAAGGTGCAGGCCACGCGCATGGTCTCGGAGTACGTGCACGGGCTGTACGCCCCTGCGGCCGAGGCGGGTCGGCTGCTCGCGGCCGACAGCTTCGCCGCCGCGAAGGACCTGGCGGGCTGGAAGGCCCACGTGCGGGGCGCGTGGCCCCAGGTTCGGGTGGACCACGTGGAGTCCGCCGGCATCGGTGAGGCCGTGCAGGTCGGCGACCGCCTCAGGGTGCGGGCGTACGTCTCGCTCGGCGCGCTGTCGCCCGACGACGTCGACGTGCAGGTCGTGCACGGCCGGGTCACCGAGGCCGACGTCATCGACGAGTTCACCGCCGAGCCGCTCGCCCTGGCCGAGACGTACGAGGCGGGGCGGCACGCGTTCGGCGGCGAGGTCGACCTGGACACGTCCGGCCCGTTCGGCTACACGGTCCGGATCGTGCCGAAGCACCGGCACCTGGCAAGCGTGGCGGAACTGGGCCTGGTGGCGAACGCCTGACCGCCTGACTGGATAGGTGATCCGTCGAACGTAGGAGTAGTCGCACTCTCGCCGCTGAGAGGACGACTACTCCTACGTTCGGCGCCCGGAGGCGCCTGGCCGATTAGGTGAACTGGCCCTGGGGTGGGGAGAGTGGGTCCATGAAGATCAACGTGGACCGTGACGCCTGCTGTGGCGCCGGCCAGTGTGCCCTGCTCGCACCTGACGTGTTCGGGCAGGACGACGACGACCGGGTCATCCTGCTCGACGAGCGCCCGGCCGCCGAGCTCGACTTCGCGGTGCAGGAGGCGATGAGCATGTGCCCGACGGGCGTCATCTGGGTGGACCAGAACGCCTGACCGGCCGCGGCGGGACCGGCTTGGCGGCCGCTATCTCGGCGGCTGCCACATCGACTTCCTGCGGGTCCCCGCGACCGGGTGCAGGATCGGTGCGCAGCCGCAGTCCGGCGTCGGACACTTCCACGACGAAACCGATCAGATCCGTCCAGCGGTGGGCCGTGCCGCCGTCGGACACGACGGGGCCGGACGGCGCCAGCCGGCGCCGGACCACCACTCGTGTGCCGGGCCGGAGGGCACGCCAGCCACCCTCCGGGGCGGGCGGTGTAGCGAATGTCACGTCGGTTCTCTTTCCGCTGCGTGAGACCGGTGGGGATCTGCGCGTCTCCCGGGAGATACTAGGATCGCGCCGCAGGGCCCGTCCCGCGGTCTGCCTATGCATGATCCTCAGTCCGGAAGTGGAAGGACACCCTCGAAGTGACCTACGTGATCGCTCAGCCGTGCGTCGACGTCAAGGACCGGGCGTGCATCGAGGAGTGTCCCGTGGACTGCATCTACGAGGGCAGCCGCTCCCTGTACATCCACCCGGACGAGTGCGTCGACTGCGGCGCCTGCGAGCCGGTCTGCCCGGTGGAGGCCATCTACTACGAGGACGACGTCCCCGATGAGTGGAAGGACTACTACCGCGCCAACGTCGAGTTCTTCGACGACCTGGGCTCGCCCGGCGGCGCCGCGAAGATGGGCGTCATCGAGAAGGATGACCCGATGATCGCGGCCCTCCCGCCCCAGGCCTGACGTGGGTCTGCACGACCTCTCAGACCTGCCCTACCCCTGGGACTCGATCGCCGGCATCACGGCGACGGCGAAGTCCCACCCGGGTGGCCTGGTCGACCTCTCCATGGGTACGCCCGTGGACCCGACACCCGACGTCGTGCGGCACGCGCTCGAAGCGGCGTCGAACGCGCCGGGCTACCCGATGACCGCGGGTACGCCCGCGCTGCGCCAGGCCGTCGCGGACTGGTTCGCCCGACGCCGCGGCGTGCCCGGCCTCGACCCCGCCGCGGTGCTGCCGACCATCGGCTCCAAGGAGCTGGTGGGCCTGCTGCCCTCGCTGCTGCACCTCGGCCCGGGCGACGTGGTGGTGCACCCCTCCGTCGCCTACCCGACCTACGTGGCGGGCATCCGGGCGGCGGGAGCCACCCCGCTCGCGACGGACGACGTCGCCGACTGGGCCGGCCGTGACGACGTGCGCATGGTGTGGGTCAACTCGCCGGGGAACCCGACGGGCCGGGTGCTGGGTGTCGAGGCCCTGCGTGAGGTGGTCGAGGCTGCGCGCGCCATCGGCGCCGTCGTCGTCTCCGACGAGTGCTACGCCGAGCTGGCGTGGGACCATCCCCGCGATCCTGAGACGGGCCGGGGCGGCGTCCCGTCTGTCCTCGACCCGCGCGTGTGCGGGGGTTCGCACCAGGGCCTGCTCGCTGCGTACTCCCTGTCGAAGCAGTCCAGCATCGCGGGCTACCGGGCCGCGTTCCTGGCGGGCGACGCCGCGGTGATCGCCGACCTTACGCAGACCCGCAAGCACCTCGGCCTCATCGTGCCTGCCCCGGTGCAGGCGGCGATGACGGCGGCGCTGTCCGACGACGAGCACGTCGCCGTCCAGCGGGAGATCTACGGCGCCCGGCGCAAGGTGCTCGCCGCGGCGATCGCCACCGCGGGTTTCGTCGTGGACGAGTCGGGGGCGGGTTTATATCTCTGGACCGCTGCCCCGGACGGCCGTTCCGGTCTGCAGATAGCAGAATGGTTCGCGGAACGCGGCATTCTCACCGCGCCCGGGCATTTGTACGGCGATGACAAGCACACGCGCGTGGCACTGACCTCCACTGACGCGCAGATTGCCGATGCTGTGTCACGTCTCACAGAGGCTTGACCGAAGGATTGGAAAAACGAGAGCAAGGCGCGATACTGTCGTGCCCCAGGTCGACGCTGCCCGTCAGCTTTCTTCACAGCAGCGTCCCTCGTGCGCCATTCAGGAAGGAAGACATGACCTCCACACCGGTGGACGGCTCGAGCCGCGTCGAGCTCGCCGTCAACGGAACCACTCACACCCTGCCTGTCGTCGCCGCGAGCGAGGGCAACGACGGCATTGTGGTGTCGTCACTGCTCAAGGACACAGGTCTGGTCACGGTTGATCCGGGCTTCATGAACACGGCCTCTTGCGAGTCGGCGATCACGTATATCGACGGCGACGCCGGCATCCTGCGCTACCGCGGGTACCCGATCGACCAGCTGGCGGCCGGGTCGGGCTTCCTCGAGGTCGCCTACCTGCTGATCTACGGCGAGCTGCCGAGCCCGTCGGAGCTGGACTCGTTCACCGAGCGGGTCAACCGCCACACCCTGGTGCACGAGGACTTCCGCACGTTCATGGGCACCTTCCCCCGGAACGCGCACCCGATGGCCGTGCTCGCGTCCGCGGTGAACGCGCTGTCCACGTTCTACCCGGAGTCGCTCGACCCGGCCGACGACGAGCAGGTCGACCTGGCCACCGTGCTGCTGCTCGCGAAGACGCGGACCATCACGTCCTACCTGCACCGTCGCCGCGTGGGCGAGCCGCTGCTGTACCCGGACTACTCGCGCGGCTACGTCGAGGACTTCCTGCGCATGACGTTCGCGACGCCGTACGAGGCCTACGAGGCCGACCCGATGATCGTGGACGCCCTGGAGAAGCTGCTCGTGCTGCACGCGGACCACGAGCAGAACTGCTCGACGTCCACGGTGCGCGTCGTCGGCTCGTCCAACGCGACCCTGTACGCATCAGTGGCGGCGGGCGTGAACGCGCTGTCCGGCCCGGCGCACGGCGGTGCGAACGAGGCGGTGCTGACCATGCTCGAGAAGATCCGCTCGGGTGGCGAGACGGTCGAGACCTTTATGGAAAAGGTCAAGAACAAGCAGGACGGCGTGCGGCTGATGGGCTTCGGCCACCGCGTCTACAAGTCCTACGACCCGCGCGCGGCGATCGTGAAGAAGTCCGCCGACGAGGTGCTCGACAAGCTCGGCGCCAAGGACGAGCTGCTCGACATCGCGCGCGGCCTGGAGGAGATCGCTCTCTCGGACGACTACTTCGTGGAGCGCAAGCTGTACCCGAACGTCGACTTCTACACGGGCCTCATCTACAAGGCCATGGGCTTCGAGCCGGCCATGTTCACGCCGCTGTTCGCGCTGGGCCGCATGCCCGGCTGGATCGCGCAGTGGCGCGAGATGATCAAGGACCCGCAGACCAAGATCGGCCGCCCGCGCCAGGTATACACGGGCGCCACGGAGCGCCCGTACATCCCGTCCGGAATGCGCTGACCGACCCGCGCTGCGCGCTCACCGAGCGATTGTGCCCGGATCCTGCCCGACTTCCGGGCACAACCGCGCACCCTCGGAGTGGCGGCGCCCACTGCGTGATTGTGCCCGGAACTCACGTGAGTTCCGGGCACAATCACGCGGTGAGGTCCTGCCGGCATCGGGGCCGGGTCAGATATTTGCTCCGGGCGCCACAATTTCGTCGTGGGTGTCACAGAGGCGGGCTAGTTTGAGCCCGTGAGTCGAGCCACCCTCCTTGCCCGCCGGTCGACGGCGCACCGCGGGCTGCTCGCGCTCGTGTGGCTGCTCGTCGCGGTCCTGACGGGCGCCCTCGGGATCACCGTCGGCTGGACGCAGGCCGCCGCCACCGCGGGCGCCCGCGACGGGACGGCCGCGGCCGATCCGTCCGGCCGCGCGCTGCAGCTCGCCGCCCGCCTCGCGGAGGGCTCCGAGGCGGACACCCAGGACGCGCAGGTCCAGCAGGTGCTCGCCGAGCTGCTCGACGGCGTGCCGCACCAGGTCGCCTACGACGTGCGGACCGAGCCGCAGTACACGACGGACGGCGAGGGGCAGGACCTGGGCCGCTGGACCCTGGCCCTGCTGCCCGCTCCGTCGCGTGCCGAAGCACTGGCCGGCGCGGGCGCCGAGAGCGTCACCGTGGTGGACGGGGCCTGGCCCGCGGGCCAGGACGAGGCGGCGGTGCAGGCGGACGCCGCGGAGGCGGCCGGGCTGGCCGTCGGCGACACGGTCCGCCTGGGCGTCGACCCCGAGCGCCCCACGGCCACCGGCACGCCGGTCACCGTCGCCGCGACCTGGCAGGTCACCGACGCGGACGACGCCGTCTGGCTCGGCGACCCCGTGACGCTGACCGGCACGGACGGGGCCTATCCGGGCCCGGTGGTAGTGAGTCAGGAGGTCATGGCCGGCCTGGACACCGACCCGTTCGCTCGCTGGACGGTGGTGCCCGACGACGCAGCGCTCACCCCCGCGGAGCTGCCCGCACTGGCGGCGCTCACCGGCGAGGTCGAGTCCACCCTGGGGGAGGACACCACCGTGGCGCCCCGCGGCCTGACCGTCTCCGGCACGCTCTCCACCACTGCCGCCGATCTCGGTGCCGCCCTGCGCGCGGCGGACGCCGTGGCCCTGGTGCCGTTGTGCCTGCTGGCACTCGTGGGCCTGGTCGCGCTCGTCCAGGTCGCGCGACTGCTCGCCGCCACCCGCGAGGGCGAGGTGGCGCTGCTCGTCTCGCGGGGCGCCGCGCCGGGCACGGTCACGGCGGCCGCCGCCGTGGAGGGCGCCCTGCTGGCGCTGACCGCCGCGGCGGCGGGCGGCGGCGCCGCATGGGGCGCGCTCCGGATCGTCGCGCGTACCGACGCCGGTGCCGCCGTCTCCGTCGTGACGCCCCTGGTCGTGGCCCTCGCGGTGGCCGTCGTGGCGACGGCGACGCTCGTGCTGGTCGCAGCCCTGCAGGCCCAGGCGGCGGTGCGCCGGCAGGTGACCGACCGCTCGGGACGCGTGCGCCAGGTGGCGGCCCTCGGCACCGTCGTGCTGACCGTGGCCGCCGCGGCGGTGAGCGTGACCCAGCTGCTGCGCTACGGCTCGCCCCTCCTGACCACCCCCGACGGCCCGCGCACCGACCCGGCGGCCGCCGCCGCGCCGGCCCTCGCGCTGGCCGCGCTCGCCGTGGCGGCGATGGCGGTGCTCGGCCCGGCCACGCGCCTGTGGGCGGGTCTGGCCGGGCGGTCGCGAGGCGCCGGCGGGCCGCTGGCGGCGCGGCAGGTCGCGCGGCGGCTCGTCGTGTACGTCGTGCCGGTGGTCCTGCTCGTGCTCGCGGGCGGGGCGGCGAGCCTGGCCGGCGGGTACGCGGGCACGGCGGAACGCCTGCGGGCCGACGTCGACGTGCTCGCCAACGGCGCGGACGTGCGGGTCGTCGCACCCGAGAGCGGGACCCTCGACCCGGCGCCCTACCTGCCGGGCGGGCAGGGTCCGGGTGCCGCGGCCGCCGCGGCGGTGCCCGTGCTGTCCGGCACCGCCTATTCCGACAGTCGTCCGGTTACGCTGCTCGCCGTGCCCGCGGCGGCGGTGTCGCACGTGGTGCGCGCGCCCGCGGAGGTGCTCGACGTCGGGCAGCTGGGCCAGGACCTGGCGAGCGAGGGGCTCGCCGAGGCGCCCGCCCTGCCCGACGGCGCCCGCGACGTCGCGCTGACCATGAGCGGCCGGATCAGCCAGACCATCGACCTGAACGTGCAGGCGGGAGCCCCGGCGCACCAGTTCGACGTGTCCCTGGTGCTCGCCGCGCCCGACGGGACGCTCACGACCGTCGAGCTCGGGCAGCTGGTCGAGGGCGACGGCACCGGCGGCACGCTCGGCGAGGACACGACGACGCACGAGCTGTCCGGCCAGGTCCCGGCGCCGCCGGAGGGCCAGGCGTGGCGGGTCGCCGCCCTGGACCTCGACACGACACCCGGCTGGTCGATGGCCGAGGCGACGCTCTCCCTGAAGGGCCTGACCGCGGGCGGTGAGCCCGTGGCAGTCGCCGGGTGGACCCCGTCCGAGACGCTGGACGGTGCTGACGGTCTGGAGCTGAACCCGGACGCGTCATCCGGCGGGGCCGAACTGACCATGCCGCTCGGCGACGGCACGTCAGGAGCCAGCAGGCTGCGCCTCCTGACGACGCCCGCCGCCGGGCCGGTCCCGCTGCTGGCGTCGTCGTCCCTGGCCGACGCGCTGGACGTCGCCCCAGGCGACACCTTCGAGGTCACGCTCAGCGGGACCCGGCTGCCTGTGGTCGCCGTCGCGACATCGGACACGGTGCCCGGCGCGCTCGAACCGTACGCTGCCCTGCTGGACCGGGGAGCGCTCGCAGCCGCGCTGGTCCGCGAGGTGAGCGCGCCGCTCATGACCAGCGAGGTCTGGCTGGCCGCCGGTCCGCCCGGCGCCGCCGCACCCGCCGGCGCGGTGGCACGCCTCGCGCAGGAGGCCACCGCCGAGGCCGAGACCACCGCGGCGAGCAGCCGCGAGCAGCCGACCGTCACCGTCCCCGGCTACGGCTCGACCGACAGCGGAGTCCCGGTGCGCGTCTCGTTCTGGCTCGCCGCCGCGGGCGCGACGGTGCTCGCGCTGGCGGGCGTGCTCGCGGTCGCCGTGGCGACGCTGCGCGACCGGCGCGGCGAGGTCATCGTGCTGCGCGCGGTCGGGCTCGGCCCCGCCGCACAGGCGCGTGCCCGGACCGCCGAGCTGATCGCCGTCGGCCTCGTGGCGCTCGTCGTAGGGGCCGTTGCCGGGTGGGCGGTCGCACGGTTCACCGTGGGCGGCCTAGCCGCCGCGACGCTCACTGGCATCGACGCGGCCCCACCCGCCCGGTTCGTCGTCGAGACCGCGGGCACCGGCCTGGTCGTCGCCGCCGCCCTGGCCGGGCTCGTGCTGGTCGCGATCGGGGTCGGCGGGCGCGTGGCCGCGCAGGCCCGCGACACCACCTACCGCGAGGAGGTCCGCTGATGGGGGCGATGTCCGGGCTCGGGCTGCTCGCGCGGCGGCAGCTGCGCACGTCCTGGGGCGCGACGGCGACGCTCGGCGTGGTCGCGTTCCTCGCAGCGGGTGTGCTCTCGACGGCGCCGCGGGCCGTCGAGACCATGCACGCCGACCAGGTCGCCTACGAGACCGCCGAGGCCTCGGGCCTGTCCCGCGACGTGATCTCGGTAGTCGGGGCGACCCCGGGGCAGCCGACGGACGGGATGTACTACGACCCGGACGCAGGACTCGCAGGCGGCGGCGTGCCGGCCGAGCCGGACTGGGCGCCGTTCCTTGCCAACTTGGACACCGTGCGGGCCGAGACCCCGGAGCCGCTGCGCTCGACGATGGGCGCCCCGCGCTTCCACGTGACCTCCACCGACGAGGCATACACCGACCCGACGCCCGGCTCCCGGCTCTCCCAGGCCAAGGTCTTCCTCCGGGCGGCCACCGACGTGGCCGAGCACGGCGAGCTCGTCGAGGGCCGCTGGCCCGAGGCGACGCCGGGTCCTGTCTTCGCGGACGACGGGATGGGCTCTCCGACCAGGCCGGAGGAGCCGGCCCCGCCCGTCGAGGTCGCCGTCTCGCGCGTTGTCGCCGACCGGTACGGCTGGGAGCTCGGCGGGCGGTACGACACCCTGGGAGGTGCGGGCATCGTGGCCCTGGCCGAGCGCTACGAGACCCTCGTCGTGACCGGGATCTTCGAGACCGGCGACCCGAACGCCGACTACTGGCTCCACCACGGCCTGGCCGCGCGGCCGTCGATCATCCTCACCCCGAACGGCGGCCTGATCGGCACCGCGGCCGTTTACGTGGATCCGGCCATGATCACCCCGCTGACGCTCGGGATGGCCGAGACCCGCGTCTGGTACCCGGTCAGCACCGGCGGCGTCACCGCCGCGGAGGTGCCGACGCTCCTGTCCCAGATCAACGGCCAGTCGGCCAAGACGTTCCTCGTCGAGGCCGCGCCCGGCGACCCCTCGCCGATCCAGCTGAGGCCCAGCAGCCGCCTCGGCGAGATCCTGGAGAGGCTGCTCGCGCAGCGCACCGGCGTCGATGCCATAGTCGCTGTCCTCGCCGTCGGACCGCTCGGTGCCACCGTCGCCGTGCTGGCCCTCGGCGCCCGGCTCGTGGTGGACCGGCGTCGGACGGCGCTCGCCCTGCTGCGCGCCCGCGGGGCCTCCGGCACGCAGCTCCGCCTGCTCATGGGCGGCGAGGGGCTCGTCGTCGGGCTCGGATCGGCGGCGGCCGGGTTCGCCGCCGGGCTCGCGGTCTCGGCCGGGTTCGGCCTGGACGCGCCGGTCACCGTGAGCCAGGTCGCGCTCGCCCTCGCCGCGGGCCTCGCGCCGGCGGCTGCCCTCGCGCTCGCCACCTCGCCCGCCGGTCTGCGCCCCACCCGGGCAGATCTCGCGCCACGCTCGCGCAGCCGTGTGCGTAGGATCCTGGAGGTGCTCGTGGTCGCGAGCGCGGCCCTCGCCACCTGGCTGTTGCTCTCCCGCGGGGTCGTGGCGGGTTCGGGCGCGGGCACCGGCGTCGACCCGCTCGTGGCCGCAGCGCCGCTGCTGGTCTCCCTCGCGCTCACCCTGCTCGCGGTGCGCGCCTATCCGTGGCTCACCCTCGCCGTCGAGCGGGCGCTAGCACCGCGGCGCGACCTGGTCCCGTTCCTCGGCGCCGCACGCGCAACGCGCGATCCGGCCGGCGGTCCGGTCCCGGCGGTGGCGCTCGTCCTGGCCGTGGCGATCGCGGCGACGTCCGCCGTGCTGTACTCGACGGTCTCCGGCGGCATCGTCCGGGAGGCCTGGCGCGCCACCGGTGCCGACCTGCGCATCTCCGGCCCCCTGGTCGACGCACCCGCGGCTGAGAAGATCACCGCGCTCGACGGGGTCGAGGCGGTCTCACCGGTGGCCGCGGTGGGCGACGGCGTGCTGCGGGAGCAGTCGACGTCGCGCCGCACGGAGGTGTACACGGCGGATGCGGCGGCGCTCGCGACCGCCCAGGAGGACGTCGCCGGCGCCCCCGCGACCCTCCGGGGGCTGGCCGGACCAGGCGGGCCGGAAGGCGCGGTGCCGGTGATCCTCACCCGCGCGGCGGCCGGTCCGGGCGTCGGGGTGGGTAGCCCGGGCGGCACGCTCGTGACGTCGGAGGGCAGCGTGCCCGTCCATGTGGTCGACGTGGTCGACGAGCTGCCGGGCCTGCCCGCCGGCCGCGCGCTCGTGCTCGCCGACGCAGACCGTCTGGCCGAGAGCGCCGGCGACAACAGCTACGCGCGGCTCGCCCTGGTCGGTCTGGCGGACGACGCCGATCGTGCGGCGGTGACCGCCGAGATCTCGCGGCTGCTGCCCACCGCGGTGGTGGAGGACCCGGACCAGGAGGCCGACGCCATGCTGGCGGCACCCGTCTCCGGCGGGCTGGTGATCGCCTTCGTCCTGGCGGTCGCGCTCGCGGGGCTGCTGTGCGCGGCGGCCGTCGTGATGACGCTGATGCTCGCGGCGCCGGCGCGCGCCCGGCTGCTCGCCGTGCTGCAGACGCTCGGCCTGTCGTCGCGCCAGGGGCGAGGGCTCGTCGGGTGGGAGATCGGGCCGTGGGCGGTGGTGGCGCTCGTGGTGGGCGCGGTGCTCGGCGTGGCCGTGCCGTCGCTCGTCCTGGCTGCGGTGGACGTCACCGCGCTGACCGGCGGGATCACTCAGCCCGACCCGCAGTACGACCCGCTGCTGCTCGGGGCCGGGGCGGCGGGCTTCGTCGCGGTGGTGCTCGCGGCGGTCGGCATCGCAGCGGCACTGAGCCGGCGCGGCGAGGTCGCCGCCCAGCTGCGGATGGGAAGCAATGACTGACACGACGACCGCGGACCCAGGCGTTCGGAAGGAGACCCGATGAGCACGACCATCGAGCTGATGGACGGCGGCGCGCGGACGTCGGCCGGTCCGGCCGGCGGCGAGATCCGGTGCGGCGACCTGGTGCGGATCTTCGCCACGGACGGCGTCGAGGTGCAGGCCCTGCAGGGCCTCACGCTGAGCGTCGACCCGGGCGAGATCGTCGCCGTCGTCGGCGCGTCCGGCTCCGGCAAGTCCACGCTGCTGACGATCCTCTCCGGCCTGGACACGCCGACGGGCGGCTCCGCCGTGGTGGCGGGAACCGACCTACTGACCATGGGGCACGCGGAGCGGGTGCGGTACCAGCGGTCCACGGTGGGCTTCGTGTGGCAGCAGACGTCGCGCAACCTGCTGCCGTACCTGACGGTGAGCGAGAACGTGCGGCTGCCGCTGGAGCTGGCCAACGCGCTGCCCCGCCGCGAACGGCGGCGTCGCGTCGAGGAGCTCCTCGAGCTGCTGGACGTCGGCCACGTGGCCGGACGACGGCCAGGCGAGATGTCCGGCGGCGAGCAGCAGCGGACGGCGATCGCCGTCGCGGTCGCCAACAGCCCGCGCGTGCTGCTCGCGGACGAGCCGACCGGCGAGCTCGACGAGGCCACCTCCGTGGAGGTCCTGGAGGCCCTGCGTGGCGTGAACCGGGAGACGGGCGTGACTACCCTGATCGTGACGCACGACCCGACGGTGTCTGAGCACGTCGCGCGCACCATCCAGATCCGCGACGGCCGCACCTCCACCGAGACGTTGCGGCGTACGGAGACCGACGAGCACGGGCAGGCCCGGCACGTGTCGGAGGAGTTCGCGGTGCTCGACCGGGTGGGCCGGCTGCAGCTGCCGCAGGACTTCGTGCACGCGCTCGACCTCCGCGACCGCGTGCGGCTGGCGCTGGAGGCGGACCACGTGGGCGTGTGGCCGGCGGCGCCCGGCCCGGCGGTCGAGTCGGATCCGCCGGCCGAGCCTGTCGAGACCCGAACCGAGGAGGACCGATGACGACGACGGAGACCCGCACCGTGCTGCGGGCCCAGGGCCTCACCCGGGTGTTCGGGACCGGTGCAGGCGAGGTGCGCGCCCTGACGGACGCCACCCTGGAGGTGGCCGCCGGTGAGCTGCTCGTGGTGCGCGGCCCGTCCGGATCAGGCAAGACGACGCTGCTGAACCTGCTGGGCGGGCTGGACCGTCCGACGTCTGGCAGCGTGTGGCTCGGCGACGCCGAGCTGACGGCGATGGGCGAGAAGGCCGTGCTCACGGCCCGGCGGGACCGGATCGGTTACGTCTTCCAGTCGTTCGGGCTGGTGCCCGTGCTCTCCGCTGCAGAGAACGTGGAGGTGCCCCTGCGCCTGCGGCGTACGGCACCGGCCGAGCGTTCGCGGCGCGTGACGGACGCGCTCGACGCCGTCGGCCTGGCCGGGCACGCGAGGCA
The DNA here is from genome assembly GCF_900608595.1 of Promicromonospora panici. Classification (GTDB taxonomy): domain Bacteria; phylum Actinomycetota; class Actinomycetes; order Actinomycetales; family Cellulomonadaceae; genus Promicromonospora; species Promicromonospora panici. Next base: position 63,842 of record NZ_UWYY01000024.1, on the reverse strand, counting down.
GCGGCCGTACGAGCTCTCCGGCGGGCAGCAGCAGAGGGTGGGTATCGCCCGGGCACTCGTGGCCGATCCCGAGGTGCTGCTCGCCGACGAGCCCACCGGGCAGCTCGACTCGGGCACGGCGGCGGTGGTGATGGATCTGCTACGCGACGTCACGCACGCGCGCGGTGTGGCCGCCGTCGTCTCGACGCACGATCCGGAGCTGATGGCGCGCGCGGACCGGGTGGTGGAGCTGCACGACGGGCGGGTAGTAGACCGGAGCAACGGGTGAATTTCCTGGTGAAAGCCCTCTCCGCACCCGTGTTACGGCTGTGAGAACCACCTGGTCAGAACTGTTACCGAGTGTTACCCCTGCGTACCGAGATGGTCACAACTCGGTGGCGTTTACCGTGAGGCGGTCATCACCATCTGTATCGAGCGGTTACGTTAGGTCGTGATACCACGGGGGCGCAAAGAAGCGCCCGCATCGCTCCGGACGGCGACCGCCGGACCGGAGTGAACTGCTACCCAGGAGGACACGTGATACCTCGAAAGCGACTTGTAGGGCTCGGCGCATTCGCGTTGGCCACGTCGCTCGTGCTGACCGCTTGTGGCGGCGGCGGCGGCGAAGAACCCCCCGCTGAGGGCGAGTCGACCGGCATCGTCTCGGTCGGTAACGGCGAGCCGCAGAACCCGATCATCCCGACCATGACGAACGAGGTCTTCGGCGCCAAGGTCGTGACCAACATGTTCTCCGGTCTGGTCTACTACGACGCCGAGGGTGTTGTGCACAACGAGGTCGCCGAGTCGATCGAGTCGGAGGACAACCAGAACTGGACGATCACGCTCCAGGACGGCTGGGAGTTCACGGACGGCACGCCAGTGACGGCGCAGAGCTTCGTGGATGCCTGGAACTACGGTGCCTACGGCCCGAACGCGCAGAACCTGAGCTACTTCTTCGAGCCCATCGAGGGCTTCGCGGACGTCCAGATCCCCGTCGACGACGCGGGCGAGCCGACCGGCGAGGACCCGGCTGCCGAGGAGATGACCGGCCTCGAGGTCGTGAGTGAGACCGAGTTCACGGTGACACTCACGCAGCCCGAGTCCGACTTCCCGATCCGCTTGGGCTACTCGGCCTTCTTCCCGCTGCCCGAGTCCTTCTTCGAGGACCCCGAGGCGTTCGGCGAGGACCCGATCGGCAACGGCCCGTACGTCATGGAGAGCTGGGAGCACAACTCGGTCATCCAGCTGCGCCCGAACGAGTCGTACCCCGGCGAGCGTACGCCGCAGAACGGCGGCATCGACCTGGTGGCGTACACCGACGAGGACTCGGCCTACAACGACCTGCTCGACGGCAACCTGGACATCGTGACCAACGTCCCGGCGTCCGCGTTCGGCACGTTCGAGGACGAGCTGGGCGACCGTGCCGTCAACCAGCCCGCCGCGGTGATCCAGGTGATCAACGTTCCTGAGTACGTCGAGGCGTTCCAGGGCGAAGCCGGTGTCCTGCGCCGTCAGGCCATCTCGATGGCGATCAACCGCGAGCAGATCACCGAGACGGTGTTCTCCGGCTCGCGCACCCCGGCCACCGACTTCACCTCCCCGGTCATCAACGGCTGGAGCGAGGACGTCGAGGGCAACGAGGTGCTCGAGTACAACCCCGAAGAGGCCAAGCGGCTCTGGGACGAGGCCGAGGGGATCGAGCCGTTCGGCGATCAGCCGATCCTCATCGCGTCCAACGCGGACAGCGACCACCAGTCGTGGATCGACCCGACCTGCAACGGTCTGCGCGACACGCTCGGCGTCCAGTGCGAGTTCGACGCGTACCCCACGTTCGACGAGTTCCTCGACGCGCGTGACAACGAGGAGATCCAGAGCCTGTTCCGTGGCGGCTGGCAGGCCGACTACCCGGCCATGGGTAACTTCCTCGGGCCGATCTACGGCACGGGTGCCGGCTCGAACGACATGGGCTACTCGAGCGAGGAGTTCGACGCCAAGCTGGACGAGGCCGCCGGCGAGTCCGACCCCGACGCGGCGATCGAGCTGTACAAGGAGGCCCAGACGATCCTGTTCCAGGACATGCCTGGCATCCCCCTGTGGTACAACAACGCGACGGGCGGCTGGTCCGAGGCCGTCGAGAACGTGGTGTTCGGCTGGGACAGCGACCCGATCCTGTACCAGGTCACCAAGTCGGAGTGAGCCTGATCACGACCGGACTTCCGGCGTGACGCTTAGCTCCAGGTGAGAGGCGGGGTACGCGATGCGTACCCCGCCTTCCACTATGCCGCGGCGTGCCACCCGGGAGTTGTCCGGGAGAATGGCTCGCTGAAACCGCCCAAGGAGAAATTTCGATGCTTTGGTATCTCGGACGCCGGCTGCTGCAGGTGATCCCTGTGTTCCTCGGCGCCACACTGCTGCTCTACGCCCTGGTCTTCCTGCGCCCGGGTGATCCCGTGGCCGGACTGGGTGGTGAGCGTGGCCTGCCCGAAGCCGTGCAGGACCAGATTCGCGCCCAGTTCCATCTGGACCAGCCCTTTATCGTGCAGTACCTGTACTACCTCAAGGGCATCTTCACGTTCGACCTCGGTAACACCTTCACCGGCCGTCCGGTGGCCGAGGTCGTGGCGGAGGCCCTGCCCATCACGTTCCAGCTCGCGCTCATGGCGCTCGTCTTCGAGTCGGTCCTCGGCATCGCCTTCGGCCTGTTCGCCGGGATCCGCAAGGGCAAGCTGTTCGACTCGACGGTGCTGGTCTTCAGCCTGCTGCTGATCGCGCTGCCCACGTTCGTCACCGGCCTGGTGCTGCAGATCGTCGTGGGCGTCAACCTCGACTGGCTACCCGTGACCGCGGGCCGAGATCCCGACTTCTACAGCCTGCTGATGCCGGCCGTCGTGCTCGCGACAACGTCGTTCGCCCAGATCCTGCGCCTGACCCGCACCTCGGTCATCGAGAACCTCACTGCGGACTTCGTACGCACCGCGAGCGCCAAGGGCCTGCCGCGCGTCCGGGTGGTCGGCCGGCATGTCCTGCGTAACTCGCTCATCCCCGTCGTCACCTTCATCGGCGTGGACCTGGGCAACCTGATGACAGGCTCGATCGTCACCGAGGGAATCTTCAACATCAACGGCGTCGGCGGCACCCTCTTCGAGGCGATCAGTCGTGGCGAGTCCGTCACCATCGTGACGCTGTCCACCGTGATCGTGCTCGTCTACATCGTCGCCAACCTGCTCGTGGACCTGCTGTACGCCGTCCTGGACCCGAGGATCCGTTATGCCTGAGAATCGCTACGACAAGACCCCGCGTCCGGGCCAGGGCCACTACGTGGCCGCACCCGAGGAAGTCACCGTCGGTGTGGTCGACGCCGTCTCCACCGCCGAGGCGCCGACGAGCCTGTGGCGTGACGCCTGGCGCGACATGAGCCATCGCCCGCTGTTCTGGGTATCCGCCCTGATGATCCTGGTGGTGATCGTGGTTGCGGTCGCGCCGGGTGCGTTTACGTCCCTGCTGCCGCGTGCCGGATGTGACCTGGCGAACTCGCTGCTCCCGCCGTCGAGCGAGCATTTCTTCGGCACGGACCGCAATGGCTGCGACATCTACACGCGTACCCTCTACGGGGCCAAGGCGTCGGTGCTGGTCGGTGTGCTCACCACGGTGTTCGTGGTGGTGCTGGGCACGGCCATCGGCGCCATCGCCGGGTACTACGGTGGCTGGCTCGACACGGTCCTGTCGCGCCTCACGGACATCTTCTTCGCGGTGCCCTTCGTGCTCGCTGCGATCGTGATCCTGAGCATCGCGGCGTCACGCGATGCGCTGACCGTGGCGGTCGTACTGGCGTCCTTCGGCTGGACCACCATCGCCCGCATCACGCGTGGCGCCGTGCTCAGCGTGAAGAACAACGAGTTCGTGACGGCGGCCAAGGCGCTCGGCATGAGTCGTGCCGCGATCCTGTGGCGGCATGTGCTACCCAACTCCTCGGCGCCGATCATCGTGTACTCCACCGTGGCGCTGGGTACCTTCATCGTGGCCGAGGCCACGCTGACGTTCCTCGGCATCGGCCTCGACCCGTCCACCGTCTCCTGGGGCGGTGACCTGTCGAACGGGCGTGCCTCGATCCGCACGAACCCGGAGATCATGTTCTACCCCGCCGCTGCGCTCGCCTTCACGGTGCTCGGCTTCATCATGCTGGGCGACGTCGTGCGCGACGCCCTCGACCCGAAGGCGAGGAAGCGATGACCACCACGATCACCCTCACCGACGGGGCCACCGAGGATGCCCCGGTGCCCGCCGAGAAGCCGGACGACAGCTCGCCGCTGCTGGAGATCCGCGACCTGCAGATCTCCTTCACCACGGCCACCGGCACGGTCGACGCCGTGCGCGGCGTGGACCTCACGGTCTACCCGGGCCAGTCCGTGGCGATCGTGGGGGAGTCGGGCTCCGGCAAGTCGACGACGGCGCACGCGATCATCGACCTGCTGCCGGGCACCGGCAAGGTGACCGGAGGGTCCATCTCGTTCGGTGGCCGTGAGCTCGTCGGCCTGAAGCGCAAGCAGGTCGAGGACCTGCGCGGCCGCGAGATCGGCCTGGTGCCGCAGGACCCGATGTCGAACCTGAACCCGGTGTGGCGCATCGGCACGCAGATCGACGAGGCGCTGGTGGCCAACGGCTTCCAGGGTTCCAAGGCGGAGCGCACGGCGCGCGTCGCCGAGCTGCTCGGCGAGGCCGGTCTGCCCGACGCCGCGCGTCGCGCCCGCCAGTTCCCGCACGAGTTCTCCGGCGGTATGCGCCAGCGCGCCCTGATCGCGATCGGCCTGGCCTCCCGGCCGAAGCTGCTCATCGCGGACGAGCCGACGTCGGCCCTGGACGTCACGGTCCAGAAGAAGATCCTGGACCACCTGGAGGGCCTCACCGCCGAGCTCGGCACGGCCGTCCTGTTCATCACCCACGACCTGGGTCTGGCCGCCGAGCGCGCCGAGCACCTCGTGGTGATGTACAAGGGCAAGGTCGTGGAGTCGGGTCCGGCGGCGCAGATCCTCAAGGACCCGCAGCACGAGTACACCAAGCGGCTCGTGGCCTCGGCCCCGTCGCTGGCGTCGCGCCGCATCCAGTCCGCGCACGAGCGCGGTGCGGAGGCCGACGACCTGCTCGCCGAGCACGCCGGCGAGCCGGAGGCCGTGCAGGCGGCGGACGACGTCGTCGTGGCGAAGGACCTGACCAAGGTGTTCCACATCCGTGGTTCCCGGCCGGGTACGCACACCGACTTCACGGCGGTGGACAGCGTCGACTTCGCACTGCCCAAGGGCCGCACCCTCGCGCTGGTGGGGGAGTCCGGGTCCGGCAAGTCCACGGCGGCCAACATGGTGCTGGGACTGCTCGATCCGACGTCGGGCACCGTCATGTTCGACGGCAAGGACGTCGCGACGATGTCGCGGAAGGAGCAGTTCGCGCTGCGCCGCCGGGTGCAGCCGGTGTTCCAGAACCCGTACGGGTCGCTGGACCCGGTGTTCTCGGTCTATCGCTCGATCGAGGAGCCGCTGGCCCTGCACAAGGTCGGCGACCGGAAGTCCCGCGAGGCGCGCGTCCGCGAGCTGCTCGACATGGTGTCGCTGCCACAGGCCACCATGCGCCGGTTCCCGAACGAGCTGTCGGGCGGCCAGCGGCAGCGCATCGCCATCGCGCGTGCGCTGGCGCTCAAGCCCGAGGTGCTCGTGCTCGACGAGGCGGTCTCCGCGCTCGACGTGCTGGTCCAGGCGCAGATCCTGACGCTGCTCAACGACCTGCAGTCGGAGCTGGGCCTGTCCTATCTGTTCATCACGCACGACCTCGCGGTCGTGCGGCAGATCGCCGACCTCGTGGCCGTGATGAAGGACGGCAGCATCGTGGAGCACGCGAGCACCGACGAGGTGTTCGACAACCCGCAGCAGGAGTACACGCGGGACCTGTTGGCGGCCATCCCGGGCGCGAGCCTGGAGATCGGCGGCTGACCTCCTCTCTGCGCCGAAGTAGAACCAGGGCGAAGTAGAACTGCAGCGAAGTAGAACCAGAGCGACCACAGCTCGGGTGCTTCGCTGCAGTTCTACTTCGCCCTGGTTCTACTTCGGCGCGGGAGTGTTCACCGCACAGTGACACGGTCGACACCTGTGGATTTCGATTCGCGGGTAGGATAGTGCTGCTGCGAGACCGGTCCGTTCGGACCAGAGTCCGCGCCCCTGACCTCCCTTCTGGAAATGAGTGCTCCGTGACCGTGCCTGCAACCGCGCCGACCTCGGCCCGTGCGACCCGATCCGACCTGCGTAACGTCGCGATCGTGGCCCACGTCGACCATGGCAAGACCACGCTCGTGGACGCCATGCTCCGGCAGTCCGGCTCCTTCGGCGCCCGTCAGCACCTCGAGGACCGCGTGATGGACTCGGGCGACCTGGAGCGTGAGAAGGGCATCACGATCCTCGCCAAGAACACCGCGATCCGGTACGCCGGTCCCGCCGCCTCGGTGAACGGTGAGCCCGAGGGCATCACCATCAACGTGATCGACACCCCTGGCCACGCCGACTTCGGTGGTGAGGTCGAGCGCGGCCTGTCCATGGTCGACGGTGTCGTGCTGCTCGTCGACGCGTCCGAGGGCCCGCTGCCCCAGACGCGCTTCGTGCTGCGCAAGGCCCTGGCCGCGAAGCTGCCGGTCATCGTCGTCGTGAACAAGGTCGACCGGCCCGACGCGCGGATCACCGAGGTGGTCGCCGAGACCACCGACCTGCTGCTCGGCCTGGCCGGTGACCTGTCCGACGAGGTCGACGACCTCGACCTGGACGCCATCCTCGACGTCCCCGTCGTGTACGCGTCGGCCAAGGCCGGCCGCGCCTCCACGGACCAGCCCGCCGACGGCGGCCTGCCCGGCAACGAGGACCTCGAGCCGCTGTTCGCGACCATCCTCGAGAAGATCCCGGCCCCGACCTACGAGGAGGGCGTGCCGCTGCAGGCGCACGTCACCAACCTCGACGCGTCGCCGTTCCTCGGTCGTCTCGCGCTGCTGCGCATCCACAACGGCACCCTGTCCAAGGGGCAGAACGTCGCGTGGGCGCGCCACGACGGCACCCTGCAGAGCGTGAAGATCACCGAGCTGCTGGAGACCAAGGCGCTCGACCGCGTGCCGACCGACAAGGCCGGCCCGGGCGAGATCGTCGCCGTCGCGGGTATCGCGGACATCATGATCGGCGAGACCCTCACCGACATCGACGACCCGCGCCCGCTGCCGCTCATCACTGTGGACGACCCGGCGATCTCGATGACCATCGGTATCAACACCTCCCCGCTCGCGGGCAAGGGCGGCAAGGGCCACAAGGTCACCGCCCGTCAGGTGAAGGACCGCCTCGATGCCGAGCTCATCGGTAACGTGTCGCTCAAGGTCCTCCCGACCGAGCGCCCCGACGCATGGGAGGTGCAGGGCCGTGGCGAGCTGGCCCTGGCGATCCTCGTCGAGCAGATGCGCCGCGAGGGCTTCGAGCTGACGGTCGGTAAGCCGCAGGTCGTCACCAAGGTGATCGACGGCAAGGTCCACGAGCCGATGGAGCGGATGACTATCGACGTGCCCGAGGAGTACCTGGGCTCCGTCACGCAGCTCCTCGCGCAGCGCAAGGGCCGCATGGAGACCATGACGAACCACGGCACCGGCTGGGTCCGCATGGAGTTCATGGTCCCGGCGCGGGGCCTCATCGGCTTCCGCACGCAGTTCCTCACGGACACCCGAGGGACCGGTATCGCCGCGTCGATCTCCGAGGGCTACGAGCCGTGGCACGGCCCGATCGAGTCGCGCATGACCGGCTCGCTGGTCGCCGACCGCTCCGGCAAGGTGACGCCGTTCGCCATGATCAACCTCCAGGAGCGCGGCTCCTTCTTCGTGGACCCCACGCAGGAGGTGTACGAGGGCATGATCGTCGGCGAGAACTCCCGCAACGAGGACATGGACGTCAACATCACCAAGGAGAAGAAGCTGACGAACATGCGGTCCTCCACCGCCGACAACTTCGAGAACCTGATCCCGCCGCGCAAGCTCACGCTCGAGGAGTCTCTGGAGTTCGCGCAGGAGGACGAGTGCGTCGAGGTGACCCCCGAGGTCGTGCGGATCCGCAAGGTGCTCCTGAACGCCACGGACCGCGCCCGTGCGACGGCGCGCGCCAAGCGCTCCTGACACGTCCGTCATTCCACACCCTCCGCTGAGTGCTGCATTTCGCCCATGAACGACCGTTCTGAGGGCGAATATTCAGCACTCAGTGGTTCTGGCGGGCTGGTGGCCGTGCATGCGCATCCCGATGACGAGACGCTTTCTACCGGTGGGCTGATCGCTACGCTGGCGGCGGCCGGATGGCCCGTCTGCATCGTGACGTGCACGCGCGGAGAACGCGGCGAGGTCATCGCACTTCCGGGTACGACGTCGGAGGGCCGGGCCGGTCTCGAAGGTGACGGTCCCGCGCTGGGCGCCTACCGGGAGACGGAACTGACGGCCGCTGTGGCGCGCTTGTCCGACGGCGCGATCGAGCACTCGTTCCTGGACATCCTCCCGTTGTCAGACCCGCAGGTCACCGGCGTGACCCACGGGTCTGACAGGTCGGGCGGGGTGCGGTACGAGGACTCCGGGATGGCGTGGGTCGCGCCCGGCGTCGCCGGACCGGCGCCGGACTCCCCGCCGACGGCGTTCGCGCGGGTGCCGCTCGACGAGTCCGCCGGGCGGCTGGCGGCGTTGATCCGCGCGCGGCGGCCCGCCGTCGTCGCCACGTACGAGCCCGCCGGGGGGTACGGGCATCCCGACCACCGGCGTGCGCACGAGGTGACGGTCCGGGCGCTGGAGCTCGCGGCGGACCCGGCCTGGCGGCCCGGCGGCGCCGGTGCGCCGGTGCGCGAGGGTTCGGGTACGGCGGTGCGCGACGGCGTAGGCGCGGCGATGCACGAGCGGGAGCCCGGCGTCGCCGTCGGGCAGCGGGACGAGCCGTGGGGCGACGCCGAGCTGTGGCAGGCCGTCGCCCCGGCCGCCGAGGTGCGCCAGGCGCGCGCGACGCTCGCGGCCCACCCCGCGGCGCGCGGGCTCGCCGCGGCCCAGGGCCTGACTTTCGCGGACCCGGACGAGGCCCTCCCGCCGCTGGCGAAGGAGGGCCTGCCAGCGTGGTCGGCAGAACACCAGGAGATCGGCCCCTCGGACTACCGATCTCCTGACCAGCTGCCGATCACCCGGGCTGACGGCGTGAGCGGCGCCGACGAGGTCGTGCGGGTCGACGTGCGGCCCGTGCTGGAGCGGGTGGTGCGTGCGATGCGGGCACACGCCACGCAGGTGCAGCATGCGACGGCGCTGGAGAACGCGCAGGGCGCGCTGGCCGGGTGGTACGCCCTGTCCAACGGCGTCCTCGCCCCGATCCTGACGACCGAGACCTACTTCGTCACCCCGCCGAGGTAGAACTGTGGCGAGGTAGAACTGTGGCGAGGTAGAACGGCAGCCTGCGCTGCGGTCCTACCTCGCCAGGCTTCTACCTCGCCAAGGTTCTACCTCGCCACAGTTCTACCTCGGCGGGCCGGAGGGGTGGTCAGCGCTCCTGGAGCGCGTCCAGGCCGATCGCCATCGCGGTCACGAGCCGGCGGTCGAGCCGTGGGTCGTGGATGTTGACGACGTAGCGGTCGCGCAGGCCCCACTTCTTCTCCACGGAGAACCCGGGGCGGCCGTCGATCAGGAAGTCGAAGTGGTAGGGCAGCCACGCGATCTCGATGAGCCGGCGGAGGACGGCAACCGCCGCGTTGCGCTCGGCGCCGGTGGCGGTGCCCAGCCCGGGCTGCTCCACGTGCCAGGTGCTACGCAGCAGCGACCTGGCGAAGTCCTTGCGGAACGACCCGACGGGAGTGCCGCCCGCGTCGACGACGTCGTAGGTGGCGCCGAGGTCGACCATCTGACGGGCCTTGAACCCGAGCACCGCCTCCTGCTTGCTCTCGTCGGCGTACAGCGTCACCTGCTCGCGGAACGCCATGCGCTTCTGCTGCGCGAACGCGTAGAGCTGGCCCTCGGAACCGTCGGGCTGCGCGCCGCGCACCTCGTACTGGTTGACCATCAAGCGGACTCGCTGTCGGACGATGAGCTGCGTCTGTGCCTGAAGCGTATTCACCCGCCGGAGTGTTCCATATCTGCAGGGTCCTCCCAGGTGAATGCTGGACAATGGCTGGGTGAACTCATCCGGACGCCCCCTCGGGCGAACGATCGTGCGCACCTTGCTGGCGGTTCTGCTCGGCGTCGTGATGGGCGCCCTCGGTACGGTGGTGCACCGGTTCGGCGACGAGTCCTGGTATCTCGGGCTGGTCCTCGCGCTGGCGCTGACGGCCGCGGCGGGCGTGCTCTCGCGCGCCTGGGCCGGCTACGGAACCCTCCTGGGATTCGGTGTGGGCTGGGTGGCCATGGTGCAGGCCCTGTCGCTACCGGGCTCGGGCGGCGACGTCGTGGTCCCGGCGGGCGTGCTGGGCATGGTCTGGTCGTACGCGGGGGTCGCCGTCCTGGCCGTCGTGGCGTTCCTGCCGGCGTCGTGGTTCACAGAGGTTCCGGTGGGCCGCGATCGGCCTGCCGCATGAGGTCTGCGGTTCTTCGCAGACTGGTTCAAGATGGTGGGCAGGATTGATACACAACCTCCACCTCGGGGCGCCCAGAACGCGGCCTTCGGCAGGATTCTCGCTGGATAGGATGCCCGGCAGGGCGGTCCCGTCCAGCGGATTCGCCGCAGGTCCGGTGCGCCCTTGGGGGACGCGGAGAGCCCGCGTCTCGGGTAGTTGCACGGAGCGTGCCGATGGGCCAGCCGACCGAGCGTGACGAACCGCTCGAGCCGACGTCAGACGAGAACGCCGGGACAAGACCTGCCCCGGTGTCGCCTCCCCGCCTGTCCAGGACGCGCCCTGGCAGCGTGCCGCAACAGGCGCCGAGACCCCCGGTACGACCGACGGACCCGGGGGCCGCGCAGTCCGCAGTACCGGCCGGTCGACCGACCGCTCAGCCGGTTCCCCGATCCCCAGAGAAGGCCCAGCCCGTGACCCGTCCGGAGCAGTCCGAGGCCCCGAAGGCCCCGCGCCCGCCCGTCGTGCCGCCCGCAAGAGCGGCAGCACCCGAGAGCGCCCCCAGGGCTGGCGGAGCGGACGCCGCGGCGTCCGCCGGCCGCCCGAGCGGGCCCGGGGCCCCGACGCCGCCGGCGAACCCGAGTGCGCCCGTCGTGCCCGTCGTTGACGCTCCGGACCAGGTAGCCGTGCTGCAGACCGTCGTGGAGAAGCTCGCGACGCCGACCACCAAGGCCGCCGCGACACCCCGCAGCGGATACACCCCCCGCGTCTTTGCGTTCGACCGCCCGCCCAAGTGGACGCCCGGGTCGGGCAGCAGCGGGAATCAGGCCGCGCGGCCGCAGGACACCACCACGCCGGGCACGACGCCGGCCCTCTCGACGGCAGGACAGGCCCCACACGTGACAGACCCGAACAAGACGCCCGACGAGACGGCGGACGCGGCTACCGCCGTGTCGGCGTCCGACGGCGCGACCCCCGAGGCGCGCTCGGCCGACGCCGCGGCCGAACCGACCGCACCCAAGACCGCCCCGGAGGCGGCGGCGCCCGCGAAGGCTGCTCCTGAGTCGGCGGCGCCCAGGTCGACCGAGCCCGTGAAGGCTCCTGAGCAGGCTGAGCCCGTCAAGGCGGCTCCCAAGCCGGCCGAGCCTGCGAACGCCGCCAACGAGTCGGCGGCACCTGCCAAGGCCGAGCCGATCCCGACCGCGGCTGGGTCGGCGGCGCCGACAGGTTCCTCAGCACCCACTGGAGCAGGGGCAGCCCCCGCAGCGGGAGCAGCGGCCACAGCCGCCGCGGCAGGCACGGCAGCAGCGGCGAGTTCCGCGGCGGTCCCGGCACCGCCTGTCGCGCCTGCTCCGCCGCCCGTCGCGCCCGCACCGCCGTCCGTCCCGCCGCGCTCGCTCATCCCGCCGTCGGGCGCTGTGCCGCCCCCGGGACCGGGCACGGTGCCCGCACCGAACCCCGGCCAGAACTCGTTCCTCAAGCCGCTGACCGGTGCGATCCAGCGGGTGTCGCGTCCGTTGGCCGGCACGCGCTGGGCGCCCGTGCGCCCGGACGCGACGCCGCTGGCGGCGTCCGAGCAGGGCCCCGCCGGGCCGAACGGCCCCGGCACGCCCGGCGGTCCCGCCGGCCCCCACGGCCCCGCGGGCCCGAACGTCCCCGGCGGCCCGAACCCGGCCGACCAGGGCGGCTTCTTCGGGCTCGCCGGCGACGGCGCCCCGAGCCGCGGTCCGAAGATCGCGCTGTTCGCGGTGCTGGCCGCTGTCCTGCTGTTCGGGATCTACGTCCTGGTGGCGTGGACCCAGAGCGACACGGTGCCGACCGAGACCACGGTGGCCGGAGTCGACGTCGGTGGTATGACGCAGGCCGAGGCGGCGTCCGCGCTGACGGAGCAGCTCGCTCCGCGGGTCAAGGAGCCGATCGCGCTCACCGCGGGTGAGGGCAAGGCGCAGCTGTCGCCGGAGCCGAGCGGCCTGGCGATCGACGCCGACGCGACGGTGGCTGAGCTCACCGGGTTCTCGCTGAGCCCGATGCGCATGTGGGCGCACATGTTCGGCGGCTCCGAGCAGGAGCTGGTCCTGAACATCGACGACAAGAAGTTCGACGCCGCGGTCGCGGGCCTCGAGGACTCGCTCGCAGTGGACCCCGTGGACGGCACCGTCGCGTTCGTCGACGGCCAGGCGGTCAAGACGGACCCGAAGGAGGGCTCGCGGATCGTCGCGAGCGAGACGGCCCGCATCATCAAGGAGCGCTGGGTCAACGAGGAGAGCCCGTTCGAGCTGCCGGTCGAGCCGGTCGCTCCGACGATCTCGCAGCAGGAGACCGACGAGAACTTCGCCGTGGCGCAGAAGGTCGTCTCCGGGCCGGTCACGGTGTCCGTCGGCGATCAGACGCCGGTGCTGCCAACCGAGGTGCTGGCCGGGCTGATCCGGTTCGAGCAGCGCGACGACAAGCTGGCCATCATCGTGGACAAGGACGCGACCGTCCAGGCCATCGTCGACGGCACGACGAACCTGCTGGAGGTCCCGGACGACGCGCACTTCGAGTTCGTCGGCGGCCGGCCGACCGTCGTCGAGGGCAAGACCGGCACGACGCTCGACGCCGCCGAGGCGGCCAAGGCCGTGCGGATCGCCGCGACGAGCGACGACCGCGAGACCTCGGTCGAGCTGGTCGAGCAGGACCCGGAGGAGACCGTCCAGTCGCTGAAGAAGCTGGGCGTCAAGGAGGTCGTCTCGGAGTTCAGCACGCCGCTGACGAACGAGCCCGTGCGCACCCAGAACCTGGTGCGTGGCGCGCAGATGATCACGGGCGACCTCATCAAGCCCGGCGAGACCTTCTCCCTGCTGGAGGCCCTGGCACCGATCACGCTCGAGAACGGGTACTTCGACGCGGGCGTCGTCGAGGACGGCAAGCACGTCGAGGCGGTGGGCGGCGGGCTGTCCCAGATGGCCACGACCTCGTTCAACGCGGGCTTCTTCGCCGGTTTCGAGGACATCGAGCACCACGCGCACTCGTACTGGTTCCCGCGCTACCCACCGGGCCGCGAGGCCACGATCTACGTGGGCGCCAAGGACATGAAGTTCACCAACGACACCCCGTACGGGGCGGTCATGCAGTCCTTCGTGTCCGGCGGCGAGCTCACGGTCCGCATCTGGAGCACCAAGTACTACACCGTGCAGGAGAGCACCAGCCCCAAGCGGAACATCGTGCCGAAGACGACGATCCGCGACTCCTCGGCGGACTGCGAGCCGTACCCCGGCGGCGAGGACGGCTTCTCCGTCACCATCTCCCGCAAGGTCCTCCGCGACGGCCAGGTGGTCAAGGAGAACTCGTTCAACCACTCCTACAACCCGGACAACCCGGTGGTCTGCGAGTAGAGCCGTAAGGCTCCGACGGCGGTAAGTTGCGCACATGTTAGGACGTAGCGAGCGGGAGTCTCCCGCGCACGCGGTGCTTGCCGCGCGGATGGCGGGCTGGAACGACCCGGTCGAGCTGCTCGACCTCGGCACCACGGCGGACACGCTCGCCACGGTGGCGAGCATCGAGGCCCTGGCCGCCGTGGTGCACCTGGGACACCCGGAGCACCCGGCGCCGGGCCTCGAACGCGCCCTCCTGGAGGGCGCGTCGTCGCTCATCGTGACGGCGGCGGTGGCGGTGCCCGGCCAGTGGGTCTGGGTCGGCGCCGGTGCCACGGGCGGCCAGGTGGTGATCGACGAGGCGGGCATGCGGGACTGCGCGAACGTGCTGCGCGGCCTCGGCGCGAGCCCCCGGCTGGTGCCCACGCGGGCGACCGTCGAGGAGCGGATCGCCCTGGCGGGAGAGGGCGGGTCGCTCGTGATCGAGCGGTCCCGCGTCCCGGCGGGCTTCGTGGAGCTCCCCGACAGCGCGGCCCTCGCCGAGGGTGAGCCCGTCTGGTACGGGCTGCTGGAGTCCCGCACCGACTGGCCGGCGTTCAGCCAGCCCGCTCAGGTGTGGCTCGCGTTCGGCCCGGCCGACGACCACCTGGGCTCCCTGCAGCCCACGCTCGCGGTCATCGCGGACGCCGGACTCGACCTGGACCACCTGCGCAGCCAGCCGTCGTCCGACGGGCCGCACGTGTTCTTCACGTCGTTCTCCTGCCCGACGTCGGACACGCTGGGGAACCTGGTCGACGCGCTCACCGTGCGGGGCGTCGAGCACCGCACCCTGGCGGTGCTCCCGGGCGGGTCGTTCGTGCCCGGGCCGGACGCCCTGACGCCGCGATGGGCGTGACGATGCCGGGCGCGGCGCGCGGCATCCGGACCGCTTACCTGGGGCCGGAGGGCACGTTCACGCACCAGGCGGCCCTGGAGTGGGCGCGCCGGCACGTCACCACACGGGACACCGACGGCGAGGTGTCCGCCGAGCCGCTCGACACCGTCAAGGACGTGCACGACGTCGTGGCGGCCGGCGCGGCCGACGTCGGCGTCGTCGCCATCGAGTCGTCCGTCGAGGGTTACGTGGTGCCGTCGCTGGACGCGCTCCTGTCCAGCGCGGACGTCGTGGCCGTCGACGAGGTGGCGATCGACGTGTCGTTCGACGCGTTCGTGCGCCCCGGGCACGGCGAGCTGACCGAGGTGTCCGCGCACCCGCACGGCCTGGCGCAGTGCGCGGGCTTCGTCACGGGCACCGGGCTGGCGACCGCCCCGGCGTCGTCCAACGCGGCCGCGTGCCGCGACGCCGGGCCCGGCACGATTGCGCTGGGCCCCACGATCTGCGGCGAGCTGTACGGGCTGGACACGTATGCGAAGGCCGTGGAGGACTTCCGCGGCGGCCGTACCCGGTTCCTCGTGCTGACCAGGCGGGGCGAGGCCGAGGCGCACCTGGCGCGCTCGCGCGCCGCCGGGGCGACGGCCTGGAAGACGATGGTCGCGATCACCCCGTCCGTGACGGGGCCGGGCGTGCTGGCGCGGATCACCGCGGCGTTCGGCGACCGGGGAGTGAACATGTCCAGCCTGATCACCCGGCCGCTCAAGGCCCAGGAGAGCAAGTACGTGTTCGTGGTGACCTTCGACGAGGCCCCCTGGGACCCGGGCGCGCGCGAGGTGCTGAGCGACCTGCTCGCCGCCGGCGACTCCCTCAAGACGCTCGGCCTGTTCCCGGCCGGAGCGGGGTTCCGGTCGCTCGACGGCGTGCTCGACCCGGACCACGTCCCGGTCGGCTCCGTGTCGGCGAAGGACTCCGGGCCGGCGCGCGACCGAGGGCTGCTCTGGTGAGCGGCTCCGGTTCCCAGAGCGGGCCGGTCGGCATCGTGGGCCTCGGCCTGATCGGCGGCTCCCTGGCGCGTGCCCTGCAGGCGGCGGGCGTGCCCGTGGTGGCCACCGACCCGTCGTCGGCCGAGGAGGCACGGGCGGCGGGCCTCCCGGTGGCGGACGACGTCGCCGGGCTCGCGGTGCAGCGGCCCGAGATCGTGGTGCTCGCCGCGCCGCTGCGCGTCATGCGGGCCGTCGCGGCGGAGCTGGCCGAGGCCCTGGCCGGGGAGCCGGGCTGGGACCCGACGGTGACCGACGTCGGCTCGGTGAAGGCGCCGGTGCGCGAAGCGGTCACCGACGCCGGGCTGGGCGACCGCTACGTGGGCGCGCACCCGATGTCCGGGACGGAGCGGAGCGGGTTCGAGTCGTCGTCGGCGGAGCTCATGCAGGGCATCCCGTGGGCGGTGACCTGCCGCCCCGGCGACCCGGAGTCCGGCGTCGCCGGAACCGACCCGTGGCGGCTGGAGCGCGTGCTCCGCCTGGTCACGGGCCCGCTGGGCGGGACGGCCGCGGTGCTCACCGACAAGCTGCACGACGAGGCCGTCGCCCTCGTCTCGCACGTGCCACACGTGCTGGCCAACCAGCTGCTGGGGGTCGTCGCGAGCGCCCCGGTACGGGACCTGGCGCTGGGGCTCGCCGCCGGATCGTTCCGCGACGGGACCCGGGTGGGCCTGACCGACCCCCGCCGCACCGAGGCGATGGTGACCGAGAACGGCGCCTGGGTGGCGCCCGTGCTGCGGCTCGCGGCCCGGGATCTCGAGCGGCTCGCGGACGCGCTGGACTCCAACGCGCCGACCCACTGGTTCTTCGACCGCCCTGACCCGGTGCGCGAGCGGATCGGTCGCCCGGGCGGTACCCGCGTGACGGGTCTGCACCCGGGTGTCGGGACGGGCGGCTCCGACGTCGGCTCGGGCGGCTCGGGCGGCTCGGACGTCGAGGTGGTGCCGCTGACGGACGGCTGGCCGGCGGAGCTGGTGAGCCGCTGCGCGGTGGGCGCCGTCGTGATTGCCCTGGAGGACGGCAACGCCCTGCTGCGGTAGCGGTCGTCGGAGACTGATTCCGGCCGGACCGCCGAACCGCAACTTGGTCGCGGATCTGGGCGCCGAACCGAAACAACCGAGTCCATCCGTGCCCGGATCGACCCGTAGCTTGCGGTTCGGCGCCGGTGGGGGGCGAGATCGACTTGCAGCTTGCGGTTCGGCGCCCGTACGGCCGATGGGCCGGCTGGCCGGGACTTACAGCGACTCCGCGAGCGCCCGGCCCGTCGTCCGCCCCGTGAAGAGGCAGCCGCCCAGGAACGTGCCCTCCAGCGCGCGGTGGCCGTGCACGCCGCCGCCGCCGAAGCCCGCGGCCTCGCCCACGGCCCACAGTCCCTCCAGGACCTCCCCCGCCGGGGTCAGCGCGCGGCCCTTCTCGTCGCACCACATGCCGCCGAGCGTCTTGCGGGTCAGCACCGACAGGCGGACGGCGAGCAGCGGCCCGTCCTTCGGTTCGCTGAGGGCGCGCGGCGGCGAGACGCGGATCGCCTTGTCCACGATGAAGTGGCGCGCGGCCGACGTCGCGACGACCTGCGGGTCCTTGCCGAGCCCCGTGGCGACCTGCGCGTCGCGGGCCGTCATCAGGGCAGCCAGCGCTTCGCCGTCGATGTGTCCCGAGGACCCGGGCGTGGCGTCGGTGAGAGCGTTCATCTTCGCGGCGAGCTCGGCGGGGGTGTCGGCCCAGAGGAACTCCTCCGACTGCTCCGCGAAGGTCCGGACCGGCACCGACCGGCCGCGCACGCGCTCCAGGAGCAGCGGCACCGACTTGCCGGTCAGGTCGGGGTTCTGCTCAGAGCCTGACAGCGCGAACTCCTTCTCCATGATCGTCTTGTTCAGCACGAACCAGGAGTGGTCGTCGCCGCGGCTGGTCACGTGCTGCAGCGCGCCGAGCGCGTCGAAGCCGGGGAACAGGGGCCCGGGCAGGCGGCCGCCGTCGGCGTCGAGCCACAGCGAGGACGGGCCGGGCAGGATCCGGATGCCGTGCTTCGACCACACGGGGGAGTGGTTGGCGATGCCCTCGGGGTAGTGCCACATGCGGCCCTCGTGCACGAGCGCCGCGCCGGACGCCGCGGCGACGCCGAGCATGAGCCCGTCCGTCGAGTCCGGGACCCCGGACAGCATCCGCTCCGGCAGGCGCCCGGCGTCCGCGGACCAGTGGGCCCGCGCCAGGTCGTGGTTCGCACCGATGCCACCGCTCGCGACGACGACGGCGCGTGCGGACAGCTCGACCTCGCCGGTCACCGTGCGGTTCGAGGGCTCGCCGCGGCCTGCGGCGTCGTCGGCCAGGATCTCCGCGCGCACACCGGTGACGCGGCCGTCCGTGGTGACCAGGGACGTGACCCGGTGCCGGAAGCGCAGGTCGAGGAGCCCGGCCCGGTTCGCCTCGTGCGCGGCGGCTACGAACGGCTCGACGACGGCGGGGCCGGTGCCCCACGTGACGTGGAACCGGGGCACCGAGTTGCCGTGCCCACCCGCCGGGTAGCCGCCCCGCTCCGCCCACTGCACCAGCGGGAACCAGCCCACCCCCTTGGCGCGCATCCACGACCGCATGTCGCCGGCTGCGAACTCGACGAACGCCTTGGCCCACCGGTACCCGAAGCGGTCAGGGCCCTCGCCCCGTTCCGCGCCGGGCGCGAACTGGGCGGAGCCGAGCCAGTCGGCGAAGGCGAGGTCGAACGAGTCCTTGACGTTGAGACGGCGCTGCTCGGGGGAGTCCACCAGGAACAGCCCGCCGAACGACCACCAGGCCTGTCCGCCCAGCGACGCGGCGGGTTCCTGGTCGAGCAGGACCACCCGCTTGCCCGCCGCCGTCAGCTCGGTCGCGGCGACGAGCCCCGACAGCCCCGCGCCGATGACAATGACGTCGGTGTCGTCCGCTGCGGCAACGTCGTTGTTGGAGACGGAGTCAGTCATGTGCGCACTGTAACCAGGACATACCTCGCGCGCCGCAATTCGGCGGGACGGATTCGGGGTGAAGTCATTCGCCGGGCGACAGCAGCACCTGCAGGCTGAGCGCGTCCAGGGTCACCGAGGCCCGGGGCCCCGCCTCGTCCTCGGGCACGACCGGAAAGTCCCAGGAGGAGTCCCAGACCAGCTCCCACGGCGCGTTGCCCGGGCGGGCGCACGACGGAAGCGTCACCTCGGCATCGCACAGGCCGCCGTTGATCACCAGCAGCACGTCCGCGTCCCCCGGAGCGGGCCCCGGCCGCAGCATCTGCAGCACGCGCCGGCCGGGCTCGTTCCAGGTGGCGTGCTCCATCGGAGCGCCGGTCCGGTCGAACCAGAGCAGGTCCGGGTCGGACTCCCGCGGCCTGGGCGAGCCCAGGTAGAACGAGTCGGCGCGCAGCGCCGGGTGCTCCCGGCGCAGGCGCAGCAGGTACCGGGTGGTCTCCAGGAGGTCCGTTGCGGCGTCGTCCATCGCCCAGCGCAGCCAGGAGACCTCGTTGTCCTGGACGTACGCGTTGTTGTTGCCGCCCTGGCTCCGGCCGAACTCGTCGCCCGCGGTGAGCATGGGCGTGCCGGCCGCGAGCAGCAGCGTGCCCAGCAGGTTGCGCTGCGACCTGCGGCGGGGCGGCACGATCGCCTGCCACGGCTCCGTCGTGGCGTCGTCGCCCGACGGGGTGTGGCCCTCGATCCCGTGGTTCCACGACAGGTTGTTGTCGGACCCGTCCCGGTTGTCCTCGTGATTGGCCTCGTTGTGCTTGTAGTTGTAGGCCACCAGGTCGGCGAGGGTGAAGCCGTCGTGCGCCGTCACGTAGTTCACCGACGCCACCGGACCGCGCACCAGCGGCGGGTCGCCCGGGCCGAACAGGTCGGCGCTTCCCGCCAACCGCGTGGCCAGGTCGCGCAGACCGAGCATCTCCTGCCCGCGCGCACCCCGCTTGGGCGCGTCCAGCCAGAAGCCGCGCGCGGCGTCGCGGAACCTGTCGTTCCACTCCGCCATGGGGGGCGGGAACGAGCCGGTCTGCCAGCCGCCCGGCCCCACGTCCCAGGGCTCCGCCACGAGCTTGAGGCCGGACAGCATCGGGTCGGTCTGCAGGGCCACGAGGAACGGGTGGTCCGGGTCGAAGCCCACCGTGCCGCGGCCCAGGGTCACCGCGAGGTCGAAGCGGTACCCGTCCACGCCCACGGTCTCGGCCCAGTACCGCAGCGAGTCCAGGGCCATCTGGATCACACGGGGACGCCGGAAGTCGAGCGAGTTGCCGGTGCCGGTGACATCCGCGAGGGCGGCGGGAGACGCGCCGTCGTGCAGGTAGTAGACCGGGTTGTCGAGGCCGCGCCAGGCCAGGTGCAGCCCGTCGTCGCCGCCTTCGCAGGTGTGGTTGTAGACGACGTCCAGCAGCACCTCGATACCCGCCTCGTGCAGCAGGTGCACCATGCCGCGCACTTCGTCGAGCACCGCCTCCGCGCCCCGCTCCTGGGCGGACCGGGTCGCGTACGCGGCGTTCGGGGCGAAGAACCCCAGCGTGTTGTAGCCCCAGTAGTTCGGCAGGCCGTGAGCGGCCAGCCGCGGCTCGGCGACGCTCTTGTGGATCGGGAGCAGCTCGAGCGTGGTCACGCCCAGGCTCTTCAGGTGCTCGACGATCGCCGGGTGGGCGGCCCCCGCGTACGTGCCGCGCAGCTCGGCAGGGATGTCCTCGCGGAGCATCGTCAGGCCGCGTACGTGGGCCTCGTAGACCACGGTGTCGGCCCACGGCACGCGCGGCCGGGACAGGGGAGCGGGCGGCGGCAGCGGCGCGACGACGACGGAGTGCGGAACGTGCGCCAGCGAGTCACGCCCGTCCGGCGCGCCGTAGGGGTCACCGAGCCACCAGCCCGGCTCCCGCTCCGCGGACACCGAGCCGACCACCTCCGGGCCGTAGTGCAGCCGGCCGGCGAACCCGCGGGCGTACGGGTCGACCAGCAGCTTGGCCGGGTTGTGGCGCATGCCGGCGCGCGGGTCCCACGGCCCGTACACGCGGAACCCGTAGCGCTGGCCCGGAGCGACGTCCGGGACGTGCGTGTGCCAGACGCCGTACACCGGGCCCACCATCTCGACCCGGCGCTCGGTGTACCGGTGCGGGTCGTGCTCGTCCAGGGACGGGTCCGTGACGTCGATGAGGCACAGGTCCACCGCCGTCGCGTGGGTGGCGAGGACCGCGGCGTCGATCCCGCCGCCGGGCGTGACGTACACACCCAACGGTGGGACGTGGCTGCGGCGTGCCGAGGGCCGGATGAGCGGCCGGACGACCGGACGCGGCACCGGGTCGCCCGGCGCTCGCTGCGGTTCTGCTCGTGGAGACTGCACCATGGGCCCAATCGTTGCAGAGACGGCTCTGCGAACGAGATCCGTCCCACGCCACCCGACGTCGTACCGTTGACTTCATGCGCATAGTCGTCGCCGCCAAGTACGTCCCGGACATCGCCACGGAGCGTGGGTTCCAGGACCGCCGGGTAGTGCGCGACCCCGGCGAGGGCACCCTCAACGAGCTGGACGAGAACGCCATCGAGGCCGCGCTGCGGCTCGTCGAGGCCGAGCGCGAGTCCGGCCGCATCGGGCCGGACGACGGCGAAGTCATCGTGGTCACCATGGCCGGGCCCGACGGCGACGTCGCACTCCGCAAGGCGTTCCAGCTCGGCGTCGACCGCGGCATCCGCGTGTCCGACGACGCCCTGGCCGGCTCCGACTACTTCGGCACCGCCGCGGTGCTCGCCGCGGCCGTCCGCAGGATCGGCGAACAGGCCCCGGTAGACCTCGTGGTGACCGGCATGGCCGCCCTCGACGGTCTCGGCTCCGTGGTCCCGACGCTGCTCGGCGCCGAGCTCGGGCTGCCCGTCCTGAACCTCGCCAAGAAGGTCGAGCTGGGCTCCGGCGACGACGCGGAGCGCGTGCTCACCATCACCCGCGAGATCGACGGCGTCACCGAGCGATTGTCCGGCCCGCTGCCCGCCGTCCTGTCCGTCACGGACGCGGCGAACCAGCCCCGCTTCCCCGGTTTCAAGCTCATCATGGCGGCCCGCACCAAGGAGATCGAGGCGTGGTCCCTGGCCGACCTCGGCCTCGACCCCGCCGTCGCGGGTACCGCCGGGGCCCGCACCGAGACGCTGTCGGCGACTCCCCGCCCCGAGCGCGCCGAGCCCGAGATCGTCACCGACAAAGGCGAGGGCGGCGTGGCGCTGGCCGACTTCCTCATCCGCAACGACTTGGTCTGACACGATGACAAACCGCACAGTCCTGGTTCTGCTCGACCCCGCCACCGAGGTCCGCACCAGCGTGCTCGAGCTGCTCACCATCGCGCGCGGCCTCGGCCGGGTCGAGGCCGTCGCCCTGGAAGCGCCCACCGTCGAGGTGCTCGCGCAGCTCGGGGCGTACGGCGTCGAGACCGTGCACCAGGCCGAGCCCGCCCGCGACGGCACCCCCGTGGTCGGCGACGAGCGGCACCTGCCCGCCGTCGTCGGCGCGAGCCTGGCCGCCGCGGTACGCCTCACCGATGCCGACGTGGTGCTGCTGCCCACGTCGTTCGCCGCGAAGGAGGCCGCGGCGCTCGCGGCGCACGCGCTCGGGGCCGGTCTTGTCATCGATGCCGCCTCCCTGCGCGACGAGGACGGCCGGATCGTGGCCGGCAAGCGGGTCTTCGCCGGCTCGTGGGACACCGAGTGCGCCGTGACCACCGACGTCGCGGTGGTGACAGTCCGGGCCAACTCGGCGGTCGCGCAGCCCGCCGAGGCCGCCGTCGAGCCGGTCACCGAGGGCTTCGCCGTCGAGGTGGCGCCGTCCGCGGTGACGCTGCTGTCCCGCGAGGTGAAGGCCGACACGAGCGGCCGGCCGCCGCTCGACCAGGCCGCGATAGTCGTCGCCGGCGGGCGGGGGACCGAGGGCGACTTCGGCCCGGTGGAGGAGCTGGCCGACGCGCTCGGCGCCGCCGTCGGCGCGTCCCGCGACGCCGCGTTCGAGGGCTGGTGGGACTCCTACGTGGGGCAGACCGGCGTCACCGTGGCGCCGCGCGTCTACATCGGCGCGGGCATCTCGGGCGCGCCGCACCACCGCGGCGGCATGCAGGCCTCCCAGGTGATCGTGGCGGTGAACAGCGACCCGGAGGCGCCGATCTTCGAGATCTGCGACTTCGCGGTGGTGGGGCAGCTCGCCGACGTCCTCCCACAGGCCGCGGCGGAGATCCGCAAGCGCAAGGCCTGAGCACCTTGTTGTGGGCGCGATCGTTGCGCCTGAACCGGGCACGTAGTCGCAACGGTCGCGCTCACGACAAGGGCGGGCGACGTGGTGGAATGACGTGATGAAGCAGTTTCCGTTGGAGATGGCGCCTGACGTCTCGGCGGGCTCGGCTCCCGCGGGGAGGCTCGCGCCCGCCGAGCGGCGTCGGGCCGCGCGGCATCTCCTGCTCGACGGGTTCGGGTTGGCTGCCCAGGAGCGCCTGGCCGCCTCCCGGGTGGTGGTCGTGGGCGCCGGCGGGCTGGGCTCGCCCGCGCTGCAGTACCTCGCCGCCGCGGGCGTCGGCACGCTCGGCATCATCGACGACGACGTCGTCGACGCCTCCAACCTGCAGCGCCAGGTGCTGCACTCCGTGGCGGACGTCGGGCGCGCCAAGACCGAGTCGGCCGCCGACGTGCTGCGCGGGCTCGCGCCGTCGGTCGAGGTGGTCGCGCACCCCGAGCGGCTGACCCGCGACAACGCCGCCGCGATCCTCGGCGGCTACCACCTGGTGGTCGACGGCTCCGACACGTTCGAGACGCGCTACGCCGTCTCCGACGCCGCCGCGAGCCTCGGCCTGCCCGTCGTCTGGGGCACGGTGCTCGGCTGGGACGGCCAGGTGAGCGTCTTCTGGTCAGCCGCGCCGCACGGGCGCGCGATCACCTACCCGGACGTGTTCGGCCCGCAGCCGCCCGAGGGCGAGTCCTGCGCGACGGTCGGCGTGCTCAGCCCGGCGTGCGGCGTCGTGGGCTCGACGATGGCGGTCGAGGCCGTCAAGGTCCTCACCGGGACGGGCGACCCGGCGCTGGGGCGGCTGCTGGTCTACGACGCGCGGACCTCCGCGTGGGACACGATCGAGCTGGCGCCGGCGCCGTCGGACCCTGCCGCCGACCTGACTGCCGAGGCCGTGCGGGCCGTGGAAGTCGTGGAGGGAGCGGCGCTCGCGCCGGCCCCGGCTGCCCCGGAGCCCGCAGCCGGGACCGAGGCGCCGCCGGCTCCGGCGTCGGACGAGCCCGGGCCGACGCCGGACGAGCCCGCGCGCCCGGGTGTGCTCCTGCTCGACGTCGGGCTGCGGCCGGGCGCCGTGCCCGGGGCGGTGTTCGCACGGCTGGAGGACCTGGCGGCCGGGAACCTCCCGCCGGAGCTGCTGGACCACCCGCTCGACGAGCCGGTGGTCGTGTTGTGCGAGCGAGGGCTGCGGTCGCGGGGCGCCGAGCAGCTCCTGCGCGCTGAGGGGTGGCGCGACGTCACGAGCCGCGCGATCCTCGGTTGAGCGAACCCACCTGCTGGACACGTCCCGTTCATCTGGACGTACCGGACCTTTCGTGGGCGAGACACCGCCTGCTCCTAGGTTGACGTCGACCTACCCCCCAGCACCGACCGGAGAACCTCCGATGACGATCGCCCCTGAACACCGCACGCTGCTGACGGTGCACACGCACGCGCGTGGCAAGCGCAGCCCCGTCACGTGCCGTCTCAAGTGCAACGACGCGTGCCTTCACCCCGCTCCCAACGAGAGCGCCAACGAGTACTTCAAGGACGTCGTGAGCTCGGTGCTGTCGCGCCGCGCCATGCTCGGCACGCTGGCGGTCGCCGCCGGCGCCGTGGTGATCGGTGCGCAGGGTATGGACGCGCCGTCGGCCGCCGCCGCGCCCCTGCCCGAGGGACGCTTCCCCGGCCACGGCGGCAGCGGCCTGGCCTTCGGTGCGATCGACCCGCAGCCCGTCGACGTCGACGCGCTGGTGGTGCCCGAGGGATACACCTGGGACCCGATCATCCGCTGGGGCGACCCGATCCTGCCGGGTGCCCGCACGTTCGACCCGAACAACCAGTCGCCGGAGCAGCAGGCCAAGCAGTTCGGCTACAACTGCGACTACCTCGACATCCTGCCGTTCGACGTCGGCGACGAGCACCGCGGCACCCGCGGCCTCCTGGTGTCGAACCTCGAGTACACCAACGCGGCGGTCATGTTCCCGCCGTCGGCCAAGTACTGGGAGACGGACGCCGCCGGCAACGTCACCGACAAGAAAAACGCCTACGCCCGCGCCATCGAGCGCGCCGCGCACGGCATGGCGGTCGTCGAGGTCCGGCGTCGGGCCCCCGGCAAGCCCTGGTCGTACCAGCGGATCAGCCCGGTCAACCGCCGCATCCACCTCGACACGGAGTTCGTGATCGACGGGCCGGCGGCCGGCACCGACCTGATGAAGACGGCCGCGGACCCGACCGGTACCCGCGTGCTCGGCACCATGAACAACTGCGCCGGCGGCACCACACCGTGGGGCACCGTCCTGTCGGGCGAGGAGAACTTCAACGGCTACTTCGTGGCCGCCGGGGCCAACCCGACCGCCGACGCCCGGTACGGGATCGGCAGCTCCACGAGCTACGGCTGGGAGGCCGACGAGCCGCGCTTCGCCCAGTCCGAGGGCTACGAGAACGAGGCCAACCGCTTCGGCTGGATCGTCGAGCTCGACCCGCACGACCCGTCCGCGCCGCCCGTGAAGCACACCGCCATGGGCCGGTTCAAGCACGAGGGCGCCAACGTCACCCTGTCCCGCCGCGGCCACGCCGTCGCGTACATGGGCGACGACCAGGCGTTCGACTACGTCTACAAGTTCGTGTCCAAGGACCGGGTGGCCAAGGGTGACTCGCGCTGGGCCCGTCGGCACAACAAGACGCTGCTCTCGGATGGCGACCTGTACGTCGCCAAGTTCACGGGCGACTCCCCGGCCGCCGAGATCGACGGCTCGGGCGCGGTCCCGTCCGACGGCGCCTTCGACGGCACGGGCGAGTGGCTGCCCCTCGTCGTCGGCGGTGTCAGCAAGGTGCCCGGCATGTCCGTCGAGGAGGTGCTGATCTACACCCGCCTCGCCGGGGACAAGGTCGGCGCCACCAAGATGGACCGCCCGGAGGACGTCGAGATCAGCCCGGTCACGGGCCGCATCTACGTGGCGTGCACCAACAACTCGGGCCGTACCCCGACCAACACCGTCGAGGGCCCCACCGAGGCCAACCCGCGCAACCGCAAGGTCGTGAACGGCGCCACCACCAACGGCAACCGGGACGGCCACGTCGTCGAGATCATCCCGTCGGGCGACCAGACCTCCACGCGCTTCACGTGGAACCTGCTGCTCGTCGCGGGCGACCCCGCCGTCGAGGGCACGTACTTCTCGGGCTACCCGAAGGAGCGCGTCTCGCCGATCTCCTGCCCGGACAACCTCGCGTTCGACGCCGAGGGCAACCTCTGGATCTCGACCGACGGCCAGCCGAGCTCCAGCGCCATCGCCAAGTGCGACGGGCTGTTCAAGGTTCCCGTCACCGGCCGGGAGCGCGGGCACGTGCAGCAGTTCCTCTCGGTGCCGGCCGGCGCCGAGACCTGCGGGCCGCTCATCGACTCCCGCGACGGCATGGTCTACGTGAACGTGCAGCACCCGGGCGAGGACGGCACGTACGCCGCGCCGCAGTCCTACTTCCCGGACTACGTCGCCGAGGGCGCCCCCGTGGAGGCCGGCGACTTCCGCGGCCCGCGCCCGACGGTCGTCCAGGTCTACCGCAAGCGCTGACCACCTGGTCCCGGCGAGGTAGGACTGTGGCGAGGTAGGGCCTGGCACGGGCCCTGGTCCTACCTCGCCCTGGTCCTACCTCGGCACAGCGTCACACCTCGGGATGCGATCGGGCCTTCCAGGCGTTCGTAGACTTGATGACCGTGACCACCCCGCCCCCCGATCCCGCACGCGCACCGCTCACGGTGAGCGGTGCGCACGGTGAGCCGTCCCGCGAGCCGGACGGCGCCTACCTCGACCACGCCGCGACCACGCCCATGTCGGCCGCGGCGCTCGCCGCGTTCGTCGCGGAGGCGCAGCGCACCGGCAACCCCTCGTCCTTGCACTCCGCGGGCCGTACGGCGCGGCGGGCCGTCGAGGAGGCGCGGGAGACGCTCGCCAGGTCGCTCGGCGCGCGGCCCAGCGAGGTCATCTTCACCTCGGGCGGCACCGAGGCGGACAACCTGGCCATCAAGGGCATCTTCTGGGGGCGCCGCGCGAAGGACCCGTGCCGCTCCCGGATCCTCGTCTCCGCCGTCGAGCACCACGCCGTGCTCGACCCGGCGTTCTGGCTGGCCGGCCACGCCGGCGCCGACATCGTCCTGCTGCCCGTCGACGGCGACGGCCGGATCGACCTCGACGCCCTCCGCGCCGAGCTGGCCGCCCACGCCGGCGAGACGGCGCTGATCAGCGTCATGTGGGCCAACAACGAGGTGGGCACGGTCCAGCCGATCCGCGACATCGTGCGGGCCGCCCGCCCCTACGGCATTCCCGTACACACCGACGCCGTCCAGGCCGTGGGCCAGGCCGAGGTCGACTTCACCGAGTCCGGCGTCGACGCCATGACCGTCAGCGGCCACAAGTTCGGCGGCCCCGTGGGCGTGGGCGCCCTGCTCGCCAAGCGCGACCTGGCGCTCGACGCGGTGCTGCACGGCGGCGGCCAGGAGCGCGGCGTGCGCTCCGGCACCCTCGACGCCGCCTCGATCGCCGCCTTCGGCGTCGCCGCCCGCCACGCCGTCGAGTGCCTGCCGGACCGCGCGGCCCGCCTGTCCGCCCTGCGCGACGACCTGATCGCCCGGGTACGCGCCGCCGCGCCGGACGCCGTGCTGCGCGGCGCCGACCCGGCGTCGGGCGACCGGCTGCCCGGCAACGCCCACTTCACCTTCCCCGGCGCCGAGGGCGACTCGCTCCTGTACCTCCTGGACTCGGCCGGGGTGCAGGCATCCACCGGCTCCGCGTGCCAGGCGGGCGTCCCGCAGCCGTCCCACGTGCTGCTGGCGATGGGCGTTCCCGAGACCGAGGCCCGCGGCGCGCTGCGGTTCACTCTCGGGGCGACGTCCGCCGACTCCGACGTCGACCGGCTGGTCGCCGCCCTGCCGCAGGTCGTGGCGCGGGCCCAGGCCGCGGGCCTGGTGTCCGGACGCGCGATCGGAGGCATGGCATGAGGGTGCTCGCGGCCATGTCGGGCGGCGTGGACTCCGCCGTCGCAGCGGCGCTCGCCGTCGAGGCGGGGCACGACGTCGTGGGCGTGCACATGGCGCTGTCCCGGAACCGGGACCAGTTCCGCACCGGTTCGCGCGGCTGCTGCTCCATCGAGGACGCCGGCGACGCCCGCCGGGCGGCCGACGTGCTCGGCATCCCGTACTACGTGTGGGACTTGTCCGAGCGGTTCGAGGACACCGTCGTGGCCGACTTCCTGTCGGAGTACGAGGCCGGCCGCACCCCCAACCCCTGCGTGCGCTGCAACGAGCACATCAAGTTCGAGGCCCTGCTGGACAAGGCGACCGCCCTCGGGTTCGACGCCGTCGCCACCGGCCACTACGCGCGGATCGAGACCCGCGAGGTGACGCTGCCCGACGGCGGCCGGCGCACAGTACGCGAGCTGCACCGCTCGCCCAACGACGCCAAGGACCAGTCGTACGTGCTGGCCGTCGCCGGCCCCGAGCGGCTGGCGCGCGCGATGTTCCCCCTGGGCGGCTTCGCCTCCAAGGACGAGGTACGCGCCGAGGCCGCGAAGCGCGGTCTGTCGGTCTCCGCGAAGCCGGACTCCTACGACATCTGCTTCGTCGCGGACGGCGACACCCGTGGCTTCCTGCAGTCCCGTCTGGGCTCGCGCCCGGGCTCCGTGGTCGACGTCGACGGCGAGGTGGTCGGCGAGCACGACGGCGCCTACGCGTTCACGGTGGGCCAGCGGCGCGGGCTCGCGCTCGGGCGTCCCGCGGCCGACGGCAAGGCGCGGTACGTGGTCGACGTGCAGCCCGCGACGAACACAGTGGTGGTAGGGCCCGCCGAGCTGCTGAGCGTGGACCGGATCGCGGGGGAGAAGGCCCTGTGGTTCGACGGCGTGCTCCCGGCCGCGCCTGCCCCGCAGGTCGGGCCGCCTTCGTTGGTCGAGCCGCTTCCGTTGGCCGAGCGTGTCGAGACACCCGCCTCGCCCGCCGCGCCGCGTCCGTTGGTCGAGCCTGTCGAGACCCCAGCCGACGTCGTCCCCGACCCGGACGGCTGGTTCGACGCCGAGGTGCAGGTCCGCGCGCACGGTGTGCCCGTCCCGGCGCGGGTTCGGTCAGTTGCCCACCTCGACGACGCGTATGGTGACGGCGTACCGGAAGATGCGCGATCGGCGTCGTCGGACGCGGACGGGGTGAACCCGTCGGCTTCCGCGATGGAGATCGAGCTGACCGGGACGCCCCTGCGCGGTGTCGCGGCGGGCCAGTCGCTCGTGGTGTACCGCGGCACGCGGGTGCTGGGCCAGGCGACGGTGTCCCGGGCCTGGCGGTCGGCGGCGTCGCAGTAGGACTGCCCTGAGATACCACGGCGGCACGACACCTCCCTGGCGCCGGTGAGCTCCCTGCAGACTTGGTTGCGGCTCCAGGTGCCGACTGCAGACAAAGTTGCGGTGACAGGCGCTCAAACCGCGACCATGCCTGCAGCCGTCGGCCGGAGCTCCGACCAGGTCTGCATTCGACGGAAGCGGCGTCCAGTAGGCGGAGCTCGTGAACGACAAGGTTTGCGGGCACGCTGAGAACCCCTTGGAGAACTGATGACTGCAGTGAGCGGACACGGGCCATGGCCCGGCGGCGAGCGCGACGTGCTCGAGGCGCAGCAGACGGCGCTGGGCGAGCTCGCGGAGCTGCCGGCCGGCGTCGACGCCGTGCCGTTCCTGACGCAGCTGCCCCAGCGCGGTCCGGGTGCGGATGCCCTCGGGCGGACGGCGGTGCGCCTGGCCGAGATGCCCGTCGAGCTGGGCCCGCACGGCTGGAAGCTGACCGAACGCCCGGGCGGCGACGCGCGCCGGGCGGAGGCGTTCTGGCGCGAGGACCTCGGCGCGCTCGCCATCGCGGCGCACGGCCACACGGGACCGCTCACCGTCGAGCTCCTGGGGCCGTGGACACTGGCGGCCCAGCTGTGGTCGGCCCGCGGGGACCGCGTCCTGGCCGACACCGGAGCCCGCGCCGACCTGGCCCTCGCGCTGGCGGAGAGCCTGCGCGTCCTGGTGTCCGACGTCGTGGCCCAGGTGCCCGGCGCGGAAGTGACCGTGCAGCTCGCGGAGCCGCTGCTCGGCCAGGTGCACGCGGGTGTGCTCCCGACGTTCTCCGGCTTCTCCCGGCTGCGGGCTGTGCCGGGGCCGGAGATCGTCGAGGGCCTGGAGCCGGTGCTCACGGCGGTGCGGGAAGTCGGCGCGCGCTCCGTGGTGCACCTCGGGAGCACGTGGGTCGGCGTGCCGCCTGTGGTGCTCGCCGGTGCGGACGCGCTCGGTCTCGACCTGGCCGACGTCGGCCCGGGTGGCTGGAACGAGCGGGCCTGGGAGCTGGTGGCCCGTGCCATGGAGCGCGGTACGGGGCTCTGGGCGGGGCTGCCGCCGGTCCAGGTCTCGCAATGCGCGGGTCCGGCGCTCGGGGAGCTCGCCGACCTCGTCGCGGTCCCGTGGCGGCGGATAGGCCTGCCCGCGGCCAAGCTCGCCGAGGTGACGCTCCTGGCGGCGCCACGCCGATCGCTCGCCTCTACGGATACCCACCGCGCGGAACTGTCCAACCTGGGCCGCGTAGCGGAGACGCTGGCAGAAAAAGCGGAGGCCTAACAAAGGTGGGCGGGGGTGTCAGGTCTGGTCCGACAGGCGGTTCCAGAGGAACGTCCAGTGGGTCGCCGCCATGTACGCCGCCTGTGCATTGTCCGCCGCGCCGCCGTGGCCGCCCTCGATGTTCTCGTAGTACGTCACGTCCTTGCCCGCGGCCAGCATGAGCGCCGCCATCTTGCGGGCGTGGCCGGGGTGCACACGGTCGTCCTTGGTCGACGTCGTGAACAGCACCGGCGGGTAGTCCTGGGCGGCGTCGAACAGGTGGTACGGCGAGAACTTCTGGAGGAACTCCCACTCGTCGGTGTCCGGGTCGCCGTACTCGGCCATCCAGGACGCGCCGGCGAGCAGGTGCGAGTACCGCTTCATGTCCAGCAGCGGGACGCCCACGATGATCGCCCCGAACAGGTCCGGGTACTGCGTGAGCATGTTGCCGGCGAGCAGCCCGCCGTTCGAGCGGCCCTCCATCCCGAGCCGCGCCGGGACGGTGATGCCCTGGGCGACGAGGTCGCGCGCGACGGCGGCGAAGTCCTCGTAGGCCCGGTGCCGGTGCTCCTTGAGCGCCGCCTGGTGCCAGGCCGGTCCGTACTCGCCGCCACCGCGGATGTTCGCGACGGCGTACACCCCGCCCCGGTCCAGCCAGGCGCGCCCGACGGTCCCCGAGTACCCCGGCAGGATCGCGTGCTCGAACCCGCCGTAGCCCCACAGCAGGGTCGGCGCGGGTCCCGCGTCGCCGGAGACGAGCTCCGACCGGCCGACGACGAAGTACGGGACGCGCGTGCCGTCGTCGGACTCGGTGAACTGCTGGCGGACCTCCAGCCCGGCCGCCTCGAAATAGGAGGGCGCGGACTTGAGCACCTCGGGCGCGGCCTCCTGCTCCAGCGGCCCGACGGCGGTGCGTGCCAGCGTCGACGGCGTCAGGTACCCGGTCGTGACCACCCAGACGTCGTCGGAGTCGACGACGTCCACCGCGCCGACGCCGACCGTGAGCAGCTCGCCGCCCACGGGCAGCTCGGACCGAGCCCACGCCCCGTCCCCGGGCGTCAGCACGTGCAGCAGGTTCTTCACGTCGTCGAGCACGTTGACCACCAGGTGGTTCCGCGTCCAGGTGATCCCGGCGAGCGACGTCGTCGGCGTCGGCTCGAAGAGGACCGTCAGGTCGCGCGACCCGGCCAGGTAGTCGTCGAACGGGGTGGCGAGCAGCGAACCGGCCGGATACGTCGTGTCGCCCAGCGTCCAGTCGTCGCGTAGCCGCACGAGCATCCACTCGCGGTGCAGGCCGACGTTCGCCGAGTCCGGCACGTCGATCTTCGTGAGGGTCTGCTCGGGCGTGCCCACGTTCGTGGCCAGGTACGTCTCGTTGGCGTAGAACCGCAGGGCGCGGTGGACCAGGTCGCGCTCGAAGCCCGGGGTGTGTGAGCGTGAGGCGCTGATGTACATGTCCTGCTCGGTGCCCTCGTAGACGAGGGTCGCCTCGGCCAGGGGCGTGCCGCGGCGCCACCGCTTCACCTGCCGCGGGTAGCCCGACGGCGTCATGGTGCCCTCGCCGAAGTCCGTGTACACGTAGACCGTGTCGGCATCGATCCAGGACAGCCCGCCCTTGGCCTGCTCCCGGACGAACCCGCCGTCGCTCTCGGGCACGAACTGCTTGGTGACCAGGTCGAACTCGCGGGTCACGTCGGAGTCGGAGCCGCCGGGCGACAGGTCGATCAGCGCGTGCCGCCGGGGCTTGCCCGCCGCGAGCTGCTCCGGCGTCGGGCGCAGGACGCTCGCGCCGTGCCAGACCCAGCTCTCGTCCTCCTGCGCGGCGAGGGCGTCCAGGTCGAGGACCGTCTCCCACTCGGGCTCGTCGGTCCGGTAGGAGTCGAGGGTGGTGCGGCGCCACAGGCCGCGCTGGTGCTCGGCGTCCTGCCAGAAGTTGTAGTAGTGCTCGCCGACCTTCGAGACGTGCGGGATCTTGTCGTCCGAGTCGAGGACCTCGCGCACCGCGCGCTCGGTCTCGGCGAAGGCGGGACCCTCGAGGACGGCCGCGCTGTGCGCGTTGCGCTCGCGCACCCAGTCCAGGGCCGTGGCGCCCTCGACGTCCTCTAGCCAGATGAACGGGTCGGTCGCGGTGGGGTCCAGCGGTGTGGCCGGGAGAGCGGTTCTGGGGGCGGTCTGGGTGTGCTCGACGCTCATGAGGAGCACCCTACGCGGCCGGTCCAGGCTCACGCCGCCGTGGGCCGCGTGCCACGCCACCGCATCGCGCCCGCCCGGTTTTAGCCGTAATGTGGTGTTATTGCGTCACGAGGCCGCCTCATTCCTCAATGGCACATATTTTCGCTGATCGCACCACGGCCGCGCCCTTCCACGCCAAGGACGCGCTGTGGTAGAAACTGCAGTCCAGGGGGTTGTTCGCCCTCTTCAGCCGAGTTCGAGGAGCAGGTCGCGGTATCTGCCGTGTCCGGTCTTCCCAGACTCTGACGAGACAACTATTAGGGGGATCGGCTCGGTGAGCTCGATGTCTTCTTCTCCTCCGCCGAGCAGGCTGCGCCAGGTGGCACCCTGGGTGTGCGTCGCCGGCGTGCTTGCCTATGTACTCGTAGCGCCTGTCCTGTTCACCGCGACCGGAGCCTCGTCCACGTGGCCCGCGTGGCTCGTCGGCATCGCCGCCGTCGGGCTCGCCGTGGCGGCCGCCCTGATCGCCGCGCGGTCCTCCCGGGACGACCTCGCCGCGCACGAGGACCTGATCCTCGCCTATCGCCGGGCCGAGGAGCGCGCCGAAGCGGCCTCCGCGGCGCTCGACGCCCTGGCGAAGGAACAGCTCCCCGCGTTCCTCGACAGCGAGCCCGCCCCGCCGCTGCCGCACCTTCCGGGCGACGCCGGCGTGCAGGCCCGTCTCGACGAGGCCGCGAGCATGCTCGCCCGCGTGCAGGAAGAGCGGGTCGCACGCCGCGACGCCGTCCAGGTCGCCGTCGTCGCCCTGAGCCGCAAGGTCCAGGCCGCCGCGCACCGCATCCAGGAGGAGGCGGCGCGGATGGTGCAGCGCCACCCCACCGACCCGGACATCCTGCAGACCTCCATGCGCGTCGACCACGCGGCGGCCCAGCAGGCCCGCCAGGCGCAGAGCCTCGCGGCGCTGTGCGGCGAGTGGCCGGGCCAGCAGTGGAGCGAGCCGCTCCCGCTGCCCGACGTCGTCAAGGGCGCCGCCAGCCGCATCACGGCGTTCCACCGGGTCGAGGTCTCGGGTGACCCCGGCGTCGCCGTCTCGGCGCGCATCGTCGAGCCGCTCATCCACCTTGTGGCCGAGCTGCTGTCCAACGCCACGCAGTCCTCGCCGCCCACCACGCAGGTGCTCGTCGCGCTCCGCCAGGTGCAGCGCGGCGCCGTCATCGAGATCGACGACTGCGGTGTGGGTCTCGACCTCAAGCAGCTCGAGCAGGCGCGCGACATCGCCTCCGGCAAGCGCGAGATCAGCATCACCGAGCTGGGCGAGATCCCGCAGACGGGTCTCGCCGTGGTCGGTACGTACGCGCGCCGGCACGGCTTCCGCGTGGACGTCACCGAGTCGGTGTACGGCGGTCTCCGCGCCATCGTCATGATCCCGGCCGAGCTGACCGAGGCCGTGGTGCCCTCGGGCATGCTCACACCCGCAGCGACCCTGCCGAGCGCCGGCACCCCGTCCACCGGGGGCTCGTCACGCGGATCCGGCCGCAGCGCCACCGCCGTCGTCGAGGCGCCGCTCGCTCCCGAGCTGCCCACCGCGAAGCCCGCCGACGACGACGAGTGGCCCGCTCCCGCGGCACCCGACCCTGCGACCGTGGTGCCCGTCGAGCCGCTGAGCGCGCCCGGCGATGCGGTCGACGACGAGGAGGAGACGCCGGTGGCCGGTGCCCACGTGCAGGCCCCTGGCGAGCTGCCCCTGCGTCCCGGGCGAGTCCGCCCCGAGGACGACGAGTTCCCCGAGCCGTCTGCACTTCCGCAGCGGCGATCGCGCCGAGGAGAGGCGGACGTGCCCGACGACAGGACCAAGGCCAAGGAGCCCCGTACCGACGCTCCTGGTCCCGCTCAGACGGCGGAAGAGGCCGGTGAGTGGATGGGTGCCTTCTTCAGCTCGAGCGAGGCGCGGTTCGGGGACTCACCTGACAGCAGCGAACCGCCGGCTGGAGCCGGCGGAACTTCGGAGGACCGATGACTACGCAGGCCGACGGCATGACGAGCACCGACGGCAACAGCTGGATGCTCGAGCTCATCAGCGGGGTACGAGGTGTCAAGCATGTTGTGGTGCTCACCTCGGACGGACTGATGAAGGTTCGGACGGACCAGACCCCGCTGGACGTGGCCGACAAGGTAGCCGCGGCATGTGCCGGACTGGTGGCACTGGGGATGGGAATGAGCAGGGAGTTCGGGAACAGCGAGACGATCCGCCAGGTCATGGTGGAGTTCGACGGCGGATTCCTCTTCGTGCGGGGAGCCGGTGACGGCTCCCGGCTCGCGGTCGTCACGGAGACAGTGATCGACCCGGCACTGATTGCCCAGCAGATGCAGGCCCAGGTCCTCATGATCGGGGAGCGCACGCTGGGCACGGAGCGGATCACGGGCTGATCCCGCCGTGGGGCGTCGGAGAGAGGGCGCCACAGCAGGAAAGCAGTACTCGGGCCCGGCTGGGCCTGAGGTTTCAAGCACCACCGGCTCGACCGATACCTGACCGACCGACAGGGGGCGAGGGGATGGACACCGAGGAGTACCACGACCACCCGGTGCGTTCGTACGTGCTCACCTCGGGGCGGGCGCACCCGTCGCGCAACACACTGCGACCGGAGACGCTCGTGCGTGCCGTCGAGAGCCGGCCCGTGCTCTCGACGGCGGGCAGGCTGGAGCGCGAGCTGGTGCAGCTGTGCCGCGGCACGCTCGCGCTCGCCGAGGTCGCGGCGTACCTGCAGCTGCCGGTGAGCCTCGTGGCGGTCATGGTCTCGGACCTGGTCGACTCGGGGAACCTGACCATCCGTTCCAACCATCAAGCGCACGTCCTGCCCGGCAAGGACATCTTGGAGAAGATTCTCGATGGACTCCGCAAGCTCTGACCGCACGGTACCCGGACAGCACCTGGCGCCGACCGTTGCCCGGTCGGTCAAGGTGCTGGTCGTGGGTGCCTTCGGGGTGGGCAAGACGACGCTGATCGGTGCGGTCAGCGAGATCGATCCGCTGCGCACCGAGGAGCGCATCACCACGGCGAGCGTCGGCATCGACCCGGGGCAGCCGAACAAGGAGACGACGACGGTCGCGATGGACTTCGGTCGCATCACCGTGACCGACGACATCGCCCTGTACCTGTTCGGCACCCCGGGCCAGCGCCGCTTCTGGGACCTGTGGGCAGGCCTGGCCGACGGCGCCGTGGGCGCGCTGGTCATGATCGACACGCGGCACCTCGAGGACAGCTTCGAGGTCCTCGACCAGCTCGAGCTGCGCACGAAGATCCCGTTCGCGGTGGTCGTCAACCAGTTCCCGGACTCGCCGAACTACCCGCTGGAACGGGTCCGTGCGGCGCTGGACCTCCTGCCCGAGACGCCCATCGTGGAGTGCGACGCGCGGGACCGGCAGTCCGCCGTGCTGACCCTCATCACCCTCGTCGAGCACGCGATGACCTTCCCGGTGTTCCAGAAGGTCAACGCGTGACCTTGGCCAACAGACTGCATCTCCGGCTGGAGGACATCTCGGGCCGGATGCAGCTGTCGGACATCACGACTGCCCGCGACCCGCACAAGCTGTACGAGCGGCTTCGCGACGAGTGGGGCCCCGTCGCACCGATGGACCTGGAGCCCGGCGTTCCCGCCTGGCTCGTCCTGGGGTACGACGAGGCGAGCAGCGTGATGCGCAACGAGCTGCTGTTCTCCCGCAACTCCCGCAACTGGCGTTACGTACAGGAGCGCTCGCTGCCGCCCGACTCGGGCGTGTTCCCCGCCCTGGCGCCGCGCGAGAACGCGTACTTCCTCGACGGGATGCAGCAGCGCCGTCTGCGCGCGCCGCTCGACGACGCCCTGGGCGCGGTCGACGAGAAGCGGCTGGCTCGGACGGTTGCCGTGACGTGCGAGGCGATCATCGACCGCCTCATGCCGCGCGGCGAGGCGGACCTCGTGGCGGACTACGCGGTGGCGGTCCCCGTGATGGTCATGACCGAGCTGTTCGGCATGAGCCTGTCCGACGGGAACAAGATGCACGAGCTCACCGAGGCCCTGTACGAAGGTACGGAGAAGGCCCGTGCGGCCGCCGTCGAGCAGGAGGCGCTCCTCGCGGTGCTCGTGGCGACGCACCGGGCCGAGCCGGGCGAGGACCTGACCACCGCCCTGGTGAACCACCCGAACCACGCGAACGACGTCGAGGTGATGGCCTCGATCGGCGTGATGTTCAGCCTGGGGCACGACGCCGAGATCGCGTGGATCGCCAGCACGCTGCACATGATCCTGACCGACCCCGCGTTCGCGGCCCGGGTGCGCCGCGGACGGCTCGACCTGGACGACGCGTTGGACGAGGTGTCCCGGCGCAACCCGCCCGCGCCGCACGTGCTGCCCCGGTTCGCCCGGCAGGACTGCGAGCTGGGCGGGCGGCGGATCGCGTACGGGGACGCCCTCGTCCCCGCCGTCGCCGCCGCGAACGCCGACCGGGCGATCCGCACCGACGACCCGTGGGAGGAGCTGGGCAGCCGGTTCCACCTCACGTGGGGCGCCGGCGCGCACGCGTGCCCCGCCCACCGGATCGGCCCGCTCATCGGCCGCATCGCCGTGGACACCCTGCTGCGCCGCATCCTCGACATGGAGCTGACGGTGCCGGCGAACTCGCTCCGGATGTCGGTCTCGCCGTGGTCGCGCCACCCGCGCCGCCTCCCGGTCCGGTTCACGTCCCCGCTCACGGAGGGTGGCCCGCGCACCGAGCGCTGACCCTGCCGAGGTAGGACTGTGGCGAGGTAGGACTGGGGCCGGAGCGCTGATCAGCGCTCCGGCCACAGTCCTACCTCGCCACAGTCCTACCTCGGCAGAGCGAGCGAACGGCGTCAGGACTCGGTGCTGACCCGCTCCTTGGGTGCGAGCCCGGCGATCCGCTCCTTGAGGCGGGGCACCACGTTCTTGTAGACCGACGGCTCGATCGGCAGGAGCCACTGGATGGTCCGGGCGCGCGAGCTGATGTTCACGCCGGCCTCGTCGAGCGTCTCGTCGATCTGGTGCATCGAGAACGGGATGACGTTGGTGCCACGGGCGTGCTTGCCGCGTGTGCGCTCCTCCATCCACGCCACACGCTCGCCGACGTGCTTGCGACGCTCCTCGATGGGGGGCAGGTCCAGCGCCCCGCCCAGGTATGCGGCGATCCAGATGGCGCCCGCCTCGGCGGACAGCGGTGAGAACAGCGACGAGTTGTAGCCGGAGAACGTCAGGTTCGGCACGTCGTGCGGCAGGATCTGGCGGTAGAGCTCGTAGTTGCCCTGCTCGTCCAGCAGCCGCTCGGCGATGGAGTCGTCGAGGAACGGGACGCGCTGGTGGAAGCCGGTGCCGCAGACGACGAGGTCGGCCGGGATCCGGGCACCATCGCTCAGCACCGCCATCGGCCGGTCACCATCGACCTCGAACCGCTCGATCTCGGTGTCCCGGTGGACCTTGATGGTGCCGTTCTCGATCTGCTCGTAGAGCCCGTCGGTGGACAGGGACACCTGACTGTTGGCGATGTCGGCGAACTCTCCCTTGGGGACCAGCCCGAGCTTCTTGAGCTTGAGCTGCCAGGTGGCGACCGAGCCGATGCTCTCGAGCATCGAGGTGCGCACCTTGTCGCCGGGGCCGTGCAGGAAGCTCTCCATGCCGCCGCCCAGCTCCTGATAGCGGAACAGGGCCTCACCCAGCCGGGACAGCAGCAGATACTTCATGTTGAGGACGTTGGCCACACGCTTGGGCATCTTCCAGAGCAGCTGGCGCGCCACGATGGTGGTGGACCCGGCCACCGGGCCGATCTCAGCGGCGACATCGCACGCCGACTTGCCGTACCCGACCACCACGACGTCCTTGTCGCGGGCGTCGTCGAGCGTGTTGAGCTGGCTGGAGGCGACGAGCTTGCCGCCGGCCCGGACGAGGTCGGCGTACCCCGGGTACTGCGGGAAGACCGGGTCGGAGAAGATCCCGTTGGCGACGACGAGGTGGTCGAACCGCTCGGGCGCGGAGACCGGCGCCCCGATGCGGCGAGCCGTGACCATCCAGCCGTCCTCGGCGTCGGTCAGCTCGGCACGCACCACCTCGGTGGCGAGCCGCAGGTGCGGGCGGAGCTCGAACTTCGCGACGTAGCGCTCGAGGTAGGCCTGGACCTGCTCGCCGGTCGGCCACTCGGGGTAGTCCCGCGGCATCGGCAGGTCCGAGAAGGCATACGAGTCCTTGTTGTTCTGCGTCCGGAGACCGGTGTACCGGCGAGTCGCGCTCCAGACACCTCCGACGTCGGGCGCCTTCTCGAAGACGGTGACGTCGTGCTCGAACTCGCGGAGGATCTTCGCGGTGGCCAGTCCTGCGAAACCGGCACCGACGACGGCGATCTTCAAGGGGAGCCCCTGCTCTCAGTAGATTTCCGGCATTTTTCACGAATGGTAGCGGGACCGGACCGTGCGCGATAGGGGTGGATCGAGGCGAATGCCCAGGTCGGCAGACCTTTCGGTGCAGGATCCGGCGGCTGGCCGCTCGGATGTCAGTGGTTCAGTCCATGATTGTGTCTGTGAGCGAGACGACAGGCATCCCGGGACCCATCGAGACCACGAGCGACGACGCCGCCGCGCAGCGCCGGTGGGCCGAGCTGGTGGCCCAGATCGAGGAGGATCGCCGGGCCTATTTCGAGGCTGACGCGCCCGTGTCCTCGGACGCCGAGTACGACGCGCGGATGCGCGAGCTGCAGGCGCTTGAGGCCGCGCATCCCGCACTGGTGACACCGGAGTCGCCCACGCAGAGCGTCGGTGGCGCGGCGGCCGCCGGTTTCGCGACCGTGGAGCACATCGAGCGCATGCTGTCGCTCGACAACGCCTTCAGCACCGAGGAGCTCGCGGTGTGGGCGGACAAGGTGAACCGCGACCTCGGCACCGACAAGCCGGGTTTCCTGTGCGAGGTCAAGATCGACGGCCTGGCCATCTCCCTGGTGTACGAGAAGGGCAAGCTGGTACGCGGGGTGACCCGTGGCGACGGGCGTGTGGGCGAGGACGTGACGCGGAACGTGCTTCGCATCGCCGGGATCCCCCAGGAGCTGGCCGCCGACGGCCACCCTGACGTGGTCGAGGTGCGCGGCGAGGTGTTCATCCCGGTCGCCACCTTCGAGCGGCTCAACGAGCTCCAGGCCGAGCTGCGCGAGCGGGTCGTCGAGGAGGCGAGGGAACGTTCCGGACGGCATGCCGGCAGCAAGGAGTTCGACGTGGAACGGGCGCGGGTCGCCGCGCTGCGCCGGTTCCCGCAGTTCGCCAACCCGCGTAACGCCGCGGCGGGTGGCCTGCGGCAGCTGCTGGAGAACAAGGACGGGCTCGAGCTGGAGGCGGGTCTCGCCCGCGTGGAGGGCCTGCGCATGTACGCGCACGGCGTGGGCGCCCTGCAGTGGGAGGCGGGCACGCACGCGGAGCTGGAGCGGCAGTCCGACGCGTATGCCCTGTTCGAGCAGTGGGGCATCCCCGTCTCCCCGCACAACCGGGTCGTCGACGGCCTGGACGGTGCGCTGGAGATGATCGAGTACTTCCGCGAGCACCGGCACGACATCGAGCACGAGCTCGACGGGATAGTCCTCAAGGTCGATGCCCTGGCGAGGCAGCGCCGGCTCGGTTCGACCAGCCGCGCACCGCGCTGGGCCATCGCGTTCAAGTACCCGCCGGAGGAGGTCAACACCCGGCTGCTGGCCATCCAGATCGGCGTGGGCCGCACCGGCCGGGCCACCCCGTACGCCGTGATGGAGCCGGTGAAGGTCGCGGGTTCCACGGTGCGCCAGGCCACGCTGCACAACCAGGACGTGGTGCGGGCCAAGGGCGTACGCATCGGCGACGTCGTGGTGCTGCGCAAGGCCGGCGACGTCATCCCCGAGATCCTCGGGCCCGTGGCCGCCCTCGCCGACGACGGGTACCCACGCGAGGACTTCGTCATGCCCGCGAACTGCCCGGAGTGCGGCACGCCCCTGCGTGCGATGAAGGAGGCCGACGTCGACCTCCGCTGCCCCAACGCGAAGTCCTGCCCGGCGCAGGTGCGCGGGCGGGTCGAACACATCGGCTCGCGCGGCGGCCTCGACATCGAGGCCCTCGGCGAGGTGACCGCCGCGGCACTCACCCAGCCCGACGTGCCGGAGACCCCGCCCCTGGTCACCGAGGCCCAGCTGTTCTCGCTGACGCTCGACGAGCTGCTCCCCATCGAGGCGGTGGTCCGCGACGCGGAGACCGGCCTCCCCAAGATGGACGACGACGGGGTGGTGCGCACGCGAACCCCGTTCCGGCGCAAGCTCACCTACGGCAAGGCGCAGCGCATCGCCGCCGAGGAGGCCGGCGAGACCCTGCCGGAGTGGGCGCCGTCGGCCAACGCGACCAAGCTGCTCGACGAGCTGGAGCGCGCCAAGACGAAGGACCTGTGGCGCATGCTCGTCTCGCTGAACATCCGGCACGTCGGGCCCGTGGCGGCGCGGGCGCTCGCGGGCTGGTTCGGCTCCGTGGACGCCATCGAGGCGGCGTCCCAGGAGGAGCTGGCGGCCGTCGAGGGCGTCGGGCCGGTCATCGCCGCGGAGATCAAGGCCTGGCTCGAGGTGGACTGGCACCAGGAGATCCTCGCGGCGTGGCGCGCGGCGGGGGTGCAGCTCGCCACCCCGGGGCATCCCGGCCCGGCGGCGATGGCCGAGGCCGATACGGAGCCCACCGGCCCGCTCGCGGGCCTGACGGTCGTGGTGACGGGCTCGCTGGAGGACTTCACGCGCGACGGCGCCAAGGAGGCCATCATCGCCGCGGGCGGCAAGGCCGCCGGGTCGGTCTCGAAGAAGACCGACTACGTGGTGCTGGGGGAGAACGCCGGGACCAAGGCGGCCAAGGCCGAGGCGCTCGAGATCCCCACCCTCGACGAGGACGGGTTCAAGGCGCTCCTGGAGGGCGGCCCGGAGGCGCTGTGACGCCCTCCGCCTGGTCGAGAACGGGGTTGTGCTCCGGAGCCGCTCCCTCCGGAACGCAACCCCGTTCTCGCGCCCATCGTCGTCCGGTACGAACGGCGAGCCGCTTCGACCGCCCGGCGACAACACCGTTCGCGCATAACGGTGATTAGTTTACAACTTTTGGTTGACGGCCGACAGAAGTCCTCGTAGGTTCTAGCCGCAAGGTCAACGCCGACCGAGGAGGGCTCATGCGTCAACGTGGAACCAAGACCCGCACGAGACAGGCAGTCGCGGGCGCGACTGCGGTAGCACTGACAGCGGTGATGCTGGCAGGGACGGTCCCCGCCGTGGCGGCGGCAGACGATCTGCCGCCACAGGAACCGGGCGTCACCCTGAGGACCTACGACCTGGCGCGCGACCTGAGCGAGCTCTGCACGCTCCGCTCGGGCCAGACGCCCAACGTCGACCGGCTCGCTCCGACCATCGACTACTCGACGGACGCGGACTTCGGGATGAGCGAGCGCTTCATCGCCCACGCCCTGGCCAACCTGACCGTTCCGGCTGACGGCAACTACGAGTTCCGGCTCACCAGCGACGACGGCTCGCGCCTGGTGATCGACGACAGCATCGTCATCGACCACGACGGGCTACACGGGGCCGAGCCCAAGGAGGGCACGGTAGCCCTCACGACCGGCGTCCACGACCTGCGCGTCGAGTACTTCGAGAACGGGGGCGACAACGTGCTGCGGCTCGAGTGGCGTCCGCCGGGCGCCGCCGACTTCGTCGTCGTCCCCGAGAGCGTCCTGAGCACCGAGGCCGGCGTCGTGCGCGTGACGGCCCCGGGCACCAAGTACTGCGAGGGCCAGGACGAATCCGCGGGCGACGGCATGCGCCTCGACTCCGTGTATCCGGGCTACACGCTCACCGACCTGCGCCCCGAGGGCTTCGAGCCCATGGTCGCCGGCCTCGACTGGACCGAGGACGACCGCCTCGCGGTGCTTACGTCCGGCTCGGTGAGCCCCGGCGGCTGGGTCGAGGACCCGGAGCCCGGCGAGGTCTTCCTGCTGGACAACGTGACCGGTGAGACCTCGAAGGACCAGGTGACGGTCGAGAAGGTCGCCACCGACCTGTTCAACCCGCTGGGCATCGCGGTGATCGAGGACTCGATCTACGTGTCCGAGCGCGACAAGCTCACCGAGCTCACCGACCCCGACGGCGACGGCTTCTACGACGACCACCGCACGGTGGCCGAGTGGCCCTTCGGCGGCAACTTCCACGAGTTCGCGTTCGGCCTGCTGCACGACGAGGACTACTTCTACGTCAACCTGTCGGTCGCCATCAACAACGGCGGCGCCACCACCGACCCGCAGCCGGCCGAGAACCGCGGCACATCCATCCGGGTCGACCGCGAGACCGGTGCGGTCGAGTACGTGGCCGGCGGCCTGCGCACCCCGAACGGCATGGTCGAGGGCCCCGACGGCGAGCTGTTCGTGATGGACAACCAGGGCGCCTGGCTGCCCAGCTCCAAGCTGGTGCACGTCGAGGAGGGCAAGTTCTTCAACCACTTCACCAACCCGGCCGGGCCGTACGACGACCAGCCCGTCTCCGCCCCGGCCCTCTGGGTGCCGCAGAACGAGATCGGCAACTCGCCGAGCGCCCCGGTGCAGCTGGAGGAGGGCCCGTACGCGGGCCAGCTGGTGTTCGGCGACGTCACCTACGGCGGCCTGCAGCGCGGCTTCCTCGAGAAGGTCGACGGCGAGTACCAGGGCGCGGTGTTCCGGCACTCGGCCGGCCTGGAGGCCGGCGTCAACCGCACGGTCGTCGGGCCCGACGGCGCCCTGTACGTCGGCGGCATCGGCGAGGGCGGCAACTGGAGCGAGCCGGGCAAGCTGCGTTACGGCCTGCAGAAGCTCGCGCCGAACGGTGACGACGCCTTCGACATGACCGAGATGCGGGTCACCAGCAAGGGCTTCGAGGTCGAGTACACGCAGCCGCTGTCGGAGGAGACGGTGGCGAAGATCGCCGAGGACCCGAACGCCGCGTTCCGGATGGACCACTGGCGCTACGTGCCCACGCGTACCTACGGCGGGCCGAAGGTCGACGAGCGGCCGCTGTTCGTCGCGGGCGCGAAGGTGTCCCGGGACCGCACGAAGGTGACCCTCATGGTGGACGGGTTCGAGCCGGGACGCGTGGTGCACCTGCGCAGCCCGCGCCCGTTCGCGGACGTCGAGGGCCGGGAGCTGTGGAACACCGAGGCCTGGTACACGCTCAACGCGATCCCCGACTACCCGGCTCCGGCCGAGCGCGGGTACCTCGAGGCGGAGGAGGCCACGCTGCGCGGTTCCGCGAACGTCGCCACCGAGCACAGCGGGTACTCCGGCGCAGGGTTCACCGCCGGGTTCACCGAGGTGGGCGCCTCCGCGACGTTCACCGCCACCGTCCGCCGCGGGGGCACCCAGCCGGTGAGCCTGCGCTACTCGAACGGGCCCAACCCTCATGAGGGCACCAAGACGGTGTCGGTGCTCGTCAACGGCCAGGAGGTCGAGCCGTGGGCGCTGGAGTCCACCGGTGACTGGAAGACCTGGGCGACCGCGACGCGGGACCTGCCGCTGCGCAAGGGCACCAACACGATCACGCTGCGCTACGACGAGGAGGACGACGGGAACGTCAACCTCGACGTCCTCAAGGTCGGCACGGGGAGCCCGGACCTCTGCACGCCCCAGCGGTACGAGCGCGGCTACCAGGCCCTGTTCGACGGCACCCTGGCGTCCCTCGACGAGTGGCGCCTGGCGGGCGCCGGATCGTTCGGCCGGCAGGCCGACTGCTCGATCCGCAGCACCGGCGGAATGGGCCTGCTCTGGTACACCGGTCAGGAGCTGGGCGAGTACAGCCTCAAGCTGGACTGGAAGCTCGTGAAGGACGACAACGGCGGCATCTTCGTCGGCTTCCCGGACCCGGGCAACGACCCGTGGGTCGCCGTCAACCAGGGCTACGAGATCCAGGTCGACGGCAGCGACGAGCCGGACCGCACCACGGGTTCGATCTACACCTTCCAGGGCGCTGACCCGGAGGCCG
The DNA here is from genome assembly GCF_900608595.1 of Promicromonospora panici. Taxonomy (GTDB): domain Bacteria; phylum Actinomycetota; class Actinomycetes; order Actinomycetales; family Cellulomonadaceae; genus Promicromonospora; species Promicromonospora panici. The sequence goes on along the minus strand of NZ_UWYY01000024.1, from coordinate 19,026 downwards.
TGGAGCAGGCGCTCAACCCGGTGGGCTCGTGGAACTCCTACGAGATCCGCGTGGTGGGGCAGACCATCAAGGTGCTGCTCAACGGGGTCCTGGTGAACGACTTCGTCAGCACCGATCCCGCGCGTGACCTCGCTCAGGGGTACGTGGGCCTCCAGAACCACGGGGGAGGCGAGACCATCTACTACCGCGACGTCCGGGTCAAGAACCTGGGCTGACCGACCCGCCGAAGTAGAACCCTGGCGAGGTAGAACCGCAGCATTGCTGGGGTTCTACCTCGCCAGGGTTCTACCTCGGCGGAGGGAGCATCGGAGGTTAGCCGACCAGGCGGTCTACCGCTTCCGAGGAGAGGGCCTGGTCCACCGCCATGGCGCTCGCGCCCAGCACGCCGGCCTGCGCGCCCGTCCGGGCAGTGACGATGCGCAGGTGCTGCGTCGCCAGCGGCAGGGAGCGCTGGTAGACCACCTCGCGGATGCCGGCCACGATGTGCTCCCCGGCGTCGGCCAGGATGCCGCCGATCACGATCATCGACGGGTTGAGCAGGCTGACGCTCGTCGCGAGCACGGCGCCGATCTCCCGGCCCGCCTGGCGTACCGCCTGGCTCGCGGCGATGTCGCCGGACCGCACCATGGCCACGACGTCGGCAGGCGTCGTGGCGCCCTCCAGCTTGTTGGCGACCGCCAGGCCGCTCGCTATGGCCTCCAGGCAGCCGATGTTGCCGCAGCGGCACACGACGTCGGTGACACCGGGCACCGCGACGTGCCCGATGTCGCCCGCCGAGCCCTGGGCGCCGCGCCGGAGTGCGCCGTCGGCGATGATGCCCGCGCCGATACCGGTGGCGACCTTGACGAACAGCAGGTCCGCGATCTCGGGCCAGGCGGCGCGGTGCTCACCGAGCGCCATGATGTTGACGTCGTTGTCCACGAGCACCGGCGCGTCGAACCGCGCGCCGAGGATGGCCGGCACGTCGGCGTTGTCCCAGCCGGGCATGATCGGCGGGTTGTTCGGCTTGCCGGTGGCGTGCTCCACGGGCCCGGGCAGGCCGACGCCGACCCCCGCGAGCTCGCCGGAGGACCGGCCGGCCTCGCGCAGCAGTTCGGCGCCCGTCTCGGCGACGCGGTCGAGCACCGAGTCCGGCCCGTCGGTGATCAGCAGTGGCAGCTCGCGCTGCGCCAGCACGGTGGAGGCGAGGTCGGTCAGGGCGAACCTCGCGTGCGTCGCGCCGAGGTCCACGCCCAGCACCACCCGCGCGGACGGCGCGAACGCGAAGGTCGCAGGCGGACGCCCGCCGGTCGACGTCGCCTCGCCCGCCGGGGCGATGAGCCCCGCTGCCATGAGCAGGTCGATGCGCGCCGCGACCGTCGACCGCGCCTGCCCCGTGACGGCCGCCAGGTCGGCACGGGTCCGGGGCCGCCCGTCGCGCAAGAGCTGGAACATGTCCCCCGCTCCAGAGACCTTCGGCGCCTGCTGTACCAGTTCCCTTGCCACTTCCACCATGACTCTAGTCAATCATGGCCAACGAAGTCGCGACTTTTGCTTGACCGTCGCCAGAAGTCCCTCTACGTTCGATACATGGTCGACGTGGACCCCGACAGGGCAGAGCAGCGGGCGGAGCAGCCGCTGCTGCGGATGCGTGGAATTGTGAAGCAATTTCCCGGCGCGCGGGCGCTCGACGGCGTGGACCTCGAGGTCCGGCCCGGCGAGGTGCACTGCCTGCTGGGCCAGAACGGGGCGGGCAAGTCCACCCTGATCAAGATCCTGGCCGGTGCACACCAGCCGACGGCGGGCGAGGTGCTGCTCGACGAGGAACCGGTGACCATCTCGGACCCGGTCGCGGCGCTGAAGCTCGGCATCGCCACGATCTACCAGGAGCTGGACGTCGTGGACGGCCTGACCGTCGCCGAGAACATCTACCTCGGGCACGAGCTCGCGACCGGCGGCGTCACCCGCCGGTCCGACGCCGCCCGGAACACCCGGCAGATCCTCGACCGACTCGGCCACAAGGAGATCTCCCCGCACCGCGAGGTGGGCTCGATGCCGGCCGCGGGCAAGCAGATCGTCTCGCTGGCCCGGGCACTGTCGCGCGATGCGCGCGTCGTCATCATGGACGAGCCGTCCGCCGTGCTGGACTCCGAGGAGGTCGGCAACCTCCACCGCATCGTGCGCGAGCTCACGGCCGACGGCGTCGCCGTCGTCTACATCTCGCATCGGCTCGAGGAGATCCGGCAGCTCGGCGACCGGATCACCGTGCTCAAGGACGGCCGTACGGTGGCGACGGGCCTGCCCGTCGCGGACACACCGACCAGGGAGCTGATCAAGCTCATGACCGGCCGGACCGTCGAGTACGCGTTCCCGGAGCGCTCCGGCGTCCCCGAGGCCGCCGCGCCCGTCCTGGAGGTCGAGGGTCTCGGGCTCGGCGACGTCTTCCAGGACATCTCCCTCACGGTTCGCGCCGGCGAGATCGTCGGCCTGGCCGGCCTGGTGGGCTCGGGCCGCTCCGAGATCCTGGAGACGATCTACGGGGCCCGGCGGTCGACGTCGGGCAGCGTGCGGGTGGGCGGCAAGCGCGTGCGCTCCGGGGTGGACGGCGCCGTGGCCGCAGGCATCGGCCTGGCCCCCGAGGAGCGCAAGAGCCAGGGCCTGCTCCTCGACGAGCCCGTCTACCGCAACATCACCCTGTCCACCTTCGCGCGCATGGCACGCGGCGGACTCCTCGATGAGCGGGCCGAGCGCGCCGCAGCCCGCGAGCAGGTCGAGGCCCTCGACCTGCGGCCTGCCTCGGTGGACCGTGACGCGCGCACGCTCTCCGGCGGCAACCAGCAGAAGGCGCTGCTCGCCCGCTGGCTCGTGCACGGCTGCCGCGTCCTCCTGCTCGACGAGCCCACCCGCGGCGTCGACGTGGGCGCGCGCTCCGAGATCTACGGACTGATCCGCCGCCTGGCCGACAACGGCACCGCCGTGCTCGTGGTCTCCAGCGAGATCCCCGAGGTGCTCGGTATGGCGGACCGGGTGCTGGTCATCTCGGACGGCCGGGCGGTCCACGAGGGCCCGGCCGAAGAAATCGACGAGCACGCCGTGCTCGACCTGGTCATGGAAGGAAGTGTCGCGTGAGCGGACAATCGGCCCTCAGGGGCCCGGCCCTGCGGATGGGTGGCCTCGTGCTCGCCCTCGTCCTGCTCGTGGTCGTCGGCGTGGCGACCGGCGGCGAGCGGTTCTGGAGCACCGGCAACCTCATCACGGTCCTGAGCCTCGCGGCGGTGACCGGTGTGGTGAGCATCGGCATGACGTTCGTCATCACCTCCGGCGGCATCGACCTGTCGGTCGGTGCCGTGGTCGGGCTGGCCTCGGTCTGGGCCTCCACGCGATCGACCCAGTACATGGCCGAGGACTACGGGTGGTGGGTCATCCCGGTGACCGCGCTGATCGTCGGCTTGGTGGCAGGCCTGATCAACGGCCTGCTGGTCGCCTACGGCAAGATGCCAGCGTTCATGGCGACGCTGGCGATGCTGGCGGCGGCCCGAGGGCTCGCGGAGATCATCGCGGGCCGGCGGACCCAGATCGTCTTCGTGGAGCCGTTCTTCGACGTCTTGCAGGCCCGGCCGCTCGGCGTGCCGATGATCGTGTGGATCGTCGTCGTGGTCGCCGCCGCCGGCTGGTTCCTGCTCAACCGCACCACGTTCGGGCGCCGGACGGTCGCCGTCGGCGGAAACGCGGAGGCGTCGCGCCTGGCGGGCATCAAGATCAAGCGGCACACCCTGTACCTGTACGGGCTCACCGGGCTGACCGCGGGGATCGGTGCCGTCATCCTCCTGGCCCGCACCACGGCCGGCTCCTCGACGCACGGGACGCTGCTGGAGCTGGACGTCATCGCGGCGGTCGTGGTCGGCGGCACCTTGCTGGCCGGTGGGCGCGGCACCATCACCGGCACCGTGCTGGGCGTCCTGATCTTCTCGACGCTCACCAACGTCTTCGTCCTCAACAACCTCGACAGCTCGGTCCAGGCGATCGCCAAGGGCGCGATCATCGTCGGCGCCGTGCTGCTGCAGCAGTGGTTCGCCTCGCGCGAGAGGACGACCAGCACATGAGCTCAACAGACGACGTGAACCAGCCAACCCAGAAGAACCACCCCGGATCAAGGGAGATCACGATGACCTCGTCCACAGTGTTTCGCACGCGCCGGGTCTCCGGCGCCTTCATCGCCGCGGCCTGCGCCGCCCTTGTCGTCGCCGGCTGCACCAGCAACGAGCCCCGGGAGACCGAGGAGACTGCCACCGGCCCGGTCACCACGACGGAGAACGACGAGCCCGGCGACGAGGTCGTCATCGGGTTCTCGGCCCCCGCCGCCGACCACGGCTGGATGGGCGCCATCACCAGCGCGGCCCGGGCCGAGGCCGAGAAGTACGAGGACGTCACCCTCCAGGTCGCCGAGGGCACCAACGACGTGAATGTGCAGATCAGCCAGATCGAGGGCTTCATCGACCAGGGCGTCGACGCGATAGTGCTCCTGCCGTTCGACGGCGCAGCGCTCACCGACGTGGCGCTCGAGGCCATGGAGGCCGGTATCCCGGTCATCAACGTCGACCGCGAGTTCAGCAGCCCGTTCGCCGCCCGTTCCACGGTGCTGGGCGACAACTACGGCATGGGCGTGAGCGCCGGCACCTACATCTGCGAGCAGCTCGGCGACAACCCGGACGCCGTCGTCGCCGAGATTGCCGGCATCGACTCCCTGCCGCTGACGCAGGACCGCAGCGAAGGCTTCAAGGACGCCCTCGACGACTGTGGCCTGGACGTCGACGCGCGCGTCGCCGCCGAGTTCACCGTCGAGTCCGGCGAGGAGCAGACGGCGAACCTGCTGTCCGCCGAGCCGCAGATCGACGCCATCTGGAACCACGACGACGACCAGGGCGTCGGCGTGCTGGCCGCGATCGAGAACGCCGGCCGCGACGAGTTCTTCATGGTCGGCGGTGCAGGCTCGATCAACATGATGGAAGAGATCCAGTCCGGCGACAGCGTCGTCCAGGCGACGGTCATCTACCCCTCCACGCAGGCCGCCGACGGCGTCAAGCTTGCCCGCCTGATCGCCCAGAACAAGACGGTGAGCGACCTCGCGTCGATCGGCGTCCCGCGCACCGTGCAGCTCTACGCGCCCGTCGTCACGGCGGACAACGTCGAGGAGTTCCTGCCCATCGGCTTCGAGTCCTGACGCGTGACGTATCGGGACGACGCCCGTGGGGCGTGCAACACGGCGGTGACACGACAGTGGGGGGAGGCGCGGTATGAGCAGCGTTGAGAACGAGCTCGGGGTCGGCATGGTCGGCTACGCGTTCATGGGAGCGGCACACTCGCAGGCCTGGCGCACGGCGCCGCGGTTCTTCGACCTGGCGCTCGCGCCGCGCATGCGCGCGGTGGCTGGCCGGGACGAGGCCGCGGTCCGTGCGGCGGCCGACCGGCTGGGCTGGGACGAGGCCGTGGTCGGCTGGCGGGACCTGCTGGCGCGGGACGACATCGGGCTGGTCGACGTCTGCACGCCGGGCGACACGCACGCCGAGATCGCGGTGGCCGCCCTGGAGGCGGGCAAGCATGTGCTGTGCGAGAAGCCGCTGGCCAACAGCGTGGCGGAGGCGGAGACGATGGTCGCCGCCGCCGACGCCGCGGCGGAGCGGGGCGTGCGCGCGATGGTGGGTTTCACCTACCGTCGCGTGCCCGCGATCGCTCTCGCCCGGCAGCTGGTCGGGGAGGGCCGGATCGGGCAGGTGCGGCACGTGCGCGCGCAGTACCTGCAGGACTGGATCGCCGATCCGGAGGCGCCGATGTCCTGGCGGCTCGACAAGCAGAAGGCCGGCTCGGGCGCGCTGGGCGACATCGGCGCGCACGTCGTGGACCTCGCGCAGTACGTCACGGGCGAGTCGCTCACCGGGGTGAGCGGCCTGCTCGAGACCTTCGTGCACGAGCGGCCGGAGGCGGCGTCGTCGGGGAGTCTTTCGGGTGTGGCCGACACCAGCCGCATGGGCAAGGTCACGGTGGACGACGCCGCGGTGTTCCTGGGGCGGCTGTCCGGCGGCGGGCTGGCGAGCTTCGAGGCGACACGGTTCGCGTGGGGCCGGAAGAACGCGATCCGGCTGGAGGTCAACGGCTCGAAGGGCTCGCTGGCCTTCGACTTCGAGGACATGAACCTCCTGCACTTCTTCGACGCGTCGGACGATGCGACGACGGCGGGCTTCCGCCGGATCGTCGTGACCGAGCCGGACCACCCGTACGGCGGCCACTGGTGGCCGCCGGGGCACGGCCTCGGCTACGAGCACGCGTTCACGCACCAGATCGTCGACCTGGTCGGCGACCTGGCCGCCGGGCGGCAGCCGACGCCGTCCTTCCGCGACGGCCTGGGGGTCCAGCGGGTGCTGGACGCCGTGGAGCGCAGCGCGGCGGCCGGAGGGGGGTGGGTGTCCCTGATCTGAGCCGCAGGCTCAGGTCCGCGGGGGGACTTCCTTGAGTACCGCACGGCACTACTGACGGGAACCGCAGGTTCAGGTCAGCGAAAGGCACTGTCTGACCCGACTCAATGAGGAGCTCCAGGTGAGAAACGTGCAAGGAACCCGCCGCCTGCTGCGGTCGGTGGTCGCGGCAGCAGCCGTGACCGCCATCGGTATCCCGGCCGCCCTGTCGGCGGCCGCCGAACCACTCGCCGCCGCCCAGGGTGCGCCGGCCGAACTGGCCGCCGCGCCCGGTGCGGTGGCGGCCGAACCCTTCGACGCCCTCGTCTTCTCGAAGACGGCCGGCTTCCGGCACGGCTCGATCCCCGTCGGCATCGAGGCGATCACCCAGCTCGGCGCGGCGAACGACTTCACGGTCACGGCCACCGAGGACGCGAGCGTCTTCTCCGACGAGGGCCTCGCCGACTACGAGGTGGTCGTCTTCCTGTCCACGACCGGCGACGTGCTCGACGCCGGCCAGCAGGCGGCGTTCGAGCGGTACATCCAGGGTGGCGGCGGCTACGCGGGCATCCACGCGGCGTCCGACACCGAGTACGACTGGCCCTGGTACGGCGAGCTGGTGGGGGCCTACTTCAACTCCCACCCGCAGAACCAGGACGCCACGATCAAGGTCGAGGACCACGACCACGCCTCGACGGCGCACCTGCCGGACCGCTGGGACCGCCACGACGAGTGGTACAACTTCCGCACGAACCCGCGCGACGAGGTGCATGTCCTCGCGTCCCTGGACGAGTCCAGCTACTCCGCCGGCACGGGCGCGATGGGCGCGGAGCACCCGATCGCCTGGTGCCAGGAGTACGACGGGGGCCGGTCCTGGTACACCGGCGGTGGGCACACCGACGCCTCGTACGCGGAGCCGGAGTTCCTCGACCACCTGCTGGGCGGGCTGCAGACCGCGGCCGGGGTCGTCGGCTCCGACTGCGCCGCGACCCAGAGCGACAGCTACGAGATGGTGCCGCTCGACGAGGACACCGCGAACCCGATGATGCTGGACGTCGCCCCCGACGGGACCGTCTTCTACGTCGAGCGCGACGGCCGCGTCCAGGTGATCGACCCGGAGTCGAACACCACGAGCACCGCGATGACGCTGGAAGTCACCCAGTCCAACGAGGACGGGCTGACCGGCGTCGTGCTCGACCCGGACTTCGCGTCCAACGGATGGATCTACCTGTTCTGGTCCCCGCAGGACGTGGGCGACGACGGCCCGCACAACCGGGTCTCGCGCTTCGACTACGACGCCGCCTCCGGCACGATCGACGCGGCCACGGAGGAGACCGTGCTGATCATCCCGACGCAGCGCCAGACGTGCTGCCACGCGGGCGGTGACATGGTCTTCGATCCCGACGGCAACCTCTACGTGGCGACCGGCGACAACACGAACCCGTTCGACTCCCAGGGCTACGCGCCGCTGGACGAGCGGGCCGGACGGGCCAACTACGACTCGCAGCGCACGTCGGCCAACAGCAACGACCTGCGCGGCAAGGTGCTGCGGATCACGCCGCAGGACGACGGCTCGTACACGATCCCCGAGGGGAACATGTTCGCGCCGGGTGCGGCGGACACCCTGCCCGAGATCTATGCGATGGGCTTCCGCAACCCGTTCCGGATCGGCGTCGATCCCGCGAACGGGAACGTGCTCGTGGCCGACTACGGACCGGACGCCGGATCGGCCAGCGAGACGCGCGGGCCTGCCGGCACGGTCGAGTGGAACGTCGTGAGCGAGCCCGGCTTCTACGGCTGGCCGTACTGCACGGGGGCGAACAACGCCTACCGCGACTACGACTTCGCCACGGGGCAGTCGGGTGCGGCGTTCGACTGCGCCGGAGGTCCGGTGAACGACTCGCCGAACAACACCGGCATCACGCAGCTGCCCGCCGCCGTCGAGGCGGAGGTCTGGTACGGGTACGGCACCAACCCGCTGTTCCCCGAGATCGGCGGCGGCGGCGCACCGATGGGCGGCCCGGTGTACTCCTACGACCCGGAGCTGGAGTCCGACGTCAAGTGGCCGGCCTACTGGGACGGCAAGGCGCTGTTCGGGGAGTGGAACCAGGGGCGGATGTACTCGTTCCAGCTCGCCGGCGAGCAGCGCGACGACCTCGTGGACATCAACCGGGTCCTGCCGCAGATCTTCGACCCGGAGGCCGGGTTCGACCGGCCGATGGACTTCGACTTCGGGCCTGACGGCGCGCTGTACGTCGTCGACTGGGGTTCCGGCTTCGGCGGCAACAACGACAGCTCGGGCGTGTACAAGGTCAACTACGTCGAGGGCGATCCGGCACCCATTACCCGGGCGTCCGCCGACGTTACCGACGGCCTGGCGCCGCTGACCGTGCAGTTCTCCTCGGAGGGCACCCGCCATCCGGCCGGGGAACCACTCACGCTGCAGTGGACCTTCGGCGACGGTTCGGCGCCGAGCACCGAGGCGAACCCGACCCACACGTACACCGAGAACGGTCGCTACACGGCCCAGCTCGTCGCCACCGATGCGGACGGGCTGACCGGCGTGGCGAACGTGACGATCGTCGTCGGCAACATCGCTCCCGAGGTGACGATCACGTTCCCGGACGACGGCGGCTTCTTCGAGTGGGGCGACCAGGTGCGTTACGAGGTCGCTGTCGACGATCCCGACGGCGAGGTGAACTGCGACAACGTCACGCTGTTCACCCGGCTCGGGCACGCGGGGCACTCCCACCCGTTCGGTGAGCTGACCGGCTGTTCGGGCGTCTTCGACACCGCCCGCGACGAGGGCCACGGCATCGACTCGAACATCTTCTGGGTGGTCGAGGCGTTCTACACCGACGACGGCGGCGCGGCAGGCGAACCCCTGACCCGGAACGACCTGCAGGTGCTGCAGCCCAAGCTGATCCAGTCGGAGTTCTTCACCGGCACGGGCCGCGCCGACGGCATCGGTGACGGCACCGGTGACCCGGGCGTCCAGATCGAGCAGACGGGCGACACCGCCGGTGGCGGCCAGAACATCGGGTTCATCGAACCCGGTGACTACTGGGCCCACGAGCCGCTGAGCCTGGACGGCGTCGACGCGATCTCGCTGCGCGCCGCCTCGGGCGCCGGCGGCGGGGAGGTCTCGGTGCGCTGGGACGCCCCGGACGGCCCGGAGATCGGCCGGATCACCGTGCCGAGCACCGCCGGCTGGCAGCAGTACGTCGACGTCGGCACCGCGCTGACCAACGTGCCCTCCGGCTCGGGTTCGCTGCACTTCGTCCTGCTCTCGGGCGGGATCAACGTCAACTGGATGGAGATCGACGGCCGCGGGGTCGCCGACAACGAACGACCGGAGGTCGAGCTGACGGTCGACCCGGTCTCGGGCGACGCCCCGCTGACCGTGACCGCCACCGCTGAGGCCACCGACCCCGACGGAACGGGCGACCTGACCTACGCCTGGGACGCCGGGCTCGGTGACGGGTTCGTCGACGGCACGTCGTCCTTCGAGCACACCTACGACGAGCCGGGCACCTACCGGCTCCAGGTGCGCGTCACCGACGAGCGCGGCGCGTACGCCGTCGAGTACGTCATGGTCGAGGTCACCGGGATCGTCCCGGAGCCACAGCTCTGCCTGTCGGGCCGGTCGGACGACTTCCTCGGTGAGGAGCTCGACCCGGACCGCTGGACGGTGCTCGAACGGAACCAGGACCTGCGGGTCGCCGACGGTCTCCTCACGATCCCGGCGACCGCCACGGACTTCTACGGGACGAACAACACGGCCGTGCCGAACGTCGTCCTGCAGGACCTGCCGGACGGTCCGTTCACCGCGACGGCCAAGGTGACCATCCCGGCCCACGCCCAGTACCAGCAGGCCGGTCTGCTGGTCTACGGCGACGCGGACAACTACGCGAAGATGGTGCTCCAGGGTCGTTCGGCACCCGCCGACCCGGCCACGCGCATCTTCCAGTACATCCGCGAGGAGGCCGGCGCACCGAACGAGGTGGGCGACTCCAACACCGCGGCGCTCGGGGCGGACTACCCGGACACCGTCTACGTACGCCTGGCCAGCAGCGACGGCGAGGACCTGACGGCGTCGTACTCGGCGGACGGCGTCAGCTTCACGGCAATGCCGCAGACCAAGGCGCTCGCCGGCATCGCCGATCCGCAGATCGGGCTCGTGTCGCTCGCCGGCACCGGTTCGGCCGCGGACGTCGTGGACGCTCAGTTCGACTGGTTCCACATCACCCCGGACGACACGGCCGCAGCCCCCGGGCCCGCGGACGAGTTCGACGGGGACGCCCTCGACGCCTGCCGCTGGGACATCGTGCGCGAAGACCCGACGGGCTACCGGGTGACCGGTGGCGCGCTGGAGATCGACACGACGGCCACGGACATCTACACCGGCAACAACACCGGCACGCCGAACCTCGTCGTGCAGGACCTGCCGGACGACGACTGGACCGTCGAGACCCTGGTGGACGGGTCGGCCTTCGACCAGCAGTACCAGCAGGGCGGTCTCATCGCGTACGGGGACGACGACAACTACGTCAAGCTCGACCTCGTGACCGACAACGCTCCGGGCAGCGCCGTCACACAGCGCATCGAGCTGCGTAGCGAGGTCGATGCCGTGGTGCAGAATCCGCAGCCCGGCGCGAACAACCTCACGTCGCGCGTGTGGCACCTGCGACTGTCGAAGGCCGGGTCCACCTTCACCGGTGAGTACAGCGCGGACGGTGAGGAATGGACCGCCCTCGCCGAGCCGGTGACACACGAGGGTCTGCAGGACGCCCGAGTGGGTCTGTTCGCACTCGGCGGCCCTCAGCAGTCGGTCGCCACGGCGTCGTTCGACTACTTCCGGGTGGCGGACGCGGCCGAGCCGCTCGAGGTGACCGGCACGCTGTCGCCCGCTGAACCGGACGGTCCGGACGGGCAGTGGCTCGGGCTGGTGACGGTCACCGTGGAGACCACGGGCGGACCGGACGGTGCCTCGGTGTACCGGGAGGTCAACGTCGACGACGGCGGCTGGACCGAGTACACCGCACCGGTGGAGATCTCGGCGTCCGGCGCTCACACCGTCCAGGTGCGAGCATCGGCGGACGGCGAGACGGTCGTCGGCGAGACTCTCACGTTCACCATCGCGGAGCCTGAGGTCAGCGAGGCGACGCCGGCGGTCGAGATCGTCCAGCCGACCTGCCACTACGACCGGTCGGGAGCCGAGGTCGTCACCGGCGGTGCGCTGGTCACCGCCGAGGTCGAGGGCGTGCGGTCCTACGTCGTGCGGGAGTGGGTCGACGGCGCCGCCGGTGACGTCGTCGACGACCTGGACGACATGGCTCCCGGGAGGTACCGGGTCGCGGCCCGGCCTGCCGAGGGGTACGTCCTCGTCGCCGAGGGGGACTGGCGGGTCCGAGACAACGGCATCGCCGTGCTCTTCGTGACGCTCGGGCAGCCCGAGTGCCCCGACCCGAACACCCCTGACGTCGTGGTGACGGCCGCGACGTGTGACGACGGTGGGTCGATCGTTCCGGTCGTTCTTCCCGGGGTGCGCAGCTATGTCGTGCACAACTGGGTCGACGGCGAGGCGGACGGCAAGCCCCGTCACCTGGCGAACCTCGCCCCAGGTGACTACCGCGTGATCGCCACGCCGGCCAAGGGCGCCGAGCTGACGGCGGCCGGGGACTGGGTGCTCAGCCCGTCCGGCAAGGCATACGTCATCGTGACCGTCGAGGAGAGGTGCGACGACTGAGAGGCCTGGGGCGTACACCGGCCGCCGGTGCACGCCCCGTCGCCCCGTGGCCCGAGGTCAGCGGCAGGACTGGTGACCCCGGGCCCCCTGTGAGTCGGAGAGGAACGGAGATGGAACGGTTCACACGCTTTGGCGCGGCGCTCCTGCTGGCGCTCGGACTCGCTGTCGGGCCTGCCGCCACGGCTCCGGCCGCGGCACACGGCGGCAAGATCGACATCGAGCTCGGCACCGACGGTGCCGGAGGTGTCTCCGCGGCGCTGACCTGGGCGGCTGACGGGCACCCGGTCGAGGAGTCGGCCGTCGTGGTCGTGCGGGGGGTCTCCGACGCCGGCGAGGAAGTCGGCCCCGTCACCCTCGTCTCCGCGTCGGAAGGAGTCGGCTGGTACCGCTCGGAGCCCGCTGTGCTCGACGAGGGGCACTGGACGTTGACCGCGCGGGTGAAGGAGCCTCGGCAGGCAGCAGTCGAGGTCGAGGTCGATGTCGCGCCACCGGCCGCGCCGCCGTCCGAACCCGCGGCGTCCGGGTCGTCCGGTCCCGTGGCCGAGGAGGTCGCCGCGGAGGCGGCCGACGCCGCGGCGTCGGCCGGCGACGGGTCGCCGTCGGCCGGTGGTCTGCCGGGCTGGTTCGGCTGGGCGCTGGGGGCGCTGGTCGCCGCCGGAGGGGTGGCGGTCGTCGTCGTGCTGCGGAGGCGGACGACCTGACCGAAGACCGAGGGGTACGACCGGCGCCGCCGGATCGTCACGCACAGGAGGAAGAAAGATGACACGACCGATCACCCTGTTCACCGGCCAGTGGGCCGATCTGCCGCTGGAGGAGGTGGCGAGCCTCGCCTCGAAGTGGGGCTACGACGGACTCGAGCTGGCCTGCTGGGGTGACCACCTCGACCCGTGGCGCTGGGACGACGACGAGTACGTCGCCGGGCGCCTGGAGCTGCTGGAGCGGCACGGCCTGAAGGTGTGGGCGATCTCGAACCACCTCAAGGGCCAGGCCGTCTGCGACGACCCGATCGACCAGCGGCACCGCGACATCGTCTCGGACCGGGTGTGGGGTGATGGCGACCCCGAGGGCGTACGCCAGCGCGCCGCCGAGGAGATGAAGAACACCGCACGCCTCGCCGCGAAGCTCGGGGTGAAGACGGTCATCGGGTTCACCGGCTCCGCGATCTGGAAGTACGTGGCGATGTTCCCGCCGGTCTCCGACGCCGCGATCGAGGCCGGCTACCAGGACTTCGCCGACCGCTGGAACCCGATCCTCGACGTGTTCGACGAGGTCGGCGTCAAGTTCGCGCATGAGGTGCACCCGAGCGAGATCGCCTACGACTACTGGACTACCGTCCGCACCCTCGAGGCGATCGGCCACCGCGAGGCGTTCGGCCTGAACTGGGACCCGAGCCACATGGTGTGGCAGGACCTGGACCCGGTCAGCTTCCTCTGGGACTTCAAGGACCGGATCTACCACGTGGACTGCAAGGACACGAAGAAGCGCATGACGAACGGCCGCAACGGCCGCATGGGCTCGCACCTGCCCTGGGCGGACCCCCGCCGCGGCTGGGACTTCGTGTCGACCGGGCACGGCGACGTCCCGTGGGAGGACGCGTTCCGGATGCTCAACACGATCGGCTACGACGGTCCGATCTCCGTGGAGTGGGAGGACGCCGGCATGGACCGCCTCGTCGGCGCACCGGAGGCGCTCGAGTTCGTGCGCTCCCACGCGTTCGACGCGCCGGACTCGGCGTTCGACGCCGCCTTCTCGACCCGCTGACCCGCTCGACCCGACAGGGAGGTACGACCCCGCACGAACAGGCACCACCCGGCGTAGCAGCGCGACGCCGGAGCGCATGAGGACCGGGCCCCGAACGAATGGGATGCGGACGAGACCCGGCCGGCGTGACGAACTCGACGAGGAGCTGCATCACGTATGAAGAATATCCATGAGCGCACCCGCGCGCGGCAAAAGAAGACGTTCGCGGCGCTCGCCGCGACCGCGCTGGTCGGTACGGCCCTCCTGGCCACGCCGACGGCGTCCGCCCATCCGGGCCACCCGAGCCACGACACCCAGGACGTCGAGGCCGCGGCCGACACCGACTGGAACAACTACGAGAAGATCCTGCTCACCAAGGACGTCGGTGAGCCCATCGACATGGCGGTCCTGCCCGACCGGCGGGTGCTGCACACGGCGCGCAACGGCGACGTGCGCCTGACCGACCCGGCCACCGGCGTCACCAGGGTGGTCAACACCCTGGACGTGTACGCCAACTCCGAGGACGGCCTGCAGGGCATCGCCCTGGCGCCGGACTTCGAGGAGAGCAACGAGGTCTACCTCGTCTACGCGCCCCGCGACGCGGACGGCGACGGCACCGCGGACACGCCGTCGGGCAACGCGCCCAACTCGCTGCCCGGGGGCGAGGACGAGAGCTACTGGGACCGCTGGGTGGGCGTGAACCGCCTGTCGAAGTTCACCTGGACGGGCGACGCGCTCGACCCCGCCTCCGAGCAGCCGATCCTCGACGTCGAGGTGCAGCGCGGCCAGTGCTGTCACGTCGGCGCGGACATCGACTTCGACGCCGAGGGCAACCTCTACCTGTCGACCGGTGACAACACCCCGGCCAGCACGCCTGGCGCCAACGGATACGCCCCGAACAACGACGCCCCGAACATGAACCCGGGCTTCGACGCACGTCGCGGCGCGGGGAACACCAACGACCTGCGGGGCAAGATCCTGCGGATCGACGTGCGCGACGACATCCCGGCCGGTGCGCCGCCGGGCGAGGGCAGTACCTACGACATCCCCGCCGGCAACCTGTTCGCCCCCGGTACGGAGGGCACGCGGCCCGAGATCTTCGTGATGGGCGTGCGCAACCCGTTCCGCATCGAGGTGGATCCCGAGACCAGCTCGCTGACGTGGGCCGACTACGGGCCCGACGCCTCCGCGGCCAATCCGGACCGCGGGCCGATGGGCTACGTGGAGTGGAACGCCGTGGGGCTCGACGACCCGCACAACTCGGGGTGGCCGTACTGTCACGGTCCGAACGCGGCCTACAACGAGTGGAACTTCGAGACCGCCACGCCGCGCGAGTTCTTCGACTGCGCCGCGCCGCAGAACAACTCCCGCTGGAACACCGGCCTGACCGACCTCCCGCCGGCCCGGGCCGCGACCCTCTACTACGGCGACCAGCCAGGTCAGCAGCCGCGCGACGAGCTCGTGAACTTCGGCTCCGGCACGGGACAGGGGCCGATGGGCGGCCCGGTCTACCACTACGACGCGGCCGGGACCGCACCGGGCAAGTTCCCCGAGGTCTGGGACGGGAAGGCGTTCTTCGGCGAGTTCTCGCAGGACTACTACGCGGCGTTCAGCGTGGACTGGTCCACGTTCGAGGTGGGCGAGATCGAGGACTTCTTCCCGAACACTGCGCTGGAGGCGGCCGGGATGTTCCGCAACGACAACCCGATCGACCTCGAGTTCGGCCCGGACGGCTCGCTGTACGTGCTGGAGTACGGCGACGGCTTCTTCCGGCAGAACCCGGACTCCGGGCTGTACCGCATCGACTACGCCGAGGGGAACAAGGCACCCCAGGCGCGGTTCACGGCTACACCCTCCTCGTCGTCGTCCGCACCGGTGGAGGTCGCGTTCGACGCGTCCTCCTCGAGCGACCCCGACGGCGACGCGCTGACGTACGAGTGGGACTTCGACGGCGACGGCACGTTCGACGCCAGCGGTGTCCAGGCCACCCACACCTACAGCGACCTCGACCTGTACACGGCTCGCCTCCGGGTGACCGACGCGCGCACCAAGTTCTCGCTGACCTCGCAGCAGATCAGCGTCGGTAACGAGGCACCCGAGGTCACGGTCGACCTCCCGGCGGACGGCGGGTTCTTCGACTGGGGCGACGGCGTGCCGTTCCAGGTGAGCACGCAGGACGCCGAGGACGGCACCGAGACGGTCTGCAGCCGGGTCGCGTGGTCCTACGGGCTCGGTCATGACGAGCACGCCCACCCCGAGGTCTCGGGCACGGGCTGCACCGGCGTCCTGCCGACCGACCCGAACTCGCCGGAGCACGGAGCGGACGCGGACCTGTACGGCGCCGTCGTCATCACGTACACCGACAACGGAGCCAACGGACTGCCGCCTGCCGCCGGCGAGGCGACGCTGCGCCTGAACCCGAAGCTGCAGCAGGCGGAGCACGCGACCCTCAAGGGTGTCGAGGTGGTCCAGGACGAGGCGGCGTCGGCCGGCGCCTATGTGGCCGGCCTGGGCAAGAAGGACTCGCTCGCTCTCGAGCGCGTGAGCCTGTCCGGCATCGACAGCGCCACCGCGACCGTGCGCGGCAAGGGCGCGCTCCAGCTCCGCTGGGGCTCGCCGACCACCAAGCCGTTCGCCACGGCCAAGGTGTCCGGCCGCACCTGGCAGGACGTCGACCTGGCGTTCCGCGCCCGGGAGAGCACCGGAACGCTCTACGTCACAGCCACCGGTTCGCTGGACGTCGACGCCGTGACGATGGTCGGCGAAGGCGTCGGAACGTCGCCCGCGGCGACACAGAACTCGACCGGCCCGACCGGGGCCGCTCAGACCGAAGGAGAGCAGTGATGGAATCACGCACTGACGTCAACCGCAGAAACTTCCTGAGGCTGGCCGGCGGCACCGTGGCCGTGGGCGCGGCGTCGCTGGCCGGTGCCGGTCTCGCGGGCAGCGCTGCCGCCGCGACCCTCGCCCCCACGACGGCGACCGGAGCGGCGACCGCCGGCCGGGGCCGGGTGCTCGTGCCCGCCGGCCAGATCGGCATCCAGCTGTACTCGATCAGGGACAAGGTCTCCTCGCTCGGCTTCCGCACCGTGTTCGAGCGGCTCGCCGACATGGGGTACGCAGAGGTCGAGTTCGCCGGGTACACGCAGGGGCAGGTCGGCGCGATCACCCCCGAGGAGATCCGGCAGCTGCTGGACGACAACGGCCTGCGCGCCGTCGGCTCGCACCGCGGCATCGCGGACTTCGCCAACAACATGGAGCGCGAGCTCGACATCGCCGAGATCCTCGGCATGGAGCACATCGGCACCGCGCAGGCGCCCACGAACAACCGCACGGTCGCGGGCTACCTCGCCGCCGCCGAGCAGTTCAACGGCTTCGGGGCGGCGGCGTCCGCCCGCGGCCTGAAGTTCTACCAGCACAACCACGACGGCGAGTTCAGCTTCGCCACCGACAACCCGGACGTCCGGCTCTACGACGTCTTCTACGACAACACCGACCCGAGGAAGGTGTTCCTCGAGATGGACGTCTACTGGGCGTTCGTGGGCCAGCACCGCTACCCGGGCTTCGAGCCGGTGGACTACGTCAAGCGCAACCCGCACCGCTACCCGCTCCTGCACCTCAAGGACGGCGACGCCAACCCGGAGAGCGAGCGAGGCTACGACATCGTGGAGTTCGGGGCCGGCGACCTGCCGTACACCGAGTTCCTGTCGGCGCTCGCGGGTTCGGGCCGACGGCACGGCATCTGGGAGCAGGACAACGCCGCCTCGGTGGCCGCACCGGGCTTCCCGGTCGACTCGTTCGGCAACGCCGAGCGGTCGTACGTCGAGATCCGGTCGCTGCGCGCCGCGCGCTGCTGATCCGGTAGGGGAGAGGGGTGTGGCCGACGCCGTCCGGCGTCGGCCGCACCCCCTCTTCGGTTTCCCAGTGGCGGGACCGGCTGAACGTCAACGGTTGCGCAGCAGCACCACGTCGTCGTGCGCCAGCCCGCCCACGACATAGGTGCGCTTGCCGACCACCTCAAAGCCGCTCTTGCGGTAGAAGGCCTGGGCGCGCAGGTTCTGCTCGTTCGTCGCCAGCCAGAACGGCAGGCCCGCCCCGAGCTCGGCCGCCGTGTCCGACGCGGCCCGCATGAGGTCGCCGGCGACGCCGCCGCCCTGGGCGTCCGGCTGCACGTAGATCTTGGAGAGCTCGACGTACGGAGCGTCGCGCCCGCTCGCGGCACGGACGGCGTCGGCCTCCGCGGCACCCGCGGGCGAACCGAGGACGAGGAGCGCGTAGCCGAGCAGCTGGGTGCCGTCGTCATACACGAGCAACGCGTGCTCGTCGCTCGCGGCCCACGCGCGGAACTGCGCGGGCGTCAGCTTCTCGGCGATGTGCGTGGCCATCTCGGACCGCGAGGCCTGGGGCGGGCACGCGAGGGGAAAGGTGAGGGCCGCGAGCCACGCGGCTTCGGCCGCGTCCTCGACGGTCGCGCGGCGCACGACGCCGGTGGGCGCCGCGGTCGTGTTCGGCGCAGCGGCCGGTGCCGTGCTCTGTGCCGTGTTCTGTGCTGAGGATGTCGCGTTGTCGGCCGGGGATGCCGCCGTGGGCTCGGGTGTCACGGGTCGAACGTAGTACCCGGGCCGCCAAGTGGTGAGCGGGGCGTGGCTGCGGAAAATGTTGGTGCGGGACCGGCTAACGCACGGTCGGCCGAGTGCGCCGGAGGGGTACTTCCGACCCGTTGGGGTGGCCCCCGTCACAAGCACCGCCCGGCGTTGCGTCATGGTCTGTTCAAAACACGTCTTGACCTGCGAAAACACCATGTGCCGCAGACCACTTCCGGCGAAGTGGCGTCCAGGCGGGATCGTGTGTAATGTTCTCCAGGTCAGCCCGCCGGGCAGACGGACACCAGCCGGTAACGGCAGGGTGGCCGCGCCGGGGCTGAAACCCACATCGCAAGGCCGGGTGAGCTTCGTGCCCCCTGAAATGAGATGTGGTTGCCGAATTCGGCAGGCAGGTGCAATTCCTTTCAGTTCTGAGAACGGAAGCGAATTTGATCGGCCGAAAGAATCTGGTAAGTTTGAGGAACTGCCCCGGGCGGTGAAGCGGTCGGAATGGTCGCGGATCTGG
>NZ_UWYY01000023.1 GCF_900608595.1 Promicromonospora panici | reverse complement strand
GGTCTTCTCACCCGTGAGGTGAGGGACCATCCCACCCCCTTACTGCATTTCTAGGACCGCGCCGGCCCGCGGCCCGAGCCACAACACGTCTGTTCCACCTTGTGGAATGCTACTTCCGTTGGCCGGTAGCTCCGGCGGTTCGAACGGGAGGCGACGTGGCAGAGCCTGGTGTGCAGTCGGTCGAGCGAGCGCTCGACCTGCTCGAGATTCTGGCAGAGCTGGGCGGTGATGCCGGCCTGAGCGAGCTCTCGGAGCAGTCGGGGCTGCCGCTGCCGACCATCCACCGACTGATGCGGACTTTGGTGGCCCGTGGCTATGCCCGGCGACTTCCGTCGCGACGTTATGCGCTCGGCGCTCGGATGATGCGTCTGGGCGAGGCCGCGGGCCGCCAGCTCGGGTCGGGCGCGCGGCGGCACCTGGCGAGGATCGCGCGTGAGCTCGGGGAGACGGCGAACCTCGCCATGCTCGACGGAGAGATGGCCGTGTACGTGGCCCAGGCGGCGTCGTCGCACTCTATGCGGATGTTCACCGAGGTGGGGCGGCGCGTGCACCTGCACAGCACCGGTGTCGGCAAGGCGCTCCTGGGCGAGCTTCCCGACGCGGCGGTGCGCGACATCGCGGCCAGGGCCGGTCTGGCCCCCGCGACCGACCGGACGATCACCGACGTCGACGCGCTACTGGCGGCAATGACCGAGATCCGCGAACGCGGGTACGCCGTGGACGACGGCGAGCAGGAGATCGGCGTGCGGTGCTTCGCCGTCGTCGTGCCGGGCGCGCCGGTGCCGACGGCGTTGTCCGTGTCGGGCCCGGCGGCACGTGTGTCGTTCGAGTTCGGGGAGCGGGCGGTGCCGGTACTGCACGAGGTCGCCCGTGATGTGGCGGCGGATCTGTCCGGGGGCTGAGCCCTGCGTTGACCGCGCGCCGTCGGCGACCTAGTGTTTTCGCTAGGAAGTATTTGGTTTCCGCATCGTGGAATATGGCGATGAAGGAATCAAGCCCATCGACCGAGGGAAGAGACGTGGACACACCGGACGGCCTGACGATCACCGGCGAGATCGCACCGCGCGCGGAGGAGGTGCTGACGCCGCGGGCGCTGGAGCTGATCGTCGCCCTCCACCGCGCGCTGGACGACCGGCGTCTCGAGCTCCTCGCGGCCCGGCAGCGGAGGGTCGAGGACCTGGCCGCTGGCGGCACCCTGGACTTCCTGCCCGAGACCAAGCACATCCGCGACGACCCGACGTGGCGCGTCGCCCCGCCGGCACCCGGAATCGAGGACCGTCGGTGCGAGATCACCGGCCCCACCGACCGGAAGATGACGATCAACGCGCTGAACTCCGGCGCGAAGGCATGGCTCGCGGACCACGAGGACGCCAACACGCCGCAGTGGAGCGCCGTCGTCGGCGGGCAGCTCAACCTGCTCGACGCCATCAACCGCACCATCGACTTCACCGGCGAGAACGGCAAGCACTACGCACTGAAGCCGGACGAGGAGCTGGCCACGATCATCGTGCGCCCGCGCGGCTGGCACCTGCCGGAGAAGCACGTCCTGGTCGACGGCCGACCCATGTCGGGCAGCCTGGTGGACTTCGCGCTCTATCTCGCCACAGCCGGCCTGCGGCAGATCGAGAAGGGGCAGGGCCCGTACTTCTACCTGCCCAAGATGGAGTCGCACCTGGAAGCGCGGCTCTGGAACGACGCGTTCGTGCTGGCGCAGGACTTCCTCGGCATCCCGCAGGGCACCATCCGCGCCACGGTCCTCATCGAGACCTACCCCGCGGCGTTCGAGATGGAGGAGATTCTCTACGAGCTCCGCGACCACAGCTCCGGCCTGAACGCCGGCCGGTGGGACTTCATGTTCTCGGTGATCAAGTCGTTCCGCACCCGCGGCACGGAGTTCATGCTGCCCGACCGCAACGCCGTCACGATGACGGTCCCGTTCATGCGGGCGTACACCGAGCTGCTGGTCAAGACCTGCCACACCCGTGGGGCGCACGCCATCGGCGGCATGGCCGCGTTCATCCCGAGCCGCGACGAGGTCGTCAACGCGGCGGCGTTCGCGAAGGTCCGTGATGACAAGACTCGCGAGGCGAACGACGGGTTCGACGGATCCTGGGTGGCGCACCCCGGCATGGTGGAGCTCTGCAAAGAGGTCTTCACCTCCGTGCTGGGCGACAAGCCGAACCAGATCGACCGGACTCGCGAAGACGTGCACGTCACGGCGGCGCAGCTCCTCGACGTCGCCGCGACACCCGGGGACGTCACTGAGGCGGGTCTGCGGAACAACATCTCGGTGGGCATCCAGTACCTCAAGGCGTGGCTCGGCGGGCTCGGCGCCGTCGCGATCTTCAATCTCATGGAGGACGCCGCGACCGCGGAGATCTCCCGGTCGCAGGTGTGGCAGTGGCTGCACAACGACGTGACGCTCGCCGACACCGGTCACCAGGTCACGCGTGAGCTGATCGACCGGATCGTCGAGGAGGAGATCGCCAAGCTGCCGGGCGACGCGGGAGACTACGACGCGGGAGACTACGAGGAGGCGAAGCAGACGTTCCTCGAGGTGGCGGTGGCGGACGACTACGCGGACTTCCTCACGCTCCCGGCCTACGACCGAATGCCCTGACCCGAGCCGGTTGAGTGCCCACAACAACTGCTGAAGAAGCAGGCCGCAACGAGGAGGTTGCTCATGGCCATGGCTGCAGCCGCGGCGTTGGACGTCGTCATTGCTGAGCTCAGCGGCGAGCTCGGTGTCGAGCGGGTGATCACCGATCGGCAGCGGCGTCGGACGTATGAGTGTGACGGGCTGGCGGCCTATCGGGTCGTGCCGGGTGTGGTGGTTCTCGCGCGGAGCCCGGACGACGTCGCGACCGCCGTTCGGGCCTGCGCGCGGCATGGTGTGCCGTTCGTCGCACGCGGTTCGGGGACCGGGCTGTCGGGCGGTGCTCTGCCGCACGCCGAGGGCGTCCTCGTGGTCATGTCGCAGTTGCGTGCGATCCGGGAGGTGGACGTCGCGAACCAGCGCGCCGTCGTCGACCCGGGGGTGATCAACCTGCAGCTCACGGCCGCGACCAGCCCGGACGGGTACTACTTCGCGCCCGACCCATCCAGCCAGTCCGTGTGCTCGATCGGCGGGAACGTCGCCGAGAACTCGGGCGGCGCGCACTGCCTCAAGTACGGCTTCACCACCAACCACGTCACCGGCGTCGACCTGGTGACACCCGGCGGCGACCAGGTCGAGATCGGCGGCAAGGCACCCGATCCGCCCGGGTACGACCTGCTCGGCGCGCTGGTCGGCAGCGAGGGCACGCTCGGCATCGTCACCTCGGTCACGGTGCGCCTGACGCGGCTCCCGCAAGAGGTCCGGACCCTGCTCGCGGCCTTCCGCTCCATGGACGACGCCGGGGCCGCCACTTCGGCGATCATCTCCGCCGGCGTGATCCCCGCCGCCATCGAGATGATGGACGCCCTCGCGATCGAGGCCGCGGAGGCGGCAGTGCACTGCAACTACCCGGCCGGCGCGGGCGCCGTCCTCGTGGTCGAGCTGGACGGGCCGTCGCCCGACGTCGCGGGGGAGTTCGACGACGTCGTGCAGCTGTGCGGCCAGGCAGGCGCCTTCGAGGTGCGCGTGGCGGCCGACGACGAGGAGCGCGCCCTGATCTGGAAGGGCCGCAAGTCCGCGTTCGCCGCGGTGGGCCGGATCAGTCCGGACTACATCGTGCAGGACGGCGTGATCCCGCGGACGGCGCTGCCGCTGGTGCTGCGGCAGATCGCCGAGCTCGGCGAGAGCGCCGGAGTGCGGGTCGCGAACGTGTTCCACGCCGGCGACGGCAACCTGCATCCGCTGGTGCTGTTCGACGGCTCGGTCGAGGGCGCCTTCGACCGTGCCGAGGAGGTGGCCGGCGGGATCCTCGACCTGTGCCTGGAGCACGGCGGCTCGATCACCGGCGAGCACGGCGTCGGCGCTGACAAGGCCAAGCACATGCCGCGCATGTTCACGTCCGACGATCTCGACACCATGCAGGCGCTGCGCTGCGCCTTCGACCCGGAGGGCATCGCCAACCCGGGCAAGGTGTTCCCGACGCCACGGCTGTGCGGCGAGCAGCCGGGCCGGCACCGGGGCGCGCACCCGCTGGCGGAGTCCGGCGTGGCGGAGGTCTTCTGATGGCGGACCTGCAGCGGCTCGAGGACGCGCTGAAGCAGGACGGCGGCGAGGTCCGGGAGGCGGGTCCGGCCGACGCCGTGGACGGGGTGCCCGCGACGGCGGTCGCGCGGCCGGCGTCGGCGGACGGAGTGGCCGGTGTGCTGCGCGAGGCGACCGCGCAGGGGCTGGTCACCGTGGCCCGCGGCGCCGCGACGGCCCTGGACTGGGGCGCGCCACCTGAGCGCGTGGACCTGGTCCTGGACACCACGGGCCTGGACCGGCTCGTGGAGCACGGCGCGGGCGACCTCGTGGCGGTGGCCGAGGCAGGGCTGCCCGTCGCAGCTCTGCTGGAGACCGTCGGGGCAGCCGCGCAGGAGCTCGTCGTGGACCTGCCGCCGGAACGGCTCGAGGGCGGCTCCACTGTGGGCGGCGCGCTGTCGACCGGTGCGTCCGGGCCGCGCCGGCTGCAGCGCGGCGGGATCCGCGACCTGGTGCTCGGGGCCACGGTCGTGCTCGCCGACGGCACCGTCGCGTCCTCGGGCGGCAAGGTGGTCAAGAACGTCGCCGGGTACGACCTGGCCAAGCTGCTGACCGGCGCGTACGGCACCCTCGGGGTGGTGGTGCGGGCCGCGTTCCGGCTGCACCCGGCCCGGCCGGAACGGGCGTTCGTCCTCGCCACCGGCCCGCTGGCCGACGTCGCCGCCCGGGCCCGTGACGTCGTCGCCTCGCAGCTCGCGCCTGCCGCCGTGGAGATCGACCGGCCCGCGGGGAGCGACGTCGCCGAGGCGGCGGTGCTGCTGGAGGGGTCGGGGAACGCCGTCGGGCCTCGGGCTGCTGCCGCGGCGGAGGTGCTGGGCGGGCGGGTCCAGGACGTGCCGCCCGGGTGGTGGGCGGCGTTGCCGGGGGCGATGCGGGCTGAGCCTGTCGAAACCTATGCCAAGGCGACCGCGACGCTCACCGGGGTGGCTGGTCTGCTGGTGGCGGCGCTTGAGGCGGAGCAGCGGTACGGCGTCGGCGTGGCCCTGCGCGGGACCGCCGCCGGGGTGCTGCATGTGGTGGTGACGGGATCGCCCGAGGCGACCGCGTCCGCCGTCGGGCACCTCCGGGGGGCAGCGCCCAGCCCGCGGGAGGGGACCGTGACCGTGCTGCGCGCCTCGCGGGACGTGCGCGCGGCGCTCGACGCGTGGGGGCCGGTGGGCGGGCTCGACATCATGCGCG
Source organism: Promicromonospora panici (assembly GCF_900608595.1). Classification (GTDB taxonomy): domain Bacteria; phylum Actinomycetota; class Actinomycetes; order Actinomycetales; family Cellulomonadaceae; genus Promicromonospora; species Promicromonospora panici. The sequence goes on along the minus strand of NZ_UWYY01000023.1, from coordinate 112,767 downwards.
CGGTCAAGCGGCAGCTCGATCCCGGACGCAACCTGGCGCCCGGCCGATTCGTGGGAGGCATCTGATGACCGAGGCGAAGCCGGACCTGCTCGGAGCGTTCGACGAGCATCATCCGCCCGCCCGCGAGCTGATCGACGACTGTGTGCACTGCGGGTTCTGCCTGCCGGCCTGCCCCACGTACTCGCTGTGGGGCGAGGAGATGGACTCGCCGCGCGGGCGGATCTATCTCATGAAGGAAGGGCTCGAGGGCGAGCCCATGTCGCCGTCGCTGGTGCAGCACGTCGACGCGTGCCTCGGCTGCATGGCGTGTGTGACCGCGTGCCCGTCCGGGGTGCAGTACGACAATCTCCTCGAGGCGACCCGGCAGCAGGTCGAGCGGCGCGGCGCCGAGCACCGAACGCGGGGGCAGCGGCTGCTGCGGTCGGCGATCTTCGCGCTGTTCCCCCGCCCCGAGCGGCTGCGGCTGGTCCGACCCCTGCTCGCGCTGTACCAGCGCATGGGCCTGTCGAGGCTGGTGCGGCCTGCGCTCGCACGGATGTCCCCGACGCTGGCGACGATGGAGGCCATCGCGCCGCCGGTGGGGCCGCGGGTTCCGGTGCCCGCGCTCGTGCCCGCCGTCGGCGCGAAGCGGATGACCGTCGGGATGCTGCTGGGCTGCGTGCAGCGGGAGTTCTACCCGGGTGTCAACGCCGCCACGGCGCGGGTGCTGGCGGCGGAGGGATGCGACGTCGTCGTGCCGCCCGACCAGGGGTGCTGTGGGGCGTTGTCCGTGCATGCGGGGCGCGAGAGCGAGGGGCTCGACTACGCGCGGGCGCTCATCGACACGTTCGCGGGCGCGGGCGTGGAGCGGATAGTGGCCAACTCGGCCGGGTGCGGGTCCACCATGAAGGACTACGCGGACCTGCTCGCGGACGACCCCGAGTACGCGGAGCGGGCGGCGGACTTCGCGGCGAGGACCCGGGACATCTCGGAGGTGCTGGCCGAGCTGGAACCCGTCGCGCCGCGGCACCCGTTGCCGATGACCGTCGCCTATCACGATGCGTGTCACCTGCGGCATGCCCAGGGTGTGAAAGCGCAGCCGCGGGCGGTGCTCGCGACGATCCCGGGGCTCGTGGTCAAGGAGATCGGCGACGGCGACATGTGCTGCGGGTCCGCGGGCATCTACAACCTGACCAACCCGGAGCCCGCGCGGGAGCTGGGGGACCGGAAGGCCGCGAACGTGGCCGCGACGGGCGCCGACCTGCTGGTCACGTCCAACCCGGGTTGCCTGCTGCAGATCACCGACGCGCTGCGCCGGCAGGGGCGGGAGATGCCGACGGCGCACATGGTGCTGGTCCTGGACGCGTCGCTGCGCGGCGTCGGGCCGGGGGAGCTGGTCGGCTGAGCCCGCGGGTGCCGGTCCGGGCCTGCGTCCGGTCGGCGGCTTGGGCTCGGGTGAATTCTGGTACTCCCGTTTGCCTGGGGTAACTGCTACGTTTGTCGGTACGTGGAGTGATAGTTCCGACATGCGAAATATCTAGCGAACCCTACCCGGCAGCGCGGCCGGACTGGAGTCACCATGGAGAACCTCGGCGTCCTTGCCCTGCTCGCCCTCCTCCCGATCCTCGTCGTGGGAACCCTCCTGCTCGGGTTCCGATGGCCCGCCCGGACGGCCATGCCGGTCGGCCTCGCGGTGGTCGTGGTCATCGCCCTGTTCGCGTGGAAGATGTCGCTGGTCGCGATCAGCGCGTCGGTGGTGCAGGGCCTGCTGATCGCGATCGGCCTGCTCTGGATCATCTTCGGCGCGCTGCTCATGCTGGAGACCCTCACCAAGAGCGGCGCGCTGGAGACCATCCGCGCGGGCTTCACCACGATCAGCCCCGACCGGCGGGTCCAGGTGATCATCATCGCCTGGCTGTTCGGGTCGTTCATCGAGGGCGCCGCCGGGTTCGGCACGCCCGCCGCCGTCGTCGCGCCGCTGCTGCTGGCGCTCGGGTTCCCCGCCGCGGCCGCCGTCATGGCCGGCCTCATCATCCAGTCCACGCCGGTGAGCTTCGGCGCCGTCGGCACGCCGATGCTGACCGGGATCGGGACCGGGCTGGCCGACACCTCCGGCGCGCTCGCACCCGAGGTGCAGGCGCGGGCCGACGCCCTGGGGCTGGACCACTTGGGCTTCGTCGCCCACACCGCCACCCAGGTGGCGACCATCCACGCGATCGTCGGCATCCTGGTGCCACTCATCCTGGTCACTCTGATGTGCGGGTTCTACGGCGAGAAGCGGTCGTTCCGCTCGGGCCTCGCCGTCGCGCCGTTCGCGATCTACGCCGCGCTCGCGATGATCGTGCCGTACGTGACCGTCGCCTACGTGCTGGGGCCGGAGTTCCCCGCGATGCTGGGTGGGTTCCTCGGGCTGGTGCTCGTGATGTTCACGTCCTCGAAGGGCTTCCTCATGCCCAAGGACGTGTGGGACTTCCCGCCGCGCGAGCGCTGGAGCGACCGCTGGATGGGCACCGTCGACCCGACGAAGGAAGCGGCCACGCTGACTCGCAAGATGTCGATGGCGCGGGCCTGGTCGCCGTACGTGATCGTGGCGGCGCTGATTCTCGTCACCCGGAACGTCCCGGCGATCAAGGACTTCCTCATGGGCCCGGCGGCGCTCGAGGTGGCGAACATCTTCGGCACCGGGATCAGCCAGAACCTGGAGCTGCTGTACTCGCCGGGCGCGATCTTCCTGCTCGCGTGCCTCCTCACGTACGTGCTGCACGGCATGAAGGGCGAGCAGATCAAGGCGTCGTGGAAGGTCGCCGGAGGACAGCTCGGCGGGGCGGCGTTCGCGCTGCTCTGCGCGGTGCCGCTGGTGCGCATCTTCATCAACTCCGGGCCCGACTTCAACGCCGCCGGGCTGGACTCGATGCCCGTCACCGTGGCGCAGTCCGCGGCCGACCTGGCCGGGCAGGGCTGGCCGATCGTGTCGCCGTTCATCGGCGCCCTCGGGGCGTTCGTGGCCGGCTCGAACACGGTGTCCAACATGATGTTCTCGCTGTTCCAGTTCAACACCGGGCTCGGCGTCGGCGCGGCGTCGCCCGAGACCGTGGTCGCGCTGCAGGCCGTGGGCGGGGCCGCGGGCAACATGGTGGCCGTGCACAACGTGGTGGCCGCCGCCGCGACCGTGGGCCTGCTCGGGCGCGAGGGCGACCTGATTCGCAAGACGATCCTGCCGATGACCTACTACTGCCTCGCGGCGGGCGGCATCGGCTACCTGTGGATCTTCGGATTCGCGTTCAACGCGGGTCTGGTCGTGCTGCTGGTCGTGGTCGCCGCCCTGGTGCTGACGGCGATGCGCATGCTGCGCAAGTCCGACGCCTACAACCCGGAGGTCGTTCCGGCGCGGGTGTGACAGCGTGGTGCGCGGACGGCGTCGGCCGCGCACGTCACAGCTCTTCGGTCCCGGGAGACGGGCGCCCGCATGGGAGAATGGGCGGGCATCTGTCATCGAAGGGAACACCGTGAACGAAACGCCCCGTGACCAGGGGAACGACCGCGAGGGCGACCGCCGCGGCGAGCGCAAGGGCGCCAGCCGCAACGAAGGCCGGGGGCCGCGTCGCGACGACCGCGGCGGAGAGCGCGGTGGTGACCGGGGCCGCCGGTACGACGGCCCTCGCGGTGGCGACGCTCCGCGCCGGGACGACGACCGTCCGCGCCGGTCGTACGAGGACCGCGGGGCCGACCGCCCTCGTCGCGACGACCGAGGCGCCGGCGACCGCGCGCCCCGCCGCAACGATGACGACCGTCCGCGCCGTTCCTACGGGGACCGGGACAACCGCGGCGGCCGCGACGACCGCGGCGCACGCACTGACCGCCCGTGCGGCGGGAACGAGGGCGATCGTTCGCGTCGGCCGTACGAGGACCGGGACGCCCGCGGCGGCGACCGGCCGGTGCGTCGCGACGGCGGGCGTCCTGTGCGGCGCGAGCACGACCGTCCGGCGCGCCGGGACGACGACCGTCCCGCACGCCGGGACGACGCTCCGCGCCGGAGCTTCGACCGTGACGACCGGCCGCGGCGTTCGTTCGGCGACCGTGACGACCGGCCGCGGCGCAGCTTCGACGACCGCGGGGGGAACCGTCCGGTGCGCCGGGACGACGACCGCCCGGCCCGCAGGGACGACGACCGCCCGCGCCGCTCGTTCGAGGACCGCGGCGGCGACCGTCCGGCGCGCCGGGACGGCGACCGGCCGTACCGTCGTGACGACCGGGGTACCGACCGCCCGTTCCGGCGCAACGACGATGACCGGCAGCGCCGTTCGTTCGGCGACCGCGACGACCGTCCGCGCCGCTCCTTCGAGGACCGCGGCGACCGTCCGCGCCGCGACGACCGGGGTACCGACCGTCCGTTCCGGCGCAGCGACGACGAGCGTCCGCGCCGTCCCCACGGCGACCGCGACGACCGCGGTGCCCGGAACAGCCAGGGGCGCGACGACCGCGGGGCTCGTCCGTTCCGTGGGAGCGACAGCGACCGTCCGAGTCATGGCGACCGTCCGCGCCGCTCCTTCGAGGACCGTGGTGGCGATCGTCCTCGCCGTTCGTTCGAGGAGCGGGGCGCCGAGCGCCCGGCCCGTCGTGACGACCGCGGCACGGACCGTCCCGCACGCCGGGACGACGACCGTCCGCGACGCTCGTTCGGCGACCGCGAGGACCGCGGTGCCCGGGACTCCCGGGGCCGCGACGACCGCCCGGCCCGTTCGTTCCGGGGCAACGACGGTGACCGTCCGCGCCGGGACGACCGTGGTGGGGACCGTCCGCGTCGTTCGTTCGGCGACCGCGACGACCGTCCGCGCCAGGACGCCCGGGGCGAGCGCGAGGAGCGCGCCCCGCGCCCTCCGGAGCCGGAGATCGCCGAGGACGCGTCGTTCAGCCAGCTCGACCGCGACGTGCGCGGGCGCCTGCGCGGGCTGAGCAAGGAGCACGCCGAGTACGTCGGGCTGCACCTCGTGATGGCGGGCCGGCTGCTCGACGTCGACCCGGAGCGTGCCTACGAGCACACCCAGGCGGCCGTGCGCGGCGCGGGCCGGATCGACATCGTTCGTGAGGCCGCGGGCCTGGCCGCCTACCACACGAACCGTTTCGCGGAGGCGCTGCGCGAGCTGCGCACCGTCCGCCGGCTCAACGGCTCCTCGGAGCACCTGCCGATCATGGCCGATGCCGAGCGCGGCCTCGGCCGTCCGGAGCGCGCACTGGCGCTCGCGGCGTCGGAGGAGGCCGCGTCGCTCGACGCGACCGGACGCGTCGAGCTCGCGATCGTGGCGAGCGGCGCCCGCTCTGACCTGGGCGAGCATGACGCCGCCCTGGCCGTGCTCGACAAGGTCGCGGCTGAGGACGCCCAGGGTGATCTCGGCCTGCGGGTCCTGCAGGCGCGCGCGCTGGCGCTCGAGGCCGCCGGCCGGACCGACGAGGCCGCGGCCCTGCTCGCCTCGGTCGACAGCAAGGCGCTCGAGCGGGCGATCGGCGCGACCGCTCCGGACGAGGACATCACGGTGTTCGACGTCGAGGACGACGCGGCGCTCGCCGAGGAGGAGTACGTCGCCGACCACCCGGAGGAGTTCGCGAAGGACGAGGCCGACTCCGACAACGAGTCCGACGACGAATCTGGCTCCGACGACGAGTCCGAGGACTCGGACAGCGAGCCGGACGACGAGGAGGAGGGCGAGGACGAGCCGGCGGACTCCGCCGATTCGTCGGACTCGTCGGACTCCGCCGACTACGCCGACTCCGCCGACTCCGCGGACTCGCCGGACTCAGCCGACTCTGGAGATTCGGCAGACTCTGCCGATTCGGCCGACGAGCCAGAAGAGGACGACGAGGACGACGAGCCCGAAGAGGGCGACCCCCCGTCCGACGGCCAGGACGAGCCCGAGGCGGACGCCGTCGACGAGCCGAGCGACCCTGAGTCCGACGAGGAGTCCGCTGAAGAGTCCGACGAGGAGCCCGCGGAGAAGCCCGCCGACGAGGCGGACGAGCCCACGGACGACCAGCCGGACGCCGGCGAGGCACCCACCGCGCCCGAGGTGAACGGCACCGAGGATGCAGCGGACACCGAGGGCGACCGGTCCGACGTCGGGCAGGAGAAGGAGTGAGGGCAGCTGCCGGGCTGCTGGCGAGCGACGCCCCGCTCGCCACTGCCTACGACCTCGCGCTCGTCGACCTGGACGGCGTGGCGTACAAGGGGCACCTGCCGATCGAGCACGCGTCGGTCAGCCTGACCGCGGCGCGGTCGGGCGGGATGCGGCTGGTGTTCGTGACGAACAACGCGTCGCGCGAGCCGGAGGACGTCGCCGGGCAGCTCACGGGCCTGGACATCCCGACGGACCCGGACGAGGTGATGACTGCCGCTCAGGCGTGTGCCGCGCTGCTCACCACCCGGCTGGACCCGGGGGCGAAGGTGCTGGTCGTGGGCGGCAAGGGCCTGGTGACGGCCGTGCGGTCGGCGGGCTTCACCGTGGTGGACTCGGCGGACGACGAGCCGGACGCCGTCGCGCAGGGATACGCGCCCGAGGTGGGCTGGACCCAGCTCGCCGAGGCCGCCTACGCGGTGGGCAGCGGCGCGTGGCACGTGGCGAGCAACCTGGACCTGTCGCTCCCGACGGCGCGCGGGTTCGCGCCGGGGAACGGCGCGCTGGTCGGCGCCGTGCGGTCGGCCACCGGCATCACCCCGGACAGCGCGGGCAAGCCGTCGCCCACCATGTACCGGCTGGCGGTCGAGCGGGCCGAGGCCACCCGGCCGCTGGTGATCGGCGACCGGTTGGACACGGACCTCGCGGGCGCGCGCGGCGGCGGGTACCCCGGCCTGCACGTGCTGACGGGGGTCTCGACGGCGCGCGACGCCGTGCTCGCCGTGCCGGGGGAGCGGCCGTCGTTCCTGGGCGCCGACCTCCGGGCGCTGCTGGAGCCGCACCCCGCGCCGGTCCTCACCGACGGCTGGCACGTCTGCGGTGGGGCGGCCGCCCAAGTGGCCGACGGCGGGCTGCGGCTCGACGGTTCGGGGATCGACCTGGTGCGCGCCGCGTGCGCCGCGGTGTGGTCCGCCGTCGACGCGGGGGAGACGGTGGCGGAGGAGACGGTCCCGGACCTTGCCGTCTCCGCCTGAGCCGTTCCGAGCGCAGACTTCGCCGCCCCCTGATTCGGTGAGTGCAGAGTTGGTAGCGGATACGGGGTGCCCGTCCGCACCAAGGTCTGCAGTCGCTCGTCGCGGGCGCGAGAAAGTCTGCATTCGGCTGCGGGGCCCGTCGCCGTCGGCGGAGTCCGGTTACTTCTCCCGGGTTCTGTCGGAGGTGGCGGGTACCGTGTGTGGCAGCAGGCAGACGGCCCGAGGCAGGCGCGACAGGCGCCGACGGGCACGAACGAGCACAGTGGAGCGTTGACGCACGATGGACGAGTTCTACGAGACCGAAGGACCTTCGAGCGGCCCGGCCGATCCCGACGCGGGCGTCCGGAATGCCCTTGATGCGCTCGACGGGCTCGACGACCTGCCGCCGGCGGACCACGTCGCCCGGTTCGAGACCGTGCACGACGCCCTGCGGGCGCATCTGAGCGGTGACGCCTGACGGTGGTGACGATGACAGCGAGCGCGCGGGTGGACGCGGTGCTGGTCCGCCGTGGGCTGGCCCGGTCACGGCGGCACGCCGCGGAGCTCGTCGCCTCCGGTCGCGTGCGGATCGAGGGCCGGGCGGTGGTCAAGCCGTCGTCGGCGGTGGCCGACGGCGCGGACGTGTCCGTCGCGCCCGGGCCCGACCCGGAGCACGAGTTCGTGTCGCGCGCCGCGCTCAAGCTGGCCGGCGCGTTGGACGCGCTGGCCCGGGTTCCGGGCGGGCCGCGCGTCGAGGGCGCGTTCTGCGCCGACCTCGGGGCGTCCACGGGCGGCTTCACCGACGTGCTCCTGCGCCGGGGCGCCGCCCACGTGGTCGCGGTCGACGTGGGGCACGACCAGCTGGTGCCGGCGCTGCGGGCCGACGATCGGGTGACGGTCGTCGAGGGCCACAACGTCCGCGACCTGACGCCGGACGACCTCGCGCAGGCGCCCGACCTGGTGGTCGCCGACCTCTCGTTCATCTCCCTGACCGTGGTGCTGCCGGCCGTGGCGGGCGTGCTGCGGCCGGGCTCGCAGGCGCTGCTGATGGTCAAGCCGCAGTTCGAGGTCGGGCGCGAGCGGCTGGGCAGCGGCGGCGTGGTGCGTGAGCCCGCCCTGCACGCCGACGCGGTCCGGGGCGTGGTGCGTGCCGCGGAACAGGCGGGCCTGAGGGCGTGCGCGGTGGTACCGAGCCCGCTGCCGGGCCCGAGTGGTAACCGCGAGTTTTTTGTGTGGCTGGCCCCCGGTGCCGGACCCTTGTCCGCCGGGGGCGCCGGCGACCAGGCCCGCGAGCACGACCGGGCCGTGGCGGACGCTGTCGCCGCAGCGGTGGCCTGGGACCCGGCACAGGGCGAGACCGGTGACCGGCCCGGTCACCCGCCGGAGCCGCCGGCCGTCGTCGTGCGCGGGTGGCGGGGTGACGGGCTGGACATCGAGCGGTCCGACGAGCAGAAGGGGCGGAAGCCGTGACCAGGCGCGTCTTGATCGTGACCCATGGCGGGCGCCCGCGGGCGGTCGCGGCACTGTCCGAGGCCGTGCGCGAGCTGAAGGCTGCGGGTTTCGAGTACACGCTGCACGACGACGCGCTGGCCGAGGAGTTCGGCGACCACATGGCCGCCAACCGCGTCCGCGAGGGCGTCCCAGGGGCCGAGGCGGTGATGGTGCTCGGGGGCGACGGCACGATCCTGCGGGCGGCGGAGCTGACCCGGGGCACGGACGTGCCCCTGCTCGGCGTGAACCTGGGGCACGTCGGGTTCCTTGCGGAGTCGGAGCGGGAGGACCTGCGGGCTGCCGTGCAGCGGCTCGCGGCCCGCGACTACGAGGTGGAGGAGCGCGCGACGGTCGACGTCGCGGTGCACCTGCCCGGCACAGCGGAGCCGGTGGTGGGCTGGGCCCTGAACGAGGCGACGGTCGAGAAGGCCACCCGCGACCGCATGCTGGAGGTGGCGATCGGGGTGGACGGGCGTCCGCTGCTCTCGTTCGGGTGCGACGGCCTGATCATGTCGACGGCCACGGGCTCCACCGCGCACGCCTTCTCGGGCGGCGGCCCGGTGATCTGGCCCGACGTCGACGCCGTGCTCATGGTGCCGCTGGCGGCGCACGCGCTGTTCGCGCGGCCGCTCGTGATCGGCCCGCGGTCGCGGTACACGGTCGACGTGCTGCCGCAGTCGACCGTCGAGGGCGTGCTGACCTGCGACGGGCGGCGGGAGATCCGGCTGCCCCGCGGATCTCGCGTCGTGGTGCGTCAGGGCGGTACGGTGCGGCTCGCACGGCTCTCGACGGCGCCGTTCACGGACCGCCTCGTGTCGAAGTTCAATCTTCCCGTATCGGGCTGGCGGGACCGTGTCGGGTCGGGGAACGCTGTCGCGGAGGATGTACCTTCTGCGGAGACCACACCAGAGATTTGAGGAGTCAGGTGCTCGAGGAGATCGCTATCGAGAACCTGGGCGTCATCCGCTCGGCCCGGGTACCCCTGTCCGACGGCCTGACCGTCATCACGGGTGAGACCGGCGCGGGCAAGACGATGGTGCTCACGGGCCTCAACCTGCTCATGGGCGCCAAGGCGGATCCGCAGTCGGTGCGCCCCGGCGCGTCGTCGGCGGCGGTGGAGGGCCGGGTGCGGGTCTCCGGCCGCGACGCCGTGCTGGAACGGGTCGACGAGGCGGGCGGCGAGGTGGAGGACGACGGAACCGTCGTGATCCTGCGCACGATCGCCGACGGCCGGTCGCGCGCCCACCTGGGCGGCCGGGCCGTGCCGCAAGGTGTGCTCGCGGAGATCGCCGAGGACCTGTTCACGGTGCACGGCCAGTCCGACCAGCTGCGGCTGCGCACGTCGGCCAAGCAGCGCGACGCCCTGGACACGTTCGTGGGCCCGGCCCACCAGCGGGTGCTGGGCGCCTACCGCGCGGCGTGGAGCGAGCGGGGCGGCCTGCTGACCGAGATCGCGGACCTGGAGGCACGCGGCGCCGAGCGGGCGCGCGAGGTCGAGCTGCTGCGCATCGGCCTGGAGGAGATCGAGCGGGTGGACCCGCAGACGGGCGAGGATGCCGAGCTGCAGGCCCTGATCGAGCGCCTGTCCAACGCGGAGGGCCTGCGCACCGCGGCGACCGAGGCACACGAGGCGGTGGCCGGCGAGGACGCCGACGGCGCGCGGGAGAACGCGATAGCGCTGGTCGAGCGCGCACGGCGCGCCCTGGACGCCGCCGCGCACTCCGACGCGGAGCTCGGCGCGCTCGCCACGCGGTTCGCCGAGGTGGGCTACCTGCTGTCCGACGTCGCCACCGACGTCGCCGCCTACGTCGACAACCTGCAGGCGGACCCGGCCGGGCTCGAGACGGCGCACAACCGCATGGCTGAGCTGAACGCGCTGACCCGCTCCTACGGCGAGACCATCGACGAGGTGCTGCAGTGGGCGAGCGACGCGGGCCTGCGCCTGCTCGACCTGGACGACGGCGGGGACCGGCTCGCGTCCATGCGCGACCGCGTGGCGGAGCTGGACGGCGAGCTGGCGCGGCTGGCCGAGATCCTCACCGCCGAGCGGGCCCGTGGCGCGTCCCAGCTGGCCGACGCCGTGACCAATGAGCTGCACGGTCTTGCGATGGGCGGCGCCCACCTCGTCGTCTCGGTGGAGCCGCTCGAGCAGCCGGGCCCGTTCGGCGCGGACCAGGTGACCTTCCTGCTCGTGCCGCACCCGGGCGCGCCGGAACGGCCGCTCGGCAAGGGCGCGTCCGGCGGTGAGCTCTCCCGCGTGATGCTCGCGCTCGAGGTGGCCCTGGCGACGTCTGGCGGCGCCGCCGCGGAGCGCACAGCCGACACCCCGCGCAGCACGTTCGTGTTCGATGAGGTCGACGCCGGCGTGGGTGGCCGGGCCGCCGTCGAGGTGGGCCGCCGTCTGGCGCAGCTCGGACGCAGCACCCAGGTGGTCGTCGTGACCCACCTGGCCCAGGTCGCGGCCTTCGCGGACGCGCATCTCGTGGTCACCAAGAGCTCCGACGGAGACGCCACCACGCAGGGTGAAGATGACGGAATGATCACGGTTACGGGCGTGCGAGAGGTCACTGCTGACGCACGAGTGCGGGAGCTGGCGCGCATGCTGTCCGGCCAGGACGACTCGGAGACGGCGCGGACCCACGCGCTGGAGCTCCTGGAATCCTCGGTCGTGGGACGATAGACCGGATGAAGCTGATCTCCCGACCCGAGAAGCGCGCCGACAAGAGCGCCGCGAAGAGCGCCACCGCGCAGTCCTTGGCACTGACGCAGGCCGCCGTGCACGGTCCTGCCCGGATCGGAGCGCGCACCAAGGAGCTCACGTCCCGGCTCGACCACGGTGACGTCGCGGTGATCGACCACGTCGACATCGACCGCGTGGCCGCGGACGCCCTCGTGTCCGCCGGGCCGGTCGCCGTGCTGAACGCCGCTCCGTCGACATCGGGCCGGTACCCCAACACGGGTCCGAACATCCTGGTCGAGGCCGGGATCGTCCTGGTGGACGACCTCGGCCCGACGATCATGGGGTTGGACGAGCGCGCCGAGGTCGAGATCGTCGGCGGCGAGATAGTCGTCGGCGGCGAGGTGGTGGCCAAGGGCACCTATCAGACGTCGCAGACGGTGGCCGCGAACATGGCCGCTGCCCGCGAGGGGCTGTCGGCCGAGATCGAGCGGTTCGCCGAGAACACCATGACGTACCTGCGCCGCGAGCGGGACCTCCTGCTCGATGGCGTGGGAGTGCCCGACATCCGCACCTCCATCGAGGGGCGTCAAGTACTGATCGTGGTGCGCGGTTACCACTACCGGGAGGACCTGGCGCTGCTGCGCTCCTACATCAGGGAGAACTCGCCGGTGCTGATCGGTGTGGACGGCGGCGCGGACGCGATCATCGACGCGGGCTGGCAGCCTGACATGATCGTGGGCGACATGGACTCCGTGTCCGACCGGGCCCTGGCCTGCGGCGCGGAGATCGTCGTGCACGCGTACCGCGACGGCAAGGCTCCCGGGCTGGAGCGCGTGAAGGCGCTCGGCGTGGACCCCGTGGTCTTCCCCGCCACCGGGACCAGCGAGGACATCACCATGCTCCTGGCCGACGACAAGGGTGCGGAGCTCATCGTCGCCGTCGGCACGCATGCCACCCTCGTCGAGTTCCTCGACAAGGGACGCGCGGGCATGGCCTCGACCTTCCTCACCCGGCTGCGGGTCGGTGGCAAGCTCGTGGACGCCAAGGGTGTGTCCCGGCTGTACCGCACGCGCATCTCGAACACCCAGCTCACGCTGCTTTCGGGTGCGGGCGTCGCGGCGGTGCTCGCGGCGCTGGCCTCGACGTCGGCGGGCCAGACCTTCTTCGGACTGATCGGGGCACGCTTCGACGACGTCGTGTCCTCGATCGGTAACCTGTTCGGCGGCTGACCGGTCCGGAGCTCGCTCCTGGACCTCTTGCCGCCCCGACCTGATGCCGGGCTATGACCGCCCGGAACATGCTTAAGGACTCCTCCCTACCGTGATCGACTTCCGATACCACCTCGTCTCGCTCATCTCCGTCTTCCTGGCCCTCGCGGTAGGCATCATCCTCGGCGCCGGCCCCCTGCAGGGAGCGATCGGAGAGACACTGACGGAACAGGTGGACGCGCTGCGCGCCGAGCGCACCGAGCTGCGCACCGAGCTGGACGCCACGCAGAGCGCACTCGACGGCGACGAGCGCTACATCCAGGCAGTGGGCACGCAGCTCGTCACCGGTTCGCTCCAGGACACCCGGGTGGCCGTCGTCCAGCTCGGCGAGATCCCGGAGGACATCCACGAGGGCGTCCTCAACCAGCTCGACACCGCTGGCGCGAACGTCGTGTCCGAGTCCGTGCTCACGGAGGTCTGGACCGACAGCGCCGAGGAGTCGTCCCGCGAGACCGTGGCCGAGGGCCTGCGCGCCAGCCTCGGTGCCGCGGCACCCGAGGGCGACGACTCGAGCGCAACGCTCGGCGCGGCACTCGCGCTGGCGCTCACCGGCAGCGAGGGCGGGGGCGGCGAGGCGGTCCGCAGCTCGCAGGCCGTTGACCTCGAGGCGCAGCTGGAACGGTTCGGCTTCATCGAGCCGGGCGACGAGCAGACCGCGCCCGCGCAGGCGCTCGTGCTGCTCGTGGGCTCGGCCGGGCAGCCGCAGGCCACGGCGGAGGGCGCCACCGAGGAGACCGAGCCGACCCCGGACGTGTGGACCGCCGTGACGCGCGCGGCCCAGGACGTCTCGGGCGCCGCGGTGCTCGCCGGGCCGACCGACGAGGCCGGCGACACGGTGCAGGCGGTGCGCGACGACGAGGAGATCGCCGCCGAGGTCACCACGGTGAGCGGCGTCGACCGGCTCGTGGGCCGCACCAACGTGCCGCTCGCCGTCGCCGCGCGGCTGGACGGCGTCGTCGGCCAGTACGGCCTCGAGGAGGACGCGACGGCGGTCCTGCCGCCGGTCGGCTAGGCGAGCCTTCGCTGTGGGCGCGATCGTTGCGCCTGAAACGGGCGCATAGTCGCAACGATCACGCTCACAACCAATAGAGTCTCGAACGAGGGGTAGTCGTCATGGGTGCAGGACGGTTCATCGCCGCTGGCATCGTTGCCGGAGTCGCGACGGCGTTCGCACGCCGCAAGCTCGAGGAGAAGGTGGCGGAGGGCGGCCTCGGCGGCCCTTCGACGTGGACGCGGACCAACCACCGCGGCGAGCCGATCAGCCTGCTGGAAGGCCCCGCCGTCGCGGCGGGCCTCGTGGCCGGCGCGGCAGTCGGGGGCGGCAACGCCCCCGGGGCGACGGCGTTCGCGACGGCCGCCGCGGGCGCCTTCGGCCTGGTAGACGACCTGGCCGAAGACACCTCCGTGCGTACCAAGGGCCTCAGGGGCCACCTGGGCGCGCTCAAGGAGGGCCACCTGACGACCGGCGGGCTCAAGGTGCTCGGCATCTCCGGCTCCGCCCTCGTGGCGGCGGCGGTGGGCACCCGGCGCACGGGCAGCGCGTTCGGGCACCTGGTCGACGTCGGGCTCAACGGCGCCCTCATCGGTGGCACCGCGAACCTGATCAACCTCTTCGACCTGCGGCCCGGCCGTGCCCTCAAGGCGGGTGCGGCGGCGAGCCTCCCGTTCATGCTCGGCGGGGCGGGCGCCACCGGCGCCGTCCTGGGCGCGGCAGCGGCGGCGGCCCCCGGCGACCTGGGGGAGAAGGACATGCTGGGCGACGGCGGCGCCAACGCAGTCGGCGCCCTGGTCGGCAGCCAGATCGCGTTCGGCGCACCCCGGGCGGTGCGGTGGGCGGCGCTCGCCGGCGTCGTCGGGCTCATGCTGGCGTCGGAGAAGGTCAGCTTCTCGAAGGTCATCGCCGGGAACGAGTGGCTGAACAAGGTGGACATGCTCGGCCGGCGGCCGGCGGCCGACACCGTGCCCGGGTCGGTGACCGAGGCTGCCGAGACCGGTGACGAGGTCTCGACAGGCTCGACCAGCGGGGTGCGCTCGACCTCCGTCACCGACCCCATGGCTTCCCCGGGCGCGTGAGCCGCGTCAGAACCCTGGCGAGCGCCGCGCTGCTCGTCACGGTCGTCACCCTCGCCAGCCGCATGGTCGGCTTCGGCCGCTGGCTCGCGCAGGGCGCATGGCTCGGGTCCGACGGCGTCGGGACGGTCTTCAACTCCGCCAACCAGCTGCCCAACCTCCTGTTCGAGGTGGCGGCGGGCGGCGCGCTCGCGGGCGCCGTCGTGCCGCTGCTGGCCGGCCCGCTGAGCCGCGCGGCGTTCACCTCCGACGGCACCGCAGCTTCGAAGGAGCAGGCGTCGAGGATTGCCTCGGCGCTGCTCGGCTGGACACTCGTCGTGCTCGTGCCGCTGGCCGGGCTCATGGCGCTCCTGGCCCGCCCGATCATCAGCCTGACCGGGCTGGACGACCCGGCGCAGGTGGACGTCGCCACGGCGTTCCTGCGGGTGTTCGCCGTCCAGGTGCCGCTGTACGGCCTGGCCGTCGTGCTGGGCGGCATCCTGCAGGCGCACAAGCGGTTCTTCTGGCCGGCGTTCGCGCCACTGGTCTCCAGCCTCGTCGTGATCGTCGTCTATGCGGTCTTCGGCGCGCTCGCACACGGCGACCAGCAGGACGTCGCCGAGCTGTCCGGCCGGGCGCTGGAGTGGCTGGCGTGGGGGACCACGGTCGGCGTCCTGTTCCTGGCGCTGCCACTCGTGGTGCCCGTGTGGCGCACCGGGCTGCGGCTGCGGCCCACGCTCCGGTTCCCGTCGGGGGAGGGCCCGCGCGCCGCGCGCCTGGCCTTTGCCGGCGTGGGCGCGCTCGTCGCCCAGCAGCTCTCGGTGTTCCTGACGCTGCGCGCGGCCAACGCCGCGGGCGGCGACGGCACGCTCTCGGTCTACCTGTACGCGCAGCAGGTCTACCTGCTGCCGTACGCGGTGCTCGCGTTCCCCATCGCGACCAGCGCTTTCCCGCACTTCGCTGAGCACGCGTCGGCCGGCCGGCTCGACGAGCTGCGCTCCCTCGTGGCCCGCACGACGCGCACCCTGTTGCTCGTGACCGCCGTGGGCGTGGCGGCCCTCGTCGCGGCCGCGCCGTACGTCGAGGACGTGTTCGACCTCATCGTGCTCGGCGACGCCCTCGGCATGGCCGTCGGGCTCACCGCGATGGCGCCGGGCCTGATCGGGTTCGCGCTGATCCTGCACCTGTCGCGCGCTCTGTACGCCGTCGACCACGGCCGGGCCGCCGTCATCGCCACCGCGAGCGGGTGGGGCGTGTCCGCGATCGGAGCGGCCGTCGTGCCGCTGCTGTTCGACGGCGGCGCGCCCTGGCGCGGCTGCGCGGGACCGTCCTGCTCGGAGTACCTGCTGCGGACCGACGTCATGGCGGTCCTGGGGGCCGTCGGCACAGCCGGGATGGTCGTGGCCGGTCTCGGTCTGCTCCTCGCCGTCCGCAGGCACCTCGGCCCTGAGGCGCTGGGCGGCGTCTGGCGGGCGCTCGCGGTACTCGTCGTCGCGACGACGGTGGGGGCCACCGTCGGGTGGCTGGTGCCTGCGTGGCTGGCGCCGCAGAGCCGTACGTTCGGGTGGTTCGCGTACGCACCGGCGCGCGAGGTGCCGTTCGACGGCGGCGACTTCGCCGCCGCCCTCGGGCTCGGACTCGCCGTGGGCCTGCTGGCCGCGCTCGTCACGCTGCTGCTCGCCGTGCTGCTCGACCGGGACCTGCGTGCCGCCGTCGGACCGCGGGTACGGAAAATGGGGAGGAAGTTCTCCCGAAAGGCCTGATTTACCGAGCGCGACGGGCTCCACGGGGGCAGACTCGTCGGAACCAACCGGCAAACCCTGAGTGAACAACGGCTGTGCGGGTGATTACACCACCAGCACGCTGTACCTCGGATAGGATGGAGTTCCGTGGTCGAACACCGAAGCAGTCTCCAGTCCCGTCATCGGTCCGGCGCCTCCACGCCGACCAAGCACATCTTCGTCACCGGTGGTGTGGCGTCCTCTCTCGGCAAGGGGCTGACGGCGTCGTCGCTCGGCCGTCTTCTTCGCTCGCGTGGCCTCAGCGTCACCATGCAGAAGCTGGATCCCTACCTCAACGTGGATCCCGGCACGATGAACCCGTTCCAGCACGGTGAGGTCTTCGTCACGGAGGACGGCGCCGAGACCGACCTGGACATCGGGCACTACGAGCGGTTCCTCGACATCGAGCTCCCGGCGTCGTCCAACGTGACGACCGGCCAGGTGTACTCCCGCGTCATCGCGAAGGAGCGCCGCGGCGAGTACCTGGGCGACACCGTGCAGGTCATCCCGCACATCACCGACGAGATCAAGTTCCGGATGCGCGAGCAGGCATCCGAGGCCGTCGACGTGATCATCACGGAGATCGGCGGCACCGTCGGCGACATCGAGTCGCAGCCCTTCCTCGAGTCCGCGCGCCAGGTGCGACACGAGCTCGGCCGCGACAACGTGTTCTTCCTGCACGTCTCGCTCGTGCCGTACATCGGCCCGTCGGGCGAGCTGAAGACCAAGCCCACGCAGCATTCCGTGGCCGCGCTGCGCACGGTCGGCATCCAGCCGGACGCCATCGTGCTGCGTTCCGACCGCGTGGTGCCCGAGAGCATCAAGAACAAGATCGCGCTGATGTGCGACGTCGACAACGAGGCAGTGATCAACTGCGCCGATGCCCCGTCGATCTATGACATCCCGCGCGTCATCCACGCCGAGGGCCTGGACGCCTACGTGGTGCGCCGCCTGGGCATGCCCTTCCACGACGTCGACTGGGACGGGTGGAGCCGCCTCCTGGAGCGGGTGCACGAGCCGGAGCACAACGTCGAGGTCGCGCTGGTCGGCAAGTACATCGACCTGCCCGACGCCTACCTGTCCGTGACGGAGGCGCTGCGGGCCGGCGGCTTCGCGAACGACGCGAAGGTCGGCATCCGCTGGGTCGCGGCCGACGACTGCCAGACGCCGGAGGGCGCCAAGGCCTCGCTCGAGGGCGTCGACGCCGTGCTGGTACCCGGCGGTTTCGGTGTGCGCGGCATCGACGGCAAGGTCGGGGCGCTGCGCTGGGCGCGCGAGAACCTCGTGCCGACCCTCGGCATCTGCCTGGGTCTGCAGTCGATGGTCATCGAGTACGCGCGCAACGTGCTGGGCTGGGACGACGCGTCGTCGACCGAGTTCCACCCGACGAGCAGCCACCCGGTCGTGGCGACCATGGCCGAGCAGAAGGCGATCGTCGAGGGTGAGGGCGACATGGGCGGCACCATGCGCCTGGGCGCCTACCAGGCGCAGCTGACCGCCGGCTCCGTGGTGGCCAAGGCGTACGGCAGTGAGCGCGTGTCCGAGCGGCACCGGCACCGCTACGAGGTGAACAACGCCTACCGCGGCGAGCTGGAGGAGGCGGGTCTGCTGATCTCCGGCACGTCGCCCGACTCGTCGCTCGTCGAGTTCGTCGAGCTGCGGGCCGACATGCACCCGTACTACGTGTCCACGCAGGCGCACCCCGAGTTCAAGTCGCGACCCACGCGTGCGCACCCGCTGTTCGCCGGCCTCATCGCAGCGGCGCTCGAGAAGCAGTCCTCGTGAGCGGCATCGGAATCGCGGCCTCGTCCGGGGGAAGGTGACGGTGTGAACGGCGAAGAGGTCACGGACGTCATCGACCCGCGCCCCGCACGGCGGCTCGACGTCCCGTTCCAGGGTTTCGTGGTCGACATGGTCTCCGACGAGGTCGACCTGGGCGAGGCCGGCGGCATCGTGCGCCGCGAGTACGTCGACCACCCGGGCGCGGTCGTCGTCGTGGCGCTGAACGACGACGGCGACGTCCTGCTCCTGCGCCAGTACCGGCACCCGGTCGGCGCCTTCCTCTGGGAGGCACCCGCCGGCCTGCTCGACCTGGACGGCGAGGACCCCCACGTCGCGGCGGCCCGCGAGCTGGCCGAGGAGGCGGACATGACGGCCGCCACCTGGGACGTGCTCCTGGACCTGCTGCCCACGCCGGGCGGCAGCAACGAGGCGATTCGCGTCTACCTGGCGCGCGACCTCACCCCGGTGCCCGACGGCGAGCGGCACACCCGCGAGGCCGAGGAAGCCGACATGGTCGTGGTCCCCGTGCCGCTCGAGGAAGCCGCCGCGCTCGCGCTCGCGGGCCGGCTGCACAACGCGGCGACCATCGCGGGGGTGCTCGCGGCCGCGATCGGGCGGGCCTCGGACTGGGAGACGCTCCGCCCGGTGGACAGCCCGTGGGAGTACCGCAGGACCTGAGCGGGTGGGTACGGGAAAAATCCCTGAATGATCGACAAATGTCAGGTGATCGGCGACACGAGCGACCGATCACCTGACAGTTTGCCGATGATCCGGGCCGCACTCGGACGCCGCCTATCGGGCCCGTTATATCCGTGTCACCGGGCTGCGCTATTCTCCCCGCGTGACCAGCGAACCCGACATGCTTCCCAACGTATCGTCCCTCCCGGCGTGGCTCGTTCCGTCCGTCTACCTCAACTGGTCCGAGGACTGGCTGGGCGAGGCGGTCGCCATCGCGAGCCGTAGCCACGAGCACCGCCTCCCCGGCGGGGCCGACGGCCCCCAGCGCGGTGACGTCGTCGTCACCGTCGTGGGCTCCGAGCCCGGCATCGTCGCCGCGGTCGAGCTCATGGGCACCAGCCAGGGCGAGGACTGGGTCAGTGACGAGGTGTTCGGCCCGGACAAGCCAGTGGTCTGGGACGACCTGTTCAACGGTGCCGCGGCGTACGCCCGGTCGTCCGGCTGGCTGCCGCAGGAGCACGCCCGCCTGGTGCTCGACGGCATCGCCCACCAGTACAAGCACGGTGCCACCGGCACGCTCGACGCGGGCAACTGCGAGACCGACGAGCTGTCGCCGAATCTGCACGTCCTGCGCCTGCTCGGCCACAAGCAGGTGGCGGGCGCCGACCTGCGCCGCGAGGAGCGTTGCGCCTCGTGCGAGCGGTTCGTCGACGTCATGCAGCTGCGGCCGCACGACGACGGCGCGCACACCGGCGAGACCGGCGAGCGCCCCCTCGCGGAGCTCATCGAGCAGACCTTCCTCGTCTGCGGCCCGTGCCACGCGCTCCTGCACCCGCACGCGGTGCTGTCGCAGCGGGCGCAGATGCGTCCGTCGTGCCCGTCGTGCGGTCAGCGCGGCGCCACCAAGCGCATCGTGTGGGGCCAGGGCATCCACGACAACATGAAGCTCGAGCCGGACGTCGTGTACGGCGGCTTCGACACGCCGGTGCCGACCCCGGACTGGTACTGCCCCGAGTGCTACGCGAACTTCTCGTCGGGCGCGGTCTCGCAGCGCGCCCTGGGCGACGTCCCGGAGGCCGTGCCGGTCGCCGTGGGCGCGGTCGGCACGCCCCCGAACGGCGAGGACCTCTGGACCCCGGAGGTCTGACCGCTCGGCCCTTCCTGCCGAGGTAGGACTCTGGCGAGGTAGGACTCTGGCGAGGTAGAACCGCAGCCAAGCTGAGGTCCTACCTCGCCCTGGTTCTACCTCGCCAGAGTTCTACCTCGCGGTGGGTGCAGGGCTACTCGGGGGTGGCGCCGGCGCCTAGGAGGCGGTCGTACTCCGCCATCGCCGTCGCGACGGCGGTCTGCGCCCAGAACCGGTGGTAGGTGAACTGCGGGACGTCGCCGCCGTCGAGGTACTCCTGGACCTCGCCGAACATGGGGTCGTCCTCGTAGAAGGACCGGATGTCCAGGAACGAGACGCCGGCCGAGACCTGGTCGCCGTTCGGGTAGGTGCCGGTCCAGCCCTGCGGGACGTAGACGCCGTTGCCGCCGGCCTGGTACTCGTCGTCGAACCGGCCGAAGTCGGCGCGGGACTCGACGGTGCCGATGCCCTTCTCGTCGCTGTTCTGCTCCCACATGGCGTCGAGCAGGGCCTTGGCGGTATCCGCAGCCTGCTGGTCGCCCGACGCCGCGGCGTAGTAGATCAGCGTGCGCGCGATGGCGCCGGCCACTCCGACGTCCTGCCCGTGGGACGTGACGTCGACGTGCAGGCCCGCGTTGGCTCCGGGGCTGTTCGGGTTCCACGTGTCCGGGGCGCCGCTCCAGGACAGCTCGGACGGCACCTGCCAGGAGTCGGCGGTCACCGTGATCTCGTCGAGCACCCAGGGCACCCACTTGTCGAGGATGGCCTGCGCCCGCTCGTCACCCGTCTGGTGGTAGAGCTGGGCGATCCGCTCCACGCCCCAGCCCTGCATGCCGAACCACTGGTTCGACGGCGGGTCGTGGTAGACGGGCGCCTCGTCGTACACCATGTCGTAGAACGTGGGGGTGCCCGCCGGGTGGGACCCGTAGGCCCCGTCGACGCTGTTGGTGGCGCCGCCCGCGATGCCGCCCTCGGCCGACTGCAGCCACTGGAAGAACTCCAGCTGCCGGTCCATGCTGACCGACCAGTCGTCCTGCGCGGTCGGCGACGCCGGCACCAGGTCGGCGTCGGTGGACAGCGCGTAGGCGGCCAGCGGGTTCTGGTAGCCGAAGTGGGCGTGCGAGGAGCCGATCCGCCATGCCCACGGCCCGCTCGTGTCCAGCGCGCCACCCCAGGCGTAGTACCAGGACAGCAGGTAGTGGGCCGAGCTGCGGCCGGACCCCGGCGAGCAGCTGGTCGACTCGCAGCCGATCTCCTTGAAGTACTTGTCGAACAGGGAGTACCGCAGGTAGTCGCCCATCTTGGATGCCTTGTCGACGGTGCCGGAGATCTCGCCCCCGGCACCCTGCTCGTTCGCGAACTGCTTGGCCCAGTACACGGCCTCGACGGCGCGGGCGTCGGCGTCGGGCGCGTTGGTGTACTTCCACTGGCGGGCGTAGCTCGCGTCACCGGTGAACAGGTCCAGGTAGCCGTTCGGGCCGCCGTAGGAGAAGTCGTCGATCGCGGGCTGCGGGATGGTCTCCCAGACCGACTCCTGCGGGCCGCGCTGGAACGTGTTGATGTAGGACGTGCCCTCGTAGTCCGGGCCCAGCAGCTCGGAGGAGCCGGGCGCGGCGCCGAAGCCGTACACGTTGTCGACGTCGGCCAGCCAGTGCATGCCGTAGACCTCGCTGGTGCCGTAAGTCTGGCGGAGCTCGGCGCCGATCGGGTCCTGGCCCACCGCGATGCCTGTGTCGAGCTGCGCCGGATAGGCGCTCGGGTGGTTGTGCTCCGGGGCGTAGGTCGCGGGGGAGGCCGGGTTGTACGCGCTGTTGGTCGGCTGGTTCTCGGTGGTGGGGATCATGTACGCCTCGAGCGTGTCCCACGCGTTGTTGAACGGCTCCCAGTCGCCGGTGATCTGCCCGTAGGACGCCTCCAGCCACAGCCAGAAGCTGTACGCCTCCGACGTCGTCTCGTGGCCGTAGTCCGGCGCCTCCACCAGGAGCGTCTCCGCCGAGTGGTACGGGATGCCCTGCGCCGAGAAGTAGCCGTTGGCGGGATCGTGCATCTTGGCGTACATCTCCAGGAACCGGTCCGCGTACTCGCCGGTCACGGTGCCCGGCGCCGCTCGGGTGACGGGGTCCGGGTCGGCGTCCGCCGGGCCGGCGGCCGCGGGAAGGATGCCCATGGCGCCCAGTGACAGTGCTGCCAGTGCTGCGGCGGCTAGGACTCTCCGCCTTCGGACTCGGTTCATGGCGTGGCCTCCGGTGCGTGCGTCGTCGAACGGCACCCGCGGTGCGGGCGCTCCTCAGACGGTCGGCGCGCGGGCCGGAGCAGGCAACGGACTTAACTGATTCACACGGGCGGGGCCGGTTCGCCGCCGCTGGGGGCGCCGGCAGGGGTGGGGGTGCTGTCGGCGCACTTGGTGCGGCCAGTCAGCGCCCTGGTCCGACGGGGCGGCTGACACGGCCCACCCGCCGACCGCGCCTCTCCGGCGTCGGGCGCATCAGGGTCGCGAGCATGCGGATGGTGGTGGTCTTGCCCGCGCCGTTGGGCCCGAGGACGCCGCGGGGCTGCTTGCAGGGGACTGTCAGAGCGCTGTCACGACCGGCTCAGCGCACCCGCGTCGTCAGCCACACCCGCGTCGTCCCTGCGATCAGCACGGCCGCGCCGATCATGTGCAGCCCCACCAGCAGCTCGGGCAGGTCGGTGAAGTACTGCACGTACCCGATCAGCCCCTGTGCGAGCGTGATGCCGAGCAGGACGAGCGCGGCCCGGCGCACCGGAGCGGGTCCGCCGCGCACGGCGACCAGGTAGGCGACGAGGACCGCCAGGAACGTCCACACGGCGGCGGCGTGCCACTTGGTCAGCAGCGCGGGGTCGATGGCGAACCGGTACCCCACCTCGGCGTCGCCGCTGTGCGGACCGGCGCCCGTGGTGAGCACGCCGAGCACGACCACCACGGCGGTCAGCGCGGCCAGGCCCCAGGCCAGGGCGCGCACCCGCGGCCCCACGACGAGCGTGGGCTCGTGGTCACCCTCACCGTGCCGGTGCAGCACGTACAGCGACGCGGCCACCAGGGCGCCCGAGACCCCGAAGTGCAGGGACACCCAGCCCGGGTGCAGGTGCAGCAGCACGACCACGCCGCCGATGACGGCCTGCGCCAGCACGCCCACGATCGGCACCAGGCCGAGCGCGCGGTAGGACGCGGAGCGCTTCAGGTCCGTGCACACCGCCACCGCGACGAGCACCGCGATGATGCCCAGGACGCCGGTCAGCGTGCGGTTTCCGAACTCGATGTACGGGTGCAGCGAGGTGGCCTCGTGGAACTGCGGCGTGAACTGCCCGGGCTCGCACTCCGGCCAGGTGGAGCAGCCCAGGCCCGACTCGGTCAGGCGCACCGCGCCGCCGGTCCCGATGATGCCGATCTGGCCGACGAGGTTCGCGATGAGCACGACGCGCGTCCAGTGGCGGAAGCGGTCGATGCGTCCGGCGAGCGCGGCGAACCGGGAGGTGGGGGCGGCGGTTGCGGTCACGGACCCACGCTAGCGCCCGACGGCGCCACCGCCTCCCGTGCTCGTCCCGCACCGGGTGTGATTCTTTGCGGACTAGCTGTCAGGAACGCGCCCCAGACATGTCAGACGCTCAGGCCACCGGAGTGACCTGAGCGTCTGATACGTGCCGGGTGGTGGACCTCAGAGGCCTGCCACGTTCAGCAGGAGGTTGGGCGAGTCCGTGCCCGGGTCCGTCACGACGTCCGGCACGGCGGCCCCCGTCAGGGCGTCGCCGACCTCGGCCGGCGTGGCGGCCGGGTTGCCGCTCAGCACGAGGGCCGCGGCGCCCGCGACGTGCGGCGTGGCCATCGAGGTACCGCTGATGGTGTTCTCGTCGGTGTCGCTGGTGTACCAGGCCGACGTGATGTCGGAGCCCGGCGCGAAGATGTCCACGCAGCTGCCGGTGTTCGAGTACTCGGCGCGGGCGTCCGTGTCCTCGGTGGCGCCGACGGTGAGCGCCTCCGGGGTGGAGCTCGGCGAACCGTCGCAGGCGTCGGCTCCGCCGTCGTTGCCGGCGGCGAGCGCGAACGTCACGCCGTCCGCGACGGCCGCGGACACGGCGTCGTTGACGGCCTGCGAGAAGCCGCCGCCGAGCGACATGTTGGCGACAGCCGGCGCACCGGCCTCGTGGTCGGCGGTCACCCAGTCGATGCCGGCGATGACGCCGTCGAAGCTGCCGGAGCCTTCGCAGTCGAGGACGCGGACGGCGACGAGCGAGACGTCCTTGGCGACGCCGTAGTCCGAGCCGCCGACGGTGCCCGCGACGTGCGTACCGTGGCCGGCGCAGTCGGTGGCGTCGTCGTCGCCGTCCACGGTGTCGGTGCCGCTGACCGCGCGGCCGCCGAAGTCCTCGTGGGTGGTCAGGATGCCCGTGTCGACGATGTACGCCGTCACGCCGGTGCCCGAGCTCTCGTACGTGTACGAGTCGTCGAGCGGCAGCTCCGCCTGGTCAATGCGGTCCAGGCCCCAGGAGGGGACCGGCGACTGCGTGTCGGTCGCCGTCATCACGCGGTTCTGCTCCACGTACGCGACCGACGGGTCGCCCTCGAGCTGCTTGGCCTCGCTCGCCGACATCGACGCCGAGAAGCCGCGCACCGCGTTGGTGTACGAGTGGCGCACCTCGCCGCCGTACTTCTTCGCGAGGCCGTTCGCCGTGCTCCTGACCTCGGCCTTGGCGACATCGCTGTCCTCGAGGACGACGATGTACGAGTCCTCGATCAGCGCGCCCGCGACGGGCGCCGACGCTGCGACGGGCGCCGCTGCCGGCGTCGCCGAGGACGTCATGGCTGCCGCAGCCGGAGCCGCCGCGAGGGCGATCGTGATGCCGGCACCGACGATCAGCCGACGGCGGTTGCTGTGAGTGGAAGTCACGCTGCCTCCTGGGGAGTGTAGGTGAAATGCACCCTAAACGTGCAAATTTCACCCGCCAACCCAACGAATTGGTCATACCTTCCGCGTATGGGGTCGGCTACGTGTTTACCCGAATGAGGGCAATCCAGGAGGTCGGTCGCTTGATTGACCGCCGCCGTGAGATCGGTCGGTTGCTCTGAGATCGGTCGTTCAACCGACCGATCTCAGAGCAACCGACCGAAGTCACCGAGACCCGGCGGGCAAGTGACCGAAGTCGGCGAGCCGGGCGGGACAGCTCAGTGCCAGCGGAAGAGGCGGGCCGCGCCCGCGCCGAGCGCGGCGGTCCAGCCCAGCAGGATCACCACGGAGAACGGCGGCACCGACCCGTGCAGCAGGGCACCGCGCATCGCCTCGCCCAGGGCGCCCGACGGCAGCAGCACCGCGGCGTGCGCCAGCGGCCCGGCGAGCTGCTCGGCCGGGAGCAGCACGCCACCGCCCACGGTGAGCAGCACGAGCACGAGGTTGGCCACGGCGAGCACGCCCTCGGCGCGCAGGGTCCCGGCCAGCAGCAGCGCCAGGGCGGTGAACGCGGCGGTGCCCAGCAGTCCGGCGCCGACGACGGCGGGCAGCGCGCCCAGCTCCGGACGCCACCCGAGCGCGAGGGCGACGCCGGCGATGACGACCACCTGCACCACCTCGACGGCCAGCACTCCGAGCACCTTGCCGGCCAGCAGCCCCGTGCGGCCCAGCGGAGTCGTGGCCATGAGGCGCAGCACACCGTTGCGCCGGTCGAACGCGGTGGCAATCGCCTGGGAGGTGAACGCCGTCGACATGACGGCGAGTGCGAGCACGCCCGGCGTCACGAAGTCGATCCGCGAGAACCCCTGCGTGTCGAGGTCCAGGAACGAGGTCTGCACCAGGCCCACGAGCACCAGCACGGGCAGCACTATCGTCACGAGGAGCTGCTCGCCGTTGCGCAGGATGGCGCGCGTCTCGAACGCGGCCTGGGCGGCGATCCGGCGGACGGCGGGTGCGGCGGCGGGCGGCGTGGTCTCGACGCTCATCGCAGGTTCCTCCCCGTGAGGTCGAGGAACACGTCCTCGAGGGTGCGCGCACCGGTGGTGACCGAGCGGGCCAGCACGCCGCGCTCCGCGAGCCACGCCGTCACGGCTGCGAGCGTGGCGGGCTCCACGGCCCCGGTCAGCACGTAGACCCCGGGCTCGCTCTCGCCGGCCGTCCACCCCTCGCTTCGTTGAGTGCTGGATTCTCGCCCGTCCGAGGCCTGCTGATGGGGCGAATGTCCAGCACTCAACGAAGTGAGGGCGCGGAGGAGGTTCGTCAGGTCCAGGCCTGGGGTGGCCTCGATGCGGATCGTTCCCGGGGCGCCGGGACCGTCGGTCAGCTCGCGGACGGTGCCGGACGCGATCACGCGGCCGTGGTCCACGACGTGCACGTGGTCGGCCAGGTCGGCGGCCTCGTCCATCAGGTGGGTGGTCAGCACGATGGCGACGCCGTCGGCGCGCAGCTCGCGCACGAGGTCCCAGACGGCGCGCCGGCTCTGGGGGTCCATACCGGCGCTGGGCTCGTCGAGAAAGACGACGTCGGGCCGCCCGACGACCGCCGCGGCGAGCGCGACCCGCTGCCGCTGCCCGCCGGAGAGGCGGCGCACCGTGGTGCGGGCGAAGCCGCGCAGGCCCAGGCGTTCCGCGAGCTCGTCCACGGACCGTGGGGTCGCGTACATGGCGGCGACGTGGCGCAGCAGCTCCAGCGCGCGTACCCCGGTGGGCAGGCCGCCGTCCTGCAGCATGACGCCGACGCGAGGTCGCAGGGCGCGCGCGTCGGCAACGGGATCGTGGCCCAGCACGCGGACGGTGCCGCCGTCGGGGGAGCGCAGGCCCTCGCAGCACTCGATGGTGGTCGTCTTTCCCGCTCCGTTGGGGCCCAGGACGGCGGTCACGGCGCCGGGGCGGGCGACCAGGTCGAGGCCGTCCACCACCGCGCGGCCGTCGTACCGTTTGACGAGGCCGCGTACTTCCACGGCGACCTCGTGGTCGGTACTGGCGGCACCGGCGGGGCCGGCCGCGGTGGTGCCCGCGGCGGCCGCCTGAACGGGGTCGAGCGCGGGCGCGTCGGACAGGGGCACCGCTTTATCGTAGGCGGCGGCACGAGGGCCGTCGTCTCACCAGGTGACCTGGGTGTGGACCGCACGTGTGAGATGTGTCGCGATCGAGCCCAACTGAGGCTCGCCTTCCTTGCGCATCTCGAATTAGGGAACAAGGATGTTCTCAAAAGCATTGGCGCTAGGAAGGCGTGCACACCCGGGGTGAACCATGCCTCGGGATCGACACGAGGATCGACGTGAGGGAGGTGACAGCATGAGCGCATCGACACAGGTGTCAGCCGGGCATGTGGCGAGCCACGAGACCGACGGCACCACCCGCCGGCGAGTGCTCGAGCTCGTCGCGTCCCGCGGGCCGGTCACCGCCGGCGCCCTCGCTGCGGTCCTGGAGCTGACGGCCCCGGCCGTGCGCAGGCACCTGACCCTCCTGGAGGAGGACGGCAAGATCACCGTCCACGAGGCCTCGCGGTCGGGCACTCCCCGGCGCGGGCGTCCCGCCCGACGGTACGTCGTCACGAGCGGCGGCCAGTCCGAGCTGGCGGGTGGCTACCAGGAGATCGCCCGGCAGGTCCTGCGGTTCCTGCGGGAGACGGGCGGCAGCGAGGCGGTGGCCGGCTTCGCCAAGGAGCGGTTCGACGCCGTCGCCCGCAGCTACGCGCCGCACCTCACGGCCGAGACCGCCGAGGGCCGGGCCGCACAGCTCGTCCAGCTGCTGTCGGCCGACGGGTACGCCGCCTCCGTACGTCCGGTCCCCACGCCGCTGACCGGTCCCACGGCCGGCACGGTGGCCCGGGCGGTCCAGCTGTGCCAGGGGCACTGCCCGGTCCAGCACGTGGCCGAGGAGTTCCCCGAGCTGTGCGAGCAGGAGGCCCGCGCGTTCAGCGAGCTGCTGGGCTCGCACGTCCAGCGCCTCGCGACCATCGCGGGGGGCGCGTACGCCTGCACGACGAACATCCCCGTGAACATTCCCTTGCACACCCCCGCGAAGAACATCCCCGCGACGACCCCCACCGAAGGAAAGTGATGAGCGCAGAAACGCAAGCGCCAGAGCAGCGCTCCGACGATGAGATCATCGCCAGCATCGGCTCTTACGAGTACGGCTGGCACGACAGCGACGCCGCGGGCATGTCCGCGCAGCGAGGCCTGAGCGAGGAAGTGGTCCGCAACATCTCGGCCCTGAAGAAGGAGCCCGAGTGGATGCTGAACCAGCGTCTCAAGGCGCTGCGCCTCTTCGGCAAGAAGCCCATGCCGAACTGGGGCTCCGACCTGTCGGGGATCGACTTCGACAAGATCAAGTACTTCGTGCGCTCCACGGAGAAGCAGGCCACGTCCTGGGAGGACCTGCCCGAGGACATCAAGGCCACGTACGACAAGCTCGGCATCCCCGAGGCGGAGAAGCAGCGCCTCGTCGCGGGCGTCGCCGCCCAGTACGAGTCCGAGGTCGTCTACCACCAGATCCGTGAGGACCTGGAGGAGCAGGGCGTCATCTTCGTCGACACCGACACCGGCCTGCGCGACTACCCGGAGCTCTTCCAGGAGTACTTCGGCACGGTCATCCCGTCGGGCGACAACAAGTTCGCCGCGCTGAACTCGGCCGTGTGGTCGGGTGGCTCGTTCGTCTACGTGCCGCCGGGCGTGCACGTGGAGATCCCGCTGCAGGCCTACTTCCGGATCAACACCGAGAACATGGGCCAGTTCGAGCGCACGCTGATCATCGCCGACGAGGGCTCGTACGTGCACTACGTCGAGGGCTGCACGGCGCCGATCTACACGTCGGACTCCCTGCACTCCGCCGTCGTCGAGATCATCGTGAAGAAGAACGCCCGCGTGCGCTACACGACGATCCAGAACTGGTCGAACAACGTGTACAACCTGGTCACCAAGCGGGCCACCGCTGCCGAGGGCGCCCAGATGGAGTGGGTCGACGGCAACATCGGCTCGAAGGTCACCATGAAGTACCCGGCGATCTACCTGCTGGGCGAGCACGCCCGCGGCGAGACGCTGTCCATCGCCTTCGCGGGCGAGGGCCAGCACCAGGACGCCGGCGCCAAGATGGTGCACGCGGCGCCCAACACGTCGTCGTCGATCGTGAGCAAGTCCGTGGCGCGCGGCGGCGGCCGCACGTCTTACCGCGGTCTGGTCCAGGTGCTCGAGGGCGCCTCCCACTCCGCGTCCAACGTCCTCTGCGACGCGCTGCTGGTGGACCAGATCTCCCGCAGCGACACCTACCCGTACGTGGACGTCCGCGAGGACGACGTGTCCATGGGGCACGAGGCCACGGTCTCGCGGGTGAGCGAGGACCAGCTTTTCTACCTGATGTCCAGGGGTCTGGAAGAGACCGAGGCCATGGCCATGATCGTGCGCGGGTTCGTCGAGCCCATCGCGCGCGAGCTGCCCATGGAGTACGCACTCGAGCTCAACCGCCTCATCGAGCTGCAGATGGAAGGGTCCGTCGGCTGATATGACTCTCACGACCGATCACTCGCGCGCTGTTGCCGACGGCGCCCACACGCACGGCGTCGGCGGCAAGCCTCAGGGCTCGCGAGCAGAGCGCCGCACGTCGTTCTCCCTGGAGGACATCCCCGTCCCCAACGGCCGCGAGGAGGAGTGGCGCTTCTCCCCGGCGGACCGGCTGCAGCCGCTTTTCCAGGCTGAGCTGGGCACCTCGGGCGTCACCGTCCAGGTGACGGCGGCCCCCGAGGTGAAGGTGGAGACCGTCGCACGCGACGACGCTCGCCTCGGCACCGCTGGCCGGCCCGGCGACCGCACCGCCGTCACCGCGTGGAACGCCTTCGAGCAGGCCACGATCGTGACCATCCCGAAGGAGGCCGTGACCTCCGAGGTCACCTCCGTGCGCCTCGAGGGCGTGTCGCAGGACGCGACGGCGGCCCACGTGCTCGTCCGCGCCGAGCAGCACAGCGAGTCCGTGGTGCTCATCGACCACGCGGGCAGCGGCCTGCTCAGCGAGACCGTCGAGATCGTCGTCGAGGACGGCGCGCATCTCACCGTCGTCAGCGTCCAGGACTGGGCCGACGGCGCCGTGCACGCCTCCTCGCACCGGGCCCGCCTGGGCCGCGACGCGAAGCTCAAGCACGTGGTCGTGACGTTCGGCGGCGACGTCGTCCGCATTACGCCGGACGCCGAGTTCACCGCGACCGGTGGTGAGGTCGAGATGGTGGGCCTCTACTTCGCCGACACCGACCAGCACCAGGAGCACCGCCTCTTCGTGGACCACGCGGTGCCGGACTGCAAGTCCCGCGTGACCTACAAGGGCGCGCTCCAGGGTTCCGGGGCGCACACCGTGTGGGTGGGCGACGTCCTGATCCGGGCCAACGCCGAGAACACCGACACCTACGAGCTCAACCGCAACCTGGTCCTGTCGGACGGCGCGCGCGCGGACTCGGTGCCGAACCTCGAGATCGAGACCGGCGAGATCGCCGGCGCCGGCCACGCCAGCGCCACCGGCCGGTTCGACGACGAGCAGCTCTTCTACCTCCAGGCCCGGGGCATCCCCGAGGTCGAGGCCCGTCGTCTCGTCGTGCGCGGCTTCTTCGCCGAGCTCATCCACGAGATCGGCGTCCCGTCCGTCGAGGAGCGCCTGCTCGCCTCCATCGAGGCCGAGCTGGAGAAGTCGATGAGCGTGATCACCGGAGCACCGGCCGCATGACCGCGCAGCTGGCCTGCATGACCGACGACCTGGCACCGGAGGAGGCGATGCTCGTGGAGCTCGACGGCGCCGACGGCGCCCCGGTCCCGGTCGCCGTCGCACGGGACGCGGACGGCAACTTCCACGCCGTCTCGGACATCTGCTCCCACGGCGCCGTCTCGCTGTCGGACGGCGAGGTGGAGGGCTGCCTCGTGGAGTGCTGGCTGCACGGCTCCCAGTTCGACCTGCGGACCGGTCAGCCCGTCCAGCTTCCGGCCGTACGCCCGGTGCCTGTCTACCCGGTGACCGTCGACGGCGACAAGGTGCTCGTCGACATCGACGTCACCGTCCCCGTTTCCTGACCCATTGACTTTCGCAAGCTAACCCTGGAGTAACCGATATGCCCACCCTCGAGATCCGCGACCTGCACGTCAGCGTCGAGACCAAGGAAGGCCCCAAGCCCATCCTGCGCGGTGTCGACCTGACCATCGCCAGCGGTGAGACCCACGCGATCATGGGCCCCAACGGCTCGGGCAAGTCGACGCTCGCGTCGGCCCTCGCCGGCCACCCCAAGTACACGGTCACCTCGGGTACCGCCACGCTCGACGGCGAGGACCTGCTGGAGATGACCGTCGACCAGCGTGCCCGCGCCGGCCTGTTCCTCGCCATGCAGTACCCGGTCGAGGTCTCCGGCGTCTCGGTCGCGAACTTCCTGCGGACCGCCAAGACCGCCATCTCCGGCGAGGCCCCGAAGCTCCGCACCTGGGGCAAGGAGGTCAAGGGCGCGATGGAGAACCTCCGCATGGATCCGGCCTTCGCCGAGCGTTCCGTGAACGAGGGCTTCTCCGGCGGTGAGAAGAAGCGCCACGAGATCCTGCAGATGGAGCTCTTCAAGCCCCGTTTCGCGATCCTCGACGAGACCGACTCGGGCCTCGACGTCGACGCGCTGCGCATCGTGTCGGAGGGCGTGAACCGCGCCAAGGAGCAGACCGACATCGGCATCCTGCTCATCACGCACTACACGCGCATCCTGCGCTACATCAAGCCTGACTTCGTGCACGTGTTCGTCGACGGCAAGATCGCCGAGGAGGGTGGCCGCGAGCTGGCCGACCGCCTCGAGGAAGAGGGCTACGACAAGTACCTCGGCGCGAACAAGACGGTCTCGGCCTGATTCACCGCTGAGCAAACGCTCACTCTCTGCGAGAGGACACCATGACCACCACCGCCACCGTGCGACCGGGCGACCCGGCGCTCGAGGTCGAGCCTGCCGGCACCGGCACGCTCTCCACGACCGAGCTGACCGCCGTCCGGGCGGACTTCCCGCTGCTTGAGCGCACGGTGCGCGGCGGTCAACCGCTCGTCTACCTGGACTCCGCCGCGACGTCGCAGAAGCCGCAGGTGGTGCTCGACACCGAGGTGGACTTCTACGAGCAGCGCAACGCCGCGGTCCACCGCGGCGCGCACCAGCTCGCCGAGGAGGCCACCGAGGCGTACGAGCAGGCGCGCGCGGCGGTCGCCGCGTTCGTCGGGGCAGACGAGGGAGAGATCGTCTGGCAGCCCGGTGCGACGGCGGCGATCAACGTCGTCGCCTACGCCTTCTCCAACGCGTCCCTGGGGCGCGGGGGAGAGGCGGCCGCGCGGTTCCGGCTCGCGCCGGGCGACGAGATAGTCGTCACCGAGGCGGAGCACCACGCGAACCTGGTCCCGTGGCAGGAGCTGTGCGCCCGCACGGGCGCGGTTCTGCGCTGGATCCCGGTGGCCGACGACGGCCGGCTCGACCTGGCGGACCTCGACGCGATAGTCACCGACCGCACCAAGGTGCTGGCCTTCGCGCACGTGTCGAACGTGACCGGGGCAGTGGCGCCGGTCGCCACCCTGGTCGCGGCGGCCCGGCGCGTGGGCGCCCTCACGGTGCTCGACGCCTGCCAGTCCGTGCCGAACATGCCGGTGGACTTCCACGAGCTCGGCGTCGACTTCGCCGCGTTCAGCGGGCACAAGATGCTCGGTCCCACGGGCGTCGGCGCCCTGTACGGGCGGCGCGAGCTGCTCGAGGCCATGCCGCCCACCGTCACCGGCGGCTCCATGGTCGAGGTCGTGACCATGGAGAGCACCACGTACGCGCCGCCGCCGCAGCGCTTCGAGGCCGGCACGCAGATGGTCGCCCAGGCCGTCGGCATGGGGTGCGCGGCTCAGTATCTCGGGGAGCTCGGCATGGCCGGCGTCGCGCGGCACGAGGCCGAGCTGGCCGCCGAGATGCTGAAGATCGCCGAGATCCCGGGCGTACGGGTGATCGGGCCTCTCGACACCGCCAACCGCCTGGCTGTGGTCTCGTTCGTGGTCGACGGCGTGCACGCGCACGACGTCGGGCAGGTGCTGGACGACAAGGGAATCGCCGTCCGGGTGGGCCACCACTGCGCACAGCCGCTGCACCGCCGGTTCGGCATCGCGGCGACGGCGCGCGCGTCGGCGTCCGTCTACACGACGGTCGAAGAAGTTGTGGCGTTCCGGGAAGCACTGGCGGGGGTCCGGGCGTTCTTCGGAGCAGAGTGAGATCTTCAGGGAGACCGAGAAAGGCAGCGTCGTGAGCACGCTCGAGCAGATGTACCAGCAGGTCATCCTGGACCACGCGAAGCACCCGGTGGGCCGCGGGCTCGTCGACGTTCCGTCGGCGGACCACGGGCATCTCACGGGGGAGTCGCACCAGGTGAACCCGACGTGCGGTGACGAGGTGACCCTGCGGGTCGACGTCACGCCGGAGGGCGCGGTGGCGGGCGTCTCGTGGGAAGGCCAGGGATGTTCCATCTCCCAGGCCTCGGTGTCGGTCATGACCTCGTTGGTCGAGGGAGCTCCCCTCGCCGAGGTGGCCCGGCTCGACGGGCTGTTCCACGACCTGATGTCGTCCCGGGGCAAGGGCCTGGACGACGACGATGCCGAGGACGCCCTCGGCGACGCGACAGCCTTCACCGGCGTGTCGCAGTACCCCGCGCGGATCAAGTGCGCGCTGCTCGGCTGGGCGGCGCTCAAGGACTCGCTGGCGCGCAGCGGCGCACTGGCAACGAACTGAGGAGAGACCGATGACTGAGGCGAGCACCGACGTCGGGCAGGAAGCCCCGGCCGCTCCCGCTGAGGGTGCGGGCACTTCGCCCACCACCGTGGTGGACGTCGAAGAGGCGATGCGCGACGTGATCGACCCCGAGCTGGGCATCAACGTCGTCGACCTGGGCCTGATCTACGGCATCCAGGTGGACCAGAACAACCACGCGACGATCGACATGACGCTGACGTCGGCGGCCTGCCCGCTGACGGACGTGATCGAGGACCAGAGCGCGCAGGCGCTCGAGGGCATCGTGGACGGGTTCCGCGTGAACTGGGTCTGGATGCCGCCGTGGGGTCCGGAGAAGATCACGGACGACGGCAAGGAGCAGCTGCGGATGCTCGGGTTCAACGTCTGAGGATTCTGGAGGTCAGGTGGCAGCTCCCTGAACTGGGGAAATGCCACCTGACCTGCTGTTTCTTCTTCGGGCCCGTGAGACGGAAGTGGACGCGAGTGGCCTCGGGAGGCCACACGAAGT
This sequence comes from Promicromonospora panici, assembly GCF_900608595.1. GTDB lineage: Bacteria > Actinomycetota > Actinomycetes > Actinomycetales > Cellulomonadaceae > Promicromonospora > Promicromonospora panici. The sequence goes on along the minus strand of NZ_UWYY01000023.1, from coordinate 78,593 downwards.
CCCACTGAAGTCCGACGAGGCCGGGGATGAGTCCGCAGGTAACGGGCCATCCTCGGGATGTGTGCGGGTGTATCGAAGTCCCAGCGAGGCTTGCTGTCGCGGTGGGTGCACCTGGTGGGCGAGAGGACCCACCCATGGCACGCAGCAGAACTACCCGGCGCACCTTCGGTCTCCTGGGGGAGCGCACGAGCGCAGTGACCGGCAGGGTCACGAGCGTCCGGGCACGTTACGTTGGCCCGGACACGGAGAAACACAATCGTTCCTTCGGGGACAAGATGGCGGCCGAGGCTTAGCTCAACGCAGAGCGAATACTCATCGACCGTGGTGAATGGAGACCGCCGAAGGTACGTGAGCGTGAGGAGCGCCTGGCACGACAGCGGGCGATCACGCTTGCGGAGTGGGCTGAGCGGTCGGTCGCGAACAAGAAGCTCCGGCCGTCGACACGGAACCGGTACGAGCGGGCGTTGGCGCAGAGGATTCTCCCGGAGTTGGGGGACATCGCGCTGAACGATCTGAGCCGTCTGGACGTGGCGAATTGGTACACGCGCCTGGCAGCGACGGTGTCCGCCGAGGCGAATGTCCGCAAGGCGAATGGGTACAAGGGCAACAACGACGGGCGAGGGGTCCTGTTCAGCGCGTACCAGGTGCTTTCCTCGATCCTGAATGACGCGGTCGATCACGAGTTGCTGGACGGGTCGCCCGCCAAGGTGAAGCGCGGTCTGCAGTACGAGGCGATACACGAGCCTGTGGTGCTCACGCCCGACCAGATGTGGCATCTGACGGAGTTGTTGCCCGATTATTTGCAGGCACTGGTTCCGCTGGCGGTGACCACTGGTCTGCGCAACGGAGAGTTGCGCGCGCTACGTCGTCGGCACTTGGTTCTGACTGATTCCGGCCGTGCTGTGGTGAAAGTGCGGGGCACGGCAGCGAACAACAAGCAGGCCCGACGGTACAACGAGATCGGTCCGCCGAAGACGAAGATGTCGGTCCGTGACGTGCCGATCCCATCGTTCGTCGTGCCGATCCTGAAAGAGCACCTCGAGAAGTACGCCGGACCTGGCAGCGACGGGATGGTGTTCCCCGCGAAGCGCGGAGGTGTCCTGCACGCGTCAGTCGTCGAACGGAACTGGAAGTTGGCCCGAAGCAAGGTTGGGCTCGACGACCTGCACATCCACGACCTGAGGCACACCGCGCTGACCTGGGCCGCGCGCGCCGGGGCGACGCTGAAGGAGCTGATGGCGATCGCAGGGCATGCCCACCCGACGATCGTGCTGCACTACCAGCACATCGGGGATGAGGAGCGGCGGCACGCTATCGCGGAGAAGGTCGGTACCGCGTTCCAGGACGAGCTTGCCGCCCGGCGGGCGCGGAAGGCGCGGGAGGACGCCCGCGCGGACGCGGGAGAGGTGGGCCGGCACCGTTGAGGGGATCTGCTCGGGCCTGGCATGGACGGTTGCCCATGATGGGAAAGGTTGCGCACCTACTTGGTGACGACGGCCGAAGCGCCGTAAGAGAGGAGTGCGGTGATGAGTTCCCAGCCCCCGGCAGTCAGGGTTAAGAAAAGTGTGCCAGGCGGCCGCCTTGTATCCCTCGCCACGGCGCCAGACGATCTCAGCGTCTCGGTGAAGACGATTCGGCGGCGCATCGCGGACGGGTCCGTTCGGGCGTACCGAATCGGGCGCCTGATCCGCATCGACCTCGACGAGACGAGGGCAGCGTTGCTGGTGCCCGTATCGAACGCGCGGTGAGCGGTGCAATGTTCGTGGCCTCTGCCGTGCGTTGATCGGCCGGGTGAGTCCTGAGCACCTGGTTCGTAGACGAGCAAGAAGCCAGAAGCCGGGGCGACGACGGAGCCATGCAGGTCGCGGGCGGCCGGAACGCGCCGACTGTTCGTGCGGTGTGGTCGCATCGGTAGTCTCGCGGGAGGTCTGTTCCATCTGGTTCTTCGTCCGTGTCGTCTGACCGTGCAACCTCGCCGTCGTCCGGGGGGTCTCCGGGTCGCCAGCCCGGCAGCCGCAGCAGCGACTCCTGCGACGGCCTACCCAGCGCCGCCTCCTGCACGGGCAAGAACTCCTCTGGCTCATTTGCCCCGTCCGACCGTGTCGGTGATCCGGGGGAGTGCATCGCGCCGCCGATCCCGGCGAACGGGCTGTCCTGCCCGCGCGCTGTCCGGGCCGGGCTCGGCGGCGGGGTCAGGCTCGGGTGCCTGGTCCGGGCTGGTCATGACGCCTGCCCCGTTCCGGCCTGCGTGGCACGGGCACTCGAGCCTGCCGGTGCGGCCGAGGGGCTCGCGGGGCCCAGTCGGCGGCGGGTGCGGGTGACCTTGTACCGGGTGCGCGCGGCGTCGTGCCCGAGGCGGCGCGCCACGAACTCGTGACACTGCACCGGATTGCCGTCGCGCAGGGCCTCGTAGGTGTTGGAATGCCCGGACGCGACGAACGCGCCACCGGGACGAAACCGGGTGCTGGCCCGCTGGGTGCCTTCGTGGAAGACGACCAGATCGCAGGTTGACGGCCTGCTGAGCGGTGAACGTCTCGTCCTGCTCGTCGTGGCGCCACCGCTGGGCACGCACCACCGCGCGCAGCACCGGGATTCCGGTACGTGTAGTACCGGGCCGCAGCCCGGCCAGGAACACGCCTTTCAGGCTCTGTCGGATGGGGATCGTCATGATCGCTCCCTGCCCCCTTCGAGGTTCCAGACACCCCGATGGGCGTCCGTGGTCAGCGACCAGGTGCGCACCGAGCACCACACGCCCGGATCGGCCCGGAGCTACCTGCCATCGGAGCGAAAGACGGCCCCTGGAAGGTGCGCGACAGACAGGTAGAATCGAACTCATGTTCGGATCGGGTCGCGTGTCGGCGCTGGAGGCGGCGCGCACCGCCTTGCGCTCGGCGGAGCGGCGCATCGACGTGCGCCACCGGTCCGAAGCGCTCGCGCTCGCCCCGCAGCGCCCAGAGCCGCTGACCGGCCTCCTGCCCGACGGCGTGCTCCCGGCCGGCGCCGTCACCGTGGTCAGCGCTCGGCAGGCCTGTTGGGCTGGCTGCTGGGAGCCATGCAGCGTGGGGCGTGGCTCGCGGTGGTGGGCTGGCCCGTGCTCGGCATGGTCGCCCTGGCCGAGGCCGGCGTCGACATGGAGGGTACGTTCCTGGTCCCGGACACCGGCGGTCAGACCCTTGCGGTCCTCGCTGCGCTCATCGGCGGCATCGACGTCGTCGTGGTCGGTCCGGGCGCTCGGGTGTCCGGGGCGGAGCAGCGCTGGCTGCTGGCTCGGGCCCGGCACTATGGCACCACCATCCTGAGTCCGGAGGGCTGGGAGGGCGCTTGTCTGCGGCTGCCCGTCCATGACGGCACTCGTGGCGGCCCGGACCGCGGTGCCGGGTACCCGCGCGAGGCTCGGCTGTCGGTGGTGCGCCGTTCGGCCGCTGATGGTGCCAGCCGACGGTTCACGCTCGAGCGCGACCGCAGCGGCCGCGTCTCGCTCCTTGGCGGGCACACCCACCGGCCCGCCGTCAGGGGCCTCGATGCGTCGGCCTCCGTCATGTAGCGGTTGGGCCGCTGTTGTTGTCGGCGACATGTCGGCACAACCACCTGGGAACTCTCCGGTAGAGCGGCTCTGGGTCCGACGAATCGAGACGGGGGCCTGTCACCCCTTCGTGCAGCAGCGGTCGCAACCGTTCCTCCGCGAAACTCGGCCTGCTCGCTCCTGTCCGGACCTCAAGAGCAGGGACCGCCAGCCACGTTGCCCAGCCCGATCGGCAGCAGGCCGCCACTCCCAGCTGGCACAGCCTGGCACCGTTGCCCCTGGAGGAAGGCCGAGTCCTTGTCAGCCATTCACCCCGGCCGGTGACCGGCACACCTCACCGCAGAACAAGGAACAGTGAACAGAAGGGAGAATCTTCGCTATGTGAATCTTGGCTTGATACTTCGGTTGGTATCGTGAGAGTGTTCCAAACGTCATAGACCGCCTCTCCTGACCGTCCGGGGGAAAGGCGAATGTAGTCGTCAGGGCGGCCTGAGGGTCGCCTTGCACTTGACACACAATCGTTCTTTCGCTGCTCGTCTCTGGGTCGTCTTCTTCGTCAATGGGGCTGTTCTCTCCAGCTGGGCCCCACGCATTCCAGAGGTCAAGCACCTCCTGAATCTCAGTGACAGCGAACTGGGTATTGCCCTGTTCGGTGTCGCCGCCGGATCGGTCCCCGCACTGCTGCTCACCGCACGGATCCTCGATCGTGTGAGGTCAGGACCGGTCAGTGTGGTCACGGCGCTGTCCTTCAGCGTGTCGCTGCCGCTGATCGGCGTCGTCGATGGCATGTGGCAGTTAACCGGCGTGCTCATGCTGCTCGGTGCAGCCAGTGGCGTCCTCGACATCGCCATGAACACCGCCGCCATCACCTACCAGCAGCACACCGGCCACCGGGTAGTGTCACGACTGCACGGCGGGTACAGCCTCGGCGTGCTCGCCGGCGCCCTCGGCGGCGTAGCAGCCACGCATATCGGCGCCACGGTGACTGAGCACTTCCTCGCCGTCGCTGTCCTCCTCGTGACCCTGACGCTGGTGTGTGCTCCGACGTTGTGGTCCCAGCCCCGGACTCCTACAGAACGAGAAGCCCACGACACCCCGGTCTTCGTGCGGAACAGGCGCTTCGGCCTGCCGGTGACGATCGCCGTGCTCGCCGTCTCTGGCCTGCTCATCGAGGGGCTAATCACCGACTGGTCAGCTCTGCTGATCACCCGCGACCTGGGAGCGCCCGCCTCCCTGGGGGCCAACACGTTGGCCTTGTTCAGCTTGGCGATGTTCGTCTCCCGCTCAGCAGGCGACACCGTGCTGAACCGCTTCACGGAACGCACAGTCCTGACGACCATTGCTGTGGTCGTGATCTGCCTCGTGCCGCTCGGCTCAGTGGCTTCCCATCCCGTCGCCATGGCTGTGGCCATCGGCCTGGTCGGGCTGGTACTGGGCCCGGTCTTCCCCATAGCAGTTTCCCGTGCCAGCCGATCCGCGCCCGGCCGAGCCGCGGCAATGACCGCGCAGGTCAGCGCTGTCGGGTACTTCGCGTATCTCGGTGGGCCTCCCGTGATCGGCTTCGTCGCCGATGGCATCGGTCTTCCCCTCACCTTTGCCGCCACGGTGGCCCTCAGTTGCGCGGGAATCGCCCTCGCCCGCCGCAACCCCGACTGAGACCACCCCACGGAGCGCCGTCCTGCACGACTGATCCCCAGCTCTCTGAGAGGACACGTGTGCGGCGGATGAACGGTATGCCGCTGGGCGGGTGGCCGGCGTGGTTCGGCGTGCAGCCTGTAGTCGATCGCGTTCGGTGATCCGGGGTGGGCGTCCTCGGCGTGCCCGGCCAGCCACGAGGTGCGTAGCGCGGACAGCTCCCAGATCAGCTCGGGGTGCCGGTGCCACATCGGGGGCAGCTCCTGTGGTGTGAGCCCGAAGTTGTCGCGCAGCCAGTACACGAACGCGTCCAGCTGCCACCACTCCTGCTCGGCTTGCTCCGCGTCCAGGGTGTTCCAGTTGATCGGCACCACCGGTTCCGGCTCCGCCGGAAGCAGCAGGTCAGCATTCGAGTGCGCCCCGGCCCCGCCCATGCCCGGGGCAGCAGGGAGCGGTGCGTCGTTACCGACCTCGCCCAGTGCGTTGCCCAAGCTGTCGACGTCGGGCAGGGGCTCGCCGGGTCGCCAGCCCAGCATCCGCAGGAGCGAGAGGCGAGACGGATCAACCGGTGTGCCGTCCTGGGCGGCCAGTGGCTCGTCCTGGGGTTCCTCTCCGGGCAGATCGGGTTCGGTCGAGTCGGTGCCAGATGCCTGGTCCGGGCTGCTCACGATGCACGCCCCGAACCGGCCTGTGCGGCCTGGGCTGTGGCGGGGCGCAGGCGACGCCGGGTACGGGTGACCTTGTACAGGGTGCCTTTGAGGTCGAGCAGGTCCAGCAGGGTACGGGCGGCGGTGATCTCCGAGTCCTTGGACCCGATACCGACCTGGGCGGCGACCATCCCGGTGGCGTGGTCGAACGCGGAGACCAGGAAACGATGTCGTCGCGCTCTTCTTGTGGGCACTGCGGGCCGACTTCCCGTCGATCGCGCAGACACGCAGCCCGTCGATCACCGCGGCCTTCGTGCACGTCCACGAGCACAGGATCTGGTCCAGCAGGTCCGCGTCCAGCCTGGCGAACAGGCGCCGGAACGTCGACTCGTCCGCCGGCGGGCGTGTCATACCCAGCCGGGCCAGTCGTCGCTTGCCGGCATTGCGGGCCCACTCGGCGATCGCGGTGAATCCCTGAGCGTCGGTCAGGACCGCGCATACCGCTACCGCGACCAACGCGGTCACACTGTGCCGGCGCCCGCGCCGTGCACGCGGGTCGGGCACCTTCCCCAGCGGGTCGAGCAGCAGGACATCGCGGGCGACGGCCCTCGACGAGACGGACTTGGACGCAGTCGAGCGCGTGCGAGACGATGGCATAGCGGGGGCGTGTTCCTTCGAGACGGACCGGTGAGCGTGAGAACTTCCGATCCAACTCGCCGGTCACACGTCCCCGCGCCTCGTCTCACCAGCAAAGACGCAACGCAGCACCCCTCCCACCGCTCCTATAGTCACGACTTTGCCGGAGCCCTGGGCCCGATGCGGCACCCCTTTGCGCCGAACTGATTCGTTTAATAACCGAGAGGAGGTCGCGGCATTCGATAGTGGATAGGCGCCCTTACGAAAGGGGCTCATTCCGACATATTGCCGAATATATTCGCCACTCAAGATGTGGTTCGCGCAAAATTTCCCTACGATCATTCCCGGGGAGATCATCCCTTCGCCGATGTCACCGTACGTAGGAGGAGAGATTCATGGTTTCGGTTCTCAAGAAGACGGGCCGCCGCATCATCGCCGGTTCGGCCATCGCACTCGCTGGTATGAGCCTCGCAGCACTCCCGGCCCAGGCTGACCCGATCGAGCCCACGCTCTCCGCCATCATCAACTTGGACCTCGACGCGGACGCGTCCGTGGACGCCGACGTGATCGCGCACGCCGTCGTGACCGCCGTGCTGACCGTGGACGCCGACGCGGACGCCACGGTGATCGCGAACGCCGTCGTCGCCGCCGTCGTGGAGGTGACCGGCGAGGCCAGCGTGGACGCCGACGCCGACGTCGACGTGGACGTCCTCGTGGGCGCCATCGTGGACGCCGTCGTGGAGGTCGACGCCGACGTGAACACCGCCGTCGTGGCGAACGCCGTCGTCTCCGTGCTGCTGTAACACACGCGGTGGCCCCGGCCCGGGGCGATCGAGACAGGAAGCCGCCGGTCCTCGCGCTGCGATGGCCGGCGGCTTTCCGTGGGCAGTGCGCACCGGAAAGCAGTGAGGGCCCGGGACGAGTTCAGTTCCTCGGCGGGCCCTCACGACGGGCGTGCTCAGCCGAGGGCGTCCACAGAGGTGAGTTGCTCCGGAGGTTCTCTCCTTCTTCCGGAGCGATCTGCGTGAAGGTGTCGGTCGCGGTGCGAGCGAGACTACCAGTGGCCTGGTACATACCGGCATTGGCGCCAGTGATGTAGTAGTGCTTGGCGAGTTCGCCGTCCAGGCCGGAAGGCGTCAGGTAGAGGAGGTAGGCGCCCTCTTTCTCCAAGAGCGGTGCCGGCGGCAGGTGCTCGGCCGAGCCGTGCTGACGGACCACGACCTGCTGCCCGGCCACATCCGCTGCCCCTGCGATCACCGTCGAGATCTCGAACGTCGACAGCGTGAACTCAGAGACGTCATCGATATCGGTCGCGGTGGTCTGGTCGACCACCTGACCGGTGACGACCAGGCCGCTGTCCGCGGCGAGATCGGCAACCGAGTCATAGAGCTTGACCCGGGGAGCATGCGCGTCCGTGACCTGGTCTCCGGAGGATCCCGTGGCGCAGGCCGCCAGCGTGAGTGCCAGTACGCCGCTGGCGAGCACGGCGACGGCACGAGTGAAAGTTGTGTTCACAGTGTCACCTCCTAGTTTCCCGCGTCTGAGATTCGGTGAAGAAGTCGGCCGAGTGATTCGAGGATCTGGTCGGCGGTCTTGGTCCAGACGAAGGGTTTCGGGTTCTCGTTCCAGCCCTTGACCCAGGCGTGCAGATCGGCCTCCAGGGCCTGGACCGAGCGGTGGTCGGAGCGGCACAGCAGGTCATCGGTGACGTGGGCGAACAGGCGCTCGACCTGGTTGAGCCACGAGCTGTAGGTCGGGGTGAAGTGCATCGTGAACCTGAGGTGGGCGGTCAGCCAGCGCTGCACGGTGGGGTGCTTGTGCGTGCCGTAGCTGTCGCAGATCACGTGCACGTCCAGCCCGTCGGGAACGTTCTTGTCGATCAGGGCGAGGAACTTCTTGAACTCGCTCGCCCGGTGGGACCGGTAGGTCTTGCCGATCACGGTCCCGTCGGCGACGTTCATCCCGGCGAACAGCGTGGTGGTCCCGTGGCGCACGTAGTCGTGGGTGCGTTTCTCGGGCATGACCGGCATCATCGGGAACGCCGGCTGGGACCGCGCCAGTGCCTGGACCTGCGACTTCTCGTCCACCGAGTACACCACGGCGTTCTCCGGCGGGTTCAGGTACAGGCCCACCACGTCGTGCACCTTCTCCACGAACAGCGGGTCGTTGGAGAGTCTGAACCCGCCCGTGCGGTGCGGCCTGAGGTTGAACGCCTTCCAGATCCGCCCGATCGTCGACTTCGACAAGCCCGTGCGTTCGGCCATCTTCGACCGCGTCCAGTGCGTCGCGTTCTTCGGCGTCTCCTCCAGGGTCGCGATCACCACGTCCTCGACCTGATCAACCGTGATCGACGCAGGCCGACCCGGGCGGTCCTCGTCGTGCAAGCCACCGATCCCGTGCTCGACGAACCGGGCCCGCCACTTGCCGACCGTCACGACGTGACAACCCAGCTTCTCGGCCACCTGCGTGTTGTCCAGCCCGTCGGCACAAGCGAGGACGATCTTCGACCGCAACGCCAACGCCTGAGACGACTTCGCCCGCCGAGCCCACCGCCAGGCGCAAGACACTAGGCAGATCCGGGGCTCCAGAAGATTAGATGTTTAGGCCGCAGCGCCTACCCTCTTGGTCCCGTTTCGTCCATACGCGATCGAGTCGTTGACAATATACGTCATATCTTTGTAGGTTCGTCGCCGCCAGCCCCCAGAGCGGGGCCCTCGCGTTGACGACGTCCAATGGAGGACCGAGATGCCAGACGTGACCAGACGGCAAGCCATCAAGCTCGGTACCGCGGGTGTGCGCCCGGCCCGACGTCCTCGCCGGGCGGTACACCGAGATCCATCCGGATCACCGCTCTCCCGCAACCACCGCGCAAGGAGTGGAACGGCATGACCATTCGTAAGCGAGCGACCATGGCGGCCGTCGCCGGACTCGTACTGGCCGCGTGCCTGGTGCCCGCCGCTCCGGCGCACACGGCGGGCCCCTGTAACTTCTACGTCTCCGCGTCGGGCAGCGACCGTAACGCCGGAACCTCACCGGATCAGCCCTGGGCGACCTTGGAACGGGCCCGGAACCACGTCCGACAGCACAGGCTCAACAGGGAGATGCAGGCCGACCTCCACGTCTGCCTGCGCGGGGGCCGGTATACCCGGACGGCCACCTTCAGCCTGAGCGAGGCGGACTCGGGTTCCAACGGGTTCAAGGTCGTCTACCAGGCGTATCCGGGTGAGACGCCCATCATTGACGGTGGTAAGGCCGTCACGGGCTGGAAACAGGTAACCGACCGGCCGTACCTCGTGGCCGACGTGCCGGAGTCGGCGGGCTACGCCGACTACTTCCGGCAGCTCTACGTCGGTGACCGGCGCGCTCAGCTGGCAATGGGCAAGGGCATCGTGGGCAACGGCTTCTTCGACGAGGCATCGATCCCCAACCCGCCGGCCAACCCGGAGCGGCCGACCCGCTCCTACGACGGCGTGCAGTTCCCGGCGGCCAGTGTTCCGGCGTACACCAACGTCCGCGACATTCGGCTGCTGCACATCGCGATCGGCTTCAAGGTCGACTACTTCCCGGTCGTGGACATCAGCACGAGCGGCGCCGACAAGCGGGTGCGCCTGGCGCAGCCGCATTTCCAGGCGCGGCTGAACCGCGACGACGGCTTCTCGCTGGACTACGACGACACGTTCTACGTGCTGAACGCGTTCGAGGAGCTGGACTCCCCCGGCGAGTGGTACCTGAACCGGGCGACGGACAAGGTGTTCTACTACCCGCGGGCGGGAGAGGACGTCAACCAGGCCGGGGCGTACGTACCGACGGTGGAGACACTGGTGAACGTGGCCGGGTCCAGCCCGTCCGCGAAGGCGAGCGCGATCGCGTTCGACGGCATCACGTTCGAGCACGGCAACTGGCTGCTGCCTCGTGACCGGTTCATCGGTGGCACGCAGGCGGAGGCGCAGTACGCGGACGACCCCTTCAACGATCCGAACCAGGACGGCTACGGCGGCGAGGTGCCCGGTCAGATCAAGCTGACCAACGCCCGCGACATCACCTTCACCGACAACACCGTGCGCAAGATGGGCAGCGGCGGCCTGCAGCTGCTGACCGGGGCCGAGGACGTCACCGTCACCGGCAACCTCTTCCACAACCTGACCGCCGCCGGCATCATCGTGGGCCGGTGGATGGACGTGCACGTAAGCGGCGCCCAGCGCACCAAGAACGTGAAGATCAGCAACAACGTCGTGACCGACACCGGTGACGACTTCTTCCCGGCGACCGGGATCAGCCTGATGAACACCTACAACGTGGCCGTCACGCACAACCTCGTCTACGACACCGCATACAGCGGCTTCCATCAGCGCAAGGCGGAGGAGACCAGCCTCCTCGACGGGGTAGACGGGATCGGCAAGACGACGTTCAGTCACAACGAGGTGTACAACGCCACGTCCAAGCAGTCCTGGGGGGGTGCACGACTCGGGGGCCGTCTACTCGTTCGGGTCGTGGCCGGGCAGCGTGATCAGCCACAACTACGTGCACCAGGCGACGTCGACAGCGAACTACTACAGCGACAACCAGAGTCACCAGACCCGCTGGGACTACAACGTCGGAAAGGGCGGGCGGTTCGACTTCTCCCCGCGTTACCGCCGGCCCCTGTCGGTGTACGCGTCGCACAACTACACCGACTTCGCCAACAACTGGCTCAACGGGGCCATCTTCGACAGCGACGGGCCACCGCACGTGGTGACAGATGGTGCGTGGCCGGCCGAGGCGCAGACCATCATGAACGAGGCGGGCCTGGAACCGGCGTACGCCGGGCTGCGGTGGAGTGTGCCCAGGGAGAACCTGGCCGACCACTCCACCGTGTCGCAGCGCAGTGCCTGGGACAGCGGCCTCGGCAAGCTCTGGGACGGCGTCACCGAGACCGGCGAAGCCAGCTCCAACATGAACGAGTCCTGGGTGCAGTTCGATCTGGGCGCCGACTACGAGCGGTTCGCCTTCACCATCCAGCAGGACAACTGCTGCACCTGGATGACAACCCACTGGAAGGTGCAGCGCTGGAGCGCCAGCCAGAACGCCTGGATCGACATCCTCCCCTACCAGGCGATCAGCACGACGGCGCCGGTCGTCTACCGGCCGCCGGCCGACCTCGCCACCACCAACATCCGGCTCTACGTGCGCAACAGCAACCAGAACGGACGCGTCGGCGTACAGGAGTTCAGCGCGACCGGCGTGCGCAAGTAGCGGCCGCAACATCACGCGGCGGGCGTGGCGGAGCGGGCAGGTGCACCGAGTCGTGCGCCTGCCCGCTCCGCCGCGCAGCGCGGTACGCCCAGGCGCCCACCTTCGAGCAGACCGACTGGCCGCAGCCCGTGACGCTCTACGACCAACTGCTGTCGGTGTGGCCTCATCGGTCGGCCCCCAAAGATCTCCCCACCCGCCGTACGAGGCGGCGTCGCCTATCCGTTTGGTGCCCCCGGCAGGATTCGAACCCGCGGTCTAGTGTCCTGCGCCTGAATTTGAGTGAATAATTGTCCGATGGGGTGGGGCGAGAAGAGGGCGGCGGAAGGCCGAGCTGGTGCTGAGCGAGGTTGATCGTGTGCAGCTGGGGCGGTGGGCTCGGCGGGCGAAGTCGTCTCAGGCGTTGGCGTTGCGGTCGAAGATCGTCCTCGCTTGTGCCGACGGGCTGGACAACACGCAGGTGGCCGAGAAGCTGGGTTGTCACGTCGTGACGGTCGGCAAGTGGCGGGCCCGGTTCGTCGAGCACGGGATCGGTCCAGCCGGCTCTCGTAGACGACCATCGCGCCCGTCGTGGACGACCAGTGCCAGCCCGAGTAGAACCTGCGGCCCTTGTACCAACGGAACTGCCGAACCGGCCCCGCCGCCACCAGCTCCTCGACAGCGACCCGCCCCAGGCCGGTCCCGACCGCTCCCCGCTCGCCGCGCGGTACGTCAGCTGCAGCGAATCAAACCGATCGGAGGCCATCGACACGCCTACGATCATCCTCAGCAAGTCCTCCCCGCCGTCGGCAGGCACGCCGCAGATTGTCAACAAAATGTCGGCAATGGCAACTACTCGACAAATCTGTGAGAAACCGACAAGTTGGATGAGAGCCCACACCGCCTGTAGGTTCTCGTCGTACTTGTCGGTGGCCGGGCCGGGTGACGCGAGTCTCGGCGTGCTTTCTCATCGTCTTTGCGCCAACGGTCTGCACCGAGGAAGAGGTGGAACTCCCCGCTGGATGCGAGGAGCCCCACCCACGGGTGTCCGTTACTCGGACTCGCCGCTCTCGTCGGCGTCCTGGTGGCCGGGCTGGTTCGGGTTGGCGTCCGGCCCCCGGTCGGGGCCGTCGTTCTCCTCGGTGGCCTCGGCGCCGCCCTCCGCCTCGGACTCCCCGGACTCGTCGGCGTCCTGGTGGCCCGGCTCGTTCGGGTTGGCGTCCGGTCCCTTGTCCGGATCGTCGTTCGTCTCGACGGCCTCGGGCCCGTCGTTGGTCTCGGCGCCGCCCTTGGCCTCCTCGGCGGCCTCCGCGGCGGGGTCCTGCTCGCCGTCGCCGTCGGACTGCTCCACGCTCTGGTGCACGGCGGGCTGGCTGATCTGCGCCTGCGACTGGGCGTGCGCCGCGACCGCGCCGCCGACGCCGAGCCCGGCCAGCAGCACCGCGGCCGTGCCGGCCGTTGCCTTGCGTGTGATCTTCTTCATGAGGTCTCTCCTCGGTAGGCGGTCACCCGGTGTGACCGGCAGTCCCGATCCTGCGAGAACGTCGCTGTGAGGACGCTGAGACGACCTGAGAGCCGCTCAGTAACGTCTTCTCAGCGCGCTCACAGCCACGCGCAGCCACCATGGGGTGACAGAGGGAGGCTCCGTGAAGGTGCTGATGATCGAGGACGAGGTCCGTCTGGCCAGGACGGTCAGCCGGGGCCTGACCGCAGAGGGCTTCGTCGTGGACACCGTCCACGACGGCGAGCAGGGACGGCTGGCCGCCATGGCTACCCGGTACGACGTGATTCTCCTGGACATCATGCTGCCTACGCTGAACGGGTACGACGTGTGCCGCCGGCTGCGTGAGGATGGCAACTGGACGCCCGTGCTGATGCTGACCGCGAAGGACGGTGACTACGACCAGGTCGACGCGTTCGACCTCGGCGCCGACGACTACCTGACCAAGCCGTTCTCGTTCATGATCCTGGTGGCCCGGCTGCGGGCGCTGGTACGCCGCGGGGCTCCGGAGCGGCCGACGGTGCTGGTCGCGGGCGATCTGAGCCTGGATCCCGCGACCAGGCTCATACGGCGCGGCGACACGGAGGTCGAGCTGACGCCGCGCGAGTTCGGGCTGCTGGCGTTCCTCATGCGCCACCCCGGGGTCGTTTTGTCCAAGAGCGAGATCCTGCAGAGCGTCTGGGACCTGAACTATGACGGCGACGACAACGTCGTGGAGGTCTACATCGGCTACCTGCGCCGCAAGGTGGACCGGCCGTTCGGCCGGCGCGCGATCCGCACCGTGCGGGGCGCGGGCTACCGCCTGATGGGCGACGGCGGATGACCCTCCCGCTGGGCGGCGTCAGGTTCCGCACCACCGCGGCCGCCACCGCCGCCGTCGCGATCTTCCTGGCGATTGCCGCCGTCGTCTTCGTGTTCGTACAGCGTGACCAGCTCCAACAGTCCCTGACCGAGTCTGCGGCAGAGCAGGCGGCCGACACCGCCGGCCAGATCGCGGTCAGCGGCGTCCCTGCCGACCTCGGCTCGGGCGGTGGAGACCAGTCCCTGGTCCAGGTCGTCGCGACGGACGGCACGGTGCTGGCCGCCAGCCCGCAGATCGACGGCGAGCCGCCCGTGATCGACAACCGTTCCGCACCCGGCACCAACAAGGTCGTGCGGTCGGAAGACCTGCCGATCGGAGAGGGGCAGGCCTTCGTCGTCGTCGCGCACGGCGTCGCCGGCCCGGACGGACACGTGGTCGTACTCGTGGCGCAGAGCCTGGAGCTGGTCGGGCAGTCGACCGCCGTCGTCGTGAACCTCTTGGCGATCGGCTACCCGATCGTACTGGTCGCCGTGGCCCTGTCCTCGTTCTGGCTCGCCGGTCGAGCGCTCGCACCGGTCGAGGCGATCCGGTCCCAGGTCGCCGAGATCCAGGGCAACGCCACCCTCGCCCCCCGCGTGCCCGTGCCCGACGGCGGAGACGAGATCACCCGGCTCGCCGTCACGATGAACGCCATGCTCGGCCGGCTCCAGGACGCCAGCGACGCGCAACGGCGGTTCGTCGGTGACGCCTCGCACGAGCTGCGCAGCCCGCTGGCGAGCATCCGGGCCGCCCACGAGGTCGCCGCACGACACCCGCAGAGCACCGATTGGGAGTCGACCGGTCACGACGTCCTGGCCGACCTGGACCGCATCGACCGGCTGGTGGCCGACCTGCTGCTCCTGGCCCGCGTGGACGAACGAGGTCTGCCGTTGAACGTGGTCGACGTCGATCTCGACGATCTCGTGCGTACTGAGGCGAACCGGCTGAGCCGGTCCATCGGCGTGCGGTTCGTCGTCACCACGCCGCCAACCAGGGTCCAGGGCGACCCACATCAGCTGGCCCGCGCCGTGCGCAACCTCGTGGAGAACGCCGTCCGGCACGCGCGCTCGACTGTCTGGATCCGGCTCGCGCCGGACCCTCCAGGCGCCCGTCTGGAGATCGAGGACGACGGTCCGGGGATTCCGGAGACCGACCGGGAACGGGTCTTCGACCGGTTCGTGCGCCTCGACGAGAGCCGCTCGCGCGCCGACGGCGGTACCGGCCTGGGTCTGCCGATCGCTCGTGAGATTGCCGTCGCGCACGGCGGTGTGCTCTGCGTGGAGAGCAGTCCCGCCGGAGCGCTTCTGGTCCTGGTCCTGCCCGCGGGCGCCGGTGCGGTGGGCCGATGACCCACGCTGTTCAGGTTGTGTGCAGGTACGACGGGGGGATTTGCGGTGTGCTCGATTTGATTGCCCTGGCTTTAGCGGCCCTGTTCACGCCGCAGGAAACATCGCTGTGGGCGTGCTAGGGACGGCCGGCGGTATCAGCCTGGTCAGCATGCTGCGCTGTGGGCGCAGCGCGTGACCGGTCCGGCAGCGCGGACGGCTCGTATGCCCGGGTGAGGCTCACCGGGCGGTGCCCTCCGGCAGATGTGCCGGGGCGCCGAGCCTCCAGCCCAGGGCGGCCACGCGGATCCCGCCGACGGCCAGGATGCTGGCCAGCAGGAGCAGCTGGAAGCCCGCAACCTCCAGCGGCGGCGACCCGGCGAAGACCGCGCCGACGAACGCACCGGGCAGGCTGACCACTCCGGTGGTGCGGGTCTGGTCGGTCGAGGTGCCCAGTACCAGCCTGAGTAGAACGTGCGGCCCTTCTACCAGCGGAACTGCCGAACAGGTCCCACCGCCCACCAGCTCCGAGACAGCGACCCGCCCCAGGCTGGTTTCGACCCGCTCTCCAGTCGCCGCGCAGTACGTCAGCGGCAGCGAGTCAAACCGAACAGAGGCTGTCGGCACGCCAACGACGATCCTAAGCGGGTCTGTCCGCCGCAGGCTGCAACGCCGGAGATACTCAATGAAATCTCGGAATGACATCTACTCTGGTAAGTCATTGAGAAACTGGCAGGTCTGATGAGAACCAACAGCCGAGCCATCGAGGGTGGTGGGGGAGTACGCCGTCAGCCACGGTTCGGGGTCGACCGCGGTGGAGTACGGTCCGCCCGGCCTGATCTCCAAGTGGAGGTGCGGACCGGTCGAGCGTCCCGTCGAACCGACCTGAGCGATCTGGTTCCCCGCAGCGACGCTGTCCCCGTCAGTCACAGTGGCGGAGCCGTCGCTCAGATGCAGGTATGCCGAGCCCACATGCTGGGTCCCGTCGGGTCCGGCGATGGTGTGGTCAAGGACGATCATGTTGCCACCGGTCGGGCTGGTCTCGACGGAAGCGACCACGCCGTCGGCCAGCGCAAGAACCGGCGTGCCGGCCGCTGCGGCATAGTCCACCCCGGCATGCAGCTTGTAATGCCCGGTATCGCCGAGGTCCCGCATACCGAAGCCCGAGGTGCGGATCCATGCGCCGGCCGGCAACGGGAACACCACCCGCGACGACACCGCCTGCCCATCTGCCGGGACGGGTGCATGCGGCGCGGCTGATGCGGTGAGCTTGTCGAGGATGGCGCGCGCGACGGGTTCCCGGATACAGAGGTCAGGAGTGTCATGCCACCCCACATCACCGGCAAACCGACGGCGTAATGGCCGATCGTGGCGCGTCCGGGCAGCCCGGCATCAACTGCCAGCGTGGGCGGTGGGCACGGGCGCCGGGCGGAACCGCATCGACATGGCCGTCCTTGCGGCTCCATAGGCCAGTACCCAGAGGTGCATCGGAACCGCCCGCCCAGAATCGCGGCCGGGGGAACATGTATCTCTGGAAACGGTGCCCGGCGGGCTCGCCGGACGGCTCGTCGCCGCCCCGGTGAACGACCTGCTCGACTGGCGTGCCGGCGCTCTGGTGTTGCCGCTCTCTCGGCTCTTGGAGCGCTGCTCGCGGTCTTGTTGCCGCCCGCTGCGCGGAACTTCTGTCGCCTGCCAGGTCCGAGCGGCTCGCTGCGGGCCGGAGTGGCCGCCAGCCTGAAGGACCCTGCGCCGCTAATCCTGTACGCCTCGGCGTTCTTGCTGATGGGCACGCGAGCGGGGTCGTCCTTATGCGGACCGTGGTCCGGTGGCTGCTGGTCGTCGCGACTGTCCGCGCGGTTCGGGGCAAGAGGACCACCTGAGTGATGCGTCCGCTATTTCGAGACGCCGGCGATACGTTCCTGGAGCTCGAACATGTTCTGCGACGATTGCGCCATGACAGTAAGGGGACGTGAAGTGTTGGGGTCGTTCACTGTGCGCAGGGTTCGCGTCGAGGAGTGGCGGAGCTTGCGGGAGCTGCGGCTCGAGGCGCTGCGAGACCCGATCGCCCACCTGGCCTACCTCGAGAGGATCGAGGTCGCACTCGAGCGTCCGGACAGCTACTGGCAGGAGCTGACCCGCATGGCAGCGTCCGGCACCTCGGTGGGGCAGTTCGTCGCGGTCAATGAGCACGGCGACCTTTCCGGCACAGTGACGGCGCGCGTGACGGCACCGGGGGAGCCCGACTACATCGGCGAGACCAGTCCGCACCTGCGTGCCGCCGTCGTGGGTGTCTACGTGCGGCCCGGGCACCGTGGCGGCGGTGTTCTGCAAGCGGTGCTGTCGGAGACGGAGGCCTGGCTCCGGGTTGTCGGCGTCCAGCAGGTGCGTCTCCACGTCAACGAGCACAACGTCCGCGCGCAGGGTGCCTACCGCAAGTGCGGGTACGTCGATACCGGGGTGCGGGTCGAGATGGTCGACGGGGTCAATCACGAGATGGTTCGCGACCTCCGGACCGCACATGGCGAGGTCCGTGTCGTCGAAGAGGCTACGAGCTGACCTGGCCTAGGCTGCGCTCGTGGGTCACTTCCTTGCGGCCGGGCCGCGCCACTCGCTCGGGCTGTGCGAGGACGGCACCGTGGTAGCCGCCGGTGCGGGAAACGCGGTTGAGTGCCGTACCGATGGTTGGTTCGATGTCATCGGCGTGGCGGCAGGCAACGTGCACACGGCCTCGAACACTGGACGGTCCCACACCGTTGGACTCCGATCAGACGGCACGGTGGTGGCGACGGGCTGGAACGGTGACGGCCAGTGCGACGTCACCTCCTGGCGCGAGGTGACCGCTGTCGCTGCGGGGTGGCGCCGCACGCTGGGACTGCGTGCCGACGGCACCGTGCTTGGCGTGGGAAGGCTCACCGAAGGCGCGGGCGACGTGAGCCCGTGGCGCGAGATCGTCGCGGTGACGTGCGGCGACTGGCACTCGGTAGGCCTCAGAGCGGACGGGACCGCGATCGCCGTCGGGAATGATCGCCGTGGGCAGTGCGCGGTCGACGCGTGGCGTGGCTTGACTGCCGTCACAGCCGGCTACCTGCACACGGTCGGCCTGACCAGCACCGGACGCGCCGTCGCGGTGGGAGACCGCACAGGCGGTGCGTGTGAGGTCGAGGCCTGGACGGACGTCGTGGCAGTGGCCGCCGGGAGCTACCACACCGTCGCCGTCACCACGGCTGGCAAAGTCGTGGCCGTCGGCAGCAACGACGCCGGTCAGTGCGATGTCGCCGACTGGTGCGAGATCGTCGCGGTGGCTGCCGGGTCCAGGCACACGCTCGGGCTGCGGGCGGACGGGTCGGTCGTCGCTAGCGGGAGCAACGAGCGCGGTCAGTGCGACGTCGCGGGATGGCCGCCGCTCCGACTATCCGCCTAGAGCCAACCGCTGCTCGCCTCGAACACGGGCAGAGTTGCGTAACGGCCGTCCGCCCGTTCCGTGAACGCAACGGCCAGGTACCAGCAGAGGAAGAGATGTACACGCCGCACCCCAAGCCGGTGATGGCCTCGGCGCCTTCGTCCAGCCGACGGACAGGGGCGGCGCAGTGATCACTCACAACGGCGGTATCGCCGAACACGCGGTCCTGATGTACAGCACGCTGGACGGCGCCCGCACTCACCGCAGCCCAGAGCTAAGTGGACGACGCCACGCTGTGCGCGGGGGCAGCCTCGAGGAGGCCGCACAGTGCCCGTCCAGGAAGGGTTCTGCGGCTGGACAGCCGAGGCAGTGCGACGGACCGCCTGAGCGGGGGCCGAGCGCGCGCAGAACGTCCGGGACGCCACGTCGTGTGCCAGGTCGGGGCGGGCGCCGAGCCGGTCCGACCCGGCGCACAACCGGCCGTCACGGGTACGCATCCTTCTGGCTCCTCGCCTCGGGTTGGCGGTGCGGCTCGCAGGCCTACGAGGGTATGTCGGCCTGCGGCTGCCGGGGTTTGACGCCAGGTTGAGACGTCGCCCCGCGCATTGTGACGCCGGCAATGATCGCGGCGTTCGTGAGGACAGTCGCGCCGATGTCCGCGGGCGTCGTGAAGCGTTGGATGTAGGCGTCGGACGCCTGTCGTAGCAGCGGTGCTGCGAGGTCTTCCGACAGTTGCTGGGTGTTTCCGACCGCCGCTGCCACCGTGTGCGCCGCGGCCCGCGCCGGAAGCCCAGAGGTCAGGATTGGATCTCTCGCCGTGTGTCGCGATAGATCGTCCGCGCTAGCGTGCCCAAGCGCGCGATGCTGCTAGATCAGGGTCAGAGTCGGTCGAACCGAGGAGCGTCCACAATAGGGCGGACCCTGTCGCGCGGCCCTGGGGTACGGGATGAACGCTGACCGGCCCGAGGTCAAGCTGGCCGGTCAGCGAGCCGTCCGTGGGTGGCTACTGGTGACCGGCCGCCTCCGCGCCGGAGGGTCCGGGCCCGGCGCCCAGCGACAGCTCCGCCAGGGCCGCGAGGGAGTGTGTCGGTCAGGCGCGGAGGTCCTAGCTGCTTGGCGTGGAGGCGACGCACGCTGCGAGGTCCCGGCGTAGCCGAAGTTGCTGTTCTGGGGACAAGGGGGCGAACGCCTGCTTCTCCGCGGTGCGAACTGCAGTGCTGGCGCGGCGTAGGACCGCCTGCCCGTCCCGCGTGAGCATGCTCGGCAACGCGCGCCCGTGGGGTGCCTGGTCGGGTCGGGTGAGGAGCCCGCGTTCTTGCAGCCGGCGCAGGACGAGATTCATTGACTGCCGGGTCACGAAGGCGCGGCGGGCTAGTTCGGAGTTGGACAGTCCAGAGCTCTGCCCGAGCAGTTCCAGGCAGGCGTACTGGGGCACGGTCAGGTCCAGCGGCCGCAGGGCCACGTCCATTGCAGAGCGTAGCGAGGCATGCACCTGCTTGAGGACGTAGCCCACTGAGAGTTCCAGTTCGCCGACTGGCTCTTGATCCATGTCAGCAGTCTGACATACAGTCGATGTCAATACACTGACATCAGGAGGTAGATCATGGCTGGCAACGTCACGTACTTCGAGGTCCCCAGCAGCGATATTGAAGCGACCCAACGGTTCTGGGGCTCGCTGTTCGGCTGGGCGTTCCGCGAGGGGAACTTTCCGGGCTACTCGATGATCGACGGGCCCACGCCGATGGGCGGTGCGCCCCACGAGGACTCGTCGCGGCACCCGCGGATCTTCTTTGCCGTCGAAGACATCCACGCGGCGGTAGCGCGGGTACGCGAACTGGGTGGCACCGCCGAGGATCCCGTGACGATCCCGTCCGGCGCGTTCGCGCACTGTGTCGATGATCAGGGCGTGGAGTTCAGCCTCTCGCAGGAGCCGGGACAACAGGCCTGAGCGGGACCACCCGAATGAGTGCTGCTAGGTCGCCGGGCTTGGTCAAACCGCTACTGCCGCTAGCGCTGGCGACGTTCGCGGTCGGGACCGACGCGTTCGTTATCGCGGGTCTTCTGCTGGCCATCGCTGCGGACATAGACGTGGGTGTCGCCGCGGCCGGGCAGCTGGTGACCGTGTTCGCGTTCACAATTGCGGTCGCGGCCCCGGCGTTGAGTTGGCTGCTGAGTGCTTTTGATCGCCGGAAGGCGCTCCAGTTCGCGCTAGCCGTGTTCGTTGTCGGGAATATCGCGACAGCGTTGAGTCCGAACTATCCGACCATGATGTCGGCTCGGGTTCTCACTGCTCTGGGTGCTGCGTCGATCACGGCGTCGGCATCAAGTGCGGCTGTCGCGATCGCTCCCGAGGAACGCCGCGGTCGCGCGATGGCCCTGGTCATCGGCGGCCTGACCCTCTCGACCGCGCTGGGCATGCCGCTCGGCAACTTGATCGGCAGCGTCGATTGGCGACTCACGTTGTGGGCCGTCGCGGGACTGGGCGTGCTCGCGGCCTTGGGAATCTCGGTGTGGTTGCCGAGGGTGTCACTCCCAGCCGTTGGCCTGACCGCTCGCCTCGCGCCGCTGCGCCAGGGCAAGGTGCTCACAATCTTGGTTGCGATGGCGTTCGTCATGGGTGGGCACTACACCGTCTACACCTACATCGGCGCGATCACCGACGACGCCACGACCGACTCGTTTCCCCAAGCGCTCACCCTGATCCTCTTTGCCTGGGGCCTAGGCGTCTTGGCCGGCAACTTCCTCGCCGGGCTCTGGGTGGACAAGCACTCAGGGATGGGAGTCGCAATGGTCGCTCTCGGCGGCGGCACCGTGCTGCTCGCGGTCAGCCCGCTCACCGTCGGCCATCTGGTGATCGTGATCGTCTGGGCTGTCTTCTGGGGAGCGGCTGACGGGATGGCCTCGGTGGTGCAGCAACACCGGCTAGTGACGATCGCGCCAGCCTCAGCGCCATTGTTGTTCGGGCTCAACTCCTCAGCGATCTATGTCGGCGTCGCGATTGGAGGTGTCCTCGGTGGCGTGTCTCAGGAGTGGTTTGCCATTACTCTGCTCGGCGTTCCCGCAGCCGCCATGGCACTGATCGCCACGCTGGTGACCGTTGTCGAGGGGCGACGAGGCGGCCGTGTGGGACGAGTAGCGGGGCGGGTCGAGTGCGCCCGCTAGGACGAAGGCGTGCGCCGAAAGCCATGGACCAGAGTCGAGTCGAGTTGTTTGCTGCAATCCGGTGTGATGCTCGCGTTGGGATGTCGAATCGTGCGTTGCAGCGAAAGCACGGCGTCGGGTATCGCACCGGAGATGGAGCGGATCTATACGGCGTTGCTCGAGTTCAGAGATATCTGGCGCCATGATCTAGACGAGAGTGCGGCGCGCGAGGCCAAGGTGCACTTGAAATACACGACTGGTCGAGGTTCATCTTCTGGGGCGGAGCTCATCGGGATCCGACCGGTTCGCGAAGGTCACTGGGTCGGTGACAACGCCGAACATGCGGTTAAGGGCGTTGGCCCACCAGTGAAGTGCCAGATCGGGTGCACTCGCGTCAACGAATTCCCTGACCTCTACGGGGTCGTGCCGACCCGGTATGTAGAGCGTGTCGAGGAGACCCGACTTGCTCTCGCTGGTCCCGGATACAGCCCTGCCGAACGAGCAGACGAGGATGCCCTCTATGCGAGCGATCGGGAAGCCCCACGCGTGCGGCGTCAGGGCCGCCATCAGCGGCAGCAGGTAGGCGTCGAACATCATCACTCCGCTAGTGAGCTCGCTGCCGGCACCGAACACGACCTCACCTCGCCCCAGTAACTTCCCTAGTTCCCCCGGGTCGCCATCGCGCAGCCGTTCGTCATTGGTGACTCGCAGCAAGACCGAAAGCAGCTTGACTCGGTGCACCAGGGACTGCGAACGGCGGAGACCAAGCTCGCCCTGGGGAAGACCTCCTCGCCCGAGTCCTCGAAAACCACCTTGTGCGTCAACGCGTCCAGGACAGCCTCGGCCTGCTCAAGGAGCCTCTTGCCAGGAATAAACGTTGCCGCACGCTGTGCCCATTCAACGATCTCGACCAAGGGGCTGGACGATGCCGGTGGCGTGTTCCACGACGGGTGGCCCTTGATCTTCTCGTACACCGAGGACTCGATCGACGGGTTATCGAACGACGTCAGCCACTCGGCGCTGCCCTGACGCTTGCCGGCCGCTGAGAGAACCGGCCCGGATTCGACGAGAACCGGAACCTGGCGCAGGTACGACTCTCTTGTCTGGATCTCGGAGTAGCCCGTGCCGGCATCTTTCGAGCGGCGCAGGTCGGCTTCGACAAGGAATCCTGAGACGTTGTTGCCCCAGATCCACTCGGGCACCTCCACCCGAACGCGTTTGATGGTGGACGCGACAGTCGTTGGACGCCATGCGCTGCTCATGCATCCATTCTGTGACCCGATGACTAGTCGTTTTCAGTGCCACGCTGTCTACGGGCATCATGGCGAGGATGAGAATCCGCCAGATCGAAGAGGCCGTGTCAGCGGCATAGACCGAGTTGGCGCCACAGGCATCCGACGCCGGAGGCGGTTGGCTGACACGGTTCGTGACACAGTTGCCCGCCTCCGGGTCGTCTGACACGCGATCTGACGCAGTTGCAGCACCCACTGGTGCCCACGGTTGCCCACCGCGCCTCCTCGTGGCACTGTGAGGCTATGTAGGCCAGGAATGGCAGAATCAAGCCGTTCTGACTGTCCGCCAAGGTGGGACAGGGTCGATTCGATACGCGCCTCGTGAGCAGTCCCAGCAACTTCCTGCGGAACAGAAGGTGTTCGGACGCAAGGGTGGATACCGTCTCCGATGATGCCCGCAGTACCCAGCGACACCAAAGCAGCGATGTCTGTTGTGGCTTGACCGGCCTCCTGAACGAGCGCGCGGCGATCCTCTGCGCGCACCGGCGAGCAGCCCCACCCGGAGCCCTCGCTGCGTCGGCCGCTCTCGGCTGGCGACTTCGAAACCCCAACCGGTCCCAAGTCCCAGGGAAGTCCCAGCCGTTCGCGCAGGAGATAGACCACCAGGTCAGGACCGGTACGCACAGTTCAACGTCTGAGGATCGAGGAGCGGGCAGGCGCCGCGGGAGATGCGCGACGAGTGGAACAGCGTCGTGCACTCCATCGTGTACCGGGCGGGCGCTATCGGGGCATGAGGCGATCGTGCACTTTTGCGCGGAACACGCCGTGTGGATCCCAACGGTCCAAAGCCGCCAGCGCCTTGTCCCAGCCGGTGATAGTGCTCGGAATCGTTGTTCGGAAGGCCTCGGTGTCGGTCCAGGACCCATCAACCGAGGTGGCAAACCGTTTCGCCCATTCGGGGCGGGCCACGCCGAACTCGGCCGGGAGCTCGTGGAACCAGGCTTCGAGCCGCATGAACATGTCGTTGGTTCGGGGGCTGCCGGGCAGGTTCAAGACGTCGAGCCAGACGGCTGTGTCGAGCTCGGGGCGTCCTTCAACGGGAGCGACTGCCGAGAGGGCGGCGGTCGCTGCCCCTGGGATACCGATGTCTTCTGGGTGGTCCAACCCGGTAACCCGGATCTCGCAGGTGTTGTTCGCCGGGTAGTAGCCTCCGGATCGGAACTCGTCAATGAGGTTCACATAGTGGCTGGTGAAGTCATGGACGATGCGTTGGACCAGATCGCGACGAGTAATGACGACGTGGCTGCCTGCTGAGACCTTCAATGTCGTGGGTTTGACGAAATGGATGAAGTTCTTGGCCTCGCCCCACATGTCCCGTGCACCGGAGGCGGTCAGCCCTGCTGCGGCCGCGTTCAGTTGAGCGTTGGTGGCTGCGGGGGTCGAATGCCATGCGCCCTGGGTGACTGCTGCGATCATCGAGCTGATGCTGTCGGGAAGGTTGTCGGCAAAGGGATAGTTGTACGGCGAATATACCGGGCGGCTCAGCAGCGGCCGTCGCTCGGTGACATCCCATGTCTGAACCCAAGGGAATTCCGTCATGGCGAACCAGATCAACCCGACGCGCCCATGGCGCTCCACGAGAGCGCTCAACGAGTCGTCTCCGGCATCACCTGGTGCCGCGAACAATTCGCGATAGGAGGTCGAGGTCGAGTTACGGCATCGTATGTTGTAGTTCGGGACGGTCTGCATCACTGCTTCGACGATGAAGGCCCGGCCGAGATTGACCAGCAGGGGAGCGATCTCCGGATCGGAGCGGTGGAAGGTGCGGGCGACGAAAGAGTCCTGGCCGTCGTCCCAGAGCACCACGGTCAGCTCGACGACCGTGTTGCTGACCGTCCCGTAGGTCGCGCCCGGCGGTGTGGTCTCACCCTTGGCAGGAAGATTCGTGCCGTGGCCGCCGACTGCCAGCACCCCCGCAACGGAGACGTCGCCGGGGGCGGGGGCGCCGATGAGGCACCGATCCTGAGCCGAGAGGAAGTCCAACAGGCTCTCCATGCTTGCGCCCGCCTGTACCCGGACTTGATCGGTGGTGTCCATCCGCATGGCCGTCAGCCTGCTGGTATCGACCAAGACGATGTTGTCGTCCGTCGTGGTGTCGTCTTCGACGACCAGAGGGGACCAGGAATGGCTGAACCCGACCGGTCGGACGCGATACCCAGCGGTGACTGCCCAGTTCGCGATGGTGATGACGTCGTCAGCGTCCCCGACGGTGCTGGTCCACAGTGAGTCGGTGGCAATGGTGGTGTCCCAGTTCCTGAACACGCTCTTATGGAGGTCGACGCCGGGCGGAAAACCGGCAGGCAGGTCGGTTGCAAGGGCTTCGGCCCGGTCGATCTTTCCGATCAATACCGAGGCGGCGCCGAGGACAGCGCCGGCCATGACGGTTCGACGGGTCAGCCCTTCGGGTTGAGAGCGTGCCACTTCATCAGGTACTGAGGTCATTGGGGCTCTTTCGCGCGTGGGAATTCGTCAGAAGCTCATGGGGGCGGGGGTGTGCCGCCGGCGCACCCCCGCCCACGTCGACTCAGCAGGCCGAGTAGTCCGTCAGGTGCGGGCCGACTCGCAGAACGCGAGAACGTCGCCAAGGGTGGCTGACTGGTGGAAGACGGTGTCGTTGATCGCGTAGACCGGAACCTGGAGGAACGGCGTCAGCAGGTACCGCAGTGTCTGGTGCGGGTTGGCTGACGCGGTGACGACCTGCTTGATGTGATCACTGTTGGTCTTCAAGAACAGGCCCAGATCGTTCCCATGGTCGGAGAAGTTCACGAACAGCCAATCGAGGGTCGTGGTGGGCCCTGAACAGATGGGGATGATCGCAGCCTCCTCATCATGGCTCGGGGACCAGGCTCCGTCGCCACCGGAAGGCGTCCCGGGCGGCAAGGGGGCGGCAAGTCCGAGGGTGCTGAGAATGGCGCTGATCAGGCCGGCGATGGTGTCGGGTACGGCACCGAGCAGACCGTCAACGGGAAGGCCTTCCGGGACGTCGGGCACGGGGTCTGTCGCAGGTGCGCTGATCACTTCCGGGTCGCCCACTTCAGACACCGCGATTGCGCTCGCACCCGTTGCCCCAGTGACGACCAGGCCGGCTGACAGGGCCATTGCTGTTCCAGCACGGCCTATGACACGGAATCCTCGGATCATTGCGTTTTCCCCCTCGAATAGCTCCGTCAGAACAGCTGTGGATCACGCCCACATGTGTGATTCACCACGACGAGCATCAAGCCCTGTTTTCACCCTGTCAATCGGAACGTGATGAGTGGGTAAGGAGTGAACCAAGACATTCCAGGAGGAGCAGGGCTCGGCATCTCGATCGTTGCAGCACGACGTCCCGAAGACAGGAGGACAGAAAGTCGAGAGTGATCAGGTGCCGACCCGGTACCGGCGGCGGCTGCACTCGCCTTGAGCCCAAGTTCAGCGCGCGGCACGTGTCAGGGAACGCGGACTGGGTGCGAGCGGGGCACCACCGCCGTAACGTCGAGGGGCGGTGGAGTGTTCGTCTCCACGGTCACGCCGCCGCACCACCTTCGACCCGAAGGGAGCGAGCATGAGCGAGAACGAGAACGAGAGGGACCGGGACGACGCCGTACCACGTCGCACCAGCCCCGGGCCGCCTGTTGACCCCGTGCCGGACGATGTCGCACCGGGCCGCGCCAGCCCCGGGCCGCCCGGCGTTCCGGCGGACGACGACGAGGACGAGGAACGCCCGACCAAGGACCCGGCAGGCGACAAGGCGATTCCCGGCGAGCATCCCGAGGACAATCCCGACCTGCAGGGGGAGGAGCGGTTCGACGCCGGCTAATGTCGCGCGTACGACAGGGCCGCGCGCCGCAGCGCGCCCGCAGACCGCCGCCCACGGTCTGCGACACCTCGACGCCGTAGATGCTGGACATCCCGGCGCGGTGACTGCCGTAGATGAACTCGGTCAGGTCGGCTCGATGCCGGTCCAGAGCTCGTCGAACGCGATGCTGTCGTAGAGCGCGGTGCCATCCACGACGAGGCCGTCACGTAGGCGCATGATCCAGGCGTAGGTGTTCTCATACGTCGTGCCGGCCGTGGTGGTGCCGCGCCCGTCCCAGAGGACCACGACCGTCCCGGTCGTCTCGTCCGCGTGGATGCCCCGGATCTGGACCGGCCGGAACGGGTCGTCGCCGCTGAACCGTCGTGCGAAGGGGGTGAGCACCGCGTCGGCGAAGGCCTGCCGGGTCGGGTAGCGGCCGGCGGCGGCCGAACGGCCCGTGATCTCCCACGTCATGTCCTCGGCGAAGATCCGGCTGACATGGGCGTTGCCATCCGCCCAGTCGTCGAACGCCGCCGCGACGATCTCTCTGTTACCCATCTGGTGCCTCCAGGTCTGGTGCGAAGAACGCGTCTGGTGCTGGGAACGTGCGGGCGGGCGCGCCCAGCGGTGTGGTGCTTGCCCCGCACGGGTATTCAGGGGAGCGGCGTAGCCAGACGCCGCTCGGTGTCCGCGACGAGCACACGCTGCGCGTCGCGATCGAGGGACTCGGCCGACGGCGGGCTCGGCGTCGTCTCGTCCAGGTAGGTCCCGGTCGGCAGGCCCACGCTCACGGCGGAGGCGAGGTTCTCGCCGCCGACCGAGGCGGGCACGCCGCCGACCGAGAACATCGTGTGAAGCAGATCCGTGGAGACCACACCCGGGTGGAGGCTCATCACCACTGTCTCGACGCGGGACGCCAGCCAGTTCGAATAGGTGACGATCGCGAGCTTCGACTGCGCGTAGGCGGCCGACGCCGAGTACGGGCGACGGCGGAACTCGAGGTCGTTCACGTCGAGCGAGGCCGAGTAGTGGGTGGCCGATGCGACGTTCACGATCCTGCCGCGCGCCGACAGGCGGGGGAGGAGAAGGTGGGTCAGCAGGACGCCCGCCAGGAAGTTCACCTGGTAGGTGAGATCCGTCCCGGCCTCTCCAGGCGTCCGCGTGGGCGGTCCGGGGATCGCGGCGTTGTTGATCAGGACGTCAAGGGAAGAGGATCGGATCCGCGCGGCGAGGGCCCGCACATCGTCCAGCCGCGTGAAGTCCGCATGCTCGTAGGTGACAGTCGTCCCCGGGTGCGCGGTACTCCGCACGGTGGCAATGGCGGCCGCGGCGTCACCGTCGAGCTCGGGCCCGTGCAGGACGATGTCGTGAGGGCTCTTTGCGAGGCGGACTGCGGCCGCCAGGCCGATGCCACTCGTCGCGCCGGTCAGCAGGATCCGAGCCACCCGAGCCTCCCGTGGGTCCTGGAGGCGATCGTAGTAGACCGGGCGCTGTCGCCGTGGGTCTCAGAAGTCACACGGAGAAGTATTTCGCCTTCGGCCAGTGAAGCACTTTTGCATTCGTCGATTGCTCCGAGAGATCAGTGGGAGCGTGACAGCAGGTTGCGCCCTTCTGACCAGGCCGGAGTGCCTGATGACCCACAGCAACGCCCACCCGGCGTCAGGCTTCGACGCTGCTGCTCGCATCCGAGGGCAGCTTCAGCTGGCGCAGCCGCGTGTAGGAACCTGCCATGTGCTCCTCGACCGCGGTGCGGGCACGCGCGGGATCGCCCTCACTGAGCACCGTTCGGAGCTCCTGGTGCTCGGCGTACCCGACCGTGGGGAAGTCCGGGAAGTTGGTGTTGCGGGTGTGCAGGAAGAACGCCACCTGGCTGCGGATCGAGGTCCAGACCCGGCGCAGCCGGGCGTGGTCGGCGGCGTCGTAGATGACGTCGTGGAAGGCGAGGTCCAGGCGGACCGCCTCCTGCGGTTCGATGGATCCTGAGGTAGCCCGCATGGCCTGCAGGATGCGGTCCATCTCGGCGAAGTGCTCGCTGGTCAGCCTCGTGGCCGCCCGTTCCGCCGCGAGCGCCTCGATGGCGGCGCGCAGGCTGTGTACCTCGTCGACGTCCTTCTGGGTCAGGACGCTCACGAATGCCCCGCGGTGCCGGCGGATCTGCACCTGGCCCTCCGCCTCGAGGATGGCGAACGCCTCGCGGATCGGTCCGCGGCTCACGTCGAGCGCGACCGCGAGCTCGGCCTCGCGCAGGTGCTCACCCGGGCGGAGCTTTCCCGTGGCGATCTCCTCCCGGATCACGCCCACCACGTAGTCGGCGAGGGTGGGCCGTGGTGCGGTCCCGAGCGGGTTCATCTGTCGGTCTCCTGTCGTCACGTCTCTATCGTTCCATCGGTCGTCCGCGCCGGGCTGGCACATGGCGGCAGGTCCACCTGAATAGTTTGCTGACTGTTAGTTGTTGACAATCTACCGCAGCCCGCCCTAGCGTCGGTAACCGGTCGTCGACGATGACGGCCTGGCCTTGCGGCCACCGTGAACCTGAGAGGCGTGGGTGAACGTGCGCTCGAGCGTGAACTTGAACCCTGGTATCAGCGTCGACGCGGCTTTTCCCCGCTCGGCACCCAGCGACCCGAGCGCGCCGCACGTGCGGCAGGCCCGCGTCCGTGTGGACGCCGGGTCCGACCGGGGAGCCCTGGCCCGGATCTGGGAGAGCATCGGCTACGACGAGATCAACTGGACCTACACCTCGACCGGCCGCCGGCTGCTGGAGAGCTTCGGCGAGCTGACGGACCGCGGCTTCCACGTGCGTCCGCACTACGTGTTCTGCTCCGGGTCCGGTTTCGGCATTCCGCACTGGGGCAACGGGAACGTCTACCACGAGGATGCGGACGGCGTCCCGAGCTACGACTTCACGATCGTCGACCAGGCGTACGACGCGATCGTCGAGGCGGGGCACCACGTGCTCGTCGAGCTGGCCTTCACGCCCCGTGACCTGCTGCCCGACGCCGCGGCGGAGCTCGAGGTGGTGCCGAGCCCCACCGTGTACAGCAACTACGAGGCCGGTGCCTGGTCCTATCCGCCCCGGGACTACGCCCGCTGGGGTGAGCTCGTCGCGGCCCACGCGCAGCACTGTCTCGAGCGGTACGGCGAGCAGGAGGTGAGCAGCTGGCTCTGGGAGCTGTGGAACGAGCCGGACATCTTCTACTGGCGCGGCACGCCCGAGGAGTTCTACGAGCTCTACTCGGTCACGGCGCAGGCGGTCCGCGGCGTGCTGCCGGGCGCCAAGGTGGGTGGGCCGGCCGTGACGGGCGGCGGTGTCGACTTCCTGCGCGGCTTCCTCCAGCACACGCGCGACCAGCGGGACCCGATCGACTTCGTCTCGTTCCACACCAAGGGTTCGGCGTTCACGCCATGGCGCGTCTACGGCCCCACGGGGGGCGTGGCGCCGGAGCGGCAGAACCCGTCGGCGCACAAGATGCTTTTCGAGATCCGCCGGATGCTCCGGGTGATCGCGGAGTTCGACGAGTACCGCGGGCTGCCCGCGATCGTCGACGAGTGCGACGCGGGCGTCCCGGCCCACTACAGCGTGTACGACAACGCCAACTTCCAGTTCCAGAACACCGAGTACTACCCGGTGTTCCAGGTCAAGCTGATGAAGAAGATCCTCGATCTCAACGAGACCGAGGCCGTCCAGGTCGAGCAGGCCACCTCCTGGAGCTTCTACTTCGAGGGGGAGCGGTACTTCGAGGGGACGCGGTCGTTCCTCACGGCGGGCGGCATCGAGAAGCCGCTCCTGAACGCCTACCGGCTGCTCGGCCGGCTCGGCGAACGGCGGATCGACGCGTTCTCGGACGCCGCGCACGCGGTCACGCTCCTCGACCAGGCCGAGGGCCGCAGCATGCCGGAGGAGATCGATGCCCTCGCCTCGCGGTCGGCGTCGGGCACCGTCGCGGTGCTCGTGTGGCGGCACACCGACGACCAGTACCAGCGCGACGACGTCGAGGCGGCCGTCACGCTCGACGTGACCGGGCTCGACGCGGACGCCTACACGCTCAGCCATCACCGGATCGACGTCGAGCACAGCAACTCCCACACGGCCTGGGTGGCGGCCGGTTCCCCGCAGGTGCCCACCGAGGAGCAGCTCGCGGCGATCAAGGCCCGTCAGGGCGTCGAGGAGCTCGAACCGGCGCGGCGCGTCGAGGCGTCGTCGTCGGCCCTGGAGCTGACCGTGGACCTGCCGCTGCCGTCGGTCTCGCTGCTCGTTCTGGAGCCGATCCGGTGACCGGGTCGTTCGCCCGCACGGTCAGCCTGCGGGACGGCACCGCCGTCCCGCAGGTGGGCCTCGGGGTGTTCCAGGTGCCGGCGGACGAGGCGCAGGCCGTGGTGGAGCAGGCGCTCGAGGTCGGCTACCGGCACATCGACACGGCGGCCGCCTACGTGAACGAGCGGGGCGTCGGCGCCGCCGTGCGTGCATCGGGCCTGCCGCGCGACGAGCTGTTCATCACCTCCAAGCTCCGCAACGGGGACCAGGGGTACGAGCGGACGCTGCGCGCGTACGACGAGACGTGCGAGCGGCTGGGCCTTGACGCTCTCGACCTCTACCTCATCCACTGGCCCAACCCGTCCGCCGGGCTGTGGCGGGACAGCTGGCGCGCGCTGCAGCGGATCCGGGCCGAGGGCCGGGTCACGGCCGTGGGCGTGTCGAACTTCCTCGTGGAACACCTCGACGAGCTGGCCGTGTTCGCGGACCAGATGCCTGCGATCAACCAGATCGAGCTGCACCCCACGTTCCAGCAGGCCGACGTCGCCGCAGCGTGCCGGGCGTACGGGATCGCCGTCGAGGCGTACTCGCCGCTGGGCCAGGGGGCTGACCTCGTGCACCCGAGCGTCACGTCCGTCGCCGACGAGCTCGGCGTGACGCCCGCGCAGGTGGTCCTGCGGTGGCACCTCGACAAGGGGCACGTGGTGATCCCCAAGTCGGTATCGCGCCATCGAATGCTGGCCAACGCGTCGCTCGAGAGCGTCGCGCTCACCCAGGAGCACGTGGACGCCATCAACGCCCTGGGCACCGGTCGCCGCATCGGTGGCGACCCGCGGACCTTCTCGATCAGCCAGATCCGCTGACCATGGCGACCCAGTCGCGGCAACGACGCCGCAACCTCTGGATCTACGCGTTCCTGATGCCCACGTTCATCCTGTACGGCGTCTACACGATCTACCCGATCGTCGCGAGCTACTGGTACTCGCTGGTCGAGTGGAACGGCTTCAGCTCCGAACAGCGGTTCGTGGGGATCAGCAACTACCAGGCGGTCCTGGCCGACCCGCTGTTCTGGTCCTCGGTCCGCATCACCCTGCTGTTTATGCTGGTCGTCGCCCCGCTGCGCATCTTCGGGGCGTTCTTCCTCGCGATCCTGCTGAACTCCCCGAAGCTGCCGTTCACCAAGTTCTTCCGCACCGTCTACTTCCTGCCGGTCGTGACCACGACGGCGATCATCGGCGTCGTCATGCGGTTCATCCTCGACCCCGCGGCGGGTCCCGTCGCCGCGGTGGTCGGGCTGTTCGGCCTGCCGCCGGTCGACCTGCTCGGCGAGTCCGGTACGGCACTTGTGACCACCGCGCTGGTCTACGTGTGGAAGTTCTTCGGCATCACGATGATCTACTGGCTGGCCGCGCTCCAGACGATCCCGCAGGACGTCTATGACGCGGCCCGGGTCGACGGCGCCGGCGGCGTGCGCATCTTCCGGCACATCACCCTCCCGATGCTGCTGCCGTTCCTGCTGATCATCACGGTGCTGACCATCGAGGACTGCTTCCACGCCTTCGACCTCATGCAGACGATGACGGCGGGCGGCCCGTTCTACAGCACCGAGATCATCGAGATCTACATCTACCGGTGGGCGTTCGCGGCCTCGATCCCGCAGCTCGGCTTCGCCTCCGCGGCCGCGGTGCTGTTCGGCGTGCTCGTGCTCGTCGTCGTCGCCCTGCAGGCGTGGGCGACGCTCACCTCACAGCGGATCCAGTCGCAACGGAGCGAGTCCGAGCGGACCGAGTCGCAGATCGAGCGGCAGGTCGGGGCGCAGATCGTGCGGCGGACAGGGAAGGGACGAGCATGAGCACTCTCGCCGCACGGCGCGGCAACGACTCGCGGACCGGAGACGAGACCCGGGAGAGCGCCGACCGCCGCCCGAAAGCCATGTCCCACCGGCCCCGGCGTCGCGGCTGGTGGCTCGTCGCCCTCATCCTCGCCGCGCTCGCGTTCCTCTGGGTCTTCCCGTTCCTCTGGATGGTGTCCGCGTCGCTGAAGAGCTCGGGCGAGATCTTCCAGGGCGGCCTGAACCTGATCCCCGAGGCGCTCCGGTGGGAGAACTACGGCCGCGCGTGGACCGCCGGCCAGTTCGGGCAGTACCTGCTCAACACCGTGATCGTGACGGTGGTGACGACGGCCATCGTCGTCGTGCGGTGCGCGCTGGCCGGGTATGTCGTCGGGCGGTACCGGTTCCCGGGCTCGCGGCTGATCATCGGGATCTTCGTCGCCACCCTGTTCGTGCCGACCGGGTACACGATCATCCCGATCGTCAAGGTCTCGCTGGAGCTCGGGCTGCTCAACTCCCTGGCCGGCATGATCCTCGCCCTGGGCGGGGCGTCCAACGTCGCGGCGATCCTCATCTACGCCGGCTACTTCCGCAGGATGCCCGCCGACCTCGAGGAGGCCGCCATCGTCGACGGGGCCGGCTTCCTGCGGGTGTTCCTGCGGATCATGCTCCCGCTGTCCACGCCCGTCACCGCCACCGTCGGGATCCTGACGTTCCTGGCCACCTGGAACGCGTTCTTCCTGCCCCTGGTCTTCTCGTCCACCAACCCAGCCCTGCGCACGGTCAGCGTCGGGATGCAGGCGTTCGTGGGGGAGAACTCGACCGACTGGGCCGGTATGGCGGCCGCCGGCGTGATCTCGATCCTGCCGGTCGTCGTCCTGTTCGTGTTCATGCAGAAGTACTTCGTCGAAGGCATCGCCGGCGCCGTCAAGGCGTAGGCCGCACGGCGATCTGGATCGTCGTTCTCAAAGAGTTCTCAAAGAGGAGACTGCAATGCTAGAGATATCGCGGCTTCAGATATCGCGTCGCACGTTCGTCGGTGGGGTCGGGGTGAGCGCGCTCGCCGGGCTGCTCGCAGCGTGCACCGGCCCGAGCACGGCCCCGGGACCCGGAGCCGGCATCCGCTGGTGGGACCACTTCGGCGGTCTGCAGGAGCAGCACAAGGCCTGGGCGGCCGCCCAGGCAGAGCGGCTCGGCGTGGCCGTCGAGTACTCGTACAACGAGCCCGGCCGGGCGCTGGAGGCGCTCCAGCTTGCCAACCAGTCCAAGCAGCTTCCGGACGTCTACTCCAACATCATGGGCCTGCCGCTCCCGGCTCTGGTCGACTCCGGCTGGGTCAGCCCGATCGAGCTGTCGGACGAGGCGCTGGGGCGCCTGCCCGAGGGAACGCTCGTCGAGGGCATCAGCATGCTCGACGGCGTGGTGTACGGCCTGCCGTCCCTGTCCGACCGCCAGTACTGGGCCTGCACCTGGTACAACTCCGAGATCGCCGGGTCCGTCGGCTTCGAGCCGCCGCGGAGCTACGACGAGCTGCGTGCGGCCCTCCAGTCCATCGCGGACGACGGACAGTTCGCGCCGATGACCCTGGCTCTCGGGGCGAGCGAGCGGATCCGGGACCAGGTCGACGACCTGGCCCAGGCCGCGGGCTTCCCCGGCTGGCAGGGGCTGCGGTACGACACCGGCGAGTACGCCTACGACGACGACACCTACGTCAACGCCATCGAGCTGCTCAAGGAGATCTCGGACAACGGCTGGCTCCTGCCCGGCACGAACTCCTTCCAGATCCCCGACGCGCGCGGGCGCTGGGCGGCGGGCAACGTCGGCTTCGCCATCGACGGCCCCTGGGCGCCGGGCGGCGTCCGGGCGCTCAACGAGGCGCACCTGCCCAAGATGGCGACCGCGGGCGAGCTCACCCCCGAGGGCGAGGACCTCGTCATAACCCGCGGCGCGCCCGCACCCACCTGGTTCGTCGCCGGCAACACGCCGCACGCCGACGACGTCAACAAGCTGCTCGAGTCGTTCACCCAGGACGACTACCAGGCGGTCCTCGCCGAGGCGATGGACCAGCCGCCGCTGAACCTCGACACGGTGGCCGACGCCGACGTCATCGAGCCGTACGCCTGGCTGGTCGAGGACTTCAAGAAGCGGGTCTTCCGGGCCCCGCAGCCGCAGGTGCGCAACGGCGCGGCGAACGAAGCGCTCGCACTCATCACTCCCGTGGCGCCCCACCTCGGCGACATCATCCAGGGCTACCTGGGCGGCGACGTCACCGACCTTAAGGGAGAGCTCGTCAAGCTCAGTGCCACCTTCGACAAGAACCTCGACCAGGCGATCGACAAGGCCAGCGGCGCCGGAGCGAAGGTGTCGCGGGACGACTGGGCGTTCTCCGACTGGCAGCGCGGCGTCGACTACGCCTACTGAGTTCGCCACACCTACCGACAGGAGAGCACACGATGCACGCATTTCCCGCCGAGCGAACGGCGATCATCACGGGCGCGGCGTCACGCCGGGGCATCGGCCGTGCGGCCGCCCACCGGCTGGCCCGGGACGGCTGGTCCGTCGGCATGCTCGACATCGACGGCCCGGCGGTCAAGGACCTCGCCGAGGAGCTGACCCGGACCTACGGCGTGCAGGCCGTCGGGGCCGGGGTCGACGTCGGCGACGCCGACGCCGTCCGCCCGGCGGTGGACGATCTGGCCGGTGCGCTGCCGCCGGTCGTCGCGCTCGCGAACATCGCGGGCGTCAGCTCCCCGACGCCGTACCTCGAGCTCGACGACGCCGAGTGGGAGCGCGTGCTGCGCGTCAACCTCCACGGCGTCCACCACGTGACCCAGGCGGTCGTGCCCGCGATGATCCGCGCCGGGGTCGGGCGGGTCGTGTGCGTCTCCTCGGTATCGGCCCAGCGCGGGGGCGGGACGTACAGCCGGACGCCCTACTCGGTGTCGAAGGCCGGCGTCATCGGCCTCGCCCGCGCGCTGGCCCGAGAGCTCGGCCGGCACGGGATCACTGCCAACGCGATCGCCCCGGGACCGATCGACACCGACATCATGGGCGGCAAGCTGAGCGACGAGCGCAAGGCCGAGCTCGTGGCGGAGCTCGTCGTCGACCGGGTCGGCACCCCGGACGACATCGCCGCGGCCATCAGCTTCCTGGTGGGCCAGGAGTCCGGGTACATCACCGGCCAGACGCTCAACGTCGACGGCGGCCTCTACATGCACTGACGGCCGCACGGTTCCCGGCGCAGGACACCCACGGACAGGAGAGATGCCATGACCCGGCCCAGCCCGGACGCGAGCCGGGCCTGCACGAGCTCAGCCGGCACACGCTGGATCGGCACGAGCTGGAAGATGACGAAGTCGCTCGCCGAGGCGCGGCAGTACGCCGAGGCGCTCGCCGAAGCGGCACGTCCAGGGCGATGGCCAGGGATACAGCCCTTCGTCATCCCGTCGGCGACGGCACTCACCACGGTCCGCGACGCCCTGCCGCCGTCGACCGGGGTGCTGCTCGGAGCGCAGAACGCGCACTGGGCGGACAGCGGGGCCTGGACCGGCGAGGTCTCGGTCCCGCAGATCGCCGACGCCGGCGCGCACCTGGTGGAGATCGGGCACTCGGAGCGGCGCGAGCACTTCGGCGATACCGACGACGTCGTCCGCCGCAAGGTCCAGGCCGCGCTCCGGCACGGCCTGGACCCCCTGCTCTGCGTCGGCGAGCCCGCGGCCGTGCGCGCAGCGGGCGGCTCTACGGACCACGTGCTCGCCCAGGCGCATGCGGCGCTCGCGGAGGTCGACGACCTGAGCCGGGTCCTCGTCGCCTACGAACCCGTCTGGGCGATAGGGGAGCACGGGACTGCCGCACGGCCGGACGACGTCGCCGACGTCGTGGCGGTGCTGGCCGACCAGCTGGGCCCGCGGGTCCGGGGGATCCTGTACGGCGGCTCGGTCAACCGGGCGAACATGCTGGAGCTGATGTCCGTGGACCACGTCAGCGGCCTGTTCATCGGCCGCGCCGCGTGGGACGTGGACGCCTTCATCACGATGCTGGACGTCGCCGCGTGCGCGTCCACACCCTGACATGGACGGAGATCACATGCGCACAGCCGGCAGCTGGCCCATCGCGGCCAACATGCTTTCCTTCGGGTCGACGACGGCGGACGGCACCCCCAACGCCGACGCGCCGGCGGAGGCCTGGCGGGCCCAGCTCCAGCAGGTTGCCGACCTGGGCTTCACGGAGGTCGACCCGACCGACGCGTGGCTGTCCATCGGCGAGCTGAGCGACTCCCGCTTCGCCGAGCTGCTCACCGTTCTGAAGGAGGCGGGCCTGTCGGTCCCGTCCGTGTCGACCACCCGCCGGAGCGTCGTCGACGCGCGGCACGGCAGCGACTACTTGCGCTTCGGCCACACGATCATCGACCGCGCCCCCGAGCTAGGGGCGGAGGTCGTCAGCTTCGGCTTCATGCAGGCGCTCACACCCGCCCAGGCGAGCGCGCTGTGGTTCTGGCTGGCCGACGGGCACCACGACGACCTCGGCGACACCGAGACCTACCGGCTCGCGGTCAGCCGCATCCGCGAGCTCGCGGACCACGCCCGGGACGTCGGGGTGCAGATCAGCCTGGAGATGTACGAGGACACCTACCTCGGTACGTCGGAGCTCGCGGTCCGGTTCGCCCAGGACGTCGACCGCGACAACGTCGGCCTCAACCCCGACCTCGGCAACCTGGTGCGCCTGCACCGGCCGGTCGAGGACATCCCGACGATGTTCGAGAAGGTCCTGCCGCTGACGAACTTCTGGCACATCAAGAACTACGCGCGCGACGAGGACCCGGCGACCGGCTCGTACGCCACCCACCCGACGCCGCTGGTCCAGGGTGTCGTCAACTATCGCGCAGTGATCCGCCGGGCCCTGGAGCTGGGCTTCGAGGGGGTCTTCGTGTGCGAGCACTACGGGTCGGACAGCCTGGGCGTCGCCGCCATCAACCGTGAGTACATCCGCGAGGTGCTCCGCGGCGCCGGACGCTGAGCCCGTCCCCTTCTTCTAGGTCCCCGAGCAAAGGTGCAGGTGAGATGACCTACGTCTACAACCGTCCGGAGGACTTCGCGGCCGAGGCGCTGCGTGGTCTGGTCAAGGCACATCCCGGCAGGTTGCGGTCCGTGCCCGGGGGTATCGCCCGCGCGGAGGGCACCCGCCCGGGCAAGGTCGCCGTCGTGGTGGGCGGTGGTTCGGGGCACTACCCGGCGTTCGCCGGCCTGGTGGGTGCGGGTGTGGCCGACGCCGCGGTGTGCGGCGAGGTCTTCACCTCCCCGTCCACGCGCCAGGTCCTGGACGTGTGCCGGGCCGCCGACGCCGGTGCCGGGGTGTTCGTCACCTTCGGCAACTACGCGGGCGACGTGCTCAACTTCGGCGCGGCGGCCAGCCGCTTGCGGGCGCAGGGCACGGACGTCTCGATCCTCCTGGTGACCGACGACGTCGCGTCCGCGCCTGCCGACCGGGCCGCGGAACGCCGTGGTGTGGCCGGTGACCTGGTCGTGTTCAAGGTCGCCGGGGCCGCCGCGGAGCGAGGAGCGGACCTGGCCGAGGTGAACCGGATGGCCACACGTGCCAACATCCGCACCCAGTCGTTCGGCGTCGCGTTCGGCGGGTGCACGCTGCCGGGCCACGACCATTCGTTGTTCAGCCTGGAGCCGGGCGAGGTCGGATGGGGGCTGGGTATCCACGGCGAGCCGGGTGTGGGCGAGGAGGCGGTGCCGACGGCGGCCGGGCTGGCTGCGGAGCTGGTCGACCGGGTGCTCGCCGAGCGTCCGGCCGATGCCGACGGCCGGGCCGCGGTGCTGCTCAACGGGCTCGGCAACGTGAAGTACGAGGAGCTCTTTGTCCTCTGGGACCGGGTGCACGACCTGCTCGAGGAGCGCGGCGTGCGGCTGGTGGCCCCGCTGGTCGGGGAGTACGTGACCAGCCTCGACATGGCCGGGTGCTCGCTGACGGTGTCCTGGCTGGACGACGAGCTGGAGCCGTTGTGGCTGGCCCCGGCCGACACGCCGGCCTTCCAGCACGGCGGGTGGCGCCCGGCCCCGGCGGCGGTGCCCGACGCGGTCGCCTCGGAGCCGGAGACGGCGCTCGTGCCCGCCACCACCGACGAGGGCGCGGCGGCGGCCCGGACCGTGGCCCGGATTCTGCACCGGGCCCAGGTCGTGCTGCACGACGCCGAGGAGATGCTCGGCGACCTGGACGCGGTGGCCGGCGACGGCGACCACGGCCGGGGCATGTCCCGCGGGGTCGACGCCGCAGTCGAGACGGCCGATGCCGCGGTCGGTGCCGGCGGTGACGCGCCCTCGGTGCTGCGCCGCGCGGCCGACGCCTGGGCGGACAAGGCCGGCGGGACGTCGGGCGCGCTGTGGGGGGTGGGCCTGCTCGCGCTGGCCGACGCCCTTCCGGCGGACGCGGCGGTGACCTTCGGCGATCTGGTGGCCGGGATCACCGCGGCCCGGGACCAGATCCAGTCGGTCGGTGGCGCGAGCATGGGCGACAAGACACTCGTGGACGCGCTGGACCCGGCGGTCGAGGCGCTGGCGACGTCCGCCACCCAGAGCGCCGTGCCCGGTTCGGCCTGCGAGGCGTGGCAGGCCGCGGTGGCCGCCGCCCACCAGGGCGCCGCCTCGACCAAGACGTTCGCTGCCCGCCGTGGCCGCTCGCGCGTGCTGGGCGAGAAGAGCCTGGGCGTCGCGGACCCCGGGGCGACGTCGCTCGCCCTGCTCCTGGGTGAGGCGGGTGCCGAGGTCGGCATCCCCGTGCCCGCGAACTCGACGGAGGAGTAGTCATGACAACTGGACTGCGGCTCGTGATCGGCTCGGACGATGCCGGCTTCGAGTACAAGGAGGTCCTGAAGAAGGACCTGGAGGCGGACGACCGTGTCTCCTCGGTGGTCGACGTCGGCGTGGGCGACGACGAGCACACGGCTTACCCCCACATCGGTGCGGCGGCGGGCCGCCTGATCGTGGCGGGGGAGGCCGACCGTGCCCTCCTGATCTGCGGCACGGGGCTCGGGGTGGCGATCTCGGCGAACAAGGTGCCCGGGATCCGGGCGGTGACGGCGCACGACTCGTTCTCGGTCGAGCGTTCCGTGCTCTCGAACGACGCCCAGGTCCTGTGCTTCGGCCAGCGCGTGGTGGGGATCGAGCTGGCCCGCCGGCTGGCGTGCGAGTGGCTCGGCTACCGCTTCGACCGGGCTTCGGCCTCCGCGCCCAAGGTGGGCGCCATCAGCCAGATCGAGGCCGAGGCCGGCAGCGTTGACCGCGATGCGGAGCAGGCCGCGGCGTCCTGCGACTGACCCCTACGCGCCCACGTCTCATACCAACCGTCTGGAAGGACATCATGGTCACGACTATCAGCTCCGTCGCCGTCGTGGGGACCGGATACATGGGCGGCGGCATCGCGCAGTCGTTCGCGCTTGCCGGTCTGCCGGTGACGATCGCCGACGCCAACGCCGAGGCGACCGAGGCCGCCTACGAGCGGCTGCTCGCCGAGGCCCGCGAGTTCGAGGACCAAGGCCTGTACAACCCCGGCCTGACCACCTCCCATGCCGTAGGGTCTCGGCTCAGCCCGTGTCAGTGCTGACCCGAAGGGACCTCCCATGACCGAACCGCTACCTCCGATCGATCCCGGCGCGCTGCCGGCCCCTGTCGACGTCTCCGACAACGCCGGCGCGCTCGCCGAGGTGCGCGCGGTCATCGACGCCGGTCCCTACCGCGACGACTGGGACTCGTTGCGTGCCTACACCCCACCGCAGTGGTACCAGGACGCCAAGTTCGGGATCTTCATCCACTGGGGTGTCTACTCCGTGCCGGCGTTCGGCAACGAGTGGTACTCGCGGGAGATGTATCAGGAGGGCACGCGCGCGTTCGAGCATCATGTCGCGACGTACGGCGCGCACCGCGACTTCGGATACAAGGACTTCATCCCGTCCTTCACCATGGACCGGTTCGACCCGGACGAGTGGGCCAGGCTGTTCCGGCAGGCGGGCGCCCAGTTCGTGGTCCCGGTCGCCGAGCATCATGACGGGTTCGCCATGTACGACACGGACCGCTCCCGTTGGAGTGCGGCCCGCATGGGCCCAGAGCGCGACGTGTTCGGCGATCTCTCCGCGGCCACCGACCGGGCCTGGATGGTGCGCGGCGCCTCGTCGCACCGAGCGGAGCACTGGTTCTTCATGAACGGCGGTGCGCGGTTCGACTCCGACGTGCTCGTCCCCGAGCTCCAGGACTTCTACGGTCCGGCGCAGCGCGAGGAGACCACGCCGAACGAGCGGTTCCTGGAGGACTGGCTGCTGCGGACGGTGGAGGTCATCGACCGCTACCGCCCGCAGGTGCTCTGGCTCGACTGGTGGGTCGAGCAGCCTGCTTTCAAGCCGTACCTCGCGCAGCTCGCCGCCTACTACTACAACAGCGCGGCGCAGTGGGGGCGGGAGGTCGTCATCAACTACAAGTGGGACGCGTTCGCCGACGGGACGGCCGTCTACGACATCGAGCGCGGCACGATGGGCGAGATCCGGCCGTCGGTCTGGCAGAACGACACCTCCGTGTCGAAGACTGCGTGGTCGTGGGTGCGCGGCCACGAGTACAAGTCGGCCGAGGACCTGATCGCCGAGCTCGCCGACGTCGTCTCGAAGAACGGCGTGCTGCTGCTCAATGTCGGCCCCAAGCCGGACGGGACCATCCCGGACCAGGAGCAGGCGCTGCTGCGCTCGATCGGCACCTGGCTCGCGCGCAACGGCGAGGCGATCTACGGCACGAGGCCGTGGGTGATCGCCGGGGAGGGCCCGACCGAGGTCGCCGTCGGCTCGTTCGTCGACGGCGAGGCGCGGGCGTTCACCGGTGCCGACTTCCGGTTCACCGCACGCGAGCACGTGACCGGTGAGTACGTCTACGCGATACCGCTGGCCGAGCCCGTCGACGGCGTGCTGCGGATCCGGGCGTTCGGCCGTGGTGCGGGCCTGCTGACGCGCCCGATCAAGGAGGTGACGGTGCTCGGCAGCTCCGGCACCGTCGACTGGGAGCAGACCGCCGGGGAGCTGATAGTGCGCACGACGGCTCCCGCGGTGGTGAAGCTGTTCCTCGAACCCGAGACGATCCCGCCGCGCACGGACTTCCTGCACCAGGTGTGACGGCTTCTCCGGTCGGGTGCTCAGCGCCTCGCCGCGGACATCCACTCCCAGATGCTCGCACCGTCGTGGCGCGGGTCGTTGCGGGCTACGTAGATCCACGACCAGTGCCCGGGGTAGGTGTTCCCGTCCCAGGTCACACGGTCGTACAGGCTCATGATCGAGCCGTCGATCCGCTCGTGGGCGTAGACGGTGTTGGCCTCGGCGTCCAGGGTGGTGTCGTCGGCCGACGCCACGAGCCAGGTCGGCGTCGTCATCGCCGCGAGCTCGGCGTCGGAGATGAAGTAGGTGCCGGAACCGTCGCGGGGGCCGATGCCGCAGCAGATCGGCACGGAGCTCGCGAACAGCTCGGGGTGCTCGGCGACCATCTTGAGCGACATGTATCCACCGTTGGAGCAACCGACGACATGGATCCGGCTCGCGTCGATCCGGTGCGCCGCGGCGACCTCCTCGATCGCCTCGAGGACGAGCGGCGCGAAGCCGTCGCCGTCGAGCATCCACGCGGACGTCGCCTGCGGGGCGAGCACGTAGGCACCGCCGAAGAGGTCCTGCGCCTCCGGCGTGGCGAACCCGAGCGCGCCCCGGTTGGCCCGCAGCTGCGCCTCGTTGTCGTAGTAGTCGTACCCGTCGGTCAGCAGGCCGCCCTCGCCGCCGCCGTGCAGCCAGACCACGAGCGCCGCACCGTCACGACCGGCCCGGCGCGCGGGGGAGAACAGCCGGTAGTTCAGGCCCGCTGCGGTCGCGTGGTAGGTGAACGCGTCGACCTCCGGGTCGGACAGCCGGCCCTGGCGGAACGAGTCGAGCACGATCGCGCCGCCCCCACCCCTGGCCCGCAGCGGTTCGACTTGCGTGATCGCGTAGTCCAGGTCCAGGAGCACGTTGCGGCCGTACCCGCCCATGTACTGCAGGGTGCCGCCGCCGTCGACCCCCCATCCGTGCTCGAGCGCCAGGCTGATCTCGCCGCGGCGGGTCCAGCTCGCCGCGGTCACCACGCGTTCCTGGGCGTAGGCGGTCTCGCCGGTGAGCGGGTTGGTGGCGGTGACGTGCACCGCGAACGTCGACGAGGTGAGCGACGACCGCTCGGCGTGGTCCAGGACGGGGGAGGAGACGACGAGCGAGGTCACCTGCTCGCCGCCGTCCAGAACCTCGGCGACCGGCGTGACCAGGGCGTCGTGCTCGCGTCCGGCGGCGCTCGCGGCCGGAACGCCCAGCAGGGCCGAGGCGCCGACGGTGGCGCCGGAGACGAGCAGGGTACGGCGGGTGATCGGGGTGTGCATGGCGGAACTCCTTTGTCCGATGCCGAGGGCGGGTGCGGGGTGAAACGCAGCACCAGCCACCCGGAGGCTAGACATCTGTGTTGACGCACGTCAATCACGCCCTCGTTGCGACGGTTCTGCGACACGATCCGTGCACCGGCCGGACAGAGCCGGGCGAGTGTGTGGTCCATGGAACTCATTCGAGGCAGATGGACAGGCAGATGGACAGGGCCGGCGGTGGTCGCGACAGTGCTGGCCGGCGTGGTGGCGGGCACCGCGACGGCGGCCGGGTCCGCGGACGGAAAGGCCGCGGCGGGCGTGGCAGCGGACGCGAGCTTCGACGTCCTCGGCTACGACGTCGCGATCGGATATCAGCCGGACACCCAGACGCTCGAGGGCGACACGACCGTCAGCGCGACGGCGACCGAGGCGCTGGACAGCCTCACGCTCCAGCTCAGCGGGCCAGCTGTCCGGTCGGTCGCCGTCGACGGGGAGAAGGCGGAGTCCTTCTCCCGGGCGGGTGAGCAGGACCTGGTGATCGTGCCGGCCACGCCGATCGGCCGGGGCGACCGGTTCCGGGTCCGGGTCACGTACGACGGGACGCCGGGACCGGGGTGGCTGGGCACCACCTCGGGCGGCGCGACAACGATGATCGGAAGCTCCAGCGCCTGGTTCCCCGTCCACGACGACGCCAGGGACCGGGCGTCCTTCAGCCTGGCGGCGACCGTGCCCGACGGCTGGAGGGCTGTCTCCGTCGGGCGGGAGGGGACGATGGTCCGCACGGCGGGCGCGAGCACGTTCCGCTGGGCCGAGCGGGACGTCGACCCGGACCACGTCGCCGTGACGATCGACCGCCTGACGACTGTACGGTCGGCGTTGGCCGACGGGACCCCGGTGGTCGACGCCTACGCGCCCGGGCTGCGGGATGCCACCGAACCGCTCGCGAAGCGGCTGCCCGAGGTCCTCGGCTTCCTGTCGGGCAGGTTCGGCCCGTATCCCTTCGACGCGGCCGGCAATGTCTTCGTCCACGTGAACGACGACGGTCCGGGGATCGCGCCGCAGACCCGGACGGTGTATCTCGGCGCCGGCAACGAGCAGTACATGACCCTCCGTCTCGTCGTGCACGAGCAGGCCCACCAGTGGTACGGCGTCTCGGTCACGCCGCACGACCCGGAGGACGTGTGCCTGTCGGAGTGCTTCGCCGAGTACGCCACCTGGCTGTGGGACGAGGAGCGGGACGGCGTCGACCTCGATGCCCGGTACCGCGACCTGGTCGAGGCCAATCGGGGGGACGACGCGTTCTGGGGCGAGCTCTACCGGCCCGGCGCGACGCCGCAGATCAACCTGTACAGCAAGGGACCCGTCGCCCTGCACGCGCTCCGGCGGCAGGTCGGCGACGAGGCGTTCGACCGGCTGCTCAGGGCCTGGCCGCAGGAGCACCGGGGCGAGTACG
The DNA here is from genome assembly GCF_900608595.1 of Promicromonospora panici. GTDB lineage: Bacteria > Actinomycetota > Actinomycetes > Actinomycetales > Cellulomonadaceae > Promicromonospora > Promicromonospora panici. The sequence goes on along the minus strand of NZ_UWYY01000023.1, from coordinate 33,720 downwards.
CCACCTGGCCGCAGCTCGAGTCGTTCGCGGAACAGGTCACCGGACAGGACCTCACCGGCTTCTACCGCGCGTGGTTCCGCGGCGCGGGGGTGCCGTCGGACGAGTACCTCTGGCCGGGCGAACTGGCACCCTGATGCCGGTCGGGCCGGGCGAGCCGCCCCTCCCGTCAGCTCCGGCCGAGGACGTTCGCGTCGAGGATGGTGCCGCCCAGGCTCCAGCCGCCGTCGGCGACCTCGTCGAGGATCACGAGGGTCGACGCCCGCGCGCGTTCGCCGTAGATCCCCACGAAGGCTTCGGTCACGGCGTCCTGGAGCTTCTTCTTCGATTCCGGGGTGAGGGTGTCAGCGGGCACCTTGAGGTTGGCGAACGGCATGGGTTGTTCCTTCCGGAGGCTGCGGACGGCCCCGGTGGACCCGGGCCGGAACCCATCGTGTGCCGCCCGGGCCAGGAGCGGGAGAGGACTCTCGATCGGGGGACCGGCGATCCCTGGTCCGGCCCGCCTCACCGGTGTGAAGCGCGGGTCCCGTCGTCCCGGTGCGCGAGCGTGGCCAGCGCGTCCTTCCAGTACCCCTCGGCGGCCGTCGCGTGACGCTCGGTGTCGATGTTCTCCTCGACGACGATGACGAGCGTGCCGCCGTCGTCGGGCTCCAGCGAGATGCGGATCTCGTGGTAGTTCTCGGGGACGTCCGCAAGGCCGTTCAGTGGCGCGAAGTGCGTGAAGTGCAGCAGCCGCGGCCGATCGACCGCGATGACCCGACCCTTGTCGGCAAACACGCGGCCGAAGAAGTGGCCCTCGAACGTGATGGGGCTCCCGGGCTGGAAGTCGGTCTCGATGTTGGCGCCCAGCATCCACCGTGCCCCAGGGTGCACGAGCTCGGCCCAGACCCGCTCGGGCGGCTCGGCGACGTGGGTCGTCGCGGTGACGGTGTGGCGCGGGCTGTCGGTGCTCATCGCTGACCTCCGTAGGGCTCCGGACACGACCGTACCCCGCCGCTCCGGCGGCCGCGCCGCCGGATGCCAGCAACGGACCGCGGGGCCATAGTGGCTGGAGGCGAGACGTGCCGCTGCGGATGGAGGGCACGAGGAGGGAGCAGCGATGGGCGCCGTCGGGGACCTGCTCACCCACAGCTGTGACGCCGACCGTGGCATCCACCGCCACCGGCGGGGGCGGGGCTTCAGCTACGTGGACCACCGCGGCGACCGGATCACCGACCCGGAGACGCTGGCCCGGATCCGCTCGCTCGCGATCCCGCCCGCGTGGACCGACGTGTGGATCTGCGTCGATCCCACCGGTCACGTCCAGGCCACCGGCCGCGACGCCAAGCACCGCAAGCAGTACCTGTACCACCGGCAGTGGCGCAAGTTCCGGGACGCCGCCAAGTTCCAGGAGCTGGTGGGCTTCGGCGAGGCGCTGGTGCCGCTGCGCCGGCGCGTCGACGCCGACATGCGCTTACCGCTGCTCAGTCCGGAACGCGTGGTCGCCACCGTCGTCCGGCTGCTCGACGAGACGCTCGTGCGCGTGGGCAACGACGAGTACGTCCGGTCCGGCGAGTCGTTCGGGCTGACGACGCTGCACGACCGGCACGCCGCAGTCGACGGCGCCGAGGTCCGGTTCCGTTTCCCGGGCAAGTCGGGGACCCCGCACGACGTCGTCGTGCACGACCGCCGGGTGGCGAACATCGTGCGCCGGTGCCGGGAGCTGCCCGGGCAGCAGCTCCTGCAGTACATCGACGGCGACGAGGTCCGGAGCATCGGGTCGCGTGACGTCAACGCCTACCTCGGCCTCGTGACCTCGGCGGACTACACGGCCAAGACGTTCCGGACGTGGGGCGCCAGCGCCGTGGCCTTCGGCCACCTGCGCCGTCTCGAGCCGTCGAGCGGGCGCGAGCACGACGCGCAGCGTGCCGAAGCGGTACGGCTCGCCTCGTCCCTCCTCCACAACACCCCGGCGGTGTGCCGCAAGAGCTACGTCCACCCCGCGATCCTCGCCGACGACCGCGGCGAGCTCGACCGCCTGATCGAGCGGTCCGGTGCCAACACCGCCCGCGCGTCGCGCTGGATGGACGCCGACGAGCGCGCCCTCCTGAAGTTCCTGACGGCCGCCGAACGGACCCGGGGCGACCTCGCCGCGTGAGGTGCCGGTCACGCGGGGGAGCCGAGCACCTGGCGCCCGGCTCGTCCGCGCTACGCCCGGGCCGTCGAGGCCCGCGGGATGAGCGTCGGCAGCGCGCGGCGCAGCGGTGTACCGGGGGTCGTGTCGCTCAGCAGCATCTCGAGGGCGGTGGTCGCGATCTGCTCGAACGGGGTGTGGACCGAGGTGAGGGGCACCGGCAGGCGGGACGCCAGCGGTATGTCGTTGTAGCCGACGATCGAGATGTCCCGGCCCGGTTCGAGCCCGAGCGAGCGCGCCGCGCTGAGCACGCCGACGGCGAGGTTGTCGTTCGCGGCGAAGATCGCGGTGGGCCGGTCGGTGCGGTCCAGGAGCGTGTGTCCGCTGCGGATGCCGTCGTCGATCCCGTACCCGACGGACAGGACGCGTTCCTCGTCGACCGTGAGCCCGGCCTCGGCGAGCGCCCGCTCAGCGCCCGCCCGCCGGTCCTGGCCGCTGGAGGTGAACCACGGGCCGGTGATGACGGCGATCTCCCGGTGCCCCAGGTCGACCAGGTGCCGGACGGCGAGATAACCGCCGGTCTCGTCGTCGCCCAGGGACGAGGGGCTGACCCGGTCGGTGCGCAGGACGAGCACGTGCGGGACGCCGCGGTCGCGCAGCGACGCCGGCAGGGAGTCGTCGATCCGGGCGGTGGCCAGGAGGAGGCCGTCGACGTTGCGGTCCAGGAGGGTCTCGGTGGCGCGACGTTCCTCGTCGGGGTCGTCGCCGCAGGTGGCGACGACGGCGAAGTGCCCGCGCTGTCGTGCCGCACGCTCGATGGCCTCGAACATCTGCGCCATGACGGCGTCCGTGAGCCGCGGGACGAGGACCCCGATGGTCCCGGTCGCGCCGCGCCGCAGGTTGGCCGCGACGGCGTTCCTGCGGTACCCGAGCTCGTCGGCGACGCCGCGTACCCGCTCCGCGGTCGCCGACCGTGAGCGCGGGGTGCGGTCGTCGAGGACCCGGCTGGCCGTGGAGACACTGACCCCGGCTGCCTCCGCGACATCGCGAAGGGTCACTGCCTGGCGGTCGATTCGAGCACCCATCGAACCTCTTCTCGTGCGGCGGTCCGCGCCCGGCCGGCGACCGGTCCGGAGCGCGGAGGTTGACTTAGGTCCTGGTCCGTAAGCATACTTGCAATCGTTGTTGCAAACGTTCCCGCGAACGTTCCCACGTGGCTGTGGGCCACCGCGCAACCCGATGCAGAGGAGAACCGCGATGACGCTCGACCTCCGCGGGCTGAGCCCCGCTCCCGTCACCCCGTTCACGCCGGACGGCGACGTCGATCTCGACGCGATCCACCGGCTGGGCGCCTGGCTCGGCTCGATCGACGGCGTCAAGAGCCTCGTGGTGCTCGGCCACGCGGGAGAGGGCACGTTCCTCACCGTCGACGAGCAGCTCGCCGTCATCCGCGCCTTCGTGGAGTCGACCGACGGCCGTGTCCCGGTCGTCGCGGGGATCACCGGCGAGGGCAACAAGGTCGCCGCACTCGAGGCCAGGCGCGCGGTCGAGGCGGGCGCGGCCGCTGGACTGGTCTACCCCTCGCACGGCTGGCTGCGCTTCGGGTACCAGCAGGGCGCCCCGCAGACCCGGTACCGGGCGATCCACGAGGAGAGCGGCCTGCCGCTGATCCTGTTCCAGTACCCGGACAACACGAAGGCCACCTACGACCTCGACACCCAGCTGGAGATCGCCGGGCACGAGGGCGTTTTCGCCACCAAGAACGGCGTGCGCAACATGCGCCGCTGGTACACCGAGATCCCCGCGCTGCGCGCCGCGCACCCGGAGCTGCAGATCCTGTCGTGCCACGACGAGTACCTGCTGCCGACCATGTTCGACGTCGACGGGCTGCTCGTCGGCTACGGGAACATCGCGCCCGAGCTGCTCGTCGAGCTCATCGAGGCGGGCAAGGCGCGGGACTACCCGCGCGCCCACGCGATCCACGAACGGCTCCTGCCGGTGACGAAGAACGTCTATCACCGCGGGTCGCACATGGAGGGGACCGTCGCGCTCAAGTGGGGCCTGGTGAACCGCGGCATCCTCGACCACGCCACGGTGCGGACGCCGCTGCTGCCGTTGCCCGACGGCGCACCGGCAGAGATCGCGGCGGCGTTCGCCGCAGCGGGGATCGGCACGGCGGTCGTGCCGGCCTGAACCCCGCCCGGTGGGGTGCGCTCGACGGCGAGCGCACCCCACCGGGCCTGGCGCGACCTACAGTCGATGGCGACTCGCGCCGCAATTCGCACTCCAACGAAGGAGGCCTGTCATGGGCGAGCGCAGCACCCCCCGTTCCACATCGATCCCCGGCGCCGCCCGCGGCGGCGTCTCCACGAGCGCAGTGCAGGCGGTGGCCGAGTCCCGCGCCAAGCGGCGCACCTTCTGGCAGCAGCTGCTCCTGATCGGCCCGGCGTTCGTCGCGGGCGCCTGGCAGTTCGGGCCCGGCAACCTGACGACGGCGGTACAGGCCGGTGGCGCCCACCAGTACACGCTGATCTGGGTCATCGTCATCTCCACCGTGCTGATGATCTTCCTCACCGACATGAGCGTCCGCCTGGGCATCAGGTCGCCGGTCTCGCTCATCGTCTCGGTCAAGGAGCAGCTCGGCGGGCCCCTCGGCGTGGTCGCCGGTCTCGGCGTGTTCCTGATCTCGCTCTGCTTCTCGGTCGGGAACGCCGTCGGCTCCGGGCTCGGGCTGTCGATGCTCTTCGGCGGCAGCCCCGTGCTGTGGACGGTGGCCTGCTCGATCGCGGTCGGCGCACTTCTACTGCTGCGCAACGTCTACCGCGCGATCGAGAAGGTGCTCGTGGTCATCGTCGCGCTCATGGCCATCGCGTTCGTCGTGAGCGCCGTCGTGGCTCGTCCGGACTGGGCGGCGGCGGCCTCGGGCCTGGTCCCCGTGGTGCCGGGCGACTCGTGGCTGCTGGTCGTCGCCCTCGTCGGGACGAACTTCAGCATCAACGCCGCGTTCTACACGGCGTACGGCACCAAGGAGCGCGGGCGGACCGCGGGGGAGTACCGCGACGTGACGATCGTCGACACCATCCCGGGCATCGTCGCCCCGGGCGTCATGACGGCGCTCGTGATCGTGGTCGCGGCCGCCGTCCTCGGCAGGACGGGTGAGTCCGCGGCAACGATGGTCGACCTGGCCGGCGTGTTCGAGCCGCTCGCGGGGCCTGTCGGCTCCACCGTCTTCGCGCTCGGCTTCTTCGGGGCGGCGTTCTCCTCCATGATCGCGAACGCGACCGCGGGCGGCACGATGCTCTCGGACGGGCTGGGCCGTGGGCCGTCGTCGAACTCGACGGCCGCGAGGACCATCAGCGCGATCATCCTCGCGTTCGGCGTGGGTGTGGCCCTGACCTTCCAGGCCGCGCCCGTGCAGCTCATCGTCACCGCCCAGGCGCTCACCGTGTTCGTCGCGCCCGTGCTCGCGACGCTGATCGTGGTGATGGCGAACCGCCGTGGCCTGATGGGTGAGCTGCGCAACCGCTGGTGGCAGAACCTGTTCGGCGTGATCGGCCTGCTCTCGGTGCTCGCGCTGTCCGTGCGGCTCGCGCTGAGCCTGCTCGGCGGCTGACGCGGGGCGCGGGTGGTCGCACGCGGCTCCCGTGCCCGCCCGCCGCCGTCACGCCGCCCTCACGCCGCCAGTGCGTCGATCGCTGCCGGGGACAGCACGTGGTCGATGGCCATGGCGCTCGCCCCCAGCACGCCCGCCCCGACGCGCGCCCGGGAGGTGACGATGCGCAGGTGCTGGGTGGCCAGGGGCAAGGACCTGCGGTAGACGGCCTCGCGGATGCCGGCGATGAGGTGCTCCCCGGCGTCCGCCACGATCCCGCCGATCACGATGACCGACGGGTTGAGCATGCTGACGCACGAGGCCAGGACGCCGCCGATGTCGCGGCCGGCCTGGCGCACCGCCTGGCTCGCCGCGAGACCCTTGGACCGGACCAGGGCGACGACGTCAGCGCTGTCAGCGGCTTCCAGCCCTTGGGCCGAGAGCGCCGCGGCGACCGCCTGGCCGCTGGCCACGGCCTCGAGGCAGCCGGTGTTGCCGCAGCGGCAGGGCACGTGGTCGGCGCCCGGGACGACCATGTGCCCGATGTCGCCCGCGGCGCCCTGCGCGCCGCGGCGCAGGGCGCCGTCCGCGATGATGCCGGCGCCGATGCCGGTGGAGACCTTGACCAGGAGCAGGTCCGACACCTGCGGCCAGGCCGCGCGGTGCTCACCGAGCGCCATGATGTTGACGTCGTTGTCGACCAGCACGTCGACGCCGAGCTCGGCGCCGAGCAGCCCGGGGACGTCGACGTCGTCCCAGCCGGGCATGATCGGCGGGTTGATGGGCCGCCCGGTCGAGTGCTCCACGGGGCCGGGCAGCCCGATGCCGAGGGCGGCCAGGTCGTCGACGTCGCGGCCGGCGGCGTCGAGCAGCTCGCGGCCTGCCCGGACCACCCAGGGCAGGACGACGTCCGGCCCCGCGGCGATCGACAGCGGCGCGTCGGTCGCCGCGACCACCGTGGAGGCGAGGTCGGTGACGGCCAGCCGGGCGTGCGTGGCACCGAGGTCGACCGCGAGGACGGCGCGGGCTCCGGGCTGGAAGGCGAAGGTCGCCGGCCGCCGTCCGCCGGTCGAGCCGGCAGTGCCCGCGGGGCCGATGAGTCCCGTGCTCATGAGCGCGTCGATCCGCGTGGCGATGGTCGACCGGGACTGGCCGGTGATGGCGATCAGGTCCGCCCGCGTGCGTGGCTTGCGGTCGCGGAGCAGCTGGAAGAACTCGCCGGCACCCAGCGACACAGAAGTGTTCCTCAGGGGCCCGTCGATGGGCATGGGCAACCGCCTCCTGGGGTGAATCTGTGGCCTCGTATCGGCAAAAGATAGCCCATATGCGTCATGATCCACAGAAGCCGCGTACGCGACATGCATCTTTTGCTTGACAACTACCAAAAGATCCCTAGATTGGTCGATATGCGAGCCGATGACGACGCGCACGCTCCATCACCCGACCCCGTCCTGCGCCTCCGCGGCGTCGGCAAGGACTTCTTCGGCACCTCCGTGCTGCGAGAGATCGACCTGGACCTGTACCCCGGACAGGTCCACGCCCTGGTGGGCGAGAACGGCGCGGGCAAGTCGACGCTGATGAAGGTCATCGCAGGGGTGCACCGCCCGGAGACGGGCACCGTCGAGCTCGACGGCGCCCCCGTCTCCTTCCCGACGCCGCTCGACGCGCAGCACGCCGGCGTGGCCACGGTGTTCCAGGAGTTCAACCTCCTGCCGGACCGGTCCGTCGCCGAGAACGTGTACCTGGGCCGCGAGCCGCTCCGGCGCGGCACAGTCGACCGCCGCCGGCTGCACGCCGACACCACCCGTCTCCTCGACGACCTCGGCTTGACGGGAATCACGCCCTGGACCCGCGTCGGATCCCTGTCCGTGGCACAGCAGCAGGTGGTCGAGATCGTCAAGGCCGTCTCGTACGACGCCCGGATCATCTCGATGGACGAGCCGACGGCGGCGCTCGCCGACCAGGAGGTGGCCCTCCTGTACGAACTGGTCCGGCGCTTGCGCGACCGCGGCGTCGCGATCCTGTACGTCTCGCACCGGCTCCAGGAGATCTACGACCTGGCCGACACCATCACGGTGCTCAAGGACGGCAACCACATGCTGACCGCACCGGCCGGCGAGGTGAGCCCGGACCGCCTGGTGAGCACCATGGTGGGCCGCGACTTCGCCGGCTTCTTCCCCGACCGGCCCGCCGACCTCGTACCCGGCGAGGTACGGCTGGCCCTTGCGGGCTCCGGCAACACGATGGTGGACGGGATCGACCTCGAGGTGCGCGCCGGGGAGATCGTCGCGCTGGCCGGGCTGCAGGGTTCGGGCCGCACCGAGATCGCCCACGGCGTGTTCGGCATCGCGCCGTTCACGCGCGGCCGCATGACCGTCGACGGGCAGCCGGTCCAGGTGCGCACCCCGCGCCAGGGCGTCCGCCACCGCCTCGCCCTCGTGACCGAGGACCGCAAGTCCGAGGGCCTCGCGCTGGGGCAGACGGTCCTGGCGAACGCGCGGCTCGTGCTCGACGCCGTCCTGCCCCGTGCCTCCGACCGGCGCGCGCGGGCGGTTCCCGGCGTCCTCACCTCGCTCGACGTGGCCGCGAGCACGGTCGCGGCCGCCCGGGACGCCGAGGTGCAGTACCTGTCGGGGGGCAACCAGCAGAAGGTGGTCCTCGCGAAGTGGCTGGTGACCGAGCCGCGGGTGATCGTGCTCGACGAGCCGACGCGCGGCATCGACGTCGGCGCCAAGCGCGCCGTCTACGACCTCATGCGCACGCTGACCGCCGACGGCGCGGCCGTCCTGCTCATCTCCTCCGAGCTGCCCGAGGTCGTGGCGATGGCCGACCGCATCCTCGTGGTGCGCGACGGCCGGATCGCCGGCGAGCTGCCGGGCGGCAGCGACGAGACGGCCGTCATGGCCCTGGCCACGGGGGCGGCATGACCCGCCGCTACCACCTCGGGTCCACCGAGATCGTCTACCTGGCCCTGGCCGGCATCCTGCTGGTCGCGGGCGTCCTCGTGGCGGTCCGGGGCGGAAACCTCTTCGCCCAGCAGAACGTCAGCTACATGCTCACGCAGACCAGCCTGCTCGGGTTCGTCGCGATCGGGCAGACGCTCGTGGTCCTGTGCCGCTCGCTCGACCTGTCCGTCGGGTACGTCGTCGCGCTCTGCTCGCTGGTCGGGGCGACGACGATGGCGGGCGACCCGTCCCGGGTGTGGCTCGGCGTCGTGGCGGCGCTCGCGGTCGCGGCCGGCGTGGGGCTCGTGAACGGGCTGGTCATCTCAGGCCTGCGCGTCAACCCGTTCATCGCCACGCTCGGCACGGGCCTGATCATCAAGGGTTTCCTGGACACGCGGTTCAAGGGGCCGGAGGGCGAGGTGCCCTTCGGATTCCAGACGTTCGGGTACACGCGCATCGGCCCGGTGCCCGTGTCCACGGTCGTCATGCTGCTCGTCGCCGCGGCGGTGTTCGTGCTGCTCACGCGTACGCGGCCGGGCTACCACATGTTCGCCGTGGGCGGGAACCTCGACGTCGCCCGGCTCTCGGGCGTGCGCACCGGCCGCGTCCTCGTCCTGGCGCACGTGCTCTGCTCCCTGTGCGCCGGCGTGGCGGGCCTGCTCATCGCCGCCCGGTTCGGCACCGGGAACGCGCTGGTCTACTCCTACGGCCTCGACCTCGACTCGATCGCCGCCGTGGTGCTGGGCGGCACTCTCCTGTTCGGCGGGCGCGGCTCGGTGGTCGGCACCGTCGGCGGCGTCGCGATCCTCGCCGTGCTCGACACGGCGTTCAACGTGCTCGACGTGAACCCGTTCTTCAAGGACGTGCTGCGCGGCGTGATCATCATCGCCGCCGTCGCCCTGTACGCGCGGCGGCAGCTCGACCCGGCGAGCCGGCGCGCCCGGTTCACCACCGGAGGAGGCGACGCCGCATGACCCTTACCGCGGAGACCTCGCGCACCGCACGGCCGTGGCGGGAGCGCCTGCTGTCCGGCGGCAGCTGGACCGTGCTCGCGCTGCTCGTGCTGATCCTCGCCGTGATCGTGGTGATCAACCCGTCGTTCGCGGAGCCGATGTCGCTGATGGCGTTCGCCAAGAAAACGGCCCCGCTGGTGGTGCTCGCCGTCGGGCAGTACTTCGTGATCGTCTCGGGCGAGTTCGACCTGTCGGTGGGCTCGCTCGTCGGCGCGCAGGTGGTCATCGCGGCCCGGCTGATGGACGGCGACGAAGCGCTGACCTGGCCGGTGCTGGGGCTGATGCTCGTGTTCGGGCTGCTGGTCGGGCTCGTCAACGGCCTGGTGACGACGCTGCTGCGCGTGCCGTCCTTCATCACCACGCTCGGCATGATGCTGGTGCTGTTCGGCGCCATCCGGCTCTGGACCGGCGGCGCACCGACGGGGGCGCTCAGCGAGAGCTTCCGGGTGCTGGGCCGCAAGGGCTTCCCGGACGTTCCCGGGCAGTTCCAGGTGCCGTACGCGCTGCTGGTGGCGCTCGTCGTCGTCGGGCTCGCGGTGGTGCTCATGCGCCGCCCGTTCGGCCGGTCCCTGGTGGCCGCCGGCGACAACGCCGTGGCCGTCGCGTACAGCGGCGCGTCGGTGTGGTGGCTGCGCACGCGCGCCTTCCTGCTCTCCTCGTTCCTCGCCACCGTCGCGGCGGTGCTCATCGGCGGGTTCGCTGGCGTCACGGCCCAGGTGGGCCAGGGGCTGGAGTTCATGGCGATCACCGCCGTCGTGCTGGGCGGCGTCGCCCTCGGCGGCGGCCGCGGGACCGTCATCGCCGCCATGGTCGGTGCGCTCACGCTCGAAGCCCTGTTCACGCTGTTCAACCAGCTCGCCCTGCCGTCGACCGTCCGGCCCGCCGTGCAGGGCGTGATCCTCATCGCCGCCGTCGCCTATGCGGCGCGGAGGCGCCGCACCTGAGCTCAGAACCCATTCGTTGGACCCGCACTCATCAAAGGGGATGGACATGCGATCGATCCGAGTACTGCTGGCGAGCGCGGCGGCGGGGACGCTGCTCCTGCTGACGGCCTGTGTCACCGAGACCCCGACCGAGCAGCCGCCAGGGGCAGAGCCGAGCGTCGCCGAGGAGACACCCGACGACTCCGGCGCCGAGAGCGAGTGGTTCGTCCAGGCGGACTACGACCGGGAGCTGGCCCAGCGCGACGTCGCGCCCGAGGGCCCGGCCGACGAGCCGTGGCTGCAGGCCATCGAGCCGGAGTACGTGGACACCGCCGACCTCGCGAGCGAGGGTGGCGACAAGACGCTGTGCTTCTCCAACGCGTCGGTCTCCAACCCGTGGCGCGTCACCGGCTGGATCACCATGCAGCAGCAGGTGGAGGTGCTCCAGGAGGAGGGCGTGATCGGCGAGTTCCGGGTCTCGGACGCCGCCGACGACGACAACAAGCAGATCTCCGACATCCAGGCGTTCGTGGAGGCGGGCGACTGCGACGCGATCATCATCTCGCCGTCGACGACCGCGACGCTCACCCCGGCGGTCGAGGCCGCCTGCGAGAGCGGCACGCCCGTCATCGTGTTCGACCGTGGCGTGAACACCGACTGCATGGTCACGTTCATCCACCCGATCGGCGGCTACGCCTACGGCGCGGTGGGCGCGGAGTTCCTCGTCGAGAACCTGGACCCGGGCTCGACGGTGCTCGCGCTGCGCATCCTGCCCGGCGTCGACGTGCTGGAGCACCGGTGGGCGGCGGCGGACAAGGTCTTCTCGGAGTCCGAGATCGAGGTGGTCGGGGTCGAGTTCACGGGCGGCGACGGCGCCAAGATCAAGGACCTGGTCACCCAGTACCTGCAGCGCGGCGAGGTCGATGGCATCTGGATGGACGCCGGCGACGGCGCCGTCGCGGCCGTCGAGGCGTTCGAGGACGCCGGCCAGCCGTACCCGGTCTTCGTGGGCGAGGACGAGATGAGCTTCCTGCGCAAGTGGGACGAGACGGGGATGACGGCGATCGGCAACGTCTACTCCAACTTCCAGTGGCGGACGCCGATCCTCGCCGCGCAGATGATCTGGGCCGGCGAGGAGGTGCCGTCCGAGTGGGTGCTGCCCCAGGAGCCGGTCGCCGAGGAGGACCTCGCTGAGTTCCTCGACGCCAACGCGGACATGCCGTCCCTGCACTACGCGAAGTTCGGCGGCGAGGACCTGCCCGGGTATCCCGAGGCGTGGACGGACCGCTGAATGACGGCGACGACGGGGACGGGGACCATGAGGACCGGGGGCACGTGGCCCGTCGGCGTCAACACCTGGGTGTGGACGTCGCCGCTCACCGACCGCTCGCTCGCCGAGATCGCGCCCCGCGTGGCGGGCTGGGGCTTCAACGTCCTGGAGCTCCCCGTGGAGCACCTGGGCGACTGGGACCCGCACCACGCGGCGCACGTCCTGGCGGACAACGGCCTCGCGGCGAGCGTCTCGCTCGTCATGGGCGAGGGCCGTGAGCTGGTCGCGGCCCCCGCCCGCACGGTGGGCGCGACGCAGGACTACCTGCGGGCGGTGGTCGACGTCGCGCACGAGGTGGGTGCGCCGGTGATCGGCGGCCCGGCCTATGCGTCGGTCGGGCGCACGTGGCGGACGACGCCGCGGGAGCGGGCCGACGCCTACGCCCAGCTCGCCGAGCACCTCGCGCCCGTCGTCGAGTACGCGATCGCCGCGGGCGTCGTCGTCGGCCTCGAACCGCTGAACCGGTACGAGACGAGCCTGATCAACACGGTGGACCAGGCGCTCGAAGCCATCGGCCCGCTGCCCGCGCGGGGCATCGGGCTGATGCTCGACGTCTACCACATGAACATCGAGGAACGGGACCTGCCCGCGGCGGTCGAGCGCGCTGGGGCGCGGATCGCCGCGGTGCAGGTCTGCGGGAACGACCGCGGCGCGCCCGGCGGCGACGGCGTCGACTGGCCGGCGCTGCTCGCCGCGCTGGAGCGGTCCGGCTACGCGGGACCGCTCGTCATCGAGTCGTTCACCGCGGAGAACGCCACGATCGCCACCGCCGCCTCGATCTGGCGGCCGCTGGCCGCGAGCCAGGACGCCCTCGCGAGCGAGGGCCTCGCCCACCTGAGAGGACTGATGCCCCGGACACAGGTCTGAATCGCACGCGCCTGAGACTGAACGCGCCCAGAGCGCTCGGCGCCGGCACGCCGGGCTGGTCAACGCACCACGCTCCACCGGAGACCCCGGTGGGGCCCGCACGTCGATCTGCCCAGGAGGCACCACCATGACCGCACCACGACGTCCCCGCTGGGGGAGATCCATAGCGGCTCTCGCCGTCGGAGCACTGGCGCTGACGCTCGCGTCCGTCCCGGCCACGGCGGCCGACAGACCGCAGGCCAGTGCCGAGGGCGAGGCCGCCGAAGCCCTGCAGGAAGGCCGGGTCCTCATCTTCACGGCCACGACCCAGTACCGGCACGAGGAGGCGATCACGCAGGGCACGCCCGTGCTCGAGGCGGCGTTCGCCGAGGCCGGCATCCTGTCCGACCACACGGAGGACCCGACGGTCTTCAACGACGCCGACCTGGCGCAGTACGACGCGCTCGTCATGTTCCAGGCGTCCGGCGACCCGTGGAACGCCGAGCAGAAGGCCGCCATGGAGCGGTACCAGCAGGCGGGCGGCGGCATCGTCGCCATCCACAACGCCACGGACATGCGCGGCAGCTACGCCTGGTGGGACGAGATGATCGGGACGCTGATGCCCGGCCACGCCGCCACCGGCTCGAGCCCCGGCCTGCCCGGCACGGTGCGCGTCGAGGACCGCAAGCACCCGTCCACGCAGCACCTGCCGCAGCGCTGGGACCGCGCCGACGAGTGGTACAACTTCTCGACCAACGTGCGCGGCGACGCGCACGTGCTGGCCACCATGGACGAGTCGACGTATGACCCGGGCAGCAATGCCATGGGCTACGACCACCCGATCTCGTGGTGCAAGTACTACGACGGTGGCCGCGCCTGGATGACCGGCATGGGCCACTTCGGCGCGCACTACACGGAAGAGCCCGAGTTCGTGCAGCACATCGTCGGCGGCGTGCAGTGGGCGGCCGGGCTGGCCGCGGGCGACTGCGGCGGCACCGACTGGGGCCAGTTCGAGAAGGTCGCGCTGGACACCAACACGAGCGCACCGTTCGGGATCGACGTGGCGCCGGACGGCCGGGTCTTCTTCACCGAGCTGGTGCGCGGGCAGATCCGGGTGTTCGATCCGGAGACGCAGACCACGACCACCGCCGTGACGCTCCCGGTGTACTCCGGCGGTGAGGACGGCCTGCTGGGCATCGCGCTCGACGAGGACTTCGCCGACAACGGGTACCTCTACCAGTACTGGTCGCCCGCGAGCGCGGACGACACCGACCCCGCCAGCTTCGTCAACCGGCTCTCGCGGTTCACCGTCACGTCGGGCGGCCCGGGGGCGACGACCATCGACCCGGCGTCCGAGAAGGTGCTGCTGGAGGTCCCGGCCCGGCGTCTGCCCGACGAGCCGGGGCACACGGGTGGCGGGCTGATCGTCGACCAGACGACCGGCGACCTGTACCTCGGCGTCGGCGACGACGTGAACCCGCACTCGGAGCCCTCGGGCGGGTACGCGCCGCTCTCCGAGCGGGACGGCACCTTCCACGACGCGCGGGCGACGTCGGCCAACACGAACGACCTGCGCGGCAAGATCCTGCGGATCCACCCGGAGGACGACGGCACGTACACGGTCCCGGAGGACAACCTGTTCCCGGAGTCGGCGGACACCGCGGACAAGACGCTGCCCGAGATCTACGCGATGGGCTTCCGCAACCCGTTCCGGTTCGCCATCGATCCAGCCACGGGCAACCTCGGCGTCGCCGACTACTCGCCCGACAACGGCACTGACAACCTGGCCCAGCGGGGCCCGGCGGGCATCGCGGAGTGGAACCTGATCAAGGAGCCGGGCTTCTTCGGCTGGCCCCTGTGCATGGGGAACAACGAGCCGTTCCGCGACGTCGACTACCGGACCAGTCCACCGGCCGTGGGCGAGTTCTTCGACTGCGACGCACCGGTCAACGACTCCGTACGGAACACCGGCCTGACGGAGCTGCCCCCGGCCCAGCCCGCGGACATGTGGTACGGGTACCAGCGTTCCTCGGTGCCGGGAGCGATCAACCAGGGCGGGGGACTCGCGCCGATGGGCGGCCCGTTCTACCAGTACGACCCGGAGCTGGAGTCGGACACCAAGTTCCCCGAGTACTACGAGGGCAAGGCGTTCTTCTACGAGTGGTCGCGGAACCAGGTGTTCACCATCGAGCCCACCGACCCCGCGGCCGCACCGGGCGCCCCCGACGTCGAGAAGGTCAACCGGTTCCTGCCGGACGAGGACTTCCTCGCGCCGATCGATGCGAAGTTCGGGCCCGACGGCGCGATGTACGTGCTCGACTGGGGCGGCGGTTTCGGCCGCGACAACCCGGACTCCGGCCTGCACCGGGTCGACTACGTGACGGGCTCACGCTCGCCGCAGGCGCTGCCCGAGGCGTCGCCGGACTCCGGGACCGCGCCCCTGGAGGTGACGTTCGACGGGACGGGCAGCACCGACCCGGAGGGCGAGAACCTCACCTACGCGTGGGACTTCGACGGTGACGGGACGACCGACGCGACCGAGCCGACGGCGTCCCACACGTACACGGCGGACGGCGTCTACGACGCCCGGCTCACGGTCACCGACCCCGCGGGCAAGGACGGGACCGCCACCGTCCCGATCACCGTGGGGAACACCCGGCCGGAGGTCGACTTCGAGCTCCCGCCGACCGGCTCGTTCTTCGAGTTCGGCGACACGGTCTCATGGGACGTCTCCGTGACCGACGCCGAGGACTCGCCGGACGGCTCGGAGATCGACGACCAGCGGGTAGTCATCCAGCCGGCCCTGGGCCACGACGACCACCCGCACCCGGCAGACCCGCAGCACGGCCGGACGGGCTCCGTCACCACGTCGCTGGGCGGCGGGCACAGTGCGGACACCAACGTCTTCTACGTGCTCGACGCGCGGTACGAGGACGACGGCGGCGCCGGCGACATCCCTTCCCTCACCGGCTCGGACACCACCCTGCTGTTCCCGCGGGAGCGGCAGGCCGAGTTCCACGCCGCGTCCGAGGGCACGACGACGGCGCCGAGCCGCGACGTCGAGGGCGGCGGGTCCGTGCTCGTCGGCTCCGACGGCGACTGGGCCTCCTACGATCCGGTGAACCTGCACGGCGTCGACGCGCTGACGCTGCGCGTGGCCTCGGCGGCCGCGGGCACCATCGAGCTGCGGCGGGATGCCCCGGACGGCGACCTGCTCGGGACCGCCGAGGTCACGGGTTCCGGCATCAGCGACTTCCGGGACGTGCGGGTCGACGTCGACGACCCGGGGGAGAGCTTCGCGCTCTACGTGGTCTTCCCCGGGCCGGGGGAGCGGCGGCTCAACTTCGTGGAGGCGAACGGGAAGGGGGCCGGCGAGACCACGCGGCCGGAGGTGGCGATCACGTCGCCCGAGGGCGGGGTCGAGCTCGAGCACGGCCAGATCGAGGTGGCGGCTTCCGCGACGGACACGGAGAACGCCGTCAGCCAGGTGGAGTTCTTCGTCGACGGGGAGTCGATCGGCGTCGACGACACCGCGCCGTACACGGCGTCGTGGGACGTCGCGGCGGACGGCTGGTACGAGCTGACGGCCGTCGCGACCAACGACCGCGGGCTGGCGACGACCTCGCGCATCGTCGTAGCGCAGGTCGGTGACGTGTTCGGCGGGATGCAGACGTTCACCAACGCGGACGGCGAGTTCGAGCAGCTGTCCACGGGGCGGTACGTCATCGACTCGGGCGGCGCCAACATGTGGCAGGGCACCGACGAGTACTCGACGATCTTCCGCGAGGGCTCCGACCGGCACTGGTCGGCCACCGTGCGGATCAACAGCCAGGGGAACTCCCACGGGTCCGCCAAGGCCGGGATCATCGTCCGCAACGACGTGACCCAGCCGGGATCGTCCCCGGGGTATGCGGCGCTCGGCATCCGGCCCAGCGGCGGGTTCGAGTGGTTGCGCGGCAACTCCGCCGGCCAGCTCGTCACGTCGACGGGCGGTGGCTCGACGGCGTACCCGGCCTGGGTGCGGCTCGTGCGTGACGGCGACCTGTACACGGCGTACCGGAGCGCGGACGGCGAGACGTTCACGCAGATCGGCGAGCCGGAGGCGCTCGCGGGCGCCGCCGACCTGCAGGACGTCGGGCTGTTCGTCACCGCGCACAGCACGTCGGCCCGGAGCGCCGTGGAGTTCCAGGACTTCGGATTCGTCGACGAGCCGGACCCGCCGGTGGTCGAGGTCGCGGCGGGCAGCCGGTGCACCGGTCAGCTCGCGCGCGTGACGGTGAGCGCGACCAACGTCGGGTCCGACCCGGCGCTGATCGAGCTCAGTACGCCGCACGGGAGCAAGACCTTCAAGGAGGTGCTGCCCGGGGAGACCGTCTCGCGCCAGTTCGGATCGGGGACCAGGGCGTTCGACGCCGGGACAGCCATCGTGACCGCGGTCAACGGACAACACGAGGTGGTCGTGGAGGAGGGCTACGACGCAATGAGCTGCGGCTCGTAGCCGTGGTCTGACTGGGCCGGCTGGCCGGGGGCTTCCCGGCTGGGCCGGCCGGCTGAGATCTCCGACCGAGAGGAGCAAGGACGTGCCGAAGTCGAGGACCAGACCGCGGAACAAGCCGCGGAGCAGGCCGAGCGCCGCGGCACGTCCGTCGAGCCGGGGCGGTGCCGGCCGCCCCGGACCTCGTCCGCCGTCGCCCGCGTGGCGTCGGCGGACGAGGGTGGGCGTCACGGTGGCGGTCGCACTGGTGGCCGCCGCCGTGGTCCTGGTGCTGCTGCTGGTGCGGCCGTGGGAACTGGAGTCGCTGCCCGGCGGGATCGAGGTCGATCCCGCCCGGGTGGCGGAGCTGGAGGCCGCGGAGGTGGAGCGGAACGACGAGAACCTGACGGCGGCGGCGGAGCTCGCCGTGTCGGCGCAGGAGCGTCTGCTGCCGGTGATGGACGGGTTGCACGAGGCGCTGCCGACGGACGAGGCCCGCCCCGAGCGGCCGACGTCGGCCGAGCTGGGCGAGTGGCGCGACGTCGTCCAGGAGGTGGCGGGGGAGGTCGAGGCGCTGCCACCCGGATCGTCCGAGCACAACATCGTGCGCAACGGGCTGCTGCTCTCGACCGCGCTGCTCGGCGACACGCTGGACGTCCTCGAGCTGGCGGGGGAGACGGGTGGCGCGGGAGACGCGGGTGCCTCGGAGGGCGCCGAGCGGCTCTACGGTGTCGCGGGCGACCTGCGTTCCCGGGCGGTCGATGCGTGGGCCCAGGCGGCCGTCCAGCTCGACCTGCAGTACATCGGCGCGGACCGCGGACACCTGCACGCGTTCCTGCCGCTGCACTCGGGAATGTCGACGGAGGCCGAGCCGCACACCAACCACTGACCCGGCCGTTGAGTGCTGGACCTTCGCCCCTGATCCGGCTCCGGAGGGGCGAATGTCCAGCACTCAACGGCCGGCTTGGTGGGGTCAGGCGACCGTGGCGTCGATCGTGACCGGGATGTTGCCGCGGGTGGCGTTCGAGTAGGGGCAGACCTTGTGCGCGGCCTCGACGAGGTCGTCCGCGGTGGCCTGGTCGACGCCGGCGAGCTCGACGTGCAGCGCGGCGCTGAGGCCGTACGAACCGTCACCGGTCGGCGCGATTGCCACCTCGGCGACCACCGCGGAGTCGGTGAACTTGATCTTCTGCGCGGCGGCGACACCCTTGAGCGCGCTGTGGAAGCAGGACGCCCAGCCGGCGGCGAAGAGCTGCTCGGGGTTCGTGCCCCCGCCCGGCCCGCCCATCGCGGTGGGGATCGCCAGGGTGAGGTCCAGCACGCCGTCGTCGGACGCGGCCCGGCCTCCGGCGCGGCCGTCGCCCGTGGAGGTTGCCACTGCGGTGTAGATGCTGTCAGCCATGTTGCTCTCCGGTGGTAGACGAACTAGTACGTCTACCGTATGGATGATTGCCTCGGCACACAAGTCACGGATCGAGCTCGAACCTGTGACGTGTCAGACGCTCAGGTCACCGAGTGGCCTGAGCGTCTGACGCTCCGCGGGGCCTGCGGTCAGTCGATCGTGCGGGTCGCCCGGCCGGCGTCGACGATCGCGAAGATCGCCCGCTCCAGGGCGTCGCCCACGCGGGACGGCTCGTCGAGGGATCCCGACACCATGGCGCCGTCGCGCAGCATCATCAGCTCGTCGGCGGCCTGCGCGGTGTCGGTCACACCCAGCCGGCCGAGCATCGTGGCGAACAGCTCCCGGTACCAGGCGCGGTGCTCGGCGACCACCTTCCGGACGGGCCCGTCCGGGTCGGCGTACTCGGCCGCCGCGTTGATGAACGCGCAGCCACGGAAGCCCGGCTTGCAGGTCACGGCGCCGACCGCCGCGGCGAACCGGCGCAGCGCCTCGGCGTCGTCGCCGGCTGACTCCCGCAGCCAGCCGAGCGTGTCGCGCTCCCACGCGGCCTGCCGCTCGAGGTAGGCGAGCACGAGGGCGTCCTTGGTCCGGAAGTGCCGGTAGAACGTGACCTTCGTGATCCCGGCGCGCTCGATGATCTTGTCGGCGCTGATCGCACGGATCCCGTGCGCGTAGAAGAGCTCGGTCGCCGCATCCAGGATGCGGTCCCGGGTGGAGCGGGCGCTGCCTGGGTCGGACAGGGCTATCGGCGGCCCGGCTGGCGTCGTCGTGCTCATCTCGTTGCCTGCTCCCCCGTTGGTCCCGGATGATCGTTGGTCCCGGCTGATCTGACCGACCAGTCTACGCCGGGGTGTACGGACTGGTTCGTCTACCCCCGGAGGGAGGCGCTTCCCAGCGATAGCGCAGGGAGACCATGCGCAGGCCGAACACGAGCGCGGCGATGGCGAAGCCCGCGGCGAGGGTGAACCAGTCGCCCCACGAGGCGAGGCTCGTCAGGGCGGCGCCGAGCAGCGCCGGGATCGCGTACAGGCCACGGGAACGGAAGATCTGCGGCACGTCGTTCGCGACGACGTCACGGATGACGCCGCCGCCCACGGCGGTGGCCACACCGAGGATCGTGGCCCCCGCCGGATTCATGCCCGCCGCGAGCGAGACCAGCGTGCCGGTGACCGAGAACAGCGCCATCCCGGCGGCATCGAACGTGAGCAGGACGTCGTGGTACCGCTGCACGACATGTGCGAAGAAGTACACGACGACCGCGGCGGCCGCGGGCGGGACGAGGTAGATCGGCGAGCCGAAGGCGCGGGGCACACCGACGTCGAGGATCACGTCCCGCAGGATCCCGCCGCCGAGGCCGACGCAGGTGCCCAGCAGGAGCGAGCCGACGATGTCGAAGCGGCGCTGGACGGCGAGCAGCGAGCCGGAGACGGCAAAGAAGAAGACGCCCAGAAGGTCCGGGACGACATGCGTCCACACCATGTCGGGCTCCCTTCGGCGGCAGGATGGTCGGCTCTGCCCACTTTTGCAGAACTTCCCCGAGGTGTCAGAGGCTCAGGTCACCTGGTGACCTGAGCGTCTGGCACCTCGGGGAGGGTCGCGGCGAACCGGGCCACGAGGCCGTGGATCTCCAGGTTCTCGTGGACCTGGCGACCGAGGAGGAGTGCGGCCTCCTCGCAGCGGTGCTCGGGGCAGAAGGCCCGCACCTCCGCGGCCTCGAAGAGGTCCCACGACGCCCTCATGTTCGACATGCGGCCGGCGTGGACGAAGGCGGCGGCGGGGGCCAGGTCGTCGAAGAACGCCCACTGGTCGGCAAGGTCGACGGCGGCCCCTCGGCAGATGCGGACGCCGGTGGTCTCCAGAGCCCCTGGCAGCGCGGGGTGGTCGACGACGGCCGAGTACTCCCCGCCGTCCGCGCGGGTCCGGGTGTACCAGCCGTCCGTGGAAGGGCCGCCGTAGGTTCTGCAGACCGAGGAAATGAGGCCGCCGTCGAGTGAGCTGGCGGTGGTGAGTGACATATCGATCCTTCACGTAGTATTGCCCGGTCCGGTTCGCGGGCATTTGGGTGGAAGTTCCATGTAAATGCATGGAATTCGTGTCGGTTTTCACCCTGTGAGCGGAGCGACGTGGGGGGTGCTTCGCCTGGGTAGATCGAGCGGGTGATCGTGCGGTTCTATCCGGCGGCTGCCACCGCCTGGGGCCTGAACCTGGCCCAGTCGACCGACGAATCCAGCATCTGCTTCAGGCCGATTCGGGTGACGGGTATTTCATCATCCTGAATTTCTTCGTCCAGATCTTTGTTCCAGGTATCGGTGGTCGCGAGCACGAGTCGCGCCGTGAATGGCGCTTTGTTCGACGCCGAGAGGAATGGGGCGACATCCGGCTTCGACAATGGCTGGCTCGGATCGTGGAATGCGCACTGCACCGCTACGAGGTTCTTCGTGTCGTGCTCGCGGGCGACGAGGTCGATCCCGTCGCGCGGCCCCTCGTGCTCAGGCCATTCGTCCCATGACCAGACGGCGTCGAACTGGGCGGCCCACTCCTCGTCCGTACGCAGGAATGCCTTCATCAGCTCCGCGAACTTCTCGTTCCTGTCCGTCTCGGACTCGGACCTGAACATGTAGTCGTCGAGGAGGTCCTCAAGTGCGGCCATATGGGCATTCTGCCAAGAGCGGGCGTTGGCCGCCTTTCGTGCCGGAGCAGTTCACGCGCCGTTCACCCGCTGACGACAGGAAGGTCGAGGTGCGTGGACTCGCCCAGTGTGAGAGTGAAGGTCTCGCCCGGCGCGCCGTGGTACGAGAAGCACGAGGCGTCGTCACCGGCGATCGCGATCCGGATCCGGTGACCCGACCGGAGCAGCGCCGACACCGGTAGCAGCTCGACCACGAGGTCGAGGTCCTCGCCCGGTTCGACCGGCTGCCCGTCGCCGCGGGCGAAGCTGCGCGGCACGCCGAGCCCCGTGGGTTCGGCCTGCCCGGCCGTCGCCCGCTGGAGGAACCGCAGGCAGCCCTCGGTCAGGTAGGTCACCGCACCGTCCGGTCCGACGTCCTCCAGGTAGACGTAGACCACGCCGTCGGACCCGGTGGTCGCCAGGCGAAGCGTCACCACGGGGAAGCCGAGAACCTGGAGGTCGGCCGGGAGCGGGGCGGAGGTGAAGGTCAGCAGCGTCTCGTCGGCCCGACGCCGGTCCGGGTAGGCCGCGCCCTGGCCGAGCTCGCCGGCGAGCCAGCGGTTGGTGGGGCCGGTCGACGAACCGGGATCGACGACGTACCGGACCGTCGACGCCGGCTCCGGCTCGTCCGCGAGGTCACCGGTGGTACCCGGGTACAGCCGCCGCGCGGCGACGTCCTCGGGCGGCCAGGACTCCGCCGTCCGCCACTGGTCCGTGCCGAGCGTGCTGTACGTCAGCGTGCCGTTTCCCGACGGCGGTGCCGGGTCGTCGGCGAGGTAGCGCGCGAAGAACTCGACCAGGCGGCGGTCCTGCCCCTCGGGGCCGGCCGGCTCGCCGCCGTCGAGCGGATCGAGGGGCCGCAGCGGGTCGGCGTGCGTGCGGCCGCCGTGCCCCCACGGCCCGATCTCCACCGTCTGGTGGTTGGGCAGGGCAGCGAACCGGGTCAGGGCGCCGGTGACGAAGGCGCCGTCCACCCAGCCGACCCGGGTCAGGAGGGGGACGCCGGTCGCGGCGATCGCGTCGTAGGCGGCTGCCGGTGTGGTGTTCAGCCAGTCGAGCCCGTCGACCCGGTCGTCGCGGAACGGCACCCGGTCCATCAGCTCGTCCACGGCGACGTTCGCCTGATGGTCCGCGACCGCCTCGGCCAGCAGGGCCGGGCCGTCGGGGCCGTCGACCGGCTTGACCGGTGTCGGCAGCTCGATCGCGTCCGCGGGCAGCCCGCGCAGCTCGGCCAGCCGCTCGCGGGCCCCGGCGACGCCGTCCTTGAGCTGGACCTCGGACATCCACCGCGCGTACCTGCCCGACGTGGCGGCGCCGCCCGGGTAGAAGAGCTGGCGGTACGGGTCGTTGGGGCTGAACAGCGCCGCCACGGCGACCAGGTGCGGGTTCCGGAGCCGCGCGACCAGCTCGGCGGCCTGGCCCTCGTAGGACGTGCCGTAAGCGCCGACCCGGCCGTTGGACCACGGCCAGGCCGCCACCCAGCTGATCAGCTCGTCGTAGTCGGCGATCTCGCGTTCGCCGAGCTCGCTGGTCCTGACGCCGAACGAGGCGCCGGTGCCGCGCGCGTCGGCCACGACGAACGCGAAGCCGGCCGCGTTCCACAGCTCGCCCTCCGCCCGGTTGGCGTCGTGCTCAGGGCCGACGCCGGCCGGCCGGGTGGCCCGGTAGTAGCGCGTCGTCCGGACCACAGCACCGACCGTCTCGCCGGCGGCGATCCGTCCGACCGGTAGCCAGACGTCGACGGCGAGCCGCACGCCGTCGCCCGCCGGGACGTACAGGGACTGCAGCCGACGGCTCGGGTCGAGAACCATGCCGCCATCCTGGCATCGTGTGCTGGCCGGCCCGAAGCGCTTATCTCGTCGCGTAGTGCCGCAGCAGCGTGAGCGCACCGTCGAGTGCTCAGGGGAGCCCGAGCACACGCCGGGCGTTGCCCGCGTACAGGCCCGGGAGCAGGTGAGCGGGCAGGGCGGCGCCGGCGATCTGCCACCGGCCCTGCGGCGGCACCTCCTCGCCCGGCGCGTAGTCGAAGCACTCGTCGTCGGTCTCGAGGAAGCGGAAGTGGACCTCGAGCTGCTCGGGGGAGAGCGGGAAGGCGTCGGTGCCGAAGAGCACGCGGTCGGGGAAGGCCTCGACGAGCCGCCGGAACCGTCGGGGCTGCCGGCCGAGCTCGCCGAGCCGGCCCGCGATGTCCACGACGAGGTGCGGCGCCGCGCGCAGGAGCCGCTCGACGCGGTCGAGGTCCTCGGCCACGCAGCCGACGTGCGCCCCGATGTACCGGGTGCCCGGCGTGGCCACGAGCAGGCACTCGAACGCGTCCAGGAGCTGGTCGAAGGACGGGAAGCGGTCCCGGTCGGCGAACGACCAGCCCGGCTGGCCGGCGAGCTCGTCGAACCGTTCGTTGTGCGCGTCCAGGGGTTCGAAGAACGCCTTCGGGTCGGCGACGTGGACGAGGGCCGGCAGCCCGAGCTCGCCGGCCAGGGTGAGCACGTCGATCACTCGCTGGTCGTCGGGCAGGACGAGCTCGCCGTCGGGCCCTCGGACCGTGAGGCCGACGTTCTTCCACACCTTGAGGCCCCGGGCGCCGCGCGCGGCGCTGTCGCGGAGCTGCTCCTGGATCTCGCGCTCCCCGCCGGCGCGGCCCAGGAGCGTCCAGTCGATCTGGCAGAAGGTGACGAAGCGCCCCGGGTGGGCCCGGTCGTACCGGTCGAGGTTGGCGTCCAGCTCGTCACCCCACAGCCCGTCGAGGTTGACGACGGTCTCGACGCCGGCGTCGTCCATCATCGCGAGCAGCGCGGCGACGTCGGGCGCGCACCAGTCGGTGGTGAGCCAGCGCCCGAGGTGGTTGTGCACGTCGATCGCGGGCACCGCCGCGCGCGCGACCCGGGTGACGGGGACGGAGACCTGCGGCCGCGGGGCCCAGTCGACGAGCCGGAGGTTCGGCACCGCCGTGTCGGCGGGACCGTCCGGGCCGGCGGCTCCCAGCGGGTCGTGAACGTGGCTCATGACTGCCTCCTCGGCGGCGGGTCGGGTGCAGGTCGGCGAAAGTGCTCGACGTGAGCGTGCCATCACAGAGGATCGGGCATGCGTGAGCAGATTGCCGATTTGTTACGCGATTCAATCAGTCAGACTGATCGAATCCGCCAGTCTTGATGACTCCCGCGCAACTGTCGAGCACCATGGGCGTCGACGGCGCCGACCAGTCGGTGCCGAGCATCCCGGGCCCGGCAGCGGGCTCCCCCACGACGACAGGAAGCCGCACGTGAGCATCAGCACCACCGAGAGCGAGATCCGCAGCCAGCCCGAGGTCTGGGCGCGCGCCGTCGACGCGGCGACGGAGGGTGCACCGGTGCTCGGCCGCCGGGGCGAGCGGGTCCTGCTGCTCGGCTGTGGCACCAGCGCGTTCGTCGCCGAGTCGGTAGCGGTCCTGCGGGAGCGCGCCGGCCACGGCGAGACCGACGCCGCCTACGCGTCGGAGTGGACGCCGGGCCGCACGTACGACCGGGTGGTCGTGATCAGCCGCTCGGGGACGACGAGCGAGGTGCTCGAGGCGCTCGCCCAGGTTCCCGCGGGCACGGTGAGGGCCGCGGTCGTCGGCGTCGCAGGGACCCCGGTCGCCGAAGCGGCGGACGAGTCGCTCGTGCTGGACTTCGCGGACGAGGCGTCGGTGGTCCAGACGCGGTTCCCCACCTCCGTGCTGGCGCTGGCGCGCACCGGGTTCGGCGAGCAGCTCGGGCCGGTGATCGAGCGGGCGGCGGAGGTGCTCGCCGCGCCGCTCCCCGTGGACCCGTCGCGGTTCGACCACTTCGTCTTTCTCGGCCGGTCCTGGACCTACGGCCTCGCGCAGGAGGCCGCGCTCAAGATCCGTGAGGCCGCGCAGGCATGGTCGGAGTCCTACCCGGCCCTCGACTACCGCCACGGCCCCGTGGCGGTGGCGGGGGAGACCAGCCTGGTCACGCTCTTCGGCGACGCCGACCCGGCGCTCACCGCCGACATCGAACGCACGGGAGCGACCGTCCAGCACTGGGACCTCGACCCCTTGATCCAGCTGGTGCAGGCGCAGCGGCTGGCCGTCGAGCTCGCCGGCTCGCGCGGGCTGGATGCCGACGCCCCGCGCCATCTGACCCGGTCCGTCGTACTCGACTGAGCCGCGACCGACCCAGCAGCTACCCCACAAGACCACCAAGAGAACGCAGAAGAGACGAGGACGATCATGCTGCGTCAGCACATCGGTACCGCCCGCGGACGAGGCGCCGCGGGCGCCGCGGCCCTGCTCCTCACGACGGCGCTGCTCGCCTCGTGCTCATCGGGCGCCCAGGGCGCGACGACGCTCGACAAGGACGCCGACGTCACGCTCACCTGGTGGACGGGACAGGCCGACCAGGCCCAGACCATCCTCACCGGGCTCGCCGAGGAGTTCGAGCAGGAGCACCCCAACGTCACGATCGAGGTCTCGTCGGGGGCGCCGTCGACCGAGGACCTGCTGCAGAAGCTGTCGTCGTCGTTCGCCGGCGGGACCTACCCCGACATCTCCTACGCATTCGGCTCGTGGGCGAGCGAGCTCGCCGACTCAGGGCGGACGCTCGACATCACCGAACAGGTGGCCGACCCCGCCGTCGGCTGGGAGGAGTTCTCGGGGGCGGCCCGGGAGACGGCGCAGCCGACGGGTGATGCCACCATCGGGTTCCCCGCCGTCGTCGACAACCTGTCCCTGATCTACAACAAGACGGTCTTCGACGAGGCCGGGGTCGAGTACCCCACCGAGGACTGGACCTGGGACGACTTCCGCACCGCGGCCCGCGAGCTGACCGACCCGGAGACCAGCACCTACGGGTACGCGTACTCGGTCTCCGGGTCCGAGGAGACGACCTGGCAGTTCTGGCCGCACCTGTGGCAGAACGGCGGCGAGATCCTCGACGAGTCCGAGACCGAGGCGACCTTCGACTCGGCGGCCGGCGTGGAGGCGCTCACGCTCCTGCGCGACATGGCGGTCGAGGACGAGTCGGTGTACCTCGACCAGACCGACACCAAGTTCGGGCAGATCTTCGCGAGCGACCAGATCGGCATGATCACGTCGGGCCCGTGGTCGCTGTACGACCTCCAGGTGGCCGGCACGGACTACGGCGTCGTGCCGCTGCCCGGGACCGACGGCGAGCACACGACCATCTCGGGCGCGGACCTGTGGGTGCTCTTCGACCACCAGGACGCCAACCGTGAGTACTGGTCGTACGAGTTCACGAAGTGGCTCACCGACCCCGAGCAGGACGTGCGCTGGAACGTCGTGTACGGCAACCTGCCGCTGCGCGAGAGCGAGATGGGCTCGCCGGAGTTCCAGAAGCAGGTCAAGGACATGCCCGGCCTCGACGTGATGGCCGAGAACAGCGAGAACGCGACGATCCCGCGCCCCACCGTCCCCGGGTACGTGAATCTCTCCGAGGCGATCGGCACCGCGATCTCCGAGGTGCTGCAGGGGCAGGGCGAGCCGGCCGAGGCGCTGACGCGGGCCGCCGACGAAGCGACGGCCGCGCTGGCGGACAAATGACGGCGACCGCCGTCCCGGCCAGGCGGCCCAGGCGGCAAGGCCCGGCCCGGCGTCCCGTCCCGGCGCGGCGGCCGGGCCCGGACCGCCGGGTGCGGGAGGGGCTCACCGGGTGGGGGTTCGTCGCGCCGGCGACCGTCATCGTGCTGGGCCTGTCGATCTTTCCCGCGGCCTGGGCGTTCCTGCTCTCTCTGCAGGAGTGGAACGGGTTCTCCGTTCCCGAGCAGGTGGGGTTCGACAACTATCGCGAGATGGCCGGCGACGCCGATCTCGCCGCGGCCGCCGGGCACACCCTGCTGTACACGGCGCTGTTCGTGCCGGCGTCGGTGCTGCTGGGCCTGGGCCTCGCCGTGGCGCTGAACCGGCGGATCGTCCTGGTCGGCCTGTACCGCACCCTGATCTTCCTCCCGTTCGTGGTGTCCGCCGCCGCGACCGGCATCCTGACGACGTACCTGTTCAACCCCCAGTTCGGGCTCGTCAACAACGTGCTGCGCGTCATGGGGCTGCCCCAGCAGGGCTGGCTGGAGGACCCGGGCCAGGCAATGGTGGTCATCGCGATCATGTCGCTGTGGGGGCAGGCCGCCTTCACCACGGTCATC
The DNA here is from genome assembly GCF_900608595.1 of Promicromonospora panici. Taxonomy (GTDB): domain Bacteria; phylum Actinomycetota; class Actinomycetes; order Actinomycetales; family Cellulomonadaceae; genus Promicromonospora; species Promicromonospora panici. Next base: position 6,282 of record NZ_UWYY01000023.1, on the reverse strand, counting down.
TACCTCGCCGCATTGCAGGACATCCCCGCCGAGCTCACGGAGGCCGCGTGGGTCGACGGCGCCAACCGCTGGCAGTCCTTCTGGCACGTCACGTTCCCGCAGCTCGCGCCCGTGACGGTCTTCGTCGGCATCTGGCAGACGATCCAGGCCATCCAGCTCTTCGACCTGGTGTACACGACCACGCGAGGCGGACCGCTCGGGGCCACGGAGACGATCGTCTACTACCTCTGGACCTCCGCCTTCAAGGACCTCGAGTTCGGCTATGCGTCGGCGGTCGCCTACGGGCTGTTCGCCGTCACGCTCGCGATCACCATCGGCGTGACGGTCTACTCACGCCGCAGCACCGTAGGAGGTCTGGGATGACCGTTCTCGCCTCGCCCCGGCCCGCGTCCTGGTCGCCGTCGTCCATCGAGGAGGAGCCGACGCCGAAACGGCGGCGCCGCACGGGCTGGGCGCACTTCGTGCTCGTGCCCGTGGCCCTGCTCTTCGCCATCCCGTTCGTGCAGATGTTCCTCACGTCCCTGACGCCCGAGTCGGAGATCAACCGGTTCCCGCCGCGGTTCTTCCCCTCCGAGCTGACGCTCGACGGGTACGTGAAGCTGTTCCGCGACACCAACGTGCTCCTGTGGACCGGCAACACCGTACTGGTGTCGCTGGTCGCGGTGGTCTCCCACCTCGCCCTGTGCTCGCTCGCGGGCTACGGGTTCGCGCGGCTGAAGTTCCCGGGACGCAGCGCCGGGTTCCTCATGATCCTCGCGACGATCATGATCCCGACGCAGCTGCTCATGGTGCCGACCTACGTCATGTTCGCCCGCGTCGGGATCATCGACACCCTGGCGGCGGCGATGGTCCCGTGGCTCGCGTCCGTGTTCGGGATCTTCCTGATGCGGCAGTTCTTCCTGTCCCTGCCGGCGGAGCTCGAGGAGGCGGCCCTGCTCGACGGCTGTTCCCGCTGGACGACGTTCTGGCGGATCATCCTGCCGCTGGCCCGGCCGGCGCTCGCGACCCTCGCGATCTTCACGCTGCTGAGCTCCTGGAACGATCTCGTCTGGCCGCTGATCGCGATCAACGACCCGAGCGCGTTCACGCTGCAGCTCGGTATCACCAACTTCCAGGGGGCCCGGCGTACCGACTGGTCGCTGCTCATGGCGAGCAACGTGGTGGCTACGCTGCCCCTGATCCTCTTCTTCGTGTTCGCGCAGAAGCAGTTCATCGCCACCATGACGTTCACGGGAGTCAAGGGATGACCGACTTGGAGACCGCGCCGCACCCGCTGCCCGTCGTGGTCGTGGGTGACGCCAACGTCGACCTGGTGCTGCGTGGCGACGTCGTGCCCCGGTTCGGCCAGGCCGAGCAGCTCGCCGACTCGTGCGACCTGGTGCTCGGCGGTTCGGCGAGCATCGCCGCGTCGGGCGTCGCGCGCCTCGGGGTGCCGACGTCGCTAATGGCACGGGTGGGCGCCGACACGTTCGGCACGTTCACGCTCGACGCCCTGCGCGCGTGCGGTGTCGACGTCGGGTCCGTCGAGGTGGCGGACGGCGAGCCGACCGGCCTGTCCGTCATCCTCTCCACGCCGGCGGACCGGGCGATCCTGACCGTGCCGGGGACCATCCCCACGCTCACGGGGGAGCGCGTCACGGAGGTGCTCGACGCGCGGAGCGCTCGACCGGGGCTGCTGCACGTCGCCTCGTACTTTCTGCAGCCCGGCCTGGCGCGGGCTCTGCCCGGCGTGCTCGCGCGCGCCCGGGCGCAGGGCTGGACGACGAGCCTCGACACGAACTGGGACCCGGCGCAGCTGTGGGCGGGACTGGACGAGGTGCTGGGCCACCTGGACCTGCTGCTGCCCAACCGCAACGAGCTGCGCGCCATCGCGGGCGCGCTGGGCGAGTCGGCGGGCCCGCACGAGAGCCTCGACGACGTCGAGCTCGCGACGCGGCTCGCACGGTGTGGTCCGCGGGTGGTCGTCAAGGACGGGGCCGACGGCGGCTGGTCGGTCGGGGCGGACGGCGACGTCGTCCGCGCGCCGGGCGTGGCCGTCGACGTCGTCGACACGACCGGAGCGGGGGACAGCTTCGACGCGGGATACCTGGCGGCACTGGCGCACGGCGTCCTGGACGAGGCCAGGCGCGTGCGGTGGGCGACCGTCGCGGGGTCGCTGTCGACGCTCGGGTCCGGCGGGACCGGGCGGCAGGCCACGCTCGCTGACCTGGACCGGGAGCTCGCGCGGTGATCTCCGCGATCGCGCTGAGCCCGTCGCTCGACGTCACGTACGTGGTGGACGAGCTGGACGGGATCCAGCGCCCGCGCTCGGTCCACCGGGTCGCGGGCGGGAAGGCGCTGAACGCGGCGCGCGCGGCCGCCGCGCTCGGCGCGCGGGTGTCCGCCGTGGCGGTGCTCGGCGCGGGCGTGGGCCGGGACGTCGCTGACGGCGCGCGGGCCGACGGCGTCGACGTGCACGTGGTGCCCGGCACGGAGCCGACGCGCAGCTGCGTCTCGATCTTCTCCCGCGCGGACGGGCAGCTCACCGAGATCTACGAGCGCGCCGTACCGGTTTCCGCGCGCACGGCAGCGGTCACGCTGGACACCGCTGTCGGGCTGGCGGCGGCCCGGCCCGGGTGGTGGTTCGTGGCGGGCGGCCTGCCGGACTCCGCGCCGGACGGCCTGCTCGCCGACGTCGTACGACGCCTGCACGACGCCGGGGTCCGGGTCGCCGTCGACAGCCACGGCGCGGCACTGCGGAGCGCCGTGGGTGCGAGGCCCGATCTGGTGAAGGTCAACCGGTCGGAGGCGCTGGAGCTGGTGGGCGGGGATCCCGAACCGTCCGTGCCCGAGCTGCTGGCCGCCGTGCACACTCGCACCGGGGGACTGGTCGTCATCACCGACGGTGCCGCCGGCGCCTGGGCGACCGACGGCGACCGGGTGCTCCGGGCACGGCTCGCCGGACACACGGGGAACTTCCCGGTGGGCAGCGGCGACTCGTTCCTGGGCGGCCTGCTCGTCGCGCTCGACGGCGGCGCCGGCCTGGCCGAGGCCCTGGCCCTCGCGACGGCGACCGGCACAGCGAACGCCCAGGTCCCGGGCGCGGCCCTCCTGGACCCGTCCCTGGCCCGCAGCCTGACCCAGGAGGTCGAGATCTTGGTTGTGGGCGTGACCGATGCGCCTAAGACGGACACATAGTCGCAACGGTCACGCCCACAACAAAGCGGGGTCAGTCCGGGACCACCTGGATCTCCACGCCCGCCGCCTCGATCGCCGCGAGGGCCTCCGGGTCGGCCGACGAGTCCGTGACCAGCACGTCGATCTCCGAGAGGTCGGCGACCTTGGCGAGGGTCACCCGGCCGACCTTCGAGCCGTCGGCCACGACCACCACGTGCTCGGCGTGCGCCAGCATGGCGTGGTTGGTGCGGGCCTCGGTCTCGTCGTGGGTCGTGGCGCCACCGCGCACGCTGATGCCGTCGGTGCCCAGGAACGCCGTCCCGACGTTGATGGCGTTGAACGTGTTCTCGGCCAGAGCCCCGACGGCCTCGAACGAGCTGGACCGGACGAACCCGCCGGTCATGATCACCTTCAGGTTGCTCCGGGAGGCCAGCTCGGTGGCGGTGGTCAGCGCGTTCGTCACGATCGCGAGGTCGGGGCGCGTGGCCAGCTCGCGGGCGACGGCGGCCGCCGTCGTGCCGCCGCTGATGGCGACCGAGTAGCGCCCGGCCGGAAGCAGGCCCGCGGCATGCTCGGCGATGCGCGCCTTGGCGTCCCGGAACCGGCTGTCCCGCAGCAGCACGGGGACCTCAGTGGTGGGATCGAGCGCGCGGACGCCACCGTGGGTGCGGACCAGCAGGCCCTGCTCCTCCATGGCGGCCAGGTCGCGCCGCATCGTCGCCGACGAGACGTCGAGCTCCCGGACGAGGTCGGTGAGCCGGGCGGTGCCCTGTTCGTTGACGTAGGTCAGGGTCCGCATCATCCGCTCGGTGCGCTTGTGCGAGATGGCGCGTGGTTCCGACTCCGCCGTGGTCGCCATGCCGTTCCCTTCTCGAACCGCTCACTCAAACTGATCGTTCAGCGCGAATTCTGATCGTATTCTTGCACATCTCGCGCGGACTCACGGATGATCAACGCCATGGTCAGCATCGCGTTCATCGGCGCCGGGAGCGTCGTCTTCACCCGGCAGCTCGTCGCCGACATCCTGCGTTTCCCGGAGCTCGCGGACGCGCGCCTCGTGCTCCACGACATCGACCCCGAGCGGCTCGACGTCGCCGAGGCGACCGCCCGGCAGGTCGACCGCCGGCTCGGCGGCCGGGCGACCGTCGTCGCGACCGCGGACCGCCGAGCCGCGCTCGACGGTGCGGACTTCGTCATCAACATGATCCAGGTCGGCGGCGTCCCCGCGACGATCGCCGACCTCGAGATCCCGGCGCGGCACGGGTTGCGACAGACGATCGGCGACACGACCGGTGTGGGCGGGATCTTCCGCGCGCTGCGGACGTTCCCGGTGCTCACGGCGCTGGCCGCGGACATGCGCGAGCTGTGCCCGGACGCGTGGCTGCTCAACTACACCAACCCGATGGCGATGAACGTGTGGTGGCTGTCCGTCGTCGCGCCCGAGCTCAAGGTCGCCGGGCTGTGCCACAGCGTCTACTGGACCGCGCACGACCTCGCAGAACTGGTGGACGTCCCGGTGGCGGAGACCCGCTTCCGCGCGGCCGGCGTCAACCACCAGGCCTGGCTGCTGGAGTGGCAGCACGACGGCCAGGACCTGTACCCGGCGCTGCGCGACCGCATCCGCGCCGACCTCGGGCTGGAGCGCCGGGTGCGCGTCGAGATCTTCCGCCGCATCGGCTACTACCCCACGGAGACGAGCGAGCACTCGTCGGAGTACCTGTCGTGGTTCCTGCGCTCGGACGCGCAGATCGAGCGCTATCGCCTGGAGCCGCTCGAGTACGTCGGCATCAGCCGCGAGAACCTCGCCGAGCTCGACCGGGCCAGGAAGACCCTCGCCGCGGGTGGCGACCTGGAGCTCGAGGACGGCGCGAGCGAGTACGCGCCGCAGATCATCCACTCGCTCGTCACGGGGACCCGCCGCGAGGTGCACGTCAACGTGCCCAACCGCGGGCTGATCGACAACCTGGGGCAGGACGCCGTCGTCGAGGTGCCCGCGATGGTCGATGCCTCGGGCATCGCGGCGGTGCCGATGGGGGCGCTGCCGATCCAGTGCGCCGCGGTCAACCAGGCATACGTCTCGGTCGGGCGGCTGACCGTGGAGGCCGCCCGCATCGGCGAACCGCTCCTGGTCCGCCAGGCCGCGCTGATGGACCCGAACACGGCGTCCACGTTGACCCCCGAGCAGATCTGGGCGGTCTGTGACGAGCTCACCGTCGCGCACGGCGCCCTGCTGCCCGACGCCCTGCGCGTGCCGGTCGCGGCGGGCGCGCTGTGACCCTCGCGGCGACGAGCGCCCTCATCGCCGACGCGGTGCGGTCCGAGGGCGCCGTCCTCGCGTTCAACGTCATCACGCTGGAGCACGCGGAGGGCATCGCAGAAGGGCTCGAGGCCGCCGGCGTCCCGGGGATCCTGCAGGTCAGCGAGAACGCCGTCCGCTTCCACGGCGGGCGGATGGCGCCGCTGGTCGCGGCCTGCCGCGAGGTGGCGGCGTCGGCGGGCGTCCCCGTCTCGGTGCACCTCGACCACGTGCAGGACGCCGAGCTGGCTCGCTCGGTCGTTGCCGAGGCGGAGCGGCTCGGGATCTCGTCGCTCATGGTCGACGCCGCCCACCTGCCGTACGAGGACAACATCGCGACGACGGCGGCGCTCGCCGCGACCGGGCACCGCACGTCGCTGTGGATCGAGGCCGAGCTGGGCGAGATCGGCGGCAAGGACGGGGCGCACGCGGCGGGCGTGCGCACCGACCCGGACGAGGCGGCGTCGTTCGTGGAGCGGACCGGCGTCGACGGCCTCGCCGTGGCCGTGGGCAGCTCGCACGCGATGACCACGGCGACGGCGCGGCTCGACCTGGACCTGATCGCGCGCCTCGCGGAGCGCCTTCCGGTGCCGCTCGTGCTGCACGGCTCCTCGGGCGTGCCGATGCCGGCGCTCCGGGCCGCCGTCGCCGCCGGCATCCGCAAGATCAACATCGGCACCGCGCTCAACGTCGGCTACACCGCCCGAGTCCGGGCGCACCTCGCGGACGACGAGGCGGTCACCGACCCACGCAAGTACCTCACCCCGGCGCGGGACGCGATCCGCGACGCGGTGCGTGACCTGTCCGCCGCCGTCGCCTCGGGCTGACGG
>NZ_UWYY01000022.1 GCF_900608595.1 Promicromonospora panici | reverse complement strand
GTCGTGGTTTGTTGTGTTGTGGCTGTTGTGTGCTTAGTTGTGTGTATATGGCATTTGGCTATGTTTGTGATGCATGGCTTGGGTGTGCTGGTGCTGCTCTGTGGCGTGTCTGGCGCGGGCCGGAGACGCGGCCCTCACCGACGCCGCCCGCCGATGTCCCCCACCGCCCGTCCAGGTTGCCTGGCGATCCTGTGCCACGCGACGGCGAGCGGCCTCGGTACGGTCACCGTTGCAGGCGACGATGCGCTCATGGCTTGCGCCGTTGGATCGGAGTGGTCTTAACGTCGCATCGCGTAATAGGCGTCCAGTGCTGCTTCGGCGCCCGATCCCATCGCCGTCTGGACGCGTTGGCCGCAGGCCGAGCGCAAGTCGCCTGCGATATGCACTCGGGAGTGCTGGCCTGCCACCGGGCAGTAGCCATCCGGGTCTCGGACTATTCCGTCGAGAGCGATGGGTGTGACTCCGATGTTGGTAAAGGTCTGGTCGCCGCACAGGTCGCCGGGCTGTGCGATCCCCTCCGCGTCGAGGGTCAGCACGTCTACGGGGATCAGGGTGACCCGTGGATCACGGGCGATTTCCTCGGTCTTGTAGACGTCGGACGACGGGTGGGGGACCAGCAGCGCGACGTCGAGGTCAGGGTTAGCACGCAGGAAGGTGCCGAGGGGCCGGTCGGCGCCAAGGACGAGCCAGGTCTGACCTACCGCGTCGGTCGGATCGGCGTCCGTGAGAGGCGGTAGCGTCAGGGGAGCGGTGGTGGTGATCCACGGTGCGTCGTGCGGCTGGACCGGCTTGACGCCCGTCGCCACGACGACGTGCTGTCCGGTGACGCGTTCGCCGTTCGCCAATGTCACGCTGACGGAACGGTCGCGGGCCTCGACGCTGGTGGCCTTGCCCCGCACGACCTGAGGAGCCGCGCGTGCGACGTCGGCAAGGACTGCCGTGGCGAGGCTCGGTCCGGTCCGGTGCCCGCCGAGGACGTTGTCCGTCGCCGCGATATGCCACAAAGCACCGCCGAGGCGGTCCCGCGGCTCGATGATGGTGCAGTTGATTCCGACGCTCGCGGCCATGACCGCGGCGGCGCATCCGGCAGGCCCTCCGCCGATGATGACCAGCTCGGCGCCCAGCTTCATCGATCGGCTCCGGTGCGGTCGATCGATTCCAGCAGGGTGGAGCTGGTGATGAGTTGGTTCCGCCCGATCAGACGCCGAGCGACGGTGAGGCCGGCGTTATGAGTCTCGGGTCCGGCGTCGCTCGCGCAGGCGTCGGTGACGATCCATGGGCCGTACCCGTTCTCGAACGCGTCGGCCGCGGACTTCAGGACGCAGCTTTCGGTAGCGATGCCGCAGAAGACCAGGTCTCTCCAGCCCTGTTCGCGCACCAGCGCGGCGCCTTCATTGCTGAAGAGCGTGTAGCCGAGCTTGTCGATGACAGGGTGTCCGACGGCGAGGGGCTGGAGTTCGGGGACGAGATCGATCTCGGGTGAGTCCATGAGGCGTGACCAGGAGAAGTACTTCTCGTACGCACTGCCCGGCTGGTTGAGGTAGCGGGTGAACACGACCGGAAGTCCCCGTGTGGTCCACGCAGCGATGAGGTCGACGATGGCTCCGACAGCATGCCTGCTGTGCTGGTTGACGAAGCCGTTCTGGACGTCCACGACGACCAGCGCGGGGTTATGGAGCTGGGTGTTGGTCATGCTGGTCACCGCCGGTCTTCTCGAAGGGCCGCTTGTGCTGCGGGCAGGATCTCGGTCAGTCCGCTGGTCTTCACGATGGCCTCTCTCATAAGACGGTGCTGGGCCGTTTCCAGCGGTCGCGCGGATGTCAGGCGGGAATGCGCCGCACGCAGGAAGCGCCACCCGTACCTCTCGGGGACGTCGGGGTCGCGGCCGTTCTCCACGGATTGCTGGATGTGCGCCGCGTAGCACCACACGAGTTGTGCGAGCACCTCGGCCTCGACCAGTTCCTCGACCGTCAGTGCCCGTTCCGGAGCAAGCGGGTGGTACGAGATTCCCGACCAGCCGACGAATCCCGCAGCGATTCCATGCACACCGATCCGCGCGACTTCAGGATGGACGAAGCCGGACGACAAGAGCGCCTCCTCGGCGTCTGGACCGAGAGACTTCACGTTGCCGGGGTTGCTGCGGTCGACCAGAGGCGACGGTGTCGCGATCAGCTGCAGAGCGGTCTCGTACTGAGGCTCGTCCCAGGGATGCTCATGGAGCCAGTAGGCCGAAAAGACATACTCCGGCCTAAGGCCAGCGGTTCCGTTCGTGTCCAGGAGCTCCGTCAATTTCTGAGCCGCCCACGATGGATCTGTCACGTAGGTGCGATACCGCCATTCGGCAAGGTCTGAAATCGTGTCCGGTCTCCGTGACTGAACGACGTGGAAGAGAACGACACCGCACGGATGCACGTACAGGGAGCACCGGTCTGCGTCCGGATGGTCGACAGGCGCTAATCCCGCGTGCAGCACGCCTGCGGCGGTCTCCAGCCCGATCCGCTTCATGAGCCGTTCAGCCAGATAGTGCCCGATGAAGACGGGCATGAACTTGTGGGAGTCGACGTGGAGCTCGCCCACCCCTGACGTACTGACACGACCAAGGCGCACACGGCTGGGCGCCGCTCGGCCGTGGAAACGTTCACGCTCCTCATCGGTGGCGCGCGCCAGTGCGGTGTCAAGGAGAGCCTGCGTCTCCGGCCGCGGAACATAGTCAGTGCCACCGGACTCCCACTTGGCTACGGCGCGATCACTTACTCCGAGGTGCTCGGCGAAGAGTCGCTGCGTCATGCGAAGCGCCTCTCGGAGCTGCTTGGTCTCGCGGCCGGTCCACCGATGCACAGTGCCTGTCATCGTTCCCCCACATCAGCCCTCACAACAGACCCTGACCTCCGACGTTCGGCAGCAGTTCAGCGCCGGTTCGGCAATGGTGCCCGAATCAGGCGAGGGCGTCACGCGGACATGCAGACGGCGCTCGCAGCTGCGCGTTCCCGGCTGGCGCCCAGGCCGATCCGGTTCAGCGAGTGTTCGGGTGGGGTGCTGTGGGCGGTCGTTCCCAACCAGGGGTGCCCCCGTGAGGCTGGTCACACGCAACTGCACCATCCGAACACCGGCCGGAAGGAGCGCCACCGTGAACCAGCACACCAGGCAGGGTCCGCTGACTACTACCGAGAAGAGGTTGCCCAAGACCTCCGGAGGCATGTCGAACCGCCTCGTTGACCCGACTGCGAATGTTCTTCTCGGGACCGCCTCGCCGCTGGCGGTATCACCGTCGAACCGACGGTTCCGCGCGGCGATGGTCGGCCTTGGCAAGCAGGGCCGCGAGGACCACCTGCCGGCTCTCGCCGCGAGCCCTTCGGTCGATCTGGTCGCCGTCTGCGATGCAGACGACAAGGCTGTCGCACTCGTCGAGTCCGAGTACCACGTACCCGGGTACACCAACGTCGTCGACTTGCTGGACGGCGAAGACCTGGACTTCGTTGTCGTCGCCGTTCCCCATCACGCTGGGCGTGACGTGGTCCTTGCCGCTGCCGCACACGGCGTGCACGTGCTCAAGGAGAAGCCGCTGGCGACGAGCCTGGACGAGGCACAGGAGATCACGGAGGCGTGCCAGGCAGCAGGGATCGAGCTGATGGTGACGCTCCAGCGCCGGTTCAATCCCGTCTACACGACGTTCCCGCAGCTGTACGACCAGATCGGTGAACCGTTCCTGTTCGAGGCCTCGTACACGATGGCGGTGGACCCGTCCTCCGGCTGGCGCGGCAGCAACCGCCTCGCCGGCGGTGGCTGCATCATCGACATGGGCTATCACATCATCGACACCCTGCTGTGGTACTTCGGGATGCCCGACCACGTCCTCGCCCACACCGCGGCCGTCGCCCGTCCCGAGCTCGACTACGACGCCGAGGACACCGCAGTCCTCCACTTGTCCTACGACAGCGGCTTGTTCGGCACCGTGCTTCTGTCGCGATGCATCGCACCCAAGACGGAGGTCATCCGAGCAATCGGAACACGCGGCTCGGTGGTCCTCGAGCGTGGACGCATCCGTCGCCTGGACAACGACGGGACCGCCGTCGAGGCCCTTGCTAGGGAGAACGCTTGGCCCTCGGCCGCGGCGGCACAGCTCGATCACTTCCGTCGGGTTCTGATGGACCAGCGTCCCAACGTCTCTGGCGCCGAGGCACACCTGGCGCATGCCGCAGTCGTCACCGCCGCCTACGCATCGGCCGCGAGCGGCCAGATGGTTGACCCGAAGGAACTGATCGCATGACGCACGCACTCGCGTTCCACGGCGGTACGCCGGTCATCGACCTGCCGCTGCCGCACGTGCCCTGGCCCCTGGTCGACGACGTCACGATCGCTGCGGTGACCACGCAGCTCCTCACGGCGACCTCGATCCCGGACCGTTCAGGAGTGATCGCGGACCTAGAGGATCGGCTCGCGGAGTACTTCGGCGTGCGCTACGCAGTGCTCGCCAGTTCCGGCACCGCAGCCCTGCACTCCGCGTACGCGGCTCTCGGACTCGGCGATGGAGACGAGGTGATCGTCCCGGCGTACACATTCCACGCCACGGCCACTCCGCTCTTCCACCTACGGGCCAGGCCAGTGCTGGTCGACTGCGACCTGCTCGGCAACATCGATCCCAAGATGGTTGAGGCGGCGATCACCCCCGCGACCAAGGCGATCGTCGTGACGCACATGTGGGGGGTGCCGGCCCAGCTGGAGAGGCTCGTGGCCATCGCGGACAGCCATGGTCTCGATCTGGTCGAGGACGGCTCCCACGCCCACGGTGCGACCTACGACGGCCGCAAGGTCGGGTCCTTCGGCAAGGCGGCCGCGTTCAGCATGAACGGTCCCAAGCCACTGTCCGCCGGTGAGGGCGGGTTCGTCCTGACCGATGACGAGGAGACCTACTACCGGACGCTCCTGCACGGGCAGTACAACAAGAGATGCCGCACCGAGATCCCGAAGGACCACCCGCTCAGCGCTTATGCGGTCACCGGCATGGGCCTCAAGCTACGCATCCATCCCCTGGCTGCGGCGCTCGCATCCGATCAGCTCGATCATCTCGATGCTCGGCTGGTCGGCCGCCGTCGGATCGCCGACCGGATGCTCGCAGACCTTCGGGACGTGCCAGGGCTTGGCATACCAGAGGTGCCGGACGGGATCGAGCCGTCCTGGTACGCACTCGCGCTGACGCTCGATGTTGCCGAGATCGGGGTTGACCCAGGCATCGCGCTCAGGGCACTGCACGCCGAGGGCCTGCTGGAGATCGATCAGCCTGGCTCCACCCGGCCGATGAACGAGCACGCGTTGTTCTCTCGACCTGAAGGGCTGTTCCCGCAGGTGGGAGGCGACTGGCCTCGCTATCGTGAGGGCCAGTTCCCCAACGCGGAGCGGCTGCATCGCACCACCGTCAAGTTTCCGGTGCCGCACGATGACGGCCCGGTCGCGGACGGATACGTTCGCGGCATCACCAAGGTACTGACCCACGCACATCTGCTTCAGGAGGATCTATGACCGGCCTGCCCACCACTGACGATCTCACCGCACAGGATGCTGCTGACGGTATCCAGCAGCAGGTCGTCGGTGCCGTGATCCAGGACGGCGAGCGGGTGCTGCTGCTCCGTCGTCCCCTCGACGACTTCCGGGGCGGGACCTGGGAGCTGCCCTCCGGAAAGGTGGACCCAGGCGAGAGCCTCGATGACGCACTGGTTCGGGAGGTCGCTGAGGAGACCGGCCTGACCGTCTCGGGCGTGTCGACTTATCTCGGCGCCTTCGAGTACACGAGTGGCTCCGGCAAACGCACGAGGCAGCACACCTGGGCGGTCATCGTCGAGCCCGGGGAAGTGAACCTCACCGAACACGACGAGTACGCATGGGCACTGTCCGGTGAGAAGCCGGTGAGCGAGGATGTGCTGAAGGTCTTGGCTCAGGTGCCACTTTCCGGTGTCGGTTCGACGGCCACCGGACCATGACCCGCCTCGCCCAGTCCGTCCAGACCGCCACCACGCTGCTGCGCGGAGCGGACCTGGCCGGCTATCAGGCGGTCACCGACCTGCTCACCGAGACAACGGCCCGCCGCACGATGGACCTGTCGGACCTCTCACCGTCCGAGCAGGCCGAGCTGATCGCAGCCCGCACCCAGCAGCTCCAGCCGTCCACGGCTGCGCTCGCCGAGCGCGTCGCCAAGGCCGCTGCCGAGGATCGGAAGTTCATCGCGAAGTTCGGCATCGACCCGACCGGCTCCGAGGTCCACCTCGGCCACTCCGTGCCGATGGTGCTGCTGTCCCGGTTCCAGCGGATGGGCCATTAGGTCGTCTTCATCGTCGGCGACGTCACCGCGAAGATCGGCGACCCCTCGGGGCGGTCCGACGAGCGCCCGGCGCTGACCGACGAGGACATCGCCCGGAACCTGGGGACCTACAAGGATCAGGTCACCCCGTTCTTCGACTTCTCGCACGCCCAGTTTCGCTACAACGGCGACTGGCTGCGCGACGTGAAGCTTCCGCAGATCATCGAGATCCTCGCGAAGATTCCGGTCTCGATGCCGCTGCAGCGCGAGGACTTCCGCAAGCGGCTCGAGGCTGGCCAGGGGCTATCGATGGCCGAGCTGATCTACTCCGTCGTCATGGCATTGGACTCGGTCGAGATCAACAGTGACCTGGAGATCGGCGGGATCGACCAGTTCCTCAACATGCAGATGGGCCGCAAGGTCATGGAGATCTGCGGCCAGACCCCTGAGATTGTCGCGGCGACCTCGCTCATCGAGGGCACCGACAGCACAGGCGCGAAGATGTCCAAGTCGCTGGGCAATTACGTGCCTGTCGCGGCGCCGGCCGGCGAGATCTTCGGCAAGCTCATGTCTGTGCCGGACCGGCTGGTCGAGCCGTACTTCCGCGCACTTTCGGAATGGACCGATGCCGAGCTCGCCGTCGTCACAGAGCGGCTCGAGGCCGGGACCCTGCACCCGATGGACCTGAAGAAGATCCTCGCGGGCGAGGTCACCGCCGCGATCCACGGCGTCGACGCCGCGATGAAGGCCCGTGAAGAGTTCACCGCCCAGTTCTCGAAGCGCAACTTCAGCGACGTCTCTGACCTCCCGGTCGTGGCTGACCTCAACCTCCCGGTCACCGAGATCGTGAAGGGCCTCGGATTCGCGAAGTCGAACGGCGATGTGCGTCGCGTCGCAGAACAGAATGGACTGCGGATCGTCGTCGAGACCGATAGTGGACAGGAGCAGACGACGCTGACGCCCGACGACGCCCGCGAGAGCCTGGCGACGGTGCTCGCGGAGGTCGACACGACCGCGGGCGAGGTCTTCCTCAAGGTCGGCCGCAAGCTGGCCAAGATCGCCGGCTGAGTCGATGGTCGGCGGTGCCGGGGGGGAAGTTCCGGGCCGTCGTCTTCGATCTCTTCGGAACTCTGGTCGCGGCGCCGACCGCCGCCGACCGCTCCTCGGCGGCAGCCGTTCTCGCGGCTGCCGCCGGGCGACCGGTGGCGGGACGTCGTGGGCTACGGTCCGCACGCGACGTCGTCCCACCACCCACCAACTCTCATCGGTAGCGGTGCCACCTCGCCGACATGTCCCCAGCTTGGAGGGTGTCGAACCGGTGGCGCCACTCCGGCTGCAGACCGGGATTCGTCCCTAGCACGGGAAGAACGCTGGTAACAAGCTGCAACTCGCGCAGGTGGCGAAACACAGGAAAGCCGGGCCAGTCGAGCAGGTCTGTGCCATAGGTGGCGGCGAATCTGGGGTACGCGTCCGGGGGTGGTGTGAGGCGGAGGTGCCCGACGGCGATCGGTGTCAGGTCCCATTCGCGAGGTCCGACCGCGGCGGAGTCGAAGTCGCACACCACCGGCCCGTCGGGGCTGGGGATGAGATTGCCGGTGTGCGCATCGCCGTGCAGCGGCCCAGGCGGCAGGACCGGCTCGATGTCCTTGAGCTGTTCATCAACCTCGTTGATCTGCTCTTCGAGGAAGGTGTGCTCGTTATCGGTCAGAGTGGTCGCGGCGGCAAGTCGAGCGCGAACGGAGGCGACTTGATCCCATTGCGGTAGACCGGGTGGCGCATCGGTGATGGCATGCAGCCGCCGTAGGAGTTGGCCGAGGTCCTCGGGCGTTGCTGGTGCTCCCCCGTCGGGCACGAGATGCCAGGTTGTGACCGCGCGCCTGTCGACGTATAGGGGCTGAGCGACCTCCTCGACAAGCCGGACCGCGGGCACGTCGTGCTCGGCGAGCCACCTCGCCAAGGTCACGCCGCGGGCCGCCTTGTCAGAGACGGGCTTGGAACCTGCGATGCGAAGAACCAGCCCCGGACCGTCAAGCGCGAAGACGGCACTGTTGGTGAACTTGATCAGCCTGGCCTCGTCGGTGTCCAGTCCAACGATCTCGCCGACGCGTTTGAGGACGGCTTGGAAGATCTGGGCGTCGGGCGAGAGGTACGGCATCGTCGTGGTCCCTGGTCGAGCATCATCTGGATCCGGCAGTGCGGGTCGCCGGCGGCGTCGCGGTTCAGCGTAGCGACGTCGTCGACCATCTCGACCAGGCGTTTCGCACCCCGCTGTCGTCTACTGTGGCAGCACCCGTTCGGATCGGTGTCATGGAGGTCGTCGGCATGAGCACTGCGAAGGCTCCCGACCTGCACCTGCCCTCGCCATTGACGGAGCTGCACGACGATCGCCTGTCCGCCGCGGACGTGCGGGTGCTGCTCAAGCGGGACGACCTGATCCACCCCGAACTGCCAGGCAACAAGTGGCGCAAACTGAAGTACAACCTGGCAGCCGCGCGCGACGAGGGAGCCCGCCGTCTGCTGACGTTCGGTGGCGCATACTCCAACCACATCCGGGCGGTAGCGGCGGCAGGCCAGATCTTCGGGTTCGACACGATCGGCGTGATCCGCGGGGAAGAACACCTCCCCCTTAATCCGTCGCTGCGGTTCGCCGTCGAGCGCGGTATGCAGCTGACCTACATGGACCGGACCACCTACCGCACCAAGACCACTGCGACGGTGATCGACTGTCTGCACCAACAGTTCGGGGACTTTTACCTGGTCCCCGAGGGTGGCAGCAACGCCCTCGCACTGCGGGGATGCGCCGAGCTGGTCGAGGAGATCGACCAGGACTTCGACGTCATCTGCTGCGCCAGCGGAACCGGCGGAACACTGGCCGGCATCGCCGCAGCTCTCCCGCCTTCGCGCACCGCGATGGGGTTCTCCGCGTTGAAAGGCGGCGATCTCCTGCGCGAAGACGTCGCTTCCCTCCAGCGCGACGCCTACGGTCGCGAGACGGCGAACTGGTCGATCGAGACTGGCTACCACTTCGGTGGGTTCGCCAAGACGAACGACGCTCTGCGCGCATTCATCGACGACTTCGACAGCAAGCACGGCTTGCGACTGGAATGGGTCTACGTCGCCAAGATGATGTACGGGCTGTTCGACCTGATCCAAGAGCGCCGGTTCCCGCCGGGCACGACCGTGGTCGCGGTCATCACGGGACCGGACTTCACAGCCGAAGGATGACCGACCGGCCATGTGATGGTCAGACTCGTTCGTGGTACCGACGCTGAACCGACTTCGCAGTGGACCCTTCTTCCCAGGTGAGCGTCCACTCGCCAGTGTTCACGGTGAAGTCGCGTCCGAACCCGAGCCAGCGCCCGCTCATGTGTCGACGACTCGGATCGATCACGAGTTGCAGAGCCCCGTGGTAAGTCGCGCCCCGGTAGTACCCGTCGGGCGCCGTCGTCTCGGTCCAGCTTCCAGTGGCGACGGGCGGGTCAAGCGCGAGCTCGATCCGTACCCGGGATCCGGTCGAGTGCGGCACGCTCTGAGCGATGAGCTTGTTCGCCGTCTGTCGAGCCACCAAGTAGTGCTCGTCGACCAGGTCCTCCTCTGCTCTCTTGCTGCGATACACGTACCGGCTGTGCCAGATCCCTTCGAAGCCATCCGCTGCGGTTGAGAGCGCAGTCGTGGGTGCGTCCGACGACGTCGGTCCGGTCAGCTCGGACGAGGCGACGGCGAGGGAAAGGCCGGCACTGAGCTTGAGCAGGAGGGAGCGCCGTTCATCCGGGCCACCGAGCCGGCGTGACCACTCGGTCGCAAGAGCGGCGATCTCCTGCATGTCGGCATGCTCCAGCCGCACTTTCAGGTCCTCGGTGGCTTCTTCGCCCGCGTCCCCAGCGTTCAATAGGACGGCGAGCTGGGCGACGTCGGACCATGCGGAATCGCTGTGGGCGTCGTCGCGTGATCGGAAGTTCGCGCAGTCGGCGACCAGGTCGGCAACGCTGCACTCGTACAGTTCTGCGAGGTGCGCCAGCACGTCCAACGACGGCGCGTGACCCGTGCGGCTGGGCCACAGCTCCCAGTACGAGAAGTTCTTGTCCGTCTTGGGGTCATCGGGCCAGCGCTGGTTCCAGTGGTCGGCGGCGTCGCGCTGACTCCAGTCTCGTGCCATCCGCAGTCCGGCGCGGAGGTTGACGTGGTACCGCTCGCGGAACGCTGTGGCGACCTGCACCCAGGTCTTGCGCTCGGCGCGCAGGGCCGCAGCTAGGTCCCGCTGCTCCTGTCGGACGCTCCTCGCCCCCATGCCCGGCCCCTCGTTCGATGTGGCTCCTACCGAACACTGTCCGGCGTCCGACCGCAAGATGTCCCGGTTGAACAGGGAGATTCTGAATCGCATGTTCACCGACCTGCGGGGTGTCTTGAGGCTCTGACCTGCGGTTTCGTAAAGGCACTGGATATTTGCCAGTCCCGCGTCGATTCCGCAGCCCGCCAAGGGAGCACTTCCGATGGCCCACACCCCAGCAAGCCCACCATGCACGAGATCAGTGACAACGCGCAGTGAGACCACCAGCGCCGCCTCGCGACACATGGTTGCCCTCGATATCGACGGAACCCTCCTTGGTCGTGACGGGAGGGTACCGACCGGGACGGTCGCGGCGCTGGACCTGGCCCGCGCGGCCGGGCACGAAGTGGTGCTGGCGACGGGTCGGTCTCTGGTAGGGCTGAGTCCAGTCGCCACGCAGCTCGGCCTGATCGACGGGTTTGCGGTGTGTTCGAACGGCGCTCTCACGGTGCGTCTGGACCGGGCTGTTGCCTCTGGCTACGTGATCCAGCATGCTCAGCGGTTCGATTTTGCACCTGTCATCCGCCGTGCTCTCGCTATTGCGCCCGGGGTCCGGATCGGCGTCGAGGACATCGGGTGGGGCTGGCAGGTGTCCGAGCCGTTCGAACCTGAGTTGCTGAACGGCGAGCAGAAGCACGTCCCAGTCGTGGACCTGTGCGCGATGCCGGCAACGCGGATCGCGCTGCACGGGCCAGGCATCAGCCGGCATGTCGAGGCCCTGGCTGCTGCGGGGGTGACGGTGATCCCTGGCGGGCAGGACTGGCTGGACCTGACAGCGCCCGGAACCGGAAAAGCACCCGCCCTGGAGCGCCTCCGCACCCAGCTCGGCATTGGGCCTGCGGGAACGGTTGCGCTCGGCGACGGGCACAACGACTTGGGAATGCTTGCCTGGGCTCGTCGCGGTGTCGCGATGGGACAGGCCTCCGAAGAGGTGCGACAGGCGGCGGACGAGGTCACCGGCACCATCGACCAGCACGGGGCCGCCACGGTTCTCCGCTCTCTGCTTCCCGACGACGGCCGGACGGATGCGCTCTCACCGCTCGCGGGGCAGCTCGCGGTCGCTGCTCACACCGCATCGGGCGTCATGGCCCTGCGGGTCTGGCACGAGGACCGCTCAGAGATATCGCGTTGCGACACCTGGGTCCTTCGTGACGGCGTCTGGGTACGGCACAGTCCGATCCCCTCTGGCACGGGGACGACCATGCGTGCGATCGAGCTCGCTGCTGGTGAAGCCGGTCTCAACTATCCACGCGGCGACGTCGGCCGACGCCGCGCGCACTGGCGCAGCGTGCACGACGGTCGAGGCCGGACCGGTTTCGCGCTGCCCCTGTACACGCGGCTCGATGCGCTGACCTCGACAGCCGCACACGGCGTCCTGCACTTACTCGACCGGTACCGGTCGGCCTATCGAGCAAGCCCGCCGGTTGCGGCCCCACAGTCGTCCGGGATCAACCCGGACCCGATGAGAGGAGAGATAGCAATGGAGAGCAACGCGAACACGACGGCGGCAATGGCGGTCGAGCCCATGGCCACGGAGCAGGAAGTGACTGACCTCGGCGACATCGTCACGCTCACGGAGGGCAGCAAGAAGAAGAAGGGTACCGAGGACAAGCGGTACACCTACCGCTGACCTGAACGATGGTGGCCCGGCCCTCTGGCCGGGCCACCACCGTCCGGCTCCTGACAGGTCTGGCACGACGAGTGCAGAGGGGATACAGATGCATTGGCTCGCGGGATCCTTCAGTGCGGGTAGTGCTTGGCGTCCGGCTGGCAGCGTGTCCGTCGACGGCGCGGCGGACCTCTGGCTGGTCGGCGACCCACCCCAAGCTTGGCTCCGCACCGCGAACGCTCCGATGCGGCGTGTCGTTGTCGTCGGGACGTGCGGCGCCGGCGATGACGAGCTGAACCGGCTTGCTTCATCCGGCGTTCCGGATGACGTCGCCCTACGGTGGCCGGGCGCGTACGCCGTCGTCGAGCAGACGAAGGTGGCTACGACCATCTGGACAGACCTGGCGTCCTCCGTCCCGGTCTACACCACGCTGCTCGACGGGACCGTGTACTGGGCGACGACGGCGCGCGGCCTGGCCGGGCTGACTGGCGCTGCTGTGAACAGCGAGCGCCTGGCGGTGGAGCTGCTCGCGCCAAGCAGCCCTCTCCTGGCAGGCATCACTACCTATTTCGAAGCGGTCGAGTTAGTGCCGGCCGGTCACCGTATGAGGGTCACCAGCAGCGAGACGACCGTGACCCGCGTGTGGTGGCCAGGTCAGGAGCCGAGTCCTGGGGCTTCACTCCGCGCGGAGCTCGACGCCGCTGTGGGGGTCCGGGTGGACGATGCCGTGTCGCCGTCGTCCGACCTGTCTGGCGGCCTCGACTCCAGCTCGCTCACGCTCCTGGCCGCACATCGACTCAGTCCCGACCGGTCCGTGGCTGCGTTCACGGTCCACGCACCGTTCGACCGTCCAGCGGGAGACCTGCGCTACGCCCTCGATGCGGCCGAGCGGCCTGGTGTCGCACACCACCTCCTCCCGCTGGAAGCAGGACATCTCCCCTACAGCAACTTGGACACCGTCCCGGCTACCGACGAACCGGCGCCATCGACACGGGCTTACGCCCGCTTCGCCCGTCAGATGACCGCGATGGTTGGCCGGGTGGGCACCGACGCGCATCTGACGGGTGACGGCGGGGACTCGCTGCTGGGCACGCCGGATGCGTGGATCGCCGATCTCTTCGCCGCCGGGCGGTACCGCGAGGCGTCCAATGAAGTAGTCCGCCTGGCCCGTATGCGCCGGCACTCACCGCGTCGGGTCCTGAGCGACGTCCTGGACTCCCTGCGTAGTGACCCCGCCGACGTGCTCTCGACGTGGGCCCGACTGGCCCGCGGGCAGGTTTCAAGTCCTCGAGCGGTCCGGCGCCTGAGGCAGTTGCTGCCGCTGCTCGACCAACAACTCTGGGCTACCCCCATGGCTCGGCACCACGCCGCAATACGCGCGGACCAGGCGGCCGAATCAGCCTTGCCTGCACCGACAGGACAACGGGCAGTCTGGGACGTCGTCGAGCAGATGGCCGAGGTCGGACGCACTGCCTACGCCAATGCTCAGCTCGCGGCCGAGTTTGGCGTCCACCTGCACAACCCGTTCGCGGACTCCCGCGTCATCGACTCCTACCTGTCCGGTGTCGCGGGACGGATGCCGAGCCCGGCCGCATACAAGCCGATACTTCGGGCAGAGATGGCCGGCATCCTGCCGACCTCGCTGCTGGCACGAACCACGAAGGGTGTCTACACCCCCGACTACCACCTCGGACTGCGCACCCACCTGAGCAATCTCAGCAGCATCGTCGACGGCCACCTCGCCGAACGCGGGCTGATCGACCCCGCGGGCTTGGTCAATGGCTTGCGACGGGCCGCGGCCGAACTCACCGGCGGACTCTGGCTCCTGGACGCCGCGATCACCTGTGAGACCTGGCTACGGGCTCACCACTCCACCCCGCTGCCCGCTTGGGAGAACATCAGAGAGAACGTCAGATCGGAGGCGCTCACACCATGATGCCCGCACCTGCCACCCCTGACGTACGGGTCTGCGCGTTCGACAGCGTGACCATCCGGATCGACTACGCGACCGGCCGCATCAGCGCTGCTACCGGCACCACGGCCGAAGCGTGGGCGCAGGCTCCCGGGGTCATCCAGGGAGCTCGCTGGGGTCTGTCGTTCGGCACCGATGAAGCCGACGTCGAACCTAGCCCTACGTCGCGACCCACCGTCCGCGACGGTGTCGCTGCTGCAGCGGCGCTCGTCATGACGCTCGCGGTCCGCTCGCTCGGCCCGGGCGAGCTAGCGATGTCACGGCTGACCGGCCTCGCTACGACGGCGGCCAACCTCACCGCCACGCCGTCGCCGGCCGACGAGGCGGAACGCGTGGTCTCCGCCGTCCGCTGGGCATCGCGCTGGGTGCCGTTCCGGGTCGCGTGCCTTGAGGAGTCCATCGCCGCCGTCCTGGTCCTCGCAGCACGTCGACGCGGAGTGACGTGGTGCCATGGCGTTGCGCCCGACCCGGTGCAGTTCCACGCTTGGGTCCAGGCTCATGGCTCCCCCGTCGCGGAGCCGCCGACCACGAACCGCTACACCGTCCTGCTCGCCATCCCTTGACCCACGTGGAGTTCATCATCAACGACACCGCCACCCCCGATCTGTGGCTGACCCACGACGGCGTCGGCCTCGGTCCGCTCCGCGCCGACCTCGCCGAGACCTACTGGCGCTGGGAGAACTCGCTGCCGGTCATGGCCGGCTACGCCCGGCAGGCCCCGGAGTCCCTCACCGAACGAAGCGCCGGTCTCGAAGCCCAGCTCGAAGGCAGCGCCGACCAGACCCGCTTCACCATCTATCGCCACCACGACGACACCTGGGCACCGGTCGGGATGACATCCCTGCTCATCGACGACCGCTACCGCACCGGCGAGTTCTTCATCTACATCGGCAACCCCGACCACCGCGGGCATGGCACTGGAACTATCGCGACCACGATGGTTCTGGACTGGGCCTTCCACGTCACCGCGCTGCGCTGCGTTTACCTCGAGGTCCTGGCCAACAACACTGCCGCCATCCGCGCCTATGAGAAGGCCGGGTTCCGCACTGTCGGCACCCGACGCCGCACCGGCTCCTGGCTCGGCCAGCCCGCCGACGAAGTCATCATGGACGCCGTCCCTGAGGAGTACACCGGACCGCGGCTGGTCGAGGCAGCCGTTCTCGGTAGCCAGCAGTCCCGACTATGACGAGCCCTACTCGGTCCGCCCTCAGCGCAGTCCTGCCGACGTTTGGACTGTGCGTCCGTTGGGATGACTTGGAGTTGCGCCAACCCGACGATGTCGAGCTGCTCGCGCTCGCCGGTCTCGCCGCCGATGGCGTGCACAATCCCGAGGTCGCCCCGTTCTCCTGGCCGTGGACCCGTGGCACCGACGAAGAGGTCAAGCGGAACGTCCTCGCCCACCAGTGGAAGAACCGTGGCCGGACCGCAGCCGACGACTGGGCACTGTCGCTTGCCGTCTTCAGGCACGGCGAGATCGTCGGGGTGCAACAGGTCTCTGCGAAGAACTTTCAGGTGACCCGCTCGGGACTTACCGGGTCCTGGCTCGGGCTTCGACACCATGGCCAGGGCATCGGCACCCGGATGCGGCTCATGGCGCTGCATCTCGCCTTCGAAGGACTCGACGCGGCAGAGATGGTCAGCGAGGCGTACGACGACAATCCTGCCTCGAACGCCGTGTCCCGTCGTCTCGGGTACACGGCAAACGGGTTGCGGATCACCGCTCGCGAAGGACACTCGGTCGTCGAGAACAGCTACCGCATGACCCGAGAGCAATGGGACGCACGCCCGGACGACCTGCGTTCCGAGATCGCGCTCGAAGGTGTCTCATCGGTTCGCCAACTGTTCGGGATCGATCAGCCGAAGCAATTGACTCACAGGGGGAAACATGACGCAGACCGATGCGAGGACCGGCAGTCAGGCTGAAGCGGCGTCGAGCTCCGATGCCTTGCGCGAGCGGATGATTGCTGAGCTCATCGAGTCCGGGGTTCTCACGGACCCTGCGATCGAGGCCGCGTTCCGGGCCGTTCCGCGCGAGGTGTTCGCACCGGCTGGCACTCCGGCCGAGCTGCCGTATGCGATCAACGATGTCGTCGAGACGAGGTTCAGTAACGACGGCAGGATCCTGTCCTCGCTGTCCGCGCCGGTGATGCACGCGGGGAACCTGCATCAGGCCCGGATCCAGGAAGGCCAGCGTGTGCTGGAGATCGGGTCCGGAGGCCCTAACGCGGCGATGCTCGCCCACCTCGTCGGACCGAGCGGCCATGTGGTGAGCGTCGACATCGACGAAGGAGTCACCGCCCGCACACGCGCCGGCCTCGAACGTCTCGGCCTGGCAGACCGCGTCGAGATCGTCACGGTCGACGCGTTCGAGCCTCTTGGCCGTGGTCTGTTCGACCGGATCATGGTCACCGTCTCCCCCTGGTCCCTGCCTCAGACGTGGGTCGAGCAGCTCGCGCCCGACGGGATCCTGGTCGTCCCCTTGGGGATCG
Source organism: Promicromonospora panici (assembly GCF_900608595.1). GTDB lineage: Bacteria > Actinomycetota > Actinomycetes > Actinomycetales > Cellulomonadaceae > Promicromonospora > Promicromonospora panici. The sequence goes on along the minus strand of NZ_UWYY01000022.1, from coordinate 102,128 downwards.
CACCGGGACTGCAGCGGGTGATTGGACTGCGCAAGCGGGATGGCCGGCTGATCTCGGAGTCGACCGTGCCGGGCGGTTTCGTTCCGCTGCAGGGCACGGGGCTGTTCAACCCTCCGTCCGCCCGGCTGACGGGCCCGTCGGGCAAGCCGGTCACGTTCAGGTTCACCAGCGAGGTCCCGGAGCAGTTCGGGGTGTCGGACAACGTCCTGGCATCCGATCCAGTTGAGGCATGGTCCGGTGTGACCTACGAGAACGGCACCATCTGGCTCGACCTGCTCACCTTCCTCCTGGTCCAACCGGGTGCGTGCTCGATGGAGGCCGAGGATCCGGCCGACCGCGGCTCGGACAAGTCGTTCTACCCGGCCTTGGTCGATGGAGCGTCGTTCGCGGCCCTGCACCGCCGCCCCGCGACCGACACCACGGTCGAGGTCGGCGCGATCGGCAAAGGCCCCGACGCGAAGCGCCTCACTCGCCATCTCGCGGACACGATCGCCTGGTACGGGGCCGCCCACCGCGGCACCGAGCCGCTCTTCCAATGGTGGCCCACCAGCACCGAGCCCGGCGACGTGCCGCCGTCCGTGACAGTCCTGCCGCGCCCGCACGGCACGCTGACACTCAGCTGGCCTGTGGCGGAGCAGCTGTGACACGCCGATTCGCCCATCCGAGAACCGGACGATCGTCCCAACTGGGCAGACCCTCACCGAGTGAGAGGTGTGATCAACGCGTATGGCACGATCGGCCGCGTGACAAGGCTCAAGCTCTCGTCTGAGTGGTGGGGCAGCGACGACCCGGAGCCATCCGCGGAGGAGAGCTTCGCTGCAGTGCTTCACGAGATCGAGCAGGAGCTGAACCCTGAGCACGATCTGTACGGTCAGGTAGTGCGTGTTGAGGCGCGCTTCTGGCCGAGCGACGACGTCATCGTCAGCCTGGTTGACGGCACCTTTGCGCTGGTCCACCCGACATGGTCAGGGAAGGTTGAAACACTCCCCTGTCCTGATGCGATACGGCTCGGCGACGAGGCCGCGGCCTCTCAAGCGATCACGCTCTGGGAGTCGAACAGATGACGGCCCCGGCTCGACCGTCTGAGGGCGCCGTTACCCCACTCCAACCCCAATCTCGTGACGAAGGTCCGGATGACTAACGTCGTTCGAGAGTTGCTACGGTCGTCCTGCTGAGCGGAGCACCCAGGTGAGGGCGCTCCGCTCCACAGGATCAGTTGGTCTCGCCGGCGCCGAAGCGCTCGCGGAATCCTTCCAGGTCCTCGTCGCTGATCTTGGCGAACAGCACCGGGGGCACCGTGAACGCCGCCCCGGCGGGCACCGTGTCGAGCGAGGTCGCCGCCTCGGGCGTGACCCAGGTGGCGGTGTCGTCGTCGAGGGCGAACACCCCGCGCAGCGTCGCGGCGCTCTGCGGGATGAACGGCTCGGAGACCACGGCGTACAGGTGGATCAGGTTCATCGCGGTGCGCAGGGTGACGGCGGCCGCGGCCTCGTCCGTCTTGACCTGCTTCCACGGCTCCTTCTCGACCAGGTACGCGTTGCCCGCCGACCAGAGCGCACGCACGGCGTTCGCGGCCTTGCGGTACTGAAGGGCCTCCATGTGCTCCTCGAGCTCGGCCAGGAGCCGGGCGACCTCCGCCCCCAGCCTCGCCTCGGCCTCGCCCGGCTCGCCGCCCTCGGGAACGGTGTTCCCGAACCGCTTCGCGGAGAACGTCAGGACCCGGTTCACGAAGTTGCCCAGCGTGTCGGCCAGGTCCTTGTTCACGGTCCCTGCGAAGTGCTCCCAGGTGAACGACGAGTCGTCCGACTCCGGGGCGTTCGCGATCAGGAAGTACCGCCAGTAGTCGGACGGCAGGATCTCCAGGGCGGCGTCCGTGAAGACCCCGCGCTGCTGCGACGTCGAGAACTTGCCGCCGTAGTAGGTGAGCCAGCTGAAGCCCTTGACGTAGTCGACCATCGTCCACGGCTCGCGCACGCCGAGCTGCGTGGCGGGGAACATTACCGTGTGGAACGGGACGTTGTCCTTGGCCATGAACTGCGTGTAGCGCACGTCGGTGGCCTCGTACCACCAGGACTTCCAGTCGCGGGTCTCGCCCGCGCCCGCGGCGTCCGCCCATTCCTTCGTGGCGCCGACGTACTCGATCGGGGCGTCGAACCAGACGTAGAAGACCTTGCCCTCGGCCGCGAGCTCCGGCCACGTGTCGGCCGGGACCGGCACGCCCCACTCCAGATCGCGCGTGATCGCACGGTCGTGCAGGCCCTCGGCGAGCCACTTGCGCGCGATCGACGTCGACAGCAGCGGCCACTCCTTGCTGTTCTCGTCGATCCACGCCTCGACCTCGCCCTGCAGCTTCGACTGGAGCAGGAACAGGTGCTTGGTCTCGCGCACCTCGAGGTCGGTGGAGCCGCTGATCGCCGAGCGGGGGTTGATCAGGTCGGTGGGGTCCAGCACGCGGGTGCAGTTCTCGCACTGGTCGCCGCGCGCCTTGTCGTACCCGCAGTGCGGGCACGTGCCCTCGACGTACCGGTCGGGCAGGAACCGGCCGTCGACCGGCGAGTACACCTGCCGGATGGCGCGCTCCTCGATGAACCCGTTCTCCTGCAGGCGCCGCGCAAAGTGCTGCGTGATCTCCGCGTTCTGCTGCGACGAGCTGCGGCCGAAGTAGTCGAACCTCAGGCCGAAGCCGTCGTAGATCCCCTTCTGCGTCTCGTGCGCCTGCGCGCAGAACTCGGCAACCGGCTGGCCGGCCTTGGCCGCGGCGAGCTCCGCCGGCGTGCCGTGCTCGTCCGTGGCGCAGATGTACAGCACCTCGTGGCCGCGCTGGCGCAAGTAGCGCGCATAGACGTCGGCCGGGAGCATCGACCCGACCATGTTCCCCAGGTGCTTGATGCCGTTGATGTACGGAAGCGCACTGGTGACAAGGTGTCGAGCCATTGCTGGATGCTCCAAATCGTGGGTTCTGGTCACGGATCGCCACCAAGCACTGCTGCCCGGACGGCGACGAACAGGCATGCAGAGTTGGGAGGCGCCCGGGCTCAGGCTATTGGGCTCGTCCAATCGTAGAGATACCGCGCTACGAATTAGTGGCAGGTCCGTTCCACACAATCGAGGAGGAAGCGGTCGATGACCTCAGCACTCAAGCCAACTCGTAGCCGTGGTGTCGCGATGGGGCAGGGCTTGTCGGCCGGCCTCTGGCCGGCCGCGCAGCAGATTTCGTGCCCATGGCCTGCGGGACCGTTACCGTCGGGGCGTGACTGTGGTCGAGATCCCTGGTTCGAAGTCCATGACGGCGCGTGCGCTCTTCCTCGCCGCGGCGGCGGATGGTGACTCGACGCTGGTGAACCCGCTGGTCTCGGACGACACAGAGGCGTTCGTCGAGGGACTGCGGCTGCTCGGGTACCCGGTCGAGCAGGACACGTCGGAATGGGTGATCGGTGGAACGCCGGCTGGGCCGCCGCGCGAGACGGCCGAGGTGTTCACCCGCGACGGCGCGACGACGTCGCGCTTCCTGCCGTCGCTGGCAGCAACCGGTCACGGCCGGTACGCCTTCGACGCCTCCGCCCAGATGCGTCGGCGTCCGATGGCGCCCCTCACTCAGGCGCTCCGACAGCTAGGGGCGGACCTGGAATTCGGTGGTGAGCCCGACTACCATCCCCTGACCGTGAACGCCGTCGGGCTCGTCGGTGGCTCGGTCCGCCTGGACGCAGGGGCCTCGTCGCAGTTCCTCACGGCGCTGCTGCTGGCCGGGCCGTTGATGCGAAACGGGTTGACCGTCGAGGTCACCGACCTTGTCTCGCAGCCGTATGTCGCGATCACGACGGCGATGATGCGCGCGTTCGGCGTCGAGGTCACCCAGTCCGGGCGCACGTACCGCGTCGAACCGGGAACCTACACGGCACGGCGCTACGAGATCGAGCCGGACGCGTCGTCGGCAAGCTACTTCTTCGCGGCAGCGGCACTGTTGGGAGAGTCGGTCACCGTGCCCGGTCTCGGGGTCGATGCGTTGCAGGGCGACCTCGAGTTCGTAGACGTCCTCGCACGCATGGGCGCCAGCGTCGACAAGGGCGCCACGGCGACGACGGTCAGAGGCAAAGGCAGGCTCAGCGGGATTACCGTGAACATGCGCGATATCTCGGACACGATGCCCACGCTGGCGGCAATCGCACCCTTCGCCGAAGGCCCCACGCGGATCGTCGATGTGGCCAACACCCGGGTCAAGGAATGCGACCGGCTCGATGCCTGCGCCACGAACCTGCGCGCGATGGGGGTCCAGGTCGAGACCGGACCCGACTGGATCGAGATCCAGCCGGCCACGCCGCACCCGACCCAGATCCGCTGTTTTGACGACCACCGGATCGCCATGGCCTTCAGCGTCGCGGGCCTGCGGACGCCTGGCATGACGCTCGACAACCCAGGGTGCGTGAAGAAGACCTTCCCGACCTTCCATAGGTCCCTGGGCGACGTCGTCCACTCGTTCACCTCTCCGACCGAGTCAAGTGGTGCCGGAGTGTTGCGTCGTCAGTGATCATTTAGTCCAGGGCGTCGAACCCGTCGTTGTCGGCTTGCTGCATGTGCCGTTCGGCCTAGCGCTTCCTGGCGGCGATGTGACGCAGGTTCTCCGGTGACTGATCCAACCGTCGTGCTCGGATCCGCCCGCGCGCTCCTCCTCGACTTCGACGGCCCGGTCACACCTCTCATGCCCGCGCCCGCGAACATGCATGCCGCCGACGCCGGTCGTGCAGCTCTCGCCGTACACGGAATCGACACGGGCGAAATTCACGCTACGTCTGATCACCTCGCAGTCATCCGCTGGGCCGGGGCTCATGCCGCAGAAGCCCTGCCCGATGTCGAAGCCGCATGCCACGCCGCCGAGGTTGAGGCAGCCCGTTCGTGCGCGCCGACCCCTGGAGCACACGAACTTCTCCGTGCGCTCGACACGAACGGCGTCCCCGTCCTGATCGTCACCAACAACGCCGCCGACGCCGGCCGGATCTACCTCGAACGGTGGGACCTGACTCGCTACGTGCGGGACATAGTCGGCCGCCCAGTTCACCGCCCCGACCTCATGAAGCCGCACCCGCACACCATCAACCGCGCCCTGCAGATCACTGCCACCAAGCCAGCCGCCACGGTACTCATCGGTGATTCCGTGTCAGACATCGAAGTCGCACGAGCAGTCGGCGTCCGATCCATCGGTTACGCCAAGAATCGAAGCGCGGAGTCGAACTGCGCGACGCGAGAGCCGACGCGATCACGGACAGCATGAGCAGCCTCGTCGCCCTTGCGCGCTGAAGTACTGCCGAATTGACCTCTACAAGATCAACGCGCGCCTGACGGCGCGCGGGCCTGATGACCAGAACGCGCGCGCGTCCATGAACCGCCGTACCTTCGAAGGCGGAGCCTGCAAACGAAGCAGGCACGTGGCCAGTGGAGGATCGGAAATGGCGGACGGATACTTCGTGGTTTACCGGGACCGAGTCGACTCAATCACCCGGGCGGAGCTCAATAACAAGTACCCCGAGCTCGCCAAGTCCAGAGCTTGGTTGAACGTGACTCTGCCCAACGGAGACGTCCACGGGTGGATCGGAGCGCAAGGCATCGACGTCAAGGGCTCAATCAAACCCACCGGTGCACTGATGGTGACCAGCACACAGTTTGTGTATGGCCCCTCAGGGTGGATGGACGCGGAAGGGGACATCGTGCACCCTGGCGAAGACATCCACTCGGAGGTGCAGAAGATGACAGGGCCACCGAGTCGCTGAAGTGGCGGTCGATCCACTACTCGCGAATCTAGGTCCTGACCTTCCCGAGGCACGCGATATCCGCGCGGGCAAAGGACCTCCGGTGGGGCACCTGCTGGAATCAAGAGGATCGAGGGACACGGGGTCCCTGGTCCTCCGTCATCCATTAGCTTCACCGGGACCCTGACACCGAACCCGCCGTCAGTGCAACAGGTCCCGCCGACCGAGCGCACCACGTCACCCACACCCAACGGACGGGACCTGTTGCACTGACGGCAGAACCGATGTCCGAGACGCGCCCCGCGCCAACGGATGACGGAGGACCAGGGACCCCGAGCCGGGAGTATGGCCGGGTCACAGACCCGCACAGGACGGCCGAGCATGAGCGCGTCGGGATCTCTGCGGGGCACCTGAGGCATTACACGAGGGTTACACGGGAGCACGAGAAACGGCGGCAAACGCTGCACAACGTCGCAAGACGAAAGTGCAGGTCAGCCGCCGTTTCTGCGCATCGTCGCAGGACGATCCGGTCAGGCGATCAGAAGTTGATCATGTGCCCAGTGATGCCATGGATCGACTCCTGCAGCGCCTCCGACAGCGTCGGGTGCGTGTGCACGTTCCGCGCCATCTCATCAGCGGTGAGGTCCCACTTCTGCGCCAGTGTCAGCTCCGGCAGGAGCTCCGAGACGTCCGGGCCGATCATGTGCGCGCCGAGGATCTCGTTGTACTTCGCGTCGGCGACCAGCTTGACGAAGCCGGTCGGGTCGCCCAGGCCGTGCGCCTTGCCGTTGGCCATGAACGGGAACGAGGCGACCTTGACGTCATAGCCCTCATCGCGAGCCTGCTGCTCCGTGAGGCCGAACGACGCGATCTGCGGGGAGCAGAACGTCGCGCGCGGCATCATGCGGTAGTCGCCCAGCGTCTGGGTCTCGGCCCCACCGATGGTCTCGGCGGCGACGACGCCCTGCGCCTCCGCGACGTGCGCCAGCATGAGCTTGGCGGTGACGTCACCGATGGCGTAGATGTGCGGCACGTTGGTGCGCATGTACTCGTCGATCGCGATGGCGCCGCGGTCGGTGAGCTGCACGCCGGTGTTCTCGAGCCCGAACCCGCTGACGTTGGGCGCGAAGCCGACTGCCATGAGGACCTTGTCGACCACGAGCTCACCGGGCTTGTCGTCCTTGACGCCCTTGTAGGAGACAGTGACCGAGGTCCCGTCGTCCTTGACGGTCTGGACCGCCGTCGACGTCAGCACCTTGATGCCCAGCTTCTTGTACTGCTTGGCGATCTCCTTGGAGACGTCCGCGTCCTCGTTCGGCAGCGCACGGTCGAGGAACTCGATGACCGTGACGTCCACGCCGTAGTTCTTCAGGATGTAACCGAACTCCACGCCGATGGCGCCGGCGCCGACGATGGCGATCGACTTGGGCAGGTCCCGCGTCAGGATCTGCTCCTCGTAGGTCACCACGTTCGAGGACAGCTCGACGCCCGGGAGCAGACGTACCTCGGAGCCGGTGGCGATGATTGCGTTGTCAAAGGTCACGGTTTCGGTGCCGCCCTTGTTGAGGGCCACGTCGATGGTGTTCGCGTCGCGGAACGTGCCGCGGCCGTCGAACTCCGTGATCTTGTTCTTCTTCATCAGGAAGTGCACGCCCTTGACGCGCCCGTCCGCGACCGTGCGTGAGCGGTCCCAGGCCTTCCCGTAGTCGAACGTGACGTCTCCGGCCATGCCGAAGAAGTCCTTCTGGTGAGTGAAGATGTGGGACAGCTCAGCGTTGCGCAGCAAGGCCTTGGAGGGGATGCAGCCCACGTTGAGACAGACACCACCCCAATACTTCTCCTCGATGATCGCAACGGACTTACCGAGCTGGGCAGCGCGGATCGCGGCGACGTAGCCGCCGGGGCCCGCACCGAGGAGTACGACGTCGTAGTGGGAAGCCATGGGTCAAGGGTATTAGTGTGCGCGAATCGTGGTGACGTGACATCGGTCTCGTTGTCGCCACGACTCGCGCGAAAGACCTGCGAAGGGCCGCAGAGCGCCGTCAGCGCACGCTGTCGACGCCCTTGTTGGCCAGCGCGTCAGCGGCTTCGTTGCCCGGGTCGCCCGCGTGGCCCTTGACCCAGACCCAGCGCACCGTGTGCTTGGCGACCTCGGCGTCGAGCTCCTGCCAGAGGTCGACGTTCTTCACCGGCTGCTTGCTGGCGGTCTTCCAGCCGTTGCGCTTCCAGCCGATGATCCAGGTCTTCATACCGTTCATCACGTACGACGAGTCCACGTGGATGGTGACCTCGCTCGGCTGCTTGAGCGCCCGCAGCGCCTCGACCACGGCCTTGAGCTCCATGCGGTTGTTCGTGGTGACCTTCTCACCGCCGAACAGCTCCTTGGAGTGCTCCCCCGCCTTCAGGAGCGCACCCCAGCCGCCCAGCCCCGGGTTGCCCTTGCAGGCGCCGTCGGTCCACATCTCCACCACGGGTCGTATCTCGGTCACGCCGCAACCCTAGCTTCGCCGAGGGCCGACGCCGGTATCCGGCCCCCTGTCGATGTCAGTGTCCCGGCGTAGCGTGACGCAGGTCGGTCACAGAAGTGCGCCGACGGTTCGGACGCAACGGGAGGAGAACGATGAAGTTCGGGTTCATCGGCAGTTTCGGAACGCCCGCGCAGCAGATTGCTCTCGCGCAGGAGTGCGAGGAGCACGGCTGGGACGGCTATTTCACGTGGGACGCGATCAGCATGGGCGGCGAGTGGTCCTCGGCCACCTGGGATCCGTTCAGCCTGCTCAGTGCAGTAGCGACAGTCACCGAGCGCATCACGCTCGGCGCCATGGTGTTCGCGCCGCCGCGGCATCGGCCGTGGGAGTTCGCCCAGCGGGCGCTCACCGTGGACCACCTGTCCGGAGGACGGCTCGTACTACCTGTCGGCGTCGGCGTGACGATCGACCAGGCGTTCACGTCGGTGCCGGGCCAGGCGACCGGGCTGCGCGAACGGGCCGAGCTCCTGGACGACGTCCTGACCTTCCTCGCCGAGGCCTGGAAGGGCGAGCCGTTCGAGTTCCAGGGCACCCGCCTGAGCGCCGGGGAGTTCCACTTCCCCGAGCCGCCGGTGAACGGCCACATCCCGGTGTGGCCCGTCGGGGTGTGGGACGCCGAGAACCCGCCGGCCAAGAACCTCCGGCGCGCGCTGCGCTGGGACGGCGTCGTGCCGCAGCAGCGCGGCACCGCTGACGAGCCGCTGCCTGCCGCCATCGCCGGCCTGACCCAGTGGCTCGCTGAGCACCGGGACAACGTCGAGCGGGCGACGGACGGCCCGTTCGACGTCGTCGCGCAGGGCAAGCTCTCGTCCGACCCGGCCGAGGCCGCCGACCAGGCGCAAGCCATGGCCGACGCCGGGGCGACGTGGTGGATCGACTCGTGGTGGGACCCGGCGACGGTGGCCCCGGAGCTCCTTCTGGAGAAGGTGCGCCAGGGCCCGCCGTCGTTGTTGAGCTAGACCGGGCGTCGAGCTAGACCGGGCGTCGAGCTAGACCGGGCGGGCCGCCTCGATCTCGACGGCCGGCAGGTGCCGCGCGGGCAGGGTCTTCGGGCGCCATGACTCCCGGTTCGCCTCGAACGCGGTGATCCTGTCCTCCTGCTGCAGGGTGAGCCCGATGTCGTCGAGCCCCTCCATGAGCCGCCACCGCGTGTAGTCGTCGATCTGGAACGGCACGGTGACGTCGTCGGCCGTCGCGGTCTTCGCCTCGAGGTCGACGGTCACCTCGGTGCCCGGCTTGGTCTCGAGGATCTTCCAGAGGATCTCGATGTCCTCGGGCGAGACGATGCCTGTGACCAGGCCCTGCTTGCCCGAGTTGCCGCGGAAGATGTCGGCGAACCGGGAGGACAGCACGACCCGGAAGCCGTAGTCCTTGAGCGCCCAGACGGCGTGCTCGCGCGAGGAGCCGGTGCCGAAGTCCGGCCCTGCCACGAGCACGGACCCCTTCGAGTACGCCTCCTGGTTGAGCACGAACGACGGGTCGCCCCGCCACGCCGCGAACAGCGCGTCCTCGAACCCGGTGCGCGTGACCCGCTTGAGGTACACGGCGGGGATGATCTGGTCGGTGTCGACGTTGCTGCGCCGCAGCGGTACGCCGACGCCGGTGTGGGTGTGGATCTTCTCCATGGTCTGTGCTCCTCTCAGCGCAGCGCGGGCTGGCCGGAAGCGGACCCGCTCGGAGCGGACCCGATCGCTACGGGAATGGGCAGGTCGACGACGGACTCGCCCAGCGGGGACGCGCCCACGCCGTCGAGCGGCGTGCCGTCGAACGTGGTGATGTCGATGTCGTGCGGCAGGTCCAGGTCGCCCACGCTGGACAGCGTGCCCCGGATCGCCGTCGCCGCGGCCACCAGCGGCGAGACCAGGTGGGTGCGCCCGCCCTTGCCCTGCCGCCCCTCGAAGTTGCGGTTCGACGTCGACGCCGACCGCTCCCCCGGCGCGAGCTGGTCGGGGTTCATGCCCAGGCACATCGAACAGCCGGCGTTGCGCCACTCGGCGCCGAAGTCCTTGAAGATCACGTCGAGCCCCTCGGCCTCGGCCTGCAGCCGTACGCGGGCCGAGGACGGGACCACGAGCACCCGCACGGACTCCGCCTTGTGGCGGCCCTTGATCACCTTCGCGACGGATCGCAGGTCCTCGATGCGCCCGTTGGTGCAGGAACCGATGAAGACCGTGTCGACATGGATGTCGCGCAGCGGCGTGCCGCCGGTCAGACCCATGTACTCCAGGGCCTTCGCCGCGGTCTCGCGCTCGCCCTCGTCGGCGATCTCCGCCGGGACCGGCACGGACGCCGACAGCGGCAGGCCCTGGCCGGGGTTGGTGCCCCAGGTGACGAACGGCTCCAGGTCGGCCGCCTCCAGCACCACCTCGGCGTCGAACTCCGCGTCGTCGTCCGTGCGCAGGGTCTTCCAGTACTCGACGGCTGCGTCCCAGTCCTCGCCCTCCGGCGCGTGGGGACGGCCCTTGAGGTACTCGAACGTCGTCTCGTCGGGCGCGATCATGCCCGCGCGGGCGCCGGCCTCGATAGACATGTTGCAGATCGTCATCCGGGCTTCCATGGACAGCGCCTGGATGGCCTCGCCGCGGTACTCGAGCACGTAGCCCTGGCCGCCGCCGGTGCCGATCTTGGCGATGATCGCCAGGATGATGTCCTTGGAGGTCGTGCCCGCGGGCAGCGTCCCGTTCACCGTGATCGCCATCGTCTTGAACGGCGCCAGCGGGAGCGTCTGGGTGGCGAGCACGTGCTCCACCTCGGACGTGCCGATGCCGAACGCGAGCGCGCCGAACGCGCCGTGCGTCGAGGTGTGCGAGTCACCGCACACGACCGTGAGGCCGGGCATCGTCAGGCCCAGCTGCGGACCGACCTGGTGCACGATGCCCTGGTCGGCGTCGCCGAGGCTGTGCAGCCGGACGCCGAACTCCTTGGCGTTGGCACGCAGCGTCTCGATCTGTGTGCGGCTCGTCACATCGGCGATCGGCCGATCGATGTCGAGCGTGGGGGTGTTGTGGTCCTCGGTAGCGATTGTGAGGTCGGGTCGCCGCACCTGGCGTCCGGCGAGACGCAGCCCCTCGAACGCCTGCGGGCTCGTGACCTCGTGCACCAGGTGCAGGTCGATGTAGAGAAGGTCGGGCGAGCCACCCTCGCCTCGGCGCACCAGATGCGCTTCCCAGACCTTCTCCGCCAGCGTGCCGGCCATTGCGGTTCGCCTCCTCGTCAGAAACAACTTTGGGCCTCGACTTGCAATCTCACGTTCCGAGACGGCAATATCGCGGTATGGACGATACTAGCGGAGTCGGCGTCTTGGACAAGGCGGCGTCCGTCCTCGGGGCACTCGAGGCCGGACCGGCCACCCTGGCGCAGCTCGTCTCCTCGACCGGTCTGGCCCGCCCGACGGCGCACCGCCTGGCCGTGGCCCTCGAGCACCACCGCCTCGTGGCCCGCGACATGCAGGGCCGTTTTGTGCTGGGTCCGCGCCTCAACGAGCTGGCCACCGCCGCCGGTGAGGACCGCCTCCTGGCGGCCGCGAACCCCGTGCTCATCGCGCTGCGGGACCACACAGGGGAAAGTGCACAACTTTACCGTAGGCAGGGCGATCACCGCGTGTGTGTCGCCGCCGCCGAGCGCCCGGTCGGCCTGCGCGACTCCATCCCCGTGGGCGCGACGCTCAGCATGAGCGCCGGCTCCGCGGCGCACGTTCTTCTCGCCTGGGAGGAGCCGGACCGGCTGCACCGCGGGCTCCGCGATGCGACCTTCACGGCCACCATCCTCTCCGGCGTCCGACGCCGCGGCTGGGCCCAGTCCGTCTCAGAACGTGAGCTCGGTGTGGCGTCCGTGTCGGCGCCGGTGCGCGGTCCGTCAGGCCGGGTCGTGGCCGCCGTCAGCGTGTCCGGGCCCGTCGAGCGCCTCTCCCGGCAGCCCGGCCGGCTGCACTCGGCGGCCGTCGTCGCCGCGGCGAACAAGCTCACCGAGGTGCTGCACCGGTCCGGCGAATAACGCTGCGAGTGCGCATGGAGTGTGTGGCCGGTGAGCGGTCCGTGTGCGTTGGTTCGCCACGCCGGGTCAGGTGATTCCCCAGGTCCCGGTGGGGTAAGTAGTCTTCTGCGAGACGTGTGCACACCAGGGGCGCACGCGCCCACGTCGTGAGGAATCTGATGCCGCCAAGGGTGAGGCTCATCATCATCTGGCTCGTGGTGATCTTCTTGTTGTACTCGGTCATCAACGATCCTGAACGCTCCGCCGACATCGTGCTCGCGCTCTGGGATGTCATCTGGGGTGCCATCGCGAACATCGGCACGTTCTTCGAGGAGCTCTTCACCGGGTCGATCGGCCGCTGACGACGTAGGGTCGGCGGCGAGACTCGACCACATCGGACCCCACTCCCGGACCGATCCAGGGGAATCCGTCGGTTCGAGCGACCGTATCCGACCGCACCCCCGGGGAGACCCGCATGAGCGCCACAGCGGACTTCGTCGTCCCTCACCGCGCCCTGCAGCGGTACATCCTGGCGAACGAGAAGGTCATCATCGCGACCCACCGGCACTGGGGCATGCTGTGGGAGCCGATCCTCACGACGGCGGGCGCGTTCGTGCTGGCCGTGGGCCTGCTCGTCGCCGTCGACCCGAACGTTCGCGACGCTCTCGGCTGGGTCTGGCTGCCGTTCGTCGTCCTGGGCGCCCGGCTGCTCTACAAGTGGCTGGAGTGGCGGGCCAGGTGGTTCGTGATGACCGACCGCCGGCTGCTGCTCCTCGACGGCTTCCTGGTGCACCGGGTGGCGATGATGCCTTCGGAGAAGGTGACCGACCTCGGGTACGAGCGCACCCCGATGGGCCAGCTGCTCGGCTACGGCACCTTCATCTTCGAGACCGCCGGGCAGGACCAGGCCCTCGACCGGGTCACGTGGATCCCACGGCCCGACTCCCGGTACCGCCTGATCATCGCGTCGCTCTTCCATCCGGACGCCGCCGACGCCGAGGCCGCCGCGCAGGCCAACCCGGATGTCCGGCCGCAGGCCGTGCCGTCGACGGACTCGCCCTCCCCCGCCCCGCCTCCCGCACTCATGCCGCGGATCGGACGGCGGAGCAACCCGCCGACGCAGCGCATCGAGCTGCCGATCGCCCGGGGTGGCGCAGCCCCGGACAGCGCCGCCGAGGAGAGCACAGCCAAGGACACCACGAGCCCGGGCAGCGAGGAGCCCACGGGCGTCACCTGGGCGGCGACCGGTGGCGCGACGGCAGGCGACGCGGCACCGGCGTCCGGCGACGCGGCGGACCAGACCTGGGCCGACCAGGCGAGGACCGCCCGCGCACGAGACGCCGGCGGCGAGCACGTACCCGGCGGGCCGACCGCCGACCGCGACCCGACAGAGGTGCGACCCGAACCGTTCATCGAGGGCGGCAAGGACCCGAAGATGCGCTGACACCTCGGCGCCGCCCTGACGGCGGCCCAGTCCCGAGACGGCGAAAGGCCCGGTCTGTGTGGACCGGGCCTTCCTGCTGTACCCCCAGTGGGATTTGAACCCGCGCTACCGCCGTGAGAGGGCGGCGTCCTAGGCCGCTAGACGATGGGGGCCTGAACGGATCCGCCGGCCGAAGCCGAAGGACCTGCGTACCCCCAGCGGGATTTGAACCCGCGTTACCGCCGTGAGAGGGCGGCGTCCTAGGCCGCTAGACGATGGGGGCCTGAACTACCGGTTACGGACCGGTTGCCGTGAAACCTTAGCGCACCGGCCAGGGTTACACATCGGCCGTACGTGCGCTGTGGTCTGCGCTGGGGTACCAGGACTCGAACCTAGACTAAGTGAACCAGAATCACTCGTGCTGCCAATTACACCATACCCCATGGGGGTAACAACCTCGCTGGATACACCTATCTCCTACAGGCTTTCCGTGGAGGCCTTACCGCTGGAGAACACTACCTGACCTCGGACGGTGGGCAAAACGGAATGAGGGTGCCGTCCGTCACGCGCGCCGGTTCGGGCCATCGCGAGCCGTGGTCCGGACTACTGAGAGCCGTAACCGAGGGCACCCGGAAGGCTCGCAAGCGTCTCGATCACCACGACGCCGGCCGCGCGCAGGGCAGCGGGATCCTGCAGGTCACGCAGGCCGCCGTCGGGCAGCGGAGGGCCTGTGTAGCCCGGACCACGCCGGTGACCCGCCCGGTCCAGCCAGACGCCGGTCAGGCCAGCGTCGCGGGCCGCCAGCGCGTCCACGGTGGGCTCGTCGCCCACGTACGCGGTACGGGCCGGGTCGGTACCCAGCCGCCGCGCCCCCTCGAGGAACACCCGCGGGTCGGGCTTGCCGAAGCCCAGCGTGTCCACCCCGACGAGCACGGGCAGGTCGGCCAGCCCGGCCAGCTTCAGCTTTCGCTCCTGCAGCTCGGTGGCGGCGTTCGTCACCACGCCGACGCGGAGCCCCGCGGCGACGACGGCGTCGACCGCCGCCCGGGCGTCCGGGTGCGCCGTCCACGACTTCTCGAACGTGCCCCAGAACAGCGCGTCCCAGGCGTCGAACGACGACGCCGTGACCGGGGCGGCGCCGAACGTCTCGTGCAGCAGCTCGGCCCGGAGCCGCCGCTGCGTCACGTGGTCCATCTCACCGCTCGTGTAGCGGCGGTAGTAGCCGCCCGGGTCGGTGCGCCAGTGCGACAGGATCTCCGGCTCGCGCTCGGGCGGGACGTTCGGCATGTACTCCGCCCGCACGGCCGCGAGCGCCCGCGCGAAGGCGCCCTTGGTGTCGACGAGCGTGTCGTCGACGTCGAACAGGATGCCGTGGATCGTCACGCCGTCGTCTCTCCCTCGCCCCTGCCGGGCTCTCCCGGAACCGGGCCCGTCGGAACAGGCCCTGCTGGGACGGGCGCCACCGGATCGGGCACGACCACGGCGAGCCTGCGGCGTCGTGCCCACCACAGCAGGACTGCGGTGGTGACGATCGTGACGCTGATGCTGACCGCGCCCTCGATGGGCGCCACCTCGGTGATCAGGAGCGACTCCTCCAGGCCGTCGTAGGCGATGGCGAGGCCGAATGCGAAGAGGTTGTTCGCGGCGTGCAGCCCGACGGCGAGCTCGAGCCCGCCGGTCCGCCAGACGAGCAGGCTGGCGATCAGGCCGAAGACGAGCCGGTCGGCGAAGAGCCAGGGACTCTGCGCGCCGTGCGCGAACGCGAACAGGAGCGCGGACACGGCGGCGGGCACGATGAGGGCGAGCCAACGCCAGCGCAGCATGCTGCCGATCCACTGCGACAGCCAGCCGCGGAAGAAGTACTCCTCGCCGGCGGCCTGCAGCGGCGTGGTCAGCAGGATCACTATCGCGAGGACGGCCCAGCCGGACGCCGGGGTGAGCGGCCACCAGCCGGACTCCTCGGTGCCCGCGCCCGTGCCTGAGGCGTCCGAGCCCTCGGGCGCAAGCCCCAGCTGCGTCACCAGGAGGTCGCTGCCCAGGGTGAGCGGCACCAGGAGCAGCAGCGACAGCCCGATCGCGCCGAGCAGCAGGCGCCAGCGCACGCGGCCCAGCACGGACGACACCAGGCCCGCGCGCCCGGCCTGCGCCCAGACGGCCACGAGCGCGAGCGGGATGCCGAGGGCGAGGCCGAGGTTGGTCACGAGCATGCCGACGGGCGAGACGAACCAGGAGTTGGGGACCGCCGTCGGGTTCGGGAGTTCCGCGCCGAGCGTCTGCGCGACCATGTAGCCGATCGCGTACAGCAGCAGCGCCCCGACCAGCACGATCACGGCGCCGGTCATCGCGACCAGCCCGATCAGCGGCCGCCACCACCGGTGTTTCGGGCCGCGGAGGGCCTGTGGGTACTCGCGCGGTCCGGGAGCCGGTACCGCCGAGGGCGGCACCGGCGGAGGCGGCATCGCGGGAGGCTGCGCGGCGTCAGGGGTGGTGGCGTCGGTCACGCCAGACACGCTAGCCCAGTTCACTGGGCCCCGGCTGGCACCTCCGCGTCGGTCCGGGCGGCGCCCTCGGCGAGGCGAGCCAGCGCCGCGTCGAGTCGGGTGAGCGTGCGCTCCCGGCCGAGCACCTCGAGCGACTCGAAGAGGGGTAGGCCGATGCGGCGTCCGGTCACGGCAACCCGGACCGGGGCCTGCGCCTTGCCGAGCTTCATGCCGTGCGCCTCGCCCACCGCGGTAACCGTGTCCTTGAGCGGCTCGGCCTCCCACGCGACCTCGCCGGTCCCGGTCGCGGCGAGGGTCGCGCGCACGTCGGCGAGCAGCTCTGCGGCGGCGCCCTTGAAGGCCTTGTTCCAGGAGTCCTCGTCGATCTGCGGCTCGTCGAGGAACAGGAAGTCGACGTTGTCCGTGATCTCCGACAGCAGTGCCACGCGGGAGTGTGCGAGCGGCGCGACGGCGTCGAACACCTTCTGGTCGAACTGCTCCTCGCTCCACGGCGCACGCGGAGCGTGGAGCCACGGGCCGCAGGCCTCGGTGAACTCGGGCACGCTCAGGGCGCGGATGTACTCGCCGTTGAACGCCGTGAGCTTCTTGATGTCGAAGAACGCCGACGACGAGTTGATGTCCTCGACGCGGAACCGGCGCACCAGCTCGTCGAACGGAAGGATCTCCTCGTCGTTGCCGGGCGCCCAGCCGAGCAGCATCAGGTAGTTGACCATCGCGTCGGGCAGGATGCCCTCGGCGAGGTAGTCCTCCAGCGCCACCTTGTCGCGGCGCTTGGAGAGCTTCTGACGCTTCTCGTTGACGATCACGGGCATGTGCGCCCACTGCGGCGGGGTCTGGCCCAGGGCCTCCCACAGCAGCTGCTGCTTCGGGGTGTTGGGCAGGTGCTCCTCGGCGCGCATGACGAGGGTGATGCTCTCGTCGATGTCGTCCACGACGTTGGCGAGCAGGAAGACCGGCGAGCCGTTGCCGCGCGCGATGACGAAGTCCTCGAGGTTCCGGTTCGGGAACGTGGGGTTGCCGCGAATCAGGTCGACGACCTGCGTCTCGCCCTCGTCGGGCGTGCGGAAGCGCAGGGCGCGGCCCTCGGCGTACTCCAGGCCGCGGTCGCGGCAGAAGCCGTCGTAGCCCGTCTGCTGGTTGCCGGTGCGCGCCAGGACGACGTCGCGGGTGCAGTCGCAGTAGTACGCCTTGCCCTCGGCGAAGAGCCGCTGTGCGGCCTCCTTCTGGATGCCGGCGTTCTCGGACTGGAAGTACGGCCCCTCGAACGCCGGGTCGTCCTTGGTGATCCCGAGGGCCGCCATGGCCGACATGATCCCGTCCACCCACTCGGGCTGGTTCCGGGAGGCGTCCGTGTCCTCGATGCGCAGCACGAACGTGCCGCCCTGCTGCTTCGCCACTGCCCAGTTGAACAGCGCGGAGCGGGCGCCGCCCACGTGGAACATGCCGGTGGGGGACGGCGCGAAGCGGACACGGACGGCCGCGGCCGCCGCCGGGCCGGTCGAGGTGTTGGTTGCTGAGGTCACGGACCCAGCCTAGGCGGTGGGACCGACACTGCGGTCCAGCGGGGCCAAGTCCCCCGGATCACCGACCCTCGCGGGCACGAACCCGGTCCAGCGCATCCTGGATCGCGATCTCCCGGCGGGCAGCGACCCCCTCATCCGTGTCGTCGGACTCCGCATCGACGGTGTCGTCCGGCCCGCTGCCGCTCGTCGACGGCCCCCGCACGAACCATGGGAGGACGCCGACGACCAGCCACCCCGGGACGGTCGCCAACAGGAGGCCGCCGAGCAGGATCAGCGGCGTCGTCCATGGCACACCCGGCACGGCACCGAGCCACATGACGAGCGCTAGGTCGACCACCACGAGCACCCCAGCCTGAGCAACGGCCACGAAGCGGACGTCGTGCCGGTCACGGACGCGGCCGATCTGGTCACCCACCACCACGACGTAGACGAGCACGGTGAGGACGACACCGAAGAAAACTGCACCGACCACGGCGCCGAGCGGCCAGACGTCCACGTCCTCATTTGCGGCTTCCGCACTCGCGGCGGACCCCAGCCCAATACCCGTGAGAACCACTGCGTAGAGGAATCCAGCGACTGCGGCGGCGATCAGGTAGCGCAACCGCATGCCCGACGCGCCTGCGGCAGTCATACCGCCGCGCTCTGTCCCCGGGCCGCCCGGTGCCGCAGGTCGCCGACCAGGAGTCCGACGGCGTATGCCAGCCAGGCGGGGATAGAGGCGATCGCACCCACGACGACCAGGGCCGCTCCCCACCCTGCGCCGCTAGGCCACGGCTGCGCGACCGCGACATAGACGAGCGCGCAGACGACGGCGAACAGGACGACGGCCAAGCCCAGCGCAGCCCAGGCGCTGTGGACATCCCGGAGACGAAGCAGCCATACAGCGACGAGGACCGCTGCCAGCGCGACGGCCGTCACCGCGAGCGCGATCAGGAGGGCGGCGCCGGTGCCTTCCAGCCAGATGACGGGCGCCAGGTAGACGGACGGGACCGCGGTCACGATGAACGCCACGGGAGTCAGGACGAGGAAACGCCGCATGGTCGTCATAGGCACATGGTGACTGGTGCGTGGCACCAGGACCAGCAATGTCCGCCGCCCGTGGCTCACACGGTCTGACGCGCCGCGCGCCGCGCCTGCCGGAATGACCAGGAATACACGCAGGTCAGCGCCGCAGCACCCCGCTCTCAGTCGCAGGCCTCAGGCCTAGGCAGTGGTGGGACCGACGGTTCCGTCCCGCGCCGCCCGGTTCCGCCGGTCGCCGACCAGGAGCCCGACGACGAATGTCAGCCAGACGGGGATCTGCACGGCGGCAGCCTCCATGAGGATGAGCATGTTGAACCCCGGGTCGCCCGGCGACATGGACGCGTCGATCCCGATGTAGATGATTCCCATGACGATGGCGACCAGGCCGAAGGCCAGGCCCAGTGCGGCCCAGGCGTTGCGGACACCAGCAGACGGAGCAGCCCGACGGCGATGAGGACCACCGCGAGCACGACGACCGTCGCCGCGAGCGCCACCAGGAGGGCGATGCCGATCTCCAGCAACCCGATGCTGGTACCGGTGCCGACCGTGACGTAGAAGATCAGGAGCAGGACCGCGCAGACGCCGAGCGCCACAGGGGACAGCACGAGGAACCGCCGCGTGATCGCCATGGCTCATATTGACTGGTCCGCCACGGAATAGCCACGAATGCTGCCGGTCAGCGGCCTGAGCGGGCGGTCGACGCCGACGACGCGGGACGGTCCACCAGGCGTTTCACGTACCGGCGCACCGGCACCAACACCGGGCCTTCAGCGGTATCCGTCCAGTAGTCGAGCGGTCCGGCGTCGGACCAGCCCTGACGTTCGTAGAACCGCAGTGCCCGCGCGTTGCCGGCCACGACGGCGAGCCAAGCCTCGGAGTGCCCAGCGGCGGCGACCCGGTGCTCGCCGTCGGACAAGAGGTCTGTCGCGATTCCGGAACCACGGTGTGCCGCCGAGACGTGCACCTGCTCCACCTCGTCGCCGTGCACCGTCACGAAGCCGGCGACTCCGACGCCGGGCACTCCCTCGCCGACGACGGCGCCCACCACCGCGACCGTGGTGCCTGGGACCCGGTCCGCCGCGCGCGGTCCGAACGACTCCCGCGTGCGGACTCGCTCCAGCTCCGGCGGCACCAGCCCACGGTGCCCGTCACCCCAGCCGGTGTGCCAGACTACGGCGATCGCCGGGGCGTCGCCCGCGGTGGCAGGCCGGAGCTCGACGTGCCGCACGCGAAGCGGTTCGCGCAGGAAGCGGTCCTCGTCGTCCAGCACCACCGGTTCGGTCCGCCAACCGGGCCCGGCGTAACCGGCGAGCGCCGCGGTGTCCCGCCACCTGCTCACGTAGGTCAGCGTGTCGGGTCCGACGACGATCTCGTCGCCCAGAAAGCCGTCGAGCGACGCGAACTCCGTGATGCCGCCCTCGATGAAGGCGCGGAACTCGTCGAGCATGCCCGGCCGTACCTGGGCGGTGGACCGTCTGATGATCATGCGTCGATCATGCTCTACCGAACCGTGCCCGGGACAGTGCCACCAGGTCGGTCAGGTCGGGGTTCGGCAGTGCGTCGGCGTCCCACCAGCGCACGTCCAGCGACTCGTCCGAGACGACGGGTACTGCGTCCGGGCCGGCGACGGCGACGAACCGCACGTCCAGGTGGTGCACCGGACGATCCGCGTCACCCGTGCCCGGCCGGCAGAACGGCACCGCGTGCTCGTTCAGGTGCACCGGCACCGGGTCGAGCGTCAGCGCAAGCCCGGACTCCTCGCGCGCTTCCCGCCTGGCGGCGTCCGCCAGGGTGGGGTCCGCCGCCTCCAGGTGCCCGCCGAACTGGAACCATCGCCGTGCCTTGGCATGCAGGGTCAGCAGCACGCGTGCGCCGTCGTGCGAGAGCACGAGGGTCGACGCCGTGAGGTGGTCAGGCACGCACTCACGGAAGACGCCGGAACTCGCACCCGCCGACGGATCGGCCGACGGATCGTGCGTGTCGAGATGCCGGACGTACCGCGCTCGAAGGCGTTCCTGCTCCGGCGTCGGCCCGGTCCAGGCGCGCAGCACCCGCGACGCGTCGTGATGCAGCTGCTCAGCGCTGAGCACCCTCAGCGCCGCAGCACCGGGTTGGACAGCACGCCGAGCCCCTCGACCTCGCACTCGACGCGGTCGCCGTGGTCGATCCGGCCGACCCCGGCCGGCGTCCCGGTGAGGATCACGTCGCCGGGCAGCAGCGTCATCGCCTCGGAGATGTACGACACGAGGAACGGTACGTCGAACACCATGTCCCGGGTCCGGCCGTCCTGGCGCGGCTCGCCGTTGACCCGCGAGCGCACCCCGACGTCCTCCGGGTTGAGGTCCGTGTCGATCCAGGGGCCCAGCGGGCACGAGGTGTCGAAGCCCTTGGCACGCGCCCACTGGCCGTCGGTCCGCTGCGCGTCCCGCGCGGTGACGTCGTTCGCGACCGTGTAGCCGAGGATGTACGACGGCGCGTTCTCCGGCGTGACGTCCTTGCAGACCTTGGAGATGACGACGGCCAGCTCGGCCTCGTAGGAGACCTCCTGCGTGAAGTCCGGCAGCACGACCGGGTCGTCCGGGCCGACCACCGAGGTGTTCGGCTTGAAGAACAGCAGCGGGCTGGCCGGGACCTCGCCGCCCATCTCCTTGGCGTGGTCGACGTAGTTCTTGCCCACGGCCACCACCTTGGAGCGCGGGATCACCGGGGCGAGCAGCCGGACGCCGTCACCCAGCTCGATGCGCTCGCCGGTCGGCATGGCCGGCATGTACAGGGGGTCGCCGCCCAGGACGGCGAGGAAGGTCTTGTCGCCCTCCTGCTGCACGAGGGCGAAGCGGGGGTCGTCTCCGGTGGTGAATCTAGCGATACGCACGTGCTCAATCTACGTGCCCGACGGCGGGACGCTCACGCCCGCGCCAGCACCTCGCCGTTGAGGACGGCGAACCAGCCGTCCGGCGCGGCCGCCCACTCCCGCCAGCCCTGGGCGAGCTGCTCGAGGGCGACGTCGTCCGCGAGCGCCGAGTCCTTGGCCTGCACGGCGAAGTTGGACTGGGTGCAGCGCTCCGCCCACAGGCCGCCCCACCAGGTGCGGTCGTCGGGGGTCGCGTAGCACCAGACGCTGGCGCCGGGTTCGATCGTGGCGGGGTCGAATCCGGCGTCACGCACCCAGGAGGCGAGCCGGCGGCCGGCGTCTGGCTCGAAGCCGTAGGTGTGGGTGACCTCGTGGTAGAGCATGTTCCACTCGGTGAGCTCCGCGGACTCGGGGTACCAGGCCATGGCCTCGTAGTCGGCGTCGCGCACCGCGACGAAACCGCCTGGCTTGGCGACGCGCTTCATCTCGCGCAGGGCGGCCACCGGGTCGGAGAGGTGCTGCAGGAGCTGGTGCGCGAAGACGACGTCGAACGAGTCGTCCGCGAACGGCAGCTCGTAGGCGTTGGCGTGCTCGAAGCTGATGTTCTTCGTGCCGTGCGCGTCCGCGAGGCCGCGGGCGGACTCCAGGACGTCGTCGGACGCGTCCACGCCGACGACGCTGCCCTGTGTCAGCCGCTCTGCCAGGTCGACAGTGACGGTGCCGGGCCCGCATCCGACGTCGAGCAGCGTCATGTCGGAGAGCAGGTGCGGCAGGAGGAACGCGGCGGAGTTGGCCGCCGTCCGACGGCGGTGGGAGCGCAGCACGGACTCGTGGTGCCCGTGCGTGTACGACTCGGACTCCTTGGTGAGGTCCTTCACCGCGCCCGGGTTGTTCTGGTCGTGGCCGTTCAGGCCCGAGAGGCTGCTGGGGGCGTCGACCGCGTCGATGGGGTCGGTCCCCGCGGGCTTCGCCCGGTCGCGGGCGGGGCCGCCGGTCCCTTCGCTCGCGCTGCGGGTGAACGTGTTGCCGAGCTTGTGGCTGGGCGTGTCACTGCGGGCCATGTCGTGCTCGTTGGCGCTGCCGGTCATGGGCGAACTGTATGTGCGACGCGCAGTGCCGCACATCTGCGTTCTCATCCCTCGGGACGGTAAGTCCAGCCATTCACCCGGCAGCCTGCTCAGCAGCCTGCCCGACAGTCAGCCCGTCGGCCCGCCCGACGGCGTGGCCCGCGCGCATCGGCGTCGACGACGCGGAAGGATGCCCGCATGCCCACGCTTTCCCAGCCGTCCGACCGGCCTGCCGCGGTCGACCACGGCGCGTCTCGCGGAACGGTCCGCGGGATCCTCGACAGGATGCGCCGCAACCTGCGCGGCGGCCCGGGCCGCGTGGTCGGCGCCGACCTCGCCCGGGGCATCGCCGTGCTCGGTATGTTTACCGCGCACGTGGGCGTGACCAGCGCGGACATTAGCACGCTGGAGGGCTGGCTGAGCCTGGCGCACGGGCGCTCGTCAATCCTGTTCGCGACGGTCGCCGGGCTGTCCCTGGCGCTGGTCACCGGCGGCCGCGAGCCGTTCTCGGGCGAGGTGATGCGCACCGCGCGGTCCCGGATCCTGGTCCGGGCCGTGCTGCTGCTGGCCCTGGTCGCTCTCCTGGACCTGTTCGGGACGCGCGTGTTTCTCATCCTCGGCTTCTACGCCGCGTACTTCGTGCTCGCCCTGCCGTTCCTGCGGATGCCGCCGGCCCGGCTCGCGGCGATCGCGGTGCTCATCGCCGTGGTGGGCCCGTTTCTCGTGTACTACGGGCCAGAGGCGCTGGCCCGTGCCGGGCTCCGCGCGCCGCACGACGGTTCGGGCGCCGCCACCGACTTCCTCCTCACGGGCCACTACCCGGCCCTGGTCTGGATGGCGTACGTGCTCGCGGGGCTGGCCGTGGGCCGCTGCGACCTGCGGTCGCCGGCGCTGCACCTCACTCTGGTCGCGGGCGGGTTCGGGCTGGCCACGATGAGCTCGATCGCCTCGGCGACCCTCGTGGCCGGCGCCGGGGGCACGGTAGCCATCGACGGCCAGGTCGCCATGACGTCGTCCGAGAGCGTCGTGCCGGCACCGGCCTGGTCCGATCCGTGGCCACCGCTGGCCGGCCTGTACCTGGAGGGCCCGCACGACGACACGATGTTCGAGGCCCTGGGGTCCGGCGGGTTCGCGCTCGGTGTGCTCGGGCTGTGCCTGCTCGTCGGCACCCTGGTCAGCGCGGGCGTGGGCACGAGCAACGGTGGCGTGGGCGGCTGGCTCGGACGCATCGTGCGCTGGGCCGTGCTGGTGGTGGTGACGCCGCTGGCCGCCGTCGGTGCCCTGGCCCTGACCGTCTACTCCGTGCAGATCGCCGTCATCTGGTGGTGGACCCGCACGTACTGGGACCTGCTGGATCCCCCGGACAACGAACCGCTCGGCTGGATGGTGCTCATCACGCTCGCCGCGGCAACCCTGTGGCGGGCGTTCCTGGGCCGCGGACCGCTGGAGCGGCTGTTCGCGCGGGTCGCCCGGAAGGCCTTTCCCGCACCTTTTCCGGGCCCGGAACCGGCGTCAGGCGAACCGGCGTCAGGCGAAGCAAGAAGTCAGAAGCCCACCTGACCGACGATCGTCGTGAGCGTGTCGCCCCCGACCCACACCTCGCCGTCCGGCAGCTTGTCGACATGCACGCGGCCCTCGCGACCCAGCGCCGTCCCCTGGGACGCGATGTAGGATGAGGGCAGCACCTCGCCGGCGAGCCACTGCCCCAGGCCGGCGTTGAGGCTGCCGGTCACCGGGTCCTCTCCCGTCCCCAGGGACGGCACGAAAGCGCGCACCTCGACGGCGGGCTCGCCGGTCGCGTACTCCTCCCCCACCACCCCGATGCCGTACTCGCCCACGACGCCGAGCCGCAGGTCGCCCATCACCGCGAAGTCGGGCTCCAGCGCGAGCACGGCGTCGGCGTCCTGGAGCTGGACCGCCACCCAGCCGGGACCGTTGTCGACCCAGGCCGAACGGACGACGTCGGACACGTCGATGCGCAGCGACTTCGCGATCTGCGCGACGTCGGCGTCGTCGACCGCGCCCGAGCGGATCAGCGGCGGCGCCGCGAATGCCAGGCGGTGCCCATCACCGACGGCCTCGCGCCGCAGCCGCACGAGGCCGACGCTGCACTCCTGGACCACGTCCGTCCCGGCGGGCGCGCCCCCGGCCTCCAGCCACGCGTGCGCGGTGCCGAGCGTGGGGTGCCCGGCGAACGGCAGCTCGCCGCCCGGGGTCCAGATCCGCACGCGGTAGTCGGCGCCTGCGTCGGTCGGGGTGAGCAGGAACGTGGTCTCCGACAGGTTGGTCCACCGCGCGAAGGCGGCCATCTGGTCGTCGGTGAGGCCGTCGGCGTCGTGCACGACGGCGACGGGGTTGCCACCCGTCGGGTTCGAGGAGAAGACGTTGACCTGGCGGAACGGAAGGCTCATGGCGCCCACGCTAACCGACCGGAACGTGTCGTCCGACAGGTCGTCAGGCCGGGAAGATCTCGTCCAGCTCCGTGAGGTCCTCTGGCGTCGGCGACCACGACCACGCCTCGGCGTTGCGGCGCACCTGCTCCGGCCGCGTGGCGCCGGCGATCACCGACGACACCTCAGGCCGGGACAGCAGCCACGAGAACGCGACGTCGATCTCGGCCACGCCGCGCTCGCGGCAGAACGCGCCGAACCGGTCCAGGGCCTCCCACGGCGCCGTCTCCAGCAGGTGGGGCTTCGCGATCACGAGCCGGGAGCCGTCCGGTCGGTCGCCACCCGTGTACTTGCCCGTGAGCAGGCCGTTCGCCAGCGGGAAGTACGGCAGGACGCCGACGCCGTACGCCTTCGCGGCGGGCAGCACCTCGTGCTCCACCTCGCGGGCGAGCAGCGAGTAGTGGTTCTGCGCGGACACGAACCGGGTGGTGCCGATCGACCGCGCCACGTGCTCGGCGTCGGCGACCTGCCAGCCCTTGAAGTTGGAATGGCCCACGTAGCGCACCTTGCCGGAGCGGACGAGGTCGTCGAGCGCGGCCAGCGTCTCGTCGATCGGGGTCGCCGGGTCGGGCGCGTGCAGCTGGTAGAGGTCGATCCAGTCGGTGCCGAGCCGGCGCAGCGACGCCTCGGCCGCCCGCACGATGTACCGGCGCGAGCCGCGAGCGCCGAAGTCGTTCCCGTTCGCCCCGCGCACGTCCAGGCCGAACTTCGTGGCGACCAGCACGTCGTCGCGGCGGCCCTTCAGGGCGGCGCCGAGCAGCTCCTCGGACAACCCCGGGCGGACGCCGTACGAGTCCGCGGTGTCGAAGAACGTCACGCCCGCGTCGATGGCGGCGTCGACCAGGGCCGTCGCGCCCTCCGCGGTCTCGGTGACGGTGCCGGAGCGGCCGAGGTTGTTGCACCCCAGGCCGACGACGGGAACGGACAGGCCGGAGCGCCCGAGGCGGCGCAGGGGGAGGTCGGACATGTTTGCACCTTACGACGACCTGCGGAGCGAACGCGCCGGACCCCTACGTGGTCGTCGAAACCGCCCGTGGCGCCTGCCATGCGCGTGCTTCGGGATCCCACGCCCGGCTCTCGGAACTGCCATCAAGTACTGGGCCTGTGAAGGCGACGATCTCGTCCAGCCGAAGACCGAAGCCAGATCGAATTCCAGCCCGTCGTCGAGATCGACAGCGACGATCTGGCGCACGCGCTCGGCGACGTCGTCGATGTCGTTCGGGAAGCCTGACGCGGCAAGATCGACGTCCCGCGTGGGCCGGCGGGCGGCGAAAGCTGCCATCAGGACACCGCCCTTGAGAACGAAGCCTGCGGCGTGCTTCGACGCGGCCAGGCGTGCTAGGAAACCTTCGAGGGCGTAGAGCGTCAGGTATTCGGCACCGTCGCGGCCGTCGCGGCGTGCCAGGTTCCGCAAGTCGTTGTAGGCGCGACCTGCCGATGTGCCGCGGGTAGGTCGAGTCACAGCAGAATCTCCAGGGCTTGTCGAATGCGAGTCAAGGACTGCGGGAACTCGCCAGCCATCGTGAGCAGTGCGGCAGGTGAGTTCCCCCGCCGGCGTACCCAGCGGCGTAGCGCTGTGTGGGCAGCATCAAGGCCTTCGCGATGGGCCAGGCGGAAGCTGTCGACTATGGTGCGCTCGGCGGAGTAGACCCACAACTCCAGATCGTCCGTGTCGTCCAGCCTGATGCGCCCGACGTCGAACGTCGCGGGATCGAAGCTGTGCCAGGTCACCTGACCGAAACCCGATGGAAGACGGACTCCCCGCGGGAGGGCGATGTCCGGACCGAACGGAATCGCGTCGCTCAATCCATGGTGGACCAGTGCACTGGTGAGACACATTGTCGCTTGAGGTCGGAGCGCTGTTGCCGCAGCGAGGGGAATCAATGTCGGATCGATCAGGTCGGGGCGGATGAACACGCCCCTTGCGACCCGCTCCAGTTCACCGCTCTGAACCATGCGATACACCTGGTCCTTGCGCAGACCAGCAGCACGCGCATCGTCAAGTGTCAGCACGGCCGACGAGGACGTCATGATCAGAACTCCTAACTGCGCACACCTCAAGGGTGCCTGTATACAGTTAGGAACACATCGCGTACAGCAAGGCCGTCGGCAGGGTGCCGAGACGGACCTACCCTGGATCGATGAGCACAATCCTCGGCGAGCCGATCGCGCCCGCTGCGCCCGACGCCGTCGGGCCCGGGTCGGGTGCGCAGCCTGCCCGGGTGCTGCTCCCCGAGGAGTGGCTGCCGCTCGCAACCGCGCATGCGGAGCGCGCCGACGCGCTCACCGCCGTCTGGCGCGAGGCCCGCGCCGCGGGGCGGAAGCACGCGATCGAGGACTTTCTCTTCACCTACTACCCCACTCGGATCACGCACCTGCGCCGCTGGCACCCGGGCGGGGGCGTCGCTCTCCAGCTGCCCGACGACGACGGGACAGGCACCCCCGAGCCGGGCTCGCCCGGCTACGGAGCCGCCGCTCCCGGAGCCGCCGACCCCGAGGACCGCACGACGTGGCGGTGGCACACGACCGTCCCGCACGACGCCGCGGTGCCCGGCCCCACCTGCGGCCCCAGCCTGACCGTCACTCTCGACCCCGACGCCTTCCTCGCCGACCGCGGCGACACCGTGCGGTACGTGCGCGAGCTGCTGTCCGCAACGGCGTCGCGCCCGGGGACGTTCGGCTGTTTCGGGCTCCACGAGTGGGCGATGGTCTACCGGGACCGGGAGGCGGGGCGCGACCAGCGGCATCCGCTGCCGCTGCGGCTCGGGCACGCGGGGACGGACGCCGTCGTCGAGGCGAACCCCGTGCGCTGCTCGCACTTCGACGCCTACCGGTTCTTCACGCCGGAGGCGACGGGACGCAACCAGCTCCGGCCCACCCGCGCCACACAGGTCGGCCTGGAGCAGCCGGGCTGCCTGCACGCCAACATGGATCTCTACAAGTGGTGCCTGAAGCTCGGCCCGGCCGTACCCGGTGACCTGCTGCTCGACGCGTTCGAGCTGGCGCGCGACATCCGCTGGACCGACATGGCCGCCTCGCCGTACGACGTGTCGGAGTACGGCGTGGCCGCCGTCGAGATCGAGACGCCGCACGGCAAGGCGGAGTACGTGCGGCGGCAGCGGGAGTACGCGCGGCGGTCGAAGGACCTGCGGCGTCGGCTGATCGAGGTCTGCGACGTGCTGCTGGGCGCGGGCTCGACGGGATAGGCCCGGTACCGAAACGACCCGGGCACGGTCCCGACATCGTCGCCCCGCTCCCCGCCCCACCACCGCCGCACCCGGCATCGCGGCCCGGCTCAGCACTGACGCCCGGCAGTACGTAGTTGCCCCAATTGTCGCGGGCTCCTCCGCTTTCTAGCGTCGAGGGGTCACACCCGAGCACACAGGAGTACTCCAGGAACTTTCCAACTTCACATCCCGAGGTGAGCCCCATGAGAGTCGCCGCACTGCATACGCCCGCCGCCAGAGTCGTACTCGGCATCTTCGCCGTCCTGGCCCTGACCCTGACGGCGCTGGTCGCCGCACCGAGCTCCATGACACCCCACGCCCAGGCCCACGGCTGGGTGGTCTCACCGCCCAGCCGGCAGGACCACTGCGCCAAGCGGACCGTGAGCTGGACCTGCAACGGCGTCGAGTGGGAGCCGCAGAGCGTCGAGGCCCCGAAGGGCTCGATGCTCTGCTCCGGAGGCAGCCGCTTCACCACCCTCGACAACGCGTCGCTCGCCTGGCCGCGCACGAACATCGGCAGCACGCACACGTTCCAGTGGACGCTGACGGCCTTCCACCGCACGGCGACCTGGGAGTACTTCGTGGACGGCCGGCTCTTCAAGACGGTGAACGACAACGGCGCCGCGCCGCCACCGACCGTCACCCACACGCTGTCGGGCCTGCCGAGCGGCAACCACACGATCCTCGCGCGGTGGAACGTGTACGACACCGCGATGGCGTTCTACGCCTGCATGGACGTGAACGTCAGCGGCGGCAGCCCGAGCGCGGGTGGTGGCACCGGCACGACGACGGTCGACGCCGAGCTCCGGAGCGGGGGCGGGCGCCTGCTGGCGGCGCAGCTGTGACGACCCGCTGAGCCGGAGAACAGCACGAGCGGCTGGTGCCCGACGTCGGACACCGGCCGTTCGGTGTGCCCGCGCCGACGGCGCGGCGGGCGTCCGGCGTCGGGCCCGTGGGAGAAATACGGGTTTCCGCGTACGAATTCACCCTCATTGTCAGCAGTGCTGACATTTCCCTAGGTTCGGTGCCCACAACATATTTCACCCGCCCCGAGCCGGCCGCACACCCTGGGGCCGCGCCCGGACCGGCAGCCACTCCCGACCGGCGGAAGGCACCACCGTGAACCGTGCACGCACAGCCAGCCCACAGATCCGACTCCTGCTCTCCGCCCTCGCGACATTGGCTCTGGCGGCGGCGTTCCTCGTCGCCGCCCCGAGCGCGTTCCAGCCGCAGGCACAGGCGCACGGCTGGATCACCAACCCGCCGAGCCGCGCGGACCACTGCGCGACGGGTCAGGTCGACTTCGACTGCGGCGGCCTCCAGTACGAGCCGCAGAGCGTCGAAGCGCCCAAGGGCTCGATGCAGTGCTCCGGCGGCGGCGGGTTCAGCGTGGTCGACGACGACTCGCTCCCCTGGCCGCGCACCACCATCAGCGGCGACACCACGTTCCGCTGGCAGATCACCGCCCGGCACTCCACGTCCACGTGGGAGTACTTCGTGGACGGCCAGCTCTTCAAGACCGTGGACGACGGCGGCGCCCAGCCCGGGGCGACCGTCGAGCACCAGCTGACCGGCCTGCCCGCCGGCGACCACACGATCTTCGCCCGCTGGAACATCGCCGACACCGTGAACGCCTTCTACCAGTGCGTCGACGTGACGGTGACGGGCGCCGCGGCGTCGGACACCGGGTCCGGGGCCGCCACCGGGTCGACCGCGACGACACTGCCGAACCTCCTGGGCACTGCGGGCATCCTGACCGCCGTCTGACCCGAGGCCGCAGGTCGAGAACGGGGTTATCTGCGTCGGGTGGCCTGAGACGCACCTCACCCCGTTCTCGGTCTCCGGCCCGGGCCGCCCGAGCGGACGGCACGCAGGCCCCGACCATGTTGCCCAGTGCCCGCGAGCGTCCCGAACCAGGAGCACTTTTTCACCCGCTCTATGGGACGATATTAGGGTGTCGAACGCGCTCGTCGGCATCAGTCCGGCACCCGTCGAAGTACCGCCCGTCGTACGCGCCTTGGCCGAACGGCTACGGACGGGAACGACGGTCGTCCCCGTATGGCGCAACGAGTACGGCGGCCTCACGGTGCGGCTCGAAGACCGCCGGCCCGGGATCGACCCCATACGCGAGCCCGCCCTCCAGCCCGGTCGGGTACCCGCCCGCCGTCCGGCTCAGCTCACCAACCCCAGGGCGTACAGCGGTGGACGCCGGTCCGCGCGGCGCAGGAGCCACAGCGCGTACCTCAAGTGGGTGCCCCACGGCGCACCCTGCCCGGACCTGCTCGCCGAGGCCGACCGCCTGGTCTGGGCCGGCTCGTTCACCCCGGTCCCCCGGGTGCTCGGCGCCGGGCGGGACGGGCACGGCTCGTGGATGCTCACGGCGGCCGTCGAGGTCGGCGGGGCGGTGGCGACGTCGGCCATCGAACCCCAGTGGCGCTCCCGGGCGGAACGCTCGGCGATAGCCGTCGGCATCGGCCTGCGGCGTTTCCACGACGCACTGCCCACGGACACCTGCCCGTTCGTCCGCACGGCCGAGACGCGCGTCGCCGCGCTCACGGCCCAGCCGATCGGCGCCCAACCGGTCACCGCTCGATCGATCACCGCCCCGCCGCCCGTCGACCGGCTCGTCGTGTGCCACGGCGACGCCACCGTCCCGAACACACTCCTCGACCACGTCGGCCGGTTCGCCGCCCACGTCGACGTCGGCGACCTGGGTGTCGCGGACCGCTGGTCCGACATCGCCGTGACCACCCGCAGCGTCACCCGCCGCTACGGTCCCGGCCTGGAGCCGCTGGTGCTCGCCGCGTACGGCGTGGCGCCCGACCGCGAGCGCACCGCCTACTACCGGGCCCTGTGGGACGCCGAGGAGGCCGCCCGCGCCCGTCCCGGGGTGCCGAGGTAGCCGCGCCGGGTGGCCTCAGGCTCCGTCACCGGCGCCGCGCGCCATAGACCCGGTGTATCACCAGCTCGATGGGGCCGCGCGGCCACCGCCGCAGCCACAGCGGTGCCACCAGCATCAGCGTCAGCGAGACGCCGGCCCAGATCGCCACCGCCTGCCACGGGCCGCCTCCGGCCAGCCCCAGGCCCCAGTCGTAGCAGAGGGCCGAAGCGAGCACGTTCTGCAGCACGTAGCACGACAGCGCCGTCCGCCCGACCGCCTCGACACCCCGGCGGAGCAGGCCGGCCGGGCCCCGGCCCGGGCCGCTCGTCGGGACCTGGGCCACCTGCGCCCGGGCCTGCCCGCGCTGGACGAGGGTCGTGCCCAGCGCCAGGATGCCGAGCGCCACCAGCGGCGGCACCAGGTACCGGTCGACGAGGAACCAGTCCGCCCCGGCCCACATGGTCAGTGCGTTCAGGGGGATGCCGGCACCCAGCCCGGCCAACGCGAGCCGACGGCGCAGCCACGCCCCACTCTCGGTCGCCGAGAACATCCCGGCGCGGACGAGCCGAGAGCCCACGACGAACAGCACGGTGGCCGACGGCACGATCAGGATCAGCTCGATCCGGAACACGTCCATGTTCGTGATCCGCAGCAGCACCTGGTCGAGCCAGCTCGTCGTCGGCAGGGGCGCGGCGCCGGCCGCCGTCCCGTCCCCCGCTGCGGCGCCGTCCGACGCATCCGGCGCCGCGACGAGCAGCGCCGTGATGCCCACGATCCCCGCCACGTAGACCGACGCGATCACGCCACCCCAGGCCCGCACCCCGCGGTCGCTGCGGCCGATCAGGTAGGCGGCGAGCAGGGATGCGATCGCGTACCCCATCAGGACGTCGAACTCGAAGACGAGCACGTAGTGCACCAGGCCCTCGACGAACAGGATCCCGGCGCGCAGGGCATACCGGCCCGGCCACGGCAGGCCGCGGCGCACCATCGACCGGTACTGCAGCTCGAGCCCCACCCCGAACAGCAGGGTCAGCAGCCCGAGGAACTTGCCGTTGGCCAACCCTTGCAGCACACGCTGCACGGGATCGGCGGTGGCAAAACCGTCGGAGATCCACTCGGCGGGGCCGCCCGGCGTCGTGAAGATCCAGACGTTGCTGGCGAACGTGCCGAGGATCGCGACCCCGCGCAGGATGTCGAGCGCGGCGATCCGGCCCCCGGTGCTCATCGAGGTGGTCGACGGCGGAGACGCCGTCGTCGCAGGTGACGGACTTGCTGGCGAGTTGGCGGGCATGCCCCGACCCTGTCGCGGACGGCGGCCGGTGTCGTCGGTCATCCGGGCGATCTGTCCGGGCCGCGTACATCCTTCGGAGGATGCCGGAGCGGCACCGGTAGCCGCCGTCGGAGCGGGCGCCGGAAATCATCTCGTGACGGCTTGACCTGGTCTGGCACGCTGGCGCCATGACCATCCCCACCGGCGAAGTCGGCGTGCCCGACGTCGTTCGAGAGCTCGCCGGCGACTCCCGCGTCGCGCCGGCCTGGAGCAACGAGCTCGGCGGCCTCACGTTCCGGATCGAGCCCGCCAACGGTCAGGCGGCCGACGGCGGCGGGCGGGCCGGAGCGGGACAGCGCGCCTCGTTCGTGAAGTGGGCACCCCGCTCGGAGCGGGCGACCATCGAGCGGGTCGACCTGGCGGACGAGGCCGCCCGGATGCAGTGGGCCGCCCGGTACACCCGGGTGCCGCACGTCCTCGAGGTCGGCGCCGACGAGGACTCGGAGTGGCTGGTCACGGAGGCGATCGAGGCGCGCTCCGCCGTCGACCCGCGGTGGCTGGCCGAGCCGGAGACCGCCGCCCGCGCCATCGGCGCCGGACTGCGGGCGCTCCACGACGCCCTGCCCGTCGACGAGTGCCCCTGGACCTGGAGCATCAGCGACCGGATAGCGGTCGCCGAGGCCCGGGCCGCCCAGGGCCACGCGTCCGACGGCTGGTCACCCGAGGCCCGCGACCGCCTCCTGGACTCGCCGGACCACGACCGGCTCGTCGTCTGCCACGGTGACGCCTGCGCCCCCAACACACTGCTCGCCGACGACGGCAGCTTTGCCGGGCACGTCGACCTCGGCGCGCTCGGCATCGCCGACCGCTGGGCCGACCTGTCCATCGCGACCTACAGCCTGGGCTGGAACTTCGGCCCCGGGTACGACCACCTCGTGTACGAGGCGTACGGGATCGAGGAGGACCCCGACCGCGTCGCCTACTACCGGCTCCTGTGGGACCTGGGATGAGCGCGGCCGAGAGCAACCCGGCCGAAGTCGGTCCCGCGCCGCGGCTGCTGGTCGTGACGGGGCCGCCCGGCTCGGGCAAGTCCACCGTGTCCGAGGCCCTCGCCGACCGCTGGGAGCCGAGCGTCCTGGTGGAGGGCGACGCGTTCTTCGCCTTTCTGCGCCGCGGGGCGATCTCGCCCTGGCTGCCGGGGTCGCACGCCCAGAACGACACGACCGTCCGCGCGGCGGCGGCCGCCGCGGGCCGCTTTGCCGCCGGCGGCATGACGGTGGTGTACGACGGCGTGATCGGCCCGTGGTTCCTGCCCACCTTCGCGCGGCTGGCCGGCGTCGAGGTGATCGACTACGTGGTGCTGCTGCCGCCCGCGGAGACCTGCCTGAAGCGGGTCGAGACGCGCACGGGTCACGGGTTCACGGACCTCGCGGCCACCCAGCACATGCACGACGACTTCGTCCGGGCGACGGTGTCCGACCCGCCCGGCGTCGTGCTGACCGAGCTGCCGGACGACGTCGCCGGGGTGACCGACATGATCGTCGCGGCCCTGGAGTCGGGGCGGAGCCGCTACACCGTCGAGGGCTGACCCGCCCGGCGCGCCCGATGCGCCGCCTGGGCGTTGCGGTTGCTGCACGTGGTGGAGCAGTAGCGGCGTGAACGGTTGCGGGAGAGGTCCAGGACCAGGCCCTCGCAGTCGGTGTCCGCGCACACGGCCAGGCGGGAGAGCTCGTCCTCCCGGATGACGTCGATCATCGCCATCGCGGTCTCGACCAGGATGCGCGTGGCGAGCGGGGCGTCCGCGGGCACCGCGTGGATGTGCCAGTCGACGGGCGGGTGCCGCACGAGCTGGGGCACCGCGCCGGTGTCGGCCAGCATGTCGTTCACCAGGTGCGCGGCCGAGTCGCGGTCCGCGGTGAGCAGCTCGCGCAGCCGCGGCTGGAGCGCCAGCACCTGGTCGAGCTCGGCGCGGGTGCTGTCGTGCCGCCCCGTGTAGCCGTACCGGTCGAAAAACGCGTCGAGCTCCGCGACCGTCACCAGCGTGACGGGCGGCTCGGCTGAGTTCACGAGCGCGACTGCTGCCTGCAGCGACTCCTCGGTGTCATAGGTGAAAACCACGTTGACACATTACCCCCTGCGCCTTAACGTCAGGACTCATGGGCATCGTGACACCTGACACCGGCACTCCCGAAGCGAGCAGGCCGGGCGTCGTCCGTGCCCGCCCGACGCGCCGTCTGACCACCGGCCTCGTGTTCGCGGGAGTCTCCGCCGCGGCCTTCAGCCTGTCCGGGGTGTTCGCCAGCGGGCTGCTCGACACCGGCTGGAGCCCCGGCGCGATGGTGCTGGTCCGCGTCGCGATAGCGGCTCTGGTGGTGCTGCCGCTCGGCATCCTGTCGCTGCGCGGGGACTGGCGTCCGGTGCGGCGCAACCTCGGGCTCATCGCCGTCTACGGCGCGGTGTCGGTGGCGGGCTGCCAGTTCGCCTACTTCTCGGCCGTGCAGTACATGCCTGTCGGCCCGGCCCTGCTGATCGAGTACACGGCGCCCGCCGCCGTCGTGCTCTGGTTCTGGGTGCGGCACGGCCAGCGGCCGACGCTCGCCACGATCGCCGGCACGCTGCTCGCCGCCGTCGGGCTGGTGCTCGTGCTGGACCTGGTCTCCGGGGCTCCCGGCGCCACCGCGATGAATCCGGTCGGCGTCGCATGGGCGCTGGTCGCGATGCTCGGCGTCTCGACCTACTTCGTCATCAACGCGAACGTCGACACGGGCCTGCCGCCGCTCGCCCTGGCCGCCGGCGGCCTGACGACGGCCTCCCTGGCGCTCGGCCTGCTCGGCGCGACCGGGATCATGCCGCTGACCTACAGCACCGCGTCGCCGGTCTACGCGGGCACGGAGGTGCCCTGGTGGCTGCCGGTGATCGGGCTCGGCATCGTGACCGCCGCGCTCGCCTACGTGGCAGGGATCGCCGCGGGGCGCCTGCTGGGCCCGCGGCTGTCGTCCTTCGTCGGGCTGTTCGAGGTCGTCTCGGCCATCGCGTTCGCCTGGCTGCTGCTCGGCGAGCTCCCCCGGACGATCCAGCTCGTCGGCGGCGTCCTGATCCTCGCCGGCGTCGTCGCGGTCCAGGCGGGCGAGAAGCGGGTCGGCAACGGGTAGGCGGCGCTCTTCACCCGCCTGCAACAATGGGCGGACCATGACGGCGCCCTCCTCGACAACCTCGGTCTCCTCGACAGCTCTCTCCTCCACCGGCGACCCCGGCCCGGCATCGGCGACCCCGAAGCCCGCCGGAACCCTGATCCCGTACCTGCCCGCGCCCACGGGCAAGGATCCCGACCCGGACGTGCTGTTCGAGAGCTTCGGCGAATGGGCCGCCGCGGGCGGTCGGTCGCTCTACCCGCACCAGGAGGAGGCCCTCCTGGAGGTCATGACCGGGTCCCACGTCGTGCTCGCGACGCCGACGGGCTCCGGCAAGTCGATGGTCGCGATGGGCGCGCAGTTCGCCGCCCTGGCCGCCCACCGGTCCGGCCGCGGCGGGCGCACGTACTACACGGCCCCGCTGAAGGCGCTGGTCAGCGAGAAGTTCTTCGACCTGGTGGCGGCGTTCGGCTCGAAGAACGTCGGCATGATGACCGGCGACTCCGCCGTCAACCCGGACGCGCCGATCATCTGCTGCACGGCGGAGATCCTCGCGAACCTCGCGCTCCGCCGCGGCAACGGAGACGGCGAGACCGGCGCAGCCGCCGACGACGACGCCATCGCGCAGGTCGTCATGGACGAGTTCCACTACTACGGCGACCCGCAGCGCGGCTGGGCCTGGCAGGTACCCCTGCTGGAGCTCAAGGACACGCAGTTGATCCTGATGAGCGCCACGCTCGGCGACACGACCCGGCTGCGCGAGGACATCGAGGAGCGCACCGGCCGGCCCGTCGCCGAGGTCGCGGGCGCCGAGCGCCCGGTGCCGCTCACGTTCTCCTACGTGGTCGAACCGCTCACGGACGTCATCCAGGAGCTCGTCCAGACGCATCGCGCCCCGGTCTACGTGGTCCACTTCACGCAGAAGGACGCCGTCGACCGCGCGCAGTCGATGCTGTCGATGAATGTCTCCACCAAGTCCGAGAAGGAGGCCATCGCCGCGGAGATGGGCGCCTTCCGGTTCGGCACCGGGTTCGGCAGGACGCTCAGCAAGTTCCTGCGGCACGGCGTCGGCGTGCACCACGCGGGCATGCTGCCGAAGTACCGCCGCCTCGTGGAGCGCCTCACGCAGAAGGGCTTGCTCAAGGTCGTGTGCGGCACCGACACGCTGGGCGTCGGCATCAACGTGCCGATCCGCACGGTGCTCCTGACCAGCCTCGTGAAGTTCGACGGCGAGCGCATGCGTCACCTGAGCGCCCGCGAGTTCCACCAGATCGCCGGGCGCGCGGGCCGCGCCGGGTACGACACGGTGGGCGAGGTGCTCGTGATGGCGCCCGAGCACGTCATCGAGAACCGCAAGATCCTGGCCAAGGCGGGCGACGACCCGAAGAAGCTCAAGAAGATAGTCCGCAAGAAGGCGCCGTCGGGCTCCGTGAACTGGACCGATGCCACCTTCGAGCGCCTGCGCGACGCCGACCCCGAGCCCCTCGTCTCCCAGTTCCGCGTGAACCACGCGATGGTGCTCAACGTCCTGGCACGGGCGTCGGCCCGCTCGGGCGGCGACGGGACCGATCCCGTGGACGCGCTGCGGCATCTCCTGACGGCCAACCACGACACCGAGACGCAGCAGGCCGAGCACGTGCGCCAGGCCTTCCGGATCTACCGCTCGCTGCGGATCGCGGGCGTCGTCGAGAAGGTACGGGTGCCCGACGGCGACGGCCGCCTCCGGCCGTCGGCCCGCCTGACTGTGGACCTCCCCCGCGACTTCGCGCTGAACCAGCCGCTGTCGCCGTTCGCTCTGGCGGCCATGGACCTGCTCGACGTCGAGAACCCGACGCACGCGCTCGACGTCGTCTCCGTCATCGAGGCCACCCTCGACGACCCCCGCCAGGTGCTCATGGGCCAGCAGAACAGGGCGCGCGGCGAGGCCGTCGCGGCGATGAAGGCCGAGGGGCTCGAGTACGAGGAGCGCATGGAGCTCCTGGAGGAGGTCACGTGGCCCAAGCCGCTCGCCGACCTCCTGGAGCCGGCGTTCCAGACCTACCGCCGCACCAACCCGTGGGTCGCCGACGCCGAGCTGTCGCCCAAGTCCGTGGTCCGCGACATGGTCGAGAAGGCCATGACATTCGCCGAGATCGTGAGCGTGTACGGGCTGGAGCGCACCGAGGGCGTGGTGCTCCGCTACCTCGCCGACGCCTACCGCGCCGTGCGCCAGGTGGTCCCCGACGAGCACCGCACCGAGGAGGTGCAGGAGATCATCGAGTGGCTCGGCGAACTCGTGCGCGGCGTGGACTCCTCGTTGCTCGACGAGTGGGAGCGCTTGGCCAACCCGGTGGACGACGATGCCGACCTCGTGACGGACGGCGAGCTGGCCGACGCCGGAGCCGAGGCTCCCGCGCGACCGGTCACCGGCAACCCGCGCGCGTTCCGCCGGCTGGTCCGCAACGCCATGTTCCGCCGCGTCGAGCTCATCGCCCGCGAGTCCTACGGGCGGCTGGCCGCGCTGGGCGGCGGCTGGGACGCCGACGCCTGGGCTGACGCCCTGGACCCGCTGTTCGAGGAACAGGGCGACGATGCAGTCGGCATCGGCCCGGAGGCCCGCTCCGCCGCGCTGCTGACGATCCTGGAGCCGGGCGCCGAGCTGCCGGGCGGCACCGGAGGGGACGACATCCGCGTCGAACCCGGAACCTGGTGGGTCCGGCAGGTGCTCGACGACGCCGACCGCAACCACGACTGGGCCTTCACCGCGCGGGTCGACCTCGCGGCGAGCGACGAGGCGGGCGAGGTCGTCCTGACCGTGCTCGACGTCGGCCAGCTCTGACCCCGACCTGTCAGATCTGACGGGTGCCGATGAGGCCATCCGTCGGATTTGACTCGCTATTTACCTTATTGCGGTCCTGACTTAGACTTCCGTTATTGAAGTCCCGGTCAGCAGCGCCGCGCGGGCACTGCTGTGGAGACAGGAGTGCCAATGACGACGCACCTGCGAAACCCCGACCGCCACCTCAGCCCTCTCCGCCGCCTCACCCCCGTCCTCACCGCCGCCCTCGGCACGGTGAGCCTCTTCGCCGGGCTCGTCGTCACCGCGACGCCGGCCACCGCGACGCCCGTCACCGCGACGCCCATCACCGCGACACCCGCCGACGGTCCCGGCGCCGGGACGCCGTGGGTGGTGACCCTCGGCGACTCCTACATCTCCGGCGAGGCGGGACGCTGGGCCGGAAGCTCCAACCGCGACTACCGCCGGGCGGACGCACTCGGCCCGACCGCCTACTTCGACAACCCCGACGGCACCGCCGAGACGATCAACCGCTGCCACCGCGCGTCCTCCGCCGAGGCGCACATCGGGGGCGGCGTGAACGGACTCAACCTCGCCTGCAGCGGCGCCACGACCGCGACCTCGACCGGCAAGTACTTCAAGCCCGGGATCGACTTCCACGACAGCTCGGCGGGGAAGGGCCAGGCCCTCGCGCTCCAGGAGGCCGCCGCCACGAGGAACGTCCGCATGGTCGTGGTCTCGATCGGCGGGAACGACTTCGAGTTCGCGAGCGTCGTCCAGACCTGCGTGGTCAACTTCCTCACGTCGCCGTCCTGGTGGAAGAACTACTGCCACGACGACGCCTCGGTCGCGGAGAACTTCACCGCCGCGAACGTCGCCGCCGTCCGGTCGCGGGTGGCGCGGGCGCTCGGCAACGTCGCGACCGCCATGAGCAACGCCGGGTACACCACCGACCGGTGGACGCTCGTGGTCCAGACGTACCCGTCGCCCGTGCCGAGCGGCTCAGGCTTCCGGTACCCCGAGTCCGGGTACACCCGCCAGTCCACGGGCGGGTGCGGCATCTGGAACCGCGACGCCGACTGGGCCAACTCCACGGCCCTGCCCACCATCAACGGTGCGCTGCTCGGTGCGGCGTCCGACGTCGGGCTGCCGAACGTGCGCACCCTCGACATGACGCACGCATTCGACGGCAAGCGCCTGTGCGAGACCGGCGTCGGGCTCTACGAGGAGGTGGGCCTGCCCGGCTGGCAGTCGCCCGGCGCCGTCGACCGGACCGAGTGGGTCAACCAGATCCGTACGGTGTCCACCATCGGCGACAGCCCGTACTACGTGCAGGAGTCGCTGCACCCCAGCTACTGGGGGCAGCTCGCGATGCGCAACTGCCTGCGCCAGGTCTGGAACGGCGGGACACCACGCAGCGGGAGCTGCACGGTAGGGAACCTCGGGACGGCCAGGCTCACGTCCACGGGCGAGCCGTCGATGGTCCTCGGGCCGCTCTCCCGGGGCTGACCCGCAGCGGGCAGCGGAGGGCCGGGCCTGGATGGCTGGTCTGCCGCCAACGGGACCGGGCTTCGGTGACCGGTCCGGATGTCAGCCGACCAGACCCATGAGCCCGCGGCCGAGCGTCGCGAACCCACCGACGTAGGCGAGCGCCACGAGGACGTTGCGCGTGGCGCTCGCCGAGATGCGCCCGACGAGCAGTTCGCCCAGGCCGACGGACGCCAGGAGAGCGACGAAGACCACCACCCACTCCCACACGGCCAGGGCCGGGAAGGTGGCGTCGGCGACCAGGAGCTTCGCCGTCATCGCCGCCAGCGCGTTGGTCAGGAAGATCGGCTGGGCGGTAGCCGCGAACGCGCGCGGGTCCCACCGGTCGAGCACGGAGTAGACGGCGATGGGCGGGCCCCCGATCCCCGCCGCGACGCTGCCGAAACCGGCCGCCGCGCCCGTGACCAGGAGCGGGACACGCGCCTCCGGTGCGAAGGGGCGCTCCGCGCCGCGCAGGCGCGAGGCCACCAGGGCGAGCGTCATGCAGATCACGACGATGCCGCCCACGCTGATCTCCAGCGCGGACGCGCTGGCGTCCCGGAGCAGCAGCGCCGCCGGCACGCTGACCGTGACCGACGCGGCGGCCAGCCAGCGGTAGCGGCGCCAGTCGACGCCGCGGATCGTGCGCCCGAGCACCAGTGCCGCCATCATCGCGCCCACGAGGTTCACGAAGAGCACACCCTCGACCGGGCCGACGAGGAGCACGATGAACGGCCCGGCGACGAGCCCGAAGCCCATACCCGCGACACGTTGCAGCGAGCCCCCGACCAGGATGGCGACGATCAGGAGGGCTAACACGTTACCCACGCTAACTGATCTCCGTCCGACCGAGCTGGCCGGGTATCGATGGCGCGAGGCCGCGCGGGACGACGGCGTACGGCGGCGCCGCGGGAGACTCGCGCGGAAAATCTGTGCGGCGCCGCGGGCCGGACGAGGCAGAATCGCGTCGTGGCCAAGAAGACAGCACGCGCGAGCCATGGGACGCCCGCCGTCGTATCACTCGAGAAGGCGGGCATACCGCACACGCTGCACCCGTACGAGCACGACCCCTTGAGCGGCCTCAGCTTCGGCATGGAGGCGGCCGTGGCGATCGGCGTCGACGCGGAGCAGGTGTTCAAGACACTGCTTGCCGACGTCGATGGGAAGCTCGTCGTCGGCATCGTTCCCGTGGACCGCAAGCTGGACCTCAAAGCCCTGGCCCGTGCCGCGGGCGGCAAGAAGGCCTGGATGGCCGACCCGGCGGAGGCCGAGCGCGCCACCGGCTACGTGGTGGGCGGCATCTCGCCGCTGGGCCAGAAGACGCGGCACACGACGGTGCTCGACGAGTCGGCCGAGGCGTACGACGTCGTCTACGTCTCCGGTGGCCGCCGCGGCCTGGACATCGGCCTGGCCCCGTCGGACCTGCTCACCCTGACGTCCGGCACAACGGCCCCGATAGCCCGCGCCTGACGGGGTTGGCTGTGGGCGTGATCGTTGCGCCTGAAACGGACGGGTAGTCACAACGATCACGCCCACAACTAACCCCGGTCTCAAGCGGCCGTTGGCTGCTTGCGGTAGGTCGGGAGCAGGGCGTCGCTCGGCACGATCTGCTTGCCGAGCGGCATGAGCGAGACCGGGATGAGCTTGAGGTTCGCCCACGCCATCGGGATGCCGATGATCGAGATCACCAGCGGGATCGCGGTGATGATGTGGCCGAGGGCGAGCCACCAGCCGGCCACGATCACCCAGATCACGTTGCCGATCAGGGAGAACACACCGGAGCGCGGGCTCTCGACGACCTCGCGCCCGAACGGCCACAGGGCGTACCCCGCGATGCGGAAGGACGCGATGCCGAACGGGATGGTGACGATCAGCAGGCAGCAGATGATCCCCGCGAGCATGTACCCGACCCATAGGCCGAACCCCGCGAAGATGACCCAGATGATGTTCAGCAGCGTCTTCATAGGTCCATCCTTCCCTAGCGCGGCGGGTCGGTGGTACCGGGCGATCCCCTGACCCGACCCTGAAGTCCACCGAAATAGACTCGCCCCGTGCCAGACCAGTCTCAGCCTTCAGCGTCCCCTCTCGCATCCGGTTCGATCGCCGAGCGGCTCGCCGTCGTCCGCGGCCGCATCGCCGCCGCCGCGGTCGCCGCCGGGCGCGACCCGGGCGACGTGCGGCTCCTCGTGGCGACGAAGACGCAGACGCCGGACGCCGTCCTCGACGCGCTGGCCGAGGGCGTCGACCTGATCGGCGAGAACCGCGTACAGGAGCTGGTCGCGAAGGCGCCCGCCGTGGCGGACCGGGTCACCCAGGGCGAGCTGCAGGTGCACATGATCGGCCACCTGCAGCGCAACAAGATCAACCAGGTGCTCGCCACCGCGACGTGTCTCGAGACGCTCGACTCGCTCGACCTCGCCCGGGCGATCTCGGACAGGTGCCTGCGCGACGGCCGCACGGGCGACCGCGCCCTGGAGGTGATGGTGCAGGTCAACGTCACGGGCGAGGAGAGCAAGTCCGGCCTCGCGCCCGACGACGCCGCGGCGCTCGCCACCGCCGTCGCCGCCCTGCCGGGCCTGCGGCTGACCGGGTTCATGACGATCGGCGCCCGCCTGGACGGCTCGGGCGAGGAGGCGGTCCGCGCCGGCTTCGCCCGCCTGCGCGCGATCCGCGACGAGGTCCGGGCGTCGGGCGCGCCGGGGACTGCCTCCGCCACCGAGCTGTCCATGGGCATGACCGGCGACCTGGAGCTCGCGATCGCCGAGGGCGCGACGATCGTGCGGGTGGGCACCGCGGTCTTCGGCCCGCGCCCGACGCCGGTGTGACCGGCGCCGGAGCAGCGCCCGCGTGACCGCCACCACTCTTTGAGACAGGTCACAGACGCGCGGGTGGCCCGACGGCTAAGGTCCTCGGGTTCCCCCGCCAACTCCTTGGAGTGAACCGTCATGCCCACGGCCACCCTGCTGCGCCCCGTCACCGACATGGACGTCGATCGCCTGGTCGTGCTGAACAACGCCTCGATCCCCGCCGTCCCGGACACCCCGGCCGACGACATGGCCGAGCTGCTCGACGCCTCGTCGCTCGCCCTGGTCGCGGTCGACGCGGAGACGCCGGCGGACCCCCTCGGCTTCGTCGTCGCGCTCGACGGCGGCGAGGACTGGTCCGGCGAGAACTACGCCTGGTTCGAGGAGCGCGGCCTCGACCACCTGTACGTGGACCGGATAGTCGTGGGCGAGGGCGCCCGGGGCCGCGGCATCGGCAAGCTCTTCTACGACGCCGTGTTCGACGCCGCCCGCACCGCGGGCCACGACGTCGTCACCTGCGAGGTCAACCTGAACCCGCCGAACCCGGGCTCGCTGCGCTTCCACGGGCGCCTCGGGTTCTCCGAGCGCGGGCAGCAGCTCACCAAGGGCGGTGACATCCTGGTCGCCAAGCTCGCGGCGGAGGTCACCCCCGCCTGACACGCGGGTCACGCCGGGTCGATTCCCAGGGTTGCCAGGGCCTCGCGGACCGACGGGGCGGCGAGCCGGCCCGGTTCGATCGCCAGGGCCCGTAGCGCCGCGGACCGGTCCACGCCCGCGACGAGCATCACGAGGGCGGCCCGCAGGTCGCCGTCGGTCGCCGCCAGCGCGTCCTCGCACACGTCCTGCTCCAGGTCCGTCGCCTGCACGAGCAGCCGCACGAGGCGCAGGCGCAGCTTGGCGTTGGAGGCGATCACCTCGACCATGAGGTTCGAGTAGGTCTTTCCGAGCCGCACCATGACCGCCGTCGAGAAGGTGTTGAGCACCATCTTCTGGGCGGTGCCCGCCTTCATCCGCGTGGAGCCGGTGATGGCCTCCGGACCAGTGTTCACCAGGATCGGGACGTCGGCCTTCGGCGCCAGCGCGGCGAACGGGTTCGACGCGAGCAGCACGGTCCGCGCGCCGCGGGAGCGGCCCATGTCGAGCGCACCCCCGACGTACGGCGTGCCGCCGCTGGCGGCGATCCCGAACACGATGTCGGCCGGCCCGACGTCGGCCACGAGCGCGCCGCCCGCCTCGACGTCGTCCTCCGCGCCTTCGGCCGCCTTCTTGAAGGCGGTAAGCCCGCCCGCGAGGTGCGGCACGAACATCTCCTCACCCACGCCGTACGTGGGCAGCAGCTCCGCGGCGTCGAGCAGGCCCATGCGGCCCGACGTGCCCGAACCCACGTAGTGCACCCGCCCGCCGGCCCGGATGCCGTCCACGGCCAGGTCGATCGCCTCGACGATGCGCGGGTGCGCCGCGCGTACCGCGGCGATGACGGCGGCGTCCTCGTCGGTGATCATGCGCACCATCTCCGCCGTGGAGACCACGTCGATGTCACGTGTGCGCGGGTTGCGCTCCTCGGTCGGTGAGACCGGGCGCGGCGCCGACTGTGCGTGCCGTTCGAATCCCGCCTCCGCGATCATCGGCGTGCCCCTTTCTCATCATTTGCCCTGTGCTCTAGGACTCTATGCCGCTGGACTCTGTCTCGCCGCTGGAACCCGTGCTGCCGTCCCA
The DNA here is from genome assembly GCF_900608595.1 of Promicromonospora panici. GTDB lineage: Bacteria > Actinomycetota > Actinomycetes > Actinomycetales > Cellulomonadaceae > Promicromonospora > Promicromonospora panici. The sequence continues at coordinate 57,717 of NZ_UWYY01000022.1, read as the reverse complement.
GCCGGTACTGCTCATCGCTCATGGCTGCTCATCACTGCTCGCTGCTGCGCTGCTCTTCGATGTCCTGCCGGCCCGCGGATCGCGGAGGCGCGCGACGGCGGCCGCCGCGTTCGCGCGTCCGGTCCCGCACGCCACCACGACAGCCGGGCCACCACCACTCAGCGTCCCGAACCAGTCGTCGACCGGCCCGGGAAGTCCCGTGTGCACCACAACAAGATCCGGCCGCACGGCCCAGAGCTGCTCCAGCCGGGAACGTTCAGCCGAACCCGGGACGGGTTCACGGGTGATCACGACAAGCGGTTCGCTGCGAGACACGCCTCGGGAAGCACCCTCAGGAAAGTCTGCGCCACGTTTGATACCGGTTCTGTCGAGATCCGCCGATACACCGTACCGGGTGAATCGGGCAATAAGCACTGCAAGTCCACGTTCATCCAGACCGAGTTGCACAGGTTTCGGCTCGGCAGCGCCACCACCAGGCAGTTCGCCGCCGGACGCGACTTCTCCGGACGCGCCCTCTCGCGGCGCGTCGTCGCCGGGGTCGACCCCTCCCGACATGTCGTCGCCATCGGGGTACAGCCTCGCCCCGGGCCAGGCCGCCGCGACGGCGGCCTGGACGTGCCGGGCCGTGCGGCCGGCGGCATGGTCCAGCCGGGTACGCAGGTCGACGACGTCGGGCCGGTCCTCGGGCGCGAGCGGCACCAGCTGTCCACCCCGCACCCGCACGACGGCGTCCGCGATGCTCGCCCCGACCTCCGACAGCTCCGCGAGCGCCTCCCACGCCGCGCCGACGCCGGTGGCCGTCCCCGCGGCCGCCCGGCGGTCGCGGACGGCGGCCACGAGCGCCCGCGTGCGTGCCGCGGACTCCTCGAGCCGGCCGACCGTCAGGCGACCGGAGGCCACGGCGCGGCTCAGGGCGTCGTACGCCTCCCGGTACAGGACCGGGTCCAGCCCGAGGCAGAGCAGGTCGGCGCCCGCCTCGACGGCGCGGACGGCGGCCTCCCCCACCGAGCCGGTGAGCTTTCGCAGGGCGCCCATGTCGAGCGCGTCGGTGATGATCGGGCCGTCGTGGCCGAGCTCGCGCAGCAGCCGCGTTGCGGCGGGCTCGACGGACGCCGGCGCCGGGCCGATCGCGGGGAACACCACGTGAGCGGTCATGACGGCGTCGAGCCGGGACTTCCCACGCGCGGCCGGCACCGGTCCGTCCGCCCCCTTCGGGCACAGAGCGCGCGCGAACGGGGCGAGGTCGCGCGCCCGCACGACGTCGAGCGGCTCGTCCACGACGGGCAGGCCGATGTGGGAGTCCACGGTGGTGGCACCGTGCCCGGGGAAGTGCTTGCCGCATACACCGACGCCGGCGCTGCGCACGCCGCGGGCGAACGCGATGCCGTGCCGGGCGACGTCGTCGGGCGAGGTGCCGAAGGCGCGCACGCCGATCACCGGGTTGTCGGGCTCGGAGACGACGTCGAGCACCGGGCCGAGCAGCAGGTCGATGCCGGTGGCGGCGAGCAGCCGGCCCAGCGCCCGGCCGGCGTCCAGGGAGACGTTGCCGCCGCCAGGTCGGCTAGCGGGGTAGGCGCCGAGCGCCGCCGCCCCGGGCAAGGACGAGCCGCTGGTCGCCTCGAGCCGTGACACGTCGCCGCCCTCCTCGTCGACGGCGATGACCAGGTCGGGCGAGATCGCGTGCAGGGCCGCGGACAGCTCGGCGGTGGTCGCGACGTCCGGTGTGTTCCGCGCGAAGTAGACGACGCCGGCCAGGCCGGCCCGGGCGGCGTCGGCCAGCCAGTCCGGCACGAGCACACCCTCGAAACCGGGCAGGAGCACGCCGTTGATCGCGCGCTCCGTGCGGGTCGGGCCCGCGGGCTCGGCAGTCATGCCTTCACGGCCCCCGCGGTCAGACCGGAGGCAAGGCGACGCTGGACCAGGATGAAGAAGATCATCACGGGCACGGTGATGATCGTGGAGGCCGCCATGATGGCGCCCCAGTCGTTGGAGTGGACGCCGAAGAACGAGCGCAGGCCGATCGCCACCGTGTAGTTCTCCGTAGCGCCGCCGAGCATCGTCATGGCGAAGATGAATTCGTTCCACGCGGTGATGAAGCTGAAGATGCTGGTCGCGACCAGGCCCGGCGCCACCAGCGGCAGCAGGACCGACCAGAACATGCGGCCCCAGCTCGCGCCGTCGAGGTAGGCGGCCTCCTCCAGCTCGACCGGGACCGCCGCGACGAACCCGCGCAGCATCCAGATGCCGAACGGCAGGGCGAGCGCCACGTACACGACGACGAGGCCGATCAGGGTCTCCAGCAGCTGCAGGTCGCGGACCTGGACGAACAGCGGGATGACGAGCGCCTCCAGCGGCACCATCTGGACGACCAGCACCAGCATGAGGATCTGGGTTCGCATCCGGAACCGGAAGCGGGCCACCGCCACGGATGCCAGCAGCGCGAGCGCGGACGAGACCAGGACGGTGCCGAGTGCGACGAGCAGCGAGTTGCGCAGGAACGTGCCGAACCCGCCCTCCGTCAGCACGAACACGTAGTGCTCGAGGGTCGGCTCTGCGGGCCAGAAGCTGTTGGTGTGGCCGGCCTGCGCGTCCAGCGAGCTGTTCAGCATCCAGTAGACGGGGAACAGCGTGAACACGAGCAGCAGTGCGACGAGCACGCCCTTGCCGAGCTGCCGCAGGGGCGAGCGCCGCGAGGTGCGCCCGTACGGGCGACGCTGCGGGCGCCGGACTGCGCCGGCGTCCGGGCGGACCAGCGGTCGGGTGGTGCTCATCGTTCCTCCTCCGCGAGCACGGTGCGGACGTACACCGCGGTGACCACGAGCAGGAGCAGGGTCAGCAGGACGGCGATCGCCGAGCCGAAGCCGTACCTGTTCTGCCCGAACGACTCGACGTACGACCACACCCCGAGGTTGAGCACGGACCGATTCGATCCGGCGCCGCCGGGCATGAGGAACACCTGCGCGAACACCTTGAAGTCCCAGATGGTCGACAGGATGATCACGACGGCGAACACCTGCCGGAGCTGCGGCACGATGATCGAGAAGAACCGGCGGAACGACCCGGCGCCGTCCATCTCTGCGGCCTCCAGCATCTCCTTCGGCACGCCGAGGAGTCCCGCGAGCACGGTGACCGCGACGAACGGGAAGCCGTGGTGGATCACGTTGAGCAGGACTATCGCGTAGAACGTCCACCGGTTGGTGAACCAGTTGGTCGGGTCGTCGAGCAGGCCGAGGCTCATCAGGGCGTCGTTGAAGACTCCGCGGTCGGCGTCGAAGATCCACACCCACACGTAGGTGCCGGTGACGGCGGGCATCGCCCAGGCGGCCATGATCGCGCTGGACGTGACGGTGCGCCAGAAGGTCCCGAGCGACGCGAGCAGGACCGCGACGCCCGTACCGAGCACGACGGTGCCGGCGACGGACAGCACCGCGAAGCCGAAGGTGTTGGGCAGCACCACCGTCCACAGCTCGGGCGTGGCCAGGATCTGGGCGTAGTTCTCGACGCCGATCCAGTTGGGCTCGCCCGTCGTGATCTCGCGCAGGCCGTAGTCCTGCAGCGAGAAGAGGAATACCCGGACCAGCGGCCACAGCAGCAGGACCGCGAGGACCGCCAGCGCGGGGGCGAGCAGCAGCCAGGGCCGCACGGTGGCGGCCCTGGCCCGGCTGAGCCGCGGGAGCTTCTCGGTCAGCTGCGTGGTCACTTGCTGGGTCACTCAGACCCGTTCAGCACGTTCGTCATCTCCTCGGCCGCCGCCTCGCTCGCCGTGGCGACGTCGGCCTCCCCGGAGAGGATGGACTGCATCATCGTGCTGGTGGTGAGCTTGGCCTGCACCGCGCCGTAGGTCGGCGCCGCGGGCACGGACGCGCCGCCGTCGACGAACTGCTCGGCGAACGGCGCCACGAGCGGGTCGGTGCTCGCCAGGGTCTCGTCGAGCAGGGAGACCTGGCCGGGAAAGTACCCGGACTGCTCGCCCCACTGCTGCGCGAACTCCCCGGTGGTCATCATCTCGATGAACTCGAACGCCAGGTCCTTGTCCTCGGCCGTCTCGAACATGCTCAGGTGCGAGCCGCCGAGGACCGAGGGGGCGATGCCGCCGTCCTGGCCCGGGATGGGCACGGCGGCGAACTTGCCCTCCATGTCCTTGTTCGCGTCGACGATCGCGCCCGGCGTCCAGGAGCCCATGACCGCCATGCCGACGTCGCCCGCTGCGAACGCGTCGAGCACGTCGGTCTCGCGCCACGTCGTGGCACCCTCCGACGAGTAGCCGCCCTCGGTCGCCAGGCCGGTCCAGAACTCGATGCCCTCCTGCGACTCGGGGCTGTCGAGGCCCGAGGTCCAGGTGTCGCCGTCGAGCGTGGCGACCTCGCCGCCCGCTCCCCACACCCACGGGTAGACGGTGAACTCGGCGTCGCCGGGGACAGCGACGGCGATCTTGTCCGGGAACTCCTCCTTGAGCCCCGCCGCGGCCTCCTCGAGCTCGGCCCACGTGGTGGGCGGCTCGACGCCGGCCTGCTCGAACATCTCGGTGTTGTAGACCAGCGAGCGCACGCCCGCGTACCAGGGCATGCCGTAGAGCTGCTCGTCGTAGGTCCCGGCCTCGACGAGGCCCTCGACCAGGTCTTCGGTGACGCCGGCGCCGTCGACGTACTCGTCGAGCGGGGCGAGCGCCCCGGCGTCGGCGAACTCGGGGGTCCAGGTGGTGCCGGTCTCCGCGACGTCCGGGGTGGTGCCGCCGGCGATGGAGGTGACGAACCGGTCGTGGGCGTCGGCCCACTCCACGAACTCGACGTCGAGCGTCGCTCCGGTCTGCTCCTCGAACGCTGCCGAGACGTCGTCGAAGAACGTCTTGGCGTCGGGGTTCGTGCCCTGCATGATCCAGACGCTCAGGGTGCCGTCACCCTCGGTCTCGTCGCCGCTACCGCCGGCGCACGCGGCCGTCGTGGCCGCGAGAAGCACTGCGCCGGTGGCTGCCACCAGGGGCCGCCGCATCGCTCGAGTCATCGTTCGGCTTCCTTTCGCTCGGTGCCGCGAGAGTAGCCAGGTGATATTTCTGAGAAATGAACTTCCCAATACGCGGCATTGCGTGGAGATTACTGACGGGATGAACTATCTGCTAGGGGTGTTACCAAACCGTGATTGCCCATCATGGCACGCCCCCTATGTCCCGTCTCGTGCAGGGCACCGGCCCTGACGGACAACCTCGCTACGGCACCCGCGCCGTCCACTTCTCCGTGCCGAACTTCGACTCGACCAGCTCGCCCGCCAGCCCCCACTCCCGGGGCGTGATCTCGCCGGCCACCGTGCGGTACCGCGCGCGGAACGACGCCTCCAGGGCGTCGATCACCGCGGCCCGGCCGAGCCCGGTCTGGGAGCGCAGCGGGTCGACGCGCTTGTTCGCGCTGCGGGTGCCCTTGTCGCTGAGCTTCTCGCGCCCGATCCGCAGCACGTCGGTCATCTTGTCGGCGTCCATGTCGTAGGCCATCGTCGCGTGGTGCAGGACGGCGCCCCCGGCGAGCCGCTTCTGGGCGGCGCCGGCGATCTTGCCCGCCGGCGAGGCGATGTCGTTCAGCGGCACGTACGCGGCGTCGACGCCGAGGCCGTGCAGGGCTCCGATCACCCAGTCGTCCAGGAACGCGTAGGACCGTTCGAAGCTCAGCCCGTCCACGAGCGAGCCCGGAACGTACAGGGAGTACGAGATGGTGTTGCCAGGCTCCATGAACATGGCGCCGCCCCCGGAGATCCGCCGGATGACGCGGGCCCCGTGCCGCTTGGCGCCGTCGACGTCGACCTCGTTGCGCAGCGACTGGAACGACCCGATGATCACCGCCGACTCGTCCCACTCCCAGAATCTCAGGGTCGGCCCGCGCCGTCCGGCACCCAGCTCCTCGGTCAGGACCTGGTCGAGCGCGACGTTGAGCAGGGGCGACACGGCGGGGGTGCGGATCACCTGGAACTCGTGGTCCTCCCAGGCGGTCGCGTGGCCGAGCGCGCGCCGGGCGGCGACGGCCACGGCGTCGGCGTCGAACCCGACGGCGGTGGCGCCGTCCAGCGCCGTGCGCACCGCCTCGGCGAGCTGGGCCTTGGAGGCGTCGGCGGGCATGCCGTCGAGGGCTGCGCCCATGGCCTCCAGGGCCTCGTCGGGTTCGAGGAAGAAGTCCCCGCTCACCCGCGTGCCCGTCAGCCTCCCGGCCGACCCGCCCGGAGGGCCCTCCGACCCGACCACGTCGGTCTCGACACGAACCAGTTTTCCGAGTGGAACCTTGTACTCTCCTCGCACGTGTTCACAGTAGGCGACGGTGCCTGCGGTGTCCGACGCCGGGGCCGTGCCTTGGGTACGGAAGGAGCGGCCTCGGCGTCGGGCACGTCGGATATTTGGTGAGAAGACACAGCAGAACAGACCAGAATTTCCTCCTTTCTTTAGACAACCTTGGCCTGGTTTCGTGTCAGAATGACCTGGTGTCCGAACTCGCACAGGGTATTGATGAAGTGGCGATCGACGCCTGGGTCGTCGCTCTCGACGTAGGCGGCAGCGGCTCGCGCCTGGTCGCTGAATTCGGCAACTCCGTGAACCCCGAGCGCATCAGCCTGAGCGGCCGCGCCGTCAAGGTCAACCACCACGGCAGCGACGCTCCGGCGGTCGTGGCCTCCCTGTGCCAGTCGTTCAACGCGTGGGCCGCCCGCATGGGACACGACGGGATGAGCGACGGCAGCACCGCCCCCGTCGCGTCCGCAGCGGTCGGCATCACCGGCCTGACCTCGCTCGTCGAGAAGCCGGGCGACGTGCACGACATCCTGGCCCGCGAGCTGCGGACCAACCGCACCGCCGTCGCGGGCGACGCGCTCACCGCCCACCTCGGCGCTCTGGCCGGTCGCGCCGGTGCCGTCCTCTCGGTCGGCACCGGCGCTGTCGCGTTCGGCTACGACGGCGTGAGCCGCTGGCGCCGCGCCGACGGCTGGGGCCACCTGCTCGGTGACCTGGGCGCCGGTGTCTGGGTAGGCGGCGAGGCGCTGCGCGCGGCCGGTCGCTACCACGACGGCGCCTCCCGTGGCGCGTCGAAGCGGCTCCTGGAAGCCGCTGTCGCCAAGTTCGGCCTGATCGAGAGCTGGCCCAACCAGTTCTACAAGAACGCCGAGCGTGCCCGACAGCTCGCGTCGATGGCCCCGGAGGTCATCATCGCCGCGACCGAGGGCGACCCGACGTCGATCCGGATCCTCGAGGAGGCCGGACGGCACCTCGCCGACACGCTGTCGAGCGCGCTGGGCCGTGGCATCCCGCCGCTCGCCTCCACGACCGGCCGCCTGGTGCAGGAGGAGTCGCCGCTCACGGTGTCGCTCACCAAGCACCTCTCGGAGGACCGGCCCGAGGTGTCGCTGGTACCGAGCGCCGGCTCGCCGCTGGACGGCGCGCTGACCCTGGCCCGCCGCCTGCGTGAAGCACCGCAGTCGGTGGCGGGCTTCCGGCCGTGGCTCACCGTCCGCGTCGACGGCCACCACACCCTGCGCGAGGCCGCCGAGGACGTAGGGGCCGCGGATACCCTTACGGCCGAGCTGTCGGCGACCGAGCTGCCCGGTGACGAGCTTCAGTGACCGACGGTTGTTCGCTGACCGGTTCCATCACTACCCCGTTGTGCCCGAATCCCCGGTACGGGTGTATGTTCTCGACCCCCAGCCCCACCACCCCATCCCGGGAGATGCGACATGACAGGTGACGTTCTCGTCCGACTCAGGCGCGCACTGCCGACGCTGCGGCCAGCGGAGGCAAGGGTTGCGCAGACGGTCCTCGACGACCCGAACACGGTAGTCGCGTCGACCATCACCGAGCTCGCCGGTCACGCGGACACGTCACAGGCCACCGTGGTGCGGTTCTGCCGCGCCGTCGGCTACGCGGGCTACCCCGAGTTCCGGATCGACCTGGCCCAGGCGACGAGCCGGCGCGAGGTCGAGATGGAGCGGTCGGGCATCGCCGAGGGCGAGATCAACCAGACCGACGACATCGAGGCCGTCGTCTCGAAGATCGCGTTCCACGAGGCCCGCACGATCGAAGAGACCGCCCGCATGATCGACACCGACGCGATCGAGCGGGTGGCCACCGCCATCTCGGAGGCCAAGCGCGTCGACGTCTATGGCGTCGGGTCGTCCAACCTGGCCGCCGCCGACCTGGCGATGAAGCTGCAGCGCATCGGCGTCTTCGTGTTCAGCTCGCCCGACCCGCACCAGCAGCTCGCCTCCTCGGCGCTGCTCGAGCCGGGCAACGTCGCGATCGCCGTCTCGCACTCGGGCCAGACGCGTGAGACCAACCAGGCCCTGGAGATCGCGCGCAAGCGCGGCGCCCTGACGGCGGCCATCACAAACTTCCCGGACGCCCCGATCGGCCTCGTGTCCGACGTCGTCCTGGCCACCACCGCCCGCGAGACCCAGTTCCGGGTCGGCGCCATGTCCAGCCGCATCGCGCAGCTCACGGTCGTGGACTACCTGTTCGTCCGGGTCGCCCAGCGCACCTACGACCGCTCGTCGGTCGCGATCAAGGCGACGTTCGAGGCGGTACGCGACCAGCGTCTCGACTTCGGCGGCGGCAAGCTGGACCGCCCGGCCGAGCCGGCCGCCCCGGCCGTCTGACCCACCCTCTCTCCCTGCCGAAGCCCAGCCGAGGTAGGACCCTGGCGAAGTAGGACCAGGGCGAGGTAGGACCAGGGCGAGGTAGGACCAGGGCGAGGTAGGACCAGGGCGAGGTAGGACCAGGGCGAGGTAGGACTCTGGCGAGGTAGGACTCTGGCGAGGTAGGACTCTGGCGAGGTAGGACTCTGGCGAGGCAGAACCGAATGGTTCTGCCTCGCCAGAGTTCTACCTCGCTGTACTTCTACCTCGCCAGAGCCCTACCTCGCCAGAGTCCTACCTCGGCAGGGTTCTACTTCGGCGGGTTGGGTCAGGGGCGGGGTTCTACGTCCGACTTCAGGAGGCCGTACACGTACGCCTCCGTCACCGCCTCCCACGCCGCCTCGACCACGTTCGGGCCCACCCCGACCGTGGACCAGGAGTGCTCGCCGTCGCTCGTGTCGATCAGCACCCGCGTGATCGCGTCCGTACCAGCCTCCGTGTCGAGGATGCGCACCTTGAAGTCGATGAGCTCGAACCGGCTGAGCTCCGGGTAGACCTGCGACAGCGCCGTCCGCAGGGCCTGGTCCAGCGCGTTGACCGGCCCGTTGCCCTCCCCCGTCGTCACGATCCGCTCACCGCCGGCATGGATCTTGACGGTCGCCTCGGCCACGGCGACGGCGTCAGGCGCGTGGACCGACGGCGGGGCCGCACCCGCCGGGACCGTCTCTACGATGGTGCGCCACGACTCGACGGTGAAGAACTCCGGGCGGCGGCCCAGCTCGGACCGCAGCAGCAGCTCGAACGACGCGTCGGCCGCCTCGTAGGTGTAACCGGCCGCCTCGTCGTCCTTCACGCGGTTGGTGACCCGGGAGAGCAGCTCGCCCTGGCCCGCGAGGTCGAAGCCAAGCTCCCGGCCCTTGAGCTCGATCGAGGCACGGCCGGCCATGTCGGAGACGAGCATCCGCATGTCGTTGCCCACGTGGGTCGGGTCGGTGTGCTGGTACATGTCCGGGTCCACGCGGATGGCGCTGGCGTGCAGCCCGCCCTTGTGCGCGAACGCGCTCGCCCCGACGTACGGCTGGCGCGCGAACGGCGAGATGTTCGTGATCTCGCTGATGGCGTGCGCGATCCGGGTCGCTTCCCGCAGGCCGTCGTCGGCCAGGAGGGACATGCCGCCCTTGAGCTCGAGGTTGGCGACGACGGTCACGAGGTCGGCGTTGCCAGTGCGCTCGCCGTAGCCGTTGACCGTGCCCTGCACATGCGTAGCGCCCGCCTCGACGGCGGCGAGCGAGTTCGCGACGGCGCAGCCGGTGTCGTTGTGCGCGTGCACGCCGAGCAGCTGCTCAAGCCCGACGGCGGTCCTCGACCGCAGCTCGCTCACAATCTCGCCGACCCAGGTGGGCAGCATGCCGCCGTTGGTGTCGCACAGCGTGACCACCTCGGCCCCGGCGTCGAACGCGGCGGTGACGGCGCTCGTGGCGTACTCGGCGTCGTGGCGGTAGCCGTCGAAGAAGTGCTCGGCGTCCAGGACCACCCGGCGGCCCTCGGCGACGAGGAAGGCGACGGTGTCGGTGATCATCGCGAGGTTCTCGGCGCGCGTGGTCTTCAGCGCACGCTCCACGTGCCGCACGTCCGACTTGGCCACGAGCGTCACCACCGGCGTGGCAGCGTCGAGCAGTGCGCGTACCTGCGGGTCGTCGCCCGGCCGGACGCCCGCCCGGCGGGTCGCCCCGAACGCGGCGAGCACTGCGTTCTTCAAGGTCAGCTCGGTGGCGGCGCGGGCGAAGAAGTCGGTGTCCTTGGGAACCGCACCCGGCCAGCCGCCCTCGATGTAGCCGACACCGAGCTCGTCGAGGAGAGCCGCGATAGCGAGCTTGTCGGAGACGGAGAGACTCATGCCCTCCTGCTGCGCGCCGTCGCGCAACGTCGTGTCGTACACCTGGAACGAGGCGGTGGTCATCGATGCTCCCAACGATGTATCTGGCGATGTGGCCCGAGGTCAGATCTTCGTGCCAACAAAAAAAGACCCTCCGAGTGTGGAAGGTCTGCGCGTCCGGTGGGGTGTCGCCGGACGCGCTACGAAATGATGATCACCGGTCGCAGGGTGGAGCGCGGAGTCGTCATGCGGGTCATAGTGCCACAGCCGGGCGGGTGACGGTAGTCGTGTCCAGAACCAGGCCTATGTCGGTCATCTCGCTTCTTCCGAAAATCTTTGAACTTTTGTTTGCCTATCGTCATAAGTGCGGGATAGGTTGCTCGGGACGACGACGTCGAACCGGGGAGCGATGATGCACGACGCCTCTGCACGCCACAACGCAGCAGCACGCACTGGGATCTGGTTCGTCGGAGCCCGCGGCTCCGTGGCCAGTACCGCGACGGTTGGCCTCGCGGCCATCGCCGACGGGCAGTCACCACCGACGGGCTGCGTCACCGCACGCGAGCCGTTCGCCTCGGCAGGCCTGCCGGGATTCGCCGACCTCGTCGTGGGCGGGCACGACATCTCAGTCGTCACCATGACCAAGCGCGCGGAGTGCCTGGTCGAGACCGGGATGCTCCCGCCGCGCCTGTTCGCCGCCACCCATGACGCCCTCGAACGCACCGACGCCGAGGTGCGCCCCGGGTACGACCCGCATGCCGCCGGGCCCGACGGCGCGGACGGCGCCTCCCAGCAGGCCGTCGCCGAGCGCCTGGCCGCCGACATCACGTCGTTCCAGGAGCGGCATGACCTGGCGCGGGTCGTGGTGGTCGACCTCTCCTCCACGGAGCCGCCGGTCGAGCCGGTGCCGGAGCACGACGACCCCGAGGCGCTGCTCGCCGCCCTCGCGGACCCGGCCCGCGCCGTGCTCCCTGCGTCATCGGTCTCGGCGTACGCGGCAATCCTTGCCGGAGCCGCGTACGCCGCCTTCACGCCGTCGGCCGGCATGGGGCTCCCCGCCCTCGCCCGCCTCGCCCAGGAGCGCGGGATCCCCGTCGCCGGGCAGGACGGCAAGACCGGCCAGACCTGGCTGCGTACCGTGCTGGCGCCGGCGTTCGCCGCTCGCGGGCTCAAGGTGCTGTCGTGGTCGGGGACCAACCTGCTGGGCGGCGGGGACGGCGCCACCCTCGCCGATCCCGACGCCGTGCGCAGCAAGCTCGCCACCAAGTCCCGGGGACTGACAGCGCTGACAGGGAGCGACACGACACCGCTGCACATCGACAACGTGCCGGACCTGGGCGACATCAAGGTCGCCTGGGACCACGTGCACGTCGAGGGCTTCCTCGGCTCGCGGATCACGCTGCAGACCACCTGGAGCGCTCACGACTCGATGCTCGCGGCGCCGTTGGTCCTCGACCTGGTGCGCCTCCTCGCGCTCGCGCACGCCGCCGGGATCCGCGGAACGATTCCGGAGCTCGGCTTCTTCTTCAAGGACCCGTGGGACTCCGACGTGCACGACGCCGCCGCCCAGGCCGTCGTCCTCGAGGAGTGGGTGCGCCGCACCTCGGCACAGGTCCGCCCATGACGGCCCGGCCGATCCCCCGTTTCCGCCCCCGCTTCGACCCCCCACTCTCCGACCCGGCTACCGCCGACGGTCCGGGCGTTGACCACAGCAGTTCCTGCCAGGCGGACGCCGGTCCTGGCAGCAACCGCTGTGGTCAACGGCCGCCCGCGGGGCGCCCATCGGTGCGCGACCTCGCCGAGCTGGTTCGCGCGCCCGCCGCGCTCTCCGTGGTCGGCGACTCCCTCGCCGGGCTGGCCGCCGCCCGGGCCGGCGCGCCGACGCCCCTGCGCGCGCGGCACGCCCTGCTCCCGGTCGCCTCGGCCTGCCTCTACCTGGGCGGCATGGCCCTGAACGACTACGCCGACCAGCACGTCGACGCCATCGAGCGCCCCGAGCGGCCCATCCCGTCGGGCCGGGTGACGCCGCGCGGCGCGCTCGCGGTCGGCGCGGCCCTGACTGCGGGCGGCCTCGCGGCGGCGGGCCTCGCGGGCGGACGGCGGGCACTTGCCGTGGCCGCCCCGCTCGCGGCCTGCGTCTGGACCTACGACCTCGTCGCCAAGGACCACCCGGCCGGACCGTTCTTCATGGCCGCGTGCCGCGGCCTGGACGTGCTGCTCGGCGCCACGCCCGACCGCATGCGGTCCGCGCTCCCGGCCGCCGCGGGCCTGGCCGCGCACACGCTCGGCGTCACGGTCCTCTCCCGCGGCGAGGTGCACGGCACCACGACGCGGGTCGCCGGGTGCGTCGCCGCCGGGACCGTGGCGGGCGCCGTGGTGGCGGCGGCCACCGCGCCGTCCGCCGGGGCCGCGGGTGCGGGCGCCGGTACGGCCGGCCGCCGGACCCGCTGGACCACCTTCGCCGCGGCCGGCGCCTACGCCGCCGCCTGCCTGCCCGCACAGGTCCGCGCGGCGGCCGCCCCGACGGCGGCCAACGCCCGGACCGCCACCCGCTCCGGGATCCAGGCGATGGTCCCGTTGCAGGCCACGTGGGCGGCACGCTCCGGGAGCCTGGGCACGACGGCGCTCCTGGCCGGCGTCGCCGCGGTCGGCTACGGGCTGCGGCTGCTGGGCCGCGCCCGCGGCCGCGCGGGGGTGAGCATCACATGAGGCCCCCGTTCCTGCTGGGCTACGGCACCAACGGCTTCGGTGACCACCCCCTGCCCGCGGCGCTGGACGTGCTCGACGACGTCGGGTACGACGCCGTCGCGGTCACGCTCGGGTTCCCGCACCTCGACCCGTTCGCCCCGCTCGCCCGCGACGACGTCACCGCGCTGCGCGCGCACCTCCTGCGGATGCGCGGGGGCGCGGGCGCGGCGGCGGTCGTGGAGACCGGCACGCGGTACCTGCTCGACCCGCTGCACAAGCACCGGCCCACGCTCGTCGACCGGGACGCGACCCTGCGGATGCGTTACCTCGAACGCGCCATCGAGATCGCGGCGGACCTCGACGCCCGCTGCGTCTCGTTCTTCTCGGGGATCCTGCCGGCCGACGCCGCGCCCGCCGAGGGCTGGGCCCGGCTCCGCGACCGCATTCCCGCCCTGGTCGAGTACGCCGGGGAGCGTGGGGTGCGGCTCTCGATCGAACCCGAGCCCGGCATGCTCGTCGAGACCGTCGACGACGCCCTGCGGCTCCACTCCGACGTCGGCGCGCCGCCCGAGCTGGGTATCACCGTCGATGTCGGGCACTGCCTCGTCGTCGAGCCCGACGGCGTCGAGGGCGCGCTGCGGGCCGCCGCGCCGTACCTGAGCAACGTGCAGCTCGACGACATGCCCCGCACGCACCACGAGCACCGTCCGTTCGGCGAGGGCGACATCGACCTACCGCTGGTGCTCGCCACCCTCGCCGACATCGGCTACACGGGCGTCGCCGCCGTCGAGCTGCCCCGCCACTCGCACGACGCTCCCCGGCTCGCCCTCGACAGCCGCGCCGCCCTGATGCGGGCGTGGGCGGCGGTCATCGGCGCGCCGACCGGCGAAAGGACCAGGTCATGAACGCTGACGTGCCCGCCGACGGGGTAACCGGCTCGGGCGCCGGGCCCGGCGCCCCGGCCGGGGCGAGCTGGCTCGACGCCGCGCGCGCGGACGTCGCCCGCGACCCCGACAGCGTCACCCGCGCGTTCGCACTGGCGGCCCGCCGGGTCGGGCGCGGGCCACGACGCCACGACGTCGACCCGACCGGCGTCGTCCACGGCACCGTCGACGACGCCGCCCGGGCCGCCCTCGTCGTCGCCCTGGCCGACGCCGTGGGCACCGGACCGGACTGTGCCGCGCGCCTGGTCGCCCTCTACCGGCACGGGGACGGCGCCGAGCGGCGCGGCGTGCTGCGAGGCCTGGACGCGCTGGAGGAGCGGGGCGACCTCGGAGGTGCCGGCGCCGAACCCGGCCCCGGCACCGCTGCCGCCGAGCTCGTGACCGCCGGCCTCGACCTCGCCGCCGACGCCCTGCGCACCAACGACCCGAGCCTCGTCGCGGCCGCCGTCGGCCCGTTCGGGTCCCGGCGCCTGGACCAGCACACGTGGCGGCACGCCATCCTCAAGCTCGTCTTCCAGGGCGTGAGCCTCGACGCCGTGAGCGGCCTGGAGGACCGGGCCGACGCCGAGCTGGACCGCATGGCCCGCGACTTCGCGGCCGAGCGCAGGGCGGCCGGCCGCCCCGTGCCCGCCGACCTCGACCGGCTCACCACCACCCCGATCACCCGGCTCAGCAGCACGAAGGAGTGACGATGCGCATCCTCGACCCGCACATCCACATGACGAGCCGCACCACCGACGACTACGAGGCGATGTACGCCGCGGGGGTGCGCGCCGTCGTCGAGCCGGCGTTCTGGCTGGGTCAGCCTCGCACGAGCGTGGGCTCGTTCACCGACTACTTCGACTCCCTGCTCGGCTGGGAACGGTTCCGGGCCGCACAGTTCGGCATCCGGCACCATGCGACCATCGCGCTCAACCCCAAGGAGGCGAACGACCCGCGCTGCCGCGAGGTGCTCGCCGAGATCCCCCGCTACCTGCTCAAGGACGGCGTCGTCGCCGTGGGCGAGGTCGGCTACGACTCGATGACGCCCGAGGAGGACGAGGTGTTCGCCACCCAGCTCCAGCTGGCGCGCGAGGCCGAGCTCCCCGTCCTGGTGCACACCCCGCACCGCGACAAGCTCGCGGGCACCCGCCGCACCCTCGATGTCGTGCGCGAGTCCGGGCTGGCGCCCGAACGGGTGCTCGTGGACCACCTCAACGAGACCAACGTCGCCCTCGTGCGCGACGCCGGGGCCTGGGCCGGGTTCTCCATCTACCCCGACACCAAGATGGACGAGGACCGCATGGTCGCGCTGCTCAAGGAGTACGGCATCAACCGGATGATCGTGAACTCGGCCGCCGACTGGGGCCGCTCCGACCCGCTCAAGACCGCGCGGACCGGGCAGGCGATGCTCGCGGCCGGCTTCACCGAGGACGACGTCGACCAGGTGCTCTGGCGCAACCCCGCCGCGTTCTACGAGCAGTCGGGAAACCTCGTGCTCGACCCGGTGCCCGGCTTCAGCGAGGGCGCGCCGCCGACACCCGGCGTCGAGTTCGAGGGCTCGTCCGTGCTGCGCGGCGTCCGAGCCTGAGGGGACCTGACATGCTGCTCTCGTACTGCACCAACGTGCATCCCGCCGAGGACCTCGACGGCGTGATCGAACAGCTCGCCCGGTACTCGGGCCCGGTGCGCGAGGCCGCTGGCCTCGACACCCTCGGCGTCGGCCTGTGGCTGCCCGCCGAACTGGCGCACCGCCTGGACCGGTCCGCGCCCGACCGGGACCGGCTGCGCGCTGCGCTCGCGGAGCACCGGCTCCAGGTGCACACCCTGAACGCCTTCCCGTACGGCGGGTTCCACCGCGAGGTGGTCAAGCTCGCGGTGTACTCCCCCACGTGGGCCGAGCGCGCGCGCCTCGACTACGTACTCGCCTGCGCGCGCGTCCTGGCCGACCTGCTGCCCGACGGCGTCCCCGGGTCGATCTCGACCCTGCCCCTGGCGTGGCGCGCGCCCTGGACGCGCGCCGACGACGACGAGGCGACCAAGGCGTTCGCCACACTGTCGGCCGAGCTGCGGTCGCTGGCGGAACGCACCGGCCGGACCGTGCGGGTCGCCGTCGAGCCCGAGCCCGGCTGCGTGCTCGACACCGTGGAGGACGTCGTCTCGTGGCTCGCCGCGCGGACCGGCCCCGAGTGGCCCGAGGACCGGCGCATCGACCCCAAGTACGTCGGCGTCTGCCTCGACACGTGCCACCTGGCGGTCTCGTTCGCCGACCCGGGCGGCGCCGTCCGCCGGATCACGGACGCGGGCCTGCGCGTGGTCAAGGTCCAGGCCTCCGCCGCGCTGGAGGTCGCCGAACCGGCGGCGCCGGGCGCGCGGGACGCCGTCGGGCGATTCGTGGAGCAGCGCTACCTGCACCAGGTGCGCGAGCTGGCGGCAACGGGCGACGTGCTGGCCTCCGACGACCTGCCCGTGGCGCTCGGCATCGCCGACCGGCGGCCGGGCCTGCCCGGCGACGGGCCGTGGCGCGTGCACTTCCACGTGCCGCTGCATCACGAGCCGGCGGCGCCGCTCGCGGCGACGACCGAGGTGCTGCGCGACGCCGTCGCCGCGGTCCGGGCCGCGCCGCACGGCGACGAGGCGCACCTCGACGTCGAGACGTACACGTGGTCGGTCCTGCCGCCCGACGTGCTGCCCGACGGCGCCGACGAGCTCGTGACCGGGATCGCCGCCGAGCTGCGCTGGGCCCGGGAACACCTCATTGCCGCCGCCACGGAAGGAAGCCACGCATGAAGCCTGTCCTGCTGCTCGACGTCGTCGGGCTGACGGCCCGCGCTCTGGCCCACATGCCGCGCCTGCGGCGGCTGGCTAGCTCGGGCTGGCAGTCCGAGCTCGCCACCGTGCTGCCCGCCGTGACGTGCAGCGTGCAGTCGACGATGCTCACGGGGCTGATGCCGGCCGAGCACGGGATCGTCGGCAACGGCTGGTACTTCCGCGAGCTGGGCGACGTGTATCTCTGGCGCCAGCACAACAAGCTGGTCGCGGGCGAGAAGGTGTGGGAGGCCGCCCGCAAGCGCGACGCGATGTACACCGCCGACAACGTGTGCTGGTGGTATGCGATGGGCATGACCACCGACGTCACCGTCACGCCGCGCCCGATCTACCACGCCGACGGGCGCAAGTCGCCCGACGCCTACATCCGGCCGGCGGCCATGCACGGCGAGCTCACCGGCCGGTTCGGCGACTTCCCGCTGTTCACCTACTGGGGCCCGACGGCGTCCATCGCCTCCACCCGGTGGATCGTGGACGTGACCCGGCACCTGCTGCGCACGCGGAAGTCCCAGCTCACGACGGCGTACGTGCCGCACCTCGACTACGACCTGCAGCGTTTCGGGCCGAGCTCGCCCGAGGCGGACCGGGCGGCGGCCGACCTCGACGTCGCCCTGACGCCTCTGCTCGACGACGCCGAGGCGGCGGGCGTCACTGTCGTCGCCGTCTCGGAGTACGGCATCGGGCCCGCGAACCAGCCTGTGGACATCAACCGGATCCTGCGGCGCGAGGGCTTCCTGGAGGTGTACACGCAGGACGGCCGCGAACAGCTCGACCCGTGGACCTCCCGGGCGTTCGCGGTCGCCGACCACCAGGTGGCGCACGTGTACGTCGACGACCTCTCGGACGTGACCCGGGTCGCGGACCTGCTGCGTGGGGTGCCCGGCGTCGACGAGGTGCTGGACCGCGCGGCGCAGGCCAGGTACGGGCTGGACCACGAGCGGGCGGGCGAGCTCGTGGTCGTCGCCGAGCCGCGGGCGTGGTTCACCTACTACTACTGGCTCGACGACGACCGGGCGCCCGAGTTCGCGCGCGGCGTCGACATCCACCGCAAGCCGGGCTACGACCCCGCCGAGTTGTTCTTCGACCCGGCTGACCCGCTGGCCAAGGCGAAGGCCGGGCTGAACCTGGTGCGCAAGAAGCTCGGCCTGCGGTACGCGATGAGCACCACGCCGCTCGACGCGTCCTACGTGCGCGGTACGCACGGCCGCCTGCCCGACTCGTCGGCGGACACCCCGCTCGTGCTGTGCTCGGACGCGGACGTGCCGTCGTCCGTAGCCCGCTGGGTCGACGACGACACGGCCCAGGTCCCGGCGACCGCGATCAAGGGCCTGGTCCTGGACCTCCAGTCCCTGAGCTGACCTCCTTTCTTGTGGGCGCGACCGTTGCGGCTAAAAGGGACACGTAGTCACAACGGTTGCGCCCGCAACACCAGGTGAGCCCGGTCCTTTAGGTGCGTGCCGTGCGACTCTCGCCGATCTGTGCTGGAGTGGACATAGGCCTCACAACCGGGAGGTACCACGATGAGCGACCCGAACCGCCCCTACGACGCCGACTACGGCGAGCGACCGCCGCCGGCCTATCCGCCGCCCGCCCAGGCGCCGGGCACGCCGACCCAGCCGGTGGGCGAGACACCGGACGAGACGGTCCAGCCCGTCACGTCCGGCACCCAGGACCCGCGCCTCGGCCTGGAGGTGGGCCGCTACTGGGCCGGCGCGCTGGCGACGATGCTCGTGGCCGCTCTCATCGGGCTGGCCGCGGAGTTCATCCTCGAGGAGGTACTGAACCTCGAGATCCAGGCGCAGGCCGACCTGTTCGCCACCGGCTCCGACCTGATGGCCTGGGTCGTGGCGGGTGCCCTCTTCGCGCTGGTCGCGTCGATCGTGCTCTACCTGCTCGTGATGAGCACGCCGCGCCCCCGGTCGTTCTTCGGCTGGGTGGTGGGCCTCGCCACGGTGATCCTCGCCGCGGTGCCCTTCGCGGGCGACTTCGAGCTCGTCCCGGCGATCCTCGCCGCGGTCGTCTGGATCGTCATCGGCTCGGCCGTCTACTCGCTGCTGACGGGCACCCTGAGCCGAACTGTGGTCCGCCGTTCGCCCTGACCCCCTCGCTGAGTGCGTGATTTTCGCCCTGTCAGCACGTGCTGACAGGGCGAGAATCACGCACTCAACGGACGGGTCAGGGGGTGCCCGTTACCGTGGTTCCCGTTTTTGTGAGGGCGTAAGTGAGCGTGTCCCCGCTCCAGAAGTGGAACGTCAGGTTCACGGTCCCGTCGTTCACCTCGGCGAAGAACTCCGGGGTGAGGGTGATGGTCCCGGCCGCGTAGTCGGGCCTGAACGTCACGTCGAACTCCTTGTACGACGTCCAGTTCTGCGGCCCCGCGTTCGAACCGTCCGCGTACTTCGCCTCCATCGTCGCGAGCAGGTCGCCCGTGAACGACGTCGGGATCGCGAACGACCCCGTCGTGCCCGAGGCGGCCTGGAGCACCGGCGTCTCCTGGTTGATGATCCGCACCGTCCACGGCACGCCGCCCGAGAACCGGACCACCAGCTCGTCGGCCGGGCCCGGCGTCCTGTCGCCCGCGAGCCGCTCCAGCAGCGCGGCGGACAGCGTCAGCTCGTTGCCCGCCAATGTGTAGTCGGTCCCGGCGACCAGCTCGCCGCCGTCGTGCAGCACGGCCTCGAAGCTCGTCCCGTTCGGGTTGAGCGTCAGGCTCTGGGCGGCGATGTTGCCCGAGGCGGGCACGAACACCAGGTCGGACGACGCCGTCCCCGACCGTTCGGTCCAGCTCGACGAGATCTGGTCGAACAGCGCCTGGTCTCGCCACCTGTACGCCGTGCGGTCGAAGTGCTGCCCGTTGTCCCAGAGCATGGTCGTGAAGCCGCGCTGCCGGGCCGCGTAACCGAAGTACTCGAAGAACTTCAGCTTCTCGCCTTGCTCGACGGTCCCGGTGTGCCGGTCGAACCCGAGCAGCCCGTACTCCCCGATGACCACCGGCACGCCGCGGGCGGTGAACGCGGCGTGCACCAGATCGAACTGGTCGGTCAGGTTCTGCTGCACCTCGGCGTTGAACCGGGTGTACCCGGCGATGTTCACGCTGAACGGCCAGAACCCGTAGTTGTGCACGGTAGCGATGAGGTTCGGGTCGTCCAGTGCGGCGATCTCCGCGGCCAGCGCGTCGAGCAGGGCCGGATCAGACCCTGTGTGCAGCGTCGGCAGCACCAGCGGCCGGGTCGCGTTCACGCCGCCCGAACCGCGCACGATCTCGTGGAACACCCTGTTCAGCTCGGCCAGCAGCTCGAGCTCCTGAGCCTCGCCCGAGCTGTTCGCGAACTGCGGCTCGTTGACGCTCTCGAACGTGAGGCGGGCGTCCGCGTCCTGGAACCGCTCGGCGATCTGGGTCCAGGTGTCGCTGTAGCGGTCGAGCACGGCATCGTGGTTGGTGGGCATCGTGTTGATCCACTGCCAGGAGTCGTGGTGGATGTTGATCATCACGTAGAAGCCGTCATCGAGCGCCCAGCCCACGACCTCCTCGACGCGGTCGAGGTACGCCGGGTCGATCGTGTGGTCCGGTGCGCCGCCCTGGTGCTGGCCCCAGGTGACGGGGATACGGATGCTGTTGAAGCCCTGGGCACGAATCTGGTCCAGGAACTCCTCGGTGACGCGCGGGTTGCCCCACGACGTCTCGTCGCTGCCGGTCGAGTCGAAGGTGTTACCCAGGTTCCAGCCCGGCTGCATGTCGGCCGCGATGTCCGCGACGGTGTCCTTGTCCTTGTCTTTGCCCTTGCCCTTGTCCTGCGTCTCTCCGGCGACGCTGCCGGTCTCCGTACCGCTGCTGGCCGTTGCGGCCCCGGCCGCCGGGGCGACCGAAGCGAGTGTCAGTGCGAGGCCGGCGACTATGCCGGCCATGGTGCGCGCAGTTCTCTGCATGACGAGGCCTTTCTCGTGTGCACCTGTGGGAACGCTCCCATGCTCGGGGTGCCCGAGGGTGAAGTCAAGGGTTTGACGCAAGCGCTTCGATGATCTTTGAGATCGGGCACGAGCCCCGACCGCAGCGGCTTACGCGAGCCCCGCGTCCCGCGCCGCGATGGCGGCCTGAACGCGGGAGGTGACACCGAGCTTGGCGAGCACCCGCGACACGTGGGTCTTGGCCGTGGCCTCGCTGATCATCAGCTCGGTCGCGAGCTCGGCGTTGGACAGGCCGAACCCGAGACCCGCGAGCACGTCACGCTCCCGCGGGGTCAGGTCCTCGGGCAGCTCCGTCACCGGGCCGCGGTGGCCGACGCCGTTCCCCGCCCGCGGCGCCGACAGCTCGGCGATGAGCCGGCGCGTGACTTCCGGCGCCACCACACCGTCACCTGCAGCGACGTGCCGGACGGCGTCCACCAGCGCCGTCGCCTCGGCGGTCTTCAGGAGGAAGCCCGCGGCGCCCGCCCGCAGCGCGCCGAACACGTACTCGTCCAGGTCGAACGTCGTGAGCACGAGGACCTCGGACAGACCCTCCTCGACGATCTGCCGGGTCGCGGTGACGCCGTCGGTCCCGGGCATCCGGACGTCCATGAGCACGACGTCGGGGCGCAGCGCCCGCGCGTTCGCCACCGCGACCGCGCCGTCACCGGCCTCGCCGATCACCTCGATGTCGCCGGCCGTCGCGAGCAGCATGCGCAGGCCCGCGCGGATCGCCGCGTGGTCGTCGGCGAGCAGGACGCGGATCATGCGCGGATCCCCCGGATCGTCCGGTCCGACGACGCCGGCTCCGCGGCCGCCCGGCCCGGCAGCGGCAGTACCGCCCGGACCTGCCATCCCGGGCCGTCGGCCCGACCGCTGCGGCGCCCGTCGCGATCGCGGTCAGAACCGCCGCCGTCGTCTGGCCTGCCGTTCGCCGCCCCCGCCTCGAAAGTGCCACCGAGGGACTCGACGCGTTCGCGCATCGACACGAGACCGAGCCCGGTCCCGCCGCCGACGTCGGCCGGATCCCGGGGAGCGTCCCCGGGGCGGACCCCGTCGTCATGCACCGTGAGCTCCAGCCCGTCCCCCGCGGCGACCCGGATCTCCGCGCGGGCACCACCATGCTTGAGCACGTTCGTGAGCGCCTCCCGCACCACCCGGTACACCGCGTGGTCGACCGCCGCGGGCAGGATCGTGTCGCCGGCCAGCACACCGTCGGGATCGGTCACCGTCAGCTCTAGCCCCGCGAGCCGCACCTGCTCCAGCACGGGCGCGAGCTGAGCGACGCGCGGCGCGGCCAAAAGGTCGGAGCCGACGGCGCCCGCGCCGGGCGGCGCCGATCCCTGCTGGGCCGGGCCGGACGACGGCCCGCCGTCCGCCGTTGGGCCGCCCTGCGCCTGCCCACCCTGTCCCGTCTCGGCGGCCAGCACCCGGATCATCGCCTGCATGTCCTGCAGCGAGGCCAGGCTCTCCGCGCGGATGCTGCGCAGCGCGGCCCGGTCGCGCTCCGGCTCGGGCTCGCCGGCGAGCGCCGCGCCCGAGGTGATGGTGATCGCGGAGAGGTGCGACGCGACGACGTCGTGCAGGTCCCGGGCGACGGCGGTGCGCTCGGCGCGGACGGCGTCGTGCCGCGCGGCCTCGGCGAGGCGGAGGAGCGCGGTGCTGCGATCGCGTTCGAGCCGTCCCCGCTCGTGCGCGGCGGCGGTCAGCTCGCGGCCCTGGCGCACGTTCGCGCCCCACCACATCGGCATGACCAGGAGGGTGACGGCCTGGAGCCCGGCGAGAACCGCGAGCCTGGCCTCGCCCGTCATCTCGCCGACCAGGATCATCGCGGCCAGGGAGACGACGGCGACACTGATCGCGGTGACCCGCCGCGCTACGCGCCGACCGTAGAGATGCACGCAGTACAGCGCCTCCCACACGATCACGAGGAGGCCGACGCTGCCGCCCAGGGCGACGTCGGCGACGAGGGCGACCGTGGCGACGCCCAGCGTTCCGAGCGGGTGGTGCCGGCGCCAGACGAGTGCGGTGCAGGCGACGACCGCCGGGAGGACGAACCACCAGGACGGCACGTCCGGCGGACCGCTCCAGGACGTCCGGACCAGACCGAGCGCGTCCAGTGCGAGCGCGATGGCCAGGAGGCCGGCGGCCGTGATGATGTCCCCGCGCCGGTCCTCGGCGTTGACCACCTTGGTGATCGGCGCGATCAGGTCGGCGGCGCGGGACATGGCACCATCTCAGCACGAGGCGGCGCGGCACGGGTCATCCGAAGGATGTATCCGGCCCTCGTCGCTTCGGCCGATGCGCCCCCACGAGGCCCGCGCCAGGCTGTGGGCATGGAATTCATCTCCGGCGAGCTCACGGGCGCCGCGCTGATCGGCGCCCTGGCCCTGCTCGCGCTGATCGACTCGACGAGCTTCGGCACCCTGCTGATCCCGGTGTGGCTCCTGATGGCGCCCGGGCGAGTGCGCGTGGGGCGGATGCTGCTCTACCTCGGATCGATCGCCGGGTTCTACGCGCTGGTCGGGCTGGCGATCCTGCTCGGGGCGGGTGCCCTGAGCGACACGCTGACCACCCTGTCGAGCACCCGCCCGTTCCTGATCGCGCAGCTCCTGCTCGGCGTGGGGCTGTTCGCGTGGAGCTTCAAGCTGGAACCCGCCGGCGGACGCAAGCCTGCCGAGTCCGTGGCGGGCGGTGCGGCGTTGCCCGCGGGCGGCGCGCCCGCGGCGGGCGGCGCGCCGGGTACGACGTCGGATGCGGCACCGGCCCTCGCCGAGCCGGCCCGTGCCGGCCGGCTGAGCCGCTGGCGCGAGCGGGTGCTGAGCAGTGAGTCGGGAAGTGGTGCGGCGCTCGCCGGGCTCGCGGTCGCTGCCGGGCTGGTCGAGGTCGCGACGATGCTCCCCTACCTCGCGGCGCTCGGCCTGATCGGGACGCAGGGACCCGGCTGGCCGACGTCGGGACTCTGGATCCTGGGGTACTGCCTGGTGATGATCGCGCCGGCCCTGATGTTGACCGCCGCGCGGGTGTTCGCGGCGCGGCTCGTGGCGCGCCCGCTCGGCCGGCTGGACGCCTGGCTCACCAAGAACGCGGCGAGCACGACCGCCTGGGTGGTGGGCATCGTGGGGTTCCTGGTAGCCCGCGACGCGATAGGCCGCCTCTGGACCTGACCACCCCATTCTGCCGAGGTAGAACCAGGGCGAGGTAGAACTGCGGCGAAGTAGGACCGCAGCGGAGGCCGCGGTTCTACCTCGCTGCAGTTCTACCTCGCCCTGGTTCTACCTCGCTGCAGTTCTACCTCGCCAGAGTTCTACTTCGGCAGGGTCAGGCCAGGCGGCGCATCCAGTTGTGCCGGTCCTCGGCGCGGCCGTACTGGATGTCGGTGAGCTCCTGGCGGATCGCCATGGTGAGCTCGCCCGGTTCGCCGCCGTTGATCTCGTGGTCGAACGTGGTCCCGGCGAGGCGACCCACCGGCGTCACGACGGCGGCGGTGCCGCACGCGAAGAACTCCTTGACCTTGCCGGACTCGACGCCGGCCGCGACTTCCGCGAGCGGGATCCGCCGTTCCACCACCTCGTACCCGCGGTCGGCGGCGAGCTGCAGCACCGAGGCGCGGGTGATCCCCTCCAGGATCGAGCCGAGCTCGGGCGTGTGGATCGTCCCGTCGTCCGTCACGAGGAACACGTTCATGCCACCGAGCTCCTCGAGGTAGGTGCTGGTGGCCGCGTCGAGGAAGCAGACCTGGTCGAAGCCTTCCTTCTGCGCCTGGAGCTGCGGCAGCAGGCTCGCGGCGTAGTTGCCGCCGAACTTCGCATCGCCGGTACCCCCGGGCGGCCCTGCCCGGTGGTACTCCTCGGACACGTAGATCGACACGGGCTTGACGCCGCCCGGGAAGTACGGTCCGACCGGCGAGGCGATCACCAGGTACTCGGCCTCGAGCGCAGGCCGCACCCCGAGGAACACCTCCGAGGCGAACATGAAGGGCCGCAGGTAGAGGGACGAGTCCTCGCCGTCGGGCACCCAGTCGATGTCCGTGCGGACCAGCGCGGCCAGTGACCCGATGAAGTCGTCCACGCTGAGCGCGGGCAGCGCGAGGCGGTGCGCCGACCGGGCGAAGCGCGCCGCGTTCTGGTCCGCGCGGAACGTCCAGACCGAGCCGTCGGCGTGCTTGTAGGCCTTGAGGCCCTCGAAGATCTCCTGCGCGTAGTGCAGCACTGCCGTCGCCGGGTCGAGCTGCAGCGGACCGTACTTCTCGATCCGCCGGTCCCGCCAGCCGTCTGCGCTGGTCCAGGAGACCCGCGCCATGTGATCCGTGAAGACCGTCCCGAACTTCGGTGCGCGGAGCGCCTCGGCGCGCTCCTCGTCCGGCGTCGGCACGTCCGTGGGCCGCACGTCGAAGAGCGCCACCAGGTCTTCGAGCCGGGTCGGGAGGATGGGGTCCGTCGTTGTTGTCATGTCGATGCCTTTCACCGGAATGCTGTTGTCAGTCTTCCACGCCCGGCAAGGCAGGGAGAGCATTCCGAGCCGGGCGCCTGCCCGGACGGCCTTCGACGTACGAAGGCGGCGCCCGGGTGCGGTCTGCGTGACCCGGGCGCCGCCGTCGTGCAGCGGGTTTACCCGGTCACGCGGGCCGCGATGTCGCGGCCTACCTGGTCGGTGGTGCGTACTACGTCGCCGCGCGTCGCGAGGTCCTGGGCGACGGCGTCCTGGACCCGCGCGGACTCGGCCGCGAAGCCCAGGTGGTCCAGCAGGAGGGCGACCGAGAGGATGGTCGCCGTGGGGTCGGCCTTGCCCTGGCCCGCGATGTCGGGTGCCGAGCCGTGCACCGGCTCGAACATCGACGGCGCGGTGCGGTCCGGGTTGATGTTGGCCGACGCCGCCAGCCCGATGCCGCCGCTGATCGCGGCAGCCTGGTCGGTGAGGATGTCACCGAAGAGGTTGTCGGTCACGATCACGTCGAACCGGCTCGGGTTGGTCGTGAGGTAGATGGTCGCGGCGTCCACGTGCGCGTAGTCGGTGGTGACGTCGGGGAACTCGGCGTTCACGGCCTCGACCGTACGGCGCCACAGGTGACCGGCGTGCACCAGCACGTTGTGCTTGTGCACCAGCGTGAGGTGCTTGCGCTTGCGGGCGTTCGCCCGGGTGAACGCGTCCCGCACCACGCGCTCGACGCCGAACGCGGTGTTGACGCTGACCTCGGTGGCGATCTCGTGCGGCGTGCCGACGCGCAGCGCGCCGCCGTTACCGACGTACGGGCCCTCGGTGCCCTCACGGACCACGACGAAGTCGATCTCGCCCGGGTCGGCCAGCGGGCTGGTGACACCCTCGAAGAGCTTGGTCGGGCGCAGGTTCACGTAGTGGTCCAGCGCGAAGCGCAGCTTGAGCAGCAGGCCGCGCTCCAGCACACCGCTGGGGACCGACGGGTCGCCGATGGCGCCCAGCAGGATGGCGTCGTGGCCCTTGATCTTCCCGAGGTCCTCGTCGGTGAGGGTCTCGCCCGTCGCGTGCCAGCGGCGCGCGCCCAGATCGAACTCGGTGGTGGAGAGCTTGGTACCCGACGGCGCCAGCGCCGCCTCGAGGACCGAGAGCCCCTGCTCCACGACCTCGGTACCGATGCCGTCACCTGCGACCACTGCGAGGTCGATGCCGTCTGTCGTACCCACCTGTGCCATGTCCGGAGCCTACGCGCGCGACCAGTCGGATGAGACGCGGGTCTCACGTGATGGACGGCGTGGTCGAGGTCGCGGGCGAGGCCGACGGCGAGTCAGTCGAACGACCACGACGTGGCCCCGCCCGGGTCCCGCACGAGCAGCGCGTTGGCCTTCGTGGGGGTCACGCAGTACACATGCCACGGGGCCGGGCCTGCCGAGGGCGCGCTGTACGGCGCGGTGAGCGCCGTGCCCGATTCGTCCACCGTCGCCGGCCAGCCACCCGCGGCCGCCACCTCGGCGATGTGCGCGACGGTGGCGGTGTCGGTCACCAGTTCCGCCACCCCCTCCACGACCACGTCGTAGTCGTCCGCCGCGACCGCCACCGTGCACCGCGGATCACGCTCCATGTTCCGGCCCTTGCGGACACCGCGGCCGGACACGATGTAGAACCGGCCGTCGTCCCAGAACGCCCCGACGCCGGTGGTGTGCGGGCTGCCGTCGGCATTGATCGTCGTGAGCCAGTGCGAGTGGCGGTCCGGCCCCCGGCCGCCGGGCGCCTGGTCGCCGATGTCGGCGAGCGCCGCGGCCACGGGTTCCCACTGCAGCGGCGCGAGCTCGTAGAGGTCACCGAGATTCTTGGTCTTCACGTGTGTGCTCATGTTTGATTGACAGCCGCCGCGGCGGAAACTCATCGCCCGCTCCGCGCACTGCTCGCAGGCCGGGGTCTACTGCTCCCTGGCCGAGAGCACGCAGAACTCGTTGCCGTCCGGGTCGGCCAGGACGGTCCACGTCGCGTCGGCCGGCTGTCCGACGTCGATCACCGTGGCCCCCAGCTCGACCAGCCGGGCGACCTCGGCGTCCCGGTCGTCGCTCGTGTGCGGCGCGAAGTCCCAGTGCAGCCGGTTCTTGCCGGCCTTCTCGTGCTCGACCGGGACGAACACCATGCCGGGCGGAACCTGGTGGAAGTCCAGCTTTCCGGAGAGCTCGCGTGCCCATGGCGGCACCAGCACGGACTCCTCGTCCGTCTCGAAGATGACCTCCCAGCCCAGGGCCTCGCCCCACCAGCGGCCCAGCTTCTTGTGGTCGGTGGACTCCACCACGGTCGAGTACCAGCGCAGCGCCATCGCTCTCACCTCATGTCGGGAACGTCGGCCCAGGACCGGACCGATGCCCAGACGCTACGACGAGACACTGACACTCCCGATGACTTCCCCGCTCACCGGCCGTCCATCCCGAATGGAAACCACCAGCACGGAACCCAGGGACATCGCGCGACGCGTCATCGACGACAACCACTTCATGGTCCTCGGAACCAGCCAGCCCGACGGCACCCCACGCGTCTCGCCCGTCTTCTACAACCACGTGGGCTACCGCGACTTCTACTGGATCTCGTCGCCCCACGCGCGGCACTCGCGCAACGTCGCCGCTCAGCCCCGCGTCGAGATGGTCATCTACAACTCGCAGGTCGATCCCGGCCCCGGCATCGCCGCCGTCTACCTGGGCGCCACCGCGACACAGGTGCCCGACGCCGAGCTCCCCTCCGCCGTCGCCGCCGCCTTCTCGTCGGTCCGGAGGGGCGTGCGCGCCTACGGCGTGGACGAGCTCAGCGGGGACGCCGAGCTCCGGCTCTACCGGGCGACCGTGGACAGCACCGAGATCCACGTGCGCGGCAGCGACCCGGAGCGCGGGACCGGCATCGACCGGCGCCTTGCCGTGGAGAGCTGACCGGCCGCCGCTACGCGTCGCGCCGGGGTACGCCCCGCACCCGGCGCAACCTGCTCAGGACCTTGGGTAGAGCAGCTTGAACCGCTCGCACACGACAGGCATGTCCGTCGTGAACTCGCGACCCTCGCCGAGATTCCGGCGCCAGAACGCCTCGTGGTCGGCGCGCCATGACTCGAGCGTGCGGTCGCCCTCGCCCTCAGCGGCTGCGAAGTCCTCGTCGACCTCCTCGAACGTCGTGGTCTCGACGCTCGTGGTGCGGATCAGCGCCCGCGGGTGGCCCTCGCCGTCGAGCAGGATCGACAGCTCGCCGACCATCGGCAGCGGCGCGCCCTCGTCGTCGTAGTCCCACAGGGCCGACGACGTCGCCGTCTTGTTCCCCGCCAGCACCGCGCCCAGCAGCTTCTCCGCGAGCTCCGGCTCGTCGCCGAACGACCAGGCCTGCGGCGGCACGGTCTCGCTCACGGTCTGGCCGACGACGATGCTGGCCTTCGCCATACCGGCGTACTGGCGCGTGGCGGCCCAGAAATCGAGCACCTCCGCGGCCAGCTCCGAGTCCTCGACGGACACTGCCTCGGGGTCGAACGTCGCGGGGTCGAAAGGCTCGGCCCCGGACTCGGGGTCGCTCGGCCTGTCGTCGTCCGCGGCCTGCGGGTTCACGTCGTGGGTCACGAGGACATCCTGCCCTAACCCACCGCTGTCGGACGAGGGTCGGGACACGTTACGAGGGCTGAACAATCCGGTAACGAACGCTTACCGGGTTTGCATGTTCGTGACTGATCGTGGTCGGGTGGACGACGGTTCGCGTCTTATCGACGCGTTTTCGACAATTTCCTGCCAAGGCAAGGAGGCTCTGTGCCAGCCATCGAGGCACATCATCTGTACAAGGTGTTCGGCCGCAAGGGCCGCGAGGGCGTCAGGCGCCTCGAAGCCGGCGCCGATACGGACGAGCTGAAGAAAGCAGGACTGACACCGGCGGTCATCGACGCGTCGTTCACCGTCGAGGAGGGCGAGATCTTCGTGGTCATGGGCCTCTCCGGGTCCGGCAAGTCCACGCTCATCCGCATGATCAACGGGCTCCACCCGCCGACCGCCGGCCACGTGGAGCTCTACGGCGAGAACATCACCGCCGCCACCGGCAAGGACCTCCGCCGGCTCCGCCGCGAGCGCATCAGCATGGTGTTCCAGCACTTCGCGCTCTTCCCGCACCGCTCGGTCATCGACAATGCCGCCTACGGGCTGGAGACCCAGG
This sequence comes from Promicromonospora panici, assembly GCF_900608595.1. Lineage (GTDB taxonomy): Bacteria > Actinomycetota > Actinomycetes > Actinomycetales > Cellulomonadaceae > Promicromonospora > Promicromonospora panici. The sequence goes on along the minus strand of NZ_UWYY01000022.1, from coordinate 28,239 downwards.
GTGTCGCCAAGGAAGAGCGGCGCCGGCGGGCCCACGAGGCGCTGGAGCTGTGCGGCCTGACGGGCTGGGACGAGCACCTGCCCAGCGAGCTGTCCGGTGGCATGCAGCAGCGGGTCGGCCTGGCCCGCGCGCTCGCCGCGGACACCGACATCCTGCTGATGGACGAGGCGTTCAGCGCCCTCGACCCGCTGATCCGGCGAGACATGCAGGACCAGCTCATCGAGCTCCAGCAGAAGCTCGGCAAGACGATCCTGTTCATCACCCACGACCTCAACGAGGCCATGCGGATCGGCGACCGGATCGCCATGATGCGCAACGGGCGGATAGTCCAGGTCGGAACGGCCGAGGAGATCCTCACCGACCCCGCCAACGACTACGTCGCCCAGTTCGTCGCCGACGTCGACCGCACCCGGGTCCTGACGGCATCGTCCGTCATGGAGCCGCCGGCCGCCGTCCTCGGGGCCGAGCAAGGACCGCGCGCCGCGCACAAGCTGATGCGCGAGCACCAGCTCCCGGCGATGTTCGTCACCGGACGCGACCGCACCCTGAAGGGCTACGTCACCGAGGACGAGGTCGGCCGGCACCTCGACCAGAAGGACATCACCGGCCTCATGAAGCCGGTACCCGACTTCGCCCGCGTCACCCCCGACACGTCGCTCGCCGACCTGTTCGGCCCGGCGGCCGAGACCCCGGCCATCGCCGTGGTCGACGACGCCGGCCGCCTCAACGGCGTCATCCCGCGCATCACGCTGCTCGCGGCGCTCGCAGCAGCCAACGAGTCGGAGGTCACCACCTCCTCCGAGACCGAGACCGTGCTGACCCCCGATATCGACGAGATGAAGGAGGCCGTCCGTGATTGAGGGCACCACTCCCCTGACGATCGTGCCCCCGCTTCCGGTCGGCGAACTCTTCGAGACGGGGTTCGACTGGTTCAAGGACACCTTCGACGCCGCCTTCGACGCCATCGGCGACTTCATCAACAGCGTGATCGACGGGTTCGCCGAGCTCCTTCAGGCCCCGGAGCCGCTGGTTCTCGCGATCGTCTTCGCCCTGCTGGCCTGGCTCGTGCGCGACTGGAAGCTCGCGGTCGGGTCACTGGTGGGCATGGTCGTGATCATCGGTATGGACATGTGGGACCCCGCCATGGAGACCCTGGCCCTGGTGGTGGTCGCAACGCTGTTCGCCTTGGTGATCGGGATCCCGCTGGGCATCTGGGCGGCGCGCTCGCCCGCCGTCAGCCGCATCCTCAAACCGGTCATGGACTTCATGCAGACCATGCCCGGCTTCGTCTGGCTGGTGCCGGTGGTCATCCTGTTCGGCATCGGCGTAGCCGGCGCCATGGTCGCTACCGTGATCTTCGCGCTCCCCCCAGCCGTCCGGCTCACCGAGCTGGGCATCCGTCAGGTCGACAGCGAGGTGGTCGAGGCCGGGCATGCCTTCGGCGCCGGGTCGCGGCAGATCCTCAAGGACATCCAGCTGCCGCTGGCGCTGCCGACCCTGATGGCCGGCGTCAACCAGGTGATCATGCTCGCGCTGTCGATGGCCGTGATCGCCGGTCTGGTCGGCGGTGGCGGCCTCGGTAACGAGGTGGTCAGCGCTATCTCGACGCTCGACCTCGCGCTCGGGTTCGACGCCGGCATCTCGGTGGTGATCCTGGCGATCTTCCTGGACCGGCTCACGGCGTCGATCGGCTCCCGCCGTCCGGGGCACGGCCGGCTCCGCGAGCTGCGCGACCGGTTCACCCGCACTCCGGCCGACAGGACCCCGGCCCGCGTCTCCTGACCGCCACACCTCCGCGGACCACATGACTTCCCTACCCAACGATTACGTACACGACGATGCATATACGAAACGGAAGGCCTGAAGATGATCGGCACGACCGGCAAGCGGATCGGAGCCGCCACGGCGGCTCTCACCCTGACCCTCGGCCTCTCGGCCTGCGGCTCGGGCGAACAGAGCGGCGGCGGTGACGGCGGCGACCAGACCATCACGATGGGCATCATCCCCTCGTGGACAGATGGCCTGAGCACCGCCTACCTGTGGAAGAACATCCTCGAGGAGGACGGCTACACGGTCGAGATCGAGGAGATCAACGACGCCGCGCCGCTGTACACCGGGCTCGCCGAGGGCGACTTCGACGTGTACCCGTCAGCATGGCCCGAGGTCACGCACAAGTCCTACATGGACGAGTACGGCGACGACATCGAGGACCTCGGCGCGTACTACGACGACGCCAAGCTGACCATGGCCGTCCCGGAGTACTCCGACCTGACGTCGATCGAGGACCTCGTCGGCAAGTCGGGCGACTACGACGGCAAGATCGTCGGCATCGAGGCGGGCGCGGGCCTCACCAAGGCCGTCCAGGAGCAGGTCATCCCGAAGTACGGCCTGGACGAGGACGGCTGGGAGCTCCAGACCTCCTCGACACCGGCCATGCTGAACGCCCTCGAGGACGCGGTCGGCTCCGAGGAGGACATCGTCGTGACGCTGTGGCGTCCCTTCTGGGCGAACAACACGTTCCCCGTGCGCGACCTGGAGGACCCGAAGGGTGCTCTCGGCGAGCCGGAGGCGCTCCACGAGCTCGCGACCGCCGGGTTCAGCGAGGAGTTCCCCGAGGTCGCCGAGATGATGGCGAACGCGAAGCTGGACGACGAGCAGTACGGCACCCTGGAGGACCAGGTCGTCAACCAGAACCCGGACGACCCGGCCGCGGGCGTCGAGGCCTGGATCGCGGACAACCAGGACTGGGTCGACTCCCTGAAGAGCTGATCCCGCACCGCACACACAACAGCGCCCCCATACTCCTCGCGGAGCGTGGGGGCGCTGTTCTGTCTGCGTCAGCGAGCGGCAGAGCCCTCGACGTAGTCCGAGTCGGACGGCTTGATCCACGCGAACATCTTGCGCAGGTCGCGGCCGGTGGCCTCGATCGGGTGCTGCTCGCCCTTGGCGCGCAGCTCCTTGAACTCCGGGGCGCCGGCGTCCTGGTCGGCGATGAACCGCGCCGCAAAGGCGCCGCTCTGGATGTCGGCCAGCACGGCCTTCATGTTCTCCTTCACGTGCGGGTCGATGACCCGCGGCCCGGAGACGTAGTCGCCGTACTCGGCCGTGTCGGAGACGGACCAGCGCTGCTTGGCGATGCCGCCCTCGATCATCAGGTCGACGATCAGCTTGAGCTCGTGCAGCACCTCGAAGTACGCGACCTCCGGCTGGTAGCCGGCCTCGGTCAGCGTCTCGAACCCGTACTGGACCAGCTGCGAGGCCCCGCCGCAGAGCACTGCCTGCTCACCGAACAGGTCGGTCTCGGTCTCCTCCGTGAACGTCGTCTTGATGCCGGCGGCGCGCAGGCCACCGATGCCCTTGGCGTACGAGAGGGCGAGGTCCCAGGCGGAGCCCGAGGCGTCCTGCTCCACCGCGACGATCACGGGCACGCCGCGGCCGTCGGCGAACTCGCGGCGCACGATGTGGCCCGGGCCCTTGGGGGCGACCATCAGCACGTCGTGCCCGGCCTCGGGCTTGATGTAGCCGTACCGGATGTTGAAGCCGTGCCCGAAGACGAGCGCCGCGCCCTCCTTCAGGTTCGGCGCGATGTCCTCGGCATACAGGTGCCGCTGCACCTGGTCGGGCGCGAGGATGACGACGACGTCGGCATCCCGCACGGCGTCCGGCACGGTCGCGACCGCGAGGCCCTCGTTCTCGGCCTTCTCACGGGACGCGGAGCCCTCGCGCAGGCCGACGGTCACCTGCGCTCCGGAGTCACGCAGGTTCAGGGCGTGCGCGTGGCCCTGGCTGCCGTAGCCGACCACAGCAACCTTCTTCTGCTGGATGATCGACAGGTCGGCGTCATCGTCGTAGAACAGCTCAGCCACGGTTCTTGCTCCTCAGTGTGATTTCTCGGTGGAAGGTAAGTGGGTAGGTCACGCGGTCACGCGGACCGGACCGAGCGCTCGAACGCACGGTCCGTGATGGATCGGGCGCCCCGGCCGATGGCCAGGGTCCCGGACTTGACGATCTCACGGACACCGTATGGTTCCAGCGCCGCGAGCAGTGCGTCCAGCTTCGCGGCGGGTCCCGTGGCCTCGATGACCACGGCGTCCGGCACCACGTCGACGACGCGCGCCCGGAACATCTCGACGACTTCCAGCACCCCGGTACGGGTGGCGGCGTCGGCCCGCACCTTGACGAGCAGGAGCTCGCGGTGCACTGACGACTCGGGTTCGAGCTCGACGATCTTGATCACGTGGATGAGCTTGTTGAGCTGCTTCGTGACCTGTTCCAGGGGGTGTTCCTCGACGTCGACCACCACGGTGATGCGCGAGATCTCCTCGTGCTCCGTGGGGCCCACCGCCAGGGAGTGGATGTTGAACGCGCGACGGGCGAACAGGCCGGCGACGCGCGTGAGCACGCCGGGCTTGTTCTCCACGAGCACGGACAGGGTGTGCCTCGACATGGGATTCAGTCCTCGCTCAGTCTTCTCGGTCCCACGCCGGCGAGATGCCGCGTGCGTACTGGATGTCGTCGTTGCTCACGCCGGCGGCGACCATGGGCCACACCATCGCGTCACGCGAGACGGTGAAGTCCACGACGACGGGCCGGTCGTCTATCTCGTTGGCCCGCTTGATCGCGGCGTCGACGTCGGAGGCGTGCTCCACGCGGATGCCCTCGCAACCGTAGGCGTCCGCGAGCTTCACGAAGTCCGGGATGCGCCGGGTGCCGTGGCCGGTGTGCAGGTCGGTGTTGGAGTAGCGCGACTCGTAGAAGAGCGTCTGCCACTGCCGCACCATGCCCAGCGAGCTGTTGTTGATCACCGCCACCTTGATGGGGATGTCGTTGATCGCGCAGGTGGCGAGCTCCTGGTTGGTCATCTGGAAGCAGCCGTCACCGTCGATCGCCCACACGGTCCGGTCGGGCATGCCCACCTTGGCGCCCATCGCGGCAGGCACGGAGTAGCCCATGGTGCCGAGGCCGCCGGAGTTGATCCAGGTGTTCGGGTGCTCATAGCTGATGAACTGCGCCGCCCACATCTGGTGCTGCCCCACGCCCGCGACGTAGATCCCGTCCGGCCCGGTCAGCTCGCCGAGGCGCTGGATCACGTGCTGCGGCGAGAGGTGCCCGTCCTCCGGCTGGGTGTAACCGCGGGGGTAGGTGCGGCGCCACTCGTCGAGCTGACGCCACCAGCCCTCGACGTCGGGCTTGCCGTGCGTCTCGTGCTCGCGGGCCAGCTCGGGCAGCAGGTCGCCGATGACCTCGCGGAGGTCGCCGACGATCGGGACGTCCGCCTCACGGTTCTTGCCGATCTCCGCCGGGTCGATGTCCGCGTGCACGATCGCCGCCAGCGGTGCGAAGCTCGACAGCTTGCCCGTCACGCGGTCGTCGAACCGGGCGCCGAGCGCGAAGACCAGGTCCGCCTTCTGCAGCGCCGCCACCGCGGGCACCGTGCCGTGCATGCCGGGCATGCCGAGGTGCTGCGGGTGGCTGTCCGGCACCGCGCCGCGGGCCATCAGCGTGGTCACGACCGGCGCGCCGGACAGGTCGACGAGCTTGCGCAGCAGCTCCGCGGCGCCGGACCGGATGACGCCGCCGCCCACGTACAGCACCGGCCGCTTGGCCGTGGCCAGCAGCTTCGCGGCCTCGCGGATCTGCTTCGAGTGCGGCTTGGTCACCGGGTGGTAGCCCGGCAGCTGCATCTCCTGCGGCCAGGAGAACGTGGTGCGCGACTGCATCGCAGACTTCGAGATGTCGACGAGCACCGGCCCCGGCCGCCCCGTGGAGGCGATGTGGAACGCCTCGGCGATGGTGCGCGGGATGTCGGCCGGGTCGGTGACCAGGAAGTTGTGCTTGGTGATCGGCAGCGTGATGCCGACGATGTCGGCCTCCTGGAACGCGTCGGTCCCGATCGCCGAAGAGGCCACCTGGCCGGTGATCGCCACGAGCGGGATCGAGTCCATGTGCGCGTCCGCGATCGGCGTCACCAGGTTCGTCGCGCCCGGGCCCGACGTCGCCATGGTCACCCCGACCTTGCCGGTCGCGTGCGCGTAGCCCGACGCCGCGTGCCCGCCGCCCTGCTCGTGCCGCACGAGGATGTGGCGGAGCTTGGCGGAGTCCATGAGCGGGTCGTAGAGGGGCAGGATCGCGCCACCCGGGATACCGAAGACGGTGTCGACACCGATCTCCTCGAGCGAGCGGACGATGGACTGCGCGCCCGTGACTTCTTCCGGCCCGACGCGAGGCGCGGCCGCCTCGGGCTCGGCCTTACCACCTACCACGCGGGACCGAAGCTCGGTGCGCACCTGGTCACGCGCCTCGGCGCGCGCGGCGATCTGTGCGGGTGTCGGTGTGCCGGTCATACGGATCTCCTGCCGTCGCGCCCCGTGCTGGGGCGAAAGCGAGCGTTCGTGACAACAAAAAAACCCCGGGTCCTTGGTAAGCAAGGACTGCCAGGGTGAGCGCGCGGACGATGCCTGTGCTGGGCTTAGGCCGCGCGCTCAGGAAGTACTACAAGAATGATCGTCTGCACGTGACGCACGTTACGCCGAATCTTCGGCGATGTCACCCAGCGGGCCGAAGGTCCCACGATCCGAGACGCGGAAAGGTTCCATGCGCGGAATTCCGGGCCTCCCGAGGCGTCCGCGCGCGTTTCTCAGGGCACATCTCGGCGCCGGAAGACGGCGGCGCCGAGCACTGCGAGCACGACCGTGACGCCCAGCAGCAGGACGGCGCTGTGCACCAGCGGGCCTGCGAGGGCGCCCTCCCCGGACAGGACGGTCCGGGTACCGCGGACCCACATGTCGGCGTTCGTGAACGGGCCCCAGGTCCCGGCGCCGGACGTCGAGGTCAGCACCACCTGCTGCTCCACCAGGAACCAGGCCACCGCGAGCGCGACCGCCACCCACCAGCGTCGCACCAGCACGCCGAGCGCCGCGCCGCCGACGGCCGCGCACACGGCCAGCGCCAGCACTCGTACGCCGCTCCACGTCATCGCGACCACCAGGTCCGACGACGGGCCGCCGAGCAGGCCCACGCGCGCGTGCACCCCGTACATGCCCACGGCCAGCAGGGCGTAGGCCGCCGCCACCCCGGGCACCGCCGCGAGCCCGGCGGCCGCGAGCTTGGTCCAGTAGACGCGGCCCCGGCGCGGTTCGACGGTCAGCAGCGCGCGCGTCCCGCCCGACGCCGCCTCGCCCGTCACCAGCAGCACACCCGCCACGTAGGCGAGGAACACGGACGTCATGGCGTAGAACGAGATCTGCCCCTGTTCCAGCATCCCGGCGAGGGTGGTCGCGCCGGCCTCGAACGCGGTCAGCGCCACCGCGAGCGCCACGTGCAGCAGCATGCCCGCGGCGATCCACAGGTTCGCCGGGCGCGTGCCGAAACGGCGCAGCTCGGCCCACAGCAGCCCCGTCATCGTTCCTCCTCGGCGCGCTTGGTGGTCTCGTCCTGGTCCGCGTCGGCCGCCTTCTTCGCCGCCGCCTCCTTGTCGGCCTTGCGCTGGTCGGTCTTGCGCTGGTCGGCGGCCTTCTTGCGGTCCGCGGCCTGCTGCTCGGCCGCCTTCCGGGCGGCCCGCTCCTCCGCGCGGCTCAGTGGCTTCGGAACCGGCGGCGCGACCGGCCTCAGCCGTCCGATGACGGCCGCCAGGTCCTCGCGCTGCGGTACCAGCTCGCCGGCGAACAGCTTCTGCTTGGCGAGCGCCCTGGAGATGTCGGACGGTTCGGCGACGCCGTCGACCTGCAGCGCGTCGCCGTCCGACCGGATCGCGAAACCGGCGGCGCGCAGCGCCGTGGCGGCCTTCGCCGGCTCGTCGAGGCGGACCCGGACGCTGACCTTGGCGTCGCCCAGGAGGTCGGCGGTGCTGCCCTGGGCGAGCACGCGGCCGCGGTCGAGCACCGTCACGGTGTCCGCGATCTGCTGCGCCTCGGTCAGGACGCCGGTCGCGACGAGGACCGTCTTGCCCTGGTCCGCGAGGCGGCGCAAGGCCTGGCGGATCTCGCGGGTGCCCACGGCGTCGAGGCCCGCGCTCGGCTCGTCGAGGACGAGCAGGTCCGGATCGCGCAGGAGCGCGGCCGCCAGCGCGAGCCGGCTCTCCTCCTCGGCCGAGTAGGTGCCGTAGGCCGCCTTCGCGCGGTCGGCGAGGACCACCCGGGTGAGCACCTCGTCGACGCGCGTGCGGGGCACGCCGGCCACGGAGGCGAGCAGCCCCAGGTTCCGGCGGCCGCTCAGCCAGGGCTGGAACCCGGGTTCGCCGACGACGGCGCCGATGCGGCCGACGAGGCCGGGCAGGCCGTCCGGGACGGGGACGCCGAAGATCTTGATGGCACCCGCGTCGGCGCGGGCCAGGCCCGTGAGCAGGCGGAGCGCGGTGGTCTTGCCCGAGTCCGGGAGCCCCAGCAGGGCGTGCAGGCCACCGGCCGGCACCCGCAGGTCGAGCCCGTCGATGCCCACCGCGCGCCCGCGTACCGTCCGGTACGTCTTGCGCAGCCCGAGCGTCTCGACCGCGGCCTCGCTCGCTGGAATCACCCGCACAGGGTAGGGCATTCCGGACAGACGTCTACCAGCTCATCGCGCCGTGCAGGGACGTCGGCGCCGGGTCGACGCCGAGGCGCTCGCGCAGCACCGTGAGATCGTAGGTGCGCTCCATCGCGAGGTGGCTGATCGCGTACCGCGACAGACGCGGCTCCCGGCCGGTCCACCGGGACACCCGCTCCCCGGCCCAGGCCAGCGCGTTCGCCAGCCGGATCGGGATCCCCACCACCTGCACCGGCCGGAACCTGGCGAACATGAGCAGCTCGAGGGTCTCGTCCAGGTCGACGGGCCGGGCATCGGCGACGTTGGCCACGAGCGGCCGGCCGGCGGCCATCTCCGGCTCGACGTCGGCGTCCAGCGCCGCCCGCACCGCCTGGGCCAGTGTCTCGATGTGCGTGAGGTGCTGGCGCACCTTCCCGCCGCCGGGGATCGGGAGCCAGGCGCCGATCGCCGCGGACTCGAGGCGCGGCAGCAGGGTCGTGTCGCCAGGACCGTAGACCGCGTGCGGCCGCAGCACGACGACGGGCCCGCGGTCCTCGCGCGCGGCGTCGGCGGCGAGGTAACGCTCGGCGGCCGCCTTGGTGGAGCCGTACGCGTTGACGTAGCCGCGTGCGGGCGCCTCCGCCTCGCTCACGGTCACGCTGGGCGTGCGCGGGTCGTACACGCTGCCCGAGGACACATGCACGAACCGCGCCTCCGGGAACGTCTCGCGCACGGCACGCGTGCCCTCGACGTTGACCACCCACGCCCGGGCGTGGTTGCCCCCGTCGCTCACCGCAGCCCCGCAGTGCACGACGGCGTCGATGTCCTCCGGCCGGTCCTCCTTGGCGAGCGGCCCGTCCCGCAGGTCCCAGAACTGGTGCGAGACCTGATGGAGGATCTCGCTGGGCAGACGAGGCACACGCCGCGAGAACGCGACGATCTCGTGCCCGTGCGCCGCGAGGTCGCGGACGACGGCACCCCCGACAAAACCCGACGAACCGGTCACAGCCACCCTCATGCGCGCACTGTACCCGCCAGTGGTGACACCAAGTTGACCAGTGCACGACGATCAGGCTTTCGGGAGCGGCCCGCGAGCGGCAGGTGCGACGCCTCGACCACCAGATCGGGCAGCGCGCCGTGGTCCAGCACACCCGCGACCTGGTCCGCGACCGACCGGGCCAGCTCCGTGTCCGGCCGGATCTGCGGCGCCCCCGCTCCCCCGGGCCCGCCCTCCGCTGTCACCACGAGGACCACCCGCTCGTCGCCGTCCGGCACGGGAACACCCACCAGGACGGCGTCCGCCACCCCCGGAAGCTCCCGCAGACGCGGCTCGAACAAGCCGGGGTAGATGTTCACCGTGCCGCGGATGATCATGTCCCGGTTCCGGCCGACCAGCACGATCCGCCCGGCGCCGTCCTGATAGGCGAGGTCGCCGGTGCGGTGCTCGGTGGCGCGGGGCTTGCCCGCGTCGAGATCCGCCAGGTAGCCCGCCATCAGCGACGGCCCGGTCAGCACCAGCTCTCCCACCGGCGGTTCGCCGTCCGACGACGTCGGCCCGCCCGGCGCGGCATCGTCCAGGTCGACGACGGCCGGGTCGACCCGCACGCCTATCCCGTCCAGCGGGCGGCCCACCAGGTCGCCCGACGCCGCAGCCGCGATCTTCTCGCCCGCGTCCGTCACCGCGGCGGGCAGGATCTCGGTGGCGCCGTAGACGGCGAGCCACCGCGTACCCGGCAGGATGCGGCGGCCCCGTTCGAGCAGCGCGACCGTGACGGGTGCCGCGCCGACAGCCAGCACGGCCGGGCCCACTGCCCGGCGCTCGCCGCCGTCGAGAGGTTCCGCTGACGCCGCCGACGCCGCGTCGCGCGGGTCCGCGGACCCGGGTGCCGCTTCGGCCCGGGCCTCCAGGACGTCGAGCAGCGCGGTGACGTCGGCCGGGACCAGGAACGACGAGTCGGCCCCGGCGACGCCGCGCGCGAACGCCTCGGGCGCGTCCTTCGGCGACCTCGCCGGAATCTCCCACGTGCCCCCGGCGAGGATCGCGGGCAGCCCGAGGAACATCTGGTCGGTATGCGCCCGCTGGCCGGGCCGCAGGTCGCCGACCTGCGCGAACAGCCTCAGCATGCCGCCGAGCGTGCGCGCGGTGTGCACCACCGCCTTGGGATCGGACGTCGTCCCGGACGTGAACACGATGAGCGCCTCCCGGTCGGCGTCGTCCGTCGCTCCCCCGGACGCCGAAGCATGGCCCGGAGCCGAGCTCGCAGCCGGACCCGAGCCCGGAGCGGGACCCACGCCCGGCTTCGCCAGGCGCTGCACTCGCCGGGCGCCGCGGGGCACTCCCGGCAGCCGCGGTCCCGTGTACAGGTGCCGCACGGGCAGCCGCCCGTAGTCCGGGAGCAGCAGCCCGCGCGACCGGGCGATCCCCCGCAAAGGGCCGGACGACGCTGCGTACAGCAACGCCTCCGTCGCCGCCCAGCGCGGTCTCGCCGCCGCGATCCGGGCGGCGAACAGCTCCGGCGTCGAGCCGGGGTCCACGAAGACGACGGCGCCACCCGCGCGCAGGATCGCGAGGCACAGGATCACGCCCTCCGGCCGGGGCCGGATGCTGAACAGCACCCGGTCGCCGGGCTCCATGCCCCGCGCGAGCAGACCGGCTGCCGTCCACTGGATCCGCTCGGCGAGCTCGTCAAACGTCACCTCCTCGCGGACCCGCGCGCCGTCCCGGCGGCCGAGCAGGCCGCCGAACCGGCTGTCGCCGAACCAGCGGAGCGCGACGACGTCGGGCGCGTCCCGCGCCACGGCCAGCAGATCGTCCAGGAAGTGCGTCACGCCGCCACCTCCGGGAACCCGGCGCCACCGACGGCGCGCATGCTCAGCTTCAGGGACCGGTACGCCGGCACCAGCACGCCGTGTGCGGCACGGCGCCGCCCCACGACCGGCACGCGGCCGTCCGACGCCGCCGCCGCGAGCGCGTCCAGGACCGCGTCCACCTGCGCGACCGCCAGTGGCATGCCGAGGCAGAAGTGCGGCCCGGCGCCGAACCAGAGGTGCCGGACGGCGGGGTCGACGGGCCGGTCGGGATCGAAGCCGCCGGCCGCCCGGCAGCAGTTCACGGTGGCGATCACGACGCGGTCGCCCGCGGCGACCGGCACACCGCCGACCGACGCGGGGCCACGGACGGAGCGCAGCATCGCAGGCGTCGGCACCGTGACGCGCAGCCCTTCCTCGACGGCGCGGCGGCGTAGCTGCGCGTCGTCCGCCAGAAGGCGGGCGGTCCAGCCCGTGTCGTGCGCGATCGCGACGAGCCGCGGCACGAACGACTGGATGGTCTCGGTCCCGGTGAGCACGAAGGCCCCGACCGCGCCCATCGCCTCGCGTTCCGACAGGCCCAGGTCGCGCATCCGCCCGGGCACCGTCGCGGAGTCGCCCGCGCGGTACGCGGCGCGTGCGGGCGCGGTCAGCCGCTCCAGCACCGCCCGTGCCTGGGTCACCTGGGACCGGGTGAGCCCGTGCCGGTGCAGCCGCACCATCCCCGTGATCGTCTGGGCGGCCGCCATGGACGAGCGCACGGCGTCGTCCGTCGGCGGCAGCCCGACCATCCCGCAGATCACCGCCCCGGCCTGCGCCGACACGGCCGCCGCGAAGTCCACGGTCTCCCCGTCGGCGAGCCGCCGCGTGAGGTCCGGCAGCACACCCGCGCCGTCCGTGTCGCCCGCGCCGTCCGCCGCCACGAGCCGGCGTACCGCCCGGGGCGAGAACAGGGGCCCGAGCGCGCGCCGCAGCGCGGCGTGCTCGGCGCCCTCCATGTTCAGCAGCACGGACGGCCCGAGCACCGGCGTCCACAGGTCCGACGGCGCTCCCGGGCCCACCTTCGAGAAGTGGTCCGGGTCGAGCAGCACCTCGCGCGCGAGCGCGGCGTCGCTCACCACCACCCCGATGCGCGGTACCCGCACCACGGGCCGGTTCCGGGCGGACCGGAGCGCCGGGTAGGCCACCGGGTGCGCGGCCCGCTGCACATGCTCCTCCCAGGCCGCCTCGGGCGCCTCGCCGACGACGGCCGCCGTCAACCGCCGACCCGCCAGTGCAGTCCTCATCGGATGTCCACGACCTCGGGCCGGTAACGGTGGTCCGCGTACCAGCCGAGTGTGCGCACCAGGCCCCAGGCGTGCACGCGGCGCGTCGACGCGCGCACCCATACCTCAGGATGCTCCGCGTACCGAGTCGTCAGCCGCCGCACGGCGTTGACCAGGGCGCGGTCCTCGTGCACGTCCTCGATCCGGGTGCGCGGGAACCCGCCGGCGCGTTCGTACAAGGACGCGGTGATCGCCATGTTGCAGCCGGGCGTCATCACGTACGGCCCGAGGTAGCCCTCGTCCTGGTTGCCCGGCCGGACCTTGCCGAACGTGCTCGACGCCCACAGCGCGAACGACAGCACGCCCTGCTGGAACCGCGATACCGGCAGGTCGTCGGTCCGCGGTACGAGCCGCCCGGCGACCAGTTCGTCGCCCGACGCGAAGGCCGCCCGCACCGCACGGGTCCAGGTCGACGGCGGCAGGCAGTCGGCGTCCGTCCGCGCCAGCAGGTCGGCGCCGAGCCCGATGGCCGCGCGCATGCCCGTGTCGGCGGCGGCGCCGGTCCCCTTCTGGGTCTCCTCGACGACGCGCCAGCGCAGCCGTCCCCAGTCCGCTATCGCCTTGCGGACGACGTCGGGCGTGCCGTCGGTGGACCCGTTGTCCACCACCACCAGGTCGAAATCGTCGTCCTCCTGCGCGTGCAGCGCCTCCAGCGTGCGCAGGATCCCGTGTTCGTGCGCCTCGTTCAGCGCGGGCACGACGACGGCGAGGCGCGGGTGCTCCACTGCTTCTTCCGCTCCTTCGCGGCGCTCGCGGTGCGGGGTCACCACCGGACCACCATCGCCCCCATGCTGATCCCGCCCGCGAGGCCGAGCAGGAGCACGACGTCGCCCCGCTGCAGCCGGCCGGACTCCAGAGCGATGGCGAGCTGCAACGGCAGCGTCGCAGAGGCGATGTTCCCGTGGTCGGCCACGGTGACGATGGTGCGGTCGGCCGGCACGCCGACCGTTCGGTGCACGTCCGCGAGGTAGGTGACCGCCACCTGGTGCACCGCGACGAGCGCGACGTCGTCCATGGTCACGCCCGCCGCGGCCAGGGCTTCGTCCACGGGGCCGGACCCGAACGCGTCGAACGCCTCGCGCAGCCGCGAGCCGTCGATCTCGAAGTAGGTCCGCTCGGGGTCGCGCGGGTTCACCGTGCCGCCGCCCGGGAGCATGCCGACGTCCCAGTGCTGCGACTCGGCGGCGAACGCCGAGCCGAGGATGCCCGATGGCCGGCCGGCGGTCCCGACGAGCCCCGCGAGCTCCGCGGCGAGGTCGTCCTCGAAGCCGTCGATCCGCCCGGAGGCACCACCGCCCCCGGCGCCGGTCGCCTCGACGAGCACCGCGGCCCCGGCGTCGGACATCGTGTAGCCGGCCGCGGACATCGCGTACGTGCGGCGGTCGGGCACGTCCCACCGGACCCCGCGCGTGGGCATCTCGCCGCACGCGACCAGCACCCGGCGGTACCGGCCGGTGCCGATCAGGGCCTCCGCGACCTCGATGCCGTTCAGCACGGAGTTGCAGGCGTTCTTGACGTCCATCACGGGCGCGCGGACGCCGAGCTTGGCGGCGGTGATGTGGCTGGTCGCGGGCTCGATCATGTCCTGCGTCGCGGAGGCGAAGATCAGCAGGTCGACGTCCGCCGGCTCCAGTCCCGCCCGGTCCAGGACCGTGCGCGAGGCGGCGACGGCGAGGTCGGAGGCCTGCTGGTCGTCGTCGGCCACGTGGACGCGGCGCACGCCGGTCAGGCGCGACACCATCGGCAGGCGCGGCGCGACCTTCGGGTTCCTGCGGTGCAGCTCGCGCTCGGCGTCGGCCACGTCTCGGGTGCGCTCGGGCAGGTGAACGGCCACTTCGGCGATGCGGGCGACAGGGCGCGGGGACTGCGAGGGCTGCTGGGACGGCTCGGTGGATCGGGCGGTGACCGGGTTCAGCACGGCGGCTGGTTCGGGAAGCACCGGCACAGAGTAGGGCACCCCCGTGACGCGCGGGTTTTGGATCCGGGTGGTCGGCAGAATGTCAGGTCATCGGCAGCTCGGAATGCCGACTACCTGACGTTCTGCCGACCACCCGGGGCCCGGGGCCCCGGCGGGGTCAGCCCCGGGTGGCCCGGTAGATCTCCCGCACCACGTCCTCGATGTCCGGCTCGGTGATCGACAGGTCCAGCACCTCGGCTCGCTCGGACACCGCGGCGAGCAGACGTGCCGCCGTCGTGTGCTGCGGGTCGAACGCGAGGCGCTGCCGCAGGCCGCCCGATTCGCTGCGCACGTGCTCCGCGCCGTCCAGGTCCACCAGATCCGGGCTCGCCGTCGCGAGGTCCACCACGAGCTCGCGCCGCGCGCCCACCGTACGGGCCAGCCCGTCGAGCGTGCCGTCGAACGCGAGCCGGCCGTGGTCGACGACGAGGATCCGGTCGCAGAGCCGTTCGACGTCCCCCATGTCGTGGGTGGTGAGCAGCAGCGTCGTGCCGTGCTCGCGGCGCTGGGCCACGAGGAACTCGCGCAGGCGCTGCTTGGACAGCACGTCCAGGCCGATCGTCGGTTCGTCGAGGATCAGCAGCTCAGGCCGGTGCAGCAGCGCCGCCGCCACCTCGGCGCGCATGCGCTGCCCCAGCGACAGCTGACGCACGGGCGTCGTCAGGAACTCGCCCATCTCGAGCATGTCGACGAGCTCGGCCGTCCGGGTGCGCTCGTCGCCGGCGGACAGGGAGTGGATCGCCGACAGGATCGAGAACGACTCGCGCACGGGCAGGTCCCACCACAGCTGCGAACGCTGCCCGAAGACCACGCCGATCCGGCGCGCGAGCGCGCGGCGCTGCTTCAGCGGGTGCAGCCCGACCGTGGTCACCGCACCGCTGGTGGGCACCAGGATGCCGACGAGCATCTTGATCGTGGTCGACTTCCCGGCGCCGTTGGCGCCGATGTAGCCCACCGACTCACCCGTCTCGACGGTCAGGTCCAGGCCGTCGACGGCGACGTGCCGGGCCCGCCGCAGCCGGTTCTTCCGGTCCGGCCGCCCGGTGAACACCCGGGTCAGGCCCTCGGTCTCGATGACGTTCATCCGCCTGCTCCTCGGTAGTGACGAAGGCCCCAGCGCCAGCACAGCCAGGCGACGCACACTGCCCAGAGCGCCGCGACCGGCGCGCACCAGCCCAGCCATACGGGCAGCCCGGCCACGCTGGGCACCCCGAGCAACGTGGAGACCGGGAGGTACGCGGCGAACGCCACGGGGAAGATCCCGCCGAACAGGACCAGCAGCGCGCGCGGCCACACGGTCGCGGGCTGGGTCGCCGCGTACCGGCCGCCGTAGACGAACGCATTGGTCATCTCGGCGCCGTTGATCAGGAAGAACTGCAGCCCGGCCGCCATGACGAACTGCGCGGCGAAGATGACGAACCCGCAGGCCAGGGACAGGACCAGCAGCCCGATCGTGCCCACGCCCCAGTCGATGTCGTTGACCACCAGCCCCACGGTCAGCGCCGTCGCGCCCACCAGGCAGCGCCCGATCCGGCGCAGGCTGAGGTCGCTCGTCACCAGCTGCGCCAGCACCGGCTGCGGCCGCAGGAAGAACACGTCGAGCGTGCCCTTGCGTACGTACAGGGGAAGGTTGTCGCAGTGGCCGAACACCAGGTCCGCCAACGAGAAGGCGAGGTCGGCCAGGCCGAACACGAGCATGATCTGCGCGAGCGTGAACCCGCCGATCTGGTCGGACGCGGTGTACAGCACCCAGATCTCGGTGAACTCGATGATGCCCACGAGCAGGGCGCCGACCAGGTCCATACGAAAGCTGGCCCGGTAGCTCGCCTGCGAGCGTGCGCGGCTTGCGAGGACCGCCCGATAGGCCCGCATTGAGCGGCGTACGTCAGCCACCCTGCACCTCCAGCCTGCGGCGCCCGGCCCGCGTCATCAGGTGCCCGACGCCGAGCACGACCGCCAGCCACACCACCTGCACCCCGAGGTGCTGCCCCGCCGCCGCCCCCGTGACCTGCCCGGAGAGCACATCGATGGGGAACTGCATCATCGACGGGAAGGGTGTGAGCAGCGCAAGGGTCAGCAGCCAGTCGGGGAACAGGTAGATCGGCGTGTACAGGCCGGCGAAGAACCCGGAGAGCGCCATGTAGAGCACGCTGACGCCGCGCGTCTCCACAAGCCAGAACCCGGTCGTGGCCACCACGTACACGGTGGCGTGCGAGACCGTGATGCCGAGCAGCAGGCTGATCAGCCCCAGCGCGTACGCGGCAGGGTCGGCGGGCAGGACCATGCTCGACACCAGCACCCCGATGACCACGCTCGGCAGCCCGCGCG
The DNA here is from genome assembly GCF_900608595.1 of Promicromonospora panici. Classification (GTDB taxonomy): domain Bacteria; phylum Actinomycetota; class Actinomycetes; order Actinomycetales; family Cellulomonadaceae; genus Promicromonospora; species Promicromonospora panici. Next base: position 11,322 of record NZ_UWYY01000022.1, on the reverse strand, counting down.
GCAGCAGGGCGAACAACCCCTTGCCGACGTCGGTCAGGACGTTCGCCGCCTGCACGCTGACCGGCCGCAGGAAGTCGACGGCGACGTCACCCGACTTGATCCGGGCCTGCAGGTCGCTGCCGCCCCAGAAGTTCACCGAGCCGAGCATGCCCTGCCCCAGCCAGACGAACGCGGCCATGGTGGCCGCGGAGTACCCGGCCAGCTCGCCGCCCGAGCTCTCGACCGCCGCGCCCATGATTCCGCCCTTGAGCAGGCCGAACGTCGCGTTCGCCACCAGGCCCGCGAGCGTCGCCAGCGGGTAGGCCGACTGGCCGCGGATACCCGCTACCAGGAACCGCCAGTAGGGGTTCCGAGCGGGGGGCGGGAGCGAGCGCACAAACGCAGGACGCTACCCGACCACCGCGCCAGGGTCACCGCTTTTTTCGCCCGTTCAGAGATCGCCCCGATCCACCTCGATGCTGAGCTCGCGAGCCGCCGCCGAGATCTCCCGCGCGAGCAAGAGGTCCCGCCGGGACAGCCCGTTGATGTCGTGCGACGAGGTCCGCACGGTCACCGTCCCGTAGCGCAGGTCGACGTCCGGATGGTGGTTGGCAGCCTCGGCGAGTGCGCCGATACGCGTGATGAACCTCAGGCCCGTGGCGAAAGAACCTGTGGTGAACCGCGCGGCCGCCGAATCGCCCTGCACACGCCAGTCGCCCGTACCCTCTGCCGCGGCGAACTCCGCTGCGGTGATGCCGTCCGTCATGATCCCGTCTCCCGGTGTCGTCCCCTGCTCGTCTCGCCTCACCCTGTCACGAGCCTGTGACACTCGCGCCTCACCCGAGCACAGGGCGCCGTCTCGTGCGACACGGACCTGCGCTTGGCGACGGCGATAGAGCGGCAGGCCCGCACCCCGGGAGGTGCGGGCCTGCCGTCCTGCGTGCGCCGGGCGGATCAGCCCCGGCGGAGCCGCGCGACGTCCCGCACGGCACCCCGGTCGGCCGACGTCGCCAACGCCGCGTAGGCCTGCAGCGCCGGCGACACGTACCGGTCGCGGGCGACGGGCTCCCACGGCCGCTCGGAGGACTCCATCTTGGCGCGGCGCTCGGCGAGCACCTCGTCCGGCACGTTGATCCGGATCATGCGGGTGTCGACGTCGATCTCGATCTCGTCGCCGTCCTCGACCAGGCCGATCGTGCCGCCCGCGGCGGCCTCCGGGGAGACGTGCCCCACGGAGATGCCGCTGGAGCCGCCCGAGAACCGGCCGTCGGTGATCAGCGCGACCACCTTCCCCAGCCCGCGACCCTTGATGTACGACGTCGGGTAGAGCATCTCCTGCATGCCCGGCCCGCCGGCGGGGCCCTCGTAGCGCACGACCACGACGTGCCCTGGCTCGACCTGCTTGGTCAGGATCTTCTCGACGGCCTCGTCCTGCGACTCGCAGACCAGCGCCTTGCCGACGAAGTGGAACACGTCCGGATCGACGCCCGCCGTCTTGAACACGGCGCCGTCCTCCGCGAGGTTTCCGCGGAGCACTGCGAGCCCGCCCTCGACGGTGTACGCGTGCTCGACCGAGCGGATGCAGCCGCCGGCGCCGTCGGTGTCGAGGGTCTCCCACTGGTTGTTCGTCGAGAACGCCTTGGTGGTGCGCACCCCGCCCGGGGCCGCGTGGAACAGGCCGAGCGCCCGCTCGGTGGCCTTGCCGCCACGGATGTCCCAGTCGTCGAGCCACGCGCGCAGCGTGGGCGTGTGCACCGAGGTGACGTCGTGGTCCAGCAGGCCGCCCCGGTCGAGCTCGCCCAGCAGCGCGGGGATGCCGCCCGCCCGGTGCACGTCCTCCATGTGGTAGTCGGGGTGGTTCGGCGCGACCTTCGACAGGCACGGCACCCGGCGGCTGATGTCCTCGATGTCGGTGAGCGTGAAGTCGACCTCCGCCTCCTGGGCCGCCGCGAGAACGTGCAGCACCGTGTTGGTGGAGCCGCCCATGGCGACGTCGAGCGCCATCGCGTTGGCGAACGCCGCCTTGGTGGCGATCCCGCGCGGCGCGGCGGTGTCGTCCTCGTCCTCGTAGTACCGGCGAGCCAGGTCGACGATGGTGCGCCCGGCCTCGAGGAACAGCTCCTTGCGGGCGGCGTGCGTCGCGAGCGTCGAGCCGTTACCCGGCAGCGAGAGCCCCAGTGCCTCGGTGAGGCAGTTCATCGAGTTCGCGGTGAACATGCCGGAGCAGGAGCCGCATGTGGGGCAGGCGTTCTCCTCGACCAGGCCGAGGGCGGCGTCGTCCACACCTTCGTCGGCCGAGTAGTTGATCGCGTTGATCAGGTTCAGCGGCGTCTTCGCGACGCCGTCGGCCACGACGGCCTTACCTGCCTCCATCGGCCCGCCCGACACGAAGATCACCGGGATGTTCAGCCGCAGCGCGGCGTTGAGCATGCCGGGCGTGATCTTGTCGCAGTTCGAGATGCACACCAGGGCGTCCGCGGTGTGCGCCTGCACCATGTACTCCACGGAGTCCGCGATGAGGTCGCGGCTCGGCAGGGAGTAGAGCATGCCGGCGTGGCCCATCGCGATGCCGTCGTCGACGGCGATCGTGTTGAACTCCTTGGCGACGCCCCCGGCCTCCCGGATCGCCGAGGCCACGAGGTCGCCCATGTCCTTGAGGTGTACGTGCCCCGGTACGAACTGCGTGTACGAGTTCGCGATCGCGATGATCGGCTTCCCGAAGTCCTCGGAACCCATGCCGGTCGCACGCCAGAGCGCGCGGGCTCCGGCCATGTTGCGGCCGTGGGTGGACGTCCGGGAGCGCAGGGGACGGCTCATGACGGTTCAGCTCCTTCGATGCTGGGTGGCCGCACTGGTTGGCCGGGCACTGTGCGGGGCAGGCGGCCTCTGCACGCTACCTCCGGTCTGCGGCTCGGGACACCCGGCGTCCACAGGGTGACCCGCCAACCCTTGACCCAGCCATGCGGCCTGTGCACACTTGTCTACCGGCAGGCCGCCGACGTCGAACTATCGGCCCTGCCTGCAAGGATGCCGGTTACCTGGACGCCGCTGTTCGGGACCCGCGCGCGTCACACGCATGTATCCGCTCACTGCTACGTACAACGAGGTGCGACATGGCGAAAACGTTTACCACTGCGAAATCGTTTACCAAGCAATCGGGGCCACCGCGCCGCGGCCGCCTGCTCCGGACTTTGGCCAGCATCGGCGCCACCCTGACCCTGTTCGCGGCCGGGATGGTGGCCACCTCGGTCCCCGCCGCCGCGGTGGACCGCAACGAGACCGGCAACCACGGCGGGTATTTCTACTCGTTCTGGACCGACGCCCCCGGAACCGTCTCCATGAACCTTGGTTCCGGCGGCAACTACTCCACGCAGTGGAGCAACACCGGCAACTTCGTCGCCGGCAAGGGCTGGGCCACCGGCGCCCGGCGCAACGTCACCTACTCGGGCACGTTCAACCCCTCCGGAAACTCCTACCTCACGCTGTACGGGTGGACCAGGAGCCCGCTCGTCGAGTACTACGTGGTCGACAACTGGGGCACCTACCGGCCCACGGGCGACTACCAGGGCACCGTCACCACCGACGGCGGCACCTACGACATCTACCGGACCATGCGCTACAACCAGCCGTCCATCGAGGGCACCGCGACGTTCCCGCAGTACTGGAGCGTCCGCCAGCAGAAGCGCACCGGCGGCACCATCTCCGCAGGCGCCCACTTCGACGCCTGGGCCGCGCGCGGCATGAACCTGGGCAACCACGACTACCAGATCATGGCCACCGAGGGGTTCCAGAGCAGCGGCAACTCCAACATCACCGTCGGCACGAGCGGCGGGGGCGGAGGTGGTGGCGGCGGCACCTCCTGCACCGTCAACGTCACCAGGGGGCAGGAGTGGAGCGACCGGTTCAACGTGAACCTGTCGGTCAGCGGGACGAACAGCTGGACCACCAGGATCAGCCTCTCCGGCGGCCAGTCGCTGCAGAACAGCTGGAACGCCAATGTGACCGGCAGTACCGGCACGCTGACCGCGACGCCCAACGGGGCCGGCAACAACTTCGGCGTCACGCTCTACAAGAACGGCAGCAACACGCTGCCATCGGCCACGTGCTCATGACGCACGTGCCCCGCTAGCCGGGACGGGATGCGTCAGCGGCGGCGCATCCCGTCCCTTCGCCGCCGGACGATCAGACTTCACCCCCTACCTGAACCCTGTCGTGTGCCGTACGGTCGTACCAGGAGCCCGCAATGACGCGGATTCCGGCGTGCACGCGAGGGGGTACTCGAATGCGGGTAACAGAGGCATTGCGGCGCAAGGGCAGCTCGGTGGTCACGATCTCCCGGGACCGGAGCGTGCGTGACCTGCTCGCCCTGCTCGCCCAGCACGGCATCGGCGCCGTCGTGGTGTCCGACGACGGCGTGCACGTGGACGGCATCGTCAGCGAGCGCGACGTCGTCCGGCGGCTGCACTCGGACGGCGACGGCATCCTGGACGGCACGGTGGAGGCGATCATGACCGCCGCCGTGCACACCTGCGGGCCCGAGGCCACGCTCGACGAGCTGATGCCCGTCATGACGGAGCACCGGGTGCGGCACGTCCCCGTGCTCGTCGATGCCCGGCTGACGGGGATCGTGAGCATCGGAGACGTGGTCAAGCACCGGATCGCCGAGATCCAGGCCGAGCGTGACCAGCTGACGGCCTACATCACGGGCGGGCCTGCGGTCTAGGCAAGGACGCCGCGATGCGGCGTCGGATATGCCGTGGGCCTGCGATCCCTCGCCGTCGGCGGAGGGCGAAGAAGACCAGCGCGCCGAGGCCGAGCGCCGCTACCGAGACGACGGTACCCACGACGACCGGGGAGGCACCGCTCGGCGGAGCGGACACTCCGGCACTCGCTTCGGACGCGGCGTCCGAGCTCGGGACGACTGCGGGCGCCGGGGCGGCGAGCACGACCCGGCCGTCCGCGTAGCTGATCTCGTAGGCCTTGCCGCCGACGTCGAGCCGGGCGCCCTCGTCGAGGCCCTTGAACGTCCCGCTGATCTCACCGCCGGAGGAGATGACGGGCACCTCGCGGGGAAGCGGGGCGCCGTCCTTGTGGCGGATCTTGAGCGTGGCGCCGCCGAGGGCGACGTCGCCCGCGACCGTCAGCGCGGAGCCGGTGCCCGCCTCAAGGGTGGCCTTTCTCCGGAGCGTCAGGCTGCCGCCGACGGCAGCCGTCCCGTTGACTCGGAGCGAGCTGTCGACCGCGAGATCCCCGCCGAGCTCCGCGCGCGCGAGCGAGAGCGTCCCCTGGGTGACGGCCCAGGGCCCCTTGGCGGTGCTTTTCCCGGAGTAGGCGAGCGTCCCGGTCCCGGACTTCACGATGCCGCCGGCACCCTCGACGCCTCCGGCGTACTTCGTGTCCTTGCTGCTCGCGATCGTCACGGTGTCCGCGCCGAGGCGAAGCATCGTGCGGCCGACGCCGCTCAGGTTGTTCACGGTCTGGTCGCCCGCCGCGGTCATGTCGAGCGTCGCGCCAGGTTTCGAGAGCTGCAGGCTCGCCGATGACGCGAGGGTTCCGCCGGCGAGCACGAGCGCGCCTCCCGACACCGTCGTCGGCCCCGAGTAGGTGGTGTCACGCGTGAACGTCACCGCGGCCGGGCCCGCCTGCTCGAAGGAACCCGTGCCGGAGATCCGGGAGAGCTCGATGGCCTGCTCGGCATTGCCGACGACGAGGGCGCCGTCATCGACGATGCTCGCGCCTTCGGTTCCGGTGATCAGCCAGGAGTCCTGTCCCGGGCTACCCGTGCCCAGCCGGAGGGTAGCGCCGCCCTCGATAGTGGTGGTGCCGTCGTAGTTCTGCTGGTCCGCGAAGGTGACGTCGTTCCCCGGCGTGCCCGCGATGGTGACGTCGCCGACCGCTACGGCGTCCATCGTGTCGTGGTACTGCCCGCCCGAGATCGGCGCGCCCAGCGTGACGGGTCCGTTGTAGTCGAAGATCAAGTGCCCGCGGGCACGGCGCGTGTACAGGTTGATGTAGATCGTCTCGCGCGTGCCCGGCAGGAAGAACCGGTTGTGGGTGCCGTCGCCCCACTGGACGATCGCGCCCTGGATGTTCACGCCACGCTTGTTGATGTTCTTGGGCACCGCGACGTAGTTCAGGTCGGGGTTCGACAGCGAGGGGTCGGTCTCCGAGCCCTGGTCGCTCCAGGAGTAGACGCCGGACATGATCACGCGGCTGCCGTCAGGGGCACCGTAGAAGTTGATGTCGTTCCCCCATTCGCGGGAGAAGACGTTGAAACCGAGGACGGTGTCATAGGCGTGGGGCGTATCGATCATGAACGAGCCATAGTTGACCAGCTTGGACAGGTTCGGCAGGGACGTCCGGAACATCTCCCGCTTGCTGGCATGGACCCCGGTGCCGTTGACGATGGTGCCCGAGAACGGGTGGTCCCCGGCCAGCTCGACGCCGTCCCAGATGAAGCGTGGCTGGTTCAGGACGCCGACGCCGGAGAGGATGCCCGGGTGGTACAGCGCCCCGCCGACGGCGACGATCAGCGTTCCGTCGACCTGGTGGTTGAGGACGTTCCACGCGAAGTTCGGGTAGTCGTACGGGTAGTGGCCGATCCGGCCAGTCGTACCACCGGTGCCGTCGCCGTACTGAAGCGTCGCGCCGGCCTCGACGGTGACGGCCGGAGGGTCGGGGTCGTGCACGGCGGCATAGGGATGATTCGTGATGCCCAGGATCTCCATCCGCTGCCGTCGGCGGTCCTCGGGGATCTGGAAGTCGCTGTCCGCGGTCAGCACGAGCTTGCCCCGCCCGCTGACCGTCAGGGTGCCCACGCCGGAGAAGACGCCGCCGTAGACGACCTCCTCGCCGTCGCCGAGCGTGATCGTGGCGTCGCCCGCCAGCTCGACGTTCTCGCCTCCCCGGACCTGGTCGGTGATATCCGTCGCCGCCTGAGCCGGGACGCAGACGAGCTGGGCGGCGACGGACGTCAGCGCCACCACGGCAAACGCCCGCAGCAGCAGACGGCACAGATGCGACATGGAGGGATGTTAGCGCTCACTTCATACGCAGTCGGACAAACATTCAGGACTGCGTACTCGTCCGGACCTACGTCCCCGGCGACGCCCTACGGCCGCAGCATCGCCCGGAACTCGTCCTCGAGGATACTCATCACTATCGCGTCCGCCCAGGTGTCGCCGTCACGGTAGACGTCGCGCAGGCGGCCCTCCTCGCGGAAGCCGAGCGACTCGTACAGGGCCTGGGCACGCGGGTTGATGCTGAGCACGTCCAGGCTCACCCGGTGCAGGCCCGGGCCGGGTTCGCCGTCGACACCGTCGAACGCGAACCGCAGCACCTCCTGGATGGCCTCCCGGCCGTACCCGCGGCCCCGGTAGTTCGGGAGCAGCTGGAGCCGCAGGTTCGCCGAGCGGACGTCCTCGTCGAGGTCGTTGAGCACGATCTCGCCGATCATGTCGTCGCTGACCGGCTTGCCGTCCCGCACCGCGGCGGGGCAGATCGCCCAGTCGTAGCGGCCGGGCCGGTCGCTGACCGTGCTCGCCCACTCGTTGATCTGCTCGCGCGTGAAGACGGCGGTGGTCCCCGTCAGACGGGTACCCTCCGGATCTTGCACCGCCTCCCACAGGCGTTCCGCGTCGCGCCCTTCGATCGGGCGCAGCCGCATCATCTCGCCGTGCAGGAGCGGGCCGCGTGTCACCTGCCCGGCCTCATCACGAGCCGATCCGATCCAGCACCAGCTCCCGGACCCGCTTCGCGTCGGCCTGACCCTTCGTGGCCTTCATGACCGCGCCGATGATCGCACCGACCGGACCCTGGTTCCCGCCGCGGACCTTCTCCACGATGTCAGGCTGAGCCGCCAGCGCGTCGTCGATCGCGGCGAGCAGCGGGCCGTCGTCGGACACGATCTCCAGACCGCGGGACACGACCACTGCCTCCGGGTCGCCCTCGCCGGCGAGCACGCCGTCGAGCACCTGGCGGGCAAGCTTGTCGTTGATCCGGCCCGACTCCACGAGCCCCTGCAGCTGCGCGATCTGCGCCGGGGTGACGGTCAGGTCCTCGAGCGTGACCTCGTCCTGGTTGGCCCGCCGGGCCAGCTCGCCCATCCACCACTTGCGCGCGCCCGCGGCGCTCGTGCCAGCGGCGACGGTCGCCTCGATGAGCTCGATGGCGCCCGCGTTGACGACGTCGCGCATCTCGGCGTCGGCGTATCCCCACTCCGTCTGGAGCCGACGACGGCGCGCGACCGGCATCTCCGGGAGGGTCGCCCGGATCTCCTCGACCCACTCGCGGCTCGGGGCCACGGGCACCAGGTCGGGCTCCGGGAAGTACCGGTAGTCCTCGGCGTCCGACTTCACGCGGCCCGACGACGTGGTGCCGTCCTCCTCGTGGAAGTGGCGCGTCTCCTGGATGACCGGGAGGCCCGCGTCGAGCACACCGGCCTGGCGGGACACCTCGTAGCGGACGGCGCGCTCGATCGAGCGGAACGAGTTCACGTTCTTGGTCTCGGTCCGGGTACCCAGGGGCGACTCAGGGCTCGGGCGGAGCGACAGGTTCACGTCCGCGCGGACGTTGCCCCGCTCCATCCGTGCCTCGGAGACGTCGAGCGTGCGGAAGATGTCGCGCAGCGTCTGCACGTAGGCGCGCGCCACCTCGGGTGCGCGCTCGCCGGCGCCCTCGATGGGCCGCGTCACGATCTCCACCAGCGGGATGCCCGCACGGTTGTAGTCGACCAGCGAGTACTCGGCGCCCTGGATGCGGCCGGTAGCGCCACCCACGTGGGTGTTCTTGCCGGCGTCCTCCTCCATGTGCGCGCGCTCGATCTCGACGCGGAACACCGCGCCGTCGTCGAGCTCGATGTCGATCCAGCCGTCGAAGGCGATCGGCTCGTCGTACTGCGAGGTCTGGAAGTTCTTGGGGACGTCCGGGTAGAAGTAGTTCTTCCGGGCGAACCGGCAGTTCTCCGAGATGGTGCAGTTCAGCGCGAGGCCGATGCGGATCGCGTACTCGACGGCCTTGCCGTTGACCACGGGCAGCGCGCCCGGCAGCCCGAGGCTCACCGGCGTCACCTGGGTGTTGGGCTCACCGCCGTACGCGACCTCCGCCGCGCAGAACATCTTGGTCAGCGTGCCGAGCTCCACGTGCACCTCGATGCCCAGCACCGGGTCGTAGCGGCGGACGGCGTCCTCGTAGGCGACCAGGCCGGTCGTCGTTGCGGCGGTCATCGGGCGAGCTCCGTGGTCTTGAGTTCGGGTGCCTTGTTCAGGAGGGGTCCGCCCCAGCGGGACTCGAGGGCCGCCTCGAGGGCGGCGCCCACGCGGTACAGCCGGTCGTCCGCCTTGGCGGGGGCCAGGATCTGGAAGCCGACCGGCAGGCCGTCGTCCGACAGGCCGTTCGGCAGGGACATGCCCGGCACACCCGCGAGGTTGGCCGGGATCGTCGCGATGTCGTTCAGGTACATCGCGAGCGGGTCGTCCAGCTTCTCGCCGAACTTGAACGCCGTGGTCGGCGCCGTGGGCGAGACCAGCACGTCGGCCTGCTCGAACGCGGCGGCGAAGTCGCGCTGGATCAGCGTGCGTACCTTCTGCGCGCTGCCGTAGTAGGCGTCGTAGTAGCCGGCCGACAGGGCATAGGTGCCCAGGATGACGCGGCGCTTGACCTCGTCGCCGAAGCCCGCGCCGCGGGTCGCGCTCATGACGCGCTCCGCGGTGACCGGCCCCTCGGCAGGCTCGACCCGCAGGCCGAACCGCATGCCGTCGAACTTGGCCAGGTTGCTGGAGGCCTCGGCGGGCATGATGAGGTAGTAGGCGTCCAGCGCGTAGCCAAAGCTCGGGCAGGAGACCTCGACGATCTCCGCGCCCAGCGCACGCAGCTGGTCGAGCGACTCGTCGAACCGGGCGGACACGCCGGCCTGGTAGCCCTCGCCCGACAGCTCCTTGACGACGCCGACCCGGAGACCCTTGAGGTCACCGTTCGCGCCGTGCCGGGCGGCCGCGACGACGCCGGGGACCGGCTCGTTGATCGACGTCGAGTCATGCGGGTCGTGACCACCGATCAGCTCGTGCAGCAGTGCGGCGTCGAGCACCGAGCGGGTCACGGGGCCGGCCTGGTCGAGCGAGGAGGCCATGGCGATCAGGCCGTACCGGGAGACGCCACCGTAGGTGGGCTTCACACCGACCGTGCCGGTCACGGCGCCAGGCTGGCGGATCGATCCGCCGGTGTCGGTGCCGATCGCGAGCGGCGCCTCGAAGCCGGCCACGGCGGCGGCGGAACCACCGCCGGACCCACCGGGGATCCGATCGAGGTCCCACGGGTTCTTGGTGTTGCCGAACGCCGAGTGCTCCGTCGAGGAGCCCATGGCGAACTCGTCCATGTTGGTCTTGCCGAGGATCGGCAGGCCCGCGGCCTTGATGCGCTGGACGAGTGTCGCGTCGTACGGCGGGATCCAGCCCTCGAGGATCTTGGACCCGGCGGTCGTCGGCAGTCCCTTGGTGACCACGACGTCCTTGACCGCGATGGGCACACCCGCGAGCGGGTGCAGCTCCTCGCCGGCGGCGCGCTTCGCGTCGGCCTCGGCGGCCGTGGCCAGCGCCTCCTCGGAGGAGACGTGCAGGAACGCGTGCAGATCCCCGTCGACGGCGGCGATGCGGTCCAGGTGGGCCTGTGTGGCCTCGACGCTGGAGACGTCCTTGCTCCGCAGCGCGGACGCGAGGTCGGACGCGCTCAGTCGGGTGATGTCCTGTGTCATGTCGTTGCTTCCCATCACTCTTCGCCGAGGATCTGCGGGACGGCGAAGCGTCCGTTCTCCTGCTGCGGGGCACCGGCCAGCACATCCTGGACCGGCAGGGCGGGCTCCGGTACGTCGTCTCGGAACACGTTCGTCAGCGGGAGGGGGTGGCTCGTTGCCGGCACGTCTGCGGTGGCGACCTCGCTCACGCGAGCGACGGACTCGACGATCACGTCGAGCTCACCGGCGAGGCGGGTGACCTCGTCAGGTCGCAGGTCGATCCGTGCCAGCGCAGCCACGCGCGCAACCTCGTCACGGGAGATGGTGGACATGGCCGCCAGTCTAGTCGCCGGACGGCGTTCGATCGCCCCGATTCCACCGCGCGCACGGTGAATCTCTGCGATCTGCGGGCCGTGGCACGTCGCCCCCCATCAACGCCGAACCGCATCCTGATGGTCGCCGAGAGCGTCGAGTCGAAACATTCGCGTCCGCAGGGGCCGCTAACGACACGCAGATTGCGGTTCGGCGCCGGCTCGCGGTAGCCGCCAAGTCCCTGACCGCAAAATAAAGGAGCCTTCCTTTTCTGGCCATCACTGGTCAGAAAAGGAAGGCTCCTT